>NZ_JAHYBX010000029.1:0-749 GCF_020208145.1 Massilia hydrophila | reverse complement strand
CCTACATACAATTATCACCTCTTTTTCGCTGATTTAGAAAAAATCATCACACCGCTATTAAAGGGGGCTGATACCGTATTTAGTTTATTTCCGTTATTCCAATTAAATGGAGTCCCATTTTTCGATTATTCAATCACCAATAAGAGCATCTTGATTGCGGAAGCGTATACCGCAAATAAAACCTTCAAGATCAATCCTGAACTTGCGGGCTACCTAAAACATCCGCATGTGATATTTTATACCAATAATGCGACGAATGGCCTCCGAAATACCACATCTATTTTAGACGAGCGGATTGGTCGCTCGGGGGTAACGACCTATCTGTGTATTCCACTTATCCATAATCATTCCCTCTCAGGCATATTGGAAATATACAGCCATGAACAAGATCAGCTCGACAATGAGACAATGCAAGCCTTAGGTTCTTTGGTCCCGCTTTTATCACAATTATCTCAGGATATTACGCTAGAATTTAAAAAACGTATCGACGATATCATCATCAACCGGTTTACGACCATACAGCCTTCGGTTCAGTGGAAATTTAACCATATCGCGGCCCAGTACATTCAGGACCTGGAAAACGACAGTCGGGATGCGCATATCAAAGCCGTTGTATTTGAAGAAGTCTATCCGCTCTACGGTGCTGTCGATGTCAAAGACTCCACCATCATAAGAAACGCCTCCATTCTGAAAGACTTTAGCTTCAAGGTCAAACAGCTCGCAATGCTTATTGATGAGCTCTCTTTAGA
>NZ_JAHYBX010000028.1:0-753 GCF_020208145.1 Massilia hydrophila | reverse complement strand
CAAACAAGCAAAAGTAATCCATTTGGATATAGACCCAGCAGAGATTGACAAAAACGTACAGACAACCGTACCTGTATGGGGCGACTGTAAAGAGTCACTTCCAATGCTGACGGAATTGGTAAACGCTACAAATCACTCCGCTTGGCTTGCACAATTCCGTGAACTTGAAAAAGAAGAAATCAAAGAAGTCATCCAAAATGAACTTCACCCACAAACCGATATTATGACCATGGGTGAGGTCATCCATGTGTTGAATGAATTGACAGGCGGTGATGCGATCATTACAACGGACGTCGGTCAACACCAAATGGTAACTTGTCGCTATGCTAAATTCAACAACAGCAAATCGAATGTAACCTCAGGGGGCTTAGGAACGATGGGCTTTGGTCTTCCGGCAGCAATCGGTGCCTGGTATGGCGCGCCAGAGAAAACTGTCGTAGCAATCATCGGTGATGGTGGTATACAAATGACGATCCAGGAGCTCGGAACGATAATGCAATTTGGCGCAAAAGTCAAAATCATGATCCTCAATAATGAATTCTTGGGCATGGTACGCCAGTGGCAGCAATTGTTCCACGACAGACGTTATTCATTCGTGAATATCACGAGTCCTGATTTTGTTGCTGTAGCGAAAGGCTATTACATCGACGGTCAGAAGATTTCGGAACGTAAAGACCTACGTAGTGCCCTGAAAACCATGATTGAT
This sequence comes from Massilia hydrophila, assembly GCF_020208145.1. Classification (NCBI taxonomy): domain Bacteria; kingdom Pseudomonadati; phylum Pseudomonadota; class Betaproteobacteria; order Burkholderiales; family Oxalobacteraceae; genus Massilia; species Massilia hydrophila. Next base: position 47 of record NZ_JAHYBX010000028.1, on the reverse strand, counting down.
CACGACGGAGCATATCTACTGGAAGTGATGGTAGGTAAGGAAAACAA
>NZ_JAHYBX010000027.1:0-764 GCF_020208145.1 Massilia hydrophila | reverse complement strand
ACGGATACCATATTTCATCTGATAGGTGAAATCAGCATGGGAAGGTCTGAAGATATCTTTGATATGTGTGTAATCTTTCGAACGCTGGTCTTCATTTGGAATAACAATTGCTATTGGTGTTCCCGTTGATTTCCCCTCGAATACGCCAGATAAAATCTGTGCGGTATCACTTTCTTTTCTTTGTGTCGTGATCTTAGATTGACCTGGTTTACGTTTATCGAGCTCAGACTGGATAAATTCCTCGTCTATTGTTATATTTGAAGGGCAACCATCAATAATTACACCTATAGCTTTGCCGTGTGATTCGCCAAAAGTGCTAATTCTGAATAAATCGCCAAATGAATTTCCTGCCATAAAAATTAAATTTCAATAAACTTAGATAAATTTGCCTTTAAATGCAATTCTAAAGCACCAGACTGACTACAAATTTATGGATCTGTAACTCGTATATGGCCTAATAGATTACATCACAATTTTCTGTCCCAGGCTAAAGGCTATCTGGGAGATTGAATAATAAAACAGAGATTAATGTTAATGTTAATCCCTGTTTTTTATATGTTAGTCAATTACAAAAGCTTGCGCTTGTAAATGTTTCCAAAAATCAGGATATGATTTTTCTACAACTTGAGGTTCAGCAATCTTGATTTGGTCAAAAACTAAAGCCAGCGGCGCAAATGCCATCGCCATACGGTGATCCTCGTAAGTGTCGAAGGTCACATCTTCAGGCTGATATACCTGTGCTGTTTTCAGGTGATAAGTATCAC
>NZ_JAHYBX010000026.1:0-838 GCF_020208145.1 Massilia hydrophila | reverse complement strand
TAATCGCGGCCTGCCGCTCACCCTATTTAGGAAAAGAACATGGTCGCACTCGTTATCGCTGAACACGACAACGGCTCCCTGAAGGGCGCCACCCACCACACCGTGACCGCTGCCGCCCAGTGCGGCGGTGAAGTGCACATCCTGGTCGCCGGCTCGGGCTGCGGCGCCGCCGCCGAAGCCGCCGCCCAGATCGCCGGCGTGAGCAAAGTGCTGGTCGCCGACGCGCCGCATTTGCTTGATGGCCTGGCCGAGAACGTCGCCGAGCAGATCCTGGCGATCGCCGCAAGCTACTCGCACATCCTGGCCCCGGCCACCGCCTACGGCAAGAACATCCTGCCGCGCGTGGCCGCCAAGCTGGATGTGGCCCAGATCTCGGAAATCACCAAGGTCGAGTCGCCGGACACCTTCGAGCGTCCGATCTACGCCGGCAACGCCATCGCCACCGTCCAGTCGAGCGACAGCGTGAAGGTCATCACCGTGCGCGGCACCGCGTTCGACAGCGCCGCCACCGGCGGTTCCGCCGCCGTCGAGCAGATTGCCGCCGTTGGTGACTTCGGCAAGTCGGCTTTCGTCGGCCGCGAACTGGCCACCTCAAGCCGTCCGGAACTGACCGCCGCCAAGATCATCGTCTCCGGTGGCCGTGGCATCGGTTCGGCCGAGAACTTCAAGCTGCTCGAGCCGCTGGCCGACAAGCTGGGCGCCGCCATGGGTGCCTCGCGCGCGGCGGTGGACGCCGGCTTCGTGCCGAACGACTGGCAGGTCGGCCAGACCGGCAAGATCGTCGCCCCGACCCTGTACATCGCGGTCGGCATCTCGGGCGCGATCCAGCACCTGGCCG
>NZ_JAHYBX010000025.1:0-994 GCF_020208145.1 Massilia hydrophila | reverse complement strand
AGTGACGTCGTGTCAGCATGGATCGTACCCACTGCGCCATGTGGTCGGTCTGGCGATCCAGCCGCTGCATGTACGCCCGGGCGCATTGCACGAGCAAACGGCGCATATGCTTGTCGCCTCGCTTGCTAATGCCCAGCAGGTTGTTCTTCCCGCCCGTACTGTACTGCCGCGGCACCAACCCAATCGATGCAGCGAAGTCACGCCCGCAGCGGTACTGCTTGCCATCGCCGACCTCCGCAGCGAGCACGCTGGCTGTGATCGGCCCCACTCCCGGTATAGACATCAGGCGCTGACCGAGATCGTCATCCTGCAGCTGTCGGCCGAGTTCCTTCTCGATATCGGCAATCTGCGCGTCCAGGTACTTGAAATGGCTGTGCAATCGATCGAGCAGGGCAACCAGCCGTGCTGGCAGAGCGTGCTCTGCCAGCACGGAAGGCAGGCGGCGAATCACTGCATGTCCGGTCGGCAGACTGATGCCGAACTCCAAGAGGAATCCATGGATTTGGTTGCTTGCCTTGACTCGTTCCCGCACCAGGGATTCACGCACACGGTGCAGCGCCGACAGACATTGTTGCGCTTCGGTTTTAGGCATCACGAAGCGCATCGAAGGACGACATGCAGCTTCGCAGATGGCCTCGGCATCGATGAAGTCGTTCTTGTTACTCTTGACGAAGGGACGAACGAATTGCGGGGAGATTAGCTTGGCTTCGTGCCCAAATCGGACCAGTTGCCGTGCCATGTAGTGCGCGCCTGCGCAGGCTTCCATCACTACGGTGCACGGCCGTAGATTGGCGAGGAATTCGATCAGGTGCTTGCGGCTGAACTTCTTGCGCAGTAGAGCTTTGCCGTTCCGGTCCTGCCCATGCACATGAAAGCTGTGCTTGCCCAGGTCGATGCCGATAAGCATAACGTCTTGCATGATGGCCTCCGTCCAAAATGAAAACACCCTACAAGCTTAGTAACTTGTAGGGTGGAGGGTGACCATCTCATTAAC
>NZ_JAHYBX010000024.1:0-1053 GCF_020208145.1 Massilia hydrophila | reverse complement strand
GGCGCTGGGGCCGGTCTTCGCGCAGCCGGTTCGCTTCATCGACCCGGACCCGGTCGATGACTTCGCGGCCGTATTTGGCGATCACGTGGAACAGATCGTAGACCACCCGCGCTTGCGGGCAGTGCTGCCGAACTTCCAGGTCGAACGCCGTGTTCATGTCCATTGCCACCGCTTCGATCCGCGCGCAGCGCTCGGGGCCGAGCCATTCGAAAAAAGGACGCACCGCTTCGCGGCTGCGGCCTTCGCCGACCCACAGCACTTGCCTGCTGTCGGCGTCGAGCACGACGGTGGCGTACCGGTGCCCCTTGAACAACGCAAATTCATCCATCACGAGGCGCGTAGGTTGCGCCTCGGGCAGCGCAGCGAGCTTGCGCTGCAGCGCCTGCTGGTGGATGTGGCGCACCGTGCTCCAGTGGAGGCCGGTGAGCTGGCAGACGTGAGAAATCGGCATGCGCTCGCTCCATAGTGCGACGAACGCAGCCAGGCGTCGCGTCACCCGCGAGTAGGAGTCCAGCCAGCTGACGCGCTGGACAGCCGTGCGCCCACAACCATCGCACCGGAGCCGGTAGACCGCCACCGACAAGACTAGTGCTCGCCCGACGATAGGCAAATCGTGCACCGTGCGCCAACAGACGTCATGCACCTTGGGGGCCGCGCTTGCACAATGGCGGCAAATGCGCGGCGCGGATGGACAGGGTTCCAGGCGGATGGATACCGATTGGCCCTGCTCGGTGAACGAAGTGACGGCAAAGCCTTCCCAGAACGGGAGGCTGAGACTATGATCTGGCATGAGAGCGGTAGGTTGAGTTGGTTGGGTTTGGTCGCACAAACACAATAACTCTTCCTTACTGCTCTCTTGCGTTTACAGCAGGTTCATCCCGGAAATCCGCGATGAACCAAAAAAATCTATGGTCACCCTCCTTTTAACAACCCCGATTTCGTATGATGTAGTTGGCTTGCTCAAATCTATCCGGCGTTAAGTTGGAGACTTGCTCCGCGCCACGATGAGAGTCGCGCCTGACGGACCTAAAAAACGCCTCGGTCTACATGAGC
>NZ_JAHYBX010000023.1:0-1366 GCF_020208145.1 Massilia hydrophila | reverse complement strand
TGATCTTGCCCCGCTTTTCCCGGACACAGCCTGATGCCTATTTAGCGTCAGTTTCCAGAGCCTGACGGCGTCGCTCTTTCCTAAACATCCGTGGCGATTTGTAGCCGAGCGCCGAATGCGGATGCACCTCGTTGAAATGCCTGAATGCGTCAGGCAATTGAGCCAGCACGGCAGCGCCGCTGCTGCGGTCCATGCCGCCGACGTAATCCCGTTTGAACGTGTTCACGAAGCTCTCTGCCATGCCGTTCGATTGCGGGCTGTTCACCGGCGTATGCACTGGCTTGATGCCCAGTTCATGGGCCAGGGCGTGCGTCTCGATGGCCCGGAAAGCGCCGCCATTGTCACTCAAGAATTCAACGGTAATTGCTCGCTCGTCGGTACTGCCGAAACGCGCTTCCACGGCCTCGATCATCATGTCACGCACTGGTTCGCCAGGCAGCCCTCGGCCGATCCAGGCACGCCAGGCGATGATCTCGCGGTCACAGCAGTCCTTCATGAAAACGCCGGTCACGACTTCGCCGTTGTCGCAGGCGATCTCGAAGCCGTCCGAGCACCATCTCTGGTTCGATTCCTCGACCATCACTTTGCCATCGTGAGCCCGGCCGCTATCACTACGCCTAGGCGATTTCGGCAGCAGCAAACCCTGCTGCTTCATCACGCGGTACATGCGCTTGTGGTTCACGGGACGCAGGCCCATCAGGCTGCGCGTACGGTTCACCAAGGCGCCAGCCCGACGGTAGCCATAGGTCGGCAGCGCCGTAATTTCGGCGCGTACCGCGTCGGCAATCATCGCGTCGGCGACCGAGTCGAGCTTGGCCACAGTACGCTTGTCGACCCAGTCCGCTGGTCGGGCAAGAAGGTCAATCACGTGCGAGCGCGCTACACCGAGGACAACGCAGACAGGCTTTACTGCCCGTCCTTGTCCGATAAGGGTGAGCGCGCAATCCACTTTTTTTCGCGAGCCAGCTCGACCGCTTCACGCAGGATCTCCGCCTCCATCGTCTTCTTGCCCAGCATGCGTTGCAGTTGCGCGATCTGGGCGCGTGCCGCTGCCAACTCGCTCGCCGGCACGACCGATTCACCTGATTGCACCGCGACCAGGGCGCCTTCCCGCTCGAGCTTGCGCCAGTTGAACAGCTGGCTGGCACTGATGCCGTGCTTGCGGGCCACCAGCGATACGCTCATGCCCGGCTCGTACGTTTCCTTGACCAGCGCAGCCTTTTCCTGCACTGACCAGCGGCGGCGTCGCTCTTCGGACACCGTCACGACTTCGATGGTTTGCTTGTTACTAGTCATACTCACAGTCTTATTCCTATCCGTAAGGATACAGCATCAACTGTGTCTGGTGAATCAAGGGGCTATTTCA
>NZ_JAHYBX010000022.1:0-1382 GCF_020208145.1 Massilia hydrophila | reverse complement strand
GTCTATAGCCTACCAAGGTTATAGGGACAAGCCGTACGGGCAATTAGTACTGGTTAGCTTAATGCATTACTGCACTTCCACACCCAGCCTATCAACGTCCTGGTCTCGAACGACCCTTCAAGGAGCTCAAGGCTCCGGGAAATCTCATCTCAAGGCAAGTTTCCCGCTTAGATGCTTTCAGCGGTTATCTCTTCCGAACTTAGCTACCCGGCAATGCCACTGGCGTGACAACCGGTACACCAGAGGTTCGTCCACTCCGGTCCTCTCGTACTAGGAGCAGCCCCCTTCAAATTTCCAACGCCCACGGCAGATAGGGACCAAACTGTCTCACGACGTTTTAAACCCAGCTCACGTACCACTTTAAATGGCGAACAGCCATACCCTTGGGACCGGCTACAGCCCCAGGATGTGATGAGCCGACATCGAGGTGCCAAACTCCCCCGTCGATATGAACTCTTGGGAGGAATCAGCCTGTTATCCCCAGAGTACCTTTTATCCGTTGAGCGATGGCCCTTCCATACAGAACCACCGGATCACTATGTCCTACTTTCGTACCTGCTCGACTTGTCGGTCTCGCAGTTAAGCACGCTTATGCCATTGCACTATTAGCACGATGTCCGACCGTACCTAGCGTACCTTCGAACTCCTCCGTTACACTTTAGGAGGAGACCGCCCCAGTCAAACTGCCTACCATACACTGTCCCCGACCCGGATAACGGGCCAAGGTTAGAACCTCAAACGAACCAGGGTGGTATTTCAAGGATGGCTCCACAGGAACTGGCGTCCCTGCTTCAAAGCCTCCCACCTATCCTACACAGATTGGTTCAAAGTCCAATGTAAAGCTACAGTAAAGGTTCATGGGGTCTTTCCGTCTAGCCGCGGGTAGATTGCATCATCACAAACATTTCAACTTCGCTGAGTCTCGGGAGGAGACAGTGTGGCCATCGTTACGCCATTCGTGCAGGTCGGAACTTACCCGACAAGGAATTTCGCTACCTTAGGACCGTTATAGTTACGGCCGCCGTTTACTGGGACTTCAATCAAGAGCTTGCACCCCATCATTTAATCTTCCAGCACCGGGCAGGCGTCACACCCTATACGTCCACTTTCGTGTTTGCAGAGTGCTGTGTTTTTATTAAACAGTCGCAGCCACCAGTTTATTGCAACCCTTTCACCCTTCTGCAGTAAAGCAGTCAAGCTACCGGGGCGTACCTTATCCCGAAGTTACGGTACCAATTTGCCGAGTTCCTTCTCCCGAGTTCTCTCAAGCGCCTTAGAATACTCATCTCGCCCACCTGTGTCGGTTTGCGGTACGGTCTCGTATGACTGAAGCTTAGAGGCTTTTCTTGGAACCACTTCCGATTGCTTCGCACCACATGGGT
>NZ_JAHYBX010000021.1:0-1699 GCF_020208145.1 Massilia hydrophila | reverse complement strand
CGAGTTCTCTCAAGCGCCTTAGAATACTCATCTCGCCCACCTGTGTCGGTTTGCGGTACGGTCTCGTATGACTGAAGCTTAGAGGCTTTTCTTGGAACCACTTCCGATTGCTTCGCACCACATGGGTACACGTCCCAGTCCCTTGAATCCTGCGCCCGGATTTGCCTAAGCGCCTTCTATGAACCAGAAACCAGCTATTCCAACAGCTGGACAACCTTCCGCGATCCGTCCCCCCATCGCATCATACGACGGTGCAGGAATATTAACCTGCTTCCCATCAGCTACGCATCTCTGCCTCGCCTTAGGGGCCGACTCACCCTGCTCCGATGAACGTTGAACAGGAAACCTTGGGCTTACGGCGTGCGGGCTTTTCACCCGCATTATCGCTACTCATGTCAGCATTCGCACTTCTGATACCTCCAGCATCCTTCACAAGACACCTTCGCAGGCTTACAGAACGCTCTCCTACCATATGTCAAAGACATATCCGCAGCTTCGGTGACTGGCTTAGCCCCGTTACATCTTCCGCGCAGGACGACTCGATCAGTGAGCTATTACGCTTTCTTTAAATGGTGGCTGCTTCTAAGCCAACATCCTGACTGTTTTAGCCTTCCCACTTCGTTTTCCACTTAGCCAATCTTTGGGACCTTAGCTGGCGGTCTGGGTTGTTTCCCTCTTGACGCCGGACGTTAGCACCCGACGTCTGTCTCCCAAGCTCGCACTCATCGGTATTCGGAGTTTGCAATGGTTTGGTAAGTCGCAATGACCCCCTAGCCATAACAGTGCTCTACCCCCGATGGTGATACTTGAGGCACTACCTAAATAGTTTTCGGAGAGAACCAGCTATTTCCAGGTTTGTTTAGCCTTTCACCCCTACCCACAGCTCATCCCCTAATTTTTCAACATTAGTGGGTTCGGACCTCCAGGGCGTGTTACCGCACCTTCATCCTGGCCATGGGTAGATCACCTGGTTTCGGGTCTACACCCAGCGACTGTCGCCCTGTTCGGACTCGATTTCTCTACGGCTCCCCTATTCGGTTAACCTCGCCACTGAATGTAAGTCGCTGACCCATTATACAAAAGGTACGCCGTCACCCCATATAGAGGCTCCGACTGTTTGTATGCACACGGTTTCAGGATCTATTTCACTCCCCTCCCGGGGTTCTTTTCGCCTTTCCCTCACGGTACTGGTTCACTATCGGTCGATTACGAGTATTTAGCCTTGGAGGATGGTCCCCCCATGTTCAGACAGGATTTCTCGTGTCCCGCCCTACTTGTCGTACGCTTAGTACCACCGATCTGATTTCGTGTACGGGGCTATCACCCGCTATGGCCAGAGTTTCCAATCTGTTCCACTATCAGTTCGACTATCACGTACAGGCTCATCCCATTTCGCTCGCCACTACTTTGGGAATCTCGGTTGATTTCTTTTCCTGCAGCTACTTAGATGTTTCAGTTCGCCGCGTTCGCTTTGCATGCCTATGTATTCAGCATGCAATGACCTAAAAGGCCGGGTTTCCCCATTCGGAAATCTGCGGATCAAAGTGTGTTTGCTCACTCCCCGCAGCTTATCGCAAGCTACTACGTCCTTCATCGCCTGTAATCGCCAAGGCATCCACCATGTGCACTTATTCGCTTGTCCCTATAACGTTGGCCCCTGCTGACAACAGGGATCGTCATAGAAATCAAGAGTACAGCT
>NZ_JAHYBX010000020.1:0-2323 GCF_020208145.1 Massilia hydrophila | reverse complement strand
TTCCCATCCCGAACAGGACCGTGAAACGACTTTGCGCCGATGATAGTGCTGCAACCAGTGTGAAAGTAGGTTATCGTCAGGCTAGTTATATGAAAAACCCCGCAGAGTGATCTCTGCGGGGTTTTTTGCTTTTCTGGTCTGAATTCCGTCAACAGCGCAAACCCCATGCCCGCTGCTCATACGTAAGATCAAGCGCTGATTATGTTGCGCCAAGTAAATTGTCCTTTTGCCGAGACAGGGGAACAAGATGGGCCGGAAACATATTGCCATGTTCGCGGTTGGCGTGACTGCAATTGCCTCCGCCTTTGGTGCCAGCGCTAATGCCCCACATCTGGGGTTGAAGGGGGCTCTGGATCAGGAATTGATTGGACTCCTGCCTACCACAGGATTCAAGCTTCGTACCGGAAACTGCACGGACTGTGCAGTTGCAAAACAAAACCTTTGGTATTTCAAAAACAAATTGATTGCCGTACCGGCAAACGATTCGGTAGCGTCGACGTTTGATCCTGGTAACGACTGGAGAAACGAGATCCGTCGTTGGGCAGCCACGACTGCTTCCTCGCAGTTAGCGCATCCATCGCTGACTTGGCTTGGTTCATCCCATATTCTTGAGGACGCTTCGTTTCTGGACGCACAGCACGTCCGCACCATGGATGGGAATGTATTACCCCTGCAGTTCGTCCCTAAGCTGCCCACCAACCGCTCCTATGTGAACAAGGCGACGATGCATTTTTTTGAAGGGCGCCAGCTTCGTATGCGCGGCACTGTAGCGAACCAGAACGAGCAGAAGGCATTCGTTGCAAGAACCATCTGGCCCACCGATTTCAATCTGCCTGTCGCAGAGTTGAAGCATACGCCACTTGGCGGGGCCTCGGAATTGGCCGCATTCATACGTGAACCGATCCGGAACGCTAAGGGACTCGAGACACGTCTGCTATGGGAGCGCCGGCCCGGCCAGACGCGTGATTGGCAGCAAAAACCGGTGATCGGACTGATCCTGAATGGCGCCCAGGGTGATGACGACGAATCGCTCGGCGGGCACTTTGCGGTCGCTACGGGACGTATCGGCGACAAGGGCGAATGGTCCGCTTGGGCGGTGAATAATTTCTATAATCTCGGTTCAATTAACGAGAAAGGCATCATCGCCGGGACGGTCCCGATGGATAACTATCTGATGGACCTGAACAGCGGACAGCAATATTATCGTCCTTCATACATGCTGGTTGCAGTTCTAAACAAGGACCGAACGGCGGTGGCTTTCCAAGGAGCCGTGCAGCGCGTCTTCAACCACTTTTACCGGCACGATTTCCGGTACCAGCATGCAACCGCAAACTGCGCCGGGATTAGTGTCGATGTCTTCAAAGCGCTTGGCTGGCAAATCCCTCAACGCGGACCAACTTCGCCGATAAAATCGCTGGCCGCTTATACTTATGTGGCCGCGACCGATGCAAGTTTGGCAAGCGGGCGCAAGATATATGACTATTTGAATGAAGAGCAGACCAGGCTGCTGCCCGCCGTAGCATTCGACGCGGCTGGACTGGACTTGCTCGATCTCGCCAGTACGAAAACACCGATGCGCACCTTGTCGAGGTATGAGGAGCAGCTCAGGAGCGACATCGAAGCCATCCTACTCGTGCGCATACCCCAGGTACCATCAAGCCGCCCCATGGGTTCAGCGCCGGTCTTTTCATTCGATGAATTCCGCGCCCGGGTACCGGAAGACCGCGCGCAATGGAAGACCATTCCGGTTGAGGCGCGTTCGTTTCCTCCATCGCTGTTCGGCCCGATAGTAGACGACGCACCAGCTCCGGTGCCACTACCAATCGTCGGCATAGGCACATGCGGCGTGCTTGGGATATTCGCCCTGCGGCGGCGGAAGAAAAAGCCCAAAGCCGCCCCTGGACAGACTGTACCCGCACCGGTGAGCTAGTCGACCGCAACTCGAAGGAGATGAGGAATGGCACAACATTCTCTGGCGTTGACCACTTGCTTAAACGGGTGAGAGTTTGTTATAGTTCGCCTCCGCTTCGGAGCGCTGCAAAGCGCGACAGAAAAGGCCAACGAAATCAAATGGTTAAGTTGGCAACGGTCACAGAGAAATCTGCAACGAAGCGAACGAGGGGTTGACGGTTCTAGCGAAACACTGCATAATCTCACTTCTCTGCTGCTGACGAACACAACGCTTCGCACAGTGCAGCAAGGTAGTACAGAACACTGGTTCTTTAACAATCAACAGTCGATAAGTGTGGGCGTTTGATGAAGGTGCCGGCTGGGTTCGCTCAGCTGCATACTTAAATTATCAAATGTTCACAAAAGTATTAAG
>NZ_JAHYBX010000001.1:0-1566570 GCF_020208145.1 Massilia hydrophila | reverse complement strand
ATTTGGCGGCAGATGGGATTCCAACCGCCGCCATTGCTTCTCGGTTAGATCAGTTCGGCTCATCTTCATAGCCCTCCCGATCTAATTCTCTCATTCTTCGCCTTCGCTCAGTCAGACAGACCCTAGGGCAAGGGCGCGGCCGGACCGCGCCCGTTCCAGTTCACCACGCCCCGCAGCGCATGTCGCTCCGGGGCGTTTTTGCGTGCGCGTGGATACGACGAGCCAGGCTGGAGCGCCAGTCGATAAATATGATGCCCGCCATATGATAGGCTTCATATGATGAGCGTCATATGATGATCATCATATTTCAAATGCCGGCAGAAAGTGACGCGACGAACCGTGCAGGTCAAGTTTCGCCAACGGGAATGAATAGCGAGACAAGAAGCTCCCTTGCCGCCGCCAGCGCCGCCCGGCCTTCCTGGTTATCGCCATGCACCCGCGCCAGCTGCAAATTCCCGAGCAGCGCGCCGGCGATCACGCCAGCCAGCGCCGGCTGCGCGCCCTCGGGCAAGGCGGAGGCGACGCGCCGCACCAGCCGGTCCAGGCGCTGGCTGGCCGCAGTGCGCACCACTTCCTCCAGGCGCGGCAGCTCCCCCACCAGCGCGGCCACCACGCAGCCCTCCTCGGGCTGAGCCAATTGCTCGTCGGACAAATAAAGCGCGATCAGGGCCCGCAGCGGTTCCTCTCCCTCTTGCACGCGCACGGCGATGCGCTGGTCCAGCATTGCACTGCTGACGCCGCCTGCATGTTCGATCGCCTCGACTAGCAGCGCGTCGCGCGAGCCGAAATGGGCGTAGAAACCGCCGTGGGTCAGGCCGGCCTCCTTCATGACCTCGGCCACGCCGACGCCGGCACAGCCATGGCGGCGCACTGCCCGGCTGGCAACCTCGACGATACGATGATGGGATTGTTCGCGCTTGCTGGATTTGGACGATGGGCTCATGGACGGACCGCGTAGATATGATGAGCATCATATTATGCCCATCATATTCTTCACGTCAATGAGTTCAGGAGAGCGCGGTATCGAGCACGGTCATCAGCACGAAACCGAACACCAGCGCGATGCTGGCCACGGTGCCGTTGCCGTTCTGGCGCATCTCCGGAATCACGTCATTGGCGATTACGAGCAGCATGGCGCCGCCCGCTGCCGCCAGCGCGAAGGGCAGCATGCCGGACGCGATGCCGATCAGGGCCACGCCAACGGCGGCGGCGACCGGCTCGATCAGGCCCGACGCCGCTCCCATCCCGACCGCGCTCAAGCGGCTGTAGCCCACCGTGCGCAGGGCCAGCGCGACCACCAGGCCTTCCGGCACGTCCTGGATCGAAATCCCGGTGGCCAGGGCATTCGCCTTTTCCAGGTCGATGCCGGCATAGCCGACGCCGATCGCCAGGCCTTCCGGCAGGTTGTGCAGGGCCACCGCCCACACGAACAGCCAGGCGCGCCGCAGCGAGACGCCGGCCTCGCCTTCGGCCAGGATATCCTCGGCGTGCACGGCGCGGCCGAGCAGCAGGATGGCGCCGGCCCCGGCCATGATGCCTGCACCCGCCATCAGGCTCGCTTCCCAGCTCCCCGCGCCGGCCGAGCGGGCCGCGGCGATTGCGGGAATGACGAGCGAAAATGCGGTGGCGCCCAGCATCACGCCGGCGCCGAAACCGAGGAAGGAATCGTAGGCCCGTTTTGAAAAATTCTGCGCCAGCAGGACCGGCAAGGTCCCGAGCGCCGTCGCCGCCGCCGCGGTGGCGCCACCCAGCAGGGCGCGGTGCATGCGCGGATCGGCGTTCATGACCTGTTCCGCCAGGCTGCCCAGCAGGAGGATGCCGCCGACGCCACACACCAGGAAGCCGAGCACGCGCCGCAGGCTGAGCGCGCGCAGGAGCCCGCGCAGCGACATCAGGCGCCTGTCGTGGTACTTGTCCGTATGAGAATCCATGCACTATCCAGTCTCGGCCGCGCGCGCCGGGCTGCGCCCGGGGCGCGCGGCGCTCTGCTATTTCTTGCCCGGCTTCATCGCCTTCATCGACTTGGACACACCCTTGTCGACCGGATGGCTCATGCCAGTGTCATCCAGCTCGCCGCCGTTGTTGGCGGTGACCGCCCGGCCCATCGCATTGCCCGACGATCCGCCCATCGTAGCACTGCTGTCCGATTGCATGCTCATGCCGAGTTCCGCACCGGTGCGCGGGGTCGACATCGGGTCGGACATGGTGCGCATCGCCATCTGCTTGAGGATGTCGATGTCGCTGCTCGGCAGCGCCACCTCGGCTTCGCCGGAGCCGCCGTCCACCGCCTGCTGCTTTTCGCGGTCGGTGACGAAGTCCCAGTCGGCACCCTGGTTCCAGGGGCCGCGCATCTCGCCCGGACCCTGAGACATGTTGTAGTACACGCTGGCGAAGCGCGGATCGGCCGGCATTTTTCCCGGCGGGAAGTTCGGCTCGATGGCGTACAGCGCCTTTTCAAACGACTTCTGGTGCGCCACTTCGCGCGTCATCAGGAAGCCCAGCGCTTCCTTCACCCCCGGGTCGTCAGTCAGCGCGATCAGGCGCTCGTAGACGATCTTCGCGCGCGCCTCGGCGGCGATGTTCGAGCGCAGGTCGGCGGTCGGCTCGGTAATCGAATCGATGTAGGCGGCGGTCCAGGGAACGCCAGCGGAATTGACCAGCGGCGTGCCGGCGCCGTACAGCACCTGGGTGATATGGCTGTCGTTGCCGGGGCCGGTAATCGCCTTGTACATGTCGGCCTCGCTGTCCACGGCCTCGGCAAGGCGGCCCTTGGCGCCCTTGTTCAGCATCGCGACGATGTGGCCGATGATCTCCAGGTGGCTCAGCTCCTCGGTCGCGATGTCGTACAGCATGTCCTTGCGGCCCGGGTCGTCCTCGGATACGGCCTGGGTGAAGTAGCGCATGGCCGCGGCCAGTTCGCCCTGCGGTCCGCCAAACTGCTCCAGCATCAGGTTGGCCAGGGCCGGATTCGGTTCGCTGACGCGGACCGTATATTGCAGGCGTTTGTTATGTGCAAACATGAACAATTCCTCCGTTGATGAGTGAAACGGCGCGCCGGAGCGTCGCCCTTCGGGTGGCGTCGTGTCCGCCAACCCATGGATTCATCTTCGCAGCGTGGCCCGGCAGTGGGGATCAGGTGTTCGCGCGTGCCAGTGTAGGACTAGGGCGACAATTAACGATGTCGCTGAAATTGTTGAATCTGATCAAGGGGAGAAGAAAGCTGGTTTACGAGGGCGCGAGCCTGCACCGGCAGTCCCCTTCGCTCCATGCTGACAAGGGCGCGGCGTGCGCTCCTACAGTAAGCATGCGTCACGGCGCACTACCATGTTAGCTATATGACCATAAAGGGGGTACCGATGTTTAACCTGAATAAGCTGAGTCCGACGATCACCAACATGATCCGCTTCGACCATTCGCACGTGATGGTCACCTTCCACCAGTACGAGAAGGACAAGCCGGCGCGGGTGAAGAAGGCGCTGGCGGACACGATCTGCGATGCGCTGGAAATCCACGCCACGCTCGAGGAAGAGATCTTCTACCCGGTGATGCGCCAGCGCGATGCGGGCGAACCCTTCATGCACAAGGCCGAGCCGGAGCACGACGAGATGCGCCGCCTGATCGCCGAACTACGCCGTACCAGCGGCGCCGATCCGCGCCACGACAAGCTGGTGATGGAGCTGATGCGCGACGTGATGCACCACGTGGCCGACGAGGAAACCACCCTGCTGCCCCACGCCGAGGCCAAGCTGAGCCGCGAAATGCTGTCCGACATGGGCGCCAAGATGACCCGCCGCCGCATGGAACTGGTGGGACCGAAGGCCGGCAAGCTGGCCAAGGAACACGCGGTCGGATTCTCGGGCAGCACCGCCGCCGTGGTGGTCGGCCTGGCCAGCGCGCTGTTCGCCGCCAAGGCCTTCGCACCGAAGAAGACCTGGAAGTCGAACCCGGCCTGAGTCCCCGCTGCGGGCAAGCTGGATGCCGGCCGCCATCGCGGCCGGTTTTCTTTTGCCCCCGCCCCCGGCCGGGCGGGCCAGACGGGCCAAGCGCCCTCCTTCACGCGAACCAGGCCATCACGCGCGGCACCAGCCACGGCGCCAGCAGCGCCGTCAGGGCGCCGTTCAGTCCCATCGCCAGGCCGGCGAAGGCGCCCGTCTCGGCGCTGGTCTGGAACGCGCGCGCGGTTCCGACGCCGTGCGCCGACAGGCCGAGTGCGAAGCCGCGCGCCGCCGGCGAGGCGATGCGCAGGCGGTCGAACAGCCAGGGCCCGGTCATCGCCCCGAAGATGCCGGTCCCGATCACCAGCGCCGCGCTCAGGGCCGGGATCCCGCCCAGGCGCTCGGACACCGCCATCGCGATCGGCGAGGTCGCCGACTTCGGCCCGAGCGTGGCCGCCAGCTCGGGCGTCGCGCCCAGCAGCAGCGCCACGGCGACGCTGGACACGATCGCCACCACGCAGCCGCACAACAGCGCGCACGACAGCGGCAGCAGGGAGCGGCGCAGGCGCGGCAACTGGCGCACCAGGGGCAGCGCCAGCGCCACCGTGGCGGGACCGAGCAGGAAATGGACGAACTGCGCGCCGGCGAAATAGGTCTGGTAGGACATGCCGGACAGCCACAGCGCCAGGGCCAGCAGGCCGATCGCGAGCGCCACCGGATTGGCCAGCGGCGCGCCCTTGAAGACGGCGGTGATGCGGTAGGCCGCCAGGTAGGCGCACAGGGTCATGGTCAGCCCCAGCAGCGGCGACGCGGACAGGTAGACCCAGAAGCGGGCCAATTCGCCGAAGGCGGGCAAGTCAGGCATCGCTGTCCTTTCCCAGCCCGCGCAGCAGCAGTGCGGTGATGGCCAGCGTCAGCACGGTGCTGGCGGCCAGCGAGGCAAGGATGGCGAGCCAGTGGCCGCTGCCACGGGCGGCGGTGGCGACGATCCCGACCCCAGCCGGCACGAACAGCAGGGACAGGTGCGACAGCAGCGCATTGGCTGCCCCCTCGATCCTGTCCTGCAAGGGTGGCCAGGCGGCCAGCGCCGCCATCAGGAGCAGCATACCGGCCACCGGGCCGGGAATCGGGAGCTGGAACAGGAAGACGATGCCTTCGCCGAGGCATTGGAACAGCAGCAGGATGGTGAAGGCGGCGAGCATGGGCTGGACGGGCGCAAAAGGTCCAGCATAGCAAAAGCGCGCGGCCGGCGTGCGCCCGCCGCGCGCCCGCCGCGCATCCGTGCTTGGCTCAGGCGGTGGCCGGGGCGCCCGCGATCGCGCCGCGGCGCAGCTGGTCGCGTTCGATCGACTCGAACAGGGCCTTGAAGTTGCCTTCGCCAAAGCCGTCGTCGCCCTTGCGCTGGATGAACTCGAAGAACACCGGGCCCAGTTGGGGCACGCCGAAGATCTGCACCAGGAGACGCGCCTTGCCATCCTGGACCGCGCCGTCGAGCAGCAGGCCGCGCATCTTGAGCGCCGCGGCGTCCTGGCCGTGGCCCGGGATGCGCTCGTCGAGCATCTCGTAATAGGTGTCCGGCGGCGGCGCCATCAGCGGCACGCCGGCCGCGCGCAGCTTGTCGACGGTGGCGATCAGGTCGTCGGTCAACAGGGCGATGTGCTGGATGCCTTCGCCGTTGAACTGCATCAGGAACTCCTCGATCTGGCCGCCGCCGGCCTTGCCCTCCTCGTTCAGCGGGATGCGGATCTTGCCGTCCGGCGCCGTCATCGCCTTCGAGGTCAGGCCGGTGTATTCGCCCTTGATGTCGAAATAGCGGATCTCGCGGAAGTTGAAAAGCTTCTCGTAGAAGCCGGCCCAGAAGGCCATGCGGCCGCGGTAGACGTTGTGGGTCAGGTGGTCGATGATCGAGAGGCCGTGGCCGACCGGGTTGCGCTCGACGCCTTCGATCCATTCGAAGTCGATGTCATAGATCGACTTGCCGGTGTTGCCGCCTTCGTCGTAGCGGTCGATCAGGTACAGCGGCGCCCCGCCGATGCCCTTGATGGCCGGCAGGCGCAGTTCCATCGGGCCGGTCGGGATCTCGATCGCCTGGGCGCCGAGTTCGAGCGCGCGCGCATACGCCTTGTGCGCGTCCTTCACGCGGAAGGCCATGCCGCAGGCGGACGGACCGTGCTCGGCGGCGAAGTAGGATGCGAAGCTCTTCGGCTCGTTGTTGACGATGAAGTTAATGCCGCCCTGGCGGTACAGCACCACTTGCTTCGAGCGGTGCAGCGCCACCTTGGTGAAGCCGAGCGCTTCGAACACCGGTTCCAGCACGCCCGGGGTGGGCGAGGCGAACTCGACGAACTCGAAGCCATCCAATCCCATCGGATTCTCAAACAGGTCTGCCATTTCTTGTTCCTTGTATGACGTTGTCGGGTGGCCGCCGTCTCCTGGCGGCCGGGGTAATGCGGTGCTTCTATTCGGCGAACAGCTCGGCCAGCAATCCGCGCAGCCACTGGTTGCCCGGGTCCTGGTTGTAGCGCCGGTGCCAGAACACGTTGGTCTGCAGCGCCGGCAGTTCCAGCGGCGGCAGCACCCATTCCAGGCCGAAGGGCTGGGCGGCGCGCTCGGCCAGCTTCTGCGGCACCGTGACCACCAGGTCCGAGCCCGCCACCATGTAGGGCACCGCGGTGAAATGCGGCACCCGGAAGCGCACGGCGGCACCCCGCTCGCCGCCCACGCCGGCGCGCGCCAGCAGCGCGTTGATGCGGTCGTAGGGGCTTTCGCTCGCATCGACCAGCAGGTGCTCGGCCTGCACGAAGCGCTCCAGGCTCAGCTCACCCCTGGCGAGCGGATGGCCCTT
The DNA here is from genome assembly GCF_020208145.1 of Massilia hydrophila. Classification (NCBI taxonomy): domain Bacteria; kingdom Pseudomonadati; phylum Pseudomonadota; class Betaproteobacteria; order Burkholderiales; family Oxalobacteraceae; genus Massilia; species Massilia hydrophila. Next base: position 1,559,790 of record NZ_JAHYBX010000001.1, on the reverse strand, counting down.
GCGCATCATCGTCACATAGGGCTGGCGGAAAAGCTGGCGCTGGTACAGCGCTTCCGAGATATCCTCGAAGGGCCCCACCGCCAGGTCCACCCGCCCGCTTTCCATTGCCTCCTTCAAGGCCAGCGCCCCGGCGCGCAGGGAGCTGATCTCGACCTGCGGCGCCAGGGCCCGGCAGCGCTCGATCAGGGCCGGCATGAAATAAATCTCGCCGACGTCGGTCATGGCCAGCACGAAGCGGCGCCGGCTGCTGGCTGGGTCGAAGCGGCTGCGCTGGTTCAGCGCCAGCGCCACCTGCGCCATCGCCGCCCCGATCGGCTCGGCCATCTGGGCCGCCAGCGGCGTCGGCTGCATGCCGCTCGCGGTGCGCACGAACAGCTCGTCGCCGAAGGCGCGGCGCAGCCGGGCCAGCGCATTGCTGACCGCCGACTGGCTCAGGCCCAGCCTGCGCGCGGCCGAGGAGATCTGCCGTTCCCGATAGACTTCCTGGAACACCGCCAGCAGGTTCAGGTCGATGGCATGCGGTTCGATCATGGATGTGCGGGCAGGATGCATTGTGGGCGCGGCGCGCCTGCCCTGCCAGTAGTATTTAGTATATCAATAGTCTACATTCTTCTATTCATCTCGTAAAACCCTGTGATTTCTTCTACAGTGGCGGCGATTCCCAACCAGGAGAACCCCATGAGCCAGTCCGTCGAACGCGCGCCGGCCGCCAGCGCCTACATGAGCGGCTTCGGCAACGAATTCGCCACCGAAGCCCTGCCCGGCGCCCTGCCCGCGCACCGCAATTCGCCCCAGCGCGTGGCCTATGGCCTGTACGCCGAACAGCTGTCCGGCACCGCCTTCACCGCGCCGCGCGCCCACAACCGACGCAGCTGGCTGTACCGTATCCGCCCGGGCGCCGTGCACGGCAGCTTCAGCCCGCTGCCGGCCGGGCGCATCGTGTCGCGCTTCGATACCCCGGCGCCGCCCAGCCAGATGCGCTGGAGCCCGCTGCCGATGCCGGGCGTGCCCACCGACTTCATCGATGGCTGGGTGACCATGGCCGGCAACGGCTCGGCCGAGGCGATGAGCGGCTGCGCGATCCACCTGTATGCCGCCAACCGCGACATGGCGGGACGCTACTTCTACAGCGCCGACGGCGAGCTGCTGGTGGTGCCGCAGCAGGGCCGGCTGGCGATCGCCACCGAATTCGGCCTGCTCGAGATCGCGCCCCAGGAAATCGCCGTCATCCCGCGCGGTGTGCGCTTCCAGGTCAGCCTGCCGGACGGCGAGGCGCGCGGCTATATCTGCGAGAACTTCGGCGCGCTGCTGCGCCTGCCGGACATGGGGCCGATCGGCTCGAACGGCCTGGCCAACCCGCGCGACTTCCTGACCCCTAGCGCCCGCTACGAAGACCTGGAAGGCGAGTTCGAACTGGTGGCCAAGTTCTGCGGCGGCCTGTGGCGCGCCCCGATCGGGCATTCGCCGCTGGACGTGGTGGCCTGGCACGGCAACTACGTGCCCTACAAGTACGACCTGCGCCACTTCAACACCATCGGTTCGATCAGCTACGACCATCCGGACCCGTCGATCTTCCTGGTGCTGCAGGCGCCCAGCGATACGCCGGGTGTGGACACGCTCGACTTCGTGATCTTCCCGCCACGCTGGCTGGTGGGCGAGGACACCTTCCGCCCGCCCTGGTTCCACCGCAACGTGGCGAGCGAGTTCATGGGCCTGATCCACGGCGCCTACGACGCCAAGGCCGAGGGCTTCGTGCCCGGCGGCGCCAGCCTGCACAACTGCATGAGCGGGCACGGCCCGGACGCCGCCACCTTCGACAAGGCCAGCAGCGCCGACACCAGCCGCCCGCACAAGGTGGCCGACACCATGGCCTTCATGTTCGAGACCCGCAACGTGCTGGTCCCGACCGCGGCGGCCCTGGCCTCGCCCCAGCTGCAGGGCGACTACCAGGCCTGCTGGGCCGGGATCGCGAAGCAGTTCGACCCTACCCGTCCCTGATTCCGCTTCCGCGCCGCCCTTGATGCCGATTTGGCAATTCGTGTGGCGCGAACCGCGGCCGGCATGCGATGATGCGGCGTGCGCCGCTCCTGGCGCGCCCGGCCGCGGCCCGGTTTGTCCGACGGAGGCCCCGCGCCCGTGCTGACCGACATACTGATCATCTCCCTTCTGATCCTGACGAATGGAGTGTTCGCCATGAGCGAGTTGGCACTGGTCTCGGCCAAGCGCATCCGCCTCGAGCGGCGCGCGGAGGAAGGCAGCCGGCGCGCACGCGCCGCGCTCGCGCTGGCCGACGACCCCAGCCACTTCCTGTCCACGGTGCAGGTCGGCATCACCCTGATCGGCATTTTCAACGGCGCCTTCGGCGAAGCCTCGCTGGTCAGCCACCTGGCCCCGCATCTCGAGCAGCTGCCCGTGGTCGGGCCGTATGCGCGCGAAGTGGCGCTGGCGACGGTGGTGCTGGTGATTACGGTGGCCTCGATCATTTTCGGCGAACTGGTGCCGAAGCGGATCGCCATGGCCTTCCCGGAGACGATGGCGATCCTGATCGCCCAGCCGCTGCGCCTGCTGTCGGTGCTGATGTCGCCCTTCGTGGCCTTCCTCTCCATGAGCACCAACGCCATCGTGCGCCTGGTCGGCATCCGCGAGGCGAAGGAGGAAGCGCCGACCGAGGAAGACATCACCGGCATGATCAAGGAAGGCGCCGACACCGGTGTTTTCGAGAAAACCGAGTACGACATCGTGCAGCGCGCGCTGCGCCTGGACGACCAGCACCTGAAATCCCTGATGACGCCGCGCGTGGACCTGGTGATCCTCGACCTCGAGGATGCGCGCCGCCACAACCTGGAAACCATCGCCGCCAATCCCTACAGCCGCTTTCCCGTATGCCGCGGCGACCGCTCGCACATCCTCGGCTACGTGACGGCGCGCGACCTGTTCGGGCAGGCGGTGCGCACCGGCAGCATCGATACCATCGACATCGACGGCGCGGTGCAGGAGCTGCTGTACGTGCCGGAGACGGTGAGCGCGATGGCCCTGCTCGAGATGTTCAAGAAGAACCGCGCCGAACTGGCCCTGATCGTCGACGAGTACGGCGACATCCAGGGCATGGTCACCCTGAGCGACGTGATGAGCGCGCTGGTGGGCGACGTCACCGTGGCGGGCGAGGAGCACGATGCCGACGCGGTGCAGCGCGCCGACGGCAGCTGGCTGCTCGATGGCGGCGTGGCGCTCGACCGCTTCCGCGACCTGCTCGAGACCGGGCTCGCCTTCCCGGGCGAGGACGAAGGCGCCTACCATACGCTGGCCGGCTTCCTGCTCTACCAGCTGGGCTACATCCCGAAGCCGTCCGACATGGTGGACTGGGAGGGCTTCCGCTTCGAAGTGATGGACATGGACGGCAACCGCATCGACCGCATCCTGGTCTCGCGCCAGGACCCGCCCGCGCCGGCGCCGGAACCCGAGCGGCGCTGAACCTTTGGGCTCTTCCCCCGGCCCGCAAGCTGTGGTACAAGGTCGGCGCAACCAGGAGAAGCCCATGCAAGTCAACCCGATCCAGCTGTTCGACGCCGAATCCTCGACCTATACCTACATCCTGGCGGCGCCGGGCGACCCCGGGGCGGCGATCATCGATCCGGTCGACCGCCACTGGCAGCGCGACCTGGCCCACATCGAGCGCCTCGGGCTGCGCCTGACCCACGTACTGGAAACCCATGCCCATGCCGACCACGTCACCTCGGCCGGCCGCCTGCGCGCCCTCACCGGCGCCCGGGCCTGCGTGCCGAGCGGCTGCGGCATTCCGCCGGCCGAGGTCCAGCTCGAGGACGGCGACCGGATCGCCTTCGGCGCCGGCGAAGAGATCGCCGTCATCCACACGCCGGGCCATACGGCCGGCAGCATGTGCTACCTGTGGCGCGGCAACCTGTTCTCGGGCGACACCCTGCTGGTCGACGGCTGCGGGCGCACCGACTTCCAGGGCGGCTCCGCCTCCGCCCTGTACGACAGCATCACGCGCAAGCTGTTCACCCTGGACGAGGCCACCCGGGTCTGGCCGGGCCACGACTACAAGGGCCAGTCGGTGACCACCATCGGCTGGGAGAAGCACCATAACGCGCGCCTGGCCGGACGCTCGCGCGAGGACTTCGTGGCCCTGATGGGCGCCCTGAACCTGCCGCCCCCGAAACTGATCGACATCGCGGTGCCGGCCAACCGCCAGCTCGGCCTGCCGCATGGCATGTGAGCCGCTCCCATGCGGTGGACGTGCGACAATCGTCCCGGATCGTCGGTGCCGGCCGACGACAGGTATCATGTTTCCCTTAACCAATCCATAGTGCGCTGAACAACCATCCGGCATGCGTACGCTGCAACGCATGACTGAGAACCACGACCTGGCGCACTGGCGCTCCCGCATTTTCGCGACCCTGATCGGCGCCACCCTGGCGCTGGGGACAGCGGCCGCCATTCCCAGCATCGTCTTCGCGCTGGCCGAGGGCCTGTGGCCGATCGCGCTGATGGACGTTCTGGCGGTGGCCTGGCTGTTCGGCGTCTGGCGCAGCAAGCGCCTGGCCTACGCCTGGCGCGTGATGCACCTGCTGGCCATCATGTACCTGGTGGGCGTGGGCCTGATGCTGGGCGTGGGCGGCGTCAGCCAGCTCTACCTGATCGGACCGCCCGTGCTGGCGGTGATCCTGCTCGGGATCCGCCCCGCGCTGGCCTTCCTGGGCCTGTGCGGGGCCACCATCCTGGTGCTGGGCATGACCGGCCAGGCGCGCTTCCTGGTGAACGGCGTGCCGGACGGGGCCCTGCTGCCGAGCATCGCCGTGGCCCTGAACTACCTGTGCGTGGGCGCCGTCCTCACGGTCTGCTGCGGCGCCCTGCTCAAGGGCCTGGCGCAGACCCTGGACGAGGTGCGCAGCGGCGCCGCCGCGCTCGAGGCCAAGCAGGCCAGGCTGGTCGAACTGAACGCCGAGCTGCGCCTGACTTCGGCCGCGGTAGCGCGCCTGAACGACATGGTGCTGATTGCGCGCGCGGTCGAAGGCGAAGGCGTGACCCAGCCGATCATCTTCGCCAACGAAGCCTTCGAGCGCCGCACCGGCTACCGGCGCGAGGACATCGTCGGCCAGAGCATGCAGATCCTGGCCGGGCCCGACACCGACCCGGCCGAAGTCGCCCGCATCCAGGCCGCGCTGGCGCGCAGCGAGGCGGTGCGCGCCGAACTGGTGAGCTACGACCGGGCCGGCGAACCCTACTGGCTGGAAGTGGAGATGGTGCCCTTCGCCAGCGAGGGCGGGCGCAATACCCACTGGGTCGTGGTGGGACGCGACATCACCGAGCGCCGCAACTCGGCCAAGGCGATCCACCGGCTGGCCTTCTACGACGGCCTGACCGGCCTGCCCAACCGGCGCCTGCTGACCGAGCGCCTGGAAGCGCTGGTGGCGGCGCGCCAGCGCGGCGGCGCCCTGGGCGCGGTGCTGTTCATCGACCTCGACAACTTCAAGCAGGTCAACGACGCGCGCGGCCACGCCACCGGCGACGCCCTGCTCAAGCACGTCGCGGCGCGCCTGGTGGCGAGCGTGCGCGCCGACGACACCGTGGCCCGCCTGGGCGGGGACGAATTCGTGATCCTGCTGGGCGGGCTGGGCAAGGACCCGGAGGCCGCCACCGGCACCGCGATGCGCATCGCGCACAAGGTGCTGGGCGCGCTCGGCGAGGAAGTGGCGATCGGCGAACACCACTACCGCCCCTCGGGCAGCATCGGCGTGACCCTGCTGCAGCGTTGCGCACAAGGCGCGCACGACCTGCTGCGCGAGGCCGACGTCGCCATGTACCAGGCCAAGGCGGCCGGACGCCACGGGGTCGCCCTGTTCGAACATGGCATGCTGGCCGAGGCAGAGCAGAAACTCGGCATCGAGCGCGACCTGGCGCACGCCCTCGCCAACGGCGAGCTGGCCATGCACCTGCAGCTGCAGGTGGACCAGCGCCGGCAGCCGGTCGGCGCCGAACTCCTGATGCGCTGGCGCCGCGCGGACGGCAGCATGGTGGCGCCGGATACCTTCATCCCGATCGCCGAGGCGAGCGGCCTGATCGTCGAGCTGGGGAACTGGGTGCTGCGCCAGGCCTGCGAGGCCTGGCTGCGCCTCGAGCGCGCCGGCCACTCGCTGCCGCTGTCCATCAACGTCAGCCCGGCCCAGTTCCGCCAGCCCGACTTCGTCGAGCAGGTCGCCGCGGTGCTGCGCGAGACCGGCGCCCCGGCGCACGGGCTGATCTTCGAAGTCACCGAGGGCCTGCTGGTGTCGGACCTGGACCAGACCATTGCCCGCATGCACGCGCTGGCCGCGCTCGGGATCCGCTTCTCGGTGGACGACTTCGGCACCGGCTATTCGAACCTGGCCTACCTGAAGAAGATGCCGCTGTACGAGCTGAAGATCGACCGCAGCTTCATCCGCGACACGCCGAACGATGTCAACGGCACCGCCATCGTCCAGTCGATCCTGGCGATGGCCGACCACCTCGGCCTGCGCGTGGTGGCCGAAGGCATCGAGACCGCGCAGCAGGCCGACTACCTGGTGCGTCACGGCTGTCCCTGCATGCAAGGCTACCTGTTCGCCCGTCCGGCGCCGCTGGACGAGGTGCTGGCCACGCTCGGCGCCGCGCAGGCGCCGGACGACTGAACTTGCGCACTGGCGCCCGCGCGGCGCGGCGGGCGGTCCCGACCCGCGCCTTCCCCCCGCCAGGGGGGCAGACCCGCCGCAGCTTTCTTCCTATACTGCGTGCAGGTCGTTACGCTGCACCTGAGGGCGCAGCGGAAGCGGCCCACGAATCCGCACAGGATGGACGCGCCGCCGGCATATGCATCCATTTGTGATGGACAGCGGCGCCGCCGCCCGCTAGCCTGGGCCGGTGTCCATCGAGCGAGAACCGCCATGCGCCGCCTGTCCACCCCGTGTTTTTCCCCGTGTTTTCCCCCGTGTTTTGCGCTCTTCCTGGCCTTCCTGCTGTCGCTGCTGCCGGGGCCCGGCGCGCGCGCCGCCGACGGCATGCCCGCCGTCCCGCAGGCCGACCACCACCAGCACCTGTTCAGTGCCCCGATCATCGCCCTGATCGCGCCCGCTCCCGGCCCCGACGCGCTGCGCGAGCTGGCGGCGGCGGAACTGGTCGCCCTGCTCGACGAAGCCGGCATCGGGCGCGCCGTGCTGATGTCCACCGCCTACATGTTCGGCCGCCCTTCGCGCGCGGTGCCGGACGAATATGCGAAGGTCCGCGCCGAGAACGACTGGACCGCGGCCCAGGCGGCCCTGTGTCCGGACCGGCTGCGCGCCTTCTGCGGCTTCAACCCGCTGAAGGACTATGCGCTGGCCGAACTGGAGCGCTGCGCCGCCCTCCCCGGCCTGCGCCACGGGATCAAGATGCATTTCGGGAATTCCGACGTGCAGCTCGAGAACCCGGACCACGTGGCCCGCCTGAAGGAGGTATTCCGCGCCGCGAATCGGCACCGGATGGCGATCGCGATCCACCTGCGCGCCTCGGTCTCGCTCCAGCGCCCGTATGGCGAAGCCCAGGCGCGCGCCCTGCTCGAGCAGCTGATGCCGGAGGCGCCGGACAGCGTGGTGCAGGTGGCGCACCTGGCAGGCGCCGGGCCCGGCTACGAGGACCCGCCGGCCCAGGCCGTGATGCGGGTGCTGGCCGAGGCGGCGGCGCGCAAGGACCCGCGCACGCGCCACCTCTACTTCGACATCGCCTCGATCGCCACCCCCGCCATCACCCCGGAACAGGCGCGCCAGATGGCGGCACGGCTGCGCATGGTGGGCCTGGACCGGATCCTGTTCGGTTCGGATGCGGCCACGCCCACCAACTTGCGCCCGCGCCAGGCTTGGGCCGCCCTGCGCGCCCTGCCCCTGAGCGATGCGGAACTGGCCCGCATCGCGGGCAATGTGGCGCCATATTTACGATAGGCAACATGCATATTCGTGCGCGGTGGTGAGTTTTGTTGAATTTCGCGCCCCGCGCCGGGTGCTATGCTCGGCGCCTTCGCTCCAGATTCAATGCAATGACTCCCAAGAACACCCTGTACGCGCTGTTGATGTTGATGTTTGCCTGCGGCATGACCGAAGCCCTGTCCGGCGCCACCCGCCTGCACCTGCCGGCCTGGTGGACCCTGCTCTGCGCCTTCCTGCTCAGCTTCCTGCCCTACTACTGGTACCGCCTCGACAGCGAAGCGCGCCTGTACCGCCGCCCGCGCTGGATGAGTTCGGCGGTGGTGGCAGCGGCCCCGCTCGGGATCGGGCTCTACCTGCTGCGCAGCCGCCCGCAGGGCGCCCGCCTCGGCGCGCTGGCGCGCCTGTCCGGCTTCGTGCTGCTGATGCTGGGCGCGGCCCTGGTCGGGATGCTGGCCTTCTTCACGATGCCGGGCTGAAGGCCTGCGCCACGCCGTCCGCCTTCCTGCTAGGCTGGTTCCGATGCCGCGCGCCGCGCGGCCCGCTTTCGCGAAGGAGAACCCCATGCGCAAGATGATCATGATGGCCATTGCAGGCCTGCTCTGGAAGAAGTTCGGCGGCCGCATGGCGCGCCGCTATCCGCTCGGGCGTGGCGGCTACCGCCGCTACTGAACCGGCGCCGGGCGGCGCCAGTTTTGCGCCGGCCCGGCGTCCACGCCGGCGCGCGATGCAGTAGAATCGCTGGCTTTAAGGCAACTTTCGCAGCACCCACCTTAAGGCCGACGATGGACAAACTGCAGCACACCCTTGCCGAACCAGGCGGCGCCACCCTCAAGCGCGGCCTCAAGAACCGCCACATCCAGCTGATCGCCCTCGGCGGCGCCATCGGCACCGGCCTGTTCTTGGGCGTGGCCCAGACCATCCAGCAGGCCGGCCCTTCGGCCCTGCTCGGCTATGCGCTGGCCGGCCTGGTCGCCTTCCTGATCATGCGCCAGATGGGCGAGATGATCGTCGAGGAGCCGGTGGCCGGCTCCTTCGGCCACTTCGCCAGCAAGTACGGCAGCCCGATGGCGGGCTTCGTCTCCGGCTGGAACTACTGGGTGATGTACATCCTCGTCAGCATGGCCGAGCTGTCGGCGCTCGGCATCTACGTCCAGTACTGGTTCCCGGAAATTCCCACCTGGGTCTCGGCGCTCGGCTTCTTCTGCCTGGTCAACGCGCTCAGCCTGCTCAACGTGAAGGCGTTCGGCGAGCTCGAATTCTGGTTCGCGATCATCAAGGTGGCGGCGGTGGTCGGCATGATCGTGTTCGGCTGCTACCTGCTGCTCAGCGACAGCGCCGGGCCGCAGGCGGGCGTGGACAACCTGTGGCGCCACGGCGGCTTCTTCCCGAACGGCTTTGCCGGCCTGGCGCTGTCGATGGCGGTGATCATGTTCTCCTTCGGCGGCCTGGAAATGATCGGCATCACCGCCGCCGAAGCCGACAACCCGGGGCGTACGATCCCGCGTGCGATCAACCAGGCCATCTGGCGCATCGCCATCTTCTACGTCGGCGCGCTGGCCGTGCTCCTGATGCTCTACCCGTGGCAGAAGGTGGTGCTGGGAGGCAGCCCCTTCGTGCTGATCTTCGCCGCCCTCGACAGCAACCTGGTGGCCAACGTGCTGAACCTGGTGGTGCTCACCGCCGCCCTGTCGGTCTACAACGGCTGCGTGTACGCCAACAGCCGCATGCTGTTCGGCCTGGCCGAACAGGGCAATGCGCCGCGCGCCCTGCTCAAGCTCTCGCGGCGCGGCGTGCCGCTGGCGGCGCTGGGCGTCTCGGCGGTGGCCACCGGCATCTGCATCTGCATCAACTACTTCCTGCCGCGCGAAGCCTTCGGCATGCTGATGGGCCTGGCCGTGGCCGCCCTGGTCATCAACTGGGGCATGATCTGCTGGAGCCACCTGCGCTTCCGCCGCGCCAAGGCCGCCGCCAGCCAGGCCACCGCCTTCCCCAGCCCGCTGTTCCCGCTCACGAACTACCTGTGCCTGGCGTTCCTGGCCGGGATCGTGCTGGTGATGTACCTGACCCCGGGCCTGCGGGTGTCGGTGTGGATGATGCCGGCCTGGCTGCTCCTGCTGGGCCTGGGCTACCGGCTGCGCGGCGCGGGTAAAGACGCCAAATAGCCGCAGCGCGGGGGTGGCGCTGCACGCGGCGCTGGCCTGCCGGGCGCGCGCTTGCTAAAGTGTCTACGCATAGCAACGCCCATTCCACCCGAGGAGACCGCCTTTGAAGAAGATTGCCGCCACCCTGACTGCCCTGGCCCTGCTGGCCAGCGATGCCACCACCCTGGCCCTGGCCCAGGACTACGCGAAGTACAGTCCCGAGGCCATGGAGGGCGAACTGGCGCGCATCGCCAGCAAGCAGCTGTCCGTGATGGTGCCGATGCGCGACGGGGTCAGGCTCTCGACCGACATCTACCTGCCGAAGAACGCCAGCGGCCGCCTGCCGGTCATCCTGTGGAAGACGCCCTACAACGAGGGCAAGCTGAAAGGCTCGACCCAGCGCTACGTGCTGGAGTCGGTCAAGCGCGGCTACGTCTTCATCGTCCAGAGCGAGCGCGGACGCTATTTTTCGGAAGGCGACTGGCAGATCCTCGGCAACCCGCAGACCGACGGCTACGACACCCTGTCGTGGATCGCCCAGCAGCCCTGGTCGAACGGCAAGGTGGGCACCCTGGGCTGCTCGTCCTCGGCCGAATGGCAGCTGGCCCTGGCCGCCCTGAACCACCCCGCGCATGCGGCGATGGTGCCGATGTCGGCCGGGGCCGGCATCGGCAAGGTCGGGCGCTTCCAGGAACAGGGCAACTGGTACACCGGCGGCGTACCGCGCAACCTGTTCTTCGTCTGGCTGTACGGGGTCGACAACCCGCTGCGCGCGCGCCTGCCCGCCGGCATCCAGGACGAGCGCCTGCGCGCCCGGGTCGAGGCCTACAACGACCTGCATGCGAGCAAGCCGGCGGTCGACTGGAACAAGCAGATCAGGCACCTGCCGGTGGACCGGATGCTGTCCTCGCTGGGCGAGCCGCCCGCCACCTTCGAACAGTTCATCGGGCGCACCCCGGCCGACCCGGGCTGGCGCCAGGGCGGCCTGTACCACGAAGGCATGGGCTGGGGCGTACCGGCCCTGTGGTTCAACAGCTGGTACGACGTCTCGATCGGCCCCAACCTGGAACTGTTCAACCATGCGCGCGCCGCCGGCACCGACAAGGAGGCAAGCGCCAACCAGTACGCGGTGGTGGCGCCGATCCCGCACTGCGCCTATTCCCGCATGGGGCCCGACACCACGGTCGGCGCGCGCGCCATGGGCGACACCAGCTTCGATGTCGACGGCGCCGTCTACGGCTGGTTCGACCGCTGGCTGAAGGGCGACGCCAAGGCCTTCCCGGCCAGCACCCCGCACGTGCGCTACTACGAGATGGGCGCCAACCGCTGGCATGGTGCCAGTACCTGGCCGCCGCAGAACGCCAGGCCGATGCGCCTCTACCTGCGCTCCGGCGGCCGGGCCAATTCGCTGCACGGCGACGGCCGGCTCAGCATGGAAGCGCCGGCGGCGGGCGAAGCGCCGGACCGTTACCGCTACGACCCGATGAACCCGGTGCAGACGATCGGCGGCGGCGACTGCTGCAACGGCGGCATCGTGGTGCCCGGCGCCTTCGACCAGCGCCCGGTCGAGGTCCGCAGCGACGTGCTGGTCTACACCAGCGACCCGCTGCCGCAGGCGGTGAGCGTGGCCGGCTTCGTGGATGCGGTGCTGAAAGTCTCGTCGAACGCGAAGGACACCGATTTCGCCGTCAAGCTGGTCGACGTCGCACCCGACGGCACCGCCTGGATCATCGGCGACACCATCTTCCGGGCCCGCTACCGCAACGGCTTCGAGCGCCCGGAACCGCTCAAGGCCGGCGAGGTCGCCACCATCCGCCCGAGCCCGATCGCGACCGCGATCCAGTTCGGCGCGGGGCACCGGATCCGGGTCGAGGTGACCTCGTCCAACTTCCCGAAGTTCGTGCGCAACCTGAACACGGGTGGTCCGAACGAGAGCGAGAAGGAAGGCGTGGTGGCCGACAACGCCCTGCATCACGATGCGGCCAATCCGAGCTACATCGAGCTCCCGGTGCTGCGCTAGGACCAGGACGGCATCGAGGAGACCCGCGCCATGCCGACCCGTCTCGCTTCCTGCAGCTGCGGCCAGCTGACGGCGCGCGTGGCCGGCGCGCCGCTGCGGGTCTCGATCTGCCATTGCCTGGCCTGCCAGCGCCGTACCGGCAGTCCGTTCGCGCAGCAGGCCAGGTTCCGGCGCGCGGACGTGACGGTGAGCGGCAGTGCGAGCGTGTACACGCTGGCCGGCGATTCGGGCGCGCAGGCCCGCTTCCACTTCTGTCCGCGCTGCGGGGCGACCGTCTACTATGAGGCCGATGCGTTCCCGGGCCTGCTCAGCATTCCGGTCGGCGCCTTCGCCGACCCCGGTTTTCCAGCGCCGACCGTGTCCGTCTATGAAGAGCGGATGCATGGCTGGGTGGTCCCCCCGGCCGGCGCCGAGCACATTCCCTGAATCCGTCCCCTCCGGGGGAGGAGGCGGCCGCCCGGTTCAACCGGTGGCGTGGAGCGGCTGCGCGCGTGCCATCTCTTCCATCCGCCGCACCACCTCGACGAAGGACATCGGCCGCCCGAACAGCCAGCCCTGGCCATACTGCACGCCTTGGGCGCGCAGGAAATCGGCCTGGGCATGGCTCTCCACTCCTTCCGCGATCATGCGCAGGCCGAGGTCCTTGGCCATGCGGATGATGTGCCCGACCACCTGGCTGGTGGGCGCGCCGGTGCCGATCGCCTCGATGAAGCTGCGGTCGATCTTCAGGAAATCCAGCTCCAGCGACTCCAGGTAGGACAGGCTCGAATAGCCGGTGCCGAAATCGTCGATCGCCAGCGCGAAGCCGAGCCGGCGCAGCGCACCCGAGGTCTGGCGCGCCACGACCGGGTCGAGCAGGCCGCGCTCGGTCACTTCCAGGATCAGGTTGGATGGACGCGCGCCCATCCGCCCCAGTGTCTCCTCTAGGTGCTCGACGAAGCCGGGGGAGTGGAAATCGGCCGGCGCGACGTTGATCCCGATGTGGAAGTCGGGGTGCATCTCGAGATAGAAGCCGGTGTCGCGGCAGACCCGGTCCAGCACCTGGCGTGTCAGGCGCACGATCAGCGCGTTCTGCTCGGCGATCGGGATAAACAGGTCCGGCATCACGATCTCGCCGGTGGGCCGGCGCCAGCGTACCAGCGCCTCGACCCCCATCCACGCCCCCGTGGCCAGGTCCACGACCGGCTGGTACTCGAGGAACAGTTCGTGCCGGCGCAGCGCGTTCTTGACGGCATACGGCAAGGCCATCTGCAAGCGTGCCAGGTAGAGGATCGCCAGGCTCAGCATCACGCCAGCCGCCAGCCCGGCCGGCACCAGGCGCATCGCCAGTGCCTCCGACCGTCCCTGCACGTAGTGCAGCGGCAGCGCCGCCACCCCGGCCACCCGGAAGCGGTCCGAGCGCGCCACGGCCACCAGCTGCTCGCCGTCCACGAACACCGCCTCGCGCGCCTTGCCCAGGCGCGCCAGCCAGGCCGGGTCGACCGCGCCGCGCGCGCTGATCGGCTGCGGGAAGTCGAAGGGCAGCACGGCCAGCGCCACGTCCGGCTCGCTCTTGGCGGTGTCGAGCGCCAGCTGCGCGTGCAGGATGGCGGCGAACCTCCCGTACTGCAGCACCAGGAAGCGTTCCTGCGGCGCGAACGGGAAGCGCGCCGCGCGCCAGATCCGGGCGCCGTCCGCGCTCACGTAGTCGGGCGGTCCCAGGTCGAGCCGGCGCGCCGTGCCCAGGATCGAGGAACAGGGCATGCTGTCGCCCTGCACGTAGCCGACCGCCTGGATATAGGTCGAACCAAGGTCGATCTCGCGCATCTCGTCCAGGCTGGCCTGCGCGCATGGCGCCGCCGTGTATGGGGCCAGCCGCTCCACCGCGGCCTGCACCTGCTGGCCGGTCTCGTTGGCGCGCAGCACGACGTCGCGCGCGTAGCCTAGGGCATGCGCGCTTTCGGCCTTGAAGGCCTGGCGCTCGGATTCCTCGATCGCCAGCCAGATCGGCAAGCCGATCCCGGCCAGCGCCAGCAGCAGCGTCAGCAACATGACCGCGGTTTTCTGCATGACTTCCTGCATATCGAGTTTGAGCCCAGGCATGGGAGTTGTGCTGCACAGTCCCATACTACAGACGCCGTCCGCGCCCGGCAATCGGGCGTTGCCCTCGGACCGGGCGTGCCGTTTATGCTGCATAGCAAAATAAAAATACTTGGCCAAAAGCTTCGTGTGCGCGGCCGTTCGCCGTATCATGCTTGCCGCAATTCACCTTACAAAGGGGTAGCGTTTATGAGTCAGAGTAAGCCTCTGTCGCTGCATGTACCGGAGCCTACCGGCCGCCCGGGATGCAAGACCGATTTTTCGTATCTGCAGTTGAGTCCCGCCGGTTCGGTCCGGCGTCCGCCCATCGACGTCGCGCCGCTGGAGACCAGCGACATCGCCAATGGCCTGATCCGCGTCCTGGACGAGAACGGCGACGCCGTCGGTCCGTGGGTACCCGAGGTCGAGCCCGAACTGCTGCGCTTCGGCCTGCGCACCATGATGAAGACCCGCATTTTTGACGCGCGCATGGTGATCGCCCAGCGCCAGAAGAAGATGTCCTTCTACATGCTGTCGCTCGGCGAGGAAGCCCTGGGCACGGCCCAGGCCCTGGCCCTGGAAGACGGCGACATGCACTTCCCGACCTACCGCCAGCAGAGCCTCCTGATGGCCAAGCAAGTGCCGCTGGTCGAGATGATCTGCCAGCTGCTGTCCAACGAGCGCGATCCGCTCAAGGGCCGCCAGCTGCCGGTCATGTACTCGGTGCGCCGCGCCGGCTTCTTCACGATTTCCGGCAACCTCGCCACCCAGTACCCGCAAGCCGTGGGCTGGGCCATGGCGTCCGCCATCAAGGGCGACACCAAGATCGCCTCGGCCTGGATCGGCGACGGCGCCACCGCCGAATCCGATTTCTCCACCGCCCTCACCTTCGCCCACGTGTACCGCGCGCCGGTGATCATGAACGTGGTGAACAACCAGTGGGCGATCTCGACCTTCCAGGCCATCGCCGGCGGCGAGAGCGTCACCTTCGCCACCCGCGGCATCGGCAGCGGCATCGCGTCGCTGCGCGTGGACGGCAACGATTTCCTGGCCGTGCTCTCCGCCTCGCGCTGGGCGGCCGAACGGGCCCGCTCCAACCTGGGACCGACCCTGATCGAATGGGTCACCTACCGCGCCGGTCCGCATTCGACCTCCGACGATCCTTCGCGCTACCGCCCGGCCGACGACTTCCAGCACTTCCCGCTGGGCGACCCGATCCAGCGCCTGCGCCAGTACCTCACGAAACAGGGCTGGTGGTCGGACGAAGAGCACGACAAGGTGCAGGCCGAACTCGAGGCCGAGATCCTCGCCGCGCAGAAGGAAGCCGAATCCTACGGCATCCTGGGCGACGAGCGCGCCCCGAGCGCGGCCACGATGTTCGAGGACGTTTACAAGGACATGCCGGAGCACCTGCGCCGGCAGCGTCAGCAACTGGGAGTATGAGCATGGCGCGCGATGATCAAGCGAATGAGAAGGACCGGGGCCGGGATCCGCAGCAGGACCAGGCCAGTACCAGCATGCCGATGACCATGATCCAGGCGCTGCGCTCGGCCATGGACGTGATGATGGAACGCGACGGCAACGTCGTGGTGTACGGCCAGGACGTCGGCTACTTCGGCGGCGTGTTCCGCGTCACGGATGGCCTGCAAGCGAAATACGGCAAGTCGCGCGTGTTCGACGCGCCGATCTCGGAAGGCGGCATCGTCGGCACCGCCGTCGGCATGGCGGCCTACGGCCTGCGCCCGGTGGTCGAGATCCAATTCGCCGACTATTTCTATCCGGCGACCGACCAGATCGTGTCGGAAGCGGCGCGCCTGCGCTACCGTTCTGCGGGCGAGTTCACCTCCTCGATGGTGATCCGCATGCCCTGCGGCGGCGGCATCTACGGCGGCCAGACCCACAGCCAGAGCCCGGAAGCCTTCTTCACCCACGTGTGCGGCCTGCGCACCGTGATGCCGTCGAATCCGTATGACGCCAAGGGCTTGCTCATCGCCTCGATCGAGAACGACGATCCGGTGATCTTCCTGGAGCCAAAGCGTCTGTACAACGGCCCGTTCGACGGCCACCACGACCGTCCGGTCGTCCCCTGGTCCGGCCACGCGGCCGGCAACGTCCCGACCGGCTACTACAAGGTCGACCTGGACAAGGCGGCCATCGTCCGCCCGGGCAACGACGTGACCGTGCTGGCCTATGGCACCATGGTCTGGGTCTCGGAAGCGGCGGCGCGCGAGAGCGGCGTCGACGCCGAAGTGATCGACCTGCGCAGCATCTGGCCGCTCGACCTCGAGACCATCGTCAATTCGGTCAAGAAGACCGGCCGCTGCGTGATCGTGCACGAAGCCACCCGCACCAGCGGCTTCGGCGCCGAGCTGGCGGCCTTGGTCCAGGAACACTGCTTCTACCAGCTGGAGGCGCCGATCGAGCGCGTCACCGGCTGGGACACCCCGTATCCGCATGCGCAGGAATGGGCTTATTTCCCGGGGCCCGACCGTGTCGGCGCGGCCCTGAAACGTGCGATGGAGGGTTGAACCGATGGGCATTCACGTCATTAAGATGCCGGACCTCGGCGAAGGCATCGCCGAAGTCGAAGTCGTGGCCTGGCACGTGCAGCCGGGCGATACGGTCAAGGAAGACCAGGTACTGGCCGATGTCATGACCGACAAGGCCACCGTCGAGATTCCCTCGCCGGTGGCGGGGGTCATCACCTCGCTGGGCGGCGCCGTGGGCCAGGCGCTCGCCGTGGGCGCGGAGCTGATCCGCCTCGAAGTGGAAGGCGCCGGTAACTTCACTGGCAAGAGCGCGGCCGAGAAGGCGAAGCAGGAGCCGGTGAAGTCGGCCGCCGCCACCGCCCCGGCCGAGGAAGTGGGCGATCCGCAGCTGGCTGCGGTGGCGCAGGCCGAAGCGGCCCAGGGCGCGTCCTCCAGGGCCGCGCCGTCCCCGGCGCCCGCGGCCCCACCGCCGGCGAAGCCTGCGGGCCCGCAAACGCAGGCCTACCAGAAGGGTCCGGTGCCGCTGCGCGCCGAGGGCGAGAAGCCGCTGGCGGCGCCGGCCGTGCGCCAGCGTGCCTGGGACCTGGGCATCGAACTGCAGTTCGTGCATGGTTCCGGCCCGGCCGGACGCATCACGCATGCCGACCTGGACGCCCACGTGGCGGGCCACCGCGGCAGCGCCCAGGCCGGCGGACGCGACAACCGCTACGCGAAACGCGAAGGCGAGCGCGCCGCGCCGGTGATCGGCCTGCGCCGCAAGATCGCCGAGAAGATGCAGGAAGCCAAGCGCAACATCCCGCACTTCACCTATGTGGAAGAAGTCGACGTCACCGAACTGGAAGCCCTGCGCACCCAGCTCAACGCCAGGTATGGCGCCGAGCGCGGCAAGCTGACCTTCCTGCCGCTCCTGATGCGCGCCGTGGTGCTGGCCATCCGCCAGTACCCGATGATGAACGCGCGCTACGATGACGCCAACAACATGCTGACCCAGTACGACGGCGTCCAGCTGGGCATCGCAGCCCAGACCGAGGCCGGCCTGATGGTGCCGGTGGTGCGCCACGCCGAGACGCTCGACCCGTGGGCGGCGGCCGCCGAAGTGGCGCGCCTGGCCGATGCCGCGCGCGCCGGCCGCGCCACGCGCGAGGAGCTGACCGGTTCCACCATCACCATCACCAGCCTGGGCCCGCTGGGCGGCATCGTCACCACCCCGGTGCTGAACCGTCCGGAAGTGGCGATCATCGGCCCCAACCGCATCGTCGACCGTCCGGTCATCAAGGATGGCGCCATGGTGGCGCGCAAGATGATGAACCTGTCCTCGTCGTTCGACCACCGCGTCATCGACGGCCAGGTGGCGGCGAAGTTCGTCCAGACCATCCGCGGTTACCTCGAAACCCCGGCCACCATCTTCGTGGAGTAAAGGCGCATGGAGACCATCAATACTACCCTCCTGATCATCGGCGGCGGTCCCGGCGGCTACGTGGCCGGGATCCGCGCCGGCCAGCTCGGTGTGCAGACCGTGCTGGTCGAGGGCGCCTCGCCCGGCGGCACCTGCCTGAACATCGGCTGCATCCCGTCCAAGGCCCTGATCCACGCGGCGGAGGAATTCTGCAAGGCGCGCAGCTACGCGGCCGAGACCTCGCCGCTGGGGATCACCACCAGCGAACCGCGCATCGACCTGGAGCGCACGGTGGCCTGGAAGGACGGCATCGTCAAGAAGCTCACCGGCGGGGTTGGCGCCCTGCTCAAGAAGAACGGCGTCCGGCTCGTGAATGGGTGGGCTACCATCCTCGACGGCAAGACGGTCGAGGTGCGCCAGGACGGCGAGGGGCAGGCCAGCGTGCGCATCCGCTGCGAGCACATGCTGCTGGCCACCGGCTCGCACCCTGTCGAACTGCCCTTCATGCCCTTCGGCGGACCGGTGATCTCGTCCACCGAGGCGCTCTCCCCCGCCAGCGTCCCGCAACGCCTGGTGGTCGTCGGCGCCGGCTACATCGGCCTGGAACTGGGCACCGCCTACCACAAGCTGGGCAGCCAGGTGACCGTGGTGGAAGCGGCCGACCGTATCCTGCCCGCCTACGACGCCGACCTGGTCAAGCCGGTCGCGGCGGCGCTGGGACGCCTGGGTGTCGAACTGCGCCTGGGCTGCTCGGTGCAGGGACTCGACGAGGAAGGCCGGGTGCGGGTACGCGACGCTTCCGGGGTCGACGCGGTGCTGGAAGCGGACCGGGTGCTGGTGGCCGTGGGCCGCAAGCCCGCCACGACCGGCTGGGGCCTGGAAAACCTGATGCTCGACATGGACGGCCGCGCGGTCAAGGTGGACGACCAGTGCCGCACCTCGATGCGCAACGTGTGGGCGATCGGCGACCTGGCCGGCGAGCCGATGCTGGCGCACCGCGCAATGGCGCAGGGCGAGATGGTGGCCGAGATCGTATCGGGCAAGAAGCGCCACTTCGCCCCGGCGGCGATTCCGGCCGTCTGCTTCACCGATCCGGAAATCGTGGTGGTCGGCATGTCGCCGCTGGATGCCGACAAGGCGGGCATCGAGATCATCACCGCCAGCTTCCCGTTCAGCGCCAACGGCCGCGCCATGACGATCGAAAGCACGGATGGCTTCGTGCGGGTGGTGGCCAGGAAGGGCGACCACCGCATCATCGGCTGGCAGGCCGTGGGCGGCGCCGTCTCGGAACTGGCGGCAGGCTTCACCCAGTCGATCGAACTGGGCGCCCTGCTGGAGGACGTGGCCGGCACCATCCATGCGCATCCGACGCTGGGCGAGGCGGTGCAGGAAGCCTGCCTGCGCGCGCTCGGACATGCGCTGCACATTTGAGTGTGGACCGCGTGGGCGGATACCCGCCCGCCCGACGGATAGCGCGACCGCTATCCGAACGACCGCCCTTCGGGGCGGTTTTTTTATTGTCGTGCCACCGCTGAATCTTTGCCAGGTTTGCCCGAGCAGCAAACGATCCATGCATACTTTGTTACATTTGCAAACATTATTTGCAAATTGTGCCTAGGTTAAGTTTATCCTGAGTGCAATAATCGCCTCGCGCTCGGGAATGAGCCCCAGCGCACGCTAACAAGAAAGGCATGACATGTTCAAGAAAATCGCAGCCGCCACCGCCCTGGTCCTCGCTTCCTCCGCCGCTTTCGCCGCCCAGCCCAACACCTTCTATGCAGGCGCCGACGTCGGCCGCACCAAGGTCGACGGTATCGGCGAGCGCGACACCAGCGCCGGCGCCTTCGTCGGTTACAACTTCCACCAGAACTTCGCGGTGGAAGGCGGCTACCGTCGCCTGTTCGACGAGGACTATCGCTCGGGCGCCCTGAGCGCCAACGCCAAGGTGGACCAGCTGTCGCTGTCGGTGATCGGCAGTCTGCCGGTGGGCGAAAGCGTGAGCGTGTACGGCCGCCTGGGCGTGAACCGCCTGGAAGCCAAGGCCAGCATCGACAACTGGCGCTCGAAGGAACATGACACCAAGGCCCTGTACGGCGTTGGCCTCAGCTATGCCTTCAACCCGGCTGTCTCGGCCCGGGTCGAAGTGCAGAAGCCTGCCAGCGACGCGACCAACCTGAGCGCCGGCGTGGCCTTCCAGTTCTAAGTCCCAGCCCAGGAATGGCGGCGCAGGCTTCGCAGGCTGCGCCGCCATTTTTCCTTCATTCCTGCGTGCAAGAAGCAAAAAGAACCGTATACTTCCGGCATCTCAACCACACCGGACTTCCATGCAGCCAGCCGCTTCTTCCGCTTATTCCGCTTCTTCCGCCTCCACCGAACGTTCGGCAACTGCGCCGCGGCGCACCGCCACGCTTGCCCTGGCCATCGCCATCCCGCTGCTGTTTGCCGCCTGCGGCAAGCGCGAGACCCCTCCCGGTGCCCAGCCTGGCGCCGAAGCGGCACCCGGCACACCAGCAGCCAACGTGGCCTGGCAGCCGTACACGCCGGTCCTGCAGCACGTCTACCTGGCCTACTTCGGCCGCCCGGCCGACCCGGCCGGACTGGAACACTGGGGCCGCCAGCTGGCGGCGGCGGCGGCGGCCACCGAGCCGGCCGCGCTGGCCAGCCAGTACCGCGACAATCCGGGCGTGCGCGCCATGCTGGATGCCTTCGCCAACAGCACGGAAGCGCGCGAAACCTCCGGCAGCACCAGGGAATTCGTTGCCGGCCTGTACCGCAACCTGTTCCAGCGCGAAGCCGATCCGGCCGGCCTGGACTACTGGGTCCAGGCGCTCGACAAGGGCGTGATCTCGCGCTCGGACGCGGCGCTGGCGATCATGCTGGGGGCCCAGCACAAGGATCCGGGCACGCTGGCCAGCAAGGTCGCCGTGGCGACCCGCTTCACCGCCATGCTGGCCGCGCGCCCCGACGGCGCGACGCTCTACCGTGGCGAAGCCGACAATCGGCTGGGACGGGCCATGATGGCGAAGGTGGATGGCGCGACCGATCCGGCCGCGTTCGACACCGAGATGCGCGCCACCATCACGCAGATGGAGCAGGCGCAGTAAGCGTCCCGGCGGCGCGCGCCCGCGCGCCGCGCGCGGGCCGGGCCGACAGCAGCATGCCGAGCTGCAGGGCGGAATCGACCACGCTCTCGATCCCGGGCCGGTAGCCCGCATCGATCCAGCGCAGCGCAATGTGCATGACGCCGCCGACCACGCCGGCCTGCAGCAATTCGTCCCCGGGCTGCCCGGACGGGGCAACAATGCGCGCCACCTCGTGCCCGATCGCGCGCAGGGCGGCGTCGAAGGCCTGGTCCACGGCCCGGCTGACGCCGCGGATCTCGACCAGGAACACACGCGCCGATTGGGGCTCGCGCTGCAGGGCGGAGAAGTAGGCGTGCAGCATGGCGCGCAGGCGCGCAACGCGTCCGCGGCCGGCTTCGCGCGCGGCCCGCTTCACGTCCCCCAGTACCGAGTAAGTGACCAGGTTGAAGGAATCGATCAGCAGGGCTTCGCTGTTGACGAAGGATTCGTAGAAATAGCGTTCGGTCAGGCCGGCGGCTTCGCAGACCGCCTTGACGGTGGCCTGGTGATAGCCGCGCTCGCCATACACGGCAATGGCGGCCGCGACCAGGCGGGCCCGGCGTTCGGTGCGCCGCTCGTCCTGGGTCAATCCACGGTACGAGCGGGAATGGTTGAGCTCAGCTTTCATGCCCACATTCTACACAGAAACTTGTCATCATCCTGACAATGTTACGTGTAGGAAAAACGCGCCGTGTCGGCGAGAACGCCGACATCGTCGGCGGCCACGATGGGGCAGGATCAGCGCTCCTTTGCTGCAGTGCCCTGGTCGTACTGGTCGTCGTCGGTCTGGCTGGCCGGCAGGCCGCCCTGGCGCTGCGTGTCCGCCGCCTGCCGGGTTCCGGGCTGTTCCGCCTGTCGGCTGCCGCCCTTGCCATCCTTGCCCCCGCTGTCGATACCTTCCATGCCGGTGCGCAGGGCGCCGCCCTGGCTGGCGCCGCCGAAGGCCTGTTCGGCTTCCTGCTGGCTGGTATCGCCGGCCAGCAGGTCGTCGCTGCGGCTGGCCGACTGGCGGCTGCCCCCGGCGTTCTCGCTGCCCATGGCGCCGATGTCGCCGGTCCCGCCGGTGCCCACGCTGGCCGCGCTGCCGGTGCCGTCGTGCGTGCTCTGGTGGTAGTTGCGGCCCTTGGCGTCCTTGCCTTCGCTCTGCATCGACATCATGCTCTCCTGTTCGCGGTTGGATGCCCATGATAGCGCCGCGCGGCCCGCGCACGAATAGGCCCAGACCGGCGCTCCATGTAGGAAAGACCGGACGCGGGAAACAGCGCCCGCTCAGGCCAGCGCCGCCGGGCGCCCCAGCACCCGCAGCAGGGCGTCGAGATCGTAGGGCTTGCGCAGCACCACGGCATCGGGCCAGTTCGCCACTTCGCCGTTTCCCGTCGCGAACACGATGCGCATGCCGGGCGCCCTGGCGTGGGCCTGGGCCGCGAGCGCGTCGCCCGACATCCCCGGCAGCTGCACGTCCGTGACCAGGACGTCGGTGTCGGCGCCAATCAGCGCCAGTGCCGCTTCAGCGTCGGCCGCGGCCTGTACCCGGTGCCCGAGGTGGGCCAGCAGGGCCGCGGTGCTGGCGCGGATACTGTCCTCGTCCTCGACCAGGACGATGGACAGGGGGCCATTCGCGGCCGCCATCGCGCCCGGCGCAGGCGCGGGGACGGGCATGGCCGCGCCCTGCTTCTGGCCGGCCAGCACCTGGCGGATGCGCCCGGCGAGGCGTTCGCGGGTGTACGGCTTGCCCAGCAGCTCGACCCCGTGATCGAGCCGGCCACCGTGCACGATCGCGTTCTCGGTGTACCCGGAGGTGAACAGCACCGCCAGCCCTGGCAGGCGTTCACGCGCCATGCGCGCCAGGTCGGTGCTGCGCAGGGTGCCGGGCATCACCACGTCGGTGAACAGCAGGTCGATCGGCACCCCGCTATCGATCACGGCCAAGGCGCTGGCGGCGTCCGGCGCCTTCAGCACGCGGTAGCCGAGGCCGCGTAGCATCTCGACCACGGTGGCACGTACCGCCTCGTCGTCCTCGGCCACCAGGATGGTCTCGCTGCCCGTTTCCGCCTGCCCGGTCTCGACCGGCCCGACCGGGTCCTCGGCGGCAGTGGAGCGCGGCAGGTAGACCTTGACGGTGGTTCCGCGTCCGGGCTCGCTGTAGATCTTGACGTGGCCTCCGCTCTGCTTGACGAAACCGTAGACCATCGACAGGCCCAGGCCGGTGCCCTTGCCTTCCTGCTTGGTCGAGAAGAAGGGCTCGAACGCATGCGCCACCACTTCCGGGGGCATGCCGCAACCGGTGTCGCTCACCGCCAGCATCACGTACTGGCCGGGCATCACGTCGCCGTGGGACCGGCAGTACAGGTCATCGAGCACGGCGTTGGTGGCTTCGATGGTCAGGCGGCGCTGCCCATCCCCGCTGCCGGCCATCGCGTCGCGCGCATTGATGGCGAGGTTGAGCAGCGCGTTCTCGACCTGGGTCACGTCCACCGCGGTGTTCCACAGCCCGCCCGAGATCACCATTTCGATCGCGATCTCTTCTCCCAGCGAGCGACGCAGCATGTCTTCCATGCTTGACACCAGGCGGCCGATGCGCACCACCTTCGGCTCGAGCGGCTGGCGGCGGCCAAAGGCCAGCAGGTAGCTGGCCAGCTTGGCGCCCTTGTCCACCGCCGAGCGCGCGCTGTCGATCCAGCGCGCGGCGTCGCCCGATCCGCGCCGTGCCAGGTCCGACACCTGCAGCAGCTGCAGGTTGCCGGAGATGATCTGCAACAGGTTGTTGAAATCGTGCGCCACGCCGCCGGTCAGCTTGCCGATGGTTTCCATCTTTTGCGATTGCTGCAGCGCCAGTTCGGTGCGGCGGATGGTCTCGAGCTGCTCGCGGTCGGCAGTGATGTCACGCCCGATCGCGTGCACCTGGCCTTCGTCGCCGGCCGCGTTCCAGGACAGCAGGCACCAGCCGCCGTCCTTGCGCCGGAAACGGTTCTCGAACTTGTAGACGTAGACGCCGCGCGCCAGCGCCGCCATCTGCGCCACGGTGGCGCCACGGTCTTCCTGGTGCACCAGCTCCATGAAGTTCTTGCCGAGGATGTCGGTCTCCTGCCAGCCCAGCAGGGTACCGAAGGCCGGGCTGACCGCCTCCACCCGGCCATCGTAGCCGCACACCAGCAGGATGTCCTTGGACAGCCGCCACATGCGGTCGCGCTCGGCCGTGCGCAGCGCCACCTGGCCCTGCAGGTCGGCGCTCAGCGCCGCGTAGCGCTGGGCGGTGTTCTTCTGTTCCTCGATATCGGTATTCGTGCCGACCCAGCCGTCGGTCACGCCCGCCGCGCCTGCGCCCCCGTGCAGGGGCAGCGCCCGGTTCAGGTGCCAGCGGTAGCTGCCATCGGCGCGTCGCAGCCGCACCTCGGCCTCGTACACGGTGCCGGTCGCCACCGCCTCGGTCCAGCGGCTGCGTACCATCTGCAGGTCGCCCGGATGGACGACGCGGCCCCAGCCATCGCCCAGCAGGTCCTCGTGCGCCAGGCCGGTGTAGGCCAGGATGCGTTCGTTGAACCAGTTCAGCTGGCCGCGCGCGTCGGCGGCCCAGACCTGGCTCGGCATGGCCTGGGCGAAGCTGCGGAAGCGCGCTTCGCTGGCGCGCACCGCGCGCTCGGCCTGCACCCGCTCGGTGACGTCGTTGCCCTGCACGAAAATGCCGAACACGGTACCGGACGGGTCGCGCACCGGCTGGAACACGAAGTCGAGGTAGTGCAGGCGGCTCGCGCCGTCGGCGGCGGTGAGCCAGACTTCGCTTGCCGCGCCGCTGTAGGGTTCGCCGCTGGCATAGACCCCGTCGAGCAGCGCGATGAAGCCCTGGGACGCGACCTCGGGCAGGACCTCGCGCACGCTGCGGCCGATGACGTCGCTGCGTTCGACCAGTCCCAGGTAGGCATCGTTGACCAGTTCGTAGCGGTGCTGGGGACCGGTGAGCATGGCCATGAAGCCCGGCGCCTGGCCGAACATCGCGCGCAGGCGGTCCTGCTCGCCGGCCAGGTAGCGCTCGGCGCGCACCTTGTCGGTGGTTTCCACCACCAGCGCCAGCACCCCCGCCACGCTGCCGTCCTCGGCGACGATGGGGGAATAATCCAGGTTCAGCCAGACCTGCTCAGGCGCGCCGTGGCGGCCCAGCGTCAGCTCGGCGTCGCGGTAGGACAGGCTTGCGCCGCCCATGCAGACCCGCATCACATTGTCGTTGAAGGCCGCTTCGTCCGGCCAGCTGGCACGCACGGGGGCCCCCAGCTGCTGCGGATGGCGCCCGGCCGCGATCCGGGCATAGCCTTCGTTGTAGATCATGATCCCGTCCGCGCCCCACATCGTGACCATGGGCAGCGGCGAACGCAGGATCAGGTCGACCGTGTGGCGCACCACGCCCGGCCAGCCGGAGATGGGGCCCAGACTGGTGGCGCTCCAGTCGAATTCGTCAATGAGCTTGCCGATCGCGCCTGCGCCGGAGGCGAAGGGTCGGGGTAATGCAACTGCCGGGTGCGCCATGCTGGAATCGCGTTGTCGAGGATTCGGCAATTGTAATATCTCAACGCAAACATTGATACATCGATGTAACAAGACAGGGGTATCGCAAGACACAGTGTTGCTATCGCGACAGGCCAGCGAGCGGAAAGCTGTCGTTAATTCGCCCACATCGCCAGTTTCCACATGGAAACGCTATACTGGACGACCTCAGCGTTGCCGCCGTCCGGCGCGGCTTCCCCCAGCAGCGGCAACGGGCCGCGAATTAAGTGAATACCTTGGAAATTTCCAATCCTTTGCACAACGGATCCGCAGCGCTCGCCGAAGAAAACGCGGCGATGATCGACAACGCCCTCGACCTGATGCTCGTGCTCGGTCCCGACGGCGTGATCTTGCGCGCGAACGGCGCCGCGCAGGTCCTGCTCGGCTATGCGCCGGGCGAGCTGCTCGGCCAGCATTACACCGCCCTGCTTCCGCGCGAACAGCACGCCGAGGCGCTCGAGGTCCAGGCCAGCCTGCAGAACGGCCACCCGGAGCGTCCCGATTTTCCGATGCAGGTACGGCGCCGCGATGGCCAGGTGATCCTGATGGCGGCGGCGGTGCGCTGGTCGGCCGCGCATCAGCGCATCTTCCTGAGCGCGCGCGATGCCACCGAGCGCCAGCGCGCGCGCCAGGCCCTGGTGCGCTCCGAGATGGCGCTCAACAGCATGCTGGCAAGCATCGGCGACGCCTTCTTCGCGGTCGATGGCGACTGGCGCCTGACCTATGCCAACCAGAAGGCGGGCGACTTCGTCGGCATCGACGCGGCCGCCGCGATCGGCCGCCCGCTGATGGAGCTCGTGCCCGACCTGCTGCAATCAACCGCGCTGCCGCGCTACCGGCGGGCGATGGAAACGCGCGAAGCGGATACCTTCGAGACGCTGTGGGAGCCGCGCCAGGTGTGGGTCGAGACCCGCATCTACCCGAACGACGATGGGCTGTCGGTGTACTTCCACGAGGTCACCGCCAAGCGCGCCGCGGAGCAGGCCCTGCGCAAGAGCGAGCAGCGCTTCCGCAAACTGCTCAACCAGGCGGGCGACAGCATCATGATCGTCGACGAGGCGCTACGCATCGTGTCGGTCAACGACCAGGCCTGCGCCCGCTTCGGCTACAGCCGCGAGGAGTTCGCAGGCATGCAGGCGGCCGATATCAACTTCGGCTATCCCGAGACGCAGGCGCTGCTGGACGGCCTGCGCGCCGGCCAGGCCCAGCTCCTGCGACTGCTCAAGCGCTGCAAGGACGGCACGACCTTCCCGGCCGAGGTGCAGGTCTCGCGCTTCGACGACGAGGGCGAGGAATTCTTCCTCGCCGTGATCCGCGACGTCAGCGAACGCGAGCGCGCCGAACAGCAGTTGCGCGCGAGCGAGCAGCGCTTGCGCGAAGTGATCGAGATGACGCCGGCCGGTTACCTGCTCGCCGACCGCGAAGGCGTGCTGCAGGACGTGAACCCGGCCCTGTGCGCGCTGTCGGGCTACCCGCGTGCGATGCTGCTGGCGCTGCGCCTGGACGACCTGTTCGTGTCGTCGCCGCTGGCGCCGGAAATCGGCACGCATGGACCAGGCGAGGTCGCTACCGTGCTGCAGGGCGCCGAGGCGGTTTTGCGCCACCGCCATGGCCACCACATCCATGTGCTGCTCAACGCCAGCATCAAGCGCGACGCCGACGGCCAACCGCTGGCCCTGACCGGGCTGATGACCGACATCACGGGCCGCAAGGCGGCCGAGAGCCGGCTGCACGAACTGGCCACCCACGATACCCTGACCGGGCTGCCCAACCGCGCCCTGCTCGGCGAGCGGGTGCAGCAGATGCTGGACGCCTGCCCGCCCGGCAACAGTGTCGCCGTCATGTTCCTCGACCTCGACCGCTTCAAGGAAGTCAACGACTCCTTCGGCCACGAGATGGGCGACGCGCTGCTGTGCGAGGTGGCGGCGCGCCTGCGCCGGGTGATCCGCCCGACCGACATCATCGCGCGCCTGGGCGGCGACGAATTCGTGGTGGCCGCCCATTGTGCCAGTGGCCAGCCGGCCGCCGCCCGCATCGCCGACAAGCTGCTCGACGTCCTGACCGCCCCGATCAAGGTCGGCGGCAGCGACGTGATCGTGGGCGCCTCGATCGGCATCAGCATGTACCCGCAGGACGCCCAGACCCGCGAGCTGCTGTTCCAGACCGCCGACACCGCGATGTACCGCGCCAAGGATGCCGGCCGCAACCGCTACCGCCTGTTCGAGCCGGCGATGACGGTGGCGACCCAGGAACGGATGGCGCTCGAGGTCTCGCTGCGCCCGGCGCTGGCGCGCGGCGAGTTCGAGCTGCACTACCAGCCGCGCTACGCCCTGGACGGGATGCGCCTGTTCGGCGTGGAGGCGCTGATCCGCTGGAATCATCCGCAGCGCGGCCAGGTCTCGCCGCAGCAGTTCATCGGCATCGCCGAAGAGACCGGACTGATTGTCGAGATCGGGCGCTGGGTCATGGAAGAAGCCTGCGCCCGCACCCGCCGCCTGATGGACGAGCACGGGCACTCGATGGTCGTGTCGGTGAACGTGTCGGCGCGCCAGCTGGCCCAGGCCGGCTTCGCCGACGAGGTGCGCGCGGTGCTGGCGCGCACCGGCCTGCCGCCCGGCTGCCTGGAACTGGAGCTGACCGAGAGTGCCCTGATCGAGGACATCGAGCGCACCGCCTCGATGCTGCGCGAATTGAAACTGCTCGGCATCCGGCTGGCGGTGGACGACTTCGGCACCGGCTACTCGGGCCTGGCCTACCTGCGCCGCTTCCCGATCGACGTGCTGAAACTCGACCGCTCGTTCGTGCTGCAGGACGACGGCAACGGTTCCACCTTCGACTTCGTGAAAGCCTTCGTCGACCTGGCCCATGCGCTGGGCATGGCGGTGGTGGCGGAAGGGGTCGAAACCGGCGACGTGCTCGATTTCCTGCGCGCGGCGCGCTGCGACCAGGCGCAAGGCTACTACCTGGCGCGGCCGATGGCCCTGGACAAGCTCGAGGCCCTGCTGGCAGCGCCGTCCGGGTCCGGCGCCTGAGGCCGCGTCAGGAGCGCGCGGCGCGGGCGACCCCGTCCAGGATCGCGGCCAGGCGCCCGATGTCCGCCGGCTTGACCAGGTGGTGCGCGAAGGCCGGGTCAAGCGCCTGGCGGTCGCTCTCCTGGCCATAGCCGGTCACCGCGACCAGGACCGCGTCCGCCGTTTCCGGTCGCGAATGCAGGCGGCGCGCGAGTTCGTTGCCGTCGATGTCGGGCAGGCCGATGTCGAGCAGGCAGACCTGGGGCGGCGCCGACGCAGTCCGCACGCGCGCCAGCGCCGCGTGCGAGCCGTATTCCACCGCCACCTGGTGGCCCAGGCCTTCCAGCACCATGCCCAGCATGTCCGCGGCATCGGTATTGTCGTCCACCACCAGCACGCGCAGCCCCTGCCCTCCCGCGGCCATGGCCGGTGCCGCTGCGTCCGGGCCGGCATCGGCCGCGGCAGCGGCCAGCCGCGGCAGGCGGACCGAGAAGCGGCTGCCGAGCCCTGGACCGGCGCTATGGCAGCTAACCGTGCCGCCGTGCAGCTCGACCAGGCTGCGCACCAGCGCCAGGCCCAGTCCCAGGCCGCCCGCTGAGCGGTCGGAGCTGCGTTCGGCCTGCGCGAACAGTTCGAACACGTGGCTCACCAGTTGCGGCGCCATGCCGATGCCGTTGTCGGCGACGTCGACGCACACGCTGTCCGCCTGCGCCAGCAGCGACAGCGTGATGCTGCCACCCTCCGGCGTGTACTTGGCCGCGTTGTTGAGGATATTGGCGAACACCTGCACCAGGCGCTTCTTGTCGCCCACGACCATGGCGCCTTCCGGCGCGATCTCGGCACGCAGCAGGTGGCGCCGGGCCTGGACCAGCGGCGCCACCTGCTCGGCGGCGTCGGCCAGCACATCGCGCAGGTCGAGCGGCGCGCTTTCCAGCTCGACCAGGCCGCGTGTGACCCGCGATACGTCCAGCAGGTCATTGACCAGGTGGGTCATGTGGTCGACCTGGCGCCCGATGATCTGGCTGGTGTGGCGCACGCGGTCCGGGTCGAGCCGCCCGACGCGCAGCAGATGCGCCGCCGCGCCAATCGGCGCCAGCGGATTGCGCAGCTCGTGGGCCAGCATGGCCAGGAAATCGTCCTTGCGGCGGTCCGCCTCGCGCAGCTGGCCTTCGGCCGCCTTGCGTTCGCCGATGTCGCGGAAGAAGATCGCCAGGCGACCGCCCGGCAGCGGGTAGGCGCGCAGCTCGAGCCAGGCGGTGCCGCCTGCCGGCAGCGCCTGCGCGTATTCGAGGGTCGCCGGCAGGGCTTGCGCCTGCACCCGCCGGTAGAGCCGTTCGACCTCGCTGCCCAGCAGCTGCGGAATGGCCGTCCACAGCTCCTGCCCGAGCAGCGCGGCGCGCGGCGTGCGCGCCAGCTGGGCGCCGATCTCGTTGACCTGCAGGACCGTCCAGTCGCTGTCGAGCAGGGCAAATCCTTCCGTCATGCTGTCGAAGATCTGCCGGCTCTGGTCGCGCTCGGCGCGCAGTTCGGCCTGCGCCCGCGCGCTCTCGACGGCGAACCAGGTGCGGTCCACCATGTCTTCCGCCATCGCGACCTGCTCGGCGCTCCAGGCCCGGGGCGCGCCGTCATGCACGCTGAGCACGGCGCGCATCCGCCCTTCCTTGACCAGCGGGACCGCCAGCACCGCCCGGATCCCGGCCTCCATGTAGTTCGGCAGGTGCGGCTGGGCCGCATCGACCCGCAGCACGTCGTCGATCACGAGCTTGTGGCCGGCGCGCAGGATATCGGACACCGCCATGCCGAAGTCCTCGAGCCGCAGGCGGCGGCCGCCCATCGACGCCAGGCTGCCGTCGGTCCAGTCGGGTTTCATGTCGAGCTGCATGCCGCCATCGTCCGCTTCGCCGTACACCACGCGCCCGGCGCCTAGGTACTGGCCAAGCATGGCGCAGGCCGCGGCGGCGACTTCCTCCGGGTCGAGCAGCGGACGGATGCGGTCCGCGAGCGCCTGCTGGAAGGCATGGCGCCGCTCGGCCGCCTCGAGCGCCAGCTTGACCATCTTTTCCTCGTGGATGTCGGTCGAGGTGCCGAACCAGCGCACGATGGCGCCAGCCGCGTCCATGACCGGCTCGGCGCGCACCAGGAACCAGCGGTAGCTGCCGGTGCGCGACCGGATCCGGTGCTGCACGTGGAAACCACGCTGCTGTGCGTATGCCTCCGCCCACGCCGCCATCGTCGGGCCCAGGTCGTCGGGATGGACGAAATCGTTGGCGACCTCGGCCGGCGTGGACGAGACGATGGGCACCCCGGTGTAGTCCTCCCACTGGCGGTTGAAGTAGACCGCCTCGCCGGAGGCCATGACGATCCAGATGATCTGCGGGACCGAGTCCGCCATCAGGCGGAAATCGCGCTCGCTCTCGCGCAGTGCCTGCTGCGTCGCGACCTGCGCGCTGACATCCCGGAAATAGAACGACAGGCCGGCCGCGGCGGGAGCGATCCGCACCTCGTACCACCTGCGGTGATCCGAATAGTAGGCGGTCAGCTCGGCAGCGCCATGTTCGCGCATGGCCTTGCGGTAGACTTCCTCGAACGCGGTACCGGCCAGCGCCGGAAAGGCTTCCCACAGCGTCTTGCCGACGAGCGCGGCGCGTGAGGCACCGAGCAGGCCTTCGGCGCGCCCGTTCAGATAAACGAACTTCCACGCGCTGTCGACCGAAAAGAAGCCGTCCGACATGCCCTCCAGGATCGCGGCGGCGTCGTCCGCCAGTCGCTGGGCGCTGCCACTCCTGTCGTTCATGGTGCTTCCTTCCGGCGTTTTCCTTAATTCACGATTATAAATGCGAAGTGATACAGGTAACAGAAAGGAAAAGAAGCGATTTCGTCAATATGCACGCCTGGCGCCGGCCGCGTAGCGCACTTCAGGGTGTGCACAGGAAGGGGCGCGGCCGCGCCGCGGGACTCGCCTGCGCCAGTGCCAGCCCTTCGTCCAGGCCGGGGAGCGCGCGGCGAATGCCATCCCGCGCCGGCCCCAGCGCACGGTCCAGCGAGACCTGGCCGTCCATCCCGTAGGTGAAGTGGCCGATGTACACGCTGCGTCCGGCCGGGGCTGCGAAGGCGATCACCGGGCCGGCCAGCGGGGCGCCGTTGAAGGGACTGTACACATAATGGCCGGGCGGCACGTCGAAGGCGAAGTAGGCGACCGCGCCGGGCTCCGGAGCGACGCGTCCCTCGGTGCGGGTGAAGCGCCAGCAGTCCCCCGTGATGTTCTGGCGCCCGGGGTCGTAGTGGGCGACCTGCACGGCATAGCCCGCATGGGGCCAGTGGCCCGCGACCTGTACCCCGTACACGATCACGGCGCGGTCCGCCGCAGGCCGGCCGCCGGCGGGCAGCGGCCTGGCCGCGTTCAGCGTGCAGGCCGCGCCCGCGAGGGCGGCACAGGCCAGCAGCGCGCTGCGCAGGAGCCTCGGCACCGTGGTGGACATCGCATTGCCCCGCATGGCCGGCCTAGAACAGCAGCCCGGCCGGTGCCGGCTGGCGCGTGAAGCTCGGCCCCGCCGTCGACGGGCGGCCGCCATCCCATGTCAGGCGGTCGATGCACATGCGCCGGCCCGTCATGGCCGGGTCCCAGGCGTGGTACACGATCCAGTCCTGGCTGCCGTCGGGCGAGGTGGTGAAGGAATTATGGCCGGGCCCGATCACGTTGCCGGGCCGGGTGCGCATCAGGAGCGCGTGCTCGCTGCCTTCGGGCCGCGTGAACGGTCCGAGCGGGTGTTCGGCCACCACCCAGCTCACGCCGTAGTTCTCCTGTTCCCACGCGCCGCCGCTGTAGAAGCAGTAATAGCGGCCACCATGCACCAGCACCGAAGCGCCTTCCACCGTGTGCCAGTCGTAGACCGCGTCGTACATGGCGCGCCCTTTCTTGAACAGCTGCCAGTCGGCATGCGGGCGCGCCACCGTGCGTGGCTGCCCGGCCAGCCGGTCCATCGCCAGCATGCGGTCGACCACGATGCCGGTCCCGATCCGGTGCTCGTCCTCCAGCTCCAGGAAATCCACGCAGTAGTACAGGTACCACTGGCCATCATGGTCGCGGAACGGGTGGGCGTCGATCGAGAAGGGCTGGTCCGGCACCAGCAGGGTATCGCAGTCGCTGAAAGGCCCGGCCGGATGGTCGGCCACGGCCACCCGCAGCCGGTGGCCGTGGCCCTGGCTGTCGCCGCGCGAGTAGTACAGCCAGAACCGGCCATCGGCATGGGCCACTTCCGGCGCCCAGAATTCGTCGGCGCCCGGGGCGGCCATGGCGTATCCGGCGCGGTGCCAGTCGACCAGGTCGTTCGACA
Source organism: Massilia hydrophila (assembly GCF_020208145.1). NCBI lineage: Bacteria > Pseudomonadati > Pseudomonadota > Betaproteobacteria > Burkholderiales > Oxalobacteraceae > Massilia > Massilia hydrophila. The sequence continues at coordinate 1,526,749 of NZ_JAHYBX010000001.1, read as the reverse complement.
CCAGCACCGGGAAACGGCCGCCACCCGGACCCGCGGGCGCAGTGCCATAGGCGTAGTAGCGTCCCTCGTGCCGCAGCACGAAGGGATCGGCCATGATCTCCGGATAGACCGGGTTGCAGTAGGTATTGAGCATGGGGCCTCCCTCGTCGCCGCTACTGTACACCGGGAGCGCCGGCTCCCCCGTCCGGGAGCACGCGTGGCAGCGCCAGGCCTTCCGCGTCGAACAGGTGGCCGTGGGCCGGGTCGAAGTCGAGCGCCACCCGCGCGCCGGGTTCCGGCCAGCCGGCGCCGGCGCGGCACTTCAGCGCCAGCATTTCCGGCACCCCGTCCACCTGCACATGGACGATGCTGGCCTCGCCCAGGTATTCGACCAGGGATACCGTGGCGGCGACCGTGGCGCCGCCATCCACGGTCCTGGCATCCGCCGCGAGACGCAGGTGTTCCGGCCGGATGCCCAGGCTCACCGGGGCGCCCGGCGCGGCGCGGGTCGCGTCGGCCGCCACCTGCACCACCGCGCCGCCGGGCAGGCGCACATGGGTGGTCGCGCCCTCCTCCCCGGCCAGCATTCCGGGAAGGAAGTTCATGCGCTGCGCACCGAGAAAGCCGGCCACGAAGCGGTTCACCGGCCGCTCGTAGAGTTCCAGCGGGGTGCCGGCCTGCTCGACACGGCCGCCATTGAGCACCACGATCTTCTGGCCCAGGGTCATGGCCTCGACCTGGTCGTGGGTCACGTAGAGCATGGTGGCGCCCAGTTCGCGGTGCAGGCGTGCCAGCTCGACCCGGGTCTGGCCGCGCAGGGCGGTGTCCAGGTTCGACAACGGCTCGTCGAACAGGAAGACCTCGGGCTGGCGCACGATGGCGCGCCCGATCGCCACCCGCTGGCGCTGGCCGCCGGACAGCTCCGCCGGGCGGCGCGCGAGCAGGTGGCCGATCTGCAGCGCCGCGGCGGCGCGCTTGACCCGCTGCGCGATCTCGGCGCGCGGCACCCCGGCCAGGCGCAGGGCGAAGCCCATGTTGCCGGCCACCGTCATGTGCGGATACAGCGCATAGTTCTGGAACACCATGGCGATACCGCGCCGTGCCGGCTCGACCCCGTTGCACGGCTGGCCGCCGATTTCCACGAGGCCGGCATCGGCGTCCTCGAGCCCGGCGAGGATGCGCAGCAGGGTCGACTTGCCGCAGCCGGACGGTCCCACCAGCACCACGAATTCGCCGTCCGCGATCTCGAGCTCGATGTCCTGGAGGACCGGCTGGTCCCCGTACCACTTGGTCATGCCTTGCAGGCGTACAGATGCCATGAACTCTCCGTTTATCCCTTCAGGCCGGTGGCGGCGAGGAAGCCGCGCGTCACCCGGCGCTGGAACAGTACATAGGCCAGCGCCACCGGCAGCGCGCCCACCAGCGCCGCCGCCATCATGCGCGCATAGCGCACGCCAAACGCGTCCTGGACCTGGGTCAGGCCGAGCGGGATGGTCATCATGTCGGTCGAGGTGACGATGATGTAAGGCCACAAGAAGTTGTTCCAGGCGCCGATGAAGCTGACGATGGCCATCGCCCACACGATATTGCCTGACAGCGGCAGGTAGACGCTCCACAGGATGCGCAGCGGCCCCGCGCCGTCCATCACGGCCGCTTCGCGGAACTCGGCCGGCACCGCGTCGAAGAAGCGCTTGAAGACGTAGATCGCCACCGGCGCCACCACCTGGGGCAGCACGATACCGGCATAGCTGTCGACCAGGCCGAGCCCGTTCATCATCCGGAACAGGGGTACCAGCAGCGCCTCGAAGGGCAGCAGGAAAGCCAGCATGGCCAGTCCGAACGCCAGCCTCCGGCCACGGAAACGCAACTGGGAAAAGGCGTACGCGGCCATCAGGGACAGCGCCATGGTCAACACCGTCACCAGGAGGGCCACCAGCGCGCTGTTGAACAGCCAGCGTCCCACGCTGCCGGCGCCCAGCACCTGCACGAAGGCATCCACGGTCCAGTCGCGCGGCAGCCAGTGGAACACGGCGGACACGGTCTCGTGCTCGGGCCGCAGGGCCGTGCCGAGCGCCCACACCAGGGGCGCGACCCATAGTGCCGCCAGCAGCAGAGCGGCCAGCGCGCCGATGGCGGTCCAGGCGCTGCCCGCACGGCGCGTCATGCCTGCCTCCTGCCCAGCCAGCGCATCAGCCCGGCCTGGGCCAGCGACAGCGCCGCCACGATCGCCATGAACGCCATCGCGATCGCGGCGGCATAGCCGGCATCGCTCTGGGTAAAGGCCGTCTCGACCATGTAATGCAGGGTCACGCGCGTGGTGTTGAAGGGTCCGCCCGCGGTCAGGAGGTAGGTCTGGCCGAAGATCTTCATCGAGGCGATCAGCTGCAACACCAGGGCCATGCCGGCGACCGGACGCAGGGCTGGCCAGGTAATGTGGCGGAACAGGGCGAAGCCGCGCGCCCCGTCCAGCGCCGCCGCCTCGTACAGTTCACGCGGAATGTTGCGCAGCCCGGCCAGGAAGATCAGCATGTTGAAACCCACCGTCCACCAGATGGTGGCGATCGCCACCGAAGGCATGGCCCAGGTCAGGTCCGCCAGCCACGCGCGCTGGATGCCCAGCAGGTGGTTGACGACGCCGGAGGAAGGCTGCAGCATCCATCCGGCGATCAGGGTCATCACCGAGATCGGCAGCAGGTAGGGCAGGAAGAAGGCGCCCTGCAGCCAGCCCGCGGCGCGCGTGAAGCGGTGCACCAGCAGGGCCATCAGCAATCCGAGCGCCGCCAGCGGCAGCACCGTCAGCAGGGCGAAGTAGAAGGTGTTGCCAAGCGCCGCCCAGAACGATGGATCCTCGGCCAGCGCCAGGTAATTGTCGATGCCGACGAGGGCGCCGGTGCGGGTCAGGCTGCTCTCCGTCAGGCTCATGTGGAAGGTTGCGAGCGCCGGCAGCAGGAAGAACAGCACGAAGGCGAGCACGAACGGCGCCAGCAGTAGCGCGGCCGACAAGCCTTCGCCGCGCCTTGCCGTACCGGGACCAGTCTGGAAATCAAGCATGCGGGGCTCCTAGTAGCGCGGCGCGCGCCGGGCGAGGATGCGCGCGGCCTCGGTGTCGAACAGGCGCAGCGCCTGCGCCGGCGTCAGCTGCGAGGACAGGGCCGCCGGCAGGTATTTCGAGGCCATCGCCTCGAGCGGCCCGGCGGCGCCCATATACCAGCCGTCCGGGTCGTAGACCACGCTGCGCGCCGCCCCGGCATACAGCCGGTTCGGCATCAAGGCGCGCACGGCGGGGGATTCCGCGACCGGCCGGTAGGCCGGCAGGTGCCCGCCCTCGGCCCAGGCGTCGGCATTCCGGCTGACGAAGGCGACAAAGCGCAGCGCCGCCCGCAGCTTATGTGGCGGCAGCGGCTTTCCCGCGTTCGCGGGAAGCGCGAAGGCATGCGAATCGCCCCACACGCTGTCGTTGCCGTACATGCGCGGCAGCGGGACGATGCCGTAGTCGAAGCCGAGCGTGCCGCGCCGGCTCGCGCGTACCAGTTCCGGCACTTCCCATGCGCCGTTGATCATGAAACCGGCCTGGCCGCCCATGAACTGGCCGGTGGAAGCGGCGTAGTCCAGTCCCGGCTGGGCATAGCCAAGCTGGAACCAGCGCGCCACCCGCGCCAGCGAATCGGCCCCGGCGGCGCCATAGGCGAAGCGCCCGTCCCGGATCAGAGGGGCGTTGCGCTGGGCCAGCATCGAGACCCACAGGCGCCACACGGCGTACGAACTCTGGCTGCTCTCCATCGTCAGTCCGGGCCGGCCGGTGGCCTGGCGCACGGCGCGGAAGGCGTCGCCGAGGGCGTCGATGCCCACGAGCGGCTTGAGCGCCCCGTCCGCGTCGAGCAGGCCGGCCCGCCCAGCCAGGGCCTTGTTGTAGTACAGGACCAATGGATGCAGGTCGAGCGGCACCGCGTAGTTGCGCCCCGCGTACAGGGACTTCTGCCACTGGCGCGGATAGAAGTCGCCCGGCGCCAGCCCGGCAGTGCGCAGTTCCGCAGCGGCGATCGGGCGCAGCACGCCGCCGCCGGCCAGGTTGGGCAGGCGCGACAGGTGGACGATGGCCAGGTCCGGACCGGCGCCGACCACGGATGACGTGATCAGCTTGGTATAGAAAGGTTCTCCCCATGCCAGGGTGGTGCTGGTCACCCGCACCTCACGCTGGCTGGCATTGAAACGTTCGACCAGGGCGGCCATGCGGGCGCCGTCGCCACCGCCCAGCAATGTCCACATGCGCAGCTCGGTCTGCGCGCACGCGCGCGGGGCCGTGCACAGCAGGGCCGCGGCCAGCGTTGCGGCCGGACCGGCAAGGCGGAGCATAAAAGGGAACAAGCCTGTCTCCTGGGTCGGTGATGCTTGCTAATATAGCAAACATTTCTGCGCCGGCGTGTCCTGATGGCATTTTTGTGGGCGCGGTACAATCACCGTTTTGCTCGTGCTGGGCTGGGTGGCGGTATGTGGATCGGTGTGTTGTGCGGCTTGCTGGCAGGTGCGGTATGGGGCCTGGTATTCGTGGTGCCTGAACTGCTGGCCGGATTTTCGGCGCTGGAATTGGCGGTGGGGCGCTACCTGGCCTATGGCGCGATGGCCTTCGTCCTGCTGCTGCCGCGCCTGAAATCCCTGCTGGCCAGCCTCGCCGGTCCCGACTACCTGGCCTTGCTGCGTCATGCGCTGGCCGGCAACCTGGTCTATTACATGCTGCTTGCCACCGGCGTGAAGTACGCCGGGGTGGCCCCGACCTCGCTGATCGTCGGCATGCTGCCGGTGCTGGTCACCCTGCTGGGGCGCAAGGACCATGGCGCGGCGCCGCTGCGGCGCCTGGCGCTGCCGTTGCTGCTGGTGGGCGCCGGCATCGCCTGCATCAATGTCGACAGCTTCCTGCACGCGGGCCCGTCGCGGTCCGCCGGCGAGATCGCCTTCGGACTGGCCTGCGCCGCCGGTGCCCTGCTGTGCTGGAGCTGGTATGCACTCGACAATGCGCGCTACCTGAAGCGCAATCCGCAGTTTTCCAGTACCCAGTGGTCGGCCCTGTACGGGCTGGCCACCGGCGTGGTGGCACTCCCGCTCGGATTACTGGCTTGGGCCTGGCCGCTGGCCGACGGCGCGGCCGGGCCGGCGCGCGACCTGGCCCTGTTCTGGACCTGCAATGCCCTGCTGGCCTTGGGCGCCTCGGTGATCGGCAACGGCCTGTGGAACGTGGCCAGCCGCCGGGTGCCGGTCACGCTGTCCGGCCAGCTGATCCTGTTCGAGACCCTGTTCGCACTGCTGTACGGTTTCCTGCACCGTGGCTTCGGTCCGCGCCCGCTGGAACTGGCGGCGGTGGCGCTGCTGGTGGCGGGCGTGACGTGGTCGGTGCGCGCGCATGCCCCCGGACGGGAAGCGCGCCAGGCGCCGGCCGCGGGCGCCGACCTGGCGGCGGCCCCCGCGCGCTCCCAGGCCTAGGCGGCGTCGGACTTGGCCGGGCGGTGCGTGATCACCCGGTAGATGTACCAGGCCAGCAGGATGCCGAAGATCGCCTTCGAGACCGGATCGACGTACTTGCCGACCTGTTCGTAGTTACTTTCAAGGATGAATCCGGCGCCGGTGAGCACCCCGGTCCAGGCCAGCGAGCCGATCGTCGAATACAGCAGGAACTGCCCGAGCGACATGCAGGCAAGACCGGCCGGCACCGAAATCAGGGTCCGGATTGCCGGGATCAGGCGTCCGAACAGCACCACCGAGCGGCCGTGCCGGTCGAAGGCCGCGATCGCCTTGTCGATATCGGACGCGCCCACCGTCATCCAGCGCGCATGGCGGTCGGCGAAGCGCTTCAGGCGCTCCTTGCCATATACGCGGGCCGCGTAGTACCAGGGCATGGCGCCCGCGATCGACCCGGCCGTGCCGGCCGCAAGGACCCCGGCCAGGTTGAGGTCGCCGCGTGCGACGACGAAGCCGGCGAAAGGCATGATCAATTCGGACGGTATTGGCGGAAAAATATTTTCCAGCGCCATTAAGAGGAACACACCAAGGTAGTGCGTGCTATCCAGGAAGTCGGTGATGAACTTGAACATGTTGACGTTTGGGTAAGGTGTCGGGACCGACGATAGCATCCCGGCCAGAATACTCGCGCCCGCTTGGCCATGTATTGCTAATCAGCAAGCACATGCCGGTCGGCCCCGTGGAAAGCGTGCGTCCCCGCCGCCGCCCCCTGTGCTTTAATGGGTCACCGCCACGCCATGGAGACGCCATGCAGCCCGACCGCCAGCCACCCGACGCACACAGCCTGGACGAGGACACGCTGGCGTTCGTGCGCCGCGTGTTCCGGCACGCGCGCAGCGGCGACACGGCGGACCTGGCCGGCCTGCTGGACCAGGGCCTGCCGCCGAACCTGCGCAACGAGCGCGGCGACAGCCTGCTGATGCTGGCCTGCTACCACGGCCACCACGCTACCGCGCGCGTGCTGCTCGCCCACGGCGCCGATCCGGAACTGATGAACGACGCCGGCCAGACCCCGCTCGCAGGCGTGGCCTTCAAGGGCGACCTGGCGCTGGCCGCCCTGCTGCTCGAGCACGGCGCGCAACCGGACACCGCCGGCCCGGGCGGCAAGGACGCGCTGATGTTCGCCGCCATGTTCAACCGGGTCGAGATCGCCCGCTTGCTGCTGGCGCGCGGGGCCGACCCGGGCACGCGCGATGCGGACGGCGTGTCCGCACTGGAGGCGGCGCGCCGCATGGGGGCGCAGGATACCGCCGCCCTGCTGGCCGGGCTGGCCTGAGCGGAACGGCATGGAACGGCCCCGCCTCCCCGTCGATGAAGCGCAGCGCCTGGCGGCCCTGCACGCGACCCGCCTGCTCGGCAGCGCGCCGGAGGAAAGCTACGACCGCGTCACCCGCACCGCCACCCGCCTGTTCGGCGTGCCGATCGCGCTGGTCTCGCTGGTCGACCGCGACCGCCAGTGGTTCAAGTCGCGCACCGGATTGGAGACCCCCGAAACCCCGCGCGACATCTCGTTCTGCGCCCACGCGATCCTGGCCGACGAGGGGCTGGTGGTGCCCGACGCCGCGCGCGACCCGCGCTTCGCCGACAACCCGCTGGTCACCGGCGAACCGCACCTGCGCTTCTATGCCGGGGTGCCGCTGTACTCGGTGGAACGCAAGAAGATCGGCACCCTGTGCATCATCGACCGCCGCCCGCGCCGTCTCGATCTGGGTCAGCTCGACGCGCTGCGCGACCTGGCGCGCATGGTGGAGGGGCTGGTCTACCACCGCCAGTTGGCAATGGCGGCGCAGTCGCTGAGCGAGCGCCTGCAGGACCTGAGCGTCCCGGATGGCGACACCAGGGGCACGCCGGGCGGCGAGCTGGCCTGGCTGGTGGCGCACGACCTGCTGACCGGATTGCCGAACCGCCAGGCCATGCTGCGCGCGATCGGCCGCAGCATCGCCAACTGGCGCGCCAGACGCACACCGGCGCTGGTGGCCTGCATCAATATCGACCGCTTCAAGCATTTCAACGAGCTGCTCGGGCACCGTGCCGGCGACGAGATCCTGATGGCCATCGCCACCAGCCTGCAGGCCTTGTTGCGCGAAGGCGACCTGCTGGCGCGCGCCGGCAGCGACGAATTCCTGGTGCTGCTGCACGCGAACGGCGAGGATCCGGCACCGGAACGGGCGCTGGAACGCCTGATGGCCGCGACCAACCGCGCCGTGCCCACCCCCGGCGGCGAGATCGCCCTGACCTGCTGCATCGGCAGCGCCCTGCTGCCGCGCGACGGCATGGATGCCGATGCCCTGCTCAACAACGCCGTCACCGCGCTGCGCCACGCGAAGGCCCAGGGCCGCGGCGCCATGGTGCGCTATGCGCCCGACCTGCGCACCGAGCAGGGCCGCCGCCTGACCCTGGAAAGCCACCTGCGGCGTGCCATCGCCCAGGAGGAGCTGTTCGTCGAATACCAGCCCAAGGTCGAGCTGCGCTCGGACACCCTGGCCGGCTTCGAGGCCCTGGTGCGCTGGCGCCATCCGGAATACGGCGTGATCGCGCCCGATGAATTCATTCCGATCGCCGAGGAGAGCGGGATGATCGTCCCGATCGGCGAATGGGTGCTGCGCAGCGCGGTGGCGCAGCTGGCCGCGTGGCGCGACGCGGGCCTGCCACTGGCGCCGGTCGCGGTCAACCTGTCCGCGCGCCAGTTCCTGCAAAGCGAAGTGGTCGAGACGGTGGGCGGACTGCTGGCCGAATCCGGCCTTGCGCCGGGCCTGCTGGAACTGGAACTGACGGAAAGCGTCTCGATGGCCGATCCGGAGCGCAGCGTGGTGGTGATGCGCGGCCTCGGCGCGCTGGGCGTCATGCTCAGCATCGACGACTTCGGCACCGGCTTTTCCAGCTTCAGCTACCTGCGCCGGCTGCCGCTGGACAAGCTCAAGATCGACAAGTCCTTTGTGCAGGACATGGCGCACAGCGCCGAATCGTCCGCCATCGTGCAGGCCATCGTGGCGATGGCGCATCGCCTGAAGCTGGCGGTGATCGCCGAAGGGGTCGAGAACGCCGACCAGGTGGCGGCGCTGCGCAGGGCCGAGTGCGACCAGATCCAGGGCTTCTATTATTCCAGGCCACTGGCCGCGGCCGATTGCGCCGACTTCATCCGCCAGTATGCGGCGAATGGCGCGGGCCCGCTCAAGACGCCCCAGGCGCCTGGCTTGCCGATATAATCTTTCGCTAGTTCAATTGTTTCGATGACAAAGGCGAAGGATGACGATGAAAGCCCTGCCCCTCTCCCTGCTGCTGGTATGCGGCGCCGCGCTGGCGGACGACCAGGCGATCCTGGCCTGCCGCGCCCTGCCCGACGGCGGCGCGCGACTGGCCTGCTACGACGCGATCCAGGTCGCGGCCCGCTCCGGCGGCGCGGCTGCACGGACTGCTGCCGCAGCCCCGGCCCCTGCTCCGGCCATGGCGCCCGCGCCGGCTGCCAGCCACGAGGCCAGCTTCGGCCTGGAAGCCGCCAAGCGTCGCGAACGCGAACCGGACGCGATCGCCAGCACCATCCCCGGCGAGTTCCAGGGCTGGGGACCGGGTGCGCAGATCCGCCTGGCCAACGGCCAGGTATGGCGCGTGATCGACGGTAGCGAAGCGGTACTGCCGCGCATGCGCGACCCGAAGGTGCGTATCGAGCGCAACCTGTTCGGCACCCTGTTCCTCAGGGTCGAGGGGACCAATAATTCGGCGAAGGTGCGCCGGGTTCAGTAAGTGCCGGCAAGGGCGCGCCGCATGTAGCGTGCGCCTGCCGGGTAGCTGGCGAGGGCGGCGCGCGCCGCCGCGTCGTGCACCGTGTCCGTGGCATAGCCGAGCGCGCGCCAGAACGCTTCGCTGTCCTGCACCGAGACCAGCGCCGACCAGCGCCAGCCGGCCGGCTGCTCCAGAAGCTGCGCGACCAGCCGGCGCGCCAGGCCGCGGCCGTGCGCGCGCGGCGCCACCGCCAGGTCGTGCACATAGAGCGTATCGGCATCGGGAGCGGGATCGAAGGCCGCGCCAAGCGGCGTCACGGTGCCCAGCCTGCTTGGATAGGCGAACAGGTAGCCGCACAGTCCGTGTTCGTCCTCGGCCACGACGCAGGTCGCGCCGGCCGCGGCGATGCGCGCCCGCAGCACGCCGGCCGCTTCCTGCATCGCCGGCGGATAACAGGCGGCCTGCACCGCCAGCACGGCGTCGAGGTCGGCGGGGCGCAGCGCGCGCACGTGGCAAGGGTCTGGAGACTGCATGAACGTCGTCGGGAGAGCGCAAGACAAGCCCGGGATGTTAGCATGAACGACCCGCCCACGGCCCGCCTCGTCATTCGCCGCCGCGGATTCGTCCTTCGTCGCCATTTGCTTGGCGGCCGCCGCATCCTTTCCTAGACTGCCCACATTGCCTTATATTGAACAGCAAGGAGAGCACGATGTGGCGCAGAATCACCGACTGGTATGAGGACCTCGAACGCGAACAGCTGGCCGTGCTGGAACGGCCCGAACTGGCGGCCTCGGTCGCGCCCGGCTACCGGCGCAGGATGGCGGACAATCTCGCAGCCATGTCGCCGGTCGAGCGCCAGCAGTTGCGCGAATTTTCGCTGGCCTACAGGGGCCGGCGCCTGTGGATCGCGCTGGCCAAGCTGGCCCTTTGCTTCACGCTTGCGGGCGTCGGCCTGGCCCTGCTCACCGGCAAGGGCAACTGGCATGTGCCCATCTTCGCCGCCAACCTGCTCGGCTTCGGCCTGCTGTTCGGCGGCATCGGCGTGTGGTTCAACGCCAGCCAGGCCTTCCAGAACCGCCGCAAGTTCCTGCTCGGCCTGGTCTGCGGCGGCGTCGGCGCCGGCGTCGGCGTGTTCCTGAGCGACGGCAGGCCCTTGTCCGAACAGCTGCCGCGCCTCATGCAGGTCATGCCGACCGCCGCGGTGGTCGGCCTGCTGGCCACGACGCCGCTACTGGTCCTGAGCCGCTACCGCCGGCGCCAGCACGCGGCCCTGATGGAGCAGCTCCAGCGCGACGCCGAGCGCGACCGCCTGGCGCGCGAACTGAGCGAAGCGCAGCTGCGCGTGCTGCGCGCCCAGATCGAGCCGCATTTCCTGTTCAACACCCTGGGCGCGGTGCAGCAGCTGGCGGCCGACGGCGCCCCACGCGCCGCCGCGCTCACCGCCGACCTGATCGCCTTCCTGCGCGCCAGCTTCAGCGACCTGCGCTGCGAGCAGCTGACCCTGAAAAGCGAGTTCGCGACCGTCGCCGCGTACCTGCGGGTCATGCAGGCCCGCATGGGCGCGCGGCTGCGCTTCGAGCTTGCGCTGCCCGAGGACGTGGCCCACATCGGCGTGCCCAGCATGCTGGTGCTGACCCTGGTGGAGAACGCAATCAAGCACGGCATCGAACCGTCGCTGCGCGGCGGCGAGATCCGCGTCTCGGCCGCGGCGCTGGACGGGGCCGTGCGCATCCGCGTCCACGACAGCGGCGTCGGCATGGCCGCCACGCCCGGCAGCGGCGCGGGCCTGGACAACGTGCGCCGCCGCCTGCAGCTGGCCTATGGCGAGGGCGCGCGCCTCGCGCTGCACGAAGCCGATCCTGGCCTGGTGGCCGAACTCCACATTCCACGCAACGCCGACAAGGAAACCGCATGACCCGCATTCTGATCGCCGAAGACGAGCCCCTGATGCGCGAGCGCCTGACCGGACTGCTCGCCAGCTGCTGGCCCGAGGCCCAGGTCGTCCTGCAGGCCGAGAACGGCAACGATGCTTGGGACGGTTTCCTCGAGCACGAGCCGGAGGTGGTGTTCCTCGACATCCGCATGCCGGGCCTGTCCGGGCTCGAAGTGGCCGAGCGCATCGGCAGCAGCGCGCACGTGGTGTTCGTCACCGCCTACGACCAGTACGCGGTCGACGCCTTCGACGCGGGCGCGGTCGACTACCTGCTCAAGCCGGTCCAGGCCGAGCGCATGGAACGCGCGGTCGCGCGCATCCGCGCCAAGCTGAAGGAGTCGCCGGCCGACCTGGGCGACCTGCTGCGCCACCTGAAGAGCGCCCTGCCTGGCGTGCGCGCCGAAAAAATGAAGTGGATCAAGGCCACCGTCGGCAAGCAGATCCGCCTGATCGACGTCGACGAGGTGCTGTTCTTCCAGTCCGACACCAAGTACACGCGGGTGGTGCTGCCCGGTTCGGAAGCCCTGGTGCGCATCCCCCTGAAGGACTTGCTGGGCGGCCTGGACCGCGACCGCTTCTGGCAGATCCACCGCGCCACCCTGGTCAATGTGAATGCCATCGCCGCGGTCGAGCGGGTCGATGCCGAGCGCATGCAGGTGCTGTTGCGCGGCAGCGAGGAAAAGCTGCCGGTCAGCCGCAGCTTCACTTACCTGTTCCGCGACTGATCCGCCCGGGCGCGCCTTGACGCGCCCGCCCGCATCGGCCATGCTAGGCGTCCGCCAGCATGGCGGAGTCTGCTTCGTCCACGAGGCTTGTCCGGCGCCGTCCCAAGGCCCGCGGCTACCCGCCGCCGCTTCCGGGGCGTGGCCGCGGCAGCGCAGGCATTTTCGATACCACCCGACAGGACGAACGCATGACACCCAACGACCAGGCGCGGGCGCCGCAGGCCCCGTCCGAATACATCCTCAACGCCAGCTGCCGCGCCGGCATCGGCATCGTGGCCGCCGTCGCCACCTTCCTCGCCGAGCGCGAATGCTACATCTGCGCGCTGGAACAGTTCGACGACGACTCCACCGCGCGCTTCTACCTGCGCGCCGTGTTCCGCCTGCAGGTCGGCTCGCCCGCCATCGGCGCCATCCGCGCCCAGTTCGGGGATGGCGTGGCGCACCGTTTCGACATGGACTGGAAAATCCACGACCCGCTGGAAGCGGTGCGCGCCGTGATCATGGTGTCGAAGGACGACCACTGCCTGGACGACCTGCTTTACCGCCGCCGCAACGGCGAACTGAACATGGCTGTCACGGCGGTGGTATCGAACCACCTGGACCTGCGCCCGATGGTCGAGCGCGAGGGCATCCGCTTCATCTTCCTGCCGGTGAACGCGGACAACAAGGCACAGCAGGAGGCGCGCCTGCTGGAAGTCGTGGAGGAAACCGGCGCCGGGCTGGTAATCCTGGCGCGCTACATGCAGATCCTGTCGGACGAGCTGGCAAGGCGCCTGGCGGGACGCTGCATCAACATCCACCATTCCTTCCTGCCCGGCTTCAAGGGTGCCAAGCCCTACCACCAGGCCTACGACCGCGGCGTCAAGCTGATCGGCGCCACCGCCCACTACGTGACGCCGGACCTGGACGAAGGGCCGATCATCGAACAGATGGTCACCCGGGTCGACCATAATTTCCGTCCCGAGCAGCTGGTGCGGGTGGGGCGCGACAACGAGTGCATGGCGCTGGCGGCGGCGGTCAAGTTCCATATCGAGCGCCGGGTCTTCCTGCACGGGAACAAGACCATCGTGTTCCGCGGGCCCTGAGCGACCGTGCGCAGGCCGTCCGCGGTATCGTTCTGCGCTACCCGGGCGGCAAGCGGATGCTACCCTGCGCCGTCCGCTTGCCGGGGGCCGGCTTGCGCGGGATCATGACTCCATCGATCACACGGAGTTCACCATGAAACGCATCCTGCCTGCCCTCCTCCTTGCCCTGCTGGGTGTCACCTGCCAAGCCGGCCAGGCCGCCGGCCACTCGGCCGCCTCGGCCGCCTCGAATGCCAGCGCCAACCTCTCCGGCGTGGTCGTCGGCGGCTCGATACTGGCCGTGGCCGCCGGCGGCAGCGTGGTGGTGGCCAGCGCCAGCGCCGTCGCGGAAGGCATCGAACTGGTGCTGGAAAGTACGATCGACGCCAGCCGCGCCACGGTGCGCCTGTCCAGCCGCGCACTGGGCGGGCTCTCGCTCGCGGCCGGCACCACGCTGGAAGTCGTGGGCGCCTCCACCGGCTACGTGCTGGTCATGTCGGGCAAGGCCCTGGCCTTCCTGCCGAACGAAGCGGGCAAGGCGCTGCTGCACCACGCGAGGGCGGCATGAGGCCGCGCACCCTGCTGGCAGCGGCCCTGCTGCTCCCCGCCCTGCTTGCCGCCAGCCTGCCGGCCCGCGCCGGCCAGCCCTGCGAAGAGCGCCCGCTGGCCCCGCACGAGGTGGTGCTGTCGATGGACCTGGCCCAGCGCACCGTGCAGGCGCTGGAGGCCAGCGGCGCCCGGGTGGCACTGGTGGCGCGCGCCGGCCAGGACCTCGGCAAGTATGGCCTGCGCTATTCGCACATGGGCATCGCGGTACGCGAGCATCCGGCCGGCCGCTGGACCGTGGTCCACGCGCTGAACGACTGCGGCTCGGCGGTGTCAGGCTTGTACAACGAAGGGATGGGCAACTTCTTCCTGACCGACCTGGTGCGCCACGACGCCCAGCTCCTGATTCCCGGCCCGCAGCTCCAGGACAGGCTGGCCGCGCTGCTGGCCAGCCGCACCCCGCTGCGCCTGCACGAGCCGCGCTACAACATGCTGTCCTACGTATACTCAACCAGGTACCAGAACTCCAACCAGTGGGTGCTGGAAACCCTGGCCGCCGGGCTGGCCCCGGCGGGACGGGTCGAGACGCGCCAGGAGGCCCAGGCCTGGCTGCGCTCGATCGGCTACCAGCCGCCCACGATCGAGATCCCGGCCGCCGTGCGCCTCGGGGCACGCATGTTCCGCGCCAACGTGGCCTTCGACGACCACCCATTCGAACGCCGCATGGCCGGGCAGATCGACACCGTATCGACCGATGCCGTGCTGCGCATGCTGCGCATGGTCGACCCGCAGGTCGCGGTGCTGCAGCTGCAATGAGGCCGGAGCGCCGTGCTGGGTGTGCGAACTAACCGAAGGGTCTTGACCGAAGGAGTAAGGTAGGGGCTTCGCTCACGAAAGGACGCCCATGGACCTGCACCAGGCAACCCCGATCCGGCTGCGCATCAATGGAGAAGAACGGCGGTTTTCCGTCGAATCCTGGGTGACGCTGCTCGACCTCCTGCGCGAGCGCGCAGGCCTTACCGGCACCAAGAAAGGATGCGATCATGGCCAGTGCGGCGCCTGCACCGTCCTGCTCGACGGCCGGCGCATCAACGCCTGCCTGACCCTGGCGGTGATGCACGACGGCCAGGAGGTCACCACGGTCGAGGGCCTGGCCGATGGCGACGCGTTGCATCCGCTGCAGCAGGCCTTCATCGACTGCGACGCCTTCCAGTGCGGCTACTGCACGCCCGGCCAGCTGTGCTCGGCGGCCGGGCTGATCGCCGAAGGCCAGGCGCAAACGGTCGACGACGTGCGCGAACTCATGAGCGGCAACCTGTGCCGCTGCGGCGCCTATCCCCAGATCACCCGCGCCGTGGCGCAGGTGATGGGCATCGACGACGTGCAGCCGGGAGCATCGAGCCAGCCCGGCAAGCCGTTCACGACCGGTCCGGTGCTCGCATGAACCCGTTCATCTTCAGCCAGGCCAGCGACGTGGACGCCGCGCTGGCGCGCCTGGCGGCTGGCGCGCGCCCGATCGCCGGCGGCACCAACCTGCTCGACCTGGTCAAGGAAGGCGTGATGCAGCCGGGCGAACTGGTCGACATCAACCGCCTGGGCCTGGACCGCATCGAGGCCGAGGAAGGCGGCGGCTTGCGCCTGGGCGCGCTGGCGCGCAACGCCGACACGGCCTACCACCCGCTGGTACGCGAACGCTATCCGCTGCTGAGCGCCGCGATCCTGGCCGGGGCCTCGCCCCAGCTGCGCAACATGGCGACCAACGGCGGCAACCTGCTGCAGCGCACCCGCTGCTACTACTTCTACGACCTGGGCACCCCGTGCAACAAGCGCGCGCCCGGCAGCGGCTGTCCCGCGCGCGAAGGACTGAACCGCCTGCACGCCATCCTCGGCACCAGCGAGCACTGCATCGCCACCCACCCGTCCGACATGTGCGTGGCCCTGCGCGCGCTGGACGCGGTGGTGTACGTGCGCGCGCAAGGCGACGGGCAGCAGGAGCGCAGCATTCCCTTCGCCGACTTCCACCGCCTGCCCGGCGACCAGCCCGAGCGCGACACGACGCTGGAGCCGGGCGAACTGGTCACCCACATCACGCTGCCGGACGCCGCCCGCTTCGCCCGCCATTCGACTTACCTGAAAGTGCGCGAGCGCCTGTCCTATGCTTTTGCACTGGTGTCGGTGGCGGCCGCCCTCGACATCGAAGACGGCCGCATCCGCGCCGCCCGCATCGCGCTGGGCGGGGTGGCGCACAAGCCCTGGCGGGTCGAGGAAGCCGAGGCCGCGCTGGAGGGCAAGGCGCCCGGCCACGACGCCTTCGGCGTGGCCGCCGACATCGTGCTGCGCGGCGCGCGCGGCTTCGGCCAGAACGATTTCAAGCTGACGCTGGCGCGCAACGCCATCGAACAGGCGCTCGGCACCGCCGCGCGCGGGACCGACCATGCGAAGGGAGAAGCACGATGACCGACCTGATTCCGGAACTGCGCACCCCGACCGCGCCCGAAGGCACCGGCCGGGTGCGCAGCGGCATGCCGGTGTCGCGCGTGGACGGCCGCGCCAAGGTGACCGGCGAAGCCCGGTACGCCGCCGAGCACGAGGCGCCGGGCCTGCGCTACGGCGTGGTGGTGAGCGGCACCATCGCGCGCGGGCGCATCACGGCCATCGAGACCGGCGCCGCGCTGGCCGTGCCGGGCGTGGTAGAGGTGCTCACCCACCTGAACCGACCGAAAATCCGCTCCTGGGACCTGGCCTACAAGGACATGACGGCGCCGGGCGGCTCACCCTTCCGCCCCCTGTTCTCGGACCGCATCTTCTACAGCGGCCAACCGGTGGCGCTGGTGCTGGCCGACAGCTTCGAAGCGGCACGCCACGCGGCCCGGCTGGTCGACGTGCGCTACGAGCAGGAAGCGCATGAAACCAATCTCCTCGCCAGCCTCGATCAAGCCTACAAGCCGCGCCCACTGAAGGCCGGCTTCACCCCGCCCAGCTCCACCGGCGACGCCGACAAGGCCTGGAACGAGGCACCGGTGAAGATCGAATCGCAGTTCTACCACGGCGTCGAGCACCACAACCCGATGGAGATGCACGCCACCACGGTGCTGTATGGCGAGGACGGCCACCTGACCATCTATGAAAAGACGCAGAGCTCGCAGAACAACCGCTGGTACGTCTCGCGCGTGTTCGGCCTGCCGAAGGAAAAGGTCACGGTGCGCAACCCCTATGTGGGCGGCGCCTTCGGTTCCGGCCTGCGCCCCCAGTACCAGCTGACCCTGGCCGTGATGGCGGCGCTCAGGCTGGCGTGCCCGGTGCGGGTGGTGCTTACGCGCCAGCAGATGTTCAGCTTCGGCCACCGGCCCGAGACCTGGCAGAAGGTGAAGCTGGCCGCCACCGCGGATGGCAAGCTGAGCGCGATCTTGCACGAGGCGATCCAGGAGACTTCGCGCCTGGAAGACTACGTCGAGGTGGTGGTCAACTGGTCGGGGCAGCTGTACGCCTGCAAGAACATCAAGCTCGGCTACAAGCTGGTGGCGCACGACCGCCACTCGCCGATCGACATGCGCGCGCCCGGGGCCGCGCACGGCATGCATGCGCTCGAAGTGGCGATGGACGAACTGGCCTACCGCCTGCGCATCGATCCGCTCGAATTCCGGCGCATCAACTACGCCGACCGCAACCCGCTGGAAGACAAGCCCTATTCGGCCAAGGAGCTGAGCCAGTGCTACGACAAGGGCGCGGCGCGCTTCGGCTGGAAAGACCGGCCGCTGGAGCCACGCTCGATGCGCGACGGCGAAGAACTGGTCGGCTGGGGCATGGCCACCGGCATGTGGGATTCGCTGGTGATGCTGGCGCGCGTGAGCGCCGTGTTCCATGCGGACGGGCGCCTGGTGGTGAGCAGTGCGGCCTCCGACATCGGCACCGGCACCTATACCGTGATGTCGATGATCGCCGCCGAAAGCCTGGGCCTGCCGCTGGAGCGGGTGACCTTCCAGCTGGGCGACTCGACCCTGCCCTTCGCGCCGGTCGAAGGCGGCTCCTCGCACGTGACGACCGTGGGCGGCGGCGTCCACGGCGCCTGCGACAAGCTCAAGAAGCGCCTGGTCCGGTTGACGAAGTCGATGCCGGGTTCGAAGCTGGCGAAGGCGCGCCCGCAGGACCTGGAATTCGCCGACGGCAAGGTGCAGCTGCGGAACCGGCCCGAGACCGCGGTCCCGCTACGGGATGTCCTGGCCGCCGCCGGTGTCGACCGCGTGGAAGAGAAGTTCTTCATGAAGCCTTCGCTGCTCAAGCAGCGCAAGTACACGCGTGCGGTGCATTCGGCGGTATTCTGCGAAGTGCGGGTCAACGAGAAGCTGGGCATCGTACGGGTGACGCGTGTGGTCAATGCGGTGGCGGCCGGACGCATCATCAGCGCCAAGACCGCCGCCAGCCAGGTGATCGGCGGCGTGGTGTGGGGCATCAGCCAGGCGCTGCACGAGGAAAGCTTCACCGACCACCGGTTTGGCCGGTTCATGAACCACAATTTCGCCGAGTACCACGTGGCGGTGAACGCCGACGTGCACGACATCCAGGTCATCTTCGCCAACGAAGACGACCGCATCGTCAGCGAGCAGCTGGGGGCCAAGGGGGTCGGCGAGATCGGGATCGTGGGGGTATCGGCGGCGATCAGCAATGCGATCTTCCATGCCACCGGGCGGCGCCTGCGCGGCACGCCCATCACGCCGGACAAGATCCTGCTGGGCGAGCACGACGTCCCGGTGCAGGAGCGCTAGCGGCGGGGCCGTTGGCAGCAGGCCACGCCACGCCGCTAGTGCGCCGGGCCCGCAATCCCGCGCACCTCGAAGCGGCTGCTGGACACCACTGCGCCTTCGCCATCGACCAGTTCCAGCCGGTGGTTTCCCACGCGCGGCTGCCAGGCCACCGGTTCGCTCGCCGGGCCGAGTTCGGTGCCGTCCAGGCGCCAGCGCTGTCCGCCCGCCCCCTGGGCCCGGAACAGTACGCGCTCGATCCGGTCGGGGATGTCGGGATCCAGTGCCAGGATGCTGCCGTCGGCCGGATACACGATCTGCGGCGCACGGCGCGCCGCCGGCACCGCTTCGACCAGGGCGGTTTCGGTCCCGCGCAGGAACCATTCATCGCGCGCCGGCTCGTAGGCTGGTGCATACGCGACCCGGGTGCGCACCAGCCCGGGCGGCGGCGCCGGCTCGCGGCCCGGGTGCCCGCGGTGGAGATGGTCCATCACCTCGCGCCAGACCGGCGCCGCGCCCGACACCCCGGACACGTCCCACATCGGCTGGCCATCGAAGTTGCCGACCCAGACCCCGACCGTGTAGCGCTCGCTGTAGCCGAGGCACCAGTTGTCGCGCATGTCCTTGCTGGTGCCCGTCTTGACCGCACTCCAGTAGGCGGTGGCCAGGTCGCTGCGCAGGCCGAAGGTCGGGCTGCGCGCGGCGCGGTCGGCCAGGATGTCGCCCACCACGAAGCTCGCCGCCGGGTCCAGCACCTGCGCCACGGAAGGCGCCTTCGCGCCCGCGCCAAGGCGCAGCGTCGGCACGCCGTGGCGCCCGCCGTTGGCCAGCGTACGGTAGGCATTGGCCAGCTCCAGCAGCGTCACTTCGCCCGCGCCGAGCGCCAGCGCCGGGCCGTAGAAGTCGGCATCCTCGACCAGGGTGCTCAGGCCCAGGGCGCGCAGGCGCGCATGGAAGCGCTCGACGCCCACCAGCAGCAGGCTGCGCACGGCCGGCACATTGAGCGAACTGGCCAGGCTGGTCCGCACGCTGGCGTAGCCGCGGAAGGACCGGTCGTAGTTCTGCGGAACGTAGGCGCCGTCGTCCTGGGCGATGCCGACCGGGCTGTCGTCCAGCAGAGAGGCCGCGCTCAGCACGCGCCGCTCGAGCGCCAGCGCGTACAGGAAGGGCTTCAGGGTGGAACCGGCCTGGCGCGGCGCCGCCACGCCATCGACTTCGCTGGCGCCGGTGTTCGCGACATAGGCCAGCAGTTCGCCGCTGGCATTGTCGATCACGACGGCCGCGCCGTCGCCGACGTTGCGGCCGGCCAGCTCGCGCACGTGGCGCCGCAAGGCGTCCCGCGCCACGCGCTGCACTTCGGCGTCGATCGTGGTGCGCACGCTGCTGCCCGCCCCGCCCAGCAGCCGGCGCAAGGCAGCCGGGGTCGCTGGGCTGGCGACGGGCGCCGGCCGCGCCAGCGCCACCCTGGCGCGCCATGTGATGGCGGCGCACGTCCCGGGCCATGCCAGCTCCGCCGCCAGCTGGCAGGCGCGGCGCGCCACCGCCGTGGGCGCCGCCCCGGGCGCGCGCAGCAGGGCCGCCAGGATCGCGCTTTCCGCCCCATCCAGGCCCGACGGGGCCTTGCCGAACAGCGCCCGCGCCGCGGCGCCGATGCCCTGCAGCTCGCCGCGATAGCTGGCCAGGTTCAGGTAGGCTTCGAGGATCTGCGCCTTGCTCCAGCCGGCTTCGAGGGCGCGCGCCGCCAGTGCCTGGTCCACCTTCTGGGTCCAGCTGCGCCCCTCGCGCGTGGCGCGCAGCGCGGGGTCGAGCAGGCCCGCCAGCTGCATCGTGATGGTCGAGGCGCCGCGCGGGCGCTGGCGCAGCAGGTTGTCCCAGGCCGCCTGTGCGGCCGCCCGCAGGTCGACGCCGCCGTGCTCCATGAAACGTGCGTCCTCGGCCTGCAGCACCGCCGCGCCCAGCGCCGGCGAGATGTCGGCCAGCGCCACCCAGTCCGCGCGGCGGCCCTGCAGGTCGACCCGCAAGCTATCCAGTACCACCCCATGGCGGTCGAGCAGGCGTGCCTCGGACGGCTGCCAGGCGGCGCGCACCTGGGCCGGGGTGGGGACTGCGGCCTGCGCCGGTGCCGCCAGCAGCGCGCACAGTGCCCACGGCGCCCATGGCCCCTTTAGCGCCGATAGCGCCGCGCGCCGCATCAGCGTCCCACCAGCACCGGCGGGTTCGGTGCTTCGCCGAACATCTCGGGGCTGTACATCGCCTCAACCCGGGTCGGCGGCAGGCTGAAGCGCCCTTCGCTGTTCAGGCGCACCGTGTAGTCGATGCTCCAGCTGCCTTTCGGGACGAAGGAATAATAGGCGCGGAAGGCCGCGCTGGTGCGTTCCTCGAAATCCGGCTGGACCCAGCCGCGACGGGCTTCGCCGCCGGTGGCGATGCGCGAATCGCCACCCAGGCCGCTGCCAAGGATACTGGCGCCGGCCGGGACAGGGTCGTCCACCACCACCCAGTTCATGTCGGCCTGCGCCTCCAGCACCAGGCGCACGCGGTAGATGTCGCCACGGCTCCAGGCGTTCGGTCGCGCCTGTTCCACCGGCGTGACCGTGCGCGCGATCCGGTAGCCGCTCGCGAGCGGTCCCTTGAGCGGGATGGCGGCCAGGCTTTGCACCGTGGCCCAGGGCTTGCCGGCGCCCTCGTGCCGGATCTCGAGCCGGGCGGGACCCGCGGGCCATGCCTGCAGCACGCTGGACGGCACACCGCCGCGCCAGGTATTGCCGGCCAGCGTCACGCTGCTGGTGCCGGTGACCGGCACCGCCTCGTACTTGTCCGAGAACTTGCGCATTGCCAGCACGCCCCAGGCATTGGCAAGGGTCGTGCCCCAGTGGCCGCGCTGCTGGCGTCCCAGCGCGCCGCGCGCCATGCGTCCGATGTCGGCCCGCCAGCCGGGATTGTCGAGCATGGCGAGCAGCAGGCGGTTCGCGTTCACGTCGGGCGAGGCCATCAGCCACCACCAGTTGTCGCTGCGCTCGGTCGAAAAGCCCATGCTGGTGCCCTGCAGGTTCAGGCGGGCGCGCAGGATCTGCTGGGCCTGGGCCAGCAGGGACGTGCGCTCCGGCAGCTCCGGCGAGCGCTGCAGCACCAGGTACCAGTCGAGCACGGCCGAAGTCGGCCACAGGTTCGGTTCGATGCGGAATGACTGGAGCCAGGCCGCGCGCACCGGCTGGCGCCGCGACAGCGCTTCCAGCGCGGCCAGCTTGCGCACCGCCAGCTCGCCGGTCCGCAGCCCGCTGCCACGCACGATGCGGCCTTCGACGAAGGCCAGCAGCGCGGCCTCCATGCGCTCGCGCTGCTCGGGCGCGATCGGGTAGCCCGCCTCGGCGCTGACCGACAGCACGTAGGCGGTCAGCGCGTCGTCGCCCTCGCGCATGGGGGCGAAGTATTTCAGCAGGCCGTCGCCGTCGAGGTGGGCCGGGAGCGTCGCCGCCACGGCGCTCCAGCGCTTCGGGTCACCCAGCGCCACCGCCTGCGAAGTGCGCTGCTCGAAACAGGTGTAGGGATAGCGGGCCATGTAGTCGCGCACCCCGTCCAGGCCGCCGGCCAGCTGCGGGCTGAGGCTGGTACGCACGCCGCCCTTGCCAGGCAGCGCATCGGCCGGGCGCTGGACCGGCACCGTCTTCGGTCCGTCGACCTGGACCAGGGTGGCCTGCAGGGTGCGGACCGGCACCGCGGGCGCGACCGCCTGGCTCACGCGCAGGCTGTCGCGCGCCGCGCCTGCGCTGGCGTCGACCTGCCAGCGCAGGCTGACGCCCTGAGGCACCGTCACGTCCCAGAAGAGTTCGCGCGCCGCTCCCGCTTCCAGCCGCAGGGTCTGGACCGGAAGTACCTGGGCCGCGCCGCCATCCGCCGCCATGCTGGCCGCCAGCCGTATGTCGAGCGCAGCCTGGGCCGCATTGCGCACCGTGAAGCCGGCGCGCAGGCGGTCGCCCTCGCGCACCAGCGGCGGCAGGCCG
Organism: Massilia hydrophila; assembly: GCF_020208145.1. NCBI lineage: Bacteria > Pseudomonadati > Pseudomonadota > Betaproteobacteria > Burkholderiales > Oxalobacteraceae > Massilia > Massilia hydrophila. Next base: position 1,504,531 of record NZ_JAHYBX010000001.1, on the reverse strand, counting down.
GAGAGCAGCATCAGGTCCTGGGTGCTGCGGATCTCGGCCGCGCCGGTCCCGAACAGTCCGCTGCCGGCGCTGGCGATGGCCACGATCCGGAAGCCGGTCAGCGAGTCGTTCAGCGGCACCTGCACCTCGGCTTCGCCGTTCGCGTCCAGCACCAGCTTGCCCTTCCAGAGCAGCAGGGTGTCGAACAGCTCGCGGCTGGCGGTGCGCCCGCCGCCGCCGCCGTGGGCGACCGACTTGCGGCCGAAGTGGCGCTTGCCGATCACCTGCATCTGCGCGGTCGCGGTCTCGACCTGCTGGCTGCGCGGACGCATCATCGCCTCGAGCAGCTGCCAGCTGTCGTTCGGTTTCAGTTCGAGCAGGCCGGTATCGACCGCCGCCAGCGCCACCTCGGCGCCAGCCGGCAAGGCCTTGCCGTCGGCGCGCGTGACTTTCACCCGTACGCTGGCGCGCTCGCGCACCTTGTACACCTGGCGCGCGGGCAGCACCTGCACCCGCAGTTCATGTGCCGCCCAGCCCACCTTCACCGGCGCGATGCCGAGTTTATAGGCCGGCTTGCCAAGGTCGACCAGCGCGGTCGGCCTGCTTTCCGCCACCCGGCCGCGCACCACCAGCGCCGACACGTAGACGTTGGGCGCATAGTGCGCCTTCATCGGAATCGCGATCGTCGGCTCAAGCGCGGACAGCTGGCGCACATAGGTGTCGAGGATGCCTTCGCGCTCCACGGTCACCAGCACGGTGGCATCGCGGAAGGGCGCACGCACCTGGAAGCGGGCCTCTTCGCCCGGTTCGAAGCGCGGCTTGGCCGGCAGCAGGTCGATGCGGTCGCTGTCGGCGACATCGAACCACGATTCACGCTTGCCTGCCACATACACTTCCTGCTGGCTGACCGCGGCGCGCCCCTGCGCATCCTCGGCACGGGCGCGCAGGATGATCTCGCCTTCGCCCGGCGCCGGCACGTCGCACGACAGCAGGCCCTGGGCATTGGTGCGGCCGCGGCAGCCGCCCGCGATACGCCGGATTTCGCTGCTCGACTCGTAGGCATAGAAGCCGCCCACCAGGCGGCGCCGATGCGACCAGGTGGCGCGCTGGAAGAAGTCGACGCTGGCCTCCACGCCCGGCGCCGGCTTGCCATCCAGGCCCAGCACGGCCACCTGGAACTTCAGGCGCTCGCGGTTCATCCAGTCTTCCGGCTTGATGCCGACCGCAAGCGCCGCCGGCCACAGGGGCACGCGGGTGGAGGCAGTGAGGATCTCGCCGTTCGCGTCCTGCCAGCTCAGTTCGGCAAGCAGGCTGCGCGGGCGGTCGACCCCAGGGAGCTGTCCGACCTCGATGCGCGCACCGCCGTTGCGGTCCAGGACCAGGCGCTGGGTGCGCGCCGCCTCGCCCTGGCGCGCGCCCTCCTGCGCGGGCGCCCCGGCGTCGTCGGCATCCTCGTCAGGCTCGTTGCCCTGTTCGTACCAGCCGTCCTCGTCCTCTTCTCCGCGCTGCGCGATGCCTTCCTTGACGTCGCCACCGCCGAAGTTGAAGCCGTCGAAGCCGTCGAAACTTCCCGGGGTTTGCTCGATTACCGTGCGCAGCGTGACCGGCGTCCTGCCGGCCGGTCCGCCGTTCAGGTAATTCACCTGGGCGTCGAGGGCCAGCGTGCCCGCGGCCACCACCGGCCGGGCCGGTCCCTTGAGCACCGCCTTCATGGTTGGCACCCGGAACTGTTCGACCCGGAATTCGCCCGCCACCTGGTTCCCGATCACGACCTGGTAGGCGCCCAGCTTCGCCGCCTCGGGTATCTTCCACTCGCCGTGGGCCTGGCCGGCCGCGTCCCAGGCCAGCGGCAGCGCGATCTTGTCGCCACTGCCCTGGTGCGCGATCCAGGCCTTGGCCGGCAGCGCGCCGCGCTCGAGCGTCTCCTCGCCCAGGGGGGCATAGCCGGGCACCGGCGTGGGCTCGCCCGCCGCCACCAGCGCCAGGCCGGTGCCGACCCGGCGCCGCAGGAAGTGCTTCATGTGCAGGGTTTCGCCAGCGCGCAGCAGGCTGCGGTCGAACACGGTGGCGACGATGCGGCTGTCCTCATCCAGGCTGCCCTGCGGCAGCTGGAAGCGCCACGGCTCGATGCCCTTCTGCCAGCTCGACAGGGTGAAGGTGAAATCCTCGCCGCTGCGCGCGCTGACGAACAGCTGGTCGCCGCACTTCGCGCGCGGCAGCGCTTCGCGGATATGGGCCACGCCGTCGGGGCCGGTGCTGCCCTGCCACAGCTGGCGCCCGGCGCAGTCGCGCAGCGCCACCCGGGCACCGGCCACAGGACGGCCCTTGTCGAGCGAGGTGACCCATACCAGCGAGGACTCCGCGCCGCGCTTGAGGTGGGCCGCCATGTTGGTGACCAGGGCAGCCGTGCGCACGTAGGCGGTTCCGCGTTTAGCGTTGAGCGCCTTGCCCAGCAGCGGACTGGCCACCTCCACCACATAGAAGCCCGGCTTCTTCAGCGGGATGCCGATCACCTCGAAGGGGCGCCGCCCGCCGGCGCGCGGCAGCGCGAAGCGCTCGATCCGGCCCGGGGCCTTCGGCCCCAGCAGTTGCCGGGTCAGCTTGCCTTCTTCCTGGGTCCAGGGGTCGCGCCCCCAGGGGTTCATGCGGCCCAGCCAGTCCAGCACGTCGGCCTCGCGCTCCACGCGCAGGGTGGCGCCACTGCGCACGGCGGTCGCCAGCGGGGCTTCGACGTTGCGTACCGTGACCGGAAGCAGGCGGTCGCCACGCGCCTCGAGGATGCCGAAAGGCGCGGCGAACTTTACCAACGGCGGCTGGCGATCCACTTTCACGGAAAGCGCGCGCGCCGGCACGGCCAGCGCGCGCCCGGCGTCGTCGCGCAGCGAGGCCGGTACCCGCAGCCGCAGCGTGGCCAGCTCGCCGAACGGGCCGGGGAACTGCACGGCGCTCGCAAAGCCACCCTTCGCCTCCTCGTCCAGCTGGGGCGCGTGGCGCTTGCCGCCGGTTTCTTCCAGCACCAGCTTGCGCAATTCTTCCACCGGCACCGGCGCGCTGAAGGCGACCCGCAAGGGCAGGAAGGGCACGCAGCCGGCGCGCGCATTGGTGCGCTCGCAACTGAGCCAGAGGCGGAAGTCGGGCCGGGTGCGGTAGGCCAGTTCCTGGTCCTGCGCGCTGGCGATGCCGTTCGGTGCCGCCACGCCCGCGCCCCACACCAGGCTCACGCGGGCATCGGCCGGCAGGCTGCGCTTGCACTGCAGGACCGCCACGGGCAGCGGTTCGCCCCGCGCCGCGGCCTGCCTGCCGCGCGCCTTGCCATAGGCCGCCAGGTGGCGGTCGAGGAAGTCGCGGCGCAGGGCCAGCAGGCGGTCACGCTCCTCGCCCTGCAGCTGGCGCACGCCGATCTTCTCGTTGATGCCATCGGCGCGGCACCAGGCATGCGCCGCGATCGAGGCGGGCGTGGCCGGCGCGTCGAGCGCCAGCAGGAAGACCTGGTTCTCGTCGATCTGGCTGCCCTCGTGCGGCTGCATGCGCAGGACCGCCGGACCGCCGGTACTGAAGGAAAAGCTGCGCTGGCCGCCCAGCGGCCGGTCGGCCAGGTCGCGCAGCCCGTCGCGCAGCGTGAAGCGGCAGGCGGTGGCGCCGGGCAGGTCGCGCGCGAAATCGTAGCTCCAGGTACTGGCGTCGATCCAGCGCCCGCTGCCGTCCAGCCGCTCGTCCCCGGCGCGGCAGTCGACGGCGAACGGCGCCTCGGCGCGCAGGTCGCCGAAGGGTGCCACGGGTGCGCTGAAGCGCGCCGTCACCTGGCGCACCGCCTTCACCTGCCCCTCCGGACTGAAGGCGTCGACGGTGGTCGGGACCGCTTCTTGCGCACGGGCGCCATGCGGGTATCCCAGCAACAGCGCGGCGAAGGCCGCAAGCGGCGCCAGTCTGGTCAAGGCAAACATTTTCCCTCCGGGAACAAAACTGCCAAGTTAAGCCGGCACGCCCGGCGCGGGCTTGGCACTGCTCAACAGTAAGACGAGTGTGTCGGGCGCGTAGGATTCTGTCAACAGAATCGGGCCTCGCCAGCGCGGGGCATCCATGCGGGACGCATGCGGCACGCATGGACGTGTAGTTGCATATCAATCAATTTACTGGTACAACAAACCTTGCGTATGCACGCGCTCCATGCCCGCCGGCCGGATGCCTCCCGGCTGGTGTCGTGGCCTGCTTCTGATGTCTTGCGCGTGCCTGCGTTGCCGACTGATCGATCGAATACACCGAGCCAAAGCGAGCCTTGGAGGAGACACCGATGAAAACAGCGTTCCTGCGCACCGTCGCAGCCATTGCCCTGGTGGCCGCGGCATCCGGCAGCCATGCCCAGAACTATCCCGGCAAGACCATTACGATGATCGTGCCTTTCGCCGCCGGCGGACCGACCGACACCGTGGCGCGCCTGGTCGCCCAGTCGATGGGCAACACCCTGAAGCAGCAGATCATCATCGAGAACGTGGGCGGCGCCGGCGGCACCATCGGCGCGGCGCGCGTAGCCAAGGCCGCGCCGGACGGCTACACCCTGTTCCTGCACCACATCGGCCACTCGACCGCACCCGGCCTGTACCGCAAGCTGAGCTACAACGCGATCGACAGCTTCGAGCCGATCGGCATGGTCACCGACGTGCCGATGACCCTGATCGCCAGGAAGGAGTTCCCCGCGAAGGATTTCAAGGAGCTGCTGGCCTACGTGAAGGCCAACAAGGAAAAGGTCACCTATGCCAACGCCGGCCTGGGCTCGGCCTCGCACCTGTGCGGCATGCTGTTCCAGACCGCGATCGGGGTCGACCTGACCACCGTGCCATACAAGGGCACCGGCCCCGCCATGAACGACATGCTGGGCGGCCAGGTCGACCTGATGTGCGACCAGACCACGAATACCACCAGCCAGATCAAGAGCGGCAAGGTCAAGGTATACGGGGTGACGACCAGGCAGCGCCTGGCGGCGATGCCGAACGTGCCGACCATGAGCGAGGCCGGCCTGCCGGGCTTCGAAGTGGCGGTCTGGCATGGCATGTACGCACCGAAGGGCACGCCGAAACCGGTGATCGATACCCTCTCGAACGCGCTGCGCGCGGCCCTGAAGGACCCGACCGTTAAGCAGCGCTTCGCCGACCTCGGCACCGAACCGGTGGCCGACAGCCGCGCCCGGCCGGAAGCCCTGCGCGCGCACCTGAAGGCGGAAATCGACCGCTGGGGTCCGATCATCACCAAGGCCGGCCAGTACGCCGACTGAGCGGCATCCAACGGGGGGCGGGCCGCACGGTCCGCCGCTTTCTCCTGACGCGTGCAACAAGGGGTTCGCAGTGGCTTCCATCATCCGCCATCCGAAGAATTTCTGGATCGGCTTCATTTTTGTGACGTTCGGGCTGGCCGGGGTCTATTTCGGCCGCGAACTCGGCATGGGCAGCGCCGGGCGCATGGGTCCCGGCTACTTCCCCACCGCGCTCGGCTACCTGCTGGCCTTCATCGGCCTGGTCGCCATCGGGCGCTCGTTCTTCGGCCAGGGCGAGGCGGTCGGCCGCTTCCACCTCAAGGACATCCTCATCATCCTGGCCTCGGTGCTGCTGTTCGGCGTGCTGATGCGCGGCGCCGGGCTGGCGGTGGCCGCCTTCGTGCTGGTAATGCTCAGTTCAGTTGCGAGCCGCAGCTTCCGCCCCGGCCCCACCGCCCTGCTGGCGGCCGGCCTGACCCTGTTCGCAGTGCTGCTGTTCGTCAAGCTGCTCGGCTTGCCGATGCCGGTGGTCGGCCCCTGGCTGACGGGAGGCTGAAATGGACATCTTCGCCAACCTCGCGCTCGGCCTGGAAACGGCCTTCACCCTCACCAACCTGTTCTACTGCCTGGTCGGCGTGTTCGTCGGCACCGCGGTCGGCGTGCTGCCCGGCCTGGGCCCGATCGCCACCATCGCGATGCTGCTGCCGGCCACCTTCGGCCTGCCGCCCACCTCGGCCCTGATCATGCTGGCCGGGATCTACTATGGCGCCCAGTACGGCGGCTCCACCACCGCGATCCTGGTCAACCTGCCGGGCGAGTCGTCCTCGGTGGTCACGGCCCTCGACGGCTACCAGATGGCGCGCCAGGGCCATGCCGGCAAGGCCCTGGCCAGCGCGGCCCTGGCCTCCTTCTTCGCCGGCTGCGTCGCCACCGTGCTGCTGGCCCTGTTCGCGCCGCCGCTGGCCGAGCTGGCGCTCAAGTTCGGCTCGGCCGAATACTTCTCGCTGATGGTGCTCGGCCTGGTCGCGGCGGTGGTGCTGGCCAGCGGCTCGCTGCTGAACGCGATCGGCATGGTGCTGCTCGGCCTGCTGCTGGGCCTGATCGGCACCGACGTCAACTCGGGCGCCCAGCGCTATACCTTCGACCTGCCGGAGCTGGCGGACGGCATCAATTTCGTGATCGTCGCGATGGGCATGTTCGGCATCGGCGAGATCATCCGCAACCTGGAACACGACGAGGACCGCAGCCTCCTGATGAAGAAGGTGACCGGCCTGATGCCGACCCGGCAGGACCTGCGCCGCATCGTGGCGCCGGTCCTGCGCGGGACGGCGCTCGGCTCGGTGCTGGGCATCCTGCCGGGCGGCGGCGCCATGCTGGCATCGTTCTCGGCCTATTCGATCGAGAAGAAGGTGTCGCCCAACTCGGCCCAGTTCGGCAAGGGCGCGATCGAGGGCGTGGCGGCGCCGGAAGCGGCCAACAATGCCGGCGCCCAGACCTCCTTCATCCCCATGCTCACGCTCGGCATTCCCTCGAACCCGGTGATGGCGCTGATGATCGGCGCCATGATCATCCAGGGCATCCAGCCCGGCCCGGCGGTAATGACCGACAAGCCGGACCTGTTCTGGGGCCTGATCGTCTCGATGTGGTTCGGCAACCTGTTCCTGGTGGTGCTGAACCTGCCCATGATCGGCCTGTGGGTCAAGATGATCATGGTGCCCTACCACCGGCTGTACCCGGCGATCCTGATGTTCTGTTCGATCGGGGTGTTCAGCCTGAACAACAACCAGTTCGACGTCTACCTGATGGCCCTGTTCGGCCTGTTCGGCTACATCTGCGCCAAGCTGGGCGCCGAACCGGCGCCGATGCTGCTCGGCTACATCATCGGGCCGATGATGGAAGAGCACCTGCGGCGCGCCCTGCTGCTCTCGCACAGCGACCCGACCGTGTTCGTAACGCGCCCCATCAGCGCCACCCTGCTGGCGATGGCGGCGCTGGCGCTCGTGGTCGTGCTGCTGCCGGCGCTGCGCAGGAAGCGCGAGGAAGCCTTCCACGAAGAAGACTGAGGCGCAGCGCGGCGCCTTCAGAACAGGGCGCGCTGCGGACTGGTGAGCCGGGCGAAGCTGTCGCCCAGGAAGGGCAGGATCGCATCGGCCACCGGCTCCAGCTGCTTGTCGAGGTAATGCGCGTAGTCGACCGGCGCCGCAGCGCCGGCGTCGCGCAGTTCCAGCGCCTGCGGTCCGCTCGTCGTCATCACGTAGCGGATCCAGCCGCCCCTGCGGTACTGGGGCGGACGGCCCTGCGCGGCATGGAAGGCGTCCGCCATCTTCGCCGCGCGCACGTGCGGCGGCACGTTGCGCTCGTAGTCGTCGAGCGGGCGGCGCAGGCGCTTGCGGTAGACCAGTAGCGCATCGAGTTCGCCGCGCAGGGTGCGCGCCACGAAGTCGGCCACCCAGGCCGCGTAGGGCTGGCCGGTAAAGACGCGCAGGTAGAGCTCCTGCTGGAACTGCTGCGCCAGCGGCGACCAGTCGCTGCGCACCGTCTCCAGGCCCTTGTACACCACTTCCTGGCTGCCGTCCGCATGCCGCACCAGGCCGGCGTAGCGCTTCTTGCTGCCTTCGTCCGAGCCGCGCACGGTGGGCATCAGGAAGCGGCAGTAGTGGGTATCGAACTCGAGTTCCAGGCTGGAGGCCAGTCCGTACTCCTGCTCCAGGTGGGCGCGCCACCAGCCGTTCACGCGCTGTACCAGCGCCTGGCCGATCCGCTCGGCGTCTGCATGCGAATGCGGTGCGCCGAGCCAGACGAAGGTGGAATCGGTGTCGCCGTAGATCACGGCATAGCCCTGCTCCTCGATCAGCGCGCGGGTGCGGTGCATGATCTCGTGCCCGCGCAGCGTGATCGACGAGGCCAGGCGCGGGTCGAAGAAGCGGCAGGCCGGGGTGCCGAGCACGCCGTAGAAGGCGTTCATGATGATCTTCAGCGACTGCGACAGCGGCGCGTTCCGTTCGCGCTTGGCGGCCTCGCGTCCTTCCCACACCTGGCGCACGATGTCGGGCAGGCAGTGGCGGCTGCGCGAGAAGCGCGCGCCGCGAAAGCCCGGCACGGTCGCCTCCTCCGGTTCGGCCAGGCCCGCCACCAGGCCGACCGGGTCGATCAGGAAGGTCCGGATGATGGATGGGTACAGGCTCTTGTAGTCGAGCACCACCACCGAGTCGTACAGGCCGGAGCGCGAGTCCATCACGAAGCCGCCCGGGCTGTCGCCGGCCGCGACGTCGCCGATGTTGGGCGCGACAAAGCCCTGGCGGTGCATCAGCGGCATGTAGCGGTGCTCGAATGCCGCCACCGAGCCGCCGCTGCGGTCCACGGCCAGGCCGGTGACGCTGGCCCGCTCCAGCAGGAAGCGGATCAGCTCCGTCTTCTCGAAGATGCGGGTGACCAGCTCGCAGTCCTTTAGGTTGTAGTAGGCCAGCGCCGCCTTGTCCTCGGCGAACATGCGGTTGATCTCGTCCATGCGGCTGTAGGGATTGTCGATCGCCTTGCCTTCGCCGAGCAGGGTTTGCGACACCGCCTCCAGGCTGAACGAGGGGAAGCTGTAGCTGGCCGAGCGCAGCGCCTCGATGCCGTCGATGACCAGGCGGCCCGCGATCGACACGAAGAAGTGCTCCGAGCGGCCATGCGCGCGGGTCGAAATCGCGCTGCCGTCGCGTCCCAGGCGCAGCGGGCGCCCGGCCCGTTCGGCCGCCTGCACCAGCATGCGCAGGTCGAACTGGATGACGTTCCAGCCGATGATCGCATCCGGATCGTGTTCCCGTACCCAGGCTTCGAGCCGCTCGAGCAGTTCCACGCGGCTGGCGCAGTAGTCGAGCCGGAAATCCCGCTCCGGTGCCGTTGCCGGCGGCGCCTCGTCCGGCTCACCCAGCATGTAGACCTGGCGCTGGCCACAGCCCTGCAGGCCGATGCAATATAGTTCGCCGTGCTGGTTGGTCTCGATGTCGAGCGAGACGAGGCGCAGGCGCGGACGGTAGCCGCCGTCCGGCCTGAGCTGGGCCTCGCGCACTAGGGCCGGGTCGCGCGCGTCGGGCGTGCCGTGCACCAGGACCGGCGCGGTGATGAAGCGCTCCATCAGGTAGCGCTCGGGCGGGCGCACGTCGGCTTCGTAGACGGCGACCCCGAATTCGCGCAGGCGCTTCTCCAGCCGCAGCAACTGGCGGTAGTGGCGGCAGTACAGTCCCAGCACCGGACGGTGGTGGAAGTCGCACAGGGCCAGTTCGCGCAGCTCCCAGCCCGGCGGCTCGCCGTGCAGCGCAAGTTCGGCAGCCGCGCGCTGCTCGAGCGGCAGGAAGGCGACCGCGGTCTGCGCCGCCAGCCGCACCCGGCGCGGACCCTGGTCGGTGGCGATCCAGTACTCGACCTCGAGGCCCGAATCCAGGTCGCGCCAGTGGCGCGTCAGCAGGAAGCCCTGCAGCGGTGCGGCATCCATGGGAGGCTAGGCGAAGCGCGCCAGCTCCGCTTCGCTGAAGCCCGCCTGGCGCCGCGCCTCGATGTTGAACGGCCCTTTCAGCACCGGCGCCCCGTAGCGCACGGTCAGCGCTTCATAGGTCGACACCGGCTCCAGGCCACGCAGGCCGCACAGGTACAGGTACCAGCGGTTGCCGATCTCGACGTGTCCCACTTCGTCGCGCAGCAGCACGTCGAGGATGGCGGCGGCGGCCAGGTCGCCGGCCTGGGCCAGCTTGGCGCGCAGCGGGGGAATCGCGTCCAGCCCGCGCGCCTCGAGCGTGCGTGGCACCAGGGCCATGCGCGCCAGCACGTCGCCGCTGGTCTTCCCGACCATTTCCCACAGGCTGTCGTGGCCGGGGAAGTCGCCGTAGGCGAAGCCGAGGGTAGCCAGGTGCGCGCACAGCATCTCGAAGTGACGCGCCTCTTCGCCCGCCACCCGCAACCAGTCGCCGTAGTATGCCGGCGGCATGCCCGGGAAGCGCCACACCGCATCGAGCGCCAGGTTGACGGCATTGAATTCGATGTGGGCCAGCGCGTGCACCAGCATCGCCCGCCCTTCCGGCGTCGCCATCGAACGCCGCCCCACCAGCCGCGGCGGCACCAGCTCGGGCCTGGCCGGCCGCCCCGGGATACCTGCGGGAGCCGCCAGCGCGGCATCGGGCGCCAGGCCGGTCGCGCCGCGCGCGTGCGCGGCGCACAGCGCCGCGACCTCGGCCGTCTTGGCGGCGGGATCGGTTTCCAGCAGGGAGTGCAGAGCGCGTGCGCGAAGCTCCAGCGGTTGCGCCATGGTCGGGCCTATCGGGATCACGAAAACCGCTAGTGTAGCAAAGCGCTGCGCCGCCCTGCCCTGGTCACATCTGGCGGAACAGGTGCGCGTAGACCGGGCTGACCTTCGGCTGCTCGGGGCGGTTGCGCAGCCTGAGCGTCACCTTGCCCGTCTCGTCGCGCGCGGCGCTGGCCACGCAGGCCATGTTCACCACCGTGCTGCGGTTGATCTGGCGGAAGCGCGCCGGGTCGAGCTGCGCCAGCAGTTCCCTGAGCGGCACCCGGATCAGGGCTTCGCTCTCGGCGGTCGCTACATTGACGTACTTGTCGGTGGCCTGGAAGAACACGACGTCCGGGACCGGGATCATGCGCACGGTGTTGCCGACGGCGGCGCGGACGATGTCCAGGCGCGCGGGCGCCGTGGCGACCGGCATCAGCGACTGCAGGCGTTCCACCAGGTCGGCCAGCGGGTCCGCCTGCGGCGCCCTGCTGCCCAGCAGCGCCTGCAGCCGCTCCACCGTGCGCGCCAGGCGCGCTTCGTTGACCGGCTTGAGCACGTAGTCGGCGGCGGCCTGCTCGAAGGCCTGCACCGCATAGTCGTCGTAGGCCGTCACGAACACCACGTGCGGGAACGGCGCCGGTCCGTCCCAGCGCTCGGCCAGTTCCTCGGCCGCCTCGATGCCGGTCTGGCCCGGCATCCGGATGTCCATGAACAGCACGTCGGGGCGCGTGGCCAATGCCTGCTCGACGGCGGCGACACCGTTCGGCGCGCTGCCCAGCAGTTCCAGGCCTGGCCACAGCCTGGCCAGCATGCGGGCCAGGGTGGCAGCCAGGATCGGTTCGTCTTCTGCGATCAGTGCGCGGATGCTCATGGGGTCTCCAGGGGTAGGGTCAGGCGGGCCAGCGTGCCGTGCGGCTGCGCCGGTTCCAGCAGGATGGCGGCGCGGTCGCCGTACAGCACGCGCAGGCGTTCGCGGGTGGTGGCGACGCCGACGCCGCCGCCCCTGGTGCCGGAACGGGCCGGCCCCGGGTCCAGGCCCACGCCGAGGCCGAGGCCGGAATCGCACACGCTGACTTCGAGCAGGACACCGCGCGCCGCGGCCTCGATCAGGATCTCGCCGCCCTCGATCTTCGGTTCCAGTCCGTGCACGATCGCGTTCTCCACCAGCGGCTGCAGCAGCATCGGCGGCAGCCGCGCCTGGCCCAGCTCCGCCGGCAGCACCAGGCGATAGCGCAGGCGCTCACCCATGCGCACGCCCATCAGGCCGAGGTAGGCCTCCATCGCGGCGAACTCCTCGCCCAGCGTGGTGCTGTCGGCGCGCGAGACGCCGAGGGTCGCGCGCAGGTACTGGATGAGCTGGTCAAGCATGGCGTTGGCGCGGTCCGGATCGATCGCGATCAGGCCCTGCAGGTTGGCCAGGGTGTTGAACAGCATGTGCGGTTCGATCTGGGCCTGCAGCAGCCGCAGCTGGGCCTGCAGCGCCTGGCGTTCGATGGTCTCGGCGCGCAGCAGGGCCGCCTGCTGCTCCAGCCTGGCGTGGCGCAGCCCTTCGCGGAACTCGATCAGCCAGGTACCCGCCATCAGCACCATGAAACTCAGCAGCACCATGCTCAGGCGCGGCAGGGTCGGATACTCGGCCAGCGAAGGCACGGGATGCAGGAACAGCGGCCCGACCAGCTGCACGGCGCTGAAGTGCGCCAGCGGCGCGGCCACGGCGCCGACCGCCGCCAGCGCCAGCCACTGGCGGCGCGGGCGCCGCATGCGCCCCGACTGTGGCCAGCACAGCAGGCGGGCCGTGTCGACGATGGCGAAGCCGGACACCGAGATGAAGCAGGAGTACAGCACCTGCTCGTACAGGGTTTCCGGACGTCCCACCACCAGCGTGATGATGAACGCCGCCAGCACGCCCACCACCGTGGCGAAGCGCAGGTCGCGCAGCAGCCGCAGGGCGAAAGCACCCTGGTCGACGGGGGGCGGGTGGTCGGGGGCGGCCGCGGTGGCCGGGAACAGGCTGCTCATGCTTCCTCGCGGGACGATTCGGGATAGCGCATTCTGCAGAGACGACGCGGCGGCGGCAAGCACGATGCGACGAACGCCGCTTCCCGCGCCGTGAACCCGCCTGGCGCGCGCGCCATCGCCACGCGGCCTATGTCACAGTCGGCCTGTTTCCTGTAGGATAGTGCCTTTAATCAGGTTTAGCCCAGCCATTCATCCTCAGGGCGAGCGCGGACAACCCGCTCGCACATGGCCGCGCACCCTGCAGTTCTCAACCCGATCATCGACAGAGTATCGCGGAACCGGCCCGCCTGGTTCCGCCCGAAGTGTATGGAGCATTCGCCGCTACCGCGCGCCACCGTGCGCCGCCGCACCGTCCTGGCCTGCACGGCCCTTGTGCTGGCCGTCGCCGCCGCCGAGGCGGCGCGCTGGGCCCGCAGTGCGCGCGCCGCCGCCCCGGCCAGCCTGCCGGCCATGGTGCCGGGGCGCGTCAGCCTGCATGAACTGTCGCGTTCCCTGATCCCGATGCCGCGCAACACCCCTTCGGCCCATGCGAGCGCCCTGGCGACACTGCCGGGCGACCGCCTGCTCACCTTCTGGTGGGCCGGCAGCCGCGAGAGCGGTCCGGACGTCAAGGTCTATGCCGCCCAGTGGCATAACGGCAAATGGGGTACGCCATGGGAAGTCGCCAGCCGTGCCTCGCTCGGGGCGGCGCTCGGCTTCGGCGTACGCCGCATCGGCAACCCGGTGGCCTGGACCGGGCCCGACGGCCGCATCCACCTGTATGTGGTGGCGACCGGCCTGGGCGGCTGGGCGGCGTCGCGCGTGGCGCACCTGGTCTCGTCCGACGAAGGCGCCAGCTTCGCGATGAAGCGCGTGCTGCCGATGTCGCCCCTGTTCAATACCAGCGTGCTGGTGCGCACGAATGCGGTCGGCCTGGTCGACGGCGGCTGGTGGCTGCCCGTGTATTTCGAACTCGGCATCAAGTATCCGATGCTGATGGCCTTCGGCCCGGACGGCGAGCCGACCGGGATGGCGCGCATCGGCGCCCGCACCACGACCCTGCAGCCGGCCATCGTGCCGGTCTCGGGCACGGAGGCGAGGGCCTGGATGCGCGACGCCAGCGACGAGCGCCGGGTGCAGCATGCCTACAGCCGCGACGGCGGCGCCAGCTGGGAAGACCTGCCGCCGCTGGCACTGAACAACGAGAACACCTCGATGGCGGTGCTGCGCCTGGAAAACGGCGACTTCCTCATGCTGCACAACCACATCCAGGACGGCGGTTCCGCGCGCAGCCTGCTGCGGCTGTCGCTCTCGCGCGACGGGCAGACCTGGCACACCGTGGCCGATGTCGCCAGCGGCGGCGCGGGCGCCGAATTCTCCTACCCCACCATGCAGCTGGTCGGCAGGGAGCTGCACCTGACCTATACCCACCAGCGCCAGGCAATCGCGCACCACCGTTACCGGATCAGCATTGGAGAGAACATCTGAATGAGCCTGCCTGAACTGTCCTGGCAATTCGCCTATGCCCGCCTGGGCTGGGCCCTGGTGCTGGCCGCGCTGGTGGCCGGCGTGCTCGAACTGCTGCTGGCGCGCACCCAGCCGCAGCGCTGGCGCCTGCCGCGCAAGCCGCTGGCCGCGATCGCCTTCCTGAGCCTGGCCTGGATGGCGCTGCCGGGCGAGGCCTCCCCGGCCTGGCACCTGGGGTTGGCCTTCCAGTCCCCAAGCGCCCTGCTGGCCTGCCTGTGCGCGGCCAGCCTGCTGGCGCGCTGGCACGGCGTGGCGCGCAGCCGGCCGCTCCTGCCGCTGCGCCTCGCCGCGGCGCTGGCGGCAGCCGGCACCCTGCTCTACCTCGATGCTTTCGGCCTGCTCGCGCACGGCTACTACCACGCCGGCTTCGGCGCCGGCGCGGCCCTGCTCGCGGTGCTGCTGGCGGCGGCCTGCGCAGCCTGCATCGTCCGTGGCCGGGCCCGCGCCCAGGCCGGCGCGCTGCTCGGCGCCATCCTGCTGTTCTCCGGCGCGCGCCTGCCCACCGGGAACCTGTGGGACGCGCTGCTCGACCCGCTGCTGTGGGCCTGGGCCCTGTCGACCCTGGGCCTGGCCGGACTGCGCGTCGTGCAGCGCCGCGGCGTGGGCGGGCACCAGCCCATCGAGCCACAGCTGCCCGCCATGCAGGCTGGCGGCACCGAACCGTTTTCATCCCTCAAGGAGTCATCTTGACCACCCGGAATCCGATTCTGCATCCCGTGCTCGCCACCGGGATCCTCATCAACGTCTTTGTCCTGCTGCTGGCCGTGGCCTGGTCCGGCGACAGCGCCAAGCTGTGGCGCCTGCTGAGCGAGGACGGCATCGTCGAGTGGATGCAGTTCCTGTGCTTCACGGTGATCGCCCTGCTGCTCGGCTTCGCCTTCAGCGAGCGCCTGAAGCGCAATGAGCGCAGCGCACTGGAACTGCTGGCCCTGGGCGGCCTGAGCCTGCTGTGCGCGCTGGCGGCGCTCGAAGAGATCAGCTGGTTCCAGCGCGTCCTCGACATCCAGTCGCCCGAGTTCTTCCTGCAGAATAACCGCCAGGCCGAAACCAACCTGCACAACATGGCGGTCGGCAGCGGCAGCCTGCACAAGAACGTGATCCTGAAGCTGATCGTGATCGTCGGCCTGGCCCACAACCTGGTGCTGCCGCTGGTGGCGCGCGTCAAGCCGGGCGTGCAGCGCTGGGTCGAGTCGCTCGGGCTGTACCTGCCGCCGCTGGCGGCCTCGATCCCCTACCTGGTGCTGGTGGCGCTGTCGCACCTGCTGATCGACCATCCGCGCAAGGGCGAGCTGGGCGAGATGTTCGGCGCCGTGCACTACCTGGCGACCGTGTTCGCCGCCTACTTCGCGGGGGTGAACTATAGCCGCCCGACCCTGTTCGAGGACGCCGGCGACATCCGCCGCCTGGGCAAGCTGGTGTCCCTGTGGGTGCTGTTCCTGCTGCTGGTGAGCTGGCTGCTCAGCGCCGGCGCCGGCGCCGGCGCGGCCGGCGCCTGAGCCTGCGGCAGGCGGACGCCGTCCGCGGCCCGGCTGGTACATGATGCCGGCATGACGCATCCAACCGAAGCACTGTTTCCTGGCTTTCGCCGCTTCGTCCTTCCCGGCGCGGACGGCGTTGCCATCGCGGGGGTGCTGGGCGGCGCCGGGCCGCCGCTCCTGCTGCTGCATGGCCACCCGCAGACGCACGCGATCTGGCACCGGGTCGCGCCCCTGCTGGCCGCCGATTTCACCGTCGTCGCCTGCGACCTGCGTGGCTATGGCGACTCGTCGCGGCCCGCCGACGCGGCCGACCATGCCGGCTACAGCAAGCGCAGCATGGCGGCCGACTTCCCGGCCGTGATGGGCGCGCTCGGTTTCGGGCGCTTCGCCGTGATCGGCCACGACCGCGGCGCGCGCGTCGCGCACCGCCTGCTGGCCGACCACCCGGATGCCGTCACCCGTGCCGTGCTGCTCGACATCGCGCCCACGCTCGCCATGTACGAGGGCGCCGACGAGGCGTTTGCGCGCGCCTACTGGCACTGGTTCTTCCTGATCCAGCCGGCGCCGCTGCCGGAACGCCTGATCGAGGCCGACCCGGCCGCCTACCTGCGCGACGTGATGGGCCGCCGCAGTGCCGGCCTGGCCCCGTTCGACCCGCGCGCGCTGGCCGAATACACGCGCTGCCTGGCCCGGCCCGGCGCCGCCCACGCCATCTGCGAAGACTACCGGGCCGCGGCCGGCATCGACCTCGAGCACGAGCGCGCGGAGCGTGCGGCCGGACGGCGTTTCGCCACCCCGCTGCTGGTGCTGTGGGGCGCGCAGGGCGTGGTCGGGCGCTGCTTCGATCCGCTCGCGCAATGGCGCCGGCTCGGCACCGAGGTGGAAGGCGAAGCCCTCGATTGCGGCCACTACATCCCGGAAGAAGCGCCGCACGCCCTGGTACGGCGGGTGCTGCCTTTCCTGCGCCTGGACGCGCCCCCTGGCGCCTGAGCGAAGCGAGACGGCGAACGTTCAGGCGCGCGCCGGGCCTGGGGCAGCCCTGTCTATAATCGCGTGGCGCAGGCTGGGCGGGTTGCGCACCCGGCCGGCGCCCTGCTCCCCGGACCGGCGACCGCTGTTCGCCGGAATGCTTCCTCTGGATACCTGGACCGGTACGCACTGGCACGAAACGGCTTCGGCATGGACCGCAGCGACGAGGACTTGCCCAGAACGGCCGCGGCCGGCGACGGCGCCGCACCGCGCCGGCTGCTGGGTTTGCGCGAGGCAATTGCCCTGATCGTGGGCGTGGTGATCGGCGCCGGTATCTTCAAATCCCCTTCCATCGTAGCCGGCCTCAGCGGTAGCGCCGGATGGATGTTCGCCCTGTGGCTGCTCGGCGGCCTGATCTCGCTGGTGGGCGCGCTCTGCTACTCCGAACTCAGCACGGCCTATCCGCACCCGGGTGGCGACTACCACTACCTGCACCGCGCCTATGGCCGCGGTACCGCCTTCCTGTTCGGCTGGGCGCGCTTCGCCGTGATCACCACCGGCTCGATCGCGCTGCTGGCCTTCGTGTTCGGCGACTACATGCAGCAGGCGCTGCCGCTGGCCATGCTGCCCGAGGGCTGGGGCGCGGCCGCCTACGCCTGCGCGGTCATCGTGCTGCTGTCGCTGCTCAACCTGCGCGGCCTGCGCGCCGGGGCGGGGGCCCAGACCTGGCTTACCATGGCCGAGATCGGCGGACTGGTACTGCTGGCGGTGGCCGCGGCCTTCTTCGCCTCGCCGGCCCCGCCGCCGCCCGCCGACGCGGCGGCCACGACCGCGGCCCCGGCCTCGATCGGGCTGGCCATGGTGTTCGTGCTGCTGACCTACGGCGGCTGGAACGAGGCGGCCTACATCAGCGCCGAGGTGCGCGGCGGTGCCGCCAGCATGGTGCGCGCGCTGACCCTGTCGATCGGCATCATCACCGTGCTCTACCTGATGGTGACCTGGGCCTGCCTGCAGAGCCTGGGCATGCACGGCATGGCCCGCTCCGAGGCGCTGGCGGCCGACGTCATGGGCCTGGCCTTCGGGCCTTCCGGCCAGAAGCTGATCTCGGTGCTGGTCGCGGTCTCGGCGCTCACCTCGATCAACGCGACCATGATCGTCGGTGCCCGCACCGGCTTCGCGATGGGCCGCGACTGGGCGCCGCTGCGCCGCCTCGGCCAGTGGGACGGGGAGCGCGGCACGCCGGCGGTGGCGATGTCGGTCCAGTGCGGCGCCGCCCTGCTGCTGGTCGGGCTGGGCGTGGCCTCGGGCAGCGGCTTCAAGGCCATGGTCGAATTCACCGCGCCCGTATTCTGGCTGTTCTTCCTGCTCAGCGGCCTGTCGCTGTTCGTGCTGCGCCGGCGCGAGCCGGCCTTGCCGCGCCCGTTCCTGGTGCCGTTCTATCCCGCGCTGCCGCTGCTGTTCTGCGCCAGCTGTGCCTACATGCTCTGGTCCAGCCTGTCCTACGTGGGCAGCCAGTCGCTCGGCGGCATCAACGCGGCCTGGATCGGGCTGGCGGTGCTGGCCAGCGGCGGGCTCCTGCTGCTGTTCCTCGGCCGCAGCGAACGCGGCCCGTCCTGAGCCCTGCCCCAACCACCTCGTGAAGGAGTGCCCATGAAGCCCGATCCCCACCGCCGTACCCTGCTGCTGTCGGCCGCCGCACTGGCCGGCGCGCAGCTGTTGCCGGGCCACACCCTGGCCCAGGATGCCGCCGCGCCTTCGCGCCTGGACGTGCCCTACGTACCGACCCCGCAGGACGTGGTCGAGCGCATGCTCGAGATGGGCCGGGTCGGCAGCCAGGACGTGCTGTACGACCTGGGCTGCGGCGATGGCCGCATCGTCATCACCGCCGCCAGCGCGCGCGGCGCGCGCGGCACCGGCATCGACCTGGACCCGGTGCGCATCGCCGAGGCCCGCGAGAACGCCAGAAAGGCCGGGGTGAGCGGACGCGTCAACTTCCTGGTCGGCGACCTGTTCCAGGCCGACGTCTCGCCGGCCACGGTGGTGACCTTGTACCTGCTGCCCTCGGTCAACCTGAAGCTGCGTCCGCGCCTGTGGCGGCAGCTGCGGGTCGGCACCCGGGTGGTGTCGCACGCCTTCGACATGGGGCCGGACTGGCCACCCGAGCGAAAGGACGAGGTGGACGGCCGCAGCATCTATTTCTGGACCATCACCCAGGCCAACAAGCGCGCCGCCAGCGCGTGAGTGAAACGAAAGGGTTTTTTCTGGTCCGGCATTCATGGCCGTACCCGTCCCATTCCGGTGCGCGAAATTTTGCCAAACTGCGCTTTAGGCAAATAATCTGTGCATGAGGACGGTTGTGTCCGAATTTTGCGTGATCAGCGCCGGACCAGGATCGCCTCCCCCTGGGACGTTTGCCATTTCCTTATTGTTTCCCAAGAGGTAAGCTACAGGGCCGGCGCCCGCGCGCGCCGCCTCCATTGACCGTTTGGCTATCCGACATGACCCCTGCGAACGACACCGATTCCGGCCTTCCCCTCGACATGATCATCTTCGGCGGCATGGGCGACCTGGCCATGCGCAAGCTGCTGCCCGCGCTCTACATGGCCTACCTGCACGGCAACCTGCCGTCCTCGACCCGCATCATCTCGACCGGGCGCCAGGAGTTCGAGCGCGACGCCTACCTGGCCCACATCGCCACGCATTCGCGTCCCTTCATCGCCGACGCGAACTACAACGACAGAACCTGGGACGGCTTCCTGCAGCTGCTCGACTAC
This sequence comes from Massilia hydrophila, assembly GCF_020208145.1. Taxonomy (NCBI): domain Bacteria; kingdom Pseudomonadati; phylum Pseudomonadota; class Betaproteobacteria; order Burkholderiales; family Oxalobacteraceae; genus Massilia; species Massilia hydrophila. Next base: position 1,485,295 of record NZ_JAHYBX010000001.1, on the reverse strand, counting down.
GTGCGCCTCGACGTCCAGCAGGCGCCCGACTTCGGCGCCCTGGCGCGCGCCACGCATGCCGGCGCCCAGCGCGTGTTCTACCTTTCCACGGCCCCCGCGCTGTTTACCACCATCTGCGAAAAACTGGCCGCGGCCGGCCTGGTCGACGCCCATGCCCGCGTGGTGCTCGAGAAACCGCTGGGCCACGACCTCGCCTCCGCCATCGAGATCAACGAGGCGGTGGGCCGCCATTTCGCCGAATCCCAGATCTACCGCATCGACCACTACCTAGGCAAGGAAACGGTGCAGAACCTGATGGTGCTGCGCTTCGGGAACTCGATCCTGGAACCGCTGTGGCGCGCGCCGAACATCTCGAGCGTGCAGATCACGGTGGCCGAGGAAGTGGGCGTGGGCAGCCGCGCCGGCTTCTACGACGGCACCGGCGCCATGCGCGACATGGTGCAGAACCACCTGCTGCAGCTGCTGTGCATCGTCGCGATGGAGCCGCCCACCTCGCTGGCGCCGGACGCGGTGCGCGACGAGAAGCTGAAGGTGCTCCGCTCGCTGCGCCGCATGAAGCTGGCGGACATCGCGCGCGACACCGTGCGCGGCCAGTACACCCATGGCGTCAGCGGCAACCAGGAGGTGGACGGCTACCTCGAGGAGCAGAACGTGCCGCCGGGCAGCCGCACCGAGACCTTCGTCGCCCTGCGCGCCCACATCGACACCTGGCGCTGGTCGAAGGTGCCGTTCTACCTGCGCACCGGCAAGCGCATGGCGCGGCGCTCGTCGAAGATCGTGGTCGAGTTCGCGAATCCTCCGTTCCCGCTGTTCCCCGACATGCCGGGCGGCGTCGCCAACCGCCTGGTGATCGAGCTGCAGCCGGAAGAAGCGATCAAGCTGCAGATCATGGCCAAGCAGCCCGGCAGCGGCATGCAGATGCAGCAGGTGGCGCTGAACCTCGATTTGCAGTCGGCCTTCCAGCAGCGCCGCGCCGAAGCCTACGAGCGCCTCCTGATCGACGTCGTGCGCGGGCGCCTGACCCACTTCATGCGGCGCGACGAACTCGAGGCCGCATGGGAATGGGCCGACCCGATCATCGAGAGCTGGGGCACGCTGGGCGAGAAGCCCCACCCCTATCCGGCCGGCTCCTGGGGCCCGGCCGAATCGTTCGCGCTGATGGCGCGCGACGGTTTCGCCTGGGTCGAGTAGGGCACCCGGGTGCGGCGCCGCCAGAGCCAGGCATACAGCGCCGCGTTGACCGCGAGCACTCCGGCGGCCAGCGCCAGTTGCAGGCCGCGGCTCATCGCGCCCGGATACACCAGCGGCAGCAGGTAGTGCTCGATGAAGCCGTCCGCGTAGCCGGCCACGCCCGCCAGCGCGCGCAGGCGGTTTTCGAGGTAGGTGAGCGGGCAGACCGCGCCCAGCACCTCGATCCCGAAGCCCCAGGCCGCGGCCGCCAGGTGCAGCGGGAGCAGGCGCGGCCAGCGCGCCACCAGCAAGGCGCCGAACACGACGAACAGGATAAAGCCGAGGTGCAGCAGGAGCACGGCATCGGCGAGGAATCGGTAACCCATGTTGAGACTTCCGGAAAGCGCTGCGTTCCGCCAGTTTAATACGCCGCAAGGGCCGGCGCGCGAGGCGGCGCGCGCGATTGTGGGCGAGGTGCGGGCGGCGTAGAGTGGCAGGTCCCGTCAACGATGACCACCAAGAGAGCCCCATGTACGCACCGACCACCTCCCCCTTCGGGCTGCCGGACTACACCGCCGCCGGCGCCGCCGCCCTCAAGCACATGGACCGCAGCCGCCAGGCGCGCGGCAGGCTGTTCGAACAGGCCGGCTATGGCCCGCGCGAGAGCCCGCATACGGTCCTGCACCGCGAACCCGGCCTGAACCTGCGCCGCTACGACGGGCAGGCCGACGCCGGTGCACCGGCCGCGCTGCTGGTGCCGGCCCCGATCAAGCGTTCCTATATCTGGGATCTCGCGCCCGAGGTCAGCGTCGTGCGCCGCTGGATCGATGCCGGCTATCGCGTCTACCTGGCCGAATGGACACCGCTGCCCGAAGACGGGCCCGATCTCGGCCTGGCCGACTACGGCAGCCGCCTGCTGGCCGCCTGCCAGCAGGCCATCGAGGCCGACAGCGCGGAAGGCACGCTGACCGTCGCCGGCCATTCGCTGGGCGGCATCCTGGCGGCCATCTACGGCTGCCTGCATCCCGACCGGGTGCGCGCCACCGTCCTGCTCGAGTCGCCCCTGCACTTCGGCGGCGCCGCCAGCCCGTTCCGCGCGCTGGTGGAAGCGACGCCGGACGCCGGCCGGGTGGCCGCCGCCTTCGGCCAGGTGCCAGGCGTCTTCCTCAACCTGATGAGCGCACTGGCCGAGCCACGGGCCTTCCAGTGGGAGCGCATGGCCGACCGCTGGCTCTCCCTCGGCAGCGCGGAGCGGCTCGCCACCCACATGCGCGTGGAGCGCTGGACCCACGACGAATTCGCGCTGCCGGGGCGCCTGTTCACCGAGCTCGTGGAGGACCTGTACCGCAGGGACGCCTTCATGCGCGGCGAGCTGGAGATCGACGGCCGCCGCATTGGTCCGCAGGCGCTGCGCGCGCCGCTGCTGGGCGTGGTCGACCCGCGCAGCCGGCTGATTCCGGTAGCGGCCCTGGCACGCTTCCACGACGCGGCGGCCAGCACGCACAAGTGCCTGCTGCACTATGGCGGCGACGTCGGGGTCAACCTGCAGCATGTGGGCGTGCTGGTCGGCGCCAGCGCCCATGGCGAACTGTGGCCGGCGATCTTCCGCTGGCTCGAAGCGCACAGGGACTGAGAAGCGGGACTAAGAAGCGGACTAAGAAGCGGGCGTGTGGAGGGGTGCTTCGGGGCGCAAAGCAGAGCCCGGCGGGCGGCGCAACGCGATTCTGCGTTACCATGCCGGGCATTCTCCGCCACCCCGACGCAAGGACCCACGTGTTCGCCGTACTCGCTCTCGACATGGGAGCCGCCATGAAAACCCTGGTGCTGACCCTCGACCTGATCGGCACCTTCGTATTCGCCCTCAGTGGCGCCACCGCCGGCGCGCGCCGCCGGCTCGACGTGTTCGGCGTGCTGGTGCTGTCCTTCGTTGCCGCCAACTCGGGCGGCATCGTGCGCGACCTCCTGATCGGCGCCACGCCGCCGGCCGCGATCAGCGACTGGCGCTACCTGGCGGTGTCGCTGCTGGCCGGGCTCGCGATCCTGTTCTGGTATCCGCTCGTCAACCGCCTGCGCAACGCCGTGCTGATCTTCGATGGCGCCGGCCTGGCCCTGTTCTGCGTGGCCGGCGCCCAGAAGGCGCTCGTGTTCGGACTGGAACCCGTGATGGCCGCGCTGCTCGGCATGCTGACCGGGATCGGCGGCGGCATCGCGCGCGACGTGCTGCTGTCCGACGTGCCGGCCGTGCTGCGCTCGGACATCTACGCGGTCGCCTCCCTGGCCGGAGCCAGCGTGGTGGTGCTGGGCGACGCCCTGCAGCTACCCACCACCGCCACCGCCTGCGCGGGCGCCGCCCTGTGCTTCGGCTTGCGCGTGGCCGCAATCCGCTACGGCTGGCACCTGCCCACCGCGCGTACCCCCGACGGGCCGGACGAGGATGGCAAGGGCGGCGGGCGCGGCGAGTTCCGCTGATGCCGGACTAGTCGAGCGCGCGCCGGCGCGATTCGACGTCCACCATCCCGACCGCCGCGGCGCCCAGCACCAGGAAGGCCGCCAGCATCCCCAGCGCCAGCGTGAAGTGGGTCGCCATCACGGGCGCCACGATGGCCGGCGCGAACAGGCCGCCGAAGCGCGCCACGGCGCCCGCCATGCCCATGCCGCTGGCGCGCAGCTCGGTCGGATAGACCTCCGGGGTGAAGGCGTACAGCGCGCCCCAGGTGCCAAGCAGGGCAAAGCTCATCAGGAGGGTCGAGCCGACCACCAGTGCGGTGGCGCTGCCGAAACTGTAGGCCATGCAGCCCGCGGCGCTCAGCAGCAGGAAGCCGACCAGGGTGGGCTTCCTGCCCCAGCGCTCCACGCCATAGGCCGACAGCGCGAAGCCGGGCAGCTGCACCAGTGCCAGCACGATCAGGAATTCCTGGCCGCGCATGAAGCCGAAGCCCTGCGCGCTCAAGCGCACCGGCAGGTAGACGAACACGCCGTAGTAGGCGATCGAGGTCAAGCCCCATGCCGCGAACAGGGCCAGGCTGCGGCGCCGCAGCGTGCCCGCGAACAGCGCCTTCAGGGCGCCGCGCACCGGGGCTTCCGGCAGCAGCGGCGGGATCGCCTGCGCGCTGCCATTGACGCGCGCCACCCGTTCCAGCACGCTGCGCGCCTGCTGCGCCTTGCCGTTGCGGTTCAGGTACATGGGGGACTCCGGCACGTACAGGCGCAGCACCACGCCCGCCAGGGCCGGCAGTCCGGTCACGAAGAAGATCAGGCGCCAGGCATCGGCATCCCAGCGCAGCGCCACCAGGGCCAGCACCGCCAGCGCGATGGTACCCACCGCCCAGAACGATTCGAGCATCACCAGCCAGCGTCCGCGCCGGTCGCTGGGCAGGAATTCCGCCATCATGGTGTAGTCGACCGGCAGCGTGCCACCCACGCCGATGCCGGTCAGGAAGCGCAAGGCCAGCAGCCAGTGGAAATCCGGCGCGAAGGCCGAGGCCACGCCGAAGCAGGCGTCGACCAGCACCGCCGCCATCAGCACGGGCCGGCGCCCGATGCGGTCGGCCAGGCGTCCGAAGCCGAAGGCCCCGAGCAGCATCCCGATGAAGAAGGCGGTGCCCGTCTCGAGCGCCTGCGGCACGCCGATGCCGAAGGTCCGGGCGATCGAGGGCGCGGTGAAACCGATCGACAGCACCTGCATCGCATCGGCCATCCAGACCAGTCCGAAGATCGCGAACAGCCGGTATTGGAACCTGCCCACACCCGCCAGGCGTATGCCCTGTTCGACCGTCGCGCCCTGTGCCGCCATCCCCGCTCCTTCAACCTTGTGGAATCAGGCGCCAGTGTGCCCTGAATCCGCGTTTGCCGGCGCCCATGCGGCCCGACGCGGCGCGGGAAGGCGCAACCTGGTATCGCGGGCCGCTTACATCCCCATCATGGAGACCGCCTTGGTGTTCAGATAGGCCTCCAGCGCTTCCGGCCCGCCCTCCGACCCGTAGCCGGAATCCTTGATACCGCCGAACGGCAGCTCCGCGCTTGGCGTGGCCGGCTGGTTAATCCACAGCATGCCCACCTCGACCCGGTTCATCAGCAGTTGCGCATTCTTGATCGAGCGCGTGAAGGCATAGCCGGCCAGCCCGTAAGGCAGGCGGTTCGCCTCCTGGATCGCTTCCTCCAGCGTGTCGAAGCCGCGGATCGCCGCCACAGGTCCGAAGGGCTCGTCGTTGAACACGCTGGCCTCGAGCGGCACGTCGGCCAGGATGGTCGGCGCGAAGAAGTTGCCCGCCTCGCCCACGCGCTGGCCGCCGTGCGCCACGGTGGCGCCCCTGGCCTGCGCGTCCTCGACCACCTTCGCCATCGCGGTCAGGCGGCGCGCATTGGCCAGCGGCCCGAGGGTGATGCCATCCTGGAGGCCGTCGCCGAGCTTCAGGCCTTCCGCATGCTTGACCATGGCGCGCGTAAACTCGTCCTTGATCGCCTTGTGGACCAGGAAGCGGGTCGGCGAGATGCACACCTGGCCGGCGTTGCGGAACTTGGCGGCGCCGGCGGCCTTCACGGCCAGCGCGACGTCGGCATCCTCGGCCACGATCACCGGCGCGTGGCCGCCCAGCTCCATGGTGGCGCGCTTCATGTGGGCCCCGGCCAGCGCCGCCAGCTGCTTGCCGACCGGGGTCGAACCGGTGAAGGTGACCTTGCGGATGACCGGATGCGGAATCAGGTAGCCGGAGATCTCGGCCGGGTCGCCGAACACCAGGCCCACCACGCCCGGCGGCACGCCGGCATCGACGAAGCACTGCAGCAGGGCGGCCGGCGAGGCGGGCGTTTCTTCCGGCGCCTTGCACAGGAAGGAGCAGCCGGTAGCCAGCGCGGCCGACAGCTTGCGCACGATCTGGTTGATCGGGAAGTTCCAGGGCGTGAAGGCAGCCACCGGACCGACCGGCTCCTTCAGCACCAGCTGCTGCGCGGCGGGATTCCTCGCCGGGACGATGCGGCCGTACACGCGCATGCCTTCGGCAGCGAACCAGTCGATGATCTCGGCGCCGGCCATGGTTTCCATCTTGGCTTCGGCCAGCGGCTTGCCCTGCTCCTGGGTGAGCAGGCGCGCGATGTCGGCGGCGCGTTCGCGCAGCAGGGTGGCGGCGCGGCGCATGGTCGCGGCGCGTTCCGCGGCGCTCACGGCACGCCAGGCTTCGAAGCCCTGCTGGGCCGCGGCCAGCGCGTGATCGAGGTCGGCGATGGATGCATGGGCGACGGTGCCGATGGCCTGGCCGGTGGCTGGGTTCAGCACCGGGATCGTCTTGCCGCCCGTGGCGTCGCGCCATTCGTTGGCGATGAGGAGGCGGGTATCGGGATAGCTGGAAGTCGTCATGGAGCGTCGGTTCCTGTGTTGAATGAACGCCAATCATAACCGGTGTGTGCATTGGGTGCAGCGGCGAAGCCGACGTCTGGCCCCAAGCGGCGGCGCTGCAGGTGGCGCCGGCGCGTCACGGTTGTGGTTGTATGCACACCACAAGTTAAAATTTTTTTATCAAAGCGGAATGAAGGAGTAGTATTTATTCAGCTTCTGAGTCTTGCGATAAATAGCTCTAAATAATAGTTTAATCGCGGCAATAGCGCTCAACGGCTTCTTTCCTGCACTCAAGTTTTTCGATGGCCCTATCCGGTCATGGGGTTCGTGCGGGCGCGGGGCATGCGATGCGCATAGCGGGCGCCCGGCTTACCGGGCCGGCCCGGCCACATGTCCAGTACGCTCTGAAGGGGATAACGATGACTCTACGCCTGCGCACGCTTGTGTCGCTGCTCGCCCATGCCTTCCGTCCGGCCAGTTCCTCCCCTCCCCTCGCTCCGGCACATGCTCGCGGCCTGCTGCGCGGCGCCGCCTGCGCCATGCTGCTGCTATGTCCATTGGGCGGCGCAGCGGCGCAGGAGCCGCAGAAGATGGCGGTGGCCGGCGTGCGGGTCGAAGGCAATACCCTGCTGCCCGAGCACACCGTGCGTGCCCTGACGGCCGACCTGGCTGGCAGCCAGCGTTCGCTCGACGAGCTCAACGCGGCGGCGGCGCGCGTCCAGCAGGCCTACCGCGATGCGGGCTATGGCGGCGTGGTGGTGTTCATTCCGCCGCAGCAAAGCGGCGACGGCCAGATCGTCATGCGCGTGGTCGAGGGCAAGCTGGCCAATGTGCGGGTGACCGGCAACGAGCACTTCGACACGGCCAACGTGCGCGCCGGTTTGCCCCACCTGCGCGAGGGCACGACGCCCCTGGTGCGCGCGATCGACCGCGACATCCAGCTGGCCAACGACAATCCGGCCAAGCACCTGAAAGTGACGCTGGCCGCCGGCGCGCGCAGCGGCGAGATCGACGCCAGCGTGGACGTGACCGACGTCGATCCGCTGCAGTACCTGGTCGGCTACAACAATACCGGCACGCCGCTCACCGGCCGCCACCGGCTCAGCCTTGGGGTGCAGCACGCCAACCTGTTCGGGCGGGATCACGTAGGGACCCTGCAATTCCAGACCTCGCCCGAGGACCCGGACAAGGTCAAGATCTTCAGTGCCAGCTACCGGGTGCCGCTGTACGCGCAGGCGGCATCGGTCGATGCCTACGTGGCACATTCGAGCGTGAGCATCGCCACCGCCATCGCCACCCTCGGCACCCTGGCCTTCACCGGCAAGGGCACGATGGCCGGGGTGCGCCTGAATCGCTACCTGGACCGCCTCGGCGAATACGACCACCAGGTGACCCTGGGCCTGGACTGGCGCGACTACGAGGACACCTGCAGCTTCGGCGACTTCGGCCGTGACCAGTGCGGCACGGCGGCGGTGGACGTCACCACCATCCCGCTCAGCATCGCCTATGTCGGCCAGAAGCAGGGCGCGGAGCTGGCCTATGGCGTCAACCTGTCGGCCTCGGTGAACGCGGGCGGCAGCGCGCGCAACACCTACGAGGCGGCGCGCATCGGCGGCAAGCGCCACTATGCGATCACGCGCATGACGGCGTTTGCCGAGCGTCGTTTAAGCAGCATCCTGTCGCTGAACGGTCGGCTCGAACTGCAATACAGCCCGCACCGGCTGATCTCGGCCGAGCGCTACGGGGTGGGCGGCGTGAACAGCGTGCGCGGCTACCGCGAGCGCGAAGCGAGCGGAGACCTGGGCCTGCTGGCGCGCATCGAGCTGGCCGCCACGGTGCCGAACCTGGCCGACAAGCTGCGCGTGCAGCCCTACCTCTTCATCGACCATGGACGGGTACGTAACCATGGCGACCTGGCCTGCGGCGTGGGGACGTCCACCACCTGCTCGCTGAGCAGCGTCGGCATCGGCACCCGCTTCGGATGGAACCGCAGGCTCAGCGCGAGCCTGGACCTCGGCCGCGCCCTCAGGCAGGGCTCGGCAACTGCGAAAGGCGACGTGCGTGGACACGTCGCCGTCAACCTGGCTTTCTGAGCACGACCCCTCATTCACGCATCGACCTCGCGAGGTGACAACATGAGACAGCTATCCGTACCGCGCGCCGCGCGCCCCGCCCCATGCGCCCGCTTCGCGCTGCATGCCATCGCCGCATCGCTGGCCGCCGCCTTCGGCACCTGCGCCATCCCGGCCTGGGCCCAGTTGCCCACCGGAGCCCAGGTCGTCAACGGCAATGCCGGCATCAACACCAACGGCAGCCAGATGACCATCACAAACTCGCCGAACGCGGTCCTGAACTGGCAGAGTTTTTCGATCGGCACGCAGAACACCGTGCACTTCGCCCAGGCCGATGCGGCCAGCAAGGTGCTGAACCGGGTGGTCGGGAACGACCCGTCGCAGATCCTGGGGGCGCTGACCTCGAACGGGAGCGTGTGGCTGATCAATCCGAATGGCGTGCTGTTCGGCCAGGGTGCGCGGATCGATGTCGGCGGGCTGGTGGCATCGACCATGGCGTTGTCGAATGCCGACTTCCTGGCCGGACGCGCTAGGTTCGACGCGGCGGGAGGCGCGAACCGGGAAGTGCGCAACGACGGGGCGATCAGCACCAGTTTCGGCGGCCGGGTGTGGCTGGTGGGCGGGACGGTCCAGAACACGGGAACCATCCATGCGCAGCAGGGCAGCGTTGTCCTTGCGTCCGGGAGCAGCGTCGAGATCGTAGACTCGGGGCTGCCAAACATCACGCTGCGGGTGAATGCGTCGGACCAGCAGACCGTGAATACCGGCACGGTGACGGCGATCGATGGCAGGATCGACCTGCATGGAGGGATCGTCAACCAGGCAGGGATCGTGCGCGCCGAGAGCCTGGATGCGCTGGGCAGAGTCGACATCCTTGGGAAAGGGAACGTGACCCTTGGCGAAGGCAGTGTAACCAGCGCCAGGTCCATCGAGGCCGGTCGTTCAGGTGGCACTATCGCGATCAAATCCGAAACAGCGGGAATCCTGGTCAAAGGCGATCTCTCAGCGGCCGGCCACAACGGTGGCTCCATTGACGTTTCCGCCGCCGCGACAAGTGTTGTTAGCGGAGACGTCGACGCTTCAGGGAGCGGAACCGGTGTTGGCGGCGCCGTTGCCGTTTCCGGAGCGAAGGTCACTGTTGACGGGTCTATTTGGGCGGATGGCAGCAAGGGAGGAACCCTGAAACTGGAAGCAAGGGAGCAGTTAGCGGTCTCAGGCTCGGTGTGGGCGCAAGGCGACAGCGGCTCTGGTGGGAACGTCACACTGAAAGGGCGCGACGTCGCCGTCGACGGGTCCGTCTGGTCAGACGGCGCCGAAGGTGGGACTTTGAATGTGGAAGCAAGCGACAAGCTCGCCGTCTCAGGTTCCGTTTGGGCGGACGGTGACGATGGCACTGGCGGCAATGTCACATTGAAGGGGCGCGACCTTACTATCAGCGGGGCAGTCTGGGCGGACGGCAACAAGGGTGGAAACGTGACCTTGGATGCAAGCGAACAACTAGCCGTCGCAGGCTCTGTATGGGCGGACGGTGGCGACGGCGCTGGCGGCGGCGTCGTCCTCAAGGGAGGGAACATAGCGATCACTGGCAGGGTCGCAGCAGAAGGCATTAAGGGGGGAACGATCAAGGTAGACGCGACCGGTACCTTGGATGTGGCGGGAACGGTAAGCGCATACGGCCTGGAAAGCGAAGACGATGGCGATAACGATAACGATAACGTTACGCCCAGCGGAGGTGATGTCACACTGCGAGGCCGCGCGATATCCGTGTCAGGGATGGTTCTCGCAGACAGCGCTGAAGGCGGAAAAGTGCATATCGACGCGGCGGAGGATCTCAGCGTGTCAGGTACGATTTGGGTCGATGGTCATGACGGCAATGGCGGCCTGGCGACACTCAGCGGCGCCAAGGTGACGGTTGGTGAAACCGGGCGAGTGGACTCATCGGGTATCAATGGCGGGCAACTGAACATCGATGCCAGGACTGGTACGCTGACAGTGATGGGCACGCTCTCGAACCTTGGACGAGAAGCTAGTCCGAACGCGGCCAGCGCCGACATGAGGCTAAGCGGATCCGACGTCCTGATCGGAGAAAACGCGGTTCTGAACACCTCGGGCAACCGTGCTGGAATCATGAAAGTCATGGCGCGGGACGGAACACTCACCATGCGTGGCAGCATATCCGCCCTCGACAGCGAAGCAAATCTGTTTGGCTACAACGTTTCATTGGAAGGCTCAAAGGTAAGCTTGCTGGAAGGAAGCACGGTTACAACTAATCGAGGCATTCGTATAAGTGGGCCAACCCCGGGGGATAACTCCACTAACCCCAACTCAAGCGATTACATCCTCTTGCGAGGGAGCAGAATCATCGGCGGTCCAAACCCAGTTGCATTGTTAGGGACCGTAATTGACATCAACCAAGCACAGGTTGCCTCTGGCGGCCCACAGTTCTATGAAAGCAGTCGGACCAACCTGAATGCAGCTCGGCTTTCGTCGGGGGCGACCGGCAATGCCATCAATTTCACAGGCAGCGAATTTTCAAGCAATGGGAGCGAATTAACTGCCAATAATGGGCGCTGGCTGTTTTTCTATCGCCCCGGCTCAAGTTTCAACGCAGACGCCTTCTCCGAACTGGACTACCGATTTGTTCTGGTCGACGCACTCGCCAACGACGGGTCCTGGAACAGGCCTCCGCTTTCTGGTGTCGGCCAGAACGGCATCGTGATACCTGAATCACTCGATCTTCAGCTAAAAGTCGTACAGCGCGACTACAACGGTAGAACCAATGCCGACTTCACCGGCGTCCTGTCGAGCAACATCCCTGTCGGCTTCGACCTCGTGCGCACCGGCAGCTGGACGACTGCCCAGGCGAACTTCGAAGACAAGCACGTCGGCACCGACAAGCCCATCATCTACCGCGGTGACGGAGAACTGTTCAAGGTCCAGACCGTCCATGGCGTCCCGGTGTATGGCGCGAAACAAAACTATGTCGGCGACATTGCCGCGCGCGAGCTCAGCGTGGGTGGCCTGGTGGCCGCCGACAAGGTCTACGACGCCAGCCGCAACGCTTCCGTCAGCGGCCTGCTGCTCAACAGCATCGAGGGCGACGACGTCAGGCTCACCGAGCTGCACGGCCTGTTCAACACCAAGGACGTTGGCCAGGACAAGCAAGTCAGCGTTACCGTGGGCACCCTGGCAGGTGACGATGCACGCAACTACGTCTTCCGCCCGCCGTCGAACCTGAGCACCACCGCCGACATCACGCCGCGCCCCGTTACCGCCGACGGCCTGGTCGCCGCCGACAAGGTCTACGACGGCACGCGCAACGCCGAAGTCAGCGGTCGCCTGTCCGGCGTACTGCCGGGCGACGATTTCAGGGCCGGCCAGCTCAACGGGCAATTCGACACCAAGAACGTGGGCAACAACAAGACCGTCACGATTACCGCCAGCGGAGCGGCCGGCCGCGACGCCGCCAACTACGTGCTGGAAGGCCCGCTCACCACCACCGCCTCGATCACGCCGCGCGAAGCGCAGATCGGGCTCACCGGCCAGGTGCGCAAGGTCTATGACGGCAATACCGTCGCGACGCTGGCTCCCGGCCAGTTCGTCCTCAGCGGCATCGTGGCCAGCGACGCCGTCGTCATCGACGGCCCCGTCCAGGGCCGGTATGACAACGCCAACGCCGGCCAGAACAAGACCGTGACCGTCACCGGTCCCTTCGTCATCAGCGGCGCGGACGCCATCAACTACACCTACGGCGGTGTGGTGCTGGACGGTGGCGCGCATACGGTGTCCACCACGGTGAGCGGCGCGATTGGCGAGATCACCCGCCGCACCCTGGCCCTGACGGGCGTCACTGCCGCCAGCAAGGTCTACGATGCACGCACTTCGGCGACCATTCTCGGCGGCGCGCTGGGCAATGTGGTGGCGGGCGACGACGTCGGGATCGGCGATCTCACCGGCACCTTCGAGGACAAGCATGCCGGCACCGGCAAATTGGTCACGGTCTCGATCGGCGGCCTGTCGGGTACCGCAGCCGGCAACTACGAGCTGCCTGCCGGCACGGCCACCACCAGGGCCGACATCACGCCGCGCCCGATCTCGGTGCAGGGCCTGAGCGCCAGCGACAAGGTCTACGACGGCCGCGACACGGCCAGCATCAGCGGCACGCCCTCCAGCGCCCTGCCCGGCGACCAGCTGCAAATCGGCAGCCTGGAAGGCCGCTTCAGCGACAAGAACGTCGGCACCAACAAGGCGGTCATCGTCACCGGCGGCGCGCTGTCCGGGGCCGATGCGGGCAACTACCGGCTCGACGGCCTTGGCAATACCACCGCGTCGATCACGCCGCGCGCCGCGCAGATCGGCATCACCGGCCAGGTACAAAAGGAATACGACGGCACCCAGGCTGCTACCCTTGGCGCCGGCCAGTACGCGCTGAGCGGCATCCTCGACGCCGACGCGGTCACGGTTGCCGGCCCCACGGCCGGCCGCTACGACAGCGCCGATGCCGGCCAGGGCAAGACCGTGACGGTGAGCGGCCCCTTCGTCATCAGCGGCGCAGACGCCATCAACTACAGCTTTGGCGGCGTCACGCTCGGCGGCACGGGCGCCAACACGATCACGACGACCGCCACCGGCATCGGCGCGATCATGCGAAGGATGCTGTCCCTGTCGAGCCTGGTGGCGGCGAACAAGGTGTACGACGGCACCGTCGGGGCCGATGTCCGGGCCAGCCTGGGCAACGTGGTGGGTGACGACGAGGTCAGGCTCGGGACGCTCAGCGGCGCCTTCGATTCGCGGCATGCCGGTACCGGCAAGCGCGTGAACGTGTCGGCCGGCGCGCTGTCCGGCGCCGATGCCGCCAACTACATGCTGCCGGAGACGGCGTTCTCCACCACCGCCGATATCACCCCGCTGACCCTGTCCGCAGCCGGCATCCGCGCCAGCGACAAGGTCTACGACGGCAACACCAGCGCCAGCCTGACCGGCGCCCCGACCGGTGTGCTGGCCGGCGACCAGGTCACGATCGGCACCCTCGCCGGCCAGTTCGACAACAAGAACGTCGGCACCGGCAAGACCGTCGCCATCAGCGGCGGCGCCCTGTCCGGTGCCGATGCCGGCAACTACCGCCTCGACGGCCGGCTGGCCACCACGGCCTCGATCACGCCGCGCCCGGTCACGCTCGCGCTGACGGGCCAGACGGCGAAGGAATACGACGCCACCAGCAGCGCGGTCCTGGGCGCGAACCAGTACGCCATGGCCAACCTCGTGGCGGGCGACGACATCGGCGTGCGCGGTCCGACCCAGGGCAGCTACGATACGCCCAACGTCGGCCAGCAGAAGGCCGTCAGCGTCAGCGGCCCCTTCGACTTCAGTGGCGTGGATGCCGCCAACTACAGCCTGAATGGCGTGCGGCTGGGCAGCGGCGTGAATGCCAGCGTCACTGCCAACATCGGACGCATCACCCCGGCCGTGCTGACCTACCAGGCCAACCCGGCGGTCGTCGAATCGACGCTTCCTTTCGGCACGCTGAACGGCACGGTCTCGGGTTTCCGGGGCGGCGACACGCTCGCATCCGCCACCACCGGCCAGCTGGCCTGGCAGGCGGGCGCCGCGAACGGCGCGGCGCCGGGCTCCTACCCGATCCTCGGCGCCGGCCTGGCCGCCGCCAACTACGAGTTCGTGCAGGCGCCCGGCAACGCCACCGCGCTCGTGGTGCGGCCGGGCGAAACCATCCGCAGCGTGACCAGCAGCGCGACCAACGCCGTCAGCGCTGCACTGGCCGCAACCAACCAGGTGCCGAGCCTGCCGCCGGCCAGCAGCCCGGTCGCCGACAGCACCGGCGCGGGCTCCAAGGCTTTCAGCCCGGTCCGCATCGGCTCGATGAGCCAGGAGGAGCTGGCCCAAATGCTGGCCCAGCGCCGCAACTTCAAGCAGAACCTGTTCTCGGCGGCGATCTACAAGCTGGAAATGGACCCCAGCCTGGCCGACCTGCGCCCGTGCACCACGGTCGCCGAGGCCAGCTCCGGCGCCTGCCGCATCAGCACCGCCCAGCTGGAACTGCTGCACGCCAGCCGGCCGCAGGTGCAGGTACAGGTACAGGTACAGGAGCAGATCATGCGGCAGGCCAGTGGAAAGAGCTCGAATTTGCCGAAGATCGAGCGCAAGATCGCGGTCCTGTTCGGCGTGAACGAGTACAACGACAAGGCCATCCCGCGCCTGGAGAACGCCATCACCGACGTCGACGCCATCGCCAAGCTGTTCGAGGAAAAGCTCGGCTACGAGGTGCGGGTGCTGCACAACCCGGGCAAGGCCGAGATGATCCGCGCCCTGAACGCGCTCGCCACCGAAGTGGGCAGCGCCGACAGCGTGGTGGTGTATTACGCCGGCCACGGCTACTCGCTCGAGAAGAACGGCGCCGGCTACTGGCTGCCGTCCGACGCCGCCGCCAGCGACCCGCGCCAGTGGATCTCGAACAGCGACGTGGCCAAGATCCTGTCCGGCATCCGCTCGCGCCAGATGGCGCTGATCTCCGACAGCTGCTATTCGGGCGCCTTCGCGCGCGAGGGCATGGCGAACGTGGGCAGGAACGTGAACGCGGACGATGTGCTCAGCAAGCGCTCGGTGGTGGTGCTGTCCTCGGGCGGCGACGAGCCGGTGCCCGACGAAGGCCGGGGCAACCACTCGATCTTCGCCTGGAACCTGATGCAGGTGGTCGGCTCGGTCGCGAACTGGAAGCCCGGCAGTACCGTCTTCGAAGGCGTGCAGGAAGCGGTCAGGAAGGAGTTCCCGCAGACGCCGCAGTACGGCACCCTGACGGCGGCCGGGCACCAGGCCGGCGGCGACTATCTGTTCGAGTTCCGCTCGCGTTGATACAGGAGGGGGCGGCGCGGACGCGATCGACCGCGCGCGACCGCCCCGCTCCGGTCGAGACCGGAACGAAGACGCCCCTTGCCCAGGCTTGCAGCGTCAGGCCATCATGCTGGCGATCGTGTTCACCGCCAGCGCCACGCCTTCGGCAATCAGCTTGGCGCCGACGCCTGCCAGAAGCACCAGCAGCACCAGCTGCACCATGCGCAGCGCCAGTTCATGGCCGCGCCAGCGGCGGCCGAAACGCAAGGGACGGTGGAACTGTCCTGCCAGGTGAGATACTGTCGGACGAAGTTTCATGATGGTCTCCCGATCCAAGCATGCCTGGGAACAGCATACTCCCCGATCAGTTGCCCTGCAAATGCGCGCCACTGCCGTGCGCCCTGCCCTGGGCCCGCTCAGGCGTCCCGGCGCATGCGCCCGCGTCGGCCCCGGCGTGCGAAGTCGCGCAGGATTTCTCGCGCCGCGTTGTGGCCGGGTGCGCCGGTGACGCCGCCGCCCGGGTGGGTGCCTGCGCCGCAGGTGTACAGGCCGGCCACCGGCCCGCGGTAGTCGGCGTGGCCGAGCATCGGGCGCGCCGCGAACAGCTGGTCAAGGCCGAGCGCGCCGTGGAAGATGTCGCCGCCCACCAAGCCGAAGGTCCGCTCCAGGTCGAGCGGGCTGAGGATCTGCCGGCCCAGCACCGCGCGCCGGAAGTTCGGCGCGTGCCGGTCCACCGTATCGATCATCAGGTCGGCCACCCGCTCGCGCGCGTCGTCCCAGCTGGCGCCGCCGGGCAGGACGGGCGCCACGTGCTGGCAGAACAGGCTGGCCACGTGCTGGCCGGGCGGGGCCAGGCCGGGGTCCAGGGTGGACGGGATCAGCATTTCGACGATCGGCTCGCGCGCCCAGCCCAGGCTGCGCGCGTCGTGGTAGGCGCGCTCCATGTAGGCCAGGCTGGGGGCGATAATGATGCCGCTGCCGTGGTGCTCGGCGGGCGCCTTGCCGGGCAGGCAGCCAAAGTCCGGCAGTTCCGACAGCGCCACGTTCATGCGGAAGGTGCCGGACCCGCAGCGCCAGGCCTGCATGCGGCGCAGGAAGTCGGGCGGCAGCGCCGCCGGGTCCACCAGCCGGGTGTACAGCAGGCGCGGATTCAGGTTCGAGACCACGGCGCGCGCCGCCAGGCGCTCGCCGCGCGCGGTCACGACGCCGGCGGCGCGTCCGTCGCGCAGCAACACCTCGTCCACCGCGCAGTCGAGCCGGATCTCGACGCCCTGGGCCCGGGCGGCCTTCGCCATCGCCTGCGTGATCGCGCCCATGCCGCCGAGCGCGTGGCCCCAGGCGCCCTTCTTGCCGTTCACCTCGCCGAACACGTGGTGCAGCAGCACGTAGGCCGAACCGGGCGTATACGGGCTGGCGTAGTTGCCCACGACGCTGTCGAAGCCGTAGGCGGCCTTGATCGGATCGCTCTCGAACCAGCTGTCGAGGTGGTCGCCGGCCGATTTGGTGAACAGGTCGAGCAGTTCGCGCTGGGCGGCCAGCGGCAGCCTGGCCATCCGCCTGCCGATGCGGCCGGCCTTGAGCAGCTCGGGCAGGGCCGCGAGCCAGCCGCCCTGCACCCGGTTCGGCGGGGTCTGCAGCACCAGTTCACGCAGCAGGTCGGCGGCGCTGTCCAGGTGGGCGTGGTAGGCGTCGAGGCGGGCGGCGTCGCGCGGCGAGAAGCGCGCCACCTCGGCCGCGGTACGGCCAGGGCCCAGCTTCAGGTAGCGCGATTCGTCCAGCGGCAGGAAGTTGGCGAGCGGACGCTCGACCACGCGCAGTCCGTGGCGCGCCAGGTCCATGTCGTGAATCACTCTGGGATTAAGCAGCGACACCGTGTAGGCGGCCACCGAATTGCGAAAGCCCGGATGGAATTCCTCGGTGACCGCGGCACCGCCGACCACCGGCCGGCGCTCCAGCACGGTCACCTTCAGGCCGGCGCGCGCCAGGTAGAACGCGCAGACCAGGCCGTTATGGCCGCCGCCAATGACGATCGCATCTCGCATCCGCACCTCCGCAGGAGAACACGGCCATTGTGTGCCATCGGAAGCGAAAACGCCAGGCGCCGCGGCCGGCGAGGCTGGGCCACGATGCGGGAATCTGCCACAATGGCGTCCTGTCCCTGTCTTTCCTGACCACGCCATGCATTCCGAACTGACCCGCGATGCGATCGCGACCCTGGTCGCCGACTTCTACGCCGACATCCGCCGCGACGCGCTGCTGCAGCCAGTCTTCGACGCCGCCATCGGCGAGCACTGGGACGAGCACCTCGGGCGCATGGTCGATTTCTGGTGTTCGGTCATGCTCGCCAGCGCCGAGTTCAAGGGCAATGTATACGGCAAGCACATGGCCCTGCAGGGCATCGGGCCGGAACACTTCCGGCGCTGGCTCGGCCTGTTCGAAGCGCATGCGCGGCGCCTGTTCGCGCCCGACACCGCCGAGGCCTTCCTGGCGGCCGCGCGCCGCATCGCGGCCAGCCTGCAGTACGGCTACTTCGGGCGGGTCGAAGTCGCCGGCTGAGCCGTTCCGCGCCGTTCAGCCGCGGGCAGCGGTGGTGGCGCGGGCTGCGCGTGCCTTGTGCAGCTTGCGGTAGCTGTCGATCAGGCGGTGGTGCCGGTCCAGCCCTTCCAGCGCCATGCTGGTGGGGGTCAGGCCATGGAAGCGCACGCTGCCATCCACGGAGCCGAGCACCGCGTCCATGCGCGCATCGCCGAACATGCGGCGCAGGTTGTGCTCGAAGTCGCCGATTTCCAGTTCCTCGTCCAGGGTCACGTGCAGCACCGCGTCGAGCGCCTGGTAGAACAGCTTGCGCTCGACGGTATTGTCGT
Source organism: Massilia hydrophila (assembly GCF_020208145.1). Taxonomy (NCBI): domain Bacteria; kingdom Pseudomonadati; phylum Pseudomonadota; class Betaproteobacteria; order Burkholderiales; family Oxalobacteraceae; genus Massilia; species Massilia hydrophila. The sequence goes on along the minus strand of NZ_JAHYBX010000001.1, from coordinate 1,467,011 downwards.
TGTATTGCAAGAAGGCGCCGACCAGCTCGTGGGCCTCCTCGAAACGCCGCAGCGCCAGGTTGATGAGCAGGCGCAGCTCGAGCACGGTGAGCTGGCCCCAGTCGGTGTTCTCGTCGAACTCGATGCCGATCAGGGTGGCGACGTCGGAATACTCGTCGAGCTCGTTGTTTTCCAGGCGCTCCAGCAGCGCGTCCAGCTTCGCCTCGTCGAGCCGGTGCAGGTTCAGGATGTCTTCGCGGAACAGCAGCGACTTGTTGGTGTTGTCCCAGACCAGGTCCTCGACCGGATAGATCTCCGAGTAGCCCGGCACCAGGATGCGGCAGGCCACCGCGCCCAGTTCGTCGTGCACCGCGATGTAGGTTTCCTTGCCCATGTCGGCCAGGATGCCCAGCAGGGTTGCCGCTTCCTCGGCGTTGGCGTCCTTGCCCTGGGCGGTGAAATCCCATTCGACGAAGTCGTACTCGGCGCGCGCGCTGAAGAAGCGCCATGACACCAGGCCGCTCGAATCGATGAAGTGCTCGACGAAGTTGTAGGGTTCGGTGACGGCTTCGCTGGCGAAGGTCGGCGCCGGCAGGTCGTTCAGGCCTTCGAAGCTGCGCCCCTGCAGCAGCTCGGTCAGGCTGCGCTCGAGCGCGACCTCGAAGCTCGGGTGCGCGCCGAAGGAAGCGAACACGCCGCCGGTGCGCGGGTTCATCAGGGTCACGCACATGACCGGGTATTGCCCGCCCAGCGAGGCATCCTTGACCAGCACCGGGAAGCCCTGCTCTTCCAGGCCCTGGATCCCGGCCAGGATGCGCGGGTATTTGGCCAGCACCTCCTGCGGCACGTCGGGCAGGGCGATCTCGCCTTCCAGGATCTCGCGCTTGACGGCGCGCTCGAAGATCTCGGACAGGCACTGCACCTGGGCTTCGGCCAGCGTGTTCCCGGCGCTCATGCCGTTGCTGGCGTACAGGTTTTCGATCAGGTTGGACGGGAAGTAGACGGTCGCGCCGTCCGACTGGCGCAGGTAGGGCAGCGCGACGATGCCACGCTTGGCATTGCCGGAATTGGTATCGACCAGGTGCGAGGCGCGCAGTTCGCCGTCGGGGTCGTAGATCGGCAGCGTGTGTTCGTCGAGGATGCCGTCGGGGAGCGCGTCGTCCGGGCCCGCCTGGAACCAGCGCTCGTTCGGGTAGTGCACGAAGTCGGCGTCGGCGATGTCCTGGCCCCAGTAGGCGCCGGCATAGAAATGGTTGCAGTTCAGGCGTTCGATGTATTCGCCCAGGGCCGAGGCCAGCGCGCTTTCCTTGGTCGCGCCCTTGCCGTTGGTGAAGCACATCGGCGAATGGGCGTCGCGGATGTGCAGCGACCAGACATTGGGCACGATGTTGCGCCAGGATGCGATCTCGATCTTGATGCCCCAGGATGCCAGCAGGGCCGACATGTTGGCGATGGTCTCTTCGAGCGGCAGGTCCTTGCCGGGGATGCAGGTGCGCACGCCGGCGTCCGGCTGCAGGGTCAGCAGGGCCTGGGCGTCGGCATCCAGGCTGTCGACTTCCTCGATCACGAACTGCGGCCCTTCCTGGACCACCTTCTTCACGGTGCAGCGCTCGATCGAGCGCAGGATGCCCTGCCGGTCCTTGTCGGAGATGTCGGCCGGCAGCTCGACCTGGATCTTGAAGATCTGCTTGTAGCGGTTCTCCGGATCGACGATGTTATTTTGCGACAGGCGGATGTTTTCGGTCGGGATGTCGCGCGTATTGCAGTAGAGCTTGACGAAATAGGCGGCGCACAGGGCCGACGAAGCCAGGAAGTAGTCGAAGGGACCGGGCGCCGAGCCGTCGCCCTTGTAACGGATCGGCTGGTCGGCGATGACCGTGAAGTCGTCGAACTTCGCTTCGAGACGCAGCTTGTCGAGAAAATTGACCTTGATTTCCATGTGGTGATCCTGAGTGAAGCCTGAGGCGGATGGATGAGCGTTGGGTGGGCAGGTCTCCTGCCCACGCGTTCAGATCGCGTGGCGTGGCAGGCTCCGCGGCAAAGCGCCGGGCGAACAGCAGGCGAATACCGTGGCACGATCCAGGGGCGCCATGATACGCGATTCCCCCGTTCGCGGCTTGGAAACCGGCCCGTCCGGGCTCAGTTGAAGCGCCCCGCGGCCCCGCCCACGCTGTAGCGCCCGGCGCCCAGCAGGGCCACGGCCAGCGCCGCGGCGAAGTACATGCCCTGCAGTTCGAGGGCCCAGCCGCCGGTCTCGTTGAGCGTGAAGAACTGGGCGGTATGCGCCAGCAGCACCGCCACCACCATGTTGATGAGAACCACCAGCGCCGCAGGGCGGGTGAACAGGCCCACCAGGATGAGGAGCGGCGCGACCACTTCGCCCACATAGACCCCGTAGCCGAACAGCGCCGGCAGGCCCATCCCCTGCAGCATGCCGGTGATGAAACCGATCCCGCCGGAGAGCTTCGAGATGCCGTGGAACAGCAGCAGGATGGAGAGCGCGGCGCGCAGTACCAGCTTGCCTTCGTCGTCCAGGTTGCGGTGGGTAGGGTTCGTGGTGTGCATGATTGCTCCGGATTGAAGTATTGAAGTGTTGTCTTGACATCATCGCCGCTTGCGCACGGCCTTGGCGCACTGCTGGCTACTGGAAGGCGTAGGCATCCATCGCCAGCACGCCGTGTTCCACGCTCGCATGCAGGCGCGTGGCACGCGCATCCGGACCGGCCGCGCCCAGGGCGACGAACAGCGGCAGCAGGTGTTCGTCGGTGGGATGGTTCTGCACCGCGTGCGGGGCCGCGCGGCGATAGTCAAGGAGCGCCGCCTGGTCGTTCGCCGCCAGGCGCGCCGCCATCCAGTCGCCGAACCCGGCCACCCAGTCGGGCACCGGCGCATCCACGCCCTGCCCGCGATAGGCATGCAGGTTGTGGGTCAGCGAGCCCGACGCCAGCACCAGCACGCCCTCCTCGCGCAGTGCCGCCAGCGCCCGGCCGATGCGCAGGTGGGCGGACGGGTCGCCCCGGTGCAGGATCGAGAGCTGGGTCACCGGCACGTCGGCGTCCGGATACATCAGGCGCAGCGGCACCCAGGCGCCGTGGTCCAGGCCACGCCCGGGGTCGCGCCCCGCGGCCAGGCCCGCCGCCTGCAGCAGCGCCGCCGCCCGCCCGGCCACTTCCGGCGCGCCGGGTGCCGGGTAGTCGATCCGGTACAGGGCGGGCGGGAAGCCGCCGAAATCGTGGATGGTGGCGGGGCGCGTCGCGTAACCGAGGGCCGGCGCCCCGATGGTCTCCCAGTGCGCCGACACGGCCAGCACCGCGCGCGGCCGCGGCAGCGCGGCGCCGAGCCCGGCCAGGAAGCGGCGCGCAGGGCTGTCCTGCAGCGCCAGCATCGGCGAGCCATGGGAAACGAAGAGGGTCGGTAGTCGGGACATGGTGTACTCCTGCTGGGACGCGGCGGGTGCCGCATCGACATCACCATGATATTGACATCAACGCTGAAGATAAACAGGCGAAACGGCGCTACACTGTTTCATCTGCCGGAACAATCTTCCCAATCTGCCCCAGCCAGGGCTTCGGCCAGGAAGTCGATCACGACCCTCAGCTTAGGGGCTAGAAACTTGCGGGAGGGATACACCGCGTGGATGCCCAGTTCTATCGATCGCCAGCCCGGCAGCAACTCGCGCAGGCGCCCCGCGGCCAGGTCGGCGCCCACCATGAAGCTCGGCTGCAGGATGATGCCCTGCCCGGCCAGCGCGGCGACGCGGCAGGTGTCGCCGTTGTTGGCGCGCATGCGCGGCTGGACCCGCACCGTCTGCTCGCCCGCCGGTCCGGTAAAGCTCCACTGTTCGCCGGCCGCGAACAGGCTGTAGGCGATGACTTCGTGCCGTGCCAGGTCGGTCGGCGTGTCCGGTTCGCCGTGCGCCGCCAGGTAGGCCGGCGCCGCGCACAGCACCAGCCGGGTGCTGGCCAGGCGCCGGCTCACCAGCGAGGATGACGGCAGCTGGCCGATGCGCACCGCCAGGTCGTCACCCTCTTCGACCAGGTCGCTCACGCGGTCGGACAGCGTGATGTCGAGTTCCAGCGCCGGATGGCGCGCCAGCAGCGCGGGCCACAGCGGCGCCAGGTGCAGCAATCCGAAGCTTACCGGCACGTTGATCCGCACCAGGCCCGTGGCGGCCGCGCTGCCCGAGGCGGCTTCGGCTTCCGCCTCGTCCAGGCGGTCCAGCAGTTCGCGGCAGCGCGCGTGGAAGATCTCGCCTTCGCTGGTGGCCGACAGGCGCCGTGTGGTGCGCTGCAGCAGGCGCACCCCGAGCCGCTCCTCGAGTTCGTTCACGTGGCGCGACACGGTGGCCTTCGACATCCCGAGCCGCCGCGCCGCCGCGGTGAAGCCGCCGGTGTCGATCACGGCGGCGAACACCCGCATTTCCTGGAACCGGTCCATCATGCGCCGGCCCTCCCTTCCCCCGCCCGCCGCAGCAGCGCCAGCGCGGTGGCCAGGCGGCGTTCCACCGGGCCTTCCAGCAGCGCATGCGGGACGCCGTCGCGCGCCAGGCGCTCCAGGTACCAGCGGTGCTGGCGCGCGCGGAAAGCCGCATCGCGCCGGGTGCCATCCTGTACGAATGGAAAGTCGGGTGCGCAGACGAAGCAGAAGGCGTAGCGGCGCGCGGCCAGCGCCTGCACGGCCGGATCGACCCGGCCGTAGCCATCCTCGCTGTAGAAGGCGGTGGTGAGCGCGCTGCCGTCGCACACCAGCCAGCGGCCGGCGGCACGCGCCAGGCGCTCTTCCTCGTCCACCTGCGCCTCGGCGATGGCGCGCATGTCCTCGTACACCAGCCGGCCGCCCTTCGCTTCCCAGTACAGCCGGCCCATCTCCGGCACCAGGGCGGCGCCAAGCGCACCGGCCAGCGCCACGCCGAGCGTGGTCTTGCCGCTCGACTCGCCGCCCAGGATGCAGATGCGGTCCACGAAGCTGGCGTACACGATGGGGTCGAGCAGGTGCCGGTGGCGCTGCGGATCGGCGCGCACCTGCGTGCCCGACACCGGCACCGCGCGCCGCGCCGGATCGACGCTCACATGCACGACCTGCATCCGGCGCCCGCTCCAGTCCGTGAAATGCGCCGCCAACGCCGCGGCCAGGCCGTCGCCGTAGGCTTCGCTGGTGAACACCGCGTCCACGGTGCAATCGGCCAGCGCCCAGCACAGCCAGGCGGTGAAGGCGCGGTGCGCCGGCTCCGGTGCCTCGTTCGCGGGCAGGGGCATGGGCGGGGCGATGCCGCGCCGCGCGCAGGCCTGCGCCAGCCGGGCATCGTCCAGCACCAGCCGCCGCGCCGTGGGAAACAGGCTGGCCAGCCAGGCCTCGCGCTGCAAGGCGTCGCAGCGCGGAAAGGCCGGTTTCGTGTAGCTCAGCACGAGTACCTCGTCGCAGGCGTCGAGGGCGGCCTGGATCAGGTGCATGTGGCCGCGGTGCAGCGGGCAGAACTTGCCCACGACCAGGCCGAGGCGGTGGGCCTTCATGCGCTGCGGTCTTCGGTGGGCGTGGTCATGGGTCTGCGTGTCCGTCTGTCGATGCGCCAGTATGACAGGCGCCGGGCGCCGGCGCAGCGTGTTGCGGCGCGCCGTCCTGGCATGCGCCCGCCAGGTCCGAACTGTACTGCAGCACCTTGTCCTCGGCCAGGATCGGGCGCACCGCGATTTCCCGCTCCCCGAACATCGGCGCCAGCGCGCCCTGCGCCGCCGCCGCGTACGCCATCGCATCGCGCGCCAGGCCAAGCAGCAGGCTGCCATCGGCCGCCTGGTGCAGCGTGAAATGCGACAGCGGAAGCGGACGCAGGGCGTGGGTGACGTCGATATTGTTCCACCATTGCCCGCGTCCGTAAAAGCGCACCGGGCGCCGCCCGCACAGCCCGGCCAGCACCGGACCCTCGGCGCCCGCCACCAGCGCCGCATGGTCGCCGGTGCGGTAGCGCAGCAGCGGCAGGCAGAAATTGAAGCCGCCGGTGACGGCGATCTCGCCGCGCCCCCCCGGCGCCACCGGGCGTCCGCGCTCGTCCAGGATCTCCACGTAGAGCCTGGGCTGCAGCAGCAGGTGGCCGCCCGCGTCCTCGTCGTGCACCGCCACCGGGCCGACTTCGTTGAGTGAATAGATGTCCAGCACCGGACAGCCGAAGCGGCTCTCCAGCAGCCGGCGCAGGCCGGCGTGCAGGGCCATCGAGACCGACAGGATCGCGCGCGGCGCGTGCCGGCACGGCAGCGCGGCATAGGCGCGCAGCGAGATCGGGTCGCCCGCGATGATTTCCGGCGCCAGCGCGTCGAGGTAGCGCGCGCGGTCGTCCTCGTGGCGCCAGTCGGCCGGGTGCAGGTTGATCTTGGCCAGCCCGGATTCGCCCATGGTGGGCGAGACCGAGACGTAGGTGAAGCAGCGCCGCTGGAAGCCGAGCAGCACCACCCCCACCTGCCCCGCCCCATGGTTCGGCACGATGCCGGCCCGCCGCAGGGCGCGCTTGTGGAAGGCCGCGTAGCGCGCCGCCACCAGCGGATGCGAGGGCACCAGCAAAGGATGGCCGGTGGTGCCGGTGGTCTGGAACGCCAGCAGGCGCCGCGTGTCGACGTGGTCTGGCACGAAACGGGCGACGTCGGCGGCGAGGTCGGCGCGCGCCACCGGCGCCAGCTCGTCCAGCCGGCGCGGCGGCGAGCCGAGCGCGCGATAGAAAGGCACGGTGGCGAAGGCTTTGGCCACGAAGGGCATGACCCAGCCGGGTGGCCGGCCCGGCGTCCAGTCGGGCGGCGTGGCCGCCACTTCCTCCTCGAAGGCGCGCACCAGGGCGATTTCATGGGCCAGCAAGCGGTTGCCGCTGTGGTTGCGGTAGATCGGCGCGTGCGGATGCCGGCGCAGGAACGCGAGCATGCGCCGGCCGGCCGGGCTCAGGGTCGGAAAGCGCGCGCGCCGCTGCGCCGCCGTCTCCGGTGCTGGCCTGACGCCGGCGCCATCCTTCATTCGCGGGTCCATTTGTCCGCCGCCTCCTGGGCCGCCTTGCGCGCCAGCGCCTCGCGCACCGCGCGCGCCCGTTTCTCGGCCGCGCGGCTCGCTTCCAGCAGCCGGCGCCTGGCCGCGCCGCTCACCGCGGCCAGGCGGTCCTCGGCCTGCGCCGCCGCTTCGCCCGCCGGGCGGTATCCCAGCCGGGCCAGCACCACGCGCACCAGCTCCTCGCCATCGGCCGCATCGGCGGCGAAGCGGTGCGCCGCCGTCGCCTGGGCCAGCAGCGGGGTGGCGCTGTCGAACACGGCGCACAGCGCCTCAAGCGGCAACGGCCGCGCCAGGAACCACGCGTCCGCCAGCAGCCAGCAGGTGATCATGGCCAGGGCCAGCCGGTTGCGGCGCGCGCGCGGGTCGAGGCCACCCAGCGCCGCCAGCCAGCGCGCGGGCGCCGCGTGGCCGTGCATGCGCATCAGGTCGTGCACCAGCGCGGACACCGCGACCCCGGCGGCGCTGGTGCACGACCCGATGCGCGGCTCCGCCAGGAACTCGGCCGGCGTCTCGCGCAGGCGGCGCAGCATCGCTTCCAGCGCCGGGCCGGGCTGGTTCACCGCGCGCCTCCCGCGTGCCTGGCGTACAGGCGGTGGCTGAAGGCGTGCGCGAAGGCGACCAGCCCGTCGAGGTCGGGAACGGCGTGGATGTCCCAGCCCTGCTCGCGCCGCGCGCGCCCCAGGATCGCCGCCAGTTCGCCGTACCAGGGGCTGTCCGCCTCGTCCCAGCCGGACGCCAGGTTCAGGGCCATGGTGCCGCCCGCCGCGCCGGCTGCCAGCGCGCGCGCCGCGATCGTCCAGCCGCTCTCGCCGCGCTCGTCCTCGTCGAACATGGTGGTGATGCCGTCGTCGGAAATCATCAGGATGTGGGTCGGTCGCGGCCTGGCGCCCGCGGCATAGGTCGCGCGCAGGCGGTGGATGGGAAAGCAGGTGGCGCCGCCGAAGTAGCCGGTCAGGACCCGCAGCACCTGGTCGGCGTCGCGCGTGAAGCCCGGGGTGGCGAGCACCTCGCGCTTGCCGCTCCACAGCGTGGCCTGTACCGCGGCCCCGCTGCGCAGCGCCGACAGGGCAACGATGGCGCCCGCCAGCGCCATCTGCGAGGTCGCCTGCTGCGGATCGGGCATCGATCCGGAACTGTCCACGTACAGGTCGAGGTCGATCGGCAGCGGCGCCGCCGCGCCGGACGCATCTTCGCCGTGGACCCGGCGCAGCAGGGTCAGGCCGGGTACCGGTTGCGGGCAGTACGCGAGGCTGCGCGCCCAGTCGATGTCCTCGAGCGGGTCGCCCAGGCTCCACGGAGCGTATCCTTCGAACTGCGGCTCGGGCGCCTTCTGCTGCGGGCGCTTCGGGAACGGCACCAGGTAGGGCAAGGCGCGCTCGCGGTAGTAGCGCATCGCGGCTTCGCGCGGCGACAGCGTGCTGCCGCCCAGGCGCAGGATCTCGCCATACTCGAAGGGTTCGCGCGCCTGCCCGCACGCGCTGCCGCCGCCCCGGCCGCCGCCCTGGCCCAGCACGGCGGCCGGGACGGCGTCGCCAGTCACCCGGACGTCCCAGGCCGGATGCAGGGCGTTGCCGGCATCCTCCGCGCTTGCTTCATCGTCCTCGTCTTCTTCCAGCACATGCAGGCCGCCCGGAGCGCAGCCCGCTGCCGCGGTCCGGGTATCCTGCCAGCGCGGGATGCGGGCCAGTCCCTGCTTGCCAGGCAGGTAGGGCAGCACCAGGGCCGCGAAGCGCCGCACGCCCGTCAGCGGCTCGTCGGCGTAGACCCGGATGGTGCGGGCGCCGAGCCAGGCGTCGGCCTCGGCGGCCTCCGCGCAAGCCGCGCCCCCGAGGCTGCGCGGGGCGAGCTGCCACAGCTGCTCGTAGATGCGCAGGTAGAGCGCCCACAGGGCGCCGGCCGCCGCGGACTTGCCGTCGCGCCCCAGCACGCGATAGACCTCGTCCATCCGCAGGCCGCACTGGCGCTGGAGCCGGTCGTTGATGCACAGGTCGGTGTACAGGTTGGCCACCAGCGGCGCGGCCTCGGCCAGGGGCCCGAGCACGCGGCGCACGCGCGCCAGCATGCGCAGGTGCATGCTGGCCGTACCCGGCGCCAGCACATGGTGCCCGATCTCATGGGCCAGGATCTCGACGGCGTAGTCGTCCAGGCCAAGCGCGTGCACCGCCTGCAGGTCGACCACGACGCCCTGGTCGGCCAGCCGGATCATGGCAAAGCTGCCGTGCAGGCCGGCCCACTGGGTCTCCGTCGTGCTGGTATAGATGCGTGGCGGGTGCAGCCGGGTAAACCGGCTCCAGCAGGCAAGCGCGGCGGGCCATTGGGCGTGCCAGCGTTCGAGCAGGGCCTGGGTGGCACCGGGGTCCGGTTCGGTGCGCCGCTTCATGCTGCGCTCCATGCGCGCGCCACCAGCAGGATCGCATGCGAATAGGGAGAAGCGATCGCGATCGTCGTGGCGCCGGCGCAGACCGCGCAGTCCTGCGCCGGGAACGGGGGTGCGACGCGCTGCCAGTCCAGTGCCGCCCTTGCCCCGCCATCGCCGGCGCCATCCGGCGCCGCGTCGAACATCGCGGTGCGCGCCGGCAGCACGATGGCGCCGTGCGCGTCCGCGTGCAAGGCAAAGTCGTGCTCGCCGGAGCGCACCACGAACGACGCTCCGCCCGCGTGCGCGCCGGCCGCACGCAGCAGCGGCGGCGCAGTGAAGGCGCCGCCCAGGCCCGCGAAGGCGCCGACGATGCGTTGCGAGGCAGCCTGTTCGTCCTGTGGCGCGCGCCACCACGGGTCGTCCCGCAGCGCCGCGCGCACCTGGCCCCAGTCGCCGCTCGCTGAGGCCCGTACCGCGGCCAGCGCGAGTGCCGGCGGCAGCGCGTCCAGCGCCGCCAGCGCGCCCTGCCGGAAGTGCGCGGCCCCGGCGCGCCAGGCCAATACCTGGCCCAGCGCGCGCAGCTCGGCCAGCGTCAAGGCGCGGGGCGCCAGGGCCCCCATATCGGCCTGCCAGCGCGCCGTGCTCACGCCGGGCAGCGCCGCGAGGTGCAGCGAGGCATTGCTCAGCATGCCAAGCACCTGGCCGGGAGACTGCGCCACCTGCACGGCGCAACAGGGCGCGAGGCCGGACCAGGCCTGCGCCAGGGCCAGGCCGCGCGGGCCGGCGTCCAGCAGGCGCCGGCCGGTCAGCTCGATGCCGATTTCGACACTGGCGTCGACCACGGCCGCCACGCGCTGCGGCGCCAGCGCGGCCACGGCCGCCACCACCGGGTCGGCCTGCTCCGTCAGGAAACGGCCGAAGGCGTGCTGGTCGAAACCGGGCCAGGCGCGCCGCGCCGCTGCCACCGCGGCATTGCAGTGCTGGCGCCGCGCGGCCAGCGTCTCGGCGAATGCGGCGCACAGCATCTCAGCGTGCCCGCAGCCAGGCCAGGTAGTTGGTGTAGCGCTGGTGCAGGTACTTCAACATCAGCAGGTCGTCGGCCAGGTGGCCATACAGCTTCCTGCCCTTGACCCGCTCGGCCACCAGCTTCTCGATGCGGACGATGCGCGCCGTCGTCTCGCGCTCGTCCAGGCCGTCCAGGCCGCGCGCCAGGGCGGCCGCCATCTCGCCGACCTCGTCGCGCCGGTCCAGGTCCAGGCGTTCGTACTCCGCGCTGGCCAGGTCGAACAGCAGGCGCAGCCAGCTGATCCGGTCGCTGCGCAGGGCCGTGTTGCCGGCTTCGGCGAAAAATGGCGCCTCCAGGTCCGGCTGCAGCTTGTCGCGCAGGACGAAAGGCAGCACCTGGCGCAGGTCCTCGAGTTCCACCTCGGGGTTGCCGCGAAACCAGGCCAGCGCCTTGGCAAACACCAGCAGCGTGCCGAGCTGGCGCACCGAGATCCCGTTCAGGCTCTGGCAGCCCAGGTCCGCCAGGCGGTCGCGCCCGTTGTCTGTGGCGCCCAGTTCGCGCAGGGGCACGCCGGCCAGGCGCGCGGTGTCCTTGCTCAGGTACTCGAACTGGGCGCCGGCCGTCTCGCACAGCTCGAACTGGCTGGCGAAGAATTCCAGGCGCCGGCGCACCGGAACCGGCACCGATACCGCCCGTATCGCCGCCCCCATCGCGTCGATCTCCGCTTCCGAAAGCACCAGTTCGCGCGGCACCAGTTCTTCCGGCCGGATGTCTTCCTCGATGCGCAGCAGCAGCTCGTCCAGGAAGCGCGGATTGAAGGCCAGTGCCTGGACCGTCACGTCGATGCGGTCGCGCAGGGCCTCGATCACCGGATAGGTGCCGCCGCCCTGGTCGTCGTTCGCGGTCAGGTACCAGGCCGACTCCGGGCACTCGAATACCTGGTCCAGCTGCTCGGCGTAGTTGTCTCCCATCAGGGTCAGGAGCGCGCTCTGGGTGCGCGTCGGGATCCGGTTGTATTCGTCCACGATCTTGACCCGCATCGGCAGCCAGGCGCGCCAGGCGATGCGGATCTCGTCCAGGCTGCGGGCGTGGAGCAGGTCGGCCGGCAGCGGATTGCCCAGCAGGTCGGCCACCGTCATCTGCGGGTGGCCATGCTGCATCGCGCGCCTTACCTCGCGCACCGGAATGCCGGCCAATACGCCCATCAGGACCGCGCTGGCGGTCTTGCCGCGCCCGGGTCCGCCGATGAACAGGCACTTGCGGCGCGCCGCGAAGGCCAGCAGCGGCAGCAGCACGAAGCTCGAGTAGCTTTGCGCCGAAGGCAGGGTCAGCGTGCGCCGGGTATCGCCCACCATGTGGCTGCGCGGCGGACCGGCGTGGTACTCGATGTCGTAGTGCGGGCTGATGATCGCGCGGTTGACGATCCAGAAGTAGGCCTGGCGCAGCTTCTCGTCCAGTGCGGGGGGCGCCGCGGCCGCCGCACAATCGCCGGCGACCGGGCCACGGTACAGGTCGGCCACGTCGAAGCCGGAAGGCCTGGCGGCGGCATGGGGCCGGGTCGGCGCCTGCGAGATTTTCTGGAAGGGGTCGTGGTTCATGGCACTCCCGTGACGGTTGTGGTGATGGGGCCGGGCCTGCCCCTCAGGATGCGGCTGCGGCTTCCCAGCCGCGCACCAGGGCGTCCACCTCGGCCGCCGGTACGCGCAGCAATTCGACCACCGGCTCGTCCAGCTGCGCAAAGCATTCCACCCGCTCGGGCGCCGCCTCGGCCAGGGTACGCAGGGCCGGCACCGGTACCTGTTCCGGCGCCATCGCGCAGAAATTGCAGATGGTGACGAACGCGCTGCCGCCCTCGCAGCGGTGCAGGGTGATCTCGGCGAAGGGAGTTTCCTCGTCGCCGCAGGGCCGCAGCAGCGCGGCGAGCTGGCGCGGATCGTGCTCCAGCCGGCGCCGCACGCCGTCGGGGTCGTCGATGAAGCGGAAGTGGACCGGCACTTGGACTTCGCGCGCCCAGGCATTGGCCTGCTCGCAGAAGGGCGCCGCCGCTCGTCTGGCACCGGCCAGCGCGGGCGGCAGCATGAATGCGCACAGCTCGACCAGCCACACCACGACCGTGGCCGCGCCGGCCACGAAGGACGAGGCGCCGGTGGCGCGGCTGCTTGCCGACGCCAGCACCAGGTCGGGCCGCAGGAACCCAGCGCCCGCCGCACCGGCCTCCCGGACTGCCTGCAGCAAGTCAAGGGGTGGCGCGCTCGGCGCTGGCTGGGCGAGCCAGGCCGCCCACTGCAGGTACCAGGCGCAGGCCCCGAGCGCCGCGCCGGCGCGCCACATCCAGCCCGGGTGGCGCACCTTGCCCAGCGCGGCCGCGCAACTGGCCGCCAGCGCGAGCCAGAGCGCCATGCCGAGCGTGCACAGGGGATCGGCGGGCGAAGGCGCGGGCGCGGTGACCCAGGCATACAGCCAGGCAGCGGGCAGGCTTGCCAGCATGGCGGCTGCGAGCGCGTACCAGCCGCTGCGCGGCACCTGGAGCGAAGGGCGGAAATAAGGATGGTTCATCGGTGTCGGTCCGGACCAGCGAAAGAGGAGGAACGCGGGGAGAAACGCCGGATGGCGGCAAGCAAACCGCGCCAGGCAACGCAGGACAGGCCGAGGACGCCCGCCGGCAGCCATACCCAGCGCAGCTCCGAAGCCAGCACCACCAGGCCACGATCGCCGAACATCCGCGCCGGCGCCAGCGGGGCGACTTCGATCGGCCGCAGCGCGAAGAACAGGCGCTCGCTCGACCAGGGAGCCCACAGGGCGATGCCCAGCCCGCCCGTGGTCAGCATGTCCAGCAAGGGATGGGACAGGGTGCAGGCGCCCACGAAGCAGGCGGCCGGCAAGGCACGAGCGCCCAGGCGCCGCGCCAGCAGCGCCGCAAGCAGGCCGAGCGCCAGCGCGAACGCCAGCGAATGGCTCAATCCGCGATGCCCCGCAAGCGCCGCGTAGGGCACACCCAGCCAGTAGCCGGCAGCGTCGGCATCCGGCAGCATCGCGGCCACCATCCCGCACAGCAGCAGCCGGGGCGGCACCCGCCGGGCGCCGCGGCCCACGCCAGGCACAAGGGCGAGCGCCACCGGGACTACCGCATGGGTCAGCACGGTCGGCATGGGTCAAGCCTGCCGGCGCCGGTGCAAGCGGAGCATGGCCCTAATCGCGCGGCAGGTTCAGGAACGGAACCGTACCGCCTGCGATGGTACCGGGCAGCTTGCCGTCCCATTTGTCGATCGCGCGCGCCTGGTTCTCGGTTTCGCGCAGGCGCAGCAGCTCCGGCGTCACCTGCTGGCGCTGCAGGGCCAGCGCATCCGCCTCGGCCTTGGCCGAGGCCAGCTTCTGCTGGGCCTCGACCTGGATCCGCGCCAGGTCGCGCTCGGCCTTCAGCTTTTCCTGTTCGGCGGTGGCCTTGGCCTCGATCGCGCGGTTGAAGCCTTCGCTGAAATCGAGGTCCATGATGCTCATCTCGTCCACCTGGATGCCGTGCCGTCCCAGGCGCGCCCGCAACTGTTCGACGATGTCGTTGCGCAGCGCGTTGCGCTGGCCGACCAGCTGCTCGGCGGTATACGCGGCGGCGCTGGCCTTGACCGCCTCGTGTACCGCCGGCAGCACGATGCGCTCGCCCGGTGCGTTGGCCAGGTCGCGGAACACGTACAGGGATTTCGATGGCAGCACGTGATAGTTCAGCGACACCTTCATGGTCACGGTCTGCAGGTCGGCCGACGCGGCCGTGCCTTCGCCGTTGTTCTCCTGGATCGAGACATCGACCAGGTGCACGCGCTGCAGCATCGGCCACTTCCAGTGGATGCCCTCCTCCAGTACCGCCTCGCCCGGACGGCCCATGGTGGTCATGATGCCGCGGTGTCCGGGCGGCACGATGCCATACGGAGCAACGATCCACAGCAGGACCAGCACCAGGAGCAGGAACGCGAGGCGGCGCAGGCCAACGAAGGTGAGTGAAGGGTTCAACTTGGACATTCTTTCCTCGCATAAAGAGTGTGAACGCCACCCTAGCAAACCGTCTGCGCCAATTTGTTGAGGTAAATCTATTGCCTGTGATTAATTAACCAGAAAATGCGTATCGAACCGCCGCCGATGCGCGGCCCACCCTTCGTGACGACCACCATGCTTCCTGCCCTTCTGATCCCCCTTGCCGCAGCCGCTCTCATGGCCCTGCCCGCGCCGGCCGCCGCCGCCGATGCCACCACCAGTACCTGCTACGGAAACCCGGCCCATGGCCGGATCGAAGGGGCCGTTGCGCTGCCAGCGCAAGGGAACAACTTCGAGCCCTACGCCCAACGGGGCGTGGAACTGGGCCGCACCTGGGTCCACGCCAGCGTGCGCGACATCGTGCTGGACGCTTACCGCGCCCTGGAAACAGGGCAACCCGACATCACCTTCGTGTATGGCGAAACAGGGCTGCAAACGGGTGGACCGATGCCCCCGCACCGTACCCACCAGGCCGGGGTCTCGGTCGACTTCATGGTGCCGGTGCGCGGCGCGGACGGACGCCCGGCCACCCTGCCGCGCTCGGCCGCCCAGCGCTTCGGCTACGGCCTCGAGTTCGACAGCAGCGGGCGTTGGCAAGGCTACCGGATCGACTTCGCCGCGCTCGCCGACCACCTGCGGCTGCTCGACCACTACGCGCGGGCGCGCGGCGCGCGCATCGGCCGGGTCATCCTCGATCCGCCCTTCGTGCGCAAGCTGCACGGCACGCCGGCCTGGCCCTGGATCGCAGCCCTGCCCTTCATGAAGGCCAGGCCGTGGATCCGGCACGACGAGCACTACCACGTCGATTTCGTCCTGCCATGCGCGCCCCTGCGCTGAGCGGCTTCAAGCCTGCCGCGTCCTGAATGGATTGCGCGCGGGCGGCTCCTCGTGCTCGATGCCCTGCAGCAGGTGCTTGATCGCCTTGTTCAGGACCGGCTGGCGGTGGCGCACCATGACCCCGAAGGCCTGCGGCCTGGCGCCCAGCGCCGCCTTGGGTTCGAGCGCGGTGCGGCCGAACGAGATGCGTTTGCAGCCCATGCCGATGGCGTCGGCGATCCCGGCGTGCAGCAGCCGCAGGTACAGGGGAAGCGTCGCGGCCGCATCGCGGTCGAAGCCGATGTGATACGCATAGGCGGTCTCGCCGTCCGCCACCGACACCAGGAAGCCCAGCAGGCACTCGCCCTGCCGGATCACGGTACAGCGGAAGGCCTGGCCGGCGACCCGTTCCAGCCAGGGAAAATAGTGGGGCGCCAGTTCGAATGGGCGGAATGCCGCCCTGGCCTGGACCGCCTTGTAGAGTTCCCAGAGGCGCTCCTGGTGCGGCCCCAGGCCGCTCAAGGACTCGACCGTGCAGCCGGCCGCATCGATCTTCCCGAACACCGCGTTGCGCACGGCGCCGCGGTATTTCGAGGCCAGGCTGGCAAGGTAGTCCGCGTGGCAGCGCCAGGCCGGGTCGAGTTCCAGCACCATGTTCGGCTCGGTCTCCACGTAGCGGTAGCTCAGCTTCTTCAGGCTGGCCGCATGCGCGGTGAAAGGCGCGTGCAGGTCCTTGATCATGATGAAATGGGTCTTGCCGGCCAGTTGCTCCGCCTGGCGCACGCGGTACAGCACTTCGGCCAGCCCGTGCCACCCGAGCGCGGGGTCGGTGCCGGGCGCGAATGCAACCCCGTGCTGGCCAAAGCTCAGCAGGTTGCCGCAGGTGAGCACGCGCTGGGTGCTGGCCTGGGCCAGCTTGTCCAGCGCGCCCCGCGCTTGCACGGCCACCTGGGCGCCTTCGGGCGGCCAGGCCTGCGCCAGGCCGATCTCCGCGATCTGCATGTACACGGCGGCCAGCGGCACCCGCTGCGTCCCCTCGCCCTGGTAGACCAGGGCATAGCGCGGGCTGAGGTTCGCCGGCAGCGCGTCTTCCAGCGCTTCCAGGTAGGCGGCCGACAGGAAGAAGCCGGCGCCATCGGCCAACCCCTGCCAGGCCTGGCGGTCCAGCATCGCAATGGAATCGGCGATGGCGTAGCACAGTCCGGCCGGGCCGCGCAGGCGCTTGCGCTCCTGCAAATGGTCGCTGCAGGAGACGCCGAAGGCTTTCAGTTTTTCGGGCAGGCGCATGGACAGGTCCTCCGGGCGCGCCGCATCAGGCGATCTGGACGCCATGCTGGCCGGCCAGCGCGGCCAGTCCGCCGCTGTAGCCCTGCCCGACCGCCTTGAACTTCCATTCGCCGCCGTGACGATAGAGTTCGGCGAAGATCATCGCGGTTTCGGTCGAATAGTCTTCCGACAGGTCGAAGCGCACGACTTCCACATGGCTGTCCAGGTTCACGATGCGCACGAACGCATCCTGCACCATGCCGAAGTTCTGGCGCCGCATCTCGGCATCGTGGATCGTCACCGCGATCACCAGCCGGGCGATCTCGGGCGGCACCTCGGCCAGGCGGATCTTCAGCGCCTCGTCGTCGCCGTCGCCCTCGCCCGTCTTGTTGTCGCCTGTGTGCTCGACGGCGCCGCAGGTCGAGCGCAACTGGTTGTAGAAGATGAAGTCGTGGTCGCCCCTGACCTTGCCGTCCTCGCGCACCATGAACAGACTTGCATCCAGGTCGAATGGCGTGCCGTCGGAACAGCGTGCGCCCCAGCCCAGCCCCACCAGCGCTTCGCGCAGGCTCGGGTCCATTTTCGACAGGCTCAGGTTGCCGCCTTTTTGTAAACTGATCGCCATGATTCCTCCATTATGATTTAAATCAAATCGCCAATTTTCCGCCATGCGATTCGGAATTGCGTTTATGCAGAACCGAAGCCCATAGCGAGGCCAGGATAAATGCCACACCCGTCAAGCCGGTCACGATTTCCGGAACGTGGTATTTCAAACTGGCCAGCATAATCAGCGCCAGCGCGCCGATCGCATAATGCGCACCGTGTTCCAGGAACACGAATTCCTCCAGCGTGCCCTGCCGCACCAGGTATACCGTCAGCGAGCGCACGAACATCGCCCCGATCGCCAGGCCGAGCATGATAATCACCACATCCTTGGTCATCGCGAATGCGCCGATCACGCCGTCGAAAGAAAACGAGGCATCCAGCACTTCGAGATAAATGAATCCGCCGATGCCGCCCTGTTTCACGATCCGGCCGGCATCCGCCCTGCTTTCCTCTTCCTTTTCGAGCAGGCTGCCGAGCGCGTCGACGCCGACGTAGGTCAGCACACCCCAGACGCCGGCGCTCAGCACGGCCAGCTTCTGGCCACCGGCCAGGCTGGCGCAGGCCAGCACGGCGCCCAGCGACAGCAGCACTGGCAGTGCGGCGATCCTGCCGAAGCTGCCCAGCTTGCGCTCGACGTGACCCAGCCAATGCACTTCCTTGTCCTCGTCGAACAGGAAATTGAGGAAGACCAGCAGCAGGAACACACCGCCGAAGACGGCCACCTGCGCATGGTGGCTGGTCAGGTGCGCAGCGTAGCGGTCGGGCTCGCGCAGCGCCATGGTCCAGACGTCGCCAATGCCCAGGTCGGCCGTGGCGGCGGCGATCACCAGCGGGAACAGCAGGCGCATGCCGAATACCGCGACCAGGATGCCCAGCCCCAGGAACAGGCGCTGCCAGAACAGGTTCCATCCCTTCAGCACCGAAGCGTTCACGACCGCGTTGTCGAAGGACAGCGAGACCTCCATGATGCCCAGCATCAGGGCCAGTCCGACAGCGGAAAAGAGCGCCGCGCTGCCACCGTGGCGATAACCCCAGGCTCCCGCCAGGGCCAGGCAGAGCGCGGTCACCAGAAATGACATTATGAAGTGTTTCATATTCGCCGAATGGAAATGGAAAGGAAAATATAAAAAGAGAGTTAAATGAAAATCGCTCTATATTGATAAAGAACAAAAAACTTTTTGTTATATATCCAAGAACCCTTGCATTTAAAAACCCAGTGCTATTTCCTAATTTCAATCTCGTCGGTAATATACATTAAGCGTTTCAGATAGCAAACTTTGCCTGGAAAGAAATAGGCTTTTCTATCAGGCGGTTGCGAATTCACCACTCGGCCCACCCGAATTGGAAAGAAATGCGAAAACCACCAATCAGGAAGGAGTGCGAATATGGCGGTAAGCTTAGGCAAAGGACAGGGTATTTCCCTGCGCAAGGCCGATAACAACCTGTCGCGGATCACCATCGGCCTCGGCTGGGACGTCGCGGAACCGAAGCGCGGCCTGCTCGGCTCGCTATTCGGGGCGAAGCCCGAAGACTACGACCTCGATGCGATTGCGCTCCTGCTTGGTCCCGACGACAAGCTCCCCGGGCGCGAGGACGTCGTGTTCTACAACGCCCAGCACCATCCCAGCGGCGCCCTGTGGCTGACCGGCGACAACCGCACCGGCGCGGGCGATGGCGACGACGAGCAGATCATCGTCAAGCTCGACCAGCTGCCGCCGAAGTACACGCGCATCCTGTTCCTGGTGGCGATCTACGAAGGCCGGGCGAAGCGCCAGGACTTTTCCAAGGTCGCGAACGCCTTCATCCGGGCGGTGGACGCGGACAACAAGGAAATGTGCCGCTTCAACATCAGCGGCGACGCCGGCATGGCCGAGCACTGCTCGCTGACCTTCGCCGAGGTCGTGCGCGCCGATGGCGGCTGGAAGTTCAACGCGATCGGCACACCGCACCCCTCGGACCGCTTCGTCGACGTCATGCGTCCCTACCTGGCATGAGCGGGCGCCGCTTGCCGGTCTACCTGGCACTCGACACCTCGGGCTCGATGCGCGGGGAGCCGATCCAGGCGGTCAACGTCGGCCTCCAGGCGCTGCTGGCATCGCTGCGCCAGAATCCGTTTGCGCTGGAAAGCGCCAGCCTGTGCATCGTCACCTTCGATGCCGAAGTCAGGCAGGTACTGCCGCTGACGCCGGTGGAGCAGCTCGTGCTGCCCGAGATCGTCTGTCCGGACTCCGGGCCGACTTTCCTCGGCGCCGCCCTGCACGCGATCTGCGACATGGTCGAACGCGACATCCGCAAGTCATGCGCCGAGCACAAGGGCGACTGGCGTCCGCTGCTGTTCGTGATGACCGACGGCAAGCCATCCGACACCTACGACTACCAGCAGGCGGTGCTGCGCGTCGGGCAGGCTGACTTCGCCACCGTGGTCGCCTGCGCCGCCGGACCGAAGAGCGACCCGGCGCCGCTCCGGCTGCTGACCGATCGCGTGCTCAGCCTGGATACGCTCGACAGCAGCGGCTTCTCCAGCTTCTTCCAGTGGGTCAGCTCGGCGGTCGGCGCCGGCAGCGCCAGCGTCGGCACGTCGGGCCCGCGCGAGCTCCCGCCGCCCCCGCCGGAAGTCCAGGTGGTCCTGTAGGCACACAAGAGGAGGAAAGGATGCGCCGCTTACCGATTTTCATGTTGCTGGACGTCTCGGAGTCGATGGCCGGCGACAACCTGCGCCAATTGCAGCAGGGGCTGGAGCGCCTGGTGGCCGGCTTGCGCACCGATCCCCATGCGCTCGAGACGGTCCACCTGTCGGCCATCGTATTCGCCGGCAAGGCCCGTACCCTGTGCCCGCTGACCGAACTGGCCCAGTTCTATCCTCCCCGCCTGCCACTCGGCTCGGGCACCTCGCTGGGACGCGGCATGCAGCACCTGATGGACGAGCTGGACCGCACGGTCCTGCCCAACACGCCGCAACGCAAGGGCGACTGGCGCCCGGTGATCTACCTCATGACCGATGGCAAACCCACCGACGATGTCGAGCCGGCCATCCAGCGCTGGCATGCCCGCTATGCCAACCGCGCCAGCCTGGTGGCGATTGCGGTCGGCAAGTTCGGCGCTGTCGACGTGCTGCGCCGCTTCACCGACACCGTGCTGAGCCTCGATGCCCGGAGCGAGCAGGATTTCAAGCGTTTCGTCGACTGGGTCACGATGTCGGTGGTGGCGCAAAGCCGCAGCGTCACCGAGTCGGGTACCGGGCCCAGCCTGGCCAGGCTGGATACATCGATCCTGAAGAAGATCGGCGACATCGAAGGCAGCCTGGCCGTCGACGAAGACCTGGTGGTGCTGAGCGCGCGTTGCCAGACCAACCGCCTGCCCTACCTGATGCGCTACGAGCGGATCCGGACCGGGATCGACAAGGTCGGCATGGCGCTCGACCTGTACCAGCTGAACGGCGTGTTCGCACTGGAGCAGGACTATGCCGAGCTGTCCGACGAACGCGCCATGGCCCGCACCGTCAGCACCGACGCGCTGCTTGGCGCGCCGGGCTGCCCCACTGCGGCAATCCGATCGGCTTCGCGATGTGCAGTTGCGGCACCCTGATGTGCATCCGGGGCAGCGGCCCCGCGACCTGCCCGGGCTGCGCGCGCGATTGCTATTTCAGCGAATGCGATGGAGAAGGCTTCGATGTCGCACGTTCGCGCGGATAGCGCGGCCGGCGCCGGCCCGGCAACCGAGGAGTGCGACATGGATCAGGCATTGCTTTCCTATGTGCGGGCCCGGCTCGCCCAGGCCAGGCCCGCCACCGGCGGTCGGCAAATCGACGCCTTTCTGTCGAGCCCGGCGTTTTCCGGGCTGTTGCCAACCTTCGGCGCCAGGCTGGCGCGCGAATTCGACCGCTTCCTGGCCGATGCCTTGCCGCCCCCGCCGCAGCCGGAGCTTCCCGACCTTGCCCTGCGCCTGCCCAACGCCCGCGCCGGCGAACGCTATACCCAGCGCATCGAAGTGCTCGGCAAGGCCGAAGCCCTGGTGTTCGAGGCGCTGGCCCTGCCCGCGGGCCTCATCCTGGAAGCGGACCTGGCTACCGGCACGCTCAGCGGCACCCCGCCGCAGGCCGGCGCGTTCACGATCGTCGTGGATTACCGCTACGCGGGCCACCCGGGTGGCCGCCAGCGGCGCGCACTGGTGCAGCTGCTGGTGCTCCCTGACCCGCGCACGATGTGGCAGGACCGTCCATCCGACCGCAAGGATCCGTACTGGAAGCCGGACGCGCAATGCGACAGCGTGCGCGGCGCCGGGCTGGCGACGCTCGCGGCGAGCAAGCGCGGGCGCGCGCACGCGCACGCCGGCGGCTTTCGCGACGACGACTTCCGGATCGCGCATGTGGCGGCGTCCGGCTGGCACCTGGCCGTGGTCGCCGACGGCGCCGGCAGCGCCAGGTACGCGCGCCGCGGCGCGGCCCTGATCTGCGAACAGGCGCACGCGCGCATCCTGGCCGCGCTCGGTGGAAGCGCCGCCGCCCGGCTCGACGCCAGCGTCCATGCGCTGGCCCAGGCCCGGCAAGACCCGCCGGCGGGGCGCGAGGACGCCTTGCACGAGGCGCTGCGCACCGACCTGTCGCACATCGTCGGAAACGCCGCCTATTACGCGGTCCGGGCCATCCTCGAAGAAGTCGCCGCGCATCCGGACCCGGACGCCCAGTTCAGGGACTATGCCAGCACCGCCCTGATCGCGGTCGGCAAGCGCTACCCCTTCGGTACCCTGTGCGCGGCCTACTGGGTGGGCGACGGGGCCGTCGCCATCTACAGCAGGCGCGGCGGCGTGACCCTGCTGGGCGCAGCCGACAGCGGCGAATACGCCGGCCAGACCCGCTTCCTCGACAACGCGGCGATCAGCCACGCCATGCTGCGCCAGCGCACCCAGGTCGCCCTGGTCGAGGACATGACGGCGCTGGTGCTGATGACGGATGGGGTATCGGATGCCCGCTTCGAAACCGAGGCCAGGCTCGGGCGCAGCGCCGACTGGCACCTGTTCTGGGAAGAGCTGGAACGCACGGCCGGCGTCGGCGTGCCCGGCCCATGGAGCGGGAACGAAGGGGCGCGCAGGCTGCTCGACTGGCTCGACTTCTGGTCTCCGGGCAACCACGACGACCGGACCATCGCGATCGTCCACCACGTCGATCAGGACTAGGTGCCATGGCGAACATCGTCACGCTGACCGCGGCCGACGGCTCGACCGTCCGCTTCATCGACGAAGTCAGGGCGTCCGGCGGCATGAAGGACGTGTACTTCTCCCCGGACAAGGCCTACGTGGTGGCTTTTTTCCGCGGCGGGGCCGATGCCGCGATGCGCGAACGGCTCGCGATGATCACCACCGTCTACCGCGAGCGCATATTCAGCCAGGTCGGCGGCGACTACTGGAAGAACCTGTTCTGCTGGCCGACCACCACCGTCGAGCACCGCGGCCGGCTCGGCGTCGTGGCGCCCTTCTACGCGCCCGAATTCTTCTTCACCCATGGCTCGCGCAACAACGACATGCTTGCCATCAGGGGACGCGAGAAGGAAGGCAAGTGGTTCGCCTCGCCCTCGAACCGCAACCGCTTCCTCGACGAGCGCGAGCTGGGCGACTGGATGCTGCAGATCAAGCTGTGCCTGCAGATCGCGCGCGCGGTGCGGCGCATGCATTCGGCCGGACTGGCCCATTCGGACCTCAGCTACCGCAACGTGCTGATCGACCCATCCAGCGGGCGGGCCTGCCTGATCGACATCGATGGCCTGGTGGTGCCGGGCAAGTTTCCGCCGGACGTGGTCGGCACGCCGGATTTCATTGCCCCCGAATGCGTGGCCACGGCCCGGCTGGGGCGAGACGATCCGCGCCGCAAGCTGCCCTCGATCGCCACCGACCGCCACGCGCTGGCGGTGCTGATCTACATGTACCTGTTGCTGCGCCACCCGCTGCGCGGCGACAAGGTACACGACACCGACGATCCCCAGCGCGACGAAGCACTGTCGATGGGCGAACGCGCCCTGTTCGTCGAGCATCCGGAAGACGCGTCGAACCGGATCCGCCTGGCCAATGTGAAGGCGGTCGAACTGCCGTGGCGCGACACTGCCAGGCTGCCGTGCGCGGTTACCGGTCCCTACCTCGGCCGCCTGTTCGCCGATGCCTTCGTCGACGGCCTGCATGCGCCGGCCCTGCGGCCCAGCGCCGACGACTGGGAAACGGCGCTGGTCAAGACCGTGGACCTGCTTCAGCCTTGCCCCAACCCGGCGTGCGAACAGAAGTGGTACGTGTTCGACAACCGCTCCAGGCCGCGCTGCCCGTTCTGCGGCACCTGCTACGCCGGCAGGCTGCCGGTGCTGAACCTGTATTCGTCGCAGAACGAAGGCAGCTTCCGGCCGGACGGGCATCGCCTCATGGTGTACTCCGGCCAGTCGCTGTTCCCATGGCATGCGAACCGGCTCCTGGTGCCGAACGAGAAGCTGGAGCCGCCGCAACGCAAGCGTGTCGGCTACTTCGTGCTGCACGAGGATGCCTGGTACCTGGTCAACGAAGGCATGCCGGAGCTGATGGTTCTGCCCTCACGGACCCCGGTCGCGCCCGGCGAGCGCATCCCCCTCGAGGATGGCGGCCAGTTCCTGATGTCGCGCGCGCCGGGCGGGCGGCTGGCCGTGGTGCAGATGGCGAACGGCTAGCCGGCAGGCGTGCCGGTGCGCACCCGCCCCAGCAACGCCAGCCCCGCGCCCAGCAGGCCGGCCACCAGCCAGAACACCGCCTGCGTGCCCCACGCCGCGCCGAGCGCGCCACAGCTGGCCGGCAGCACGGTCTGGCTGGCGTTGGCCAGCATGGTGCGGATGCCGATCGCCTCGCCGCCGCGACCGGGCGGCGCGTTGCGGGCAATCGCGCTCATCGTCATCGGCAGGGCGCAGCCCAGCCCGAGGCCGAGCACGAAGGCCAGCGCCAGCAGCGGCGGCAGGGTGCGCGCCAGCGGCATCAGGAAGTAGACGGCCGCGCTCAGGGCCAGCACGGCGCCCAGCACCTGCCATTCCGTGTAGCGCCGTGCCAGCCTGCCGATGAACAGGCGCACCACGAAGGTGCCGGCGCCGAAGGCCGCCATGACGGTCCCGGTCATGGTGGCCGTCAGGCCGATGCCCTCGCCATGCATCGGCAGCATGAAGCTGAACAGGTCCCAGCCCATCGACAGCAGCGCGCTGGTGACGAACACCGCGCGCAGCGGCGCATGGCGCAGCAGGTCGGCCATGCGCGGCCGGGCCGCCAGCGCCGTACTGGTCGCAGCCGGGGCCGGGGACGGCGCAGGCGGCAGATGGCCGCCGCGCAGCATCGGCAGGGCCAGACAGGGCAGGATGGCCAGCAGGAGAAAGGCGCGCGCGTGTCCGGCCAGGTCGACCAGCACGCCGGCCAGCAAAGGACCGGCGACGGAGGACACCGAAGTGCCGAGTGCCAGCATCGAGAAGCCGTGGCTGCGCGCCGGCGCGTCCCAGCTGCCGACGGCGTTGTTGAGCGCCACGTGGACCAGCATGAAGCCGCACCCCATCAGGATAGCGGCCACGCCCAGCGCCGCCAGCGCCGGCAACGCGGCCAGCAGCAGGCCCGCCTCGAGCAGGGCCAGGGCAAGCAGCAGCGGACCGGCCACGCCGCGCCGGTCGGTCCAGCGCCCGGCCTGCACCGCCAGGAACATCGGCACCAGCGCCAGCAGGCTGACGACCATGCCGACCTCGAAGGGCGAGCCGCCCAGCCGCAGCGCGGACAGGGCCAGGGCCACCCGGCCGCCGGCGAAGGCGGTGTGCGCCAGCACCATCAGCACCGTCGGCACCATCGGCGCCGGCAGCGCCGGCAGCTTCGTCATGGATTGCTCAGCTGTCCACTGCCGGCCGCGTCAGATCACCACGCCGCGCGGCACCGGGATCCCGTACAGCGTGCCGGCGTAGGCCGCATACACCGGATCGTCCACGTTGCAGGCGTGCCCCATCGCCACCGACAGGTCGCGCCAGGTGCGCTGGATCGGATTGCTGACCCGGCTGGCATTGCCGCCCGCGTGCTTGAACACCTCGGCCGCCGCCTCGGCGGCGCGGCGCACTGCGCGCACCTGGTTGACGCGCGCCTTGTACTTCATCTCCCTGGTGACCTTGCCGCCGGCCTGGACCAGCTTGTAGATGTCGCCGATCTCGTTCAGCACGTGCTGGCAGGAGGCGTCGATGTCGGCCAGCGCCGCGCCCAGCGACGCCATGTGATAGGGGTTCTGGGTCTGCTTCACGCCCATGCGGGTGACCCGGCTGCCGGTGTACTCGGCGAAGTGGTTCACCACGCCGGCGGCGATGCCGAGCGTCGCGGCCGAGATCGCGCCGGGGAAGAACAGGTCGAAGGGAATCCGGTACAGCACGCTCTCCGGACGGTGGCGGGCCGCGTACTCGCAGTCGTTCAGGGCCTGCACCTTGTAGGTGCGGTAGTCCGGCACGAACACGTCCTGCACCAGCACGTCCTTGGAGCCGGTACCCTGCAGGCCCATCACGTTCCAGGAATCCTGCAGGATCTCGTAGTCTGCGCGCGGCAGCACGAAGTGCATCAGTTCGGTGAACGCACCGGCCTCGCCGCCTTCGCGCTCGGCCAGGCCGCCCAGCACGGCCCACTTGCAGTGGTCGGTGCCCGAGGAGAACGGCCACTGGCCGCTCAGGAGGTAGCCGCCTTCCACGCGGCGCGCGCGTCCGATCGGGGCGTAGGGCGATGCGGTCCAGGTATCGTGGTCCGCGCCCCAGACCTCCTCCTGCATGCGCGGGTCGCCCTGGCCGAACTGGAAGGGGTGCACCCCCACCACCGAGCCGACCCAGCCCAGCGACGAGGCCTTCGAGGCCAGTTCGATGACGGTCTGGTAGAACTCGCGCGGGTCGGCTTCGTAGCCGCCGTACTGCTTCGGCTGCAGCATGCGCACCATGCCGCTGTCGCGGATCAGGCGCGCGCCCTCGTCCGTCACGCGGCCGAGTTCAATGCTGGGGACTTCCTGCTCGATGAAGCTGTCGATGTTGCCAATGATGGTCTCACGTACCGGATGCATGCTGCACTCCTTGAATGTCTTGTCTGGTCTTGCAAAAAATGGGATGGCGCCGCGGGCTCAGGCCTCGTCCAGCTTCAGCGCGGTCAGTTCGGCGTGCTGGCGGCGGTGGCCCCAGCTGCTCGGCTTGTCGTAGGTGCGCGGGGTCCACAGGTCGGGGTCCACGTCCAGGCCGCCCCAGCCGTACTCGAGGCGGAAGCACGATGGCGTGTACATGTAGAACGAGAACATCCGGTCGTTGCTGTGCTTGCCGAGGGTGGTGGTGATCGGGATCTCGCGCTGCTGGCAGATATCGTGCGCGGTGCCGACGTCGTCGATCGCATTCACTTCGATCATGAGGTGCAGGAAAGCCACCTCGCGGGTCGGCAGCGCGCTGATCGCCAGCGAATGATGGCGCCCGTTCAGGTGGTAGAAATGGGCTACCAGCGGGCCGTCGCGCACCGTGTCGGACGGGTAGAAGCCCATCACCTCGCGGTAGAAGCGGTCGCCCTCGTCGAGGTCCTGCACCGCCAGCACGACGTGGCCCAGGCCCTGGTCCGCGGTGCGGAAGCCCGAGATCGCGCGCCCCGGGTGGAAGGCGGCCACGGTATGGTGCAGGCCCCAGCTCAGCTCATGGCGAAAGCCGGAAGGGTCCTTGAACCAGACGAAACCCTCGACCTTGCGCTCGGCGCACTCCTCGGCACCGGCGCGCACGGCCTCGAGGCCATGGGCATTCACGCGCCGGGCCACCGTCATGGCCGCCGCCTCGTCCTGCACGCTCCAGCCGATGTAGGCGACGGCGTTGCGCTCGCCCGGATGGATGACGATGCGCTGCGCGACTTCGTCGAGGCGCAGGCGCACGGCGCCGTCGGGGCCGTGGCCGGCCACCTGCAGGCCCAGCACTTCCGGACCGAAACGCTCCCATTCCTGGTAGCTGGGGGAACGCACGCCCAGATAGGCAAGCGACTTGATCATTCCCTGTCTCCTTCTTGTAGCGAGCTTATGAACTTAAGCTCTGGAATCTTCGTTCAACCCGGGCGCACGCGCGCCTGGGCCGGCATTCACGTTCAGGCGGCCTGCTCGATGGTGACCGGGTTGCCTTCGATGAAGGAATCGATGACGCGGTTGAACTCGTCGGTGTGCTCCAGCTGCACCCAGTGGCCGCAGCGGTTCACGATGTACACGCGCGAGTTCGCGATCGCGCGCGCCAGCACCAGGGCCGAGTTGAAGTGGACGGTGCGGTCGTCGCGGCCGTGCATCAGGAGGGTCGGGGCGGTGATGGTGGCCACGCGCGCCGGGTCGAGCCTGACCATCGGCTTGCCGTGGCCGCTCTTCCAGCCTTCGATGTGGTCGGGGCGCGCCAGGGCGGCTTTCACGCGCTCGGCCAGCAGCTCGTCGGTGACGTGGCGGGTGTCGAAGGCCATGCCTTCGACGAACTTGCGCATGGTCTCGATCGACGGATTGAAGTAGGCCGCTTCCAGCGCCTTCACGCCTTCGCTCAGCCCGGCCGGATCGAAGATGCCAGGCACGCCGGCCGAGGAACCCATGGTGACCAGGTGCGACACCAGTTCCGGGCGCTCATAGGCCAGGCGGATGCACGAGGAACCGCCCATCGAATTGCCCACGAAAGCCGCCCGCGTGATGCCCAGCGCTTCCAGGAACTCGGCCAGGGCGCCGCTGTTGTCGCGCCGGTCGTAGGTGACCGCCTGCGACTTGCCCCAGCCCGGCAGGTCCACCGCCAGCACGCGGTATTTCTTCGCCAGAGTGGCGATGTTCGGGTTGTAGTTGCTCCAGGCCGAAGCGCCCGGGCCGCCGCCATGCACCAGCACCAGGGGGTGGCCCTGGCCTGCTTCGTGGTAATGGATGTCCCAGTTCCGGGTCTTGATGCGCTTGCTGGTGTTTTCTTCGGTCACGATCGCCACGTCTTCCTCCAATGAGCTTCAGATTCGGTTGCCTGCCCCGCGCGCCGGGTCGCCGAACGGGCCGGCGCCGGGGTGGTCGAGACATATTAGCTGAATACCAGTTCTAGAATCAATATTTTATTTTTGCGTGTGGCGGCACGGCGCGGATGCCGCGCGGAAGAAGGCGGATCAGGCCCTGGCGGCCGTCTTGCGCTTGCGTGCCGGTGCTGCGGCCAGTCCGGCCGTGGCCTCCTGCACCAGGTGCAGCAGGCTGGACGCCAGCATCGGACGGAAGGCCTGGATCGCTTCGCCGGAGGCCCCCGCGATCGCGTTCCCGTCCTGCAGCGCCAGCGTGAAGCCGCTCAGGCGGTCCGGCAGGCCGGGGTCGGCCGCCAGCACCTCGCCCGGCAGGGTCTTGCTCCACCATGCGGCGAATTCGGCGCGCTGCAGCTGGCGGATCCGCAGGAAGCGCTCGCGCGCCACCTGTTCGCGCACCGATTTCTCCACGCTCAGGATCACGCCCAGGCGCCAGAAGTCGGCCGCGTCGTACTGGCGCGCCGCATCGACGGTGCCGAACAGGCGCGCGATGTGCTCGCCGAAACCTTCGCCCTCCAGCGGCTGCAGCGAGCTTGCCACCTGGCTGTGCCAGCGCGCGTAGCTGGTCTCGATCAGGGCGGCCAGCAGCAGGTCCTTGTTCTCGAAGTGCCAGTACACGCTGCCCACCGGCAGCTCGGCTTTCTTGGCCACCTTGGCCATGGTCGCGCCGCTGTAGCCCTCGTCGCGGATCACCTCGAATGCGGCATCGAGGATGCGCTCGCGCGAGGCGGCGCTGGTGCGGTGTTCTCCGGAACGGCGGGGGCGGTCGATCATGGACATAGGCAGGGGATGGTTGGCAAGGGGAACAAAAATGGTAACACGCGGCATTGCAGGATTGCCACCCGTACGCGGGACGCCGCCATGCGCGAGGAACAGGGCATGCCAGTCTGGAGCTATGCGGAAATGTGCGTTTCGCCATACCGATATGCTGGGTACGCATAGCTGAAATGAGGCTTTTCGCGTTGCTCCCTCTCCTGCGATGGCAAAAAATAGCTCCACCCTCGCAGCGCGGCCCGGCATGGTCCGTCCGCCGCCGCACCCGCCTCACACGTCAAGGAAACATATGTCCAAACTGCAGCTCTCCGTGGCCATCGGGAATTACGACCGTTGCCGTCCCCTGATCGATGGCGCCGTCCAGATCGACGGCGTGGACCCGGTCTTCATGACGCTCTCGCCGGAGGAAATCTTCTTCCGCGCCTTCCGCGCCGAGGAGTTCGACATCTGCGAGCTGTCGCTGTCGAGTTCCACCGTGAAAGCCGCCGCCGGCACCCTGCCCTATGTCGGGGTACCGGTCTTCCTGTCGCGCGCCTTCCGCCATACCGCGATCTACGTGCGCACCGACCGCATCAAGCGTCCCGAAGACCTGCGCGGCTGCCGCATCGGCCTGCCGGAATACCAGCTCACCGCCAACGTCTGGGTACGCTCGATCCTGCAGGACGACTACGGCGTCGCGCCGGAGGACGTAACCTGGGTGCGCGGCGGCATCTCGCACGCGGGCCGCCCGGAAAAGATCAAGCTGGCGCTGCCGCCGGACGTGCGCCTGGTCGACGCGCCCGAAGGCGAGACCATCTCCAGCCTGCTGGCCAAGGGCGAGATCGACGCCTATGTCGCGCCGCGCGCGCCCGACGTCCCGGCCGGCACGCCGGACATCGGCTGGCTGTTCCCCGATCCGGTGGAAGCGGCCAAGGATTACTTCCGCCGCACCCGCATCTTCCCGATCATGCACATCCTGGGCGTGCGCCGCAGCCTGGCGCAGCAGCATCCCTGGCTGCCGGGCGCCGTGTTCAAGGCCTTCAACCAGTCAAAGCAAGCCGCGCTGGAGCACCTGGGCGAGACCTCGGCCACCAAGATCACCCTGCCCTTCGCCGAGGAACGCCTGAAGGAAGCGCGCGATCTGATGGGCGAGGATTTCTGGTCGTACGGCGTCGAGGAGAACCGCCACGTGCTGGACAAGTTCTTCGACCATCACCACCGCCAGGGTTTGTCCACGCGCCGCGTGCAGCCGGAAGACCTGTTCCACCCGGGCACCTTCGAATCCTTCAAACTGTAAAGGCCTGCCATGAGCGAGTCCAACCCAGACGTCTATGCCCGCTGGCACGCCGCGCGCCTGGCGCCGCTGTGGGCCAGCCCGAACGCGCACAAGCCGCCGCCGCCGCCCGCGGCGCCCTACATCTGGCGCTGGAGCGAGACCCGGCCGCTGGTCGAGCTGGCGTTCCAGGAGACCTCGCCGGCCGCGGTGCAGCGCCGCGTGCTGCAGATGTGGAGCCCGCACGCGGCGACGCTGGCGGACGAATTCACCTGCGGCAGCGTGCTCTCGGCCCTGCAATGCCTGTTGCCCGGCGAGACCGCGCGCCCGCACCGCCACACGATGAACGCGCTGCGCTTCCTGCTCGAAGGCGCCGGCGCCGTGACCCTGGTCGACGGCAAGGAATGTCCGATGGAATTCGGCGACCTCGTGCTGACTCCGGGCATGTGCTGGCACGAGCACCGCCACGACGGCGCGGAGCCGGTGGTCTGGCTCGACGTGCTCGACGTGCCGCTGCACGCCCACCTCGGCAGCGTCGTATTCCAGCCCGGCCCGGTCGTGGACGCGCCGGCCACCATACCGGATACCGCGTTTGCCTCGGCCAACATCGTCCCCGAGACCATCCCCGGCCGGCGCGCGCATTCGCCCGTGTTCCGCTATCCGTATGCGGACGCGGTGCGCGCCCTGGCCCACGCCCCGCGCTCGCCCGATGGCGCGCGCAGGGTGCGCTATGTGAATCCGCTGGACGGCGCCGGCGCCATGCCGATGCTCGACACCTGCATGCTGCAGCTCGATGCCGGCGCCCCGACCCTGCCGCGGCGCACCAGCGCCAACCTGGTGTGCACCGTGGTCGAGGGCCAGGGCGAGACCCGCATCGGCGAGCACACCATTGCCTGGGGCCCGCGCGACACCTTCACCATCCCGCAGCACAACTGGGCCGCGCACCACGCAAGCAGCGACGCCCGCCTGTTCATCGTGTCCGACGCCGACGTGCTGCGCCGCCTCGGCCTGCTGACCGAGGAAACCAGGCCCGCCGCCTGACCCGACCCACTGAAGGACATCCCATGAAGATCTGCTGGTACAACCAACAACAGCTCGGCGCCGTCATCGACGGCCGCGTATTCAACGTCAGCGCCGCCCTCTCCGCCCTGCCCCCGGCGCGCTACCCGGCAGCCCCGGGCGACCTGCTGGTCGCCCACCTGGACGCGGTGCGCGCCGCGATTGCCGCGCTGCTGCCGGCCGCGCCCTCGATTCCGGTCGAGGAGGCGCGCTTCCTGAGCCCGGTGGCCAACCCGGGCAAGATCATCGGCGTACCGGTCAACTATGCCGACCACGTGGCCGAGGCGAACGCCGACCAGGCCACCTTCACCGACCGCTACAAGGGCGCGGTGCGCGAGCAGGGACTATTCCTGAAGGCCGCCAGCGCGCTGGTCGGGCCATCCGAGGGCGTGGCCCTGCGCTTCCCGCAGCGGCTGTCGCACCACGAGATGGAGCTCGGCGTGGTGATCGGCAAGATCGCCGCCAATGTCTCGGTCGACGAGGCGCTGTCCTGCGTGGCCGGCTACGCGATCGCGCTCGACATGACGGTGCGCGGGCCGGAAGACCGCTCGCTGCGCAAGTCGGTCGACAGCTACGCGGTGCTGGGCCCGTGGCTGGTCACCGCCGACGAAGCGGGCGACGCCGAGAAGCTCGACATCGAACTGCAGGTCAATGGCGTGCTGCGCCAGAAGGCGAACACCGCGGAGATGTTGATCGGACTGGCCGAGCAGATTGCCTGGGCCTCGAGCTACTACACGCTGTACCCGGGCGACATCATCATGAGCGGCACCTGCGCCGGCGTCGGCCAGGTGCGGCCGGGCGACGTGATGGACTGCGCCATCGAAGGTATCGGCGCTATGCGGGTCGCGGTCCGCGCGGCCGGGGAGTAGGCCATGAACGCGCCCTTCCCCATGCCGGCCGCGGTCGCGCCGGCAACGGCGCAGGACCGGCTGCGGGTGCGCCTGCAGTCGGTGCGCTACGTGACCCGCGACATCCAGCTGTTCGAGTTCGTCGACCCGGCCGGCGCGCCGCTGCCGGCCACCACGCCCGGCGCCCACGTCGACGTGCACCTGGCCAACGGCATCACGCGCTCGTATTCGCTGATCGAAGCGCATCCGGCACCGGGACGCTACCTGGTGGGTGTGAAACGCGACCCGAACAGCCGCGGCGGCTCGCGCTACATGCACGAGACGCTGCGGGTGGGCGCGGAACTGACGCTGTCGCAGCCGCGCAACCTGTTTCCGCTGAAGGAAGACGCGCCGCACACCGTGCTGTTGGCGGGCGGCATCGGGATCACGCCGATCCTGTGCATGGCCGAGCGCCTGGCCGCCCTCGGCGCGCCGTTCACGCTGTGGTACGCCAGCCGCACCCGCGCCGACCTCGCCTTCCTGCCCGAGCTGGCGCGCTTCGGCGAGCGCTTGCACCTGCACGTGGACGAGGAGGCGCAGTCCGTGCTGGACATGGCCGCCATCGTGGCGGCGGCGCCGGCCGGCACCCATTTCTACTGCTGCGGTCCGGCCCCGATGCTGGCCGCCTACGAGGCCGCAGCCGCCGGACGCGCGCCGGAAACCGTGCACCTGGAGCGCTTCGGCGCCAGCGCGCCGGTGGCCACCGGCGGCGACGGCTTCGTGGTGCAGCTGGCCAGGAGCGGCGTCGAGCTGCGCGTGCCGTCCGGCGCCACCATCCTGCAGGTGCTGAACGAAAACGGCATCGCCGTCGATTCGTCCTGCGAGGCAGGCATCTGCGGCTGCTGCGAAGTGGCGGTGCTGGAGGGCGAGGTCGAACACCGCGACGAAGTCCTCACGGCAGCCCAGCGCGCTTCCAACAAATCGATGATGGTGTGCTGCTCGCGCGCCAGGTGCGAGCGGCTAGTGCTCGACCTGTAATTCTCCCTTCTTCCTCCTTTGCGCCGGGTGACTCCCGGCGTCTTTTTTTTGCCATTCCCAGCCGTTCGGACGGATCCGCGGTGCTTCGTCAACAAACCTGTCGTAGGGTGGGCGGCTCCACCTGAACGCCTTGTCCGACGCGGCAGTGACGCCGCCCACGCGTTCAACACCCCGGTGTTCAGATGCGCCACGGCTTGCCCCGCCCCACCTGCTCTCGGTACCAGGTCGAGCCGGCCACCCCGACCCTCCCATGAAAAACGCCCGCTGCATGCAGCGGGCGTTGCGTCGATGACGATTCGGATTCCTGTCGCTCAGCGCGCCCCGAGCTTGCCGCCGTCGATCGCCGCCAGCTTGCGCTCGGCGTCGCGCGCCTCGTCGGTGCCGGCGGTGTACACCGGCAGCTCCTGGTCGAAGCGCTCGGCGCTGAAGTAGTAGGCGATCGCGCTGACCACGCTCACGCCGCCGAAGAAGCAGGCCACCAGGGTCGGATCGCTGCCGCCGCCCATCGCCAGCAGGGCCGAGGCGATCATCGGCGACAGGCCCGAGCCCAGCGTCGAGGCGATCTGGAAGGTCACCGCGATGCCGCTGTAGCGCACGTCGGCCGCGAACTTCTCGCCCATCCAGGTGTTCACCGGGCCGCCCAGCATGGCCTGGATCAGCGGCAGCGCCAGGACCAGCGCCAGGATCAGCGCGCCCAGGCTGCCCGCGTTCACCAGCAGGAAGATCGGCCAGATCAGCACCACGCCCAGGAAGGCGCCCGTCAGCAGCAGCGGACGGCGGCCGAAGCGGTCGGACAGTGCGCCGAAGCAGGGCATAGTGAAGATGTGCAGGAAGTTCGCCACCGTCATCGCCAGCAGCGAATCGGTGCGGCTGTGTCCCACCGTGACGGCGTAGTTGAGCAGGAAGGCCGCGGCGAAGGTGGCGAAAGCGAGCGGCGCCAGGCCGCCGATCACGCCCGACAGCACCTGGGCGCGGTTGTGGCGGAACACCGTCACCACCGGCAGCACGCTGACCTTCTTGCCGGAAGCCAGGCGTTTCTTGCGCGCTTCCTCGAATTCCGGGGTCTCGTCGACCTTACGGCGGATCAGGATGCCCAGCACCAGCAGCAGTGCGCTGAGCAGGAAGGGAATACGCCAGCCCCAGGCGAGGAAGTCCTCGTTCGGCAGCTTGGAGAACAGCATCATCACCATGGTGCCCAGCAGTGCGCCGCTGGGACCGCCCGAGGCGACGATCGAGACCGCCAGGCCGCGGCCGCGCGGCTTGGCGTGCTCCATCGACATCAGGGTGGCGCCGCCCCACTCGCCGCCGATGGCGAAGCCCTGGACCAGGCGCAGCACCACCAACAGGATCGGCGCCAGGACGCCGATCTGCTGGTAGCTCGGCAGCAGGCCGATCAGGACGCTGGCGCCGCCCATCATCATCAGCGTGATCATCAGGATCTTCTTGCGTCCCAGGCGGTCGCCATAGTGGCCGAACACCACCGCGCCCAGCGGCCGCGCGAAGTAGCCGGCGGCCAGCGTGGCGAAGGCCGACATCGTGGCCAGCGCCGGATTCATGCTGACGAAGAAGATGTGCGGGAAGACCAGCGCGGCGGCAACGCCGTACAGGAGGAAGTCGTAGTATTCGAGCGTCGTGCCCAGGTAGCTGGCAATGACGGCGCGCCGGCGGCTCTTGGCCATCTCGGCCTGGTTGATATGGTCTGCCATGTTGGTTCCGCGAATGAGTTGATCGAATGGCGAAGGGTTCAGCGGCCGCCCTGCGGGCGTTCCGGGTCCTGGAAGATGGTGGCCAGGCCCTTCAGGTCTTCCAGCCTGCCCATCGGGGCGCGCATCCTGAGCATCGGCAGGTAGTAGCGGATGTGCGCCAGCAGCAGGATGATGTTCATGTACAGGCACCACACGGCCATGTAGGTGCTGAAGATGCGCTCGTAACGGAAGTTCAGGGCGATCGAGTTGTGGAACACCATGTACGACACCGGCAGCGCCACGGCCAGCGCAAGCGGCACGAACACGTTGAACACGAGGCACAGGCCGACCACCAGTTCGACGGTCTTGACGAGGTCGAACAGGCCGACCTCGAGCAGCGACACCAGCATCACGTTCGACGGGTGCATATTGCCCAGCGGCTGGGGGAAGATGGGCGGATAGCCGAACACCGACAGCAGGTGGCTGGCGCCGCTGACGATCATCCAGGCCCCCAGCATGATGCGGAAGAAAATCAGGATGAGTTTGCCGACGAACCAGGCGTCGAGCTTGTGGGTGGTGCCAGTCAGGCTCCGGGTTGTGACTGCCATGATGCTTGTCTCCGTTGCGTTGGGTTGGGTGGCGCGGCGCGCCGGCTCAGGCCTTGGCCGGCTTCAGGCCGAGGTCGAGCGGCCGGGCCAGGTTGCTGGCGGCGCAGCTGCCGCCGTCGGCCGGCTGGGCGATCGTCTTGCGCCAGGCGATCCGTCCGTTCGAGGTGCGGAACATGTCGATCACTTCGCGTGCCGGGCCGGCGCCTTCGACGCAGTGGTGCACGACCACGTTCAGGCCCTCGGCCACCACCTGGCGCACGGTCGACGTCAGGGGACCGGCATCGCTGCGGTAGGGGGCGTGCGGGGTGGCGTCCACGGTCTTCGGCGTGTAGTACAGGCGCGCCGCCTCGTCCACCTTGCCGCGGCCGTAGGCGATGTCCATGTAGCCGGCCACCACTTCGCGCGGCATCTTGCCCACGCCCGGGCCGGTGTCGCCATACCAGCGTGGATTGAAATGCAGGTCCTGGGCCACGTAGGCCGTCAGCAGCAGGCCCAGGCCCACCGAGACGGCATTCAGTTTGCTGTCGCTGATCATGACTGCTCCCTGCCGGCGCGGCCGGCTCGCTCTGGATTTGCTTGGTTCACGATGTCTCCTGTATCGATGATGTTCTTGTGCATGCCATGGCGGCGCCTCAGGGAAGCGCGCCCTGCTCCTCGAAGCGCCGCCGCAGGTCGTCCCCGTGGCGGCTGAAATGAATGTCGCGCAGCGGCGCCGTCGCCTGGCGCAGCCGCGCGCGCTCGGACGGGGCCAGCGTGTGCACGGCCAGGCCATGGCGCGCCAGCTCGGCAAGGGCTTGCCCGGCCTGGGCCCGCGCGACGGCGCGCTGGTGGCGGCCCGCCTCGCGCGCGGCCGCGCCCAGCACGGCTTGCTGGTCGGGCGCGAGCGCCCGCCAGGCGGCACGGTTAACCACCAGCACCAGCGCGCCATACGAGTGATCGGTGAGGGTCAGGGACTGCTGCACCTCGTACAGGCGTCCGGCCAGGATCTGGGAAAGGAAATTGTCTTGCGCCGCGGCGCGGCCGCTCTGCAGCGCTCCGTACAGGGCGCCGAAAGGCAAGGGCAGCGGATCGGCGCCCATGGCGCGAGCGCCTTCGACGAATACCGGTTCGTCCGGCACGCGCAGCGTCAGGCCGCGCAGCGCGGCGGCGCCGCGCAGCGGGGCGCCGGCGCTGGTGATGTGGCGAAAGCCGTTTTCCCACCAGGCCAGGCCGATCAGC
This sequence comes from Massilia hydrophila, assembly GCF_020208145.1. Taxonomy (NCBI): domain Bacteria; kingdom Pseudomonadati; phylum Pseudomonadota; class Betaproteobacteria; order Burkholderiales; family Oxalobacteraceae; genus Massilia; species Massilia hydrophila. The sequence goes on along the minus strand of NZ_JAHYBX010000001.1, from coordinate 1,430,450 downwards.
CCCGCGTCCTGCCGCGCGTCGACCTGCGCCAGGCGCGCCAGCAAGGCATCGCCGAAGGGGCCGTCGAGCACGGCGTCGGCATGGTCCGCGTCGCGCAGCAGGAAAGGCAGGTCGAGCAGGGAAAAGGCCGGCGCCAGCCCGGCCAGGCCCGAAGCCGCCACCAGCATCAGGGCCGGCGCGTTTGCCTCGGCCGCGGCCACGGCGGCGATCTGGCGGCCCGGCGCGCCGGGCACGGCGTCGCCACGCACCCGCAGGCGCAGGGTGCCGGCGCTGCCCTGCTCCACCAGCTGCGCGAAGCGGCGCATGCCCATGCGCGCCGGGTGGTCCTCGGCCAGGTAGGCGCGGTAGTCGGCGATGTCGAGTTCGCGCACGGCAGCCGTCCCCGGCGCGTCCTGTGCGGCGGCGAACGCCGGCGCCGGCAGGCAGGCTAACAGGCAGGCAAGCATGCAGGAAAACTGGCATGCGGGCCGCGCCGCCAGCAGGCTCCTGGCACGCCGGGCAGACGTGGCGAAGTGGGCAAGGAGTGTCACAAGCATCGTGCTAGCCGTTACATTGTTTCTTGAGACTATCATTTAACCCACTCCGCATACAATGGCAAACAGGAAACTCCGCCACACACCTAGCCGATCGCCAGCGCGGCGTTCAGGGCGGCGACGTCCGGTTCCGCCTCCAGCTTCATGAAACGCGCCACCAGGCGCTCGGCCTGGGCGCGCGGCATGCGCGCGGCGTCGGTGCAGGCGAAGGCCTTGGCGCGGTATTCCTGGGCCGTCATCGGGTTCTTCGGGTCGCCCTTGGCGAACTGCACCGTTTTCGTATGGGTCTGGCCGGCGCGGGTACGTAGTTCCAGGCGCACGAAGCCGGGGCCGCCATCCGGACGCACCAGGCTCTTGTCCTCCACGGCCGTCATGCGCGCCGCCAGCGCGCGCAGGTCGCTGCGCTTGAGCGCCGCTTCGCTGAAATGCTGCAGCCCGACCGTGCGGTCCTGGATCGCGGCGGCCAGCATCCACGGATTGCTGAACTGGGCCTCGACCACGCTTTGCGGATTGCGCTTTTTCTCGATCGGCGCGCCCAGCAGCATGATCTCGGCCGGCGGGCTGTAGAAGGTGACCAATTCCACGTCCTGCGGGCGGATGCCGTGGGTGGTGACGAGTTCCAGCGCAGCGTCGATCGCCACGTGGCCGCCGCGGCAGGACGGATAGGGCTTGGGCGCGATGTCGACCCCGGCGTAGCGCTTGCCAAGGCCACCCAGCAGCGCTTCCTGGTCGACCTTGCCACCGTGGTACTGCTTGAACAGGCCTTTCACGCCCTGCAGCACGCGTTCCGAGCCGATCACGCCATGTTTCGCCAGGCGCGCCGACAGGATGCCGCCGTAGGCCGCGAAGCCGGAACCGAGGCGCTTGGCGTGGGTGCCGTCGACCGCCGCCTGGGCATTCCCGGACAGCTGGTGGTAAGCCAGGCCGACTGCGGACGCCGCCTGTTCGCGGTTCAGGCCCATCAGGCGCGCCGACACCATGGCCGCCGCCAGGAAGCCGTACATCGGGGTCGGGTCCCAGCCGACGATGAAGGGAGAGAGGCCGGGGGAACCGGCGCGCGACAGGCGGCAGGCCGCGTCGGTACCGGTGGCCACCGCCGCGATCAGCTCCTTGCCGGAGACCTTGCGCCCCTGCGCCGCGACCTGCTCGGCCACCGCCAGCGCCACCGGGACGATGGTGCAGGAGGCGTGCATCAGCGACGGCTCATAGGTGTCGTCGAATTCCAGCGCCGCGGCCATCGCCGCATTCAGGCGCGCCGCCTTCTCGGCCGGCAGGCGCAGGCGGGTCCCCAGCACCAGGCTCTCGCCCTTGCCGCCGGTCTCGCGGCTCCAGGCGGCCAGCTGGCGGATGCCGTCGGCGTCGAGCGCCGGCAGCGCCACCGCCACCGTATCCAGGATCTGGACCCGGGTGGCGGCCACCACCTCGGGCGGCAGCGCCTCGTAGCGGGTGTCCAGGCAATGGTCGACCAGGGCGTAGATCGCGTCCGGCGCCGGTACCGGCGCGCCGCCTGCTGCGGGCGCTGCGGCCGACCCCTTGCCCGGCTCCTGCCAGGCCCAGGCCGGCGCGGCCATCCAGCCCGAGGCCAGCAAGGCGGACAGTCCAACAAATTTCCTGCGGCTCGATTCCATCATCGTCTCCTTGTTGTACGCGCCATGGCGGGCCATCAGTGCCTGGCCTTGCGGTCGCGCACCAGGTAGTAGATCAGGCCGGCCCAGGAAGTCGCGAAGGCCACCAGGTCGTAGTTGCGGATCGGGCGGAACTCGGCGTAGAACAGGCCGGTCGAGCCGATGTAGGCGCCGATGGTCAGCAGCACGCAGACGACGATGGCAATCCATTTGGCTTGATTCATTCAGTGCACCTCGCTGGCGATGGGGTTGGAACGGGTCTTGGGCGCTTCGGCGATGTCGCCGTTGACGATGGGACGGTAGGCACGCCAGCCCTCCCACAGCCACAGCGGCTCGAGCTTCGGCCGCAGCACGGCCGCCATCCAGCCGCTGTAGGCCAGCAGCAGCACGCCGTTCAGGAACAGTTCCTGCGGACCGGTGAACAGCTGGCGCGGGGTGGCCACGATGAAGGTGTTGAGCCAGAAGATGTTCACGGTGGCCGGGAATTCCAGGATCAGTCCGAGCAGCGTGAAGCGCCCGCTCAGGATCAGGAGACCGGTGACGATCTCCAGGTACTTGATCATCTGGTACAGGTAGATGTTGGCATTGGCCTGCACCCATTCGCCGCCGACGCCGGGGATCTCGGGAACATAGCCGGTCGCGGCATAGCGGATGCCGGAGAACAGCAAGTGGGCGCCGAAATAGCAGCGTATCCATTGGATGATGTAGTACCAGGGCGATTGCTTGGACATGTCGACTCCTTGGGTGGGGATCTAGGGAAGAACTCAGAAACGCCAGGTCAGGCCCGCGGTGACGGCGTCGACCGACTCGCCGGCGCGCGGGATGGTGCTCTGGAACACCGGGAAGCGCGCCGCGCCGTCCTGCGACAGGTGGGTCGCGGCCGCCATCAGCATCAGGCGCGGATTGACTTCATAGGTGTAGGCGATGCCGTAGTTCTTCGCGTCGCTGTCGGCGGCGCCGCTGGAATAGAGGCCGTAGGTCATGCGCACGGTGCCGCGCGCCGACACCGGGATGGCCACGCCGAACAGGCGCGCGGTCTCGCTGTTGCCGTTCATGACACCGCCGCCCGCGCGCCGCGTCGGGTCGGTGATATCGCGCCGGATGTAGGTGAAATACGGGTGGACGGGGCCGGCCTGGTACTTGGCGCCAAAAGCGATTTCCTCGTTCGGGTCGGTGGCCAGCACCGCGCCGTTGCCATTCAGCCCTCCGGCCTTCACGTACAGCACGCCCACCTGCAGCGGTCCGGCGACATAGTCGAGGTTCGCCTCCAGCAGCCTGGCGACCGTGGCCGAGCCTTCGTTCGGGCTGTAGGAAAGGCGTCCCTGCACCCCGCCGCGGCGCGGCGAGATGTAGCCGATGGTGTTTTCGGTGCGCGCGGTCGGGTTGATCAGGAAGCCGCTCGGCCTGCCGCTGCCGCTGCCGCTGCCGTAGCCGGGCAGCGGGCTGCCCAGGGTGGTGACCACGCCCCAGGCATCCATGGCCGGCAGCAGCATCGGATCATAGGTCGGGAAGAAGTCGTAGGTCGGCCCCTGCTGGCGGCCGAGGCGCAGCGCACCCAGGTCGCGGTGCGCCAGCTCGACGTAGGCCTGGCGGCTGAACACGCGGTTCGGGTTGCCGTTGGTGGAGCTGGGAGTGCCGGTATCCAGGTTGAAGCCCATCTCCAGGCGGCCACCCAGGTTCCAGCCGTCGCCCAGGCCCTCGCTGATCAGGAAGCCGAGGCGCGAGCCGGCGCCGCCGGCGTGCATGGCCGTCTTGGATTCGCCCGAGGTGCGGTAGCGCGCCAGCGAGATATCCGCGGTGCCGTAGATCTTGATGCTGCTGCCCGCCGGGGACGGCGCCGCTGGCGCCCCCTGGGCGAACGAAACGGCGCTGGCGCACAGGGCGGTCATGCCGGCTACAAACTTCTTCATGCTGTCTCCAATCTGGTGGCGGGCGCGCCGTGGCGGCTGCCCGTTTGCCGGCTCGGCCCCTCTTGCGTGGGCTGCCGCGCAGCGGCGCTGGTCATGCGAAATCGTCGATGAAGGCGGATCAGTGCCTGCGGGGTGCGAGGCGAAGCTGGGTCGGTAGCGCGCGCAGCGGGTCCCTGGTAAGGATGGCTGCTGGCCGGCCGGAATGGCGGGTGGGCACGTAGGTCATGAAGTCTCCGTCTTTATTTATATCACCAGAGTCTTTGCTCTGGAAGGTCTGTTCTAGAATTCTCGCCCCATGCTGGTGCGCGTGCAACATGAATCCCCGCATCGCTGCTATACGCTTTTTGCATGAATTAACGCGTTTTTCCGCACCATGCAAGGCGCGCCAACGAAAAGGCGCTGTCACCGTTATTTGTTGATGGCTCCGATCGCGATCCGCAGCAATTGTTCTGCAGTCGTGATGCGTTCTCCGTCGAGCGCCCAACGCCAGCCCAGATAGTTGGGCAGGTAGCGTGAGGCCACGCCGCGGAAGTGGCTGAGCCACTGCCGCAAGCGCGCGTGATAGGCGTTGACGTTCTGGACGTGGATGGCGCCGGCAGCTCGGCGACGGACCCGTATGCCGGCCTGCAGGTTGACCGCCTCATGCGCAATGCGGTGCTTGCGGGCGAACGCGCGGTAGGCAGCGTGGGAATCGCTCACCAGCAGCACCTGCCGGTCGAGCTTGGGCAGCAGATGGCGCTCCAGCTGCCCGGCTTTCAAGGGACCCCGGCCTACGACCGCATCGATCGTCTGTCCGCTACGGTCGCGCGCCACCAGGATGCAGTCGAGCTCGCTTGAAATTCCGCGCTTGTGTGCCCGACCACCGCGCTTGCGCGCCGGCCTGTCCAGCTTGCGCGACCCCTTTTGCGATTCGAGGATGAACATCTCGTCCGCTTCGGCGATACCGCTCAAGGTCTTGGGACGATCGTGCCTGGCTTGGTCGAGAAAGCGGTGGCGCCACCGGAAGGCCGTGTTGCGGTGTACGCCGACCTCCCTGGCCGCTTTGCGCACCGATTTCGAATCGAGCATCGTGTTCAGGTAGTCGAGCCACTTCTCCCGTAGCCGCAGGTGCGCCAGTGGTGTGCCGCTCAGGTCGTTATAGGTGCGGCCGCACTCACGGCAGCGGTAGCGCTGCAGGCCGTTGGCCTGGCCATGCCGGTAGTAGCGCTCGCAAGCGCAGGCGGGGCAGCGGCGCCTGCCTTCCTTGACCTGGGCAATGAGGGCGATGATGCGGTCGAGTCCGGCAGCCGGATGCAGGGCCGAGAGCGTCTGCAGGCGCTGCGGCACGTTCAGTGCGGGCAGCTGGGCGAACCACTTCCTGAAGCGGGGAGCGCGCATGATCGGTTCCTGTCGAGGGAGACAAGCGTTCGACCGCCGAACTGCTCGGCAGTTCAGGTCTCATCCATATGTCCGGCTGACTGCGCCAATGAAAAAGCCGCCCACCGTGGGTGGGCGGCTCCATCGCGGACGCCGCATCGTGGTGCATCGCGCACCGTGCCATCGGCCATGGCCCGCTCAGGCGGCAGCCGCTTCGCGCCCTTTCAGCATGTCGAGCGCCACGTCGACGATCATGTCTTCCTGCCCACCCACCATGCGCCGCTTGCCCAGCTCCACCAGGATGTCGAAGGCCGGAATACCGTAGCGCTGCGACGCCGCCTCGGCATGGCGCAGGAAGCTTGAATACACGCCGGCATAGCCGAGCGCCAGGGTCTCGCGGTCGACCCGCACCGGGCGTTCCTGGAGCGGGCGCACGATGTCCTCGGCGGCGTCGATCAGGCCCTTGACGTCGCAGCCGTGCTTCAGGCCCATGCGGTCGGCGGCGGCGATGAACACCTCCAGCGGCGCATTGCCGGCGCCCGCCCCCATGCCGGTCAGGCTGGCGTCGACCCGGTCGCAGCCGTGTTCCAGCGCCACCAGCGAATTGGCCACGCCCAGGCTCAGGTTGTGGTGGGCGTGCATGCCGGTCTGGGTCTCCGGCCTGAGCACGTCCTTCATGGCCTTGAAGCGTGCCGCGATGTCGTACATGTTCATCGCGCCGCCCGAGTCGACCACATAGATGCACTGGGCGCCGTAGCTTTCCATCAGCTTGCCCTGCTGCGCCAGCCCTTCCGGGGTGTTCATGTGGCTCATCATCAGGAAGCCGACCGTGTCCATGCCCAGCTCGCGCGCATACTCGATGTGCTGGCGCGCGATGTCGGCCTCGGTGCAGTGGGTTGCCACGCGCACCACGCGCGCGCCGGCGTCGTAGGCGTTCTTCAGGTCGTGGATGGTGCCGATGCCAGGCAGCAGCAGCGTCGCCACCTTGGCGTGCTGCAGGTTGGCGGCCACCGCCGCGATCCATTCCAGGTCGGTGTGGGCGCCGAAACCGTAGTTGAAGCTGGAGCCGCGCAGGCCGTCGCCATGCGCCACTTCGATCGAATCGACCCGGGCGGCGTCGAGGGCGCGCGCGATGCGCACCGCGTCCTCGATCGAATACTGGTGGCGCACCGCGTGCATGCCGTCACGCAGGGTGACGTCCGAAACATATATTTTCTTGTCGTGGTCGAACATGGGTGTCTCCGGTTAAGCGGCCAGCGCTGGCGGCTGCGCGGCCAGCATGCCGGCGGCGATGCGCTCGGCGGTGGCCATGGCGGCGCTGGTCATGATGTCGAGGTTGCCCGCATACGCCGGCAGGTAATGGGCCGCGCCTTCGACCTCGAGGAAGATCGAGACCTTCAGGCCGGCCTGGCGCCCGATGCCTGGCAGGTTCGGGGCCTGTGCCCCTTCGAGTCGCTCAAACTGGACTTCCTGCTTCAGGCGGTAGCCCGGCACATAGGCGGCGACGTCGGCCGCCATCTGCTCGACGGAGGCGCGGATCGCGTCCTGGTCGGCGCCCTCGGCCGCCAGGCAGTACACGGTGTCGCGCATGATGAGGGGCGGCTCGGCCGGGTTCATGACGATGATCGCCTTGCCTTCGCGCGCCCCGCCCACCTCGACGATGGCGCGCGAGGTGGTTTCGGTGAACTCGTCGATGTTGGCGCGGGTGCCCGGGCCGGCCGACTTGCTGGCGATCGAGGCCACGATCTCGGCGTAATGCACCGGCGCCACGCGCGAGACCGCCGCCACCATCGGGATGGTGGCCTGGCCGCCGCAGGTGACCATGTTCACGTTCGGCGCGTCCACATGCTGGTCGCCGTTCACCACCGGAATGCAGTAGGGTCCGATCGCGGCCGGGGTCAGGTCGACCATGCGCAGGTTCGGGCGCAGCCCGCGCAGGAAGGCGTCATTCTTCACGTGGGCGCCGGCCGAGGTGGCGTCGAACACGATGTCGATGCTGTCGAACTCCGGCAGGCGCGCCAGCCCTTCCACGCCTTCGTGGGTGACGGCCACGTCCATGCGCGCGGCGCGTGCCAGGCCGTCCGAGGCCGGGTCGATGCCGACCATGGCGCCCATTTCCAGGTGCTTGCCATGCCGCAGGATCTTGATCATCAGGTCGGTGCCGATGTTGCCGGGGCCGATGATGGCGACGCGTTTCTTGTGCGGACTTTGTTGGGTAGTCATGTTCATTCCTTTTCAGCTTGTTGTGCGAACACGGCGCTGACCTCGCCCAGGCCCTCGATGCGGGCCAGGAAGCGGTCGCCCGCCGCCACCGCCGCCATCGGGCCGAGGGCGCCGGTGAGCAGCACGTCGCCGGCGCGCAGCGGCGTGCCAAGCTTGACCATCCTGTCGGCCAGCCAGACCGCGGCGTTGAGCGGGTTGGCCAGGCAGGCCGCCCCGCTGCCGCGGGAGACGGTCTCGCCACGCCGTTCCATCGTCATGGTGCAGTTGACCAGGTCCAGGTGCTCCAGCCTGGTGGGGGCGGAGCCCAGCACGAACAGGCTGGACGAGGCGTTGTCGGCGACGGTGTCGAGCAGCTTGATGTCCCAGTTCTCGATGCGGCTGCCGACCACCTCGATCGCGGGCAGCGCATAGGCGGTGGCCGAGATCAGGTCGGCGAAGGTGTGGCGCTCGTGCAGCAGGTCGCGCTCCAGCACCAGGGCGATCTCGGCTTCCACCTTGGGCTGCAGCACGCGCGCCCAGGGGATCGGTTCGCCGTCGCCATACGCCATGTCGGCGAACAGCACGCCGAAGTCGGGCGAATCCACGCCCAGCTGCTGCTGGACCGCGGTCGAGGTCAGGCCGATCTTGCGGCCGACCACGCGCGCGCCGCCGTCGATGCGGCGCTGCGCGTTGTACTGCTGGATGGCATAGGCGCAGGCCAGCGGGTCGCCGCTGGCGGCCGCTTCCCGGATGCGCCCGCGCAGCGGCGCGACCGGGGTGCCTTCCTGTTCGGCCGTCCAGAGCAGGTCGGCGATGTCCTTGATGTGTTGCTGGTTCATGTGTGTCTCCGGTGTCGTTGGGTGGTCGATCCGGCGGCGTCAGCCAAGGCCGAATTCGGCCCGGATGGCGGCGTCGTGCTCGCCCAGGGTCGGCGCCGGGCGGGTGGTCGGTCCGCGCGCGCCGTCGATCACGACCGGGCGGTGGATCGCCGTCATCTCCCCCTGTTCCGGATGCGCGCTCCGGTAGAAGGTGCCGGCCTGGACCACCTGCGGGTCTTCCATCACTTCCGGCACGGTGTTGACGGGCGCGAACGGGACGTCGCTGGCGCCCAGGCGCTCGCACCACTGGGCGCGGGTGCGGGTGCGGAAGCTGCGCGCCACCTCGTCGTTCAGGGCCGCGTAGTTGCGGGTGCGCAGCTGCGGGTCGAGGAAGCGGGCGTCCTCCAGCAGGTCGGGGCGCTCGATCACGGCGACGAAGGCTTGCCAGAACTTTTCCACCGAGGACAGGTGCACGGCCACCAGGCGCCCGTCGGCGCAGGCGAAGGCGTGCGACTGCGAGATCGCGACCCGGGTCTGGGGCGCCGGCACCACGCCCAGGCGGGTGTACTGCGCGAAGCCTTCCGGCGAAAACGCGATCGAGGCTTCCAGCATGTTGACTTCCACCCGGGCGCCCTTGCCGCTTTGCTGGCGGCCGAACAGCGCGCCCAGGATGCCGTAGGCGGCATACATGCCGGTGATGTTGTCGGAGATGGTCGGCCCGTTCATGACCGGCTGCACGGGCTCCAGCATCTGGCTGGCCAGGCCGGACAGGCCGAGCGCCACCGCGTCGTAGCACGGGCGGTCGCGGTACGGCCCTTCCGCGCCGAAGCCGGTGATGGAGGCCCACACCAGGCGCGGGTTGACCGCGTCCAGCGTGCCCTGCGTCAGTCCGAGGCGCGTCATCACGCCCGGACGGTAGTTTTCCAGCAGGACGTCGGCGCGCGCCAGCAGCGCCAGCAGGTCGGCGCGGCCGGACTCGGTCTGCAGGTCGAGCTGGATGCTCTCCTTGTTGCGGTTGTACGACGCGAAGTGCGGGCTGTAGAGCTTGCCCGCGTGGCGGCGGAACGGGTCGCCGCCGTTCGGGTGCTCGACCTTGATCACGCGGGCGCCGAGGTCGGCCAGCATCATGCCGGCCAGGGGCGCGGTCAGTACCGTGCCCAGTTCGATGACCAGGATGCCCTCCAGGGGGTTGTGCATGCGTGCTTCCTTTCAGGCGTAGTGTTTCAGGATCTGGCGCGCGAGCGTGGTGCGCAGCACCTCGGTCGGGCCTTCGGTGATGCGGTAGCTGCGCAGGTCGCGCCAGAAACGCTCGATCGGGGTGTCCTCGGTCAGGCCCATACCGCCGTGCAGCTGCATGCACTGGTCGATGATGCGCCAGCCGGCTTCCACGCCGAAGGTCTTGATCATGAAGGTCTCCATGCGCGCGTCGACCCCGGCATCGGTCTTGCGGGCCGCGTCGTACACCAGCAGGCGGGTGCAGTAAAGCTCGGTGAAGGCGTCGGCGATCATCCACTGCACGCCCTGGCGCTCGGCCAGGGCCTGGCCGAAGGTCTTGCGCTGGTGCGCGTATTCGGCGGTGAGGGCCAGGCAGCGCTCGGCAGCACCGCAGGCATGCGCGCCCTGGCGCACCCGCCCGTAATTGATGTAGCCCTGGGCCAGGGCGAAGCCACGGCCCTCCTCGCCCACCAGGTTCCCGAAGGGCACCAGCACGTCCTCGAAACTCAGTTCGCTGGGTGCGTCGCCCATCAGGGTCTTCTCGGAACCGGCCAGCGTCACGCCGGGCGCGTCCAGGTCGACCAGGAAGCAGGAAATGCCGCCGCGCGCGCCCTTGTCCGGATCGGTCACCGCCATCACGATGGCGAAATCGGCGGCCGCGGCGCGCGTGATGTAGCGCTTGACGCCGTTCAGGCGCCAGCCTGCCTCGGTACGCACGGCGCGGGTGCGCATCATCGACGGGTCGGAACCGGCGTCGGGCTCGGTCTGGGCGAAGCAGGAACGCTTGCTCCCATCCAGCACGGGATCGAGGTAGCGGGCGCGCTGCTCCGGGTTCAGGCCGAGCAGGATCGGGCCGACCATCGGGCCGAAGATGCCGTGGTCGCGCACCCAGGAGGCGACCGTGCTGCGGCCGACCTCTTCCCAGAACACGGCCAGGGCCAGCAGCGGCAAGCCCTGGCCGCCGAATTCCTCGGGGATGTCCATCAGCCAGAAGCCGGCCTGCCGTGCGCGCTGGCGCAGGGCCTCGGCCTGTTCCGGCGGCAGCATGCCGTTGGCGCCGACGGCGTGTTCGAGGGGGATCAGCTCGCGGTCGACGAAGCGGCGGATCGAGTCGCGGAACTGCAGCAGCTCCTCGGGGAGCGAATCATGGGGGGTCAAGTCAAGCATGGTGGAGGCGCATTCGTGGTGGGAGCACCGGCGCCGCGAGGTGGCGGCGCCGGGTGCGAAGGTGGATCAGGCGGCTTCCTGGCCGGGCTGCACCGGCAGCGCGTCGGCATCGTGCAGCGCGTGCCACGCCTTGGTCGGCTGGCCGGCCTCGATCAGCTCCAGCTCGCGGAAGAACAGCTTGCGCAGGGTGACGATGCCGAGGTCGGAACGGCCCAGGATCTCGTCCTCGCGCGCCGTGACGCGCGCCTGGCCGCGGATCGACAGGTAGTCCTGGGCGGCGGTCAGTCCCACGAAGATGTCGTCCGGATTGTTCCACTCGCGCGAGGCGAACAGCTCGTCGTGGTGCTCGGCCGGATCGTACTTGCCGTACTTGGCGAAATAGTCGCTGAAGCGCTGGCGGGCTTCCTCGCTGGCGCCGGGGGCCTGGCCGTAGATCATGAAACGGGTGGTGTTCAGGTCGTCGTTCGGGGTCATCCACACGAACACGTCGATCCACGGGTCGTCCGGGGTCAGGCCGGGCACGGTAACGTGGTTGTTGTTCGGGAAGGTCCAGTCGCTGACGCGCACGTTGTTTTCCGAGCGCCTTGCGGTCTGGCGGATGCCGGCCGACGTCTCTTCATACGACAGCTCCGGAATCGCGCCGGTGACGGCCTTGCCGAACGGGCCCACGGTGAGCGCCATGTGCACGAAGCTCACGTGCACCGCATCCAGCGAGTTCTCGACCTGCTGGAACCAGTTGTTGTCCCAGCGTTCGCGGCCGTTGGCCACCAGGGTGCCTTCGCGCTCCAGGCGGAGTTTGCGCGGCAGGTCGAATTCGGGGGCCGCGCCCTCGCCCAAGTAGGCGAACACCAGGCCCATGTACTCGCGCACCGGGTAGCCGGGAATCTTCGTGCGCGGCATGCCGTTGTTGGCCTCGGCCGGGCGCTTGGTGCAGCCGCCACTGCCGTCGAACTGCCAGCCATGGTAGATGCAGCGGATTTCTTCGCCCACCACCCAGCCGGTGTGCAGCAGGGTGCGGCGGTGCGCGCAGCGTCCGCCCACCAGGTGCAGGGCGCCGCTTTCGCCGCGGTACAAGGTCAGTTCCTCGCCCATGATCAGGAGCGGGATCGCGCCGCCGGCGGCGACGTCCTCGGACAGCGCGACCGGCTGCCAGAACTGGCGCAGCAGGCGCCCCATCGGCTTGCAGCGGCTGGTCTCGGTGAGTTTGCGGAATTGCTGGGCGCGTTCTTCGCGGCGCTGGTCCTGGATGGTTTCCATAGGGTGTCTCCGTGATAGGTCAGGAACGGTCGATCGGTTGTCCGTGCAGTTCGGTGAGGAGCTCCTGCTCCTCGCCATAGCGGGTGACGCGGGTGGCGCGCGCATAGTCCTTGATGTCGAGCGGGTCGTGCCTGCCCGGGGTCCAGGTCGGGTACTTGTGGCGCAGGCCGCCGTCCACGGCCAGGTCGGCACCGGTCATGCAGGACGATTCGTCCGAGGCCAGGAATACCGTGGCCCAGGCCAGGTCGGCGGCGCGCGGGAAGCGGCGCAGCGGCATCTGGTCCAGGTATTCCTGGCGCGAGTAGAAGCCGCGCCGCTGCGGCTGCTCCCAGTCGGGGGCGAACATCTCGTCGCGCATGGTCGACCACAGCTGGTGCTCCATCGAGCAGGGCGTGACGGTATTGACGCGGATGCCGTGGTGGGCCAGGTCGAGCGCCGCAGAGCGCGCGAAGTTGAGCAGGGCCGCCTTGGCCGCACAGTAGGCGGCGCCGTCGGCCTCGCCGAAGTGGGCGGCGGTGGACATGATGTGGATGATGCTGCCCTGCGCACCGCAGGCCAGCATGGCGCGCGCGCCGTGCTGGGTGGCCAGCAGGCCGGCGGTGGCGAAGCTGCCGACCGAGTCGTGCCAGTCGTCCAGCTTCATGTTCAGGACGTCGTCCCAATGCACGCGTCCGGCCATGTTGACGACGATGTCGAGGCGGCCGTATCGTTCGACGGTGGCGGCAACGGCGCGCTTGACGTCCTCGTCGCTGCGGGCATTGCAGGCCAGGCCGGTGGCTTCCCAGCCGCGTTCGCGGATGAAGTCGGCCGCGGCCAAGGCCGCTTCTTCCTTGATGTCGGTGACGCACACGCTGGCGCCTTCGCGCGCCAGGAAGTGGGCGATGGTGCCGCCGATGTTCGGTCCCGCGCCAAACACGATGGCGACCTTGTTGTTCAATCTGTCCATGTTCTACCTGTCTCCTGGGTCCCTGCCGGCGCCGGTGGAGCCGGCCCGGTCGGGCAATGAGGAGCATTGTCAGCACTGGGCCGAACCGATACAAGTCGAATACCTTCAAGGCTACTATGCGTAAACTGCATGACTCCAGTGCGCGAAAGTTCTTGAATAACCGTTCTAGAACGATATAATCAAACGCACCCGGCCCCTTTCGGCTTTCGATCCGGCCCATTCCAACGAGACAGCGAGACCCCCATGCACACCACCCTTCCCGTCCAGCCCATCGACGGCGCCCGCTTCCGCGAGGTGCTCGGCAGCTATCCAACCGGCGTCGCCATCGTCACCTGCATCGACGAGCACGGCGCCGCCACCGGCATGGTGATCGGCACCTTCACCTCGGTCTCGCTCGATCCTCCCTTGATCGGCTACCTGCCGATGAAGACCTCGCGCACCTTCGCGCGGATGCGCGCCGCGCCCGGCAACAGCTTCTGCGTCAACATCCTGGCCGCCGACCAGGAAGCCGTGTGCCAGCACTTCGCCTCGCCCGCCGAGGACAAGTTCGCCAGCCTGGCCTGGCACCGCAGCCCGGCCGGTAATCCGGTGCTGGACGGCGTGGTGGCCTGGATCGACTGCGACTACGCCAGCGTGACCGAAGTCGGCGACCATTACATCGTGCTGGGCGGCGTGCGCGACATGGCGCTCGAGCGCGACACGGCGCCGCTGCTGTTCTTCCAGCGCGGCTACGGCCGCTTCACGCCGGGGCCGCTGGTGGCCCAGGCCGACCGCGAAACCATCGAGGCGGTGCAGCTGGCCGAGACCGGGCGCGACGAGATGGAAGCGGTGGCGGTGGAGCTGGAGGCCGAGTGCAGCCTGGTGGCGGCCGTCGGCGGCGACGTGGTGTACGTCGCCACCGAGAACCGCTCGCCGAACTTCCGCCTGCACAGCCGCCTCGGCCTGCGGGTGCCCTGCGCGCCGCCACTCGGCCCGCTGTTCGTGGGCAGCGCCGGCGCCCCGGGCGAGGCCGAATGGCTCAAGCGCCTGGGCCGGGCCGACCAGGAGACGGTGGAGGCGGCGCGCGCCCAGCTGGAACGGGTGCGCGCGCGCGGCTGGTCGATCGCCCTGTATGGCGAGGATGGAGAAGGCAGCCAGCTCGAAGAGCTGGTCGCCCTGTACTCGATGCCGCACCGTACCCCGGGCCAGGAACGGCGCCTGCTGGAGGCGGCCAAAGCGCGCGCCGGCCTGCACGAGCCGGACGCGCTGCCGGAAGACGGCCGCTACGACCTGCGCCACCTGTCCGTGCCGGTGCGCGACGCCCATGGGCAGGTCGTGCTGGTGCTGCGCCTGAGCGCCGTGCCGCCCGGCGCCAGCCTGGGCCAGGTGCACGGGTGGCTGGCGCGCCTGCAGGCCTCGGCCGCGCGGCTGGAAGCGGCGACCGCCGCAAGGCGCGGCGCCGAGCCGCAGCGGCTGCGGGCCTGAGCACAGCCTGAGCCGATCCCGGGCACAAGCCTGACAGCACGTGCGCCGCGCGTTACACTCATATATTCGCAAATCTCCCAGTTACGCGAGGCAGCATGGAAATCACCCAGATCCGCCACTTCGTGCGCATCGCCGAAACCGGCAGCTACATCAAGGCCGCCGACCTGCTCGACATCGGCCAGTCCACCCTGAGCCGCCAGGTGCGCGCGCTCGAAGTCGAACTGCGCGCCAGCCTGTTCTACCGCCACGGCCGCGGCGTGCTGCTGACCGAGGCCGGCAAGAAGTTCCTCGAGTACGCGCGCGGCGTGCTGCACCTGATGGATGCGGCCGCGATCGCGGTGCGCGATTCGGAGTCGGCCTTTTCCGGCCAGCTGGCGATCGGCATGACCCCGAGCATCGGGCGCGCCTGCATCGCCGCCCTGCTGCCGCGGCTGGTGGAGCTGTATCCGCGCGCCTCGATCAGCGTGGTCGAGGGCCTGTCGGGCGCCCTGTACGACGCGGTCCTGCTGGGGCAACTGGATTTCGCCCTGCTGTACAACCCGGCGGCCTCGCCCAACATCCGGATCACGCCGATCGTCTCCGAGCCCTTGTACCTGATCGGCGCGGCGCCGGTGGGCGAGGATGCGCAGCAGGTCGGCCTGGCCGAGGTGGCGGCGCTGCCGCTGATCCTCCCGCACGGGAACCACTCGATCCGGGTCGCCATCGAATCGGCGGCGGCGCGCCTCGGCCTGGGCGTGAACCTGCGGCTGCAGGTCGATTCGACCTATTCGACCATGGAGCTGGTGGCCCAGGGCATGGGCTACTCGATCATGCCGCGCCTGGTGGGGCGCGACGCCACCCTCCCGGCCCTGTCCTGGCAGCGCATCGAGCGCCCGGGGCTGGAAACCACGCTGTGCATGGTGATGCCGGGGCAGCAGCCGAACAATCCGCTGGTGCTGGCGGCGGCGGAAGAAGTACGGAACAGCCTCACCGACCTGTTGGCACCCTAGCTCAGGAACAGGCTGGCGACTGTCTGGCGCAGCCAGCGGTTCGACACGTCGGCGTGGTAGCGCTCGTGCCAGTGCTGCTTGACCTGGAAGGGCGGCAGCTCCACCGGCACGGGCA
Source organism: Massilia hydrophila (assembly GCF_020208145.1). NCBI lineage: Bacteria > Pseudomonadati > Pseudomonadota > Betaproteobacteria > Burkholderiales > Oxalobacteraceae > Massilia > Massilia hydrophila. Next base: position 1,414,853 of record NZ_JAHYBX010000001.1, on the reverse strand, counting down.
GCGCGCGCACCGCCTCGCTGGCCGCCACCTCGGCCGCATAGCGGAAGGGCACGATGGCCAGCAGCTCGGTCTGGGCCACGATGCGCGCCACGCCCAGGAAGCTGGGCAGCTTGAGCGCGAACCTGCGCTCGATGCCCTCGGCCGCCAGGACCTTGTCGACGATCGCGTGGCCGGTGCCCGAGGTGAGCACGCGGATGTGCGCCTCGCGCCGCAGGTCTTCGCTGTGCAGCTCCGCGCCCACGCGTGGGTGGTTCGCGGCGGCCAGGCACACGAAATGCTGGTCGAACAGCACCTGCTGGTAGAAGCCCGCCTCCAGGTGCGGCATGAAGCCCACCGCCAGGTCGACGCTGCCGTCGGCCAGCTCCAGCGGGCTGTCCGGCGAGATCTTCGAGATGGCCAGCCGGATCCCCGGCCCCACGTCGCGCACATGGTTCAACAGGCGCGGCAGCAGCACTACTTCGCTGATGTCGGTCATGCAGATGCGGAACTCGCGCTCGCTGGCGGCCGGATCGAAGGCCGGCTGGTCGGCCAGCGCATGCTGCAGCGCCTGCAGGGCCGCGCGCACGTCGCCGATCGCGTTCTGCGCACGCGGCGTGGGCAGCATGCCCTTGGCCGTGCGGCTGAACAGGCGGTCGTTGAAATGCTCGCGCAGGCGTCCGAGCCCGACGCTCACGGTCGATTGCGGCAGGCCCAGGTTGGCCGCCGCGCGCGTCACGTTGCCGGTCTTGTAGATCTCGTCGAAGATCGCGAGCAGTTCCAGATCGAAGGCCATGCCTCTTCCTTTATTGGGATTGTCGATCATCATAATCAAGCTCCATCAGTTTTCCAAATAAAGATCGGCAGGCACACTGGCACCAATCGACAAGACCAGGAGACCGCCATGTCCTTACCCGCTTCCCCACCCTCCGTGATCGTCGCCGGTGCCGGCATCGGCGGCATCGCCGCGGCGCTGGCGCTGTCCAAGCTTGGCCTGCAGGTGACGGTGCTCGAGCAGGCCACCGAATTGGGCGAGATCGGCGCTGGCCTGCAGCTCGGGCCAAATGCCTTCGCCGCCCTCGACGCCCTCGGCGCCGGCCGGCGCGTGCGCGAGATGGCCGTGTTCACCGAGCGCCTGGTGATGATGGACGCGATCGACTGCGGCACCGTCGCCAGCTTCGACGTCGGCCCGGCCTTTCGCCAGCGCTTCGGCAACCCCTACGCCGTGATCCACCGCGCCGACATCCACACCGCCATCCTCGAGCAGGTGCGCGGCATTCCGAACATCGAGCTGGTGACCTCCTGCCGCATCGAGCGCATCGAGCAGGACGACGCGGGCGTGACGGTGAGCGCCGCCGACGGCCGGCGCTTCCAGGCCGGCTACCTGATCGGCTGCGACGGCGTGAAGTCGGTGGCGCGCGAGGCGGTGGTGGGCGACGGCGTGCGCGTTTCCGGCCACGTGGTCTACCGCGCCGTGGTGCCGGTGGCCGACATGCCCGAGGAACTGCGCATGAACGCGCCGGTGGTGTGGGCCGGCCCGAACTGCCACCTGGTGCACTACCCGCTGCGCGGCGGCGACCTGTACAACCTGGTGGTGACCTTCCACAGCCGCGAACCGGAAACCTGGGGCGTGAGCGACGGCAGCAAGGAAGAGGTGCTGTCCTACTTCACCGGCATCGCCGAGCTGCCGCGCAAGCTGCTGCACCTGCCGCAGAGCTGGCGGCGCTGGAGCACGGCCGACCGCGAGCCGGTGGACAACTGGACCCGCGGGCGCATCACCCTGCTGGGCGACGCCGCCCACCCGATGATGCAGTACCTGGCCCAGGGCGCCTGCATGGCCCTGGAAGACGCCGTCACCCTCGGCGCCGCCATCAGGCACTGCAACTACGACATGGCGGCCGCGTTCGACCTGTACCAGCGCTCGCGCATCACCCGCAGCGCCCGGGTGGTGCTGTCGGTGCGCGAGATGGGGCGCCTGTACCACGCCGCCGGCGTCGAGCGCCTGGTGCGCAACGACCTGTGGAAGGGCCGCGACGCCAGCGGCTTCTACGAAGCCCTGGCCTGGCTGTACGACTGGCATGCCGACAACTGCCTGGCACATTGAATCAACAAGGAGACGCCAACATGAAGAACGAGCTGCCCCCGCACGCGGTCCAGGAAGCGCGCCGCGCGCTGTACCAGGCCATGCGCGCCCACAACCTGAGCCCGCTGTGGGAATCGCTGCACACCCTGGTGCCGCGCCAGCCGGCACCCGACTATGAAGCCGCCCTGTGGCGCTACCGGGACATCGTGCCGCACCTGAAGCGTGCGGGCGAGGTGATCACCGCCGGGGAAGCCGTGCGCCGCGTCTTGGTGCTGGAAAACCCGGCCCTGCCCGGCAGCGCCGCGATCACCCGCTCGCTGTACGCCGGCCTGCAGCTGATCCTGCCGGGCGAGGTCGCGCCCTCGCATCGCCACACCCAGTCGGCGCTGCGCTTCATCGTCGAGGGCAAGGGCGCCTACACGGCGGTCGACGGCGAACGCACCATGATGCATCCGGGCGACTTCATCCTGACCCCGGCCTGGACCTGGCACGACCATGGCAACCCCGGCATCGACGGCGTCAGCGAGCCCGTGGTCTGGCTCGACGGCCTCGACATCCCGATGGTCCGTTTCTTCAACAGCGGCTTCGCCGAGAACGGCGACAGCGCGAGCCAGCCGATCGCCCGTCCGGAAGGGCGCAGCCTGGCGGCCTATGGCCACAACATGGTGCCGGTGCGCCACGTGCACAGCGGCAGCAGCTCGCCGATCTTCAACTATCCGTACGAGCGCTCGCGCGAAGCCCTGGAAACCCTGCGCCGCCAGCAGGAGATCGACGCCTGGCTCGGCGTCAAGCTGCGCTACGTGAACCCGCTGACCGGCGGCGCCCCGATGCCGACCATCGGCGCCTGCATGCAGCTGCTGCCGGCGCGCTTCCGCGGCCTGCCGCACCGCAGCACCGACGGCACCGTGTACAGCGTGGTCGAGGGCAGCGGCCGCGCCATCATCGGCGGCCGGCGTTTCGACTTCGCCGCGCGCGACACCTTCGTGGTGCCGGCCTGGGCCACGCTGGTCCTGGAGGCCGACGAGGATGCGGTGCTGTTCAGCTTTTCCGACCGCCCCGTGCTGCAGGCCCTGGGCCAGCTGCGCGAAGAATTCCTGCCCGAATAACCGAACCTGGAACCATCCGAGAACCCATCATGAGCGACCACTTCCTCTTCCCCGCCCAGGCCATCGTCGGCCTGCCCGTCAACGGCAGCGCGGCCGCCTTCCCGGTGCGGCGCATCTACTGCGTCGGCCGCAACTACGCCGCGCACGCGCGTGAAATGGGCTTCGACCCGGACCGCGAACCGCCCTTTTTCTTCTGCAAGCCGAACGATGCCGAGTCGGTGGTGCCGGTGGCCGCCGGCGCCGAAGCCGCCATTCCCTACCCGCCGCGCACCGAAAACTACCACTACGAGATCGAGCTGGTGGTCGCGATCGGCAAGGCCGGGCGCGATATCGCCGTGGAAGACGCGGCCAGCCACATCTTCGGCTATGCCGTGGGCCTGGACATGACCCGGCGTGACCTGCAGATGCGCATGCGCGAACAGGGCCGCCCGTGGGAAATCGGCAAGGCCTTCGACTATTCGGCGCCGATCGGCCCGATCACGCCGCTGGCCGACAGCGGCGAGCTGGCCGCCGGCGCGATCGCCCTCACGGTGGACGGCAAGACCGTGCAGAGCAGCGACCTGTCGAAACTGATCTGGAACGTGAACGAGACCATCGCCCAGCTCTCGACCCTGTTCGAACTGCGTCCGGGCGACCTGATCATGACCGGCACGCCGGAAGGCGTGGGCGCGGTGCTGCCCGGCCAGACCATGGTGGGCAGCGTGGCCGGCCTGAGCCCGATCAGCGTGAAGGTGGTGTGAGGCATGAAGCTGCATACCTACTACCGCAGCTCGGCCTCCTACCGGGTGCGCATCGCGCTGAACCTGAAGGGACTGGCCGCCGAGGAATCCTACGTGCACCTGTCGAAGAACGGCGGCGAGCAGTTCGCGCCGGCCTTCGACGCCATCAATCCCCAGCACCTGCTGCCGGTGCTGGAAGACGGCGCCGTGGTGCTGACCCAGTCGCTGGCGATCATCGAGTACCTCGACGAGACCCGGCCCGGCCAGGCCCTGCTGCCGCCCGACGCGGCCGGCCGCGCCCGGGTGCGCGCGCTGTCGCAGGCGATCGCCTGCGACATCCACCCGATCAACAACCTGCGTGTGCTGAAATACCTGGGCGCGGAACTGGGCGTGTCGGACCAGCAGAAGAACGCCTGGTACCGGCACTGGGTGGGCCTGGGCCTGGCGGCACTGGAGCGCCAGCTGGCGTCCAGCCCGGACACCGGCCTGTTCTGCCACGGCGACCAGCCGACCATGGCCGACTGCTGTCTGGTGCCGCAGCTGTACAACGCGCGCCGCTTCGACTGCGACCTGTCGGCCTTCCCGACCATCGCCAACATCGGCATCCGCTGCGAGGCCCTGGACGCCTTCGCCAGGGCCCGGCCCGACCTGCAGCCGGACGCGGAATGAGCCCCCGGGCGCCTCAGCAGGCGCCCGGCTTCACCCGTTCGACCTCGAGTCCGAACAGGGGACGCAGGCGCGTTCCCAGCACGTTCCCGATGAAGGCGGCAACCAGCCACAGCCAGCCGTGCAGGCTGCCCGACAGGATGCCGCTGAAGTAGGCGCCGATGTTGCAGCCATACGCCAGGCGCGCGCCGTAGCCGAGCATCAGGCCACCGACCACGGCCGCCGCCAGGGAGCGCAGCGGCAGGCGCCAGACCGGCGCATAGCGCCCGGCCAGTGCCGCCGCCAGCATCGCACCAAACACGATCCCGATGTCCATCACCGAGGTCGCATCCTGCGACACCGGCGCCGCCAAGGCCGCGGCGTTCGCCTTCGTAGCCCAGTAGGGCCAGCTGGCGACGTCGATGCCGATGCTGGAGAAGGCTTTCGCACCCCACAGCGCAAAGGCCGAGGTCACACCCCATGGCCGTCCGGCCAGCGCCAGGGTCGTGAAGTTCAGCAGCACCAGGGCGATGGCGCCGGCCACCAGCGGCCACGGACCACGCAGCCAGCGTGCGCCTCCCGCCGGCTGCGGCTGCTGCGGATGCAGGCGGCCGTGGCGGCGCTTCTCGACCGTGACGGTGATGGCGGCGATGGCCGCGAACACGAGCAGGTTGAGGACCAGCGCCGGCGCCAGGCCGAGCGCATCGATCATCGAGACCGGCGCCAGCTGCGGCTGCGCGGTCCAGAATGGCATGTGCGCGGTGCCGATCACCGAGCCGACGATGAACGCGGCCAGCGTGACCAGCATGCGCGTGCTGCCTCCGCCCACGGTGTACAGCGTGCCGGAGGCGCAACCGCCGCCGAGCTGCATGCCGATGCCGAAGATGAAGGCGCCGACGATCACCGAGGTGCCGGCCGGCGACACCAGGCCCTTGACCGGTGTGCCGAACAGTTCGCCGCTGGCCAGCACCGGAAAGAACAGCAGGACGCCGAGCGCCAGCATCAGCATCTGGGCGCGCAGGCCGGCCCCGCGCCCGTCGGCGATGAACACGCGCCAGGCCGAGGTGAAGCCGAAGGCGGCGTGGTACAGGGTCAGGCCGAGCAGCGCGCCCACGATGTAGAGCGCGGCCTGGCGCCCGTCCGCCGCTTGCGCGAGGTACCAGGCGCCCACGAGGAGCAGGAGCAGGGAAACGGCGAAGGGCTTGAACTGGACAGGCGCGCCGCCTGCCGGCATGCTGGTGCTGGCTGGTGTCATGGATGAACGTGGCTTGGGAATCGAGCCCGTATTGTGGCCTGTTTCGCCGCTTCCTGCAGCGGAGCAGGCCTGTTCAGGCGTGGCCCAGGCCGTGCGCGCTATACAGGTGCTCGAATTCCTCGATCGGCACCGGCATCCCCAGCAGGTAACCCTGGAAGGTGCTGCAGCCGCCCTCGATCAGGAAGCTGCGCTGTGCCTCGTGCTCGACGCCTTCGGCCACGATGTCGAGCTTGAGCGTGCGCGCCAGGGCGATGATCGCCTCGACGATCGGGCCCGCGTCCGGATCGATGTGCACGTCGTGCACGAAGGAGCGGTCGATCTTCAGCGCCGTCAGGGGAAAGCGCTTCAGGTAGGACAGCGATGAAAAGCCGGTACCGAAGTCGTCCAGCGAGAACCCGATGCCGCGGGCGCGCAGCGCATGCATGCGCGCGATGATGCCGGCCGCGTCCTCGGCGAACACGCTTTCGGTCAGCTCCAGGCACAGCTTCTGCGGCGGCGCGCCGGTCTGCGCCAGGATCTCGTCCACCTGGCGCGCAAAGGCCGCGCTGCGCAGCTGGTGGGCGCTAACGTTGACCGCCAGCTTCAGGCGCCCTAGCACGGGGTCGCCCTGCCAGCGCGCCAGCGCCCGGCAGCCGGCGTCGAGCACATGCTGCCCGAGCGGCCCGATCAGTCCGGAGGCCTCGGCCAGGCCGATGAACTCGGCGGGCCCGACCAGCTCGCCGCCCTCGCGGCGCCAGCGCACCAGCGCCTCGGCGCCCACCAGGCTTCCCTGGCGGTTGAACTGCGGCTGGCAATACAGCACGAACTGGTGCGCCGCCAGGCCGCCGCGCAGGGCCGTTTCCAGCGCCGCCTGGCGGTCGGCCGCCGCCTGCATGCCCGGGTCGAAGAAGCGCGCCGTATGGCGGCCGTCGGCCTTGGCCTGGTACATGGCCATGTCGGCCTGCTTGAGCAGGGCGTCGACTTCGGCCGTGGTCCCGTCGAACAGCACGATGCCGATGCTGGGCGTGCTCAGGATCATCCGCCCGCCCAGGTGATAGGGCTGCTCGAGCGACGCGAGCAGCTTGTCGACCACGTGCCCGGTTTCGCGCACCGCCTCGCGCACCGAGCTGCCCAGCTGTTCCAGCACGATGACGAACTCGTCGCCGCCCAGCCGGGCCAGGCCGTCGCTGTGGCGCAGCACCAGCCGCAGGCGCTCCGACACCTGGCACAGCAGCGCGTCGCCCAGTTCGTGGCCGAGGGTGTCGTTGACCAGCTTGAAGTTGTCCAGGTCGAGCAGCAGCAGCGCCCCCTGCTCGCCGGTGCGGGCGCTGCGCGCCAGCGCCTTGTCCAGCTCTTCCGCCAGCAGGCGGCGGTTGGGCAGGCCGGTCAGGTAGTCGAAATAGGCGGCCTGGTAGACCCGGTGCTCGGCCTGCTTGCGTTCGGTGAGGTCGGTATTGGTGCCGGAGATGCGCAGCGGCTTGCCGTGATTGTCGCGCAGCACGAAGCCGCGCGACAGCACCGGTACGTAGTGGCCATCGCGGTGGCGCAGCCGGAACTCGATGCTGTAGGTGTCGAAGCGCCTGGCGAACAGTTCGCGCATGAACGCCATCACTGCCTCCTGGTCCTCCGGATGGGCGAGCGCCAGCCACAGGGTTTCGTCGGCGGGCACTTCGCCCGGGTGGTAGCCGAGCATGCTCCACCAGCGCTCCGAATAGTAGATTTCGCGGGTCACGAGGTCGTAGTCCCAGTGCGCATCGGTCGAGCCGCGCAGGGCCAGGCGCAGGCGCTTCTCGGACTTCTGCAGGCGCTGCTTGGCACGCTTGAGCGCGGTGCAGTCGGTAAAGCAGACCACCACCTGCTGCAGCTGGCCCGACGCATCGAATTCCGGGTAGGCATTGCAGATCAGCCAGCGCAGCGGCACGCCCCCCGCACCGGGTACGCCGACGATCAGCTGTGCCACCTTGACGCCGGTGCGCAACACCACGTTGACCGGAAAGTCCTCGGGCCGCATGCGCGTGGTTGGGGCGGATGAAGGTCCATGCCGCCGCGCTTGACGCGGTGCCGGCCAGCTCGTCCTGGGTCTGGCCGAGCAGCTCGCAGGCGAGCCGGTTGGCAGACAGGATGCGGCCGTCGGGGCCGTGCACCACGACGCCGGCGGGAATATGCTCGAGCAGGTCTTCTAGGCGGGCTGGACCGCCCGCGGCAGGATCGGCATCCATGTTCGCAGCGCGATTCGACTGGGGTAGATCATCCTAGCACTTTCAAGGGCTCGGCAGCACAGTGCAAGCTATCCTGCGGTACACGACCTGCAGGAAGGTCCTCAGCCTGCCGCGCCGAATGCCGGCCGGGCCGCCAGCACGCGCGCCAGCGCCGTTTCCGGGTCCAGTCCGGCCATCATCTGGTTGATGATTTCCTGCTTGTCATCCGGGCCGAGCTTGTCGCAGGCGGCCCGGTGCGAACAGAAATAGGCATACCAGGCCACGTCCGCCGGCCGCTCCTTGCGCGGCTTGTAGCGCGCCGGCACCATTGCGCGCTGCGCGGCCACATGCGCCGCGAGCGGCGCCGCGATCCCGCTCCAGTCGAAGCCGGCGACGGCAAGGCGGTCGGCTTCCCACTCGCCCTGGTAGGCGGGATGGGGCCGCACGGTGTCCCGGTCCAGTGCAAGGCAGGCCAGGTTGGGATAGCCGTGCGCGGCGCAGAAACCTTCCACGAACAGCAGCTTCGGGCCGATGCCGACCTGGACCGCGCGGCCGAGCGCCTCATCCTTCGGATACAGGGAACGGGCCAGCGCCAGCAGGTCGCCATAGGTGATCGGCATGCCGCGCAGCGAGCTGGCCTGGCGCGCGAGGGCCTCGACCAGGCGCGCGCCGACCTCGATGTCGTTGAAGGTAAAGGGAATCATGGGCGGGGTCTGGTGCGGGCTCGGCGGCTGCAGGCTTGTCGCTGTGTCAAAACCGGCATCTTAGCAGGTCAATCGCGCCGGCAGGCCGCCTGCGGCGTGATGGACGACTAGGGTGGACGCATGCCACGCGGTACAATGCGGTGGTTTGCGCCCCTACCGGTCCGCCCGCGGACTGGCGCGACGATCACGCGGGATCGATCCCTGGCTTTCACCTGAAACAAAGACAAACGCTATGCTGACTACCCTGCTCGACTGGTTCCTCCACCTCGACCGCCATCTCGCCGTGCTCGCGGCCGAGTACCAGGTGCTCGTCTATGTGCTGCTGTTCGCAGTGATCTTCGTCGAAACGGGTGTGGTCGTGATGCCCTTCCTGCCTGGCGACTCGCTGCTGTTCGTCACCGGTGCGCTGGCGGCGAAGGGCATGCTGTCGCTGCCGGTGCTGATCCCGCTGCTGATCGTGGCGGCGGTGCTGGGAGACATCGTCAATTTCGCGGTCGGCAGCGCGTTCCGGGGGCGTATCCAGGCGGGCCACCGGCTGCGCTTCATCAAGCCCGAACACATCCTGTATACCGAGCGCTTTTTCGAGCGCCATGGTCCCAAGACCATCGTGCTGGCGCGTTACGTGCCGATCGTACGCACGCTGGCGCCCTTCGTCGCGGCGCTGGGCAGCATGCGCTACCGGACCTTCCTTTCGTATAACATTTCCGGCGGCACCCTGTGGGTGGTATCGCTGACCCTGGCCGGTTATGCATTTGGCAACATCAAGTGGGTGAATGAGAACCTGACCGCCGTCATTCTCGGCATCATCGTGCTGTCGCTGGTGCCGGGCATCGTGGCATGGATGCAGGAGCGCTATCGCAGCAAGCGCGCGGCGGGGCCGCAGGCCTGACCACGGGGCCCGGACGCTAAGGCGGAACCGGCGCCTTTGACAGGCGAAGCTGGCCGCCGGCATGATGTTCAACATGCGCGGACATGCGTGAAAGGACACAGCATGCACACCGAACCGTTCGGGGCGCCGGCATGAGCGCGGCGCCAGGCGACCCGCGGGCCATCGAACGCGCCGCGGTCCTGCTTGCCGGCGCCGATGCGCTGCTCATCGCTGCCGGCGCAGGGATGGGCGTCGATTCCGGCCTGCCCGACTTTCGCGGCAACGCCGGTTTCTGGAAGGCCTACCCCGCGCTTGCCGCCGAAGGAACCGGCTTCACCGACATCGCCAGTCCGTCCGCCTTCCGCGCCGATCCGCGACGCGCCTGGGGTTTCTACGGCCACCGGCTAGGCCTGTACCGCCGCACCCTTCCACACGCCGGCTACGGGCTGCTGCGGCGCTGGGGCGAGGCGAAGCGTGACGGCTACTTCGTGTTCACGAGTAACGTCGACGGCCAGTTCCAGAAGGCCGGCTTTGATCCCTTGCGGATCGAGGAGTGTCATGGGAGCATCCACCACCTGCAGTGCCTGCAGCCCTGCGTTCCCCTGATGTGGCCGGCCGACGGCCTGCAGCCGGTGGTGGACGAGGCCCATTGTGCGCTGCGCGGTCCCCTGCCCGCCTGTCCCCACTGCGGCGGCATGGCCCGGCCGAACATCCTCATGTTCGGCGATGGCGGCTGGATCGATACGCAGCGCGCATTGCAGGCAGCACACTGCCAGGACTGGCTGGCACAGGTGCGCCGACCAGTGGTGATCGAGATCGGGGCCGGGCTGGACGTCCCGACCGTACGTCAGTTCGCCCGGCGCGTCGTGCTGCGGCACGGCGGCTCGCTCATCCGGATCAACCCGCGCGCGCCGCATCTCGACGGCGTGCCCGGCGTCGGGATTGCCGCCGGGGCCTTGGACACACTAATGGCGATCGATCGCATCCTTGGCCAGCCGTCTGCTTGAGTCACCGCGAGGTGGCCTGTCCGATCTGTGCTGTACGCACCAGGAATCAAGCCGCAGGTGGCGGACAAGCTAGTTCACCCGGTTCGGCTCCTGCAGCAGCAGCCCGTGCTGGCGCGCTTGCGCTACCCATGCCGGGTATTCCGTCATCAACAGCTCGTACAATGCGGAATCGGCATGTTCGTCCGGGCTCGCCACCGAAAAGAAGTCGGCGTTGTCGACCAGGCGGCCGTCCAGGTCGTCGAGTTTTTCCAGGAAAGGGAAGTCGGAATCGGCGAAATCGGACAGACGCTTGCTTCTCGATTTCCTTCCCTTCCCGATTCCCATGAACTGCCAGAAAATGGGTTCGCAGCTCGACCAGCGCAGCTGGCGTTCGGTCACGGCCTGGTCGGAAGTGCTGCCGTCGGTCACGAACATGACGTAGACGGGGAGCGCCGCCGCATGTGCCGTCTTGCGCTCGCCACCGTCCGTATCGGGGAAATAATGCCGGCGTACGGCGGACATGGCGGCGCCATAGCGGGTATCGCCCTCGAGCGGATGCCGCTCGATGACCTTTGCGACGTACCCCGTCCAGTTGGAAAGCCCCATCGGCTCGGTGTGATGGACGTTCCTGCCGAACAGGAAAACGTCGATGTCGCCATCGTCATCGAAGCGGCAGCCCAGCGCCAGGATGCGTTCGGCAAAACGCTGCACCAGGCCTTTGCGATACAGGCTGCTCATCGATCCGGAAATGTCGAGCACCAGGCAGACCCTGGCACGATGCCCCTGCAGTCCGGCCTTGGCCAGTGACACGCCCGCCGATTTCACCAGGCTGACGAGTTGCGGTGCTGTTGCTTCGATGCGCTTTTCCAGGCTGATGCGCGAAGCTGGAGCCGCTGCCTGTGCCTGCCCTTGGGGCGCGGGAACGGCAGGCACGGATTCCTGCGCGACGTCGGCGCCGAAATGCCGTACCAGCGCGGGCAATCCGCCGTTGAATCCTTGCGCGACCGCCATGAAGCGCCAGCCCCCGTCCCTGCGATAGAACTCGCCGAGCATGACTGCCTGTTCGTGTGCGAAATCCTGGCCGGTGAATGCGAAGCGCGCGAATTCGCCTTCCACGCCATGCAGGCCCACGTGGCCTGTTGCCAGTTGCGACATGGTGCCGTCCCCGTCGATACTGGCCGTGATGACGACGCGCTCGACCGTTGGCGGCAGCATGGCGAGGCGGAACACAAAACCGTCGACCGCGCTTCCCTGGCTCGCCAGCACGACGCCGCCGCACGGCGTTCCGGGCTGGTTAAAGAAGGTCATGTACCGGTCGTCGACCAGCTTGCCGGAGGCGTCAACGGCAAAGCAGGCAAAGTCGAGGGCCAGGCCCTGGCCCGCCAGCTTGACCTGAAGCGGCCCCTGCGACACGTCCCCGGCAAGAGGCAAGCGCGCGCCTCGCGAAAGTTGTTGCATAACCCTTCTCCCCCTGTCCTGGTCCGATGCATGCAATGATAACTCGGCAAGCGCCAGCCGGGCATTGTCCCCATGCGAGATTGGTGCGGTCCGAGGCTCGCATCTAGGCCTTGCGAAGCCTCAGGTAAAGCACTGCGGCGCCGGCCAGGTCGCGGATCAAGAGGAGCATGGCCAGGGCCTGGAACAGGCCGGCGGGCCGCGCCAGGACGCTGGGCGCCAGCGGCGCCGCCAGCAGCAGGACGAAGGCAACCAGGTGCCAGCGCCACTGGCGCAGCGCGCGCGGCGCGTCGACGATCGTCCTGATCCCGGGCATGCGCGCACGTGCACCCCCTGCCCTTTCCTGCAAGTGGTACCAGACGAGAAAGGGCACGATCTTGTACAACATGCCATTGATCGCAGACATCGCAAAGCCCGCGATGACCAGGATCCCCGTCATCAGGGCCCGGCTGTCGGCGTCGATCGGAAGGAAATGCACCAGTACCGCGCCTGCCAGGCACGCCATGGCCTGGATCCAGTAGAACGTGCCGACATCGGCCTGGCGCTTGCGCCGCCGGAACTGCAGGAGCGTTGTCCGGACGTAGGACAGCAGCAGCACGCCGAGGCCGATCTCGGCAGCGGTGCGCCACTGTCCGGTTCCGCCGAGCGCAGCGGCGCTCCAGGCCAGCAACAGGGCGAACAGCAGCGCCGGTACGCCGGCTTCCTGGGACGCCGGATAGGCCGCCGTGCCCTGGAACATCGGAATGACCTGGAACGACACGACCGTCGTCAAGGCCACGACCCAGCCCAGCAGACCCCAGGACGCGTGAATGTCGGTCAGCAGCAGGACGTCCGGCACCCCCACGCCGCCCAGGTACAGGGCCAGCGTGCCGCCCAGGCCCAGCGTGAGCGCCAGACCCGATGCGGCCAGCCGCACGCCGCGCACCAGCGCGTTGGCGGCGGGGGCGCCGCGGCGTGCGAGCGCGATGCCAAGCACCGCCAGCAGGAGCAGGCCCGCCAGCGCAAGCACCGCCGCGGCGGCGTGGAAGGCAGCTCCGCCCAGTCCGAGGCCCAGGGCGCTGGCCAGGATCACGGTTCCCGACACCAGGCCGATCCAGCCGGCGACCGCGACAGGACGCGCAAAGGGGATCCGGGCCCCCGCGACCACCGGCAGCAGCTGGAACAGCGCGCCGACGATCGTCATCGTCAGGAAGCCCAGGGTCAGCAGGTGCGTCATGGCGAGCGTGGCCGGCGTCCAGCGCGAGACCAGCGCCGCTTCGCCCTGCCAAGCCAGCACGACCGATGCCGCCAGCGCGAAGCAGGGTGCGGCGAGCAGAAAGGCCAGCGGCACCCAGATCGGCGGCATGGTCTCGTAGTTCAGTTTCCTTTGCATCGCACGGCCCGGATCGTCAGGTCGTACCCGCCGTCGTCGCGCGGGGCAATCCGGTGATCATAGCCGTCGCGCTCGAGGATCCGGTATAGCGGAAACGGTTCGCGGTCGATCCGTACCTGCAGGGACGCCCGGGGGGGCAAGGCCGCGAGCGCGTCGAGGATCTGCTCCATCGGTTCCGGTGGAAGCAGGCCGGACACGTCCAGGCAGACGGAGAGAGTGTGATGGCTTGTCATGGTGTCCTGGGCTGGTGGCAGTAAGCGGATCCCGAAGGCGGCCCTGCCGGCAGCAGGTCGGCCAGGGTGACCCGGTTCAGCTCGTCAAGGTAGGCGCGGGTCGCGCCGGCCAGGGACGCGCGCAGCCGGCAGTCGGGAGAAAACGGGCAGGCTCCGGCATCCGCACCGAAGCACTGCGCCATGTGGAAGTTGGGTTCGGTTTGCGTGACGACTTCACCGAGCCGGATGTCGCGCGGCTCGCGCGTCAGCCACACCCCGCCGCTGCGGCCGCGCACGGTCTGGATCAAGCCGGAGGCAGCCAGCTCGTTGACCACCTTGGCCAGGTGATTGCGGGAGATGCCGTACTGGAGGGCGATCTCGTCGATGGTGGCCATGCGCCCCCGGTGGGCTCCCAGGTACATCAGCAGGCGCAGGGCATGGTCGGTGAATTCGGTCAGGCGCATGGCGGGCCTAGCTTTTCATGACGAAGTCGATCACCACGTCGCCCGTCGCACGGCGGTGGTAGACGACATCCACGCGGGGACCGAAATACTCGCCCAGTTGCGCGAGCAGCGGCAGCGGGTCGTGGTCGTTGATGAAGCGCATCGCCTCGCCGGGCAGCAGCGCGCCGAGCGCGCCGAAGATGGCGGCATGCCGGAAGCGCCGCGCCACGCCCCGGGCGTCGAACACGTGGGGCCGGGCCGAGACGGACTCGCTGGAACAATCGTGGGACATGTTGATTCCTTTCAAAGGTAGAGTGACCCGGCCGGCCGGCCGGGAGGGAAGAATCAGGAAGCTCAGGCGCGTACGCGCGCGCCTTCCGCCACCGCCTGCGGGTCGCGCCCGCTGCGCAGCAGCCGCCACGCGAACAGGCCGAGGAACAGGGTACCGAAGGCGAACACGATGTCGCCGGGAACGCGCAGCCAGACCATGGTTTCCATGAAGGACGAGTGCACGAACTCGGCCGAACGGGCATACCACATGCCGGTCGTGATGCTGGCGTGGGCCTGGTAGATGCCGGCCGGGACCAGCGACATGAACACCATCATGGCCAGGCCGATGTTGAGCAGCCAGAAGGTCGGGCGCAGCAGCGAATCGGACCAGCCGTAGCCGGCGCTCAGGCCGCGCAGGCAGAACAGCATCAGGCCGATGCCCAGCATCCCGTACACGCCGAACAGCGCGGCGTGGCCGTGGGCGGCGGTCATGTTCAGGCCCTGCATGTAGTACAGCGCGATCGGCGTATTGATCGAGAAGCCGAGCAGGCCGGCGCCCACCGTGTTCCAGAAGCCGACGGCGATGAAGCACAGGATCGCCCAGCGGTAGTTGCGGACCCAGGCGGCAGCCTTGCTGCGCTGGTAGTTGCGGTAGGCCTCGATGCCGATCAGCGACAGCGGCACGACTTCGAGCGCGGAGAACATCGAGCCGAGCGCGATCACCGAGGTCGGGGTGCCGGTGAAGTACAGGTGATGCAGGGTGCCGAGGATGCCGCCGAACAGGAACACGATGGTCTCGAGGACGATCGCGCTGTTGGCCGAGGCGGCGCGGATCAGGCCGAGCCTGGTGAACAGCAGTGCGATCACGGCCGTGGCGAACACTTCGAAGAAGCCTTCCACCCACAGGTGGACCAGCCACCAGCGCCAGTATTCGACCATCGAATAGTGGGTACCGCGGCCCCAGGTGAGCGAGGTGGCATAGAAGCCGCCGATGCACAGCGCAGCCAGGAACACCATGGCGATCAGGCCGCGGCTTTCCGATGGCTTGCGCAGCGCCGGCCACAGGCCACGGCCGAGCAGCAGCGCCCAGAACAGCAGGCCGACGAACAGCAGAATCTGCCAGACGCGGCCCATGCTGGTGAACTCCAGGCCCTGGTTACCGATCCAGAACGAATAGTCGGTACCGGCCGCGCGCAGCGTGCCCAGCCAGCCAGTGGCGGTCGAACCGACCACGATGAACAGCAGCGCATAGAACAGCACGTTCACACCCAGCTTCTGGTACTTCGGCTCGTGGCCCGAAATGGCCGGCGCGATGTACAGGCCGGTGGCCAGCCAGGCCGTGGCGATCCACAGGACGGCGAATTGGGTATGGATGGTACGGCTCACGGTGAACGGCAGGATCTCGCCGAGCGGCAGGCCGAAGAAGCTGGTGCCTTCGACCGCGTAGTGGGCGGTGACGACACCCATCGCCACCTGGGCCAGGATCAGGCCGACCACGACGAAGAAGTACTTGCGGGTGGCGCGCATCGAGGGCGTGATGCGCATGCCTCCCAGCGGGTCGCTCTTCGGCGTCGGCGGATCTTCCTCTTCCTTGTGCATGCCATGGAAGAAGACCATGGCGGCGATCGCCGCGATCATCAGGATCACGCTGGCGATCGACCAGATGCCCGCACCCGCCGTGGGTGTATTGCCGGCCAGCGGTTCGTGCGGCCAATTGCTGGTATAGCTCAGGCCGGTCTCGCCGGGACGGTCGGCGGCGGCGGCCCAGGACGACCAGAAGAAGAAGCCGGTCAGTGCCGCGCGGTCGGCTTCCTCCGGCAGCGAGCCGGCCTTCATGGCGTACTGTTCGCGCAGCGCGTCGAAGCGGCTGTCGCTGCCGAACAAAGCGGCGTAGTGCATCGCCACCTGCTGGACGGCGGCGGCGCGCAGGGTCGACAGTTCGAGCTTGCCGGTCGCCGGATCATAGGTGTTCCTGCGCAGTTCCTCGCGCACGGTGGCGTCGACCTGGCCGCGCCGAGCGGTGTCCAGCCCGGCATAGGGTTGGCCGAAGTCGCGCTTGGCGACGGCTTCCTGCAGGGCCAGGGCTTCGCGGTGCAGCCAGTCGGCCGACCAGTCCGGGGCCAGGTAGCTGCCGTGGCCCCAGACGGTGCCGAGCTGCTGTCCGCCTGCGGCGCGCCAGGCCTGCTGGCCATGCTGGATCTGGTCGCCCGAGTACAGTACCTCGCCTTTGCCGTTGGTGACGGCGGATGGGATGGGCGGCGCTTTCAGGTAGATCTCCCTGCCGACCCAACCGAGGACCGAGAAGGAGACCACACAGATGATCGCCAGCCAGGTCCATAGCTTGCGTGTCGCATGCATATCAATGTCCTTATCAACGTTAAAAATCAGGTTTTCGACGGCATCCTAAGCAGCCCGGCAATAACATGCAAACCATATGCTTCTTTTTAATGGACCAGATCAAGAATTCCCGAACTGGCTTGCGCAGGGCCTTTTTTGCCTTGCAGGCCCAGCTGGGCAGGCATAAGCTATATTTAATAAGCATGTTTTCAGCAAGCCAGGGCCGCGACTCCCGCGGCATCGATGCAGACGCGAGTTCACCATGACCATCAACGCAGTTCCAGCCACGCCGGCCGCCCCGGCCCTCCCCTCGGGCGAACTCATCGCACGCATGAGCCGCCAGGGTCCGCGCTACACCTCCTACCCCACCGCGGACCGCTTCGCACCCGACTTCGGCAGCGATGGCTACCGCCTCGCGGTAACGGCACGGCGCCAGGCGCACGCGCGTCCGCCCCTGTCGCTATACGTGCACATTCCCTTCTGCCAGTCGCTGTGCTACTACTGCGCCTGCAACAAGATCATCACGAGCGACCGCGACAAGGCCGCCATCTACCTCGGCTACCTGCTGCGCGAGATCGACATGCAGGCCGCGCTCTACGCGGGCATGAACCGCGTCGAACAGCTGCATTTCGGTGGCGGCACGCCCACTTACCTGTCCGGCGAACAGATGGGGGTCCTGACCCGGCACCTGCGCGAGCGTTTCGATTTCGCCGGCGACGCCGATGGCGAATACGGGATCGAGATCGATCCACGTACCGTCGACGCAGCCCGCATCGCGCAGCTGCGCGCACAGGGCTTCAACCGGATCAGCCTCGGGGTACAGGATTTCGACCCCGAGGTGCAGCAGGCCGTGAACCGCATCCAGCCCGAGTCCCTGACCCTGGACGCCATCGCCGCCGCACGGGCGCAGGGCTTTCGCTCCATCAGTATCGACCTCATCTACGGCCTGCCGAAGCAGAGCGTGGCCTCGATGCGGCGCACGCTCGACAAGGTGGTCGCGGCGGCGCCCGACCGCATCTCGGTGTACAGCTACGCCCATATGCCCGAGCTGTTCAAGTCGCAGCGCCTGATCCGCGAGGAAGACATGCCGAGCGCGCAGACCCGGCTCGACCTGCTGGCCCTGTGCATCGCCCACCTCACCGCCAGCGGCTACGTGTATATCGGCATGGACCATTTCGCCCGCCCCGACGACGAGCTGGCGCTGGCCCAGCGCGCCGGCCGGTTGCACCGCAATTTCCAGGGTTACTCCACGCACGCGGAGGCCGACATGCTGTCCTGCGGGGTCTCGGCCATCAGCGCGGTGGCAGGCAGCTACTGCCAGAACGAGAAGTCGCTCGGGCGCTACTACGCGGCCCTGGACCGTGGCCAGCTCCCCGTGGCGCGCGGCATCCGGCTCAGCCTCGATGACCTGGTGCGCCGCGACCTGATCGGGCGCCTGATGTGCGACTTCGACGTCGACCTCAATGCCTTCGAGCGCCGCCACGGCATCGGCTTCGCCAGCTATTTCGGGCGCGAACAGGCGCAGCTCGACGACTACGCCGCGCAGGGCCTCCTGGTGCGCGAGCCGGGCCGGCTGCGGGTGACGAGCCAGGGACGCTTCCTGGTCCGGAACATCTGCATGGTGTTCGACCGCTACCTGGGCCGCGAGACCGGCGTGCCGCTGGTGCGCATGCCCTATTCCCGCACCGTCTGAGCAGCTTTGGCGCTTGATTCGAAAACCTGAACTGCTTCAAGGACGCGCCTGTCCAGCCTCGCTAGCATGGAACGAGGACACAAGCAGCAGTCACCGCGAAGGAATCAGCATGGAACACAGCCTGGCATTGAGCGCCACCCTCGACCATCCGGCCGCCGAAAAGATGTTCGCCATCCTGCGCCGGGTGCCGGGCGTGCGCGCGGTCGAAGCCCCGATTGGCAGCTCGCGGGTGCACGTCCAGTATGACGACGACCTGACCACGCCGCAGGAGATCAGCAGCATGGTCGCGCGCGCGGGCTTCCCGCTGCTGAAGGTGGCATCCGGCCCGGCTCCGTGCTGCGGCTCCTGCAGCGGATTGTGATCCGGTTCCTGTACCAGGCCTGACTCCCTCCCGGCGGGCGCCGCTGCAGGCGTCCGTATCGCCGCCCAGCCAGCGCTGCGCCCACCTGCCTGCACGCTGCGGACCATCCGCGGCGACCGACGCCGCCGTGCCCGGATGGTCAGCCTTCGCGGCCATCGACGCGGGCCCGGAACAGGTAGGGACCATACTGCAGGCAATACAGCCCGAAGGCCAGGCTCCAGCACAGCGTCGCCGTCACCAGCCCGGCCGTGCGCAGCGGGCCGGCGCTGAAAGCGGCCACCAGGCGCGCCAGCACGCCGGCCTGCAGCAACAGGTACATCGCGGTCTCAAGCCGTCCCGCGCGCAGCATCCTGCCCGTGTGACCGAGCGCCGTGCGGGTGACCATCCCGATGATCAGGCCTCCCATCGCGCCCACCGTGAGCGCATGCACGGCGGCGCTTTGCGGCACCCATCCGAAGCATGCCAGCGCCAGCAGGACGAAGCCGAGCGGAATCCACGCATACGACAGGTGCAGGATCCACAGCAAGGGCTGGCGCAGCGTGCACAGCGGCTTCCACAGCGCCATCCGAACCAACTGGACCGCGGCCGCCGCCAGGGCCAGCAGGGCCAGCGGCAGCGACAGCGGCAGCGACGCCCATGCCAGTCCGGTCAGCGCCGTCAGGACCAGGCTGAGTTTTTCCAGGCGCGGATCCGAGGTCGTGCGCACGCCGCGCACGGCATTGGCCGTGAAATTGGGAATCACCCGCCCGCCCAGCACCGATTCGATCACCACGACGGCAACGATGGCGGCGTACAAGGGCTGCATCGGCGAAAGCGGGAGCAGGCCGAGCACGCTGGCGTGGTAGGCGGCGTTTGCCGTTGCGAGCACCGCAAGCAGCACTACCATGACCAGGTTGCGGGTATTGCCGGAGCGCCGGATGACCCGGTACAGGGGCAGGCTTGCAAGCGGCAGGAACAGCACGTCGATGGCCGCCGCCGGCAGTGCCGGCAGCAGCGCCATCGCGGCGCGCCCGGCCAGCCACAGCGCCGCCAGGGCAGCCAAGGGCAGGCCGCGCGGCGTCCACAGGCCGGTCCAGTTGCGGCCCGCGGTGTACAGGAAGCCGATCACGATGGCGATGACGAAGCCGAACAGCATCTCGTGCATGTGCCACAGCAGGTCGAGCCGCGGCATGCCCTGCCAGCCGAGGTAGGACGCGGTCCAGGCCGGCACCGCGACGCCGGCGAAGGCCGCGCCCAGCAGGTAGAAGGGCCGGAAGCCGAGCGCGAGGAAGGGATGCGCGCCGAGGCTGCCGTGCGGCTGCGGCGGGACGGGGTCGTCGATGGTGAGGAGGGTCATGATGCTTCCTTGCGTGGGTGGTCTGGCGCGGCTCAGCCCTCGTAGGCCCGCAGCCGCTCGATGTCGAGGATCCTGATGGTGCGGCCGGCAACGTTCACCATGCCGCGGTCGGCCATGTCGTGCAGTACACGCGAAAAGTATTCCGGGGTAAGGTTCAGGCGCGAGGCGATCATCTTCTTGCTGACCGCCAGCGTGATCTCGCCGCCCTCCTCCGGTTCGTCCTTGAGCAGGTAGCCGACGATGCGCTGGCTGCCCGAACGCAGCGAGAGGGCTTCGACGTCCGAGATCAATCCGTGCAGGCGCCGGCTCATGCCCGCGAGCATGCGGCGCGAGAAGCTCGGGTTGCGCTCGATTTCGTTGTAAATCGCCGCCTTGCCGATGTGCAACAGCATGCAGTCGGCCAGGGTCTCGGCCTGGACGATGTAGTCCCGGTCCATGAACATCAGGGCCTCGCCGAAGCTCTGGCCGGCGCCGACCAGTTCGATCACCTTCTCGTCGCCCTGGGACGAGACGAAGCACAGCTTCACGTTCCCATAGATGACGGTGTGGAAACCGTGGCAGGGATCCCCGCGCTTGAAGATGACCTGGCTGCGCGGCACGTGCAGTTCGGTGGTCGCCGCCGCGACCATGTCCAACTGCTCGGAGGACAGGTCTGCGAACAGGGGCAGGCGCTTGAGGAACTGGCGGGGATCGATATGGGGTCGGGACATGGTTGCAAAGGAGGACCGGAGCCGTAAGCATGACAAGCAGACGACAAGCCAGGAATCCGGCCTGGCGCCGGCGCTGGCCAATGAGACAGCGTCTGCATCCTACATGCCATCTTGCAAAACAAAACTTGATCTAGGTCAAATATGGCCGTCCGGAAGGCCGGGCTAGTTCTTAGTGATTAGGCGCGCTAATCCCTCATGCCGACTGCCGCCAAGGGGGTGGAACCCTACAATGGACCCATGTTTGACCATGGGAGGGGCGTATGCTGCGCGACCGGTTCGGAAGATCGATTGAATACCTGAGGCTGTCGGTGACCGACCGTTGCGACCTCCGCTGCACCTACTGCATTCCGGCAGGCTTTCGCGGCTTCGAGGAGCCGGAGCACTGGCTCACCTTCGACGAGATGGAACGCCTGGTGGGCGCTTTCGCCCGCCTCGGTACGCGCCGGCTGCGCCTGACCGGCGGCGAGCCGCTGCTGCGCCGCGACGTGACCGGCCTGGCGCGGCGCCTGTCGGCGCTGCCGGGGATCGAGGACCTGTCGATGTCCACCAACGCCACCCGGCTCGCGCACCATGCGCAGGCGCTGCGGGCGGCAGGCGTGGGCCGCATCAACGTCAGCCTCGACAGCCTGGACCGCCAATGCATGCACCGCATCACGGGGCGCGACAGCCAGCCGCAGATCATGGAAGGCATCATGGCGGGCAAGGCCGCCGGCTTCGATCCGATCAAGATCAACATGGTGGCGATGCGCGGCGTGAACGACGGCGAGATCGAGGCGATGGCCGAGTTCTGTATCGCCAACGGCTTCATGCTGCGGCTGATCGAGGTCATGCCGATGGGCGCCACCGGGCGCGATGCCTCCTACCTGGACCTGGGCCTCGTGCGCGAGCGCCTGGTCGCGCGCTTCGACCTGGTGCCGCAGGCGCAAGAGCTGGGCGGCGGGCCTGCGCGCTACCTCGCCACCCGCGACGGCCGCGCCAGCATCGGCTTCATCACGCCTATGTCGCAGCATTTCTGCGCCACCTGCAACCGGGTGCGCCTGTCGGTGGACGGCACCCTCTACCTGTGCCTCGGCCAGGAAGAACGCTTCGAGTTCCGCCCCCTGCTGCGCGCAAACGCGTCCGACGCCGAACTGGAAGCGGCCATCCGCCAGGCGATCGAGCTGAAACCCGAGCGCCACGAGTTCAGCGAACGACCCGAGAAGATTATCCGATTCATGGCCCAGACCGGCGGTTGACATGGAAGACATCGAAAAATTCATCCGCGGGTTTTCCCGCTTGCAGAAACAGTACCTGAGTGAGCCCGCCGCGCTGGACAGCCTGCGCCAGGGCCAGCACCCGGGCACCCTGGTCATCGGCTGCTGCGATTCGCGCGTCGATCCGGCGCTGCTGACCGGTTGCGACCCGGGCGACATGTTCGTGGTGCGCAACATCGCCAACCTGGTGCCGCCCTGCACCCCGGACGCCCCGCCCGGCGTCAGTTCCGCCATCGAGTTCGCGGTATGCGGGCTGGAGGTCGCCCGCATCATCGTGCTCGGACATGCGGGCTGTGGCGGAATTCGCGCGCTGATGTCCTCCGCCCGCGTGACCGAGGAAACCGATTTCGTCGCGCGCTGGATGCGCATCGCCGAACCGGTCCGGCGCAGCGTCCTGCGCGAACTGCACCACAAGCAGCACGAGCAGCAATGCCGCGCGGCCGAGCTGGCCAGCATCCTGCATTCGCTCGACAACCTGCTCACCTACCCCTGGATCAAGCGCCGCGTCGAGGCCGGCAAGCTGGCCCTGCACGGCTGGTATTTCGACCTCGGCAGCGGCACCCTGCTGGCCTACTCGCCGCGCAAGCAGGAGTTCCTCAGCATCATCGACCCCGTCGGGGCCGCGCCGGAACGGCTGTGCGCATGATGCGCCTGCGAGGCTGCCGCAGCCTGATTGCCGGCCAGCGCCTGTCGACCAAGATCGTCGGCGTCCTGATCGGCTTCCTGCTGCTGGCCCTGGTTGCCATCGGCAGCACCTTGTGGCTGTCCTGGCAGCTCGAAGGCGCTGCGGCGGCGATCAACGAGACCGGCAGCCTGCGCCGCCACAGCTATCGCCTGACGCTGCTGCTGGCGCGCGAGCAGGCCGGCGTCCAGTCCGAGTCGAGTGCGAAAGTGCCGGAGCAGATCGCCGCGATCGACAGGATCCTGCTGCTGGTGGAGCGGGGCGATCCCCAGCGCCCCCTCGGCCTGCCGCCCTCGCGCGCCATCCGCGACGCTTTCCGCCATGTGCTGGCCCAGTGGAACGGGCACATGCGCCCGCTGATGCTGCAGGCGCACGCGGCGCGCGGTGCGGGGCGCCAGGACGCACAGCAGCAGCTGGACGGACACGTCGAGCGCTTCGTGGCCGAGATCGACCGGCTGGTCGCCCTCATCGAGCAGGACAATGCCCTGCGTACCTTCTGGCTGCGCGCTTCCCAGCTCGCGCTGGTGGCGATGGCGATCGGCGGCACGGTGGCCCTGGTGTACCTGATGTTCGGCCTGATCGTCGACCCGGTCATGCGCCTGCGCGGCGGCATGCGCAGCATGGCCGAGTCCGATTTTGGCGTGCGCCTTGCGGTCGAAAGCCGCGACGAATTCGGCCAGCTTGCGGCCGGCTTCAACGAAATGGCCGACCGACTCGAGCAGCTCTACGGCAGCCTGGAAGACAAGGTGCGCGAGAAGACCGCCACCCTGGAAGACAAGAACCGCGAACTGGAGCTGCTGTACGACTGCGCCTCCTACCTCCAGCAGCGCCATACCCTGGAGACCATGTGCGAGGGCTTCCTGGCGCGCATCTCCAGCTATTTCGCGGCCGACGGCGGTACCGTGCGCATCGTCGACGCCGACAATGCCAACGTGCACCTGGTGGTCCACGCCGGCCTGTCGGCCGAGATGGTGGAATCCGAGCGCTGCATGAAATTCGGCAGCTGCCTGTGCGGCGAAGCGGCGGTCAAGAAGATCTCGGTGGTACACCGGCTCGGCGACTTGCCCGGCGGCGAACAGCTGCAGTGCGCGCGCGAGGGCATCGCGACGGTGTCGATCTTCCAGATCTGCGCGCAGGACCAGCAACTGGGCATGTTCAGCCTGCACTTCCGGCAGGCGCGCGGTTTTTCCGCGCGCGAGCGCGCCCTGCTCGACACCGTGGCGGCCCTGCTCGGGGTGGCGATCGAAAACATGCGGCTGGCGGAGCGCGAGCGCGAGATGGCCATTTCCGAAGAACGCAACCTGGTCGCGCGCGGCCTGCACGACAGCATCGCGCAGGGACTGAACTTCCTGAACCTGCAGGTGCAGATGCTGGACGACTCGCTGGCCGCCGGAAAGACCGCGGACGCCGCCGCCATCGTGCCGGCGTTGCGGGCGGGCGTCAAGGAAAGCTACGAGGACGTGCGCGAGCTGCTGCTGAACTTCCGCAGCCGCCTGGAGGAAGACAGCCTGCAGGCGGGGCTGCGCAAGACGGTCAAGAAATTTTCCGACCAGACCGGGATCCCGGCCGAATTCCGCGCCCTCGGACCGGGTGGCCCACCCATGTCTCGCGAGCAACAATTACAACTCTTGTTCATTGCCCAGGAAGCATTATCGAACATCCGCAAGCACGCCCAGGCCGATGCGGTGCAGGTACGGATCGAAGATGGGGAGGACTTCTTGCTTTCAATCAGGGATAATGGCATCGGCTTCGATGCCAGTGCCGGGTCCGCCATGGATGATACCCACGTCGGCCTGCACATCATGCGCGAACGTGCGCAGCGCATCCATGCCGACCTGGACGTCCAGTCGTGCCCTGGCGCCGGCACCACGGTCAGCCTGCACCTGCCCCAAGGGCAGCGGCGCGCGGCGTGAAGCCATGAACGAGAGGAAGGAATGAATGAGTGACAACACCGACAAGACCAGTGTCCTGCTGATCGACGACCATACCCTGTTCCGCAGCGGCGTGCGCTCGCTGCTCCAGCGCAACCCGCGATTCGAGGTGGTGGGGGAAGCGGCCGACGGCGTCGAGGGCGTCAAGCGCGCCCTGCAACTGCAGCCCGACGTGATCCTGCTCGACCTGAACATGCCGGGCATGTCGGGCGTCGAAACCCTGCAGCTGCTGTTGCAGGACCGGCCCCAGGCCGCGGTGCTGATGCTCACCGTGTCCGAAGAGGCCGACGACCTCGCCGCCGCGCTGCAGGCGGGTGCGCGCGGCTACCTGATCAAGAACATCGACGCCGACTACCTGATCCGCGCCGTGGAACGCGCCGCGGCCGGCGAATCGGTCCTGGCCGAAGCACTGGCGGGCAAGCTGTTCGCCCACGTCCAGCGCGGCGGCGCCAAGCCGAGCGCGCCGGTGTCCGAGCTCGACAAGCTGACCCCGCGCGAGCGCGAGATCCTCGCCTGCCTGGCGCGTGGCGAAAGCAACAAGCTCATCGCGCGGGTGCTCGACCTGGCCGAAAGCACGGTCAAGATCCACGTCCAGAACGTGCTGCGCAAGCTGGGCCTGACCAGCCGCGTCCAGGCCGCCGTATTAGCCGTCGAGAACGGCCTCGGCGCCGGCAACGAGCGCTAGCGTCGCCCTTCCTGTCATCCGGTGCCGCGCAAGGCTGCGCGCACCGCCTCGAACTCGCGCGCCAGCGCGGCCAGCTCTTCCTGCGCGCCGTCGAGGTTCCCCGCCCTGCCCAGCAGTTCCAGGTGCATGCAGTGCAGGCGCATGCGCTGCGCCCCGATGATGTCGATGCTGGACAACAGGTAATGCGCGACCGCGGCCAGCGCCGCCGCATCCTGCGCGCGCACGGCCGCCTGCGCCTTCTCGAGCAGGCCCGGGACTTCGTCGGCGAAGGCCGCGCCCAGTTCGGCCGCCAGCTCGCCGCCGCCGTCGGGGTCGAGCTCGCTCAGGCGCGCCGGATCGAGCACCAGCGCCATGCGCCCGCGTCCCTGCACCTGTTCGATGCCCAGCGCCAGCGCCGCCCTCAGGTCGTCGAGGATCACGGGCTTGGGCAGGTAGGCGTCCATGCCCGCGTCCAGGCAGCGCTCGCGGTCGCCGGGAAGCGCGTTGGCGGTCATCGCGATGATGTAGGGGGCGCTGGTGCCGGTGAAGCGACGGCGCAGCCGGCGGGTCGCCTCGATGCCGTCCATCTCGGGCATCTGCATGTCCATCAGGATCACGCCATAGTCCTGGCGCTCGAGCGCCTCGATCACTTCGACCCCGTTGCCGACCACGTCGGCCCGGTAGCCCAGGCGCCGCAGCTGCTGGCGGATCACCTTCTGGTTGATCGCATTGTCTTCCGCCACCAGGATCTCGATATTGCCCTGGGCCGCCACCGGCGCTGCTTGCGCCGGCGCCGTGGCCTGCTTGCTCTGGCCCAGCGCGCGCAGCAGCGCCTCGAGCAGCACCGCAGGCTTGACCGGCTTGTTCAGGCGTGCGGCGAACAGCGCGTCGCCATCGCCGCCCGCATCCGGGGCGTGCAGGCGCAGCCCGATCGAGGTCAACAGGACAAGCGGCAGCGCACGGCCCTGCTCGGACTTGCGGATGGCCGTGGCCAGGCCCAGCCCGTCGACGTCGGGCATGTGCATGTCGAGTACGCCCAGGTCGAAGCCGTGGCCGTGCTGGACCAGGTCCAGCGCCTCGGCCGCCGAAGCCGCGGCCGACGGCACCATGTCCCACGACAGGGCCTGGCGCATGAGGATGCGCCGGTTGGTCGGGTTGTCGTCCACGATCAGCACGCGCCGGCCGGCCAGGCCCGCCGCCTGCGCTTTCAGCAGGTCGCCGGCGCGCTCGCCGGCCACGGCCTGCACCGGGATCGACAGCACGAAGCGCGAGCCGCTTCCCAGTTCGCTCTCCACCGTCAGGGTCCCGCCCATGATCTGGGCCAGGCGCCGGCTGATGGTCAGCCCCAGCCCGGTGCCGCCATACTGGCGCGTGGTCGAGGCGTCGACCTGGGTGAAGGAGTCGAAGATGTCCTCCAGCCGATGCGGCGGGATGCCGATCCCGGTGTCGCTCACCGTGAAATGCAGGGTGGTGCGCTCGCCTTCGGCCTGGTCGGCGCTCAGCTCGATCAGCACCTCGCCGCTATGTGTGAACTTGACCGCGTTCGACAGCAGATTGACCAGGATCTGGCGCAGACGGGTGGCGTCGGCCATCACGGTGGCCGGTACCGCCGGATCGATCATGCAGCTCAACTCGATCTGCTTGCCGCCGGTGCCGGGCGCCACCAGGTCGAGCGCATCCTCGACGCAGCGCCGGACTTCGAAGGCCTGGTGCTCGAGGTCGAGGCGGCCGGCGTCGATCTTCGAATAATCGAGCAGGTCGTTGATGATGGACAGCAGTGCCTCGCCGCTGTTGCGAATGGTCTCGGTATGGTCGCGCTGCTCTTCATCGAGCGCCGTGTTCAGCAGCAGGCTGGTCATGCCGATCACGGCATTGAGGGGCGTACGGATCTCGTGGCTCATGTTGGCCAGGAAAACGCTTTTCGCCCGCACCGCGGCCTCGGCCTTTTCCTTCTGGGCCTCCAGCTCGCGCTCGTAGGCGCGGCGCTCCGAGATATCCTGCAGGATCGCCGTCAGCAGCCATTCGCTGCCGGACTTCAGGCGCGAAATCGAGGCTTCGGCCGGAAACTCGGTGCCGTCCTTGCGCACCGCGTAGATCGTGCCGCGCTCGCCCATCCGGCGCGCCGTGGTGGGTCCCTGGTGAAAGCCCGCCATGTGCCGGCCGTGGCCGGCGCGGAAGCGTTCAGGCATCAGGATCTCGAGTTCCCTGCCAAGTACTTCCTCCCTGCGCCAGCCGAAGATCCGCTCGGCACCCTGGTTGAAGAACACGATGCGCTGGTCTTCGCCGATCGACACGATGGCATTGTCGGCGACGTCTAGGATGCCGAGGACTTGCTCGGCCGTAAGTTTACTGGGCATTCTGTAGCGCTACCGTAATGAATCGATTGACGCAATCCTACACTGCCTGGGCCGCCGGCGTGGCACTTCCGACTGCCGGGCTCGTCATTCCGGCATATTGCGCAGGGTTTCGGGGCGTGGCGAGAATGCCGTGTTCACCCACACAAGGACCACCCCGATGCTCAGCGTACAGGATGCCCTCGACCAGCTGCTCTCCCACGCCACCCCGATCACCCAGGCCGACAGCGTCGGCACCCTCGCCGCCGCCGGACGGGTGCTGGCCGAGTCAATCTACGCCGGGATCGACGTACCGCCCGCCGACAACGCCGCGATGGACGGCTACGCGCTACGCAGCCAGGAATACTGCCCGGGCACGCCGCTGCCAGTCGGCCAGCGGGTGGCGGCCGGCGCCCTGGCCATGCCGCTGGCACCCGGCAGCGCGGCGCGCATCTTTACCGGCGCGCCCCTGCCGCACGGGGCCGACACGGTGGTCATGCAGGAGCACTGCCGCGTCGGGCCGGACGGCGTCGCCTTCCTGCGCCGGCCCACGCCCGGCGAGCACGTGCGCCGCCGCGGCGAAGACATCCGCGCTGGCAGCGTGCTGCTGGCCGCGGGCACGCGCCTGCGCCCCCAGGAACTGGCGTATGCCGCAGCGGCCGGCCTGGCGCAACTGCGGGTGGTGCGCCGGCCGCGGGTGGCGATGCTGTTCACCGGTGCCGAACTGGCCACGCCGGGCGGGCCGCTGGCCCCCGGCCAGATCTACAACGCCAACCGCTACGCACTGGGCGCCCTGCTGCACGCGCTCGGCTGCGAGACCAGCGACTTCGGCATCGTGCCCGACCGGCTCGATGCCACCCGCGCCACCCTGCGCGAGGCCGCCGCCGGGCACGACCTCGTCATCAGTTCCGGCGGGGTGTCGGTCGGCGAGGAAGACCACGTCAAGGCGGCTGTCAGCGCCGAGGGCGCGCTCGAGGTCTGGAAAGTCGCCATGAAGCCGGGCAAGCCGCTGGCCTTCGGCGCCCTGCGTCGCGCCGGCGGCGGCAGCGCACACTTCATAGGCCTGCCCGGCAACCCGGTGGCCAGCTTCGTGGCCTTCGTGCAGTTCGCCCGGCCCTTCATCCTGCGCATGCAGGGCGTGGCCCAGGCGCAGCAGCAGCCACTCGCCATGCGCGCCGGCTTCGCCTGCGCGCATCCCGACGCGCGCACCGAGTTCCTGCGCGTGCGCGTGGGCGCCGGCGGCTTGCTCGAGCCCGCCGGCGCGCAAGGATCGGCACTGCTGCACTCGCTGGTGCAGGCCGACGGCCTGGCCATACGCGCCCCTGGCCGCGCCATCGCCCACGGCGACCTCGTTCCCTACCTTCCCTTCTCCGAACTGCTCGCCTGAACGGCGCTCCTAGCTCCTTGTGACTAGTCCCGGCGCCACCCGCTAGTCCCTCCGGCGGGGCGCCGCTAGGCCAATTTCCCCGCCGCCGCCAGCCCTCCGGCCAATGGTAGAGCGGGCCTGCAAACCTTAGGCTTCCCAGTATCGCGTCCTACCACCAAGGAGGAAAAAATGGGAACCGACAAACGACCGATATCGGTCCTGGTGAGCAGCACGTTCGCCTTCACCATCTGCTTTGCCATCTGGATGATGTTCGCCGTGCTGGGAATCCCGATCAAGTCCCAGCTGGGCCTGAACGAGACCCAGTTCGGCCTGCTCATCGCCACGCCCGTCCTGACCGGCGCTCTCACCCGGGTACCGCTCGGGATCTGGACCGACCGCTTCGGCGGACGCATCGTGTTCTTCTCCCTGATGCTGGCCTGCGTGCTGCCGATCTGGCTGATCAGCTACGCCACCGCCTACTGGCACTTCCTGGTCCTGGGACTGTTCGTCGGCCTGGCCGGCGGCTCGTTCTCGGTCGGCACGCCCTACGTGGCGCGCTGGTTCGCCAAGGAGCGCCGCGGCTTCGCCATGGGCGTGTTCGGCGCCGGCAATTCCGGCTCGGCGCTGACCAAGTTCCTGGCCCCGGCCATCATCGCCGCCTGGGGCTGGCAGGCGCTGCCGCAGGTCTACGCGGCGCTGATGCTGGGCACCGCCCTGCTGTTCTGGTTCCTGTCCTACTCCAATCCGGCGCACGTCAGCGGCGACGCCATCACCTTCCGCCAGCAGCTGTCGGTGCTGAAGGACCCGCGCGTGTGGCGCTACTGCCAGTACTACTCGGTGGTGTTCGGCGGCTACGTGGCCCTGGCGCTGTGGATGACCAAGTACTACGTCGGCGAATACGGTTTCGACCTCAAGACCGCCGCCCTGCTGGCGGCCTGCTTCTCGCTGCCCGGCGGCGTGCTGCGCGCGCTGGGCGGCTGGATCTCGGACAAGTACGGCGCCTACAAGGTGACCTGGTGGGTGATGTGGGTGTGCTGGGTGTGCTTCTTCATCCTGTCCTACCCGCAAACCACGATGTCGGTCAAGACCGTCGGCGGCAGCACCGAGCTGGCCTTCGGCCTCGGCCCGGTCCTGTTCACGGTCCTGCTGTTCGTGGTCGGCGTGGCCATGGCGATCGGCAAGGCCTCGGTCTTCAAGTTCATCGGCGACGACTTCACCGACAACATCGGCGCCGTCTCGGGCGTGGTCGGCCTGGCCGGGGGCCTGGGCGGCTTCATCCTGCCGATCATGTTCGGCGCCATCGTCGACCTGACCGGCATCCGTTCCAGCTCGTTCATGCTGCTCTACGGCACCGTCTGCGTATCGCTGGTGTGGATGCACTTCTCGTTCAAGCCGCAACGCCGCGATGCGCCGGCCACCCAACCCACCCCGCTCAAGCGCGCCGCCTGAGCAGCCTTTTCGACAATAACAGGAGAACAACGTGAGCCGTTACCTCATTTCGACCTGGGAGCCCGAACTGCCGAGCTTCTGGGAAAGCCGTGGCAAGTCCACCGCCAACCGCAACCTGTGGATCTCGATCCCCGCCCTGATGCTGGCCTTCGCGGTCTGGATGGTGTGGAGCGTGGTCGTGGTGAACCTGCCGAACATCGGCTTCACCTACAGCACCAACCAGCTGTTCTGGCTGGCGGCGGTGCCGGGCCTGTCCGGCGCCACCCTGCGCATCTTCTACTCGTTCATGGTGCCGGTCTTCGGCGGCCGCAAGTGGACCGCGATCTCCACCGCATCGCTGCTGATCCCGGCGGTGGGCATCGGCTACGCCGTGCAGGATCCGACCACCGGCTACCCGACCATGCTGGTGCTGGCCCTGCTGTGCGGCTTCGGCGGTGGCAACTTCGCATCCTCGATGGCGAACATCAGCTTCTTCTTCCCCAAGTCGCAGAAGGGCTATGCGCTCGGCATGAACGCCGGCCTGGGCAACCTGGGCGTGTCGGCGGTGCAGTTCGTGGTGCCGCTGGTGATCACCGCCGCCGTGTTCGGCGGCGACCCGCAGACCTGGATCAAGGGTGAAGAGACCAAGCAGATGTGGCTGCAGAACGCCGGCTTCATCTGGGCCCCGTTCATCGCGCTGACCGCCATCGCCGCCTGGTTCGGCATGAATGACCTGGCCTCGGCCAAGGCCTCGTTCGCCGAGCAGGCCGTGATCTTCAAGCGCAAGCACAACTGGCTGATGTGCTGGCTGTACGTGGGCACCTTCGGTTCCTTCATCGGCTATTCGGCCGCCTTCCCGCTGCTGACCAAGACCCTGTTCCCTGACGTGAATCCGCTGCAGTACGCCTTCCTCGGCCCGCTCGTCGGCGCCCTGGCGCGCGTGGCCGGCGGCTGGATCTCGGACCGCCTCGGCGGCGCCATCGTCACCCTGTGGACCTTCGTCGCCATGATCGCCGCCGTGCTGGGCGTGCTGGAATTCCTGCCCGCATCTGGAAACCCCGGCAACCCGGGCAGCTTCTCGGGCTTCTTCTGGATGTTCATGGTGCTGTTCGCCTGCACCGGCGTCGGCAATGCCTCGACCTTCCGCATGATCCCGGTGATCTTCCTGACCCTGCACCAGCGCGCCGCCGGCAAGCGCCCGGGCGACCAGGCGCTTGCCGTGGCCAGCGCCAACAAGGAAGCCGCGGCCGTGCTGGGCTTCACCTCGGCGGTGGCAGCCTACGGCGCCTTCTTCATCCCGAAGAGCTACGGCACCTCGATCGCCCTGACCGGCGGCCCGGGCGCGGCCCTGTGGTGCTTCATCGGCTTCTACGCGACCTGCATCGCCATCACCTGGTGGTTCTACGCACGCAAGGATGCGGAAATGCCTTGCTAGTCCAAAAGGACTAGGCGCGACTAGTCCCGATGCTGGTCGCGCACCGACTTCCTGCGAATACCCGGCGCGGCGCCGGAACCCTACACTGGCCCCAGCTGAACGCACTGTAACCGCACCGCAAGGTGATTGCGCTCGAGGAGCGCACCGATGGAGAAACCATGAGCCACTTTTTGGACCGCCTGAAGTTCTTCGGCAAAGCCAAGCAAACCTTTTCGAACGGCCATGGCGCCGTGGTCGAGGAGGACCGTACCTGGGAAAACGCCTACCGCCAGCGCTGGCAGCACGACAAGATCGTGCGCTCGACGCACGGCGTCAACTGCACAGGCTCGTGCAGCTGGAAGGTCTACGTCAAGAACGGCCTGATCACCTGGGAAACCCAGCAGACCGACTACCCGCGCACCCGTCCCGACCTGCCGAACCACGAGCCGCGCGGCTGCCCGCGCGGCGCCAGCTATTCCTGGTACGTGTACTCGGCCCAGCGCGTCAAGCACCCGATGGTGCGCGGCCGCCTGATGCAGATGTGGCGCGAAGCGCGCCTGACCCGCGATCCGGTCGGCGCCTGGGAATACATCAGCCAGGACCCGGAACGCGCCCGCGCCTACAAGGCGGTGCGCGGCCAGGGGGGCTTCGTGCGCGCCACCTGGGATGAAGTCAATGAAATCATCGCCGCCGCCAACGCCTTCACGATCGGCAAGTTCGGTCCGGACCGCATCATCGGCTTCTCGCCGATTCCCGCGATGTCGATGGTCAGCTATGCCGCCGGCACCCGCTACCTGAGCCTCATCGGCGGCGTCGCCATGAGCTTCTACGACTGGTACTGCGACCTGCCGCCATCGAGCCCGCAGGTGTGGGGCGAACAGACCGACGTGCCGGAATCGGCCGACTGGTACAACTCGACCTACCTGATGGTCTGGGGCTCGAACGTCCCGATGACCCGTACCCCGGACGCCCACTTCTATACCGAGGTGCGCTACAAGGGCACCAAGACCGTCGCCGTGTCGTCCGACTTCGGCGAGATGGCCAAGTTCGGCGACATCTGGCTGGCGCCCAAGCAGGGTACCGACGCCGCGCTGGCGATGGCCATGGGCCACGTGATCCTGAAGGAATTCCATGCCACCGGCAAGTCGGCGTACTTCCGCGACTATGCCAAGCAGTACACCGACTTCCCGATGCTGGTGATGCTCAAGGAACGCGACGGCACCCTGGTGCCCGACTACTTCCTGCGCGCTTCGCACCTCGAGAACAGCCTCGACGAGGCCAATAACCCCGAGTGGAAGACCCTGGTCATCGACGGGGCCAGCGGCCGCATCGTCGCGCCGAGCGGCTCGATCGGCTTCCGCTGGGGCGAGACCGGCAAGTGGAACCTCGAACAGAAGGAAGGCGCGAGCCGCACCCCGATCGATCCGCGCCTGTCGCTGATCGACACCAACGACGACATCGTCCCGGTCGGTTTCCCCTACTTCGGCGGCGCCGACGCGGACGACCTGCTGCTGCGCAACGTGCCGGTGAAGAGAATCACCCTGGCCGACGGCAGCACCGCCCTGGTGGCCACCGTGTACGACCTGTCGATGGCCAACTACGGCGTCGACCGCGGCATCTGCCCGAACGCCGCCAAGAGCTACGACGACGACGTCCCCTATACCCCGGCCTGGCAAGTGAAGCACACCGGCGTGAAAGCCGCCGATGTGATCACCGTGGCGCGCGAGTTCGCCGACAACGCCGACCGCACCCGCGGCAAGTCGATGGTGATCGTGGGCGCCGCCCTGAATCACTGGTACCACATGGACATGACCTACCGCGGCATCATCAACATGCTGATGATGTGCGGCTGCGTCGGCCAGAGCGGCGGCGGCTGGGCTCACTACGTGGGCCAGGAAAAGCTGCGTCCCCAGACCGGCTGGACCCCGCTCGCCTTCGCGCTCGACTGGAACCGCCCGTCGCGCCAGATGAACTCGACCTCGTTCTTCTACGCCCACACCAGCCAGTGGCGCCACGAGAAGCTGCACACCTCCGAGATCCTGTGCCCGACGGCCGACGGCAAGCTCGAGGAAATGGCGCTGATCGACTACAACGCCAAGGCCGAGCGCATGGGCTGGCTGCCGTCGGCGCCACAGCTGGAAACCAATCCGCTGGAAGTGACCCGCGCCGCGGAAAGCCTCGGCCAGGACCCGGTGCAATACGCCGTGAACCGCATCAAGGACGGCAAGCTGAACTTCTCCTGCGACGATCCGGACAATCCGGCCAACTTCCCGCGCAATATGTTCGTGTGGCGTTCGAACATCCTGGGTAGCTCCGGCAAGGGCCACGAGTACTTCCTGAAGTACCTGCTCGGCACCCAGAACGCATTGATGAGCGACGAGGAAGACTGCATCACGCCGCGCGATATCAAGGTGCGCCCGGCCGTCGAGGGCAAGCTCGACCTGCTGGTGGTGCTCGACTTCCGCATGTCGACCACCTGCCTGTACGGCGACATCGTGCTGCCGACCGCGACCTGGTACGAGAAGGACGACCTGAACACCTCGGACATGCACCCGTTCATCCACCCGCTGTCCGAAGCCGTGCAGCCGCTGTGGGAATCGAAGTCCGACTGGGAAATCTACAAGGGCCTGGCCGCCAAGTTCTCGGAGATCGGCGGCGCCCACCTGGGCACCCGCAAGGACCTGGTCCTGACCCCGCTGATGCACGACACGCCGGGCGAACTGGGCCAGCCCTTCGATCCGAAAGACTGGCGCCTGGGTGAATGCGAACCGGTGCCGGGCAAGACCATGCCTGCCATGACCGTCGTCGAGCGCAATTTCAGGGACATCTACAAGAAGTTCACCTCGGTCGGTCCGCTGCTGGAGAAAGCCGGCAACGGCGGCAAGGGCATCGGCTGGAAGACCGGGCATGAAGTCGACGTCCTGCGCGGCCTGAACCGCACGGTGCAGGAGGAAGGCGTGTCGCAGGGCCAGCCGCGCCTGAACACGGCGATCGATGCCGCCGAGATGATCCTGACGCTGGCGCCCGAGACCAACGGCCATGTCGCCGTGAAAGCGTGGGACGCGCTGTCGAAGATGACCGGGCGCGACCATACCCACCTGGCGATCCCGCGCGAGCACGACACGATCCGCTTCCGCGACGTCCAGGCCCAGCCGCGCAAGATCATCTCCTCGCCCACCTGGTCCGGCCTGGAAAGCGAAGAAGTGAGCTACAACGCCGGCTACACCAACGTGCACGAGATGATCCCATGGCGCACCCTGACCGGCCGCCAGCAGTTCTACCAGGATCACCTGTGGATGCGCGACTTCGGCGAAGGCCTGTGCGTGTACAAGGCGGCGATCAACACCAAGACCACCGAAGCGATCATGAACAAGCGTCCGAACGGGAACAAGGAGCTGGCGCTGAACTGGATCACCCCGCACCAGAAATGGGGCATCCATTCGACCTACTCGGACAACCTGCGCATGCTGACCCTGTCGCGCGGCGGCCCGCACGTCTGGCTGTCGGAAGTGGACGCCAAGGCGGCCGGCATCGAGGACAACGACTGGATCGAGGTGTTCAACGTGAACGGCACCCTGACCGCCCGCGCGGTGGTCAGCCAGCGCGTCCCGGAAGGCATGACCCTGATGTACCACGCCCAGGAAAAGATCGTCAACGTGCCGGGCGCGGAAACGTCGAAGAAGCGCGGCGGCATCCACAACTCGGTGACCCGCGCGGTGACCAAGCCGACCCACATGATCGGCGGCTATGCCCAGCTGTCCTACGGCTTCAACTACTACGGCACGGTCGGATCGAACCGCGACGAATTCGTGGTGGTGCGCAAGATGCACGAAGTGAACTGGATGGAAGGCCCGCGCGACGAATCGCGTCCGAACGGCGACGAGCAGCTCGAGCGCGCCCCGGCCCGGTCGCCGGCCCGGAGCCCGGTCCGGGAAGAAGACCGCGAACCCGCGCTGGCGCTGACGCCGGCTCCCAAGGGCGCATGAGGAAAATCGAGGAAACATTATGAAGATCAGAGCACAAATCGGCATGGTCCTGAACCTGGACAAGTGCATCGGCTGCCACACCTGTTCGGTGACCTGCAAGAACGTCTGGACCAGCCGTGACGGCGTCGAGTACGCGTGGTTCAACAACGTCGAGACCAAGCCGGGCATCGGCTACCCGAAGGAATGGGAAAACCAGGAAAAGTGGCAAGGCGGCTGGAAGCGCCTAGCTTCCGGCAAGATCGAGCCGCGCCAGGGCAGCCGCCTGAAGATCCTGGCCAACATCTTCGCCAACCCGAACCTGCCGGCCATCGACGAGTACTACGAGCCCTTCACCTACGACTACGAGCGCCTGCAGAACGCGCCGCTGTCGGAGACGCCGCCGACCGCCCGCCCGGTCTCGGTCCTGACCGGCAAGAAGATGGACAAGATCGAGTGGGGCCCGAACTGGGAGGACGACCTGGGCGGCGAATTCGCCAAGCGCAGCAAGGACAAGCTGTTCGACAACATCCAGAAGGAGATGTACTCGACCTTCGAGAACACCTTCATGATGTATTTGCCGCGCCTGTGCGAGCACTGCCTGAACCCGGCCTGCGTGGCATCGTGCCCGTCCGGCTCGGTGTACAAGCGCGAGGACGACGGCATCGTGCTGATCGACCAGGACAAGTGCCGCGGCTGGCGCATGTGCATCTCGGGCTGCCCCTACAAGAAGATCTATTACAACTGGTCTTCGGGCAAGGCCGAGAAGTGCACCTTCTGCTACCCGCGCATCGAGGCCGGCCAGCCGACCGTGTGCTCGGAAACCTGCGTGGGCCGCATCCGCTACCTCGGCGTGCTGCTGTACGACGCCGACCGCATCGAGGAAGCCGCCTCGGTGGCCGACGAGCAGGACCTGTACGAGTCGCAGCTCGGCCTGTTCCTCGATCCGCACGACCCGGAGGTGATCGCCGAAGCGCGCCGCCAGGGCATTCCGGACTCGTGGCTGGAGTCGGCCAAGCGCTCGCCGGTCTACAAGATGGCGGTCGAATGGAAGATCGCCTTCCCGCTGCACCCGGAATACCGCACCCTGCCGATGGTCTGGTACATCCCGCCGCTGTCGCCGATCCAGGCCGCCGCCGAGTCGGGCAAGATGGGCATGAACGGCATCCTGCCGGATACGCAGAGCCTGCGCATCCCGGTGCGCTACCTGGCCAACCTGCTCACCGCGGGCAAGGAAGCGCCGGTGGTGGGTGCCCTGGACCGCATGCTGGCGATGCGCGCCTACATGCGCGGCAAGTCGGTGGACGGGGTCGAGAACCTCGACGTGCTGCGCCAGGTGGGCCTGAGCAAGGCGGTGGTCGAGGACATGTACCACATCATGGCGATCGCGAACTACGAAGACCGCTTCGTGATCCCGAGCAGCCACAAGGAGATGGCCGAGGACAGCTTCAACGAGAAAGGCTCGTGTGGCTTCTCGTTCGGCAACGGCTGCTCGGACGGCGTCAGCGACGCTTCGCTGTTCGGCAAGAAGAAACAGGGCTCGACGCACTTCGTCTCGATGCCGAAGTCGCGCAAGAAAAAAGAAACCGAAGGTGCTTGAGATGGAAAACGACCTGCAACACTACCACATCCTGTCGGCGCTGCTGCTCTACCCGGAGCCGGAACTGGTCGCGGCCCTGCCCGAGCTGCACGCCGGGCTGGCCGCACGGCCACAGCTGCTGGCGAGCCTGGGGCCGCTGTTCGCCCACCTGGCCGACCAGGACCTGATCACGCTGCAGCAGGAATACGTGCAGACCTTCGACCGCACGCCATCGCATTCGCTGCACCTGTTCGAGCACATCCACGGCGAGTCGCGCGACCGCGGCCAGGCCATGGTCGACCTGATGGAGGAATACAAGAAGCACGGCCTGGAGATGTGCACCAGCGAGCTGCCGGACTACGTGCCGCTGTTCCTCGAGTTCCTGTCGCAGCTCGGCGACGCCGAGCAAGCCGGCCGCCTGCTGGGCGACGCCGTGCACGTGCTGGCCCACGTCGGCCGCAAGCTGGCCGCCAACGGCAGCGCGTATGCCGGCGTCTTCCAGGTGCTGGAGTCCCTCAGCCCAGTCGCGGCCGAGGAACTGAGCGAACCGCCGATCCAGGACATGGACGAGGCCCTCGAGACCTTCGGCCCTGGCGCCGATGGCGTCGAGCCCTTGCTCAAGCCGAAGGCCGGTGGCGCCCAGCCGATCAACTTCTACCCGCGCGGCGCAGCCCAGGCCCAGCGGGCCCGGGCCTGAAGCGCCCGCTACGGAGACCACGATGAACTATCTGAACCACTTCCTGTTCGGGATCTATCCCTACATCGCCCTGGCGATCTTCCTGCTCGGCAGCCTGATCCGCTTCGACCGCGAGCAGTACACCTGGCGTTCCGAGTCGACCCAGGTGCTGCACCGCGGTAGCCTGCGGCTGGGCAGCGTGCTGTTCCACATCGGCATCATCGGCCTGCTGGGCGGCCACGCCGTCGGCCTGCTGACCCCGGTCTGGGTCTGGGATGCGCTGGGCGTCAGCCATGGCGCCAAGCAGATCTTCGCGATGACCGCCGGTGGCATCATGGGCACCCTGTGCCTGGTCGGCATCCTGCTGCTGCTGGCGCGCCGCCTCGGCAACGACCGCCTGCGCACCGCCACCAGCCTGAAGGACAAGGTGGTGCTGCTGTGGATCCTCGGCACCCTGCTGCTGGGCCTGGGCTCGATCGTGGTCTCGACCGAGCACCTCGACGGCCACACCATGGTGCAGCTGATGAGCTGGGCACAGCACATCGTCACCTTCCGCGGCGACGCCGCCGGCTTCATCCTGGAGGCGCCGCTGGTGTTCAAGCTGCACCTGTTCATGGGCATGTCGCTGTTCGTGATCTTCCCGTTCACCCGCCTGGTGCACGTGTGGAGCGGCTTCGGCGCGCTCGGCTACCTCGGCCGCGCCTTCCAGCTGGTCCGTCCGCGCTAAACAAAGGAGAGCATGCCATGGGTATTTCCGTGAACGGCGTCGACATCGACGACCAGCAGATCGAACAGGAACTGCCGCACCACGCGCAGGCCGCCAACCCGCTCAAGCAGTCGGTGCACGAACTGATCCTGCGCACCCTGCTGCTGCAGGAAGCAGCCAGCCTCGGCATCGAAGGGGCCGACGAGGACGAGCGCATCGAAGCCCTGCTGGCGCGCGAAGTGCGGGTGCCGCCCGCCGACGATGCCGCCTGCGCCTTGCACTACCGCAACCATCCGCAGCGCTACACGCACGGCGAGATGGTGGAGGCGCGCCACATCCTGTTCCAGGTGACGCCGACCGTGCCGCTCGAGATGCTGCGCGAGACCGCCGACGGCATCCTGGCCGCGCTCAGGGAGGACCCGGAGCGCTTCGACGAGCTGGCGCGCACCTATTCCAACTGCCCTTCCGGCGCCGTCGGCGGCAGCCTGGGCCAGCTGGGACGCGGACAGTGCGTGCCGGAGTTCGAGAAGCTGCTGTTCCGCCTGCGCCCGGGCGAGCTGCCCGAGCGTCCGCTCGAGACCCGCTTCGGCCTGCACATCGTGCAGGTGGTGCGGCGCATCGAAGGCCGCCTGCTGCCCTTCGAGGCGGTGCGGCGCGAGATCGCCGACTACCTCACCACGGCGGCCTGGCAGCGCGGCCTGCACCAGTACCTGCAAATCCTGGTGGGGCGCGCCGACATCGCCGGCATCACGCTCGACGGCGCCGACTCGCCACTGGTGCAATAGTGGGCACGCTGCGCCACACCGCCCTGGAGGACCTGCAGGCCCTGCTGGCCGGCGTACTGCTGGTCTCCCTCGGCGTCACGCTGATGGGCAAGGCCGGCCTGGTGACCGGCGGCGTGGCGGGCCTGTGCCTGTTGCTGCACTACCTTACCGGCCTGGCCTTCGGCAAGATCTTCTTCGCCCTGAGCCTGCCCTTCTACATCCTTGCGATACGGCGCCTGGGCTGGACCTTCACCCTCAAGACCTTCGGCGCCGTGCTGCTGTTCTCGCTGGCCACCAACTGGCTGCCCCAGCTGCTCGCGCTC
The DNA here is from genome assembly GCF_020208145.1 of Massilia hydrophila. NCBI lineage: Bacteria > Pseudomonadati > Pseudomonadota > Betaproteobacteria > Burkholderiales > Oxalobacteraceae > Massilia > Massilia hydrophila. The sequence continues at coordinate 1,375,064 of NZ_JAHYBX010000001.1, read as the reverse complement.
GAGCGGGTCGACACGCTGTACGCGGCGGTCATGGGCGGGGTGCTGGTCGGCGTGGGCCTGTTGATGCTGTTCCGCCACCAGGCCAGCCTGGGCGGCTTCAACGTGGTCTGCCTGTGGCTGCAGGAACGCTTCGGCTGGCGCGCCGGCCTGGTGCAGCTGGTCCTCGATTTCCTGATCCTGGCGCTGTCGTACCGGGTGCTTGCCACCGCCGCCTGGGCCGCTTCGCTGCTCGGCACCGCCATCCTCAACCTGACCCTGGCCATCAACCACCGGCCCGGGCGCTATCTCGCACACTGACGACACCTGCCATGAACACCGCACATTTCGATGAATTCCTCACGGCCGCGCGCGCCGAACCGGAGCCGCAGCGCCTGCTGTTCGTCTTCGGCGTGGCCGAACTTCCCCCGGGCGCCACGCCCGGCCAGGCAAAGCGCCACCACGAAGGACGCGGCGGCACGCTGGCGCCCGTCATGTGCGTCGACAAGTCCCTCGATGAGCTGACCAGCTTCGCGGAACTGGCGCGCGAGTCCGAGGCCACCGGCCAGCCCTGGGACATGGTGTTCGCCGGCGCGCTCGCCGGCCGCGACGGCGCGCCGCCGGCCGCCGCGGACGTCGAGCGCGCGCTGCGCGGCATGATCGGCGCGATCCACCGCGGCGCCATCGAGAAATTCCTGGTACTGGACCGCCAGGGCCAGCTGCTGCGGTTCAGCTGAAGTCGGGCGCGGCGCTTTTCCTTAAACCAGTTCATGGCCGCGCCAGCGCAGCGCGCCTATAGTCTCGCGGCGGGCAAGGCGCCCGTCCGGTGGCGCCCCGGTCCGGCCCGATCCATTCGCAGGCCAGCCTGCGCCCGACTACCAACCATGCAAGCAACCAGTACCGCCCCCACCAGCACGCAGCCGCGCATGGAGCTCGTCTGTCCCGCCGGCAGCCTGCCGGCCCTCAAGGCCGCGATCGACAACGGCGCCGACTGCGTCTACCTTGGCTTTCGCGACGCCACCAATGCGCGCAATTTTGCCGGACTCAATTTCAGCGAGGCCGCCATCGCCGAGGGCATCCGCTACGCGCAGGCGCGCCGGCGCAAGGTCTTCCTGGCGCTGAACACCTATCCCCAGCCGGAAGGCTGGGAAGCCTGGCGGCGCGCCATCGACCGCGCAGCAAGCAGCGGCATCGACGCCGTGATCCTGGCCGATCCGGCCCTGATGGATTACGCCGTGCGCACCCACCCCGCGTTGCGCCTGCACCTGTCGGTCCAGGCCTCGGCCACCAACCTGGAAGCCATCAATTTCTACCACCAGCGCTTCGGCATCGCGCGCGCCGTGCTGCCGCGCGTGCTGTCGCTGACCCAGGTGGAGCAGCTGATCGGCAAGACGCCGGTCGAGATCGAGGTATTCGGCTTCGGCAGCCTGTGCGTGATGGCCGAGGGCCGCTGCCAGCTGTCCTCGTACGCCACCGGCGAGTCGCCCAACACCCACGGCGTCTGCTCGCCGGCCAAGGCGGTGCGCTGGCAGCATACGCCCAAGGGGCTCGAGTCGCGCCTGAACGAGGTGCTGATCGACCGCTACGCGCAAGGCGAACAGGCCGGCTACCCGACCCTGTGCAAGGGACGCTTCACCGTCGAGGGCGAAACCTACTACGCGGTCGAAGAACCGACCAGCCTGAACACGCTCGAGATCCTGCCCAAGCTGGTCAGCCTGGGCGCCCGCGCCATCAAGATCGAGGGCCGCCAGCGCAGCCCGGCCTACGTGGCCCAGGTGACCCGCGTGTGGCGCGAGGCGATCGACACCTGCCTCTCAAGCCACCAGCGCTTCTCGGTCAAGCCGGCATGGATGACCGAACTCGACAAAGTGGCGGAGGGCCAGCAGCACACCCTCGGCGCCTACCACCGCCCCTGGAAATGACGCCCCGACCGGAAAGGACCGTCACGTGAAAATCTCCCTCGGCCCGCTCCAGTACTACTGGCCGCGTTCCACCGTATTCTCCTTCTACGAAACCATGGCGACCCTGCCGGTCGACATCGTCTACCTGGGCGAGGCCGTGTGCTCGCGCCGCCACGAACTGCGCCTGGCCGACTGGCTGGCGATCGGAGACCAGCTGGTCGCGGCAGGCAAGCAGGTCGTGCTGTCGACCCAGGTCCTGATCGAGTCCGGCCCCGATCTCGGCACGCTGCGCCGCATCGCCGACAACGGGCGCTTCCCCGTCGAAGCCAACGACATGGGCGCGGTCCAGTGCGTGGACGGCAGGCCCTTCGTGGCTGGTCCGCACCTGAACATCTACAGCGCGCCGACGCTCGCCTTGCTGGCCCAGGCGGGCGCCACCCGCTGGGTGATGCCGCTGGAGATGTCCGGCGCCGGCCTGGCCGCCGTGCTGCGCGACGCGCCAGCTGGCATCGAGACCGAGGTGTTCGGCTATGGCCGCATGCCGCTGGCCTTCTCGGCGCGCTGCTTCACGGCGCGCCAGCGCAACCTGCCGAAGGACGACTGCCGCTTCAGCTGCATCGATCACCCGGACGGCCTCGTGATGGAGACCCAGGAAGCGCAACCTTTCCTGGTCCTGAACGGCATCCAGACCCAGTCCGCCCGCGTCTACAACCTGGTCGGCGAACTCGAGGTCATGCGCGCCATGGGCGTCGGGGTGCTGCGCCTCAGTCCCCAGTCGGCCCATACCGGCGACATCGTCCTGCTGCTGCGTGCCGTGCTGTGCGGCACCCTGACGGTGGACCAGGCGCGCGAACGCATGGCGGCGCTGATGCCGGCCGCGCCGTGCAACGGCTTCTGGCACGGCAAGCCCGGCCAGGAACTGTACGCCGCCTGACACCCTTCATTACCGAGGAAAACCATGCATAGCCACTCTCCCGCTCCACGCCGGCTGCCGGCGCCCGTCAAGCGCATCTTGTCGCTGCTGCCGGCCCACCCCGGATCGCGGATCTTCGCCACCGTCCTCAATACCGCCGTCAGCAGGCATTTGCCGCAGGACGTGCGCGATGCGCTAGCGCGCCGGCACCTGCGGCTGGCGGTCGACGATGCCGCCCTGTCGTTCGACTTCGCCTGGGACGGCAAGGGCTTCGTCCCATGCCGCAAGGCTGGACTCCCCGATCTGGTGATCCGCGCCACCCTGCACGACTTCGGCCTGCTGGCCGCGCGCAAGGAAGATCCGGACACGCTGTTCTTCAGCCGCCGCCTGGTGATGGAGGGCGACACCGAACTCGGCCTCCTGATCAAGAACACGCTCGACGCGATCGACGGCCCGTTGTTCGACCCGGCCTGGTTGGCGCCGCGCCAGCTGCTGCGCCAGCTGCACGCACGCCGCCCGGGCGTCGCGCGCGGCCGATCCTGAAGGGGAGCAAGCATGGCCAAGGACCGTTCCACCTTCCCCCTGGTGTACTCCTGCTCCGGCTGCTCGAGCGCGGCGCAGATGGCGAACCACGTCGCGCTCGAACTCGACCGCCGCGAAGTGGCCGAGATGTCCTGCGTCGCCGGCGTCGGCGGCGATGTTCCCTCGCTGGTCAAGCTGGCCAGGTCGGGGCGCCCGGTCGTCGTGATCGACGGCTGCCCGCTGGTGTGCGCGCGCAGCTGCCTTGCCCGCCACGGCGTCACCCCGACCCTGCACACGCAGCTGGGCGAACTCGGCGTACGCAAGCGCTACCACGCGCAGTTCGACCCGGCCCAGGCGGAGACGATCACGCTGGCGCTGGCCACTGCCGTCGGCGAGCTGGCGCCGCAAGCCGCATCCATGCCTGCGGCGACATCCGATGCGCATCCGATAGCGATTCCTTGAACCACCGATTCCTTAAACCACTTTAAGGCGGCCGGGCAGGCCAGCGTGGGATAGTGGACCCGCAGACCTGCACCCAACATCGCTACCGAATCAGCACGTAAAAACAAGATGAACGCACCCGAAAAACTGTTCGACCAGACGCTTCCGGCCCAGGAAGTGTCGATTGATGTCCTGCGCGAGAAATATGCGAAGGGAGACGAATCCACAATCGCCGAGGTCCGCCAGCGCGTGGCCCGCGCCCTGGCCGCCTACGAGGCCGAGCCGCTGCAACTGAAGATGGAGCAGCGCTTCCTGTGGGCGCAGGATCACGGCTTCGTGCCTGCGGGCCGCATCAATTCGGCTGCCGGCCTGGGCATGAAGGCAACCCTGATGAACTGCTTCGTGCAGCCGGTCGGCGACGCCATCAGCGGCCAGCAGGACGGCCTGCCCGGCATCTATACGGCCGTGGCCGAGGCGGCGGAAACCATGCGCCGCGGCGGCGGGGTCGGCTACGATTTCTCAGCCATCCGGCCCGCCGGCAGCAAGGTAGCGGGTACCCAGTCACGCGCCTCGGGACCGGTCTCCTACATGGAAGTCTTCGATGCCTCGTGCCGCACGGTGGAATCGGCCGGCGCCCGGCGCGGCGCCCAGATGGGCGTGCTGCGCATCGACCATCCCGACATCGAACGCTTCATCGCCGCCAAGGACGGCGGCGCGTTCAGCAACTTCAACCTGTCGGTCGGCGTGAGCGACGCCTTCATGCACGCCGTGGTCGAGGACGCAAACATCGAACTCGTGCATGCCGCCGAACCCGGTCCGGACGAACAGGCCGCGGGCGCCCACCGGCGCGCGGACGGCACCTGGGTCTACCGCAGCGTGCGCGCACGCGCGCTGTGGGACAAGGTGATGGGTTCGACCTACGACCATGCCGAGCCGGGCGTGCTGTTCATCGACCGCATCAATGCCGAGAACAACCTGTACTACGCCGAACGCCTGTCGGCGACCAATCCCTGCGGCGAGCAGCCCTTGCCGCCCTATGGCTGCTGCGACCTGGGCTCGCTGAACCTGACCTGTTTCGTGCGCGATCCGTTCACCGCCACGGCGTCTTTCGATTTCGACACCTTCCGCGAAGTGGCCGGGGTCGGCGTGCGCATGCTCGACCTGGCGCTCGACGCCACCGAATGGCCACTGCCCCAGCAGGCAGAGGAAGGCCGCAACAAGCGCCGCATCGGCCTGGGTTTTCTCGGCCTAGGCAGTGCCCTGGTCATGCTCGGCCTGCGCTACGACCACGACGAAGGCCGCGCGCTGGCGGCGCGCATCGCGCGCGAACTGCGCGACGCCGCCTATGCCGCGTCGATCGCGCTGGCGCGCGAAAAGGGGGCCTTCCCCGTGTTCGACCCTGCCCTGTACCTGGCCGGGCAGTTCGTCGGCAGGCTGCCGGAAGCGCTGCGCGAAGCCATCGCGCAGCACGGCATCCGCAATTCGCACCTGCTGTCGATCGCGCCCACCGGCACGATTTCGCTGGCCTTCGCCGACAACGCCTCGAACGGCATCGAACCGGCCTTTTCCTGGACCTACCAGCGCAAGAAGCGCATGCCGGACGACAGCACCCGGGTCTACGAGGTAGCCGACCACGCGTGGCGCCTCTACCGCCACCAGGGCCACGACGTGTCCGATAGCGCCGCCCTGCCGCCGCAGTTCGTCACCGCGCTGCAGATGGCGGCCCAGGACCACCTGCGCATGATGGAGGCGGTGCAGCCCTACATCGACACCGCGATCTCGAAGACGGTGAACGTCCCGGCCGACTATCCGTACGAGGATTTCAAGAACCTGTACACCGACGCCTGGCGCGCCGGCCTCAAGGGCCTGGCGACCTACCGTCCGAATGCCGTCACCGGCAGCGTGCTGAGCGTTGCCCCGGAATCGCCCGAAGCCTCTCCGGACGATGTCGACCCGCTGCGCAAGCGTTTCGAGCGCCGTCCGCTCGGCGAGCTGGAGTCGATCACTTCCAAGATCGAGTATGCGACCCAGGAAGGCAAGAAGGCGGCCTACATCACGGTCAGCTTCATCCGGGTCGAAGGCCGCGTGGGCGGGCGCGAGGTGCTGATCGAAAGGCCCTTCGAATTCTTCATGCCCGCCAACCAGCGCAGCGAAGGCCACCAGTGGATCACCTCGACCATGCGCCTGCTGTCGATGGCGGCGCGCGCCGGCAGTCCGATCGCCAAGGCGCTGGCCGACATGCGCGAAGTCGTCTGGGAAAAAGGCCCGGTACGCTGCGGCGTCTTGAAGCGCGAGGACGGCGTCGAGGTACCGGTCTACCACGACTCGGAAGTGGCGGCCGTCGCCTTCACGCTGCAGCGCATGCTGATCCGGCGCGGCTTCCTGGATGCCTGGGGCAACCAGGTGCCGGTCGAGGAACTCGACCGCCTGCTCGCGGCCCGCTGCGCAAGCCAGGCCGGTGTACCGCAGGCGGCCCCCGCTGCCGCCCTGCCTGCCGCCGGACCCGCAACCCAGCCCTGGCGCAAATGCCCCGAGTGCGGCGCGCGCGCGCTCGTCAAGGTCGACGGCTGCGAGCGATGCACCGGCTGCCATTACGTCGGCAGCTGCGGCTGAACCCTTTTTTCTTCAACCGAATCCAAGGAACCCATCATGATGCAACATCAATTCCAGCTGTCCACCCCGCTCGCCTTTGCCGACGTGGCCCGTATCGTCGATACGCTGTGCGCCCTGCCCGGTGTCCATGCCATCGACGCCGTGCCGGGCACGCGCGAACTGAGCGTGCACGCCGACGAAATGGCGATCTCGCGCCAGGCCATTTCCGAGGCCGCGGCCCGCGCCGGCTTTGCCGAGATCCAGGGAGGCGCGCGCAACGGCGGCTGCTGCGGCGGCTGCTGCAGCTGAAAAGCGGGCCGGCCATGCCGAAACCGATGCCTCCGGCCCCTGGCACCACGGCGCAGCGCACCCGCGCGCTGCTGGCGGCTGCGATGGCCGCGCCGGTGCTGTTCCAGCTGGCCCTGCATGGCCTGGCGCCGCTGTTGCCATTCAGGCATGCGGGGTCACTCGGGCTGGTAGTGGCATACGCCGCCTCCGGCGCCGCCGCCGTGGCGGGCTGCATGCTGGTTGCACGTCTCGAAGCCGTACGCGGCACGCGGACCGGCCCCAAGCCGGCGCCGCGGGACTGAAGGGAGGGATTACAGGACGGTGACGAAGCGGCCGGTCGCCGGCCGCTCACGCGGCGCCTTGGCGGCGCCGCCGGTGCCGAAACCGATGAAACAGATGGCCTGCTCGTGCGGCAGCAGGCACAGCAGGCGCCGCATGGCGACAGACTCCATCGCCAGGCCGCTCGCCAGGCCGCTCGCGAAGCCCTGCGCCTCGGCGGCCAGCAGCATGTTCTGGACCGCGCAGCCGAGCGATACCAGCTTCTCCGCCACCGGGACCGTCGTCGCGCCGGCCGGGTCGTCCACCATCACGGCGGCGACCAGGCACGGAGCGTGGAAAGCCTTCTCGTAGGCGGCGGCGCGCGCCGCCTCGTCGGCGCCGGGGTCGCGCTGCGCCAGCGCCTCGGCAAACGCGCGGCCGAGGTCCGGCCGCCGCTCCGGCGAAATCAGGATGAAACGCCAGGGCAGCAGGACGCCGTGGTCCGGGGCCTGGGCGGCGGCTGCGAAGATCCGCTCCAGCGCGGCGTCGTCCGGGCCTGGGGCGAGCAGGCGCCGCAGCGACACCTGCCGGCGTCCGGCCAGGCAAGACCATAGTTTGTCCATCATGATGCGATTCCTGTCGAAAGTAGCATGGCGCCACCCGGCCATTATGCGCGCGCGCGGGCAAGGCTTCCCTACTACCGAATGACTAGGCGCGCTAGCCCATCGTGCCGACAGCCTCCAGTTGCTCCGGTCCCTACAATTGGCAGGCCGGACGATGGCCGCAACAACGCAGCACGCCGGCCTCTTTCCGCATTTTCGATTGGACCGTCATGCAGATTCAAGTGAAATTTTTTGCCAGCCTCCGCGAGGCCCTCGGTGTGTCCGCCGATTCCGTCCACCTGCCTGGCGACAGCGGCAACGCCGCCGACGTGCTGGCGGCGCTGCGCGCCCGGGGCGGCGCCTGGATCGAGGCCCTGGCCGAGGAACGCAGTTTCCGGGTGGCCGTCGACCAGTGCATGGCCACCACCGCCAGCGCCGTGCGGCATGGTTCCGAAGTGGCGTTCTTTCCTCCGGTGACGGGCGGCTGAGATGGCGGTACGTGTCCAGACCGGGGACTTCGACGTCTCCGCCGAACTGGCCCGCCTGCGCGCCGGCCATCGTGACACGGGCGCCGTGGTCGCCTTTGTGGGTACGGTGCGCGAACTCAGCGGCTGCGGCGGCGTCTCGGCGCTCGAACTGGAATACTATCCGGGCATGACCGAAGCGGCTCTGCAGGACATCGCCGCCGAGGCGGGACAACGCTGGTCTCTCATCGACGTCGCCATCGTGCACCGCGTCGGCCTGCTGGGTGCGAGCGAACAGATCGTGCTGGCGGCCGTCGCTGCCCGCCATCGCGGCGACGCCTTCGCCGCCTGCGAGTTCGTGATGGATATCCTCAAGACCCGGGCGCCTTTCTGGAAGAAAGAGACCACGCCCGGCGGCATGCGCTGGGTCGACGCCCGTGCAAGCGACGACGCGGCCGCCGCCAGATGGGCGCTGCAATGACCATTCGCGCCCCCATGCTGCGTGCGTGCCGCCGCGCCCTGCTTTCCGCGCTCCTCGTTTCCTGCGCGGCCGGATGGGCGCCGGGCGCCGGCGCGGCCCAGGTGCAGGTGGCGGTCGCCGCCAATTTCACCGCGCCGATGAAGGAGATCGCCGCCGTGTTCGAGCGCGACACCGGTCACCGCGCCGTTCTTTCCTTCGGCGCCAGCGGCAAGTTCTATGCGCAGGTGAGGAACGGCGCGCCCTTCGAGGTGCTGCTGGCTGCCGACGACCAGATTCCGGCGCGGCTGGAAGCGGACGGCCTGGCGCTCAAGGGCACCCGTTTTACCTACGCAGTCGGCCGGCTGGTGCTGTGGTCGGCGAAACCGGGCTTTGTGGACGCCGGGGGACTGGTGCTCAGGCGACCCGGCCTTGCCCACCTTGCGATCGCCAATCCGCGCACCGCCCCCTACGGCGCAGCCGCGCTCGAGGTGCTGGAAAAGCTCGGCCTGGCGCGCGCGCTCGGCCCGAAACTGGTGCAAGGCGAGAATATCGCCCAGGCCCACCAGTTCGTCAGCACCGGCAACGCCGAACTCGGATTCGTCGCCGTGTCCCAGGTCTACCGCGATGGAAAACTAACCGGTGGCTCGGGCTGGATCGTGCCCGCCACACTGCACAAGCCGATCCGCCAGGACGCCGTCCTGCTCATCCGCGCCGGCGCCAATCCCGCCGCGCTGGCCCTCACCCGCTACCTGGCTTCGGACAAGGCCAGGGCCATCATGCGTTCCTACGGCTACGCGCACTGAACCATGCCGGACCTGCTCGCTTGACTCGGCTGCAGCTCGAACGCGCGCGCGGACGAAGTGGCGCGCCAGGAATGCCAGCCGCAAGGGGGGGCTTCCCCGCAAGCCGGCCTGCCGCGGACACGGCACCTGTCGCTAAAGATCTCTCAAGAAATTGACCTAAGTTATTTTCTTGAATGCGAATCATTCTCATTATGTGCTATGATCTTTCCATCAGGACTTATCTTCGTGGAGTACATCATGCCGAGCCCCCGCCTTCCCCTGCCCTCGTTTCGCCGCACCGCACTCGCCCTGGGCCTGAGCGCCCTCTACGCCGGAGCGGGAGCCGAGCCCCTGCCCGCCTTCATTCCCAGCGTGGTGGTGACGGCGGCAGGCTTCGAACAGAACGTCAGGCAGGCGCCCGCCTCGATCACGGTGCTGACCCGTGAGATGCTGGCGCAGGAGCGCTTCGGCAACCTGACCCAGGCGCTCGAAAGCGTGGAAGGAATCGACGTCGGCGCGGCCAGCGACAAGACGGGGGGCATGAACATCAGCGTGCGTGGCATGCCGAGCGACTACACGCTCATCCTGATCGACGGCAAGCGCCAGAATGCGGCAGGCAATGTCGCGCCGAACGGTTTTGGCGGCACCCAGACCAGCTTCATGCCGCCGCTGGGGGCGATCGAACGGATCGAGATCATCCGCGGCCCCATGTCCACCCTGTACGGCTCGGACGCAATGGGCGGGGTCGTCAACATCATCACGCGCAAGGTCGGCAGGAAGTGGACGGCGGCCCTTAGCGCCGATTACACGGCCCAGGAACAGGCCAGCTTCGGCGACCAGCGCTCGGCCAAATTCCACCTGAGCGGTCCTGTGCGGACTGACCTGCTGGGCCTGGCGCTGCGCGGCAGCGTGTCGCGGCGCAACGCCGCGGATATCCGCTACACAACCCAGGCCGGCCTTGAGGCGAAACCGGTAATGGGGGCCAATCCGGTCGCGTCCGAGCTCGGGAACCTGGGCGCGCGCCTGGCCTTCACGCCGCACCCCGATCACACCATCGTGCTCGATGCCGATGCCAGCCGCCAGACCTACGACAATGCGCGCGGACAGCTCGGCACGCTGGGCCTGAAAGGCGGCTACGGCCCCGAGCAGGAGTACCGGCGCGACCAGCTCAGCGCGTCCTGGCGTGCCCGCCTGGACGCCGGCACGCTGGACACGACGTTCATGCGCAACCGCACCGAAACCCTGGGCCGCACCATCCCGCCGGGCACGCCAGGCGCAGTGGCCGGCAGCGCGCGTACGCTCGAGGCCGAAAGCCGGGTGCTCGATGCCAAGCTGCTCCTTCCCCTGGGCGAGCACCTTGCCACCATCGGCGCCCAGTGGTGGGATGCGTCGATGCGCGACGGAGTGGCGCCGAATCCGTTCGCATTCACGCAAAAGGCGCTGTTCGCGGAAGACGAATGGCGCCTGCACGACAGCTTCTCGCTCACCCTCGGCGCCCGCTACGACCGCCACAGCGTGTTCGGCGGCGAGCTCAGCCCGCGCGTCTACGGCGTATGGAACGCGGCGCCGCACTGGACCGTCAAGGGTGGCGTCAGCAAGGGCTACAAGACGCCACGCGTCGAGCAGCTCACGCCGGGAATCAACGGCTTCGGCGGACAAGGGACGATTCCCCTGGTTGGCAGCCCGGGACTGCAGCCCGAGACCAGCGTCAGTACCGAGCTGGGATTCTTCTTCGACAACCATGCAGGCATGACTGCCAATGCAAGCCTGTTCAATAATGCATTCCGGGACAAGATCACGAGCGGCACCGGCCTGCTCAACTGCAGCTATGCGCCCGCGCCCCAGCGTCCGGGCTGCGTCAGCTTCGGCAACTGGCCGAACGTCGACGCATTCGGCCAATCGGTCAACGTCGACAAGGCGGTCACGCGCGGCCTCGAGCTCGGCGCCCGGTTCCCGCTCGGCGAGGCGCTGTCGGCGACGGCCAATTACACCTATACGGACAGCGAGCAGAAAAGCGGCAGCAACGCCGGCAAGCCCCTGACCGATACCCCGCGCCACGCCGTCAACGCGCGTCTGCAATGGAAGGTCTCGCCCGCGTGGAAACACTGGTTGCGCACCGAGTACCGGAGCGAACGTTTCCGCGACCCGGGCAGCTCGGCCGAGACCCGCGCCGCCAAGGCGGCACTGGGCGACTACCGCGGCTACACGATGCTGCACCTGGGCAGCAGCTACAGGCTGAGCCGCAATGTGTCGATCAACGCGGCGCTCTACAACCTGCTGAACAAACACTTCGTCGACTACCAGGCCTACCGCACAAGCCCGACGGCAGCATTCACCTATGCGAACCGCTTCGTGAACAGTCTGGAGGGACGGCGACTGTGGGTGTCGCTGAACGTGGAGGTATAGGGCGCCGGCCAGGCGGCGCAAGGACGCTGGTCGGGTCTTGCATGGCAGTGCCGATGCGGCTTGCACCTTCAGTCTATGAGGTTTTTGACTTACATCAAATAAATTTTTCTGGCAAGCGTAGAAACTGATGGTCATCAATACCTAGTCGAGAAATGTGATGAAATCCTGCCGCTCTGTCGCCGCCGATCCCCAGGCACTGTGCACTGTCCTGCGCCATGCACGACACGCCTTGTGCCAGCGCGTCGCCCGGGCCGCGGCGACGCCGGACCGGATGTTTGCCGCCGATTTCCCTGCACTGGTCGTCGCGGTCGAGGACGGATTCCGGCGCGAAGAGCTGACCATGGAGGCGCTCGGCATTCCGGGGCTGCGCGAGCGCAGGGAGCACAACGCCCTCATCCTGAGCGCCTTGCACCATGTGTCACCGGCGGTCGAGCGCGGCTGTCCGGAGACCGGGCGCGAGGTCGTCAGCGCACTGCGCGACCTGCTCAACCTGCACCGCCACGCCGCCGACCTGGTGCTGGCCGTATCCGCCCTGCAGCAGCGCACCCGGGTACGCGCGCCGAACGGGATCAGGAGAGCGGCGGCCCGGCGCGGCATTGCCGCCTGAGCGGCAAAGGTTTACCGGATTCCAGAGACCGCGCCCCCGCAGCATTCCTCGCTGCAACGTTGTCATGGCTGCTGTGCCTAGGCCGAATTGCCTAGGCCTGCTAGTTCCTCATGCCCATTCGAATGCTTGCCCACGGCAAGTAAAATCGATTCCATCATCTGCCGTACTGCTTCGCACCGAAGACAGATTCGGCATGTCGCTCCCGACGCCCGGCCAATCCAGTTGTTAGACATGGCGTGCTCCGGGTTCATCCATTGACCTATGCTCAGACGACGGCCCTGCCATGAACGCTATTAATTTCGCTGAATTGAAAGCCCTGCAAAGCCAGCCGACGCCAAAGACCAGTTGCGCGAACTGCAGCATGCATGCCTTGTGTCTGCCCATGGGACTCGAACCCTCGGACGTCGAAAAACTGGATCAAGTCATCGGCAGGCGCCGTCGTGTGAAACGCGATGAGTTCCTCTACAAACGAAATGATCCGTTTCGCAACCTTTACGCCATCCGCTTCGGCCACGTGAAAACCTACCACGTCAATGCCGCGGGCGACGCCCAGATTACGGGGTTCCAGATGGCAGGCGACCTGCTCGGCATGGACGCCATCAGTGGCGCCCACCATTGCGATGCCGTCGCCCTGGAGGACAGCGAAGTATGCGAGATTCCCTTCGCCCGACTCGAGGGACTATTCAGCGAGGTGCCGGCACTCCTGCGCCACTTTCACCGCACCATGAGCCAGGAAATCATGCGGGAGCAAAACGTCATGCTCCTTCTGGGCAACATGCGCGCCGAGCAGCGATTCGCTGTGTTCCTTGTGAACCTGGCTTCGCGGTATGCGATGCGCGGATATGCGTCAACCTGCCTGCAACTGCGCATGAGCCGCGAGGAGATCGGCAACTATCTCGGCCTGACGATCGAAAGTATCAGCCGGCTGCTGTCGAGGTTCAAGTCGCTTGGCCTGCTCCAGGTGGACAAGCGCGAGATTCGCCTGCTCGATCTCGCGCAACTGAAGTCGCTGGCTGCCGGGATGGACAGCAGCAACTAACTGGATTGTTCCCTTGACGCGCGCACGCGCAGCCGCACTGGTAAAACGACGCCCGTTGCCAGCAGCCCTGCTGCCGGAACGAGCAGGATCGCCAGGCTTACGCGGCCGCGAACGCATGAACGAGCCGATTGAACGCCGCCGGGTTCGTCACGTTCATCCCATGCGATGCCCTGCCAACGACAAAGCGGTCGGCGCGCCCGATCCACGCCGCGAGCTTCTCCACATTCTCCCGGTACATGCGCGGACTCCGTTCCCCCTCGATCAGCAGGGTCCGGCACGTGACGTCGGCGGCGGCGGCGCGCGAATACGCTGGCAAGGGATCCTGAAACTGCTTCGGCAAGGTCGATGCGTTATCGATCGCCATCCGCCGGAACGACCCGGGGCTGCGTTTCCAGATACCCGGCATGCTGACCGAGTCGACGAACATCTGCAGGCCCTGCTCCACTGCCCCGCTGTCGATCAGGCCAGCCACCTTCGAACGCAGGGTATGCACCGATGGCGGCAAATCCGCGTCCGGCAGGCCGTCGGCGTGCAATGGACCGCCGGGATCCGCAAGCGTCAGGGTTTTCACGAGGCCGGGATACTCGCGCGCCAGGTGAAAAGCAACGCATCCGCCACGCGAATGGCCGACGAGATGCACGGGACCGACGTTCATGGCGGCGATGAACTCGGCCAGCTCCACGACATGCCGCCACCAATTGAATTCCGGCTGCAGCCTGGCCTCGTTGCCCGGCCAGTAGTGGCTGAGGCTGAGCGAGACGCAGTGGAAATGCTGCGCCAGGAACTTCAGTTGACTGTCCCAGTAGCGGTAGTCGCACAGCGAGCCGTGTACGAACACCATGGTTTCCCCGCTGCCCTTCGCCACATACGGTACCTGGACGCCGGAAGGGATGGCAGCGAAGCCCAGTTCCGGCGCCGCAAAGATGGATGGATCGGTTCGTGCATTCATGGATAGCCTCCTTGCCTTCACTATGCACGAGACAGAACCTTAAGAAAATCGCATAATACTGAAACTAACCATTAGGTTTTCTGATACCTATGCGCGCACTCGACCTGGATGTCCTTGCAATGATCGTGGCGGTCGCCGATACCGGCACCATCAGCCGCGCAGCGGAAGTGGTTCACCGTTCCCAATCGGCGGTGAGCATGCAGATAAAGACGCTCGAAGCCGCGCTCGGCAAGCCACTGTTCGTGCGCAGGGCGCGCAGCGTGACGCCGACGCAGGACGGCGAAGTGCTGCTGAGCTACGCACGGCGCATGCTCGCACTGCGCGAAGAAGCCTGGGCGGCGGTCGTGCGTCCGGACGTCACAGGCCGTGTGGTGATTGGTGTGCCGGACGACTATGCCTCCTCGCTGCTGCCGCCGATCCTCAAGAAGTTTTCCGCCACCTACCCAAAAGTGGAGATCCAGGTGGTCGGCCTGCCCAGCGTCGCACTGGCACCGCTGGTCAAGGATGGGGCGGTCGACCTGGCATGCGCGACGCGCGTCAAGGGGCTGTCGGGCGAGTTCGTGCGATTCGAGCCGATGGTCTGGGCCGCGTCACCCACCGCGCAGGACATCTGGCGCGAGCAGCCCTTGCCGATCGCCGTCTTCCTGCCCGGCAGCGTGGCGCGCGAGAACGCCATCCGCAGCCTCGAGCGGGCGAACATCCCTTACCGGACGTCCTACGAAAGCCCGAGCCTGATGGGACTGCTCAGCATGGTCGAGGCCGGGCTTGCGGTCGCACCACTGGCGCGCTGCGCTGTCCCTGCGCACCTGAACCTGCTGGGGCAGGCCCAGGGCCTGCCCGAAATCAAACCGCTTGAAATGATCCTGGCGCGCAGCAGCAAGTCGAAACGGCCGCCGTGCGACTTCCTGGCAGAGAAGATCATGTCCGAACTCCAGCGCTAGCGCTTCATCCATGCGTGGCTCAACATGTTCTCGAGGAGATCGGTGTAGGACCAGCCGACCGCCCGGGCTGCGATCGCGCACAGGTTGTCCTGGTCGTCCCGCCCCAGTCGGCCTGCCCCGGTCATGTTGGGTTTTGCATTGACGTCGAAGATCTGGAACACCCCGTTCGCATCGGCACGGCAGTCGATCCTTACCGGTGCCAGCGCGCCTGTACGAGCAAATGCGGCGACGCAGGCGTCCATGACCGCCCGCACCGGGGCCTGGGCGCATTCCCCGGCGGTGAGCGCGGCGCTGTTGTTCGTTACGGCCACTGTCCCGTTATACGGAGCGATCCCGTCATCATGGTGAAAGCGCCGGACCGGAGGAAGCGCCAGCGGTCGCGGGCAATCCCCTCCCGCGACCCGGGCGCCTGGAAGTACGGTGACCGTGACTTCCTCGCCGTCGAGGAATGCTTCCACCATGAGCTGGTCGCCGTACTGGCCCGATTCCAGCAGCGACGCTGCGGCCTTCTGCAAGGCATCGAGGTCGCTGACCCGCGACACGCCCTGGCTTCCCCGTCCACGCACGGGTTTGACGACGAGGGGAAACGCGAGGCCGCGTCGGTCCAGAAAACTGGAGGACAGCTGCGCCAGCGTGGCGGCGCCTGCCGTTTCACGCTTCGCCACCAGGACCGATGGCACGACGGGCAGTCCGGCGGCAAGTAGCATTCGATTGGTCGCGAACTTGTCGTCCACGGCCTCCTGGCACCCCGGAGTTTGCCCCACGATCCACGCGTCGGCGAGATAAGGCTCGATCGGATGGCCCGTGAACAGCACGGTATTGGCCCAGAGTATGTCTGCTCCCGCGTCACGCGCAGCGCGCAGGCCGTCGTCGGTATCGGGGAATACCCAGTCGAGGGGCACCCCGGTGTCTGGCCGGGAGTTCGGCGTCAGCACCTGGAAACCGGCGCGGCGCAGGTTGAATGCGATATCCGCACCGCTGTCGGAGTAGCCACCCGGCTTGGGCGCCTTGCGCACGCCTGCGATGACAGGCGGCGGCAAGGCCTGGTAGAGAACAGCCACGCGCTTGCCGGCCGCATTATCGATCACCGATACACCCATGCTTCATCTCGTCCATCCCAGGGCGAAGCGTCCATCGCCACGCCCTGCCTGCCCTCAGCGCACGCCCGCAGCTGCCAGCGCCGTCATGTTGACAATGCGGCGCACCGTCGCGCTCGGGCTGAGGATGTGCACCGGCTTGGCCGCGCCGAGCAGGATCGGCCCCACCGTGACACCCTTGCCGGCAGCGACCTTGAGCACGTTGAACAGGATGTTGGCCGCGTCGAGCGAAGGCATCACCAGCAGGTTGGCGCTGCCGCCAAAGCCCCCTTCCCGCTCGATATCGTAGAGCGCGCGGATGTCTTCCGACAGCGCGGCGTCGCCGTGCACCTCGCCGATCACGGCCAGCTCGGGCGCGCTCTGCGCCAGCAGCCGGCGCGCCTCGCGCATGCGGCGCGCCGAGGGCCGCTCGGACGAACCCTGCGAGGAATGCGACAGCAGGGCGACCTTCGGCTCCAGGCCGAACTGGCGCAGTTCGGCGGCCGCCAGGCGCGCGATCGCCGCCAGCTCCTGGGCGCTCGGCTGGTCGTTCACGTAGGTGTCGGTGATGAACAGGGTCAGCTTGTCGAGCACCAGCGCGTTCATCGCCGCCATCACCTCTGCCCCGGGCGCCAGGCCGATTTCGTTCTGCACGTGGACCAGGTGGCTGTCGTAGCTGCCGCGCATGCCGCAGATCAGGGCGTCGACCTCCCCTGCCTTGAG
Source organism: Massilia hydrophila (assembly GCF_020208145.1). Classification (NCBI taxonomy): domain Bacteria; kingdom Pseudomonadati; phylum Pseudomonadota; class Betaproteobacteria; order Burkholderiales; family Oxalobacteraceae; genus Massilia; species Massilia hydrophila. The sequence goes on along the minus strand of NZ_JAHYBX010000001.1, from coordinate 1,358,124 downwards.
CAGCGCCGCACCTTGCAGGGTGGTGTCGCCATCGCTGCCAACCAGGGTGTAGTCGACGTCGCGCTTGAGGCGCAGTCCCGCTTCCTTCATCGCACGCTCGATCGCCGTGGCCTGGCCGATCAGCACCGGGTGGGCCAGTCCTTCATCGACGACGGTCTGCACCGCCCGCAGCACGCGCGGGTCGTCGCCTTCGGCATAGGCAAGCTTGCGCAGCGTGGCCCTGGCCTTGGCGAACACCGGCTTCATGAAGAAGCCCGTGTGGTAGATCATCTGGGCAAGGCGTTCGCGGTAGGCGTCCATGTCGTCGATCGGGCGGCTGGCGACACCCGAGGCTGCGGCTGCCTCGGCCACGCGCGGTGCGATCGCAGCCAGCAGGCGCGGGTCGAAGGGTTTCGGGATGATGTAGTCGGGCCCGAACGACAGGTCTTGTCCGGCATAGGCGGAAGCCACGACATCGCTCGCTTCGGCTTCGGCCAGTTCCGCGATCGCCGTCACGCAGGCCAGCTTCATCTCGTCGGTGATGCGGGTGGCGCCGCAGTCCAGCGCGCCGCGGAAGATGTATGGGAAGCACAGCACGTTGTTGACCTGGTTCGGGTAGTCCGAACGGCCGGTGGCGACGATGCAGTCGGGGCGCGCGGCCTTGGCCACTTCCGGGCGGATTTCCGGTTCCGGATTCGCCAGTGCCAGGATCACCGGCTGCGGCGCCATGGTCTTGACCATGTCGCCGGTCAGCACGCCGGCGGTCGAGCAGCCCAGGAACACGTCGGCGCCGGCCACGATGTCGGCCAGGGTCCGGGCCTCGGTTGCCTGCGCGTAGCGCGCCTTGTTGGCTTCCATGCTGGCTTCGCGGCCCTGCCAGATCACGCCCTTGGAATCGGTGACGAAGATGTTCTCGCGCTTCACGCCCAGCACGACCATCATGTCGAGGCAGGCGATCGCCGCGGCGCCGGCGCCGGACGCCGCCAGCTTGATGTCGCGGATGTCCTTGCCGACCACCTTGAGGGCATTGAGCAGCGCGGCGCTGGAGATGATGGCGGTGCCGTGCTGGTCGTCGTGGAAGACCGGGATGTTCATGCGCTCGCGCAGCTGCTTCTCGATATAGAAGCACTCCGGCGCCTTGATGTCTTCCAGGTTGATGCCGCCCACCGTCGGCTCGAGCATCGCAATGGCATCGACCAGCTTGTCCGGATCGTTCTCCGCCAGTTCCAGATCGAATACGTCGACGCCGGCAAATTTCTTGAACAGGCAGCCCTTGCCTTCCATGACCGGCTTCGAGGCCAGCGGGCCGATATTGCCCAGGCCCAGCACGGCGGTGCCGTTGCTGATCACCGCCACCAGGTTGCCGCGCGAGGTATAGTCCGCGGCGGTGCCGGGGTCGGCCGCGATCTCCTCGCACGCATAGGCGACGCCCGGCGAGTAGGCCAGCGACAGGTCGCGCTGGTTCGACAAGGGCTTGGTGGCGACGACCTCGATCTTGCCGCGGGTCGGACTGCGGTGGTATTCAAGGGCGTCGGCGCGCAATTGGGTGTCGCGGGATTCGTTCAGATTGCTTTCGGTGCTCAATGCGGTCTCCTTTGTGTACGGCCTTGCAGCGTTCCGGCGCAGCCCTACTGCCCTACTGGCAAGGCGCCGGCAAAAATAGTCGTTGGTTGAAGTGACAAGGGAAGTCTATCAGTTCGCTGCTGAAGCCATGGGGCGCCCTTGGTTCCTTGACGCTCGGGTTCTCTGGCGACAAGCCGCCGGCGAGTGCGCAGCCCTGCTGCGCGATAAGGATCCTGGTCGACCTGGCATTTCAGCGAGCCGCGCCAGGAATCGAAAAGCCGTTGGGCATTCGAGCGAACGATCGAGGGCTTACCACTGGCTCACCATTGAAACGCAACGGCTCAAGCCTTCAGTTGTCTCGCTTTGCCCGACCCGTCTCCGGCGCCAGAAAAGGCTCTGCAGCGAATAGTTCTTCCATCCACTGCGCGAACACACGCAGTCTCGGCAGGGCGCGCCGCCCCTTCGGGTACACCATGGAAATCGGCATCGAGGCGCTCGGGCAGGCCGCAAGCACCTCGACGAGCGCGCCGCACGCCAGGTGTTCGCTCACCATATACCTCGCGGCCTGGATGATGCCGATGCCCTGCAAGCCGCAGGCCACATAGGCGTCGGCATCGTTGACAGCGACGGCGCCGCGCACATGGCGCTTCACCTGCCGCCCCTCGACCATGAAGTCCCAGTCGAACGGTCGTCCGGTGCGGCCCGAGAAATGGACGACACCACGATGGAGGTCGAGTTCTTCGATCGAGCGCGGCATGCCGTGCTGCGCCAGGTAAGCTGGCGTGGCGCAGGTGATGAAGCGCATGCTGCCGACCGTGCGCGCAAGCATGGACGAGTCTTCGAGGTCCCCTACGCGCAGCGCGCAATCGATGCCTTCGCGCGTCAGGTCGACGAGCCGGTCGGATAGTCCGACGACCAGTTCGACGCCCGGATGGCTCGCGTGGAACTGGCCCAGGTGAGGCACGACCACCCGGCGTCCCAGGGCAGCGGGCAACTCGATCCGCAGGCGTCCCTGCACTGTCCCTTCCGTACCGCGAAAGCGGCTTTCAGCCGTTTCGACTGCGGCCAGGATTTCCCGGCAGTGCTGGTAGAACTCGGCGCCGTCGGTCGTCAGTGACAGCGCGCGCGTCGTTCGCTGCAGAAGCTGGGTGCCGAGATAGGCCTCCAGGTTCTGCATCGTTGCAGTCAAGGATGCGCGAGGCAGGTTCAGCGCCTCGGCAGCGCGTGAAAAACTGTTCGCCTCGACGATGCGCACGAATGTCGCCATTGCCTTGAGCCGATCCATGACACCCTCCATTGTTCATATAAAGTGAATTGTATAGGAGGTTAAACAGGGGATTATCTTTACAAATAAAGTCTCTACCATGGCGGCATACCATTGATAGGGAGCTGTGATGACAACGAAGACACCAAGGGGCGCAGACATATCGCCCCGTATGATCAGCCTGTTGGCACTCGCCACCGGCCTCATTGTCGCCAACCTGTATTACGCCCAGACCTTGATCGGACCGATCAGCGCTGCAACCGGTCTGTCGCCGGACGCTGCCGGGCTGATCGTCACCCTGACCCAGGTCGGCTACGCCCTGGGACTGCTGTTCATCGTTCCGCTGGGCGACCTGGTGGAAAATCGCAAGCTGGTCCTGGTCTTGCTGGCGGCGACAGCGGCGATGCTCGCTGCGGCTGCCTTCAGCACCAGTGCCTGGCTGTTCCTGGCCACCTCCCTGGGTATCGGACTCGGTTCGGTGGCCGCGCAAGTGCTGGTGCCCTTCGCCGCCCACCTGTCGGCCGAACGGACACGCGGCCAGAACGTGGGCAAGGTTGTCAGTGGCCTTCTGCTCGGGATCATGCTGGCGCGGCCGGCGGCCAGCCTGGTTGCCGATCATTTCAGCTGGCATGCCGTGTACGGCGGCGCTGCCGTGCTGGTCACGGCCCTTGCGTTCGCATTGCGGACCTTCCTGCCGCAGCGACAACCTGGTGCGCCCCTGCCCTACGGCCGCGTGATCGCTTCGATGTGGCAGCTGCTCGTGAGCACGCCCGTGCTGCGCCGGCGCGCCGCCTACCATGCGTGCATGTTCGCATCCTTCAGCCTGTTCTGGACCGTCACTCCCCTGATGCTGGCCGGACCGGCCTTCGGCTTGTCGCAGACGGAGATCGCCGTGTTTGCCCTGGTCGGGATGGCGGGCGCGGTGGCGTCGCCGGTGGCGGGGCGCCTGGCAGACCGGGGCCACACCCTGGTTGCCACCGCGGCTGCCCTGTTGCTTGGCGTGGCCAGCTTCGCGCTGCCGATGGTGGTACCCGGCTCACGCGCGCTGGCCCTCGGCACGCTGGTGCTGGCATCGATCATCCTCGACATGGGCGTGGCAGCCAACCTCGTACTGAGCCAGCGCGCCATCTTCGCGCTCGGCGACAGTGTGCGCAGCCGCCTGAACGGGATCTTCTTTGCCCTGTTCTTCGCCGGTGGCGCGACCGGCTCGGCGCTGGGCACCTGGGTGTTCGCCCACCAGGGCTGGAACGCGGCATTGCTGGCCGGGATGGCGTTTCCGGCCGTGGCACTGGCGGCCTGGGTGGGCGAATGGGCAGGCGAACGTCGGAGCTGCCATGCACAGGTGCCGTCCGGGCGTCCTATAAGAAAATGATGCAACGTAGCTCGGCTGCGCTACCTGCTCAGCTATGTGTATGTCAGGAGCCAGTGGGTCAACCACCATGCTCTCCTCGACAGGTTCACGCGCGTGGAGGGCGGCGCGCTGTGGGCGAACCTGCACCTGCTGCTCTGGATGTCGCTGATCCCCTACGTAACTGCGTGGGCCGGCGAGAACCCGTCGGCGCCGGTCCCGCCAGCGGCGTAACCGCGTCATCCTGCTGGGGTCGCCCTTTTCCTGGGCTAGCCTTGCCAATGTTGTGCGGGGCAGGATGAATCCCGATGGCCGCGTACGGCATCCGCTGGGCAACACAGCAACTTGAAATCATGGGCCTCGCACCTATATAGCAATATTGAGCGCCTGGTCTGCAAGCCTTGTATGAATTCGATGCTGTTTTTTGACTACGAGACCACGGGCCTCGTTCCCGCCCGCGAACGTCCGACCCAGTTTGCGTGCGTACGTACCGACATGAACCTGGACATCGTCGGCAGGTCCACGACGCTGTACTGCAAGCCGGTGCCCGACCATCTGTTCGATCCGGGCGCCTCTCTGGCAACCGGGATCACACCGCAGACATGCGCCGAAGCGGGCCTGCCGGAGCTGCAGTTCGTGCGCGACGTGTATCGTGAACTCGGCACTCCCGGCACGATCGGCGCCGGCTACAACTCGGTCGCGTTCGACGATGAGGTCACACGCTTTATGCTGTGGCGCAACCTGATGGACCCGTACGAGCGCGAATGGAAAAACGATTGCAGCCGGTGGGACGTGATGATGGTGGTGCGCGCCACCTACGCACTACGGCCGGACACGATGGAATGGCCGCGCGAAGACGATGGCAGGGTCTCGTTCGCCCTGGACCGCTTAAGTAGCGCAAACCAGCTGCTGCATGAGTCGGCGCACGATGCGCTGTCCGACGTGTACGCCACGATCGCGCTGGCCCGCCTTGTCATGGAACGCCAGCCTCGCCTGTACGCGCACTGCCTGGCAATGCGCAACAAGAACCTGGCGATGCAGGAGATGGACCTGGAGCGGCGTCAGCCATTCATCCATGTCGGCTACGGCGCTGCCGCGACGGCGGGCGTGCGCATCATGCTTCCCCTCGCTGCACATCCCACCAATCGCAACGAAGTCATCGCATGGGATCTGGCGCACGACCCGCGCGAGCTGCTCGATATGGACGCGGAGACCGCCCGCAAGCGCCTGTTTACGCGGGTCAAGGACCGGCCGGAGGGCTTCCGGCGCCTGCCGCTGGACAGCATTGCCGCGAACCAGTCGCCCGCGGTGTTCGCGAACCTCGACGTCGTATCAGGCCAGCGGGCGGCTGATCTCGGGCTGGATGTCGATGCGGCGATGGAAAACGCCGCCACGATGGCGCGCGTGCTGCAGGCGGTGAGCGTAGACAGGCTGTTGCAGGTGGTCTTCGCCCGTGACAGCCTGGACGGCGAGGCCGATGCCGAGGTGGCGCTGTATGCGGGCTTGCTGGGCGGTACCGACCGCCGCACGCTGGACCAGCTTCGCACTCTCGATCCACGCGAGCTCCGCGCCGCCCGGCCGGAGTTTGACGATTCCCGGCTCACCACGCTGTGGTTGCGCTACAAGGCGCGTCACTTTCCGGACGCGCTGTCGCCAAGGGAGCGCGACAAATGGGAGGAACATCGCTTCGACAAGCTGGTCAGGGGCACTGACGGCAGCCGCACGGTGGCCATGGTGCGGGAAGACGTTGTGCGCTACCGGCGTGCCCTGATGGCGTCGAGCGATCTCACCGACCCGGGAGACCTGCAGCTACTGGACGACGTGCTGGCCCACGCGAACGGCATCGCCGCGGAAATCGACCCTTACGAGACCGTTGCGCAGCCGCAGCCCGACCCGGCACCGGCACTGGCAACGGTTTCTCCGCTCCCGGTGCAGCCGGACATGTTTGGCGGCGCCGGCGACGCTGCCATGTCGCCGCGACGTCGCGCCATTGCGCGTCGCGCCTGACAGGCTAAGCGCCTTCGTAACGGGCCAGCAAATGCCCGAGCACGTCGGCGGCCGCGGTGTTGTCCGGAAAGTCGAATCGCTGCTGACGCGGCCGGTACACGCCGCCGGCCTCCTGCACGCTGAGCATGATGTCGGATAGCCGGCTCAGCGCCTGGATCGGCAGCATCAGGCTGGAGCCGTCGAGCGTGAGCGTGCGCAGCTGACGCAGCAGTTCTTCGTCGCATCCGACGCGGGGCGCGGCCACTGCCGCGTTTCGCTCCCGCGCCGCGTCCTTGCGGCCGTCCGCCCTGGCGAGATCGGGCCGCGCCGCCAGCATGGCCGCCAGCCGCGCCGTTTGCCGCGCGACGTCGAACCTTCCTGCGTATCGGCTTCCCTCCACCATCTGATACCGGATGGACAGCCGCCCGTCGTCGCTGGCCTCGAGGCAGTAGTGATCGGCCAGCAGCCCATCGCTCGAACGGTACGCCAGTCCTACGCGGTCGATAAACTGCTTCAACGCATCGTTCGCATGGACGCGAATCGAAAACATTTGCCGTAACACCCTGGGGTCGAGGGCATCGAGCCTCGCTGCTTCCACCGCGCGCATGCGGATGGCCTCACCGCAATGCAGCGTCAGTTCATCCGGCGCATGGAGAGCTGTGCCCGTTGCGTAGCGCACGCAGCCCGCTTCGGCGTCGCCGGCCAGCGCGAGCGATTCGAACAACTCGGCGATGTCCTTGTCCTGCAGCACGCTGCGATGGCGCGGATCGAGCATCGCCAGGCCGACACCGTCATCGATGCCCTCGGCGCGGCAGCGCTCCTGCAATGCCTGGTAGGAAGGATCTTGCGCGAGTGCGGGACCGGGGAAGCGGACCTCGCGCGCGAGCCGTCGGCCATCGTAGCCTGGTATGCGTGCGGCGCGGAACTCTTCCCTGGTCGCCTGGGCCGTCGGCCAGCGCTTGTGGTAGCCGGCGAACACGGTACAGATACCGATGTAGTAAGTCAGGTCGTGCGCGGGCCCTTGCTGGACAAACGGAAGTCCAAGCTGAGGCGTGGCGTCGAGCTTCGGGCCTGGTTTGGGTGTCATCGCCAGTGGTCGACAGTGTCGTTGATCTGTGTTGACGATACATGATCTGGACGCACCGCGTCGTCGACGATGACTAGTTGCCGGACTGCACTTTGGCAGGATGGCTGCGGTATGCACCTGCAGTCCGGCCAGAATGGCGGCCTTTGTCGAGCGTGCGCAACCGTTCGAGTAATGCCAGGGTGGTCAAGAGCCGACACTCAAGCACAGGGTCAGCAGCGCGTGACGGCCGCGCCCCTCGCGTTTGGCCCCATAGAGGGCCCGATCCGCTGTTTCTTCCAATGCCGAGATCGCGACTGGAAAAGCACTAGCGAAAGCGATACCGATACTGGTCGATACCCTGCGCTGCGTCTTGCCCATGTCAAACGGCCGGGCGAATGCCTTGACGATCTTGTCCCCGACAAGCACAGCCTCGTCAGACGATTTCAGACCCTCGAGGATGACAGTAAATTCGTCTCCCGCCAGCCGGCAGACCGTGTCTGTCACCCGTACCGCGCCCTTGACGCGCCGGGCGAATTCCTGGAGTACGGTATCGCCCGCGGCGTGGCCGAGCGTGTCGTTGACCTGCTTGAAATGGTCGACGTCCAGGAACATCAGGGCGACTCCCTGCCCGCTTCTGCGCGCCCGCTGCAAGGCAGCTTCCAGGCGCTCCTGATAGGCCCGCCGGTTCGGCAAGCCGGTCAGCGTGTCGATACGCGCCAGCCTGCTCAGCTCTTCTTCGTGCAACCTGGCGGCTGAAACGTCGGCCCCGAGCACGTACACTCCTCTGTAGCTTCCCTCGACATGGTCCGGAATACGCGTGACCTCGACGATCCGGATGCCTGTTGCCCCGGGTATCTTCATCTCGAAGCTGACGGTCTCGCCCATGGCATTGCGCTGCATGACACCCTGGTGGTGAACATCGAACTCTTCGCCCATGACTTCCCGGACGGTCTTACCGACGATGTCGGCAGAGCTCAGGCCGAACCAGTCTTCATAGGTCGCGTTGGCAAACAGATAGCGCCCATCCTTGTCGATATAGCCGATCAGGACGGGAAGGTTGTCGGTGATCGTCCGCAGCTTGCGCTCGCTGGCTTCCAGGCGCCGCGCGGACTCTTTCATGGCGGTAACGTCTTTGAAAGCGATCACCGCACCGATGCTGGCCCCATCCGTGGCGTGCAAGGGCCTGCCACTCGCGAGCAGGTGGCGCGCTTCATGGCCAGGCGGCCTGACTACCAGTTCGGCATTGTCGACCACGTCACCGTTCAGGACTTTCACCAATGGCAAATCTCCTGGAGGCATGGGTGTGCTGCCGTCGGCCAGAAACAGGCTGTAGTGGCCGGCCCAGTCTTCCGGGCTGTGGGGAGCGTCGCGCCGGGCGTGGATCGCCTTCGCCGCACGGTTCAGCATGAGGACCTCCCCCGACCCGGAACACACCACGACGCCTACGTCGATCGACTGCATCACGGCCTTGAGCAGCTCGCGCTCGCGTGCGAGCGCGTCTTCGATCCGTTTTCTCTCCGAGATATCCTGGATAAAGGTTCCGAAGAAGTGCGTCTCGCCGGCGTTGATCAGGCCAATGGTCATCTCGACAGGAAATTCGGTGCCGTCGCGCCGCAATGCGAACAGGTGCAGCCGCCGGCCAATGACGCCGGAGCTGCCCGACACGGAAAAGCGCTTCATGCCGGCTTCATGCGCCTGCTGGAATCGGGACGGAATGATGGTTTCGCTCACGGTCATTCCCAGGACTTCTTCACGGCGCCAGCCAAAAATCTCTTCCGCACGCGGGTTCCAATCGCTGATTCGTCCCGCGGCATCGACACCGACAAAGGCATCCAGAGCGGTATCGATGATCGCCCTGACACGCTGCTCACCTTTGCGCAGCTCATCCGCCGCATTGGCAAGCTCTACCGTGCGCTGCGTCACGCGCCTTTCGAGGGTTGCATTCAGGTCACGCAAGTCTTGCTCATTCGAGAGCAGCTTCGCAAGCAGCGCATTTAAGGCGTGTTGCAAAATTTGCACTTCAGTCAGGCGGCTGCGTATCGGCGGGATTTCACGGACCATACCGGCGCGCAAGGCATCCGCATGCCGGGTAATCGTTCCCAAGGGCCTCACGATCGTCCTGGAGAACATCCATACCAGCAATGACACCACGACGGCAGCGCCGACCCCGGTCCACAATATCTTGCTGCGCAGTTCCTCGACCGGCATGAAGGCCTGGTCGAGAGGTTGGCGGACCAGTACGACCCAACCCAGTCCGGGATAACTGTCGTGGCCGCTGCTCTGGCTGTAGCCCACGAGGTAGCGCTTGCCGTCGGGCCAGGTTTCGACAAGGGAGCCATTCTTCCGATTCCTGGCTATCTCGAAGCTTTCCAGTGCAAGCGGCTTGCCGGCATAGGCTTCCGGGCCGAGCAGCACGATGCCTTCCCTGCTCAGGATGAGGGTGTCGACACCCTTGCGTTGCGCCAGCGGCCGCAGGACGGAGCGCTGGACGTCGGCCGCCCATTGCCAGCTCAGGTGGGTACCAAAAATACCCATCACGATGCCTTCCGGATTACGAAAGGGAAACGCGATATCGAAGAAGCGTTTTGGTTCGCCGCCGGGATTCGGTAGTAGCTTAGCCAGCAGCACCGCCTCGTGCACGTCGTGGAGATGAACGCCTTCATAGGCGGCGGAAAACCATGGACGGGCCGAGACGTCCTTGCCTTCGAGGAGCTGCTTGGTCGATATCCTGACGATACCGCGGTTATCGGTCAGGCCGATCCATGCGTAATAGGGATGGGTTATCTGCATGTCTTCCAACACCTTGCGCTTGGCGTCGACAGGCACGTGGGCATTGGTGATTTCATAGCGCTCGGCCATCAGCTTGACCTCTCGGTAGCGCTCGTACATACCACGGTCGAGCTTGTCGGTCGTCTGAAAGGCAAGCTCTGCAAGATCGCGGCTGATGTCGACCTCGACTTGCCGCGTCAGGGTGTCAATGACGAGCTGGAGCGTCAGCAGGGTCAGAACCAACATTGCCAGTCCAACCAGGACGGCAAGCGAAGGCGCAAGCGATATACGCGAGCGACGCAGTATCGAAAACATGATTCTCTAGAGAAAATATGGCAGCGCGGCAGGATATCACGGTGCGATACAGGCCTTGCGACTGCTGCTGACAAATCAAATTCTTGCTCTGAAGAAGCCACGTCTTTGTTGCGTGAATGAAACGATTAGATGCAATTCAGCTCACCTTCTATATTTTGCGTTAACAACGCGTGCTCCGAGGACCTTGGATCGTCATTCGATGCCGTGGGACAAAGAAGGCGCGCCTTGACTAGCATGGAGCCATGTTTATCCAAAGCCGCAACCAATGGTTCGAGAGACGGTTGTGCCGTAACCATCTGCCTTACGGTGGACCGTGCGCTATGCTGCCTGCTGGGTGGAGTCCTCAAGAGCGCTTCCGAGCGTTCGATGCGATCTCCGTTACCGGCTGTTTATTGGGCGCTTTTCGCTTTTCGCATTGAGACAAAAACCGTGGCATCAGCCGATACCATGATTAATCGCGAGTAGCATCCTGGTATCCGCATACTTTGGCGCTAGCGTTCCAAATTCGGTGCCGTATTGAATACCATTGCATCTTTCGCCTAGCACTGCATGGACATGCCCGTCCGAAAAAACAGAAAAGCCGTTGATCATTCGTATGAATGATCAACGGCCCGTCGGTTTTCACTTCAAAGCTAGTTAATTAAAGACTCCGCTTACTCCCACTCGATGATCAATGGCTGAGCTAAGCGATTGAATTTACGTGCGTCTTGCTACGTCGAGTTTTATCGATACCATGGTCGATACCATGCGTCGGAGCTGGCTCGACTTTGGTCTCGTGCCACTCAGCTATTGATTTGACAGTTGAGGCAAGACATTACTCCTATAATGTCGGATAGATCTTGACGCGCGTCTGAAGTCGATAACACGCGCATACGGGCAGCCGAGCGCCCGAACCTGCTGGAAAGCCGTTGGCCATACAGGGTATATATATTGGCGCCAATGGTCGAGCTTTCCCTGTGCTCGACCTGAGCATAAACTCGCATGGCACCGATTGCGATAACTTGCTCAAGTATGGCCTGGCCCTCTGTCAAACGGGCGCCACACCCCCTAGCAGTACTAGCGCCGCAGCGTGCTAGCAACTTTGGACCCTGTCTAGATGCTTGATGCCTAACTTGCGTGTTCCCTACGCCTGCTGCCAGACACCAAACGGCGATATAGGGATCTGACGGCCCCGCGTTTATTCGTGCTGATGGCGCTGCCCTTGACAACCGCGCTGGCGACTCAGCGGATCTCTGACGGCTCCGTGTTCCAGCCACTAGAATACGTGAGCCTAGCGGAGGGGCACGCACCGTTCTTGCGCGTGAGCTGCTGGCCGGACGCAAAACGGTCGAGGAAGTAGCGTGCATTTCAAGTTCGCGAATGAAGGTCCTGTCCCTCCATAGCCAGTCCACCCGCAACATGGTAGGCCTCTCCGTAACCAAGTCTGCGCAGGCAGCGCGCCGCGCGATCGCTGCGGCGACCACTCCGGCAGACGAAAACGATTGGCGGCGGATCCTCTTGCGTCAGCCAGGACGGCAGCGCATTCACCAGTTGCGATAAGGGCAGGTTAATGGCTTGGCCCATCAAGCCCTCACGGTCTGAAGCGCGATGCTCGCATGACTCACGCACGTCCACCAGCATCGTACCGGGATATTCGCGCATCAGCTGCCGCAGCCCGCGGGCGTCAAGGTGCATCTCTGTAGCGCCATGGCTCACCGGTACAGGCGCAGCGATTGACATCGCCTCGATTTCGCCGTCTTGACCGCACACCACGACATGATCAGGAAGAATACCTTTCAGGTCCGGTACGCGGAGGCTGCCGGTGAAGGCCAGCGTGGTTTGCTTATCCCTGCCTTCAACGAGGTAGCAAATAGCTGCAATCCCGACAAGGAGCCGCTTGACCTGCCACTGGCCCAGTACCACGGTGTCGCCATCGAAAGGCCAGCTGTCCGCATCGGTAGTCGACAGTTCCGCCACGAGCGTATGCTGATGACGCTTCAGGATGGCCTCGACCTGGGCATGCGACTCGGCCCGAGGATCGATCACCACTGCTGCTCCGGTGTCGGAGTCGAGCAGAAGCCAGCAATGCGTGTCTCCAGCGCTCACGAGCTTGATGCCATCTAGACGCTCGCTAGATGTGCCGGCCACCAGACCACACTCCCGCAGTGCTGCTCCGGCATGAATGATCCGCTTGCATACGGCATTGATCGTATCGAATTCCGTCGCCGGCCCGAGCGACAGGCGCACAGCGTTCTCGCATTGCCATTCAGGCAGCCCCATCGACTGGAGAACATAGGACCCCAGGCCTTTCGCTGCGGAACAGGCGCTGCCGGCGGAGACATGGATGCCCGCCGCATCGAACACGTCCAGCACTTGCCCGCTGGCCAGCCCGGGAACGGAAAAGTTCACGGTCGTGGACAGCGATTTGTCGAAGGGCGTATTAAACGCGATGCCAGGCAAGCTGTACGACAGTGCAGCCACCACCATATTGCGCATTTCGGTTAGCTCGGCGCGGGTGCGGAAGGCCGTCCCGTTTTCCAGCTCGGCCAGGACGGCCCCGAGCGCGGCGATGCCGGGCAGGTTCTCGGTGCCGGAACGCAAGCCGTCCTCCTGCCCGCCTCCCATCATCAAGGGCGTATAGGGTGCTCCCGCGCGCACATACAGCATGCCCGTACCCTTCGGCGCGTACAGCTTGTGCCCGGAGAACGGCGCGTAGTCGATCCGGGTCCGCGCCAGGTCGACCGGCAGCTTGCCCAATGCCTGAACGCAGTCCACCAGCCACAGTGCCGGGCTGTGCTCGAGTACTGCGCCGATGCCCTTGATATCCGAGATCACGCCGGTCTCATTATTGGCGGCCATCGTACAGACCAGGGCCGCGTCTGGCGCCATGCGGGCCAGTGCCGCGAGATCGTGCCTGCCATGCTGGTCGACCGGGATGCTGCGCAGTTCAAGGTCCAAGCCAAGCACCCGGTTCCAATGGGCCAGGCTTTCGGGCACCGCCTTGTGCTCGGTGGCGCCGTATAGCAGCAGGCTCTCTGCCGGAAGCCCGTGTTCGCGCTTCTCCCTGATCGAACACAGCGCCGACAACACGGCGGTCTGGATGCCTTCGGTCGCGCCGCTGTTGAACATCAGCTTGCCATCGCCGACGCCCAGCAACCGGCTGGCCCGGCTGCGCACATCGTCGAGCACCGCCCTCGCCCGCAGCCCGACCGAATGCGAGCTGCTGGGATTGCCGAAGTTCGTGTTCAGGGCGTCCATGAGGGCATCCGCGGCCGCCGGTAGGACGGGCGTCGTTGCATTGCTATCAAAGTAAAGATCAGTATTCATCGGAATTGGAAAGCTTGTGAAAAGACCGGGCCAGGCGCACCGGGACGCTCATCCGGCCAGCAGCTCGGGGCAAGGTGCGAAGGTTTCGAGAAAGCGCTGGGCGTCGAGCGCGGCCATGCAACCGGAAGCCGCACTGGTGATCGCCTGGCGGTAGACCGAATCCTGCACGTCGCCCGCGGCGAACACCCCCGGCTTCGAGGTCATGGTGGCCATGCCTTCGCTGCCGGAACGGGTCTTCAGGTAGCCCGCCACCATCTCCAGCTGGCCCGCGAACAGCGCGGTCTGCGGCTTGTGTCCGATCGCCACGAACACGCCCCGCACCTGCAGCGGCGTTAGTTCGCCGGCATGCGAGCGCAAGCTGACGCCGGTGACGCCCGCCTCGTCGCCGTGGACCTCGTGCAACTGGCTGTCGAGCACCAACCGCACCTTGCCTTCCGCAACCTTGGCATGCAGGCGGTCGACCAGGATCGGCTCGGCACGGAAGCTGTCGCGGCGGTGGACCAGCGTCACCAGGCGCGCGATCTGGCTCAGGTAGAGCGCTTCCTCGACCGCCGTGTTGCCTCCGCCGATGACGGCCACGTCCTGGCCACGGTAGAAGAAGCCGTCGCAGGTGGCGCATGCCGACACGCCGCGTCCCAGGTAGGCCTGCTCGGACGGCAGGCCCAGATACTGGGCCGAGGCGCCGGTGGCGATGACCAGTGCATCGCAGGTATAGGTGCCGGATTCGCCGATCAGGCGGTAAGGCGTCTCATCGAGTTTCGCGGTATGGATGTGGTCCACCACGATCTCGGTGCCGAAGCGCAGCGCGTGCTGCTGCATGCGTTGCATCAGCTCGGGCCCCTGCACGCCGAGCGGATCCCCCGGCCAGTTCTCGACGTCGGTGGTGGTCATCAGCTGCCCGCCGGTCTCCATGCCGGTGACCAGCACGGGTTGCAGGTTGGCGCGCGCGGCGTACACCGCGGCGCTGTAGCCGGCCGGGCCGGAGCCCAGGATCAGCAGCCGGGCATGTTTCGTCGTATTTCCCATCGTCTTGCCTCTTTCTCTTGCCTGGTTCATGCGAACTGCAAGGCGGCGCGCTTGCAGAGATAGTGCATCAGCAGGGGAACCGGGCGGCCGGTCGCGCCTTTTTCCTTGCCGGTGCGCCAGGCGGTCCCGGCAATGTCCAGGTGGGCCCAGAGCTGGCCTCGGGTGAAGCGTTCGAGGAAGGCAGCCGCCGTGACGGCGCCGCCGCCCGGGCTGCCGATGTTGGCGAGATCGGCGAAGTTGGACTTGAGCTGCTCGCCATAGGCCTCGTCCAGCGGCATGCGCCAGGCATGGTCGCCGGTAGCGCGGCCCGCCTCCAGCAGCTCGGCGGCCAGCGCGTCGTGGGCCTCGTCCATGCGGGTAAACAGGCCGCTGTTGTGCTGCCCCAGGGCCACGACGCAGGCCCCGGTCAGGGTCGCGATGTCGATCAGCACCCGCGGCTCGAAGCGCGCGGCATAGCTCAGCGCGTCGCACAGCACCAGGCGCCCCTCGGCGTCGGTGTTCAGCACTTCGATGCTCAGGCCGCTCATCGAGCTCAGGATGTCGCCCGGCCTGACCGCGCTCCCGGAGGGCATGTTCTCGCAGGCGGCGACGATGCCGACGACGTTCAGCGGCAGCTTCAGTTCGCCGATGGCGCGGAACACGCCCAGCACCGCCGCAGCGCCGCACATGTCGTACTTCATTTCATCCATCGATGCGCCGGGCTTGATCGAGATGCCGCCCGAGTCGAAGGTCAGGCCCTTGCCGACCAGGACGATGGGCGCATCGCCACTGTTCCCGCCACGGTGCTGCAGCACGGCCATCGCGGGCGGCTGGGCGCTGCCGGAGGCGACGGCGAGATAGCTGCGCATCTTCAGCTCCGCCATCTCCACCGGACCCAGGACGTCCAGCCCGAAACCGAACTCGCGGGCGAGCTTGCCGGCGCACTCGGCCAGATAGGCGGGAGTGCAGATATTCGGGGGCAGGTCCCCCAGTTCGCGTGCGTACACGCTCCCCCGCGCCATCGCCTGCGCCTGGGCCAGCGTCCGCATGAGGGCGTCCAGCGGCGCCACCGGCAATACCAGTTCGCGCACGCCGGCCGGCCGCGCTTCCTTCTCGCTCTTCAGGCTGTCGGGCCGGTAGGCCTGGTCGTGCGCGGCTTGCGCGAGGTGGCGCACGACCCAGTGGATGTCACGGCCTTCGACCTGCTCCAGGGGCAAGGCCAGGATCGCATCGTGTGCACCGATGCGCGACAGGCAGGCCAGCGCTTCGCGCACGCCCTGCTTGAACGCTGCCTCGGTGAGCGCCGGGCCATTGCCGAGACCGACGAGAAGCACGCGCTGCGCCGCCGTGCCGGCAGGCTGGCGCAGCATGAGCGTGGTGCCGGGCTTGCCGCTGATGTCGCCCGACGCGAGGGCGTGGCGGACGGCGCCCGCAGCGTCCAGGGCCCGGGCCTGCGCCGTCAGGACGCCGCCTTCATGGATACCGACCACGATGCAGTCCGCCTCGGCCCGCGCCAATGCTTGTTCCCGCTCCGGACCACAGGCCGGGTTCAGTGTGATGTTCAATGATGCCTCCATAGGTGAAGCCCGCATGCTAGTGCGTTGCGGCCTGTCGCTGGCCGTACGCCAGCACACAATTCCGTCGGCCTGTGCGGCTCGAATCGGCAGTACGGTTTTGCGTGCGCATTCCCTGCGATCCGTCTGGCAGCGGCACTCGATACAGTGGCCCGAAAACCTCGGTTTCCGTACCGATCGCAAAGAAGAATCCGCTTTACCATGCCGTTTTTTCCATCCAGGCATTCCATGACCCATCCCCTCCCCGCTCTCGACAGCCCTCCCGACTTTCCTGCCATCGATCCCGCTTCGATCGAAGCGGCCATCCAGTCCCTGATCGCCCGCGCCCAGGCTGCGCGCGCGCGCGCGGCCGGCGCGGCCGTTCCGGCATGCTACGAGGCGCTGTCGGCAGCGCTCGATCCGCAGCTGGAAGCGCTGAATGTCGCCTGGAGCGTGGTGGCGCAGCTGCAGGCCGTGGCCGATACCCCCGCCCTGCGCAAGAGCTACCAGGCCTGCCTGCCGCAGGTCACGGCCTTCTACACCGCGCTGGGCGCGGACCAGGACCTGTACTGGAAGCGGCGCGCCATCGCGGCCGGTGCCGATCTGTCGCCGCCGCGCCGCAGGGCGCTCGCGCTGGCGCTGCAGGCTGCGCAACTGTCCGGGGTCGAGCTGCAGGGCGCGGACAAGCAGCGCTTCGCCGCCATCCAGGATCGCTGCGCCGTGCTGTCCCAGCGTTTCGCCACCAACCTGCTCGACGCCACCGACCGCTACGCCTGCTACGTCCACGAGAGCGAGATGGACGGCGTTCCCGCCGATGTCTTCGATGCGGCGCGCACCGCAGCCCGGGCGGAAGGCCGCGAGGGCTGCAAGCTGGGGCTGCAGCAGGCGGTCTACGCCCCGGTCATGCGCCACGCGTCGAACCGGGCGCTGCGCGAAAAGCTGTACCACGCGTTCACCACGCGTGCCAGCGAGTTCGGTCCACCGGAACTCGACAACCTGCCGCTGATGAAGGAATTGATCGCGCTGCGCCAGGAACGCGCCCGCCTGCTGGGCATGGACAGCCACGCCCATGTCTCCCTGGCGCCGAAAATGGCGCAGGACCCGGAACAGGTCATCGGCTTCCTGCAGGACCTGGCCAAGGCGGCGCAGCCGGCCGCTGCCCGCGAAATGGAGCAGCTGCGCAGCTTCGCCCGCGGCGAGCTCCGGCTCGCCACGCTGGAGGCATGGGATCTGAGTTTCGTGAGCGAGCGCCTGCGCCAGGACCGCTATGCCTTCAGCGAGGACGAGCTCAAGCGCTACTTCAGCGTCGGCCGGGTGCTGGATGGTTTGCTGCGGCTGGTACAGGGCCTGTTCGGTATCCGTATCGAACGCACCGAGCTGCCCGTCGGGCATGACAGCGTCCACGCCTACCGCGTGTGGCGCGAGGGGCAGGAACTGGGCGTGTTCTATCTTGACCTGTATGCGCGTCCGGGCAAGCGCAGCGGCGCATGGGTGAACGGCCTGCAGCCGCGCTGGCGCAGCGATGAGCGCCTGCGCACCGCGCTCGCCTGCGTTGTATGCAACTTCGCACCGCCGGACGAACGCGGACAGGCCTTGCTCGGCCATGACAACCTGGTGACCCTGTTCCATGAATTCGGCCACAAGCTGCATTTCCTGCTGTCGACCGCCGAGGAGCTGGGGGTGTCCGGATTTTCCGGCGTCGAGTGGGACGCCATCGAGCTGCCGAGCCAGCTCATGGAGAATCTGGCCTGGGAATGGGACGTACTCGAGCCCTTGAGCGGACATGCCGACGACGGCAGCAAGCTGCCGCGCGCCCTGTTCGACAGGATGCTGGCGGCGAAGAACTTCATGGGTGGCGTGGCGCTGCTGCGCCAGATCGAGATGGCGCTGTTCGACATGCGCCTGCATGCGGTTCCGGGCGCCGAAAACGACATCCTCGCCCTGCTGGAAAGCATCCGCAGCGAGGTCGCACCGATGCCGGTGCCGGCCTACAACCGCTTCGCCAACGGGTTCACTCACATCTTCGCCGGCGGCTACGCGGCCGGCTACTACAGCTACCTGTGGGCCGAAGTCCTGTCCACGGACGCCTGGAGCGTGTTCGAGGAAGCCGGCATCCTGCACCAGCCAAGCTGGGACCGGTTCCGCGAAACGGTGCTGGAAGTGGGCGGCAGCCGTCCCGCCGCCGACAGTTTTCAAGCCTTCCGCGGCCGCGCCGCCAGCCAGGACGCCCTGCTGCGCCAGCGCGCCGTCCCTACTCGATGACACCATTGCTGCTGAACGTCGGGCGCTGGGTCGGCACCGACCCGCTGCTCAAGAATCCGGACTTCCGCCGCTACTGGCTGAGCGGCGCCCTGAACAACTTCTCCACCCAGATCAGCGGCATGGCGATGCCGCTCTGCGCCGCCCTGCTGCTGGGCGCGACGCCGGCCCAGATGGGCATCCTGGTGGCGATGCAGTCGCTGCCCTTCGTCCTGTTCGGCCTGCCCGCCGGGGTATGGCTGGACCGCAACCGCAAGCGCCCCGCCCTCCTGGGCTGCAAGCTGAGCTCGATGATCGCTCTACTGAGCGTACCGGCGGCTTACTGGATGGGCCAGCTTTCGATGCCCTGGCTGTATGCCGTCGCCTTCACGATCGGCTTCGGCTTCGTGCTCGGCGGAAGCGCCGAGCAGGTGCTGCTGACGAATATCGTCGGCCGCGACGGGGTGCTGGCGGCCCAGGCGCGCTTCGCCAGCACGGATTCGGTCGCGCGCCTGCTCGGGC
Source organism: Massilia hydrophila (assembly GCF_020208145.1). NCBI lineage: Bacteria > Pseudomonadati > Pseudomonadota > Betaproteobacteria > Burkholderiales > Oxalobacteraceae > Massilia > Massilia hydrophila. The sequence goes on along the minus strand of NZ_JAHYBX010000001.1, from coordinate 1,339,210 downwards.
CAGGCTTGGCCGGCCCCCTGATCCAGCTGCTCACCGCCCCGTTTGCCATCCTGGTCACGACGGCCGGGCTGGCGATGTCGATCACGGTCATGCGCACGATCCGCTTTCCCGACCCGCGTCCCGCGGCCAGCAAGCGCCATCCGGTGCGCGAAATGCGCAAGGGGCTGGTGTTTATCTGGCGCCACCCCGTCCTGTTTCCGCTTGCCTGGGGCATCGGGACCTGGAACCTGCTGTTCAGCGGGTATGCGGCGCTGAGCATCGTGTTTTCCACGCGCACCCTGGGCCTGTCGCCCGGGATGCTGGGCCTGGTGGAGGCGGCGGGCGGCGCGGGCATCCTGGCCAGCGCCCTGACCGCCACGCGCCTGACCCGGCGCTACGGCACCGGCGCGACGATGCTGGCCGGCTTCGGCGCGACCGCGGCGTGCTTCCTGCTGACGGCCTTCCTTCCCGCGCGGCTCGGCGGCAGCGCCGGCGCCAGCGCCTTCGCCTATGCCCTGCTCCTGATGCTGCGCGACTACGGCCTGATGCTGATGTTCATTCCCTACCTGGCGCTGCGCCAGAACATCACACCCAGCCATTTCCTCGGCCGCGTGACTGCCACCATGCGCTTCATGACCGTGGCCCTGTCTCCGGTCGGCGCGCTGGCGGCCGGGTTCTGTGCCGAGCTGCTCGGCATGCGGCCCACCTTGCTGGGCGTCGGGGGAATCAGTGTCCTGCTGGTCTGGCTGCTGCGCAGATCGCCCATCGCGGGCATGCGCTAGGCGATCCGCGCCGTCCGGCTCAGGCCTTCCTGCGCGCTTCCAGCAGGCGCCCCATCGCGGGCAGTGCCGGACTGCCCTGGGTGCGGCTGACATTGAAACGCATCTTGGACTCGTATCCGTTCGTGCGCGAAAACAGTTCGCCCGGCGCCATCAGATGCCCGTCCTTGAACAAGGCATCCGCGAGGGCCATGGCGTTCACCTGCCCGGGCAGCGTCGCCCAGACGTACATGCCGGCGTTCGGCCGCTGCTCGAAGGTACAGCCCATTGCTCCCAGCTGATCGATGACGGGCTGGCGGCATTCGTCGAGCCGGCTGCGCAGCTGGGCGCAATGGTGCCGGTAGCCTCCCTGCGAGAGCAACTGGTAGACCACGCGCTCGTTCACCGAGGTTCCCGCGATGTCGCCGACGGTCCGGTAAACCTGCAGCCACTCGATGACCTTGGCGTTGGCGCAGACATACCCAACGCGCATGCCGGGCGCGATGGTCTTCGAAAAGCTGCCGACGTAGATGACGCGGTTCAGCTGATCAAGGCTGGCCATGCGCGTGACCGCGGTGGCGTCCGCGGGCGGCAGGAGGTCGGAGTAGCTGTCGTCTTCCACGATCGTGAGGTCGAATTCCTCGGCAAGGCGGAGGATCTGGAAGGCCTTGTGGGGAGAAATATGGCCCGATGTCGGGCTGTGCAGCACTGAGCTGCAGAAGAAGAAGCGCGGACGATGCTGGATGCAGTATGCGCGCAGCGCTTCCAGGTTGGGGCCGTCGGCGTCGCGCGGAACGGTAAGCAGCTCCAGGCCGGAAGCCATCAGGCGGTCGCGCAATAGGAAGGGTCCCGGATCTTCGACCAGGACAGGCTCGCCGACCGTGCGCAGCATCGACTGGACGATCAGCTGGATGGCGTGGGTCGCACCCGAGGTCACCATGATGCGCGACACCGGCGCGTCGATCTGGACGTCGCGCAGCTTGGCCTGCAGCTGCTGGCGCAGCGGCAGATAGCCCTGCACATCGTTGTAGCCGATCAGGTTGCGTACACTGGCACGCGCCACCGCACGCAATGCCTTGCCCAGCCCCTCCTCGTCCAGCCACTCCGGCGGCAGGGAACCCAGCCCGGTGCCGCTCTCCAGGCCGACGGCAGGCTGCACCAGGCGGAAGCGCCACCACTCGGGCAAGGGCTGCGAGCTCGCACTTTCGGTGACGCCCCGCGCGGGACGTCCCTTGAGCTTGACGAAGAAGCCCGATCCGGGCCGCGACTCCAGGTGGCCGTGCGCCACCAGCTTGTCGTAGGCGCGCGCGACGGTGTCGCGGCTGACTTCACAGGCGTCGGACAGTTGCCGCACCGAATGCAGGCGCTGCCCCGCCGCCAGCTTGCCGGCGCGGATCTGGGCGACCACCATGTCGAAGATGCGGTCGACCAGGGACAGGCGATCATGCGGGCTCGCCACCTGATCGAGTGCCTGCTTGTTCAATGTGATAACGGGATGGTGGCTCGGACGTCCCCGGGGCATGCGGCGCTCCTGCTCTGAAAAGGTGGCTGGCGTTAATTCCGTACTGATGAATCAACAAGTACAGACCGGTAAATATCCGGCATGACTGTATCGATATGACGCTAGTATGACAGAAATTTATTATCTATATTACCTAGCACCAACCACAAAATCAGAAGGCGTCTACCATGTTTCGCAAGGATTCGAGTTTCGCCCCCCGTATGTTGCTGCTCCCTGCCGCCCTGGCCAGTGTATTCGCACTGAGCGGGACGGTTTCGACTGCGTGCGCTCAGGAGACGGCGTCCGCAGGCACTTCCGTACCGGTCCACCTGTACGAACTGAAGCCTGGCCCGCTGGTGCAGACCCTGGATGCGATCCAGCAGACCAGCGGCCAGAGAATCGCATTTGACCGTGCGGCGCTGGCGGCGGCCCAGGCCGGTGCCGTGCGGGGCAACTTGAGCGCCGGCGCAGCCGTGGCGCAGGCCCTGTCCGGCACCGGCTACATCATGAACGAGGATGGCGCCGGCGTCCTCTCGGTCACTGCGCGGCAAGTGGTGGTCACGGCGAAACGCGACGAAGCGGAAACCAGTTTCAAGGCCAGTCGCTCCGACACGGCGACGCGCAGCGGGAGCAGCCTCCACCTCACCCCCGGTTCTATCACGCTGATCACCGGCAAGGTACTGGAAACCCAGCAGGTCACCGATGTGACCGAGGCCTTGCGCAACGTCAGCGGTGTATCCTTCAACCAGAACCCACAGGGCATCGCCAACTTCGAGATCCGCGGCTTCACCGCTTCGTCGACCTCGAACGGCGTCAGCGACCCGCATGCCACCACGCGCAGTGTTTATACTGTGGAGCGGATCGAAGTGCTGAAAGGACCGCAAGCGATCCTGTCGGGCGGCGACTCGATCGGAGGCGGGGTGAATATCGTGGTCAAGAAGCCACAGGCGGAGCCGATTCGCGACCTGACCCTGCAATATGGCAGCCGCCAGGACAAGACGGTGGCATTGGACCTGTCGGGCCCGCTCAGCGAGGACAAGCGCCTCACCTACCGGACGATCGCCAGCGTTTCCGATGCAGAAGACAGCGACGCCGGTTTCGATGGCCGCGAACACCGGTCGTTCATGCAGGCCTTCCGCTGGAAAGACCGCCGTACCGACTTCACCCTCGGCGCCGAGTACACCAAGGGCCATACTCCGCTCATGCGCTACACCTTCGCGCTGCGCGACGGCAGCATCCTGCCCCCTCCCGAGCGCGTGCTGGGCCATCCGGCGGACGGCTTCGATTTCCGTAACCGTCGCGTGCACTACCAGTTGGAACAACAGCTCACCGAGAATGCCGTCCTGGTCAGCCGCCTCCAGCATGCGCGCGACAATTTCGATGTTCACGCGCTCTCGCCAAACGGCTTCAGCTATGCGGCGGGAGCGGCGCCGAATGCGCCGCGGGCCGACATGACCTTTTACGGATCGCGAAGCTTCCGGAACGACTCGACGACGAGCGGAGACCACTATCTGCGCCTGGGCTTGCGCACCGGCCCGGTGCGGCACAAGCTCTCCATCGGCTACAACCATACCGACCTCGACTTTTCCCAGACCCAACTATCAGGGCCCGATCTGAGTGTCCCCGTCTATGCGGCGACGCCCTATGTCTTCCAGGACTTGCGGCAAGGGGCCACCTCTCTCGTGGTTGATGGACGCGACGGGCAGAACCAGAAAGCAGCCTACATCCAGGACCTGATCTCTTACGAGAAATGGAACCTGCTGCTGAACTGGCGGCGTAACCGCTATACGGTGAAAGACTCGGCATACACCTTCTACCCGGACAAATTCGTATACAGCGCGCCTGCCGAGATCACCTATTCGACTACGCCCGGCGCCGGCATCGTGTACCAGCTTACCGACCAGACCGCCCTGTACGCCAGCTATGCGCAAGGCTTCGATCCGCAGAACTTCCTGCAATGCGGCGGCGGCGTCGTGCCGCCGAACGAGACCCGCAACCGTGAAGTCGGCGCGAAGTTCGACCTGCTCGACAGCCGCTTCGCACTGACGACCAGCCTGTTCTCGATGCAGCAATCGAACAGCCTCGTCTACTTCCAGCCCGGTAACTGCTACAACGTGCGCGACGCCCAACGCACGCGGGGCGCCGAAATCGACGCCCAAGGACGCCTTGCCCCTGGCCTGGAGGCGGTGTTCAATTACACCTACACCAGGATCGAGGACGTCGGCAGCAGTACCGCCGTGTTCGCGGGGCGGCCCAAGCACAAGATGAGCCTGTGGGCGCTGTACGACTTCCAGTCCGCTGCGCTGAAAGGTTTCAGCGCCGGCCTAGGCGTCAGCGCCAGCAGCCGCTCACTCGGATCGCGGGACCCGCGCGTACAGTTCCACCTTCCCGGCCAGGCCCAGGTCGACACCAGCCTGCGCTACAGCAGCGACCCCTGGGCGCTCACCTTCGGGATCACGAACCTGTTCGACCGGACCTTGTACTCGACCACGGTCAGCAACAGCTTCATCCCGGTCAATGCGGGCCGCGCGTTCATGCTGACGGTGAAGCGCAGTTTCAAGTAACAGCCTCTGCTAGACGAAAGAACGTATGCGTGAACATGTGCAGGATCCTCCCAGGCCCAGGCTTCGCACCCTGGTTTTCAGTTTCTGGCGCGAATCACGGAGCTGGCAAGCCTACCTGATGCTGGCAGTCGTGCTGTCCATCATGTTCGGCTCGGCCTCGCTCCATATCTGGGCCAACAAGCTGTCGGGCGAGGTAACGGACGCCCTGATCAGCATGAAATGGGAGCGCATCTGGCCGGTCATGGCACTGACCGTCGTCGCGGGCCTCATCGCTGCCGTGACGACGGTCGTGAACACGGCGCTGCAAGGCCTGATCGACCTGCGCTGGCGCACCTGGCTGACCGAGAAGCTGCAGCGCGAGTGGCTCGGCGCCCATGCGTTCTACGATATCGAGCGCGAAGGCGTACTGTCCAATGCCGACCAGCGGATCGCCGAAGACGTCAGGATGTTCACGGACCAGACGCTCACGCTCTCGCTCAACTTCCTGAGCGTGATCGTCAACGTGGTGACCTACTCGGCCCTGCTGTGGGGACTGTCGGGCATCCTGCGCTTCAATGCCGGCGGCGTCGGCTTCGCCATCCCCGGCTACATGGTGTTCATCGCCTTCGCCTACAACTTCACGCTGCTGGCGCTGGTGCACTGGGTCGGCAAGCGCATGATCGGCCTGAACATGGAGCGCCAGGGCGTCGAGGCCGACTACCGCTTCGCCGCCATGCAGGTGCGCGAGAATGCCGAGCAGATTGCCTTCTATGGCGGCGCCGAGGCCGAGCGCTCCAGGCTGACGAGGCTGTTCGCCAAGATCCGTTTCAATACGGTATCGCTGATCGGGCGCCAGGCCAAGATCCTGATGACCCAATCCGTCTATGGCCAAGTGTTCACGGGCTTGCCCATCCTGGCGGCGTTGCCGCGCTACTTGGCCGGCGAGCTCACGATGGGCGGCATCACCCGGGTCGCCGGCGCTTACGGCATGTTGAGCAACTCCCTGAACTTCTTCGCCCAGGCCTACCAGGGCTACGCCAGCTGGCTCGCGAATGCCAACCGCGTGCGCGACCTGCAGTGGGCGATCCACAAGGCCCAGCAACGCCGGAGCGGCTTCGCGCTGGCGCACAAGCCGTCTTCCGCTCTGACGACCGGGACGTTGACGGTGCGCGATCCGCTGCAGCGCATCCTGACCGAAGTCGGGCCACTGCGCTTCGCACCGGGCGAGCGTTGGATGGTGCGCGGCCCATCGGGTGCGGGCAAGAGTACGCTCCTGCGCGTGCTGGCCGGCCTGTGGCCTCATGGTGCCGGCAGCGTGGCCGTTCCCGAGGGCGCCAGGCTGATGTTCGTGCCGCAGCGCAGCTACCTGCCCAGTGGCCCCTTCAAGCAGGCGATGTGCTACCCGCATTCCCAGGACGCCTTCGACGATGCGCACTGCAGGCAGGTGCTGGCCTACTGTGGGCTCGACCACCGCATTCCGGATCTGTACGCCTTCGACAACTGGCAGCAGCAGCTGTCCGGTGGCGAACAGCAGCGGGTGGCCTTCGCACGCGTATTGCTGCACGCTCCCGACTTCGTGTTCCTGGACGAAGCCACCAGCGCGCTCGACCCGGCTCTGGAGACCCGTCTGTACACGGCGCTGACTGAAGCATTGCCTACGGCGACCATCATCAGCGTCGCCCACCGCGCCGAACTGGCCCGCTTCCACGACCGCGTGCTCGAGATCCGCCCGCACACCGAAAACTGTACTGAGGCGCTCACGCAGAGTGCCTGACAGAATAGGGGTGATCCGTACTGATTCTGGGCGGCCGGAGCAGCTATCCTGCTCTGGTTGGCCTCACTACCTTTAATAAGAGAAAACACATGAGCAAGAACATCATCAAGGCGACCGACGCCTCCTTCGAGGCGGACGTCCTGCAAGCACCCGGCGTCGTACTGGTCGATTTCTGGGCCGAATGGTGCGGCCCCTGCCGCGCGCTGGCACCGATCCTCGACGGCCTGGCCGACGAATACCCGGAAATCCGCGTGGTCAAGGTCAACTCCGACGAAAACCGCGCGGTCTCCGAGCAATGCAAGGTGCGCGGCCTGCCCAGCCTCCTGCTGTTCGTCGACGGCGTCGAGCGCGAGCGCGTGCTCGGCCTGACCTCGAAGACCCGCCTCGCGGCCCTGGTCGACCAGCACCTGGAGGCGTGAGCATGGGAACCGCATTCAATGGCAGTACCGAAGCCAAATCCGCACTGGTCGGCCGCCTGGCCGCCCATGCCGAGGCCAAGCGCCTCGTGCCGGGCGCTTTCCGCTGGTCCGGCGAGCAGGGAAGCCTGGTCGGCTGCCTGCTCGAAAACCCTGACCCGGCCTGCTGGGAAACCGAACTCGGCCTGCCGCAATGGCTGGCCCTTGTGGCCGACAAGCTGGCCGAAGGCAGCGGCTCGCCGGAAAGCGCAGCCGCCCTGGGCGCCCGTCTGCTCCAGGCGATCCACCCGGGCGCCGACCTGGAACCGGTCGGCAGCCGCTTCATCCTCCAGCTTCTCGCCGACCTGCAGACGCGCCTGAGCGCACCGGCCGGGACGGCGGCGCAGGCGCTGGCCGAGGTGGAGCAGCTGCACCGGCGCGTGGCGGCCGGCGAGCAGGTCCCTGCCCCGCAGTGGCGTGCGGCACGGCGCGCCGCCACGGCCGCCACGGACGAGCTCAAAGCGGACGACGAACAGGCACTCGCCCTGCTGAAATGCGTCGAGACAGCAGCGTGGAATCCGGCCAGCTCCCCCGTCGTGGTCTACGACACGCTGCGCACCTGGGTCGAGGCGCGCACCTTGATCGCATCGATCGATGCGGGCTGGCGCAGTGACTACGAGCCGACCCTGCGCGCTCACCTGCAGGAGATGTTCGACACTTACATCAAGGACAATCCCGAGCTGCAGAAGACCAAGACCGTCTTCGACTTCCTGGAGGAGCATTATCCGGACGATGCCCGCATGATCCGCGTAAAGAACCAGGTCGATCGCGATGCGCACAAGGATGCCTATCCTTACGCTGCCGACCTGCTGATCGACCTCCTGAAGGCCGCCTGAACCATCCCTCCGCCGGCGGCTTCCCTGCCGCCGTGCCGTTTTCCGGAACGACCATGAGCCCATTCGAACTGCTGCGCACCCACGCCATCCCCTCGCTCCAGGCCACCCTGGAGGAATACCGCGACCCCTCGACCGGCGCGCGCCACATCCACCTGGCGAACGACGAGGCCGACCTGGCCTTCCTGGTCGCATTTCCCACCGTGCCCGACAACAGCGACGGCCGCGCCCACATCCTCGAGCACCTGGCCCTGTCGGGTTCCGAGCGCTACCCGGTGCGCGACCCCTTCTTTTCCATGATGCGGCGCTCGACGGCCACCTTCATGAACGCGATGACCTATGCCGACCGCACGGTCTATCCCTTCGTCAGCACCGACGCCCGCGACTATTTCAACCTGCTCGACGTCTACCTGGACGCCACTTTCTTCCCCAAGCTCGATTACCTGAACTTCCGGCAGGAAGGCTGGCGCCACGTGCTCGACGGCGGCAAGCTGGGCTACCAGGGGGTCGTGTTCAACGAAATGAAAGGCGCCTTCGCCGATCCGGGCCGGGCCCTGTACCACGGCTTGCTGGCCAACCTGTTCCAGGGAACCACGTATGAAGCCGTCTCCGGCGGCGACCCGCTGGACATTCCCGACCTCACCCATGCCGCGCTCAAGGAATTCCACGCCAGTCACTACCATCCGTCCCAGGCGGTGTTCATGACCGCCGGCCCGGTGCCGGCCCGGGAGATCCAGCAACGCATCGCCGAGCGCGTGCTGTCGCGGCTGACCGGCAGCGCGCCCCTGAAGATGCCGCAGCTCGCTGCGCTGGAAGCGCCGCGCCAGGCGGTCATCAAGGTCCCGGCGCAGGCGGGACGCGACGACGGATTCGGCATCCAGTTCGCCTGGATCCTCGGCGAGTCGGCCGACAGCAGCGTGTTCCAGCAGGCCCGCCTGCTGGAAGCCGGCCTGCTCGGCGATGCCTCCGCGCCGCTGCGCAAGGCCATGGAATCGGCCGGCTATGGCCGTCCTTCGCGCATGAACGGCATCGACGACAGCGCACGCCAGCTCGCCTTCCACCTCGGCATGGAAGGGCTGGAGCAGCACCAGGTGGCCGATGCCCAGATCCGCATCCGGGGCGCGCTCGAGCAAGCCGCGCAGCGCGGGGTGCCGGAAGCCGTCCTGCGCGCGGCGCTGCGCGACATCCGCTACCAGCAGCGCAACACGGCAAGCGGCCAGATGCCGAATGTCCTGATGCGCATGCTGACTGCGGTGCCGGTGGCGATGCGCGGCGGCGACGTGAAGGATTCCTTCGACAGCGAACGCGCGCTCGGCCAACTGGAACAGCGGATCGCCGAGCCGGGCTTCTTCGAGGGCCTGGTGCGTGGACTGCTCGAGTCGCCGGCGCGCCTGACGGCCACCGTCGTCCCCGATCCGGAATATTTCGCGAAACGCGACGCGGCGGAAGCGGCGCGCCTGGCGCGCGAGCAGGCCGGCCTGAGCGCAGCCGACCGCAGCCGCATCGAAGCGGACAACGCCGCACTGCTGGCGCTGCAAGGCCAGCCGACGGATACGTCGGTCCTGCCGCGCATCACGCCGCGCGATGTCTCCCCCCAGCCACGCCCCCTGCCGCAGCTCGCCCCACAAACCGGCTGCCACGCCGTCTCGATCGCCTCCAACGGAATTTCCTACGCGCGCGTGCAATACGATGTCACGGCACTTGACGAGCAGGATTGGCCCTGGCTGCAGCTGTACGTCGACCTGCGCAGGGACCTGGGCGTCGGCGAGCGCAGTTACGACCAGGCCGACGCCTGGCGCCAGCAGGCCGCACCCGCCTTCGGCCTGCAGCTGTCTCCGGCATTGAACGACGGCGCGCTTCGGCTGGCCCTGAGCTTCCAGGCGAGCGGCCTGCGCGAGGAGCAGGAAGGAATCGCCGATGTAATCCGGGCGTATGTCGGCAGCCCGCGTTTCGACGAGTTCCCGCGTATCGCCTTCCTGTGCACGCAGATGGCGCAACACCGGATCAAGAACCTGGCCCAGATGGGCGACCACTATGCGAACCTGGCTGCGGGCGCGCCCGGCTCCCCCCTGCGCTATTTCGAGAACGCCACGGCCGGCATCGGCTACCTGCCCTTCGTCACCGGCCTCCAGGCCCGCGCCGCCAGCGACGAAGGGGTGGCATGGATTGCCCGCCACCTGGCGCGTATCCACGCCCTGGTGACCGCCTGCCCGGCCACTGTCGTCTGCGCCGGCAGCGGCGCCGACGCCCAGGCGCTCGCGGAGCGCATCGCGCCGCCGTCCGCGAACGCGTTCACCGCAGGCCCCGCCGACCGGGGAGCCACGGCTGTGGCCGGCGTGCGCAAGGACTGCGCCCTGCATGTGCCGGGCCAGGTGAATCACTGCCACATCGCGTGGTCCGTGCCCGACGAGCGCCACCCGGACGCGCCGGCGCTGGCGGTGGCCGCCGAACTGCTCACCCACCAGTTCCTGCATACGGCCATCCGCGAGAAAGGCGGCGCCTACGGCGGCGGCGCCGGCTATGTTCCTGGTGCCGCCATCTTCGCGATGAAGTCCTTCCGCGATCCGCGCATGGCGGGCACGTATGCCGACTTCGCGGCCGCCATCGAGGGCCTGGCGGCCACGGACTTCCCGGACGAACAGGTCGAGCAGGCCATCATCTCCGTCATCAAGGGCCTGGACCGTCCCGCGTCGCCGTTCGACGCCGTGCTGCTCTCCCTGAACCTGCAGCGCCGCGGCATCGCCCCCGCCGACCGCGCCCGCTTCCGCAGCGGGGTACTGAACTGCACGGCAGAAGGGATCAAGGCTGCGGTGCATCGCTGGCTGCGCCTGCGCACGCCGAACCGTGCAGCCTTCGTCGGCAATACGGGCCAGGACCTGGCAGGCCTCGGGGTGGTCGACCTGCTCGCCGTTGCCGCTGCGGACCAGGCAGCGACCTGAGGCAGCATGATCGCCACTGCGCTGCTCGGCCTGACGGTCGGACTGATCCTCGCGCTGACGGGCGCCGGCGGAGGCGTGCTGGCGGTGCCCTTGCTGGTGCTTGGCGCCGGCATGAGCATGGTCGAGGCCGGCCCGGTCGCCCTGGTGGCGGTCGGCATCGGCGCCGCCGGCAACGCGGTGCTCGGCCTGCGTGACGGAATCGTGCGCTACCGGGCGGCGCTGCTCATCGCGGGCAGCGGCATCCTGCTTGCCCCGCTGGGCCTGTGGACCGCGCAGCGCGTCGGCAAGCACTGGCTGGCTGTCCTGTTCGCACTCGTCCTGCTGCACGTGGCGCGCAACAGCTGGCGGCGCGGGGCTGGCCGGCAGTCCGCGGCCATCCGCCAGCCGGCATGCCGGCGCGATCCGGCCACCGGGCGCCTGCGCTGGACCTCGCGCTGCGCGCGCCTGCTGTCCGCGTCCGGAGGCCTTGCCGGCCTGCTGTCCGGGCTGCTGGGCGTGGGCGGTGGCTTCGTGGTGGTTCCGGCGCTGCTCCGCGCCACCGATCTCCCGATGGCCTCGGTCGTCGCGACCTCGCTGGCAGTGGTCGCCATGGTGTCGCTGAGCGGCGTGGCGGCCGGCATCGCCAGCGGCGCCCTGGCCTGGCAGCTGGCGCTGCCTTTCTGCGCCGGCACCCTGGCGGGCATGCTTGCCGGGCGCATCCTTGGCGGGCGGCTGTCCGAAGCGAGCATCCACAAGGCCTTCGCCGCCCTGGCGGCGCTCACCGCAGCGGCCATGCTGGCCGGCGCGCTGCTACACACCTGAATCTTGAGAAACCCATGTACCCGATCCAGCTGTTCGATACCGAATCATCGACTTTTACCTACCTCCTGGTTGCGCCAGACGGGCACGAAGCCGTCATCATCGACCCCGTCGCCCGGCATCTGGAACGCGACCTCGCGCTGCTCGAACGTCTCGGGCTGCGGCTGACCTACGTTCTCGAGACCCACGCCCATGCCGACCATGTGACCTCGGCTGGCGCCCTGCGCATGCGCACCGGCGCCAGGGCCGCCGCGCCGCGTGGCTGCGGGATCGAGGCTGCGGAGGTGCAGCTCGAAGACGGGGCCATGCTGTCCTTCGGCGCCGGCGAAACGATCCACGCCCTGCACACGCCCGGCCATACCGCCGGCAGCATGAGTTTCCTGTGGCGGGAAAATGTCTTCACCGGCGACACCCTGCTCATCGATGGCTGCGGCCGCACCGACTTCCAGGGTGGCGACGCCCGCACCCTCTATCACAGCATCACCGGCAAGCTGTTCGCGCTGCCGGACGCGACCCGGGTCTGGCCGGGCCATGACTACCAGGGCCGCAGCGTGTCCAGCATCGGCTGGGAAAGGCGGCACAACAAGCGGCTGGTCGGGCGCGACTGCGCTGGCTTCGCCGAGCTGATGGACAAGCTCGACTTGCCCAAACCGAAACTCATTGACGTGGCCGTGCCCGCCAATCGTGCGCTCGGCCTCCCCCAAGACGGTTCCGGCGGCGGAATGAACGAAGCGCCAAACCTGCCCAAAAGAAAATATAAAAGCCGTTGATTATTCATACGAATGATCAACGGCTCTTCATTTTTCACTTCAAAATCAATTGCTTAGATACTCCCATCACTCCCATTCGATCGTCGCAGGCGGCTTCCCCGAAATATCGTACACAACACGATTCAGCCCACGCACCTCGTTGATGATGCGGTTCGACACCTTGCCCAGCAACGAGTGAGGCAAATGTGCCCACTGCGCCGTCATGAAGTCCAGGGTCTGCACCGCGCGCAGCGCCACCACGTACTCGTAGGTACGGCCGTCGCCCATCACGCCCACGGATTTGACCGGCAGGAACACGGCAAACGCCTGGCTGGTCGCCTCGTACCAGTTCGTCGGCGCCTTGCCCGGATCGATGCCCGCCACCGCCGGCAGCTCGAACGGCGTATTGCGCAGCTCTTCGATGAAGATCGCATCCGCTTCGCGCAGCAGATCAGCGTATTCCTTCTTGACCTCGCCGAGAATGCGCACGCCCAGGCCCGGGCCAGGGAACGGATGGCGGTAGACCATGTCGTGCGGCAGGCCCAGAGCCACGCCGAGTTTGCGCACCTCGTCCTTGAACAGCTCGCGCAGCGGCTCGAGCAGTTTCAGGTTCAGGGTTTCCGGCAGGCCGCCCACGTTGTGGTGGCTCTTGATGGTCTGGCCTTTTTTACCTTTGCCGGCCGATTCGATCACGTCCGGGTAGATCGTGCCCTGCGCCAGCCATTTGGCATTGGTCAGCTTGCCTGCCTCGACCTGGAACACCTCGACGAATTCGCGGCCGATGATCTTGCGCTTCTGTTCGGGGTCGGTGACGCCGGCCAGGTGACCCATAAACTGGTCTTCGGCGTCGATGCGCAGCACCTTCACGCCGAGGTTTTTCGAGAACATGTCCATCACCATCTTGCCCTCGTCCTTGCGCAGCAGGCCGTGGTCGACGAACACGCAGGTCAGCTGGTCGCCGATGGCGCGGTGGATCAGGGCCGCGGCCACGCTCGAGTCGACGCCGCCCGACAGGCCGAGGATGACTTCATCGGTGCCGACCTGCTCGCGGATCTTCTGCACGGCTTCGCCGATGTAGTCCGGCATGTTCCAGTCCGACTTGCAGCCGCAGATCTCGTGCACGAAGCGGCCGATGATGGCTTCGCCCTGGCTGGTGTGGGTCACTTCCGGGTGGAACTGCAGCGCGTAGAAGCGGCGCTCCTCGTCGGCCATGGCGGCGATCGGGCAGCTGTCGGTGGAGCCCATCAGCTTGAAGCCCGGCGGCATGTCCAGTACCTTGTCGCCGTGGCTCATCCACACGCGCAGCATGCCGTGGCCTTCACCGGTGACGAAATCGTTGATGCCGTTCAGCAGGGCCGTATGGCCGCGGGCGCGCACCTCGGCATAGCCGAATTCACGCACCTTGCCGTTCTCGACCTTGCCGCCGAGCTGGGCGGCCATGGTCTGCATGCCGTAGCAGATGCCCAGCACCGGCACGCCGAGCTCGAACACGGCCTGCGGGGCGCGCGGGGAATCGCCCTCCAGCGTGGAGTTGTGGCTGCCCGACAGGATCACGCCGGCGGCACCGTAGTTGCGGATGAACTCGTCGCTGACATCGTAGGGGAAGACTTCGGAGAACACGCCGGCGTCGCGCACGCGGCGGGCGATCAGCTGGGTGACCTGGGAACCGAAATCGAGGATGAGGATTTTCGAATGCATGGAGAGGGCAAGGATAGAAAATGAATCGGGTAATGCGAAAACGCGGCCCTCGGGCCGCGTTTCATGGACGGTTTATTCCGAACGGTAGTTCGGCGCTTCCTTGGTGATCTGCACGTCGTGCACGTGCGATTCGCGCATGCCGGCGGACGTGATCTCGACGAACTCGGCCTTCTCGCGCAGTTCCTCGATGGTCGAGCAACCGCAGTAGCCCATCGACTGGCGGATGCCGCCGGTCAGCTGGAAGATGATCGCCAGCACGCTGCCTTTGTAGGCGACGCGGCCCTCGATGCCTTCCGGGACGAACTTGTCGGCCTTGCTCGACGCTTCCTGGAAATAGCGGTCAGCCGAGCCCTCGGCCATCGCACCCAGGCTGCCCATGCCGCGGTAGGATTTGTAGCTGCGGCCCTGGTACAGGATGGTTTCGCCCGGCGCTTCGTCGGTGCCGGCGAACATGCTGCCCATCATGACGGTATGCGCGCCCGCCGCCAGCGCCTTCGAGATGTCGCCCGAGAAGCGGATGCCGCCGTCGGCGATGCAGGGCACGCCCGTGCCTTCCAGCGCCTTGGCCACGTTCGAGATCGCGGTGATCTGGGGCACGCCCACGCCGGCCACGATGCGGGTGGTGCAGATCGAGCCAGGGCCGATGCCGACCTTGACCGCGTCCGCGCCGTGTTCGACGAGGGCGCGCGCGGCGGCGGCGGTGGCGATGTTGCCGCCGATGACGTCCACGTGCGGGTAGCGTTCCTTGATCCATTTCACACGGTCGAGGATGCCCTGCGAATGGCCGTGGGCGGTGTCCACCACCAGCACGTCCACGCCGGCCGCGACCAGCAGCTCGATGCGTTCCTCGTCGCGCGCGCCGACGCCGACCGCGGCGCCGACCAGCAGCTTGCCCTGCGAATCCTTGGACGCCAGCGGGTGCTCGTGCGACTTCTGGATGTCCTTCACGGTGATCAGGCCGCGCAGCTCGAAGTCCTCGTTGACGACCAGCACACGCTCGAGGCGGTGCTTGTTCATCAGCCGCTTGGCTTCCTCGGTGTCGGCGTCTTCGTTGACGTAGACGAGCTTTTCACGCGGGGTCATCTTGGCGCGGGCTTCCGCGTCCAGGTCTTCCTCGAAGCGCAGGTCGCGGTTGGTGATGATGCCGACCACCTGCTTGCCCTCGACCACCGGGAAGCCGCTGATGCCGTGCTGTTGCGACAGCGCCAGCACTTCGCGGATCTTCATGGTCGGAGGAATCGTGATCGGGTCGCGCAGCACGCCGGCCTCGAAACGCTTGACGCGCGCCACTTCCCTGGCCTGGTCGGCCGGCCTCAGGTTCTTGTGGATGATGCCGATGCCGCCCTCCTGAGCCATCGCGATCGCCAGGCGTGCTTCGGTCACGGTATCCATCGCGGCCGACAGCAGCGGGATATTCAGCGTGATATTCCTGGTCAGTTTGGTGCGAAGGGAAGTTTCGGCCGGAAGAACATTGGAGTAGGCCGGGACGAGCAGCACGTCATCGAACGTGAGTGCTTTTTGGAGTAGACGCATAGCATTTTCCTATAGGCGCAAAAGTGAATTATACAGAAACTGGAAACGCCTGTCGCAGCCCTGGCCAAATATCGGCGCAAGTATCGGAGAACATATCGGCGCTACCCGCATTGATTGACAGCCGGAGCGAAGCATGGCGAAATCAACCTGTTACCCCAGGACAGCTTATGCAAACTCCCTTCCCTTCCCGCCGCCTGGCGCTCCTGTGCGCCCTGCTGCTGGGCGCCGGCGGTGCCCAGGCCCAGTATTCCTGGATCGATGCCAAGGGCACGCGCCATTTTTCCGACCAGCCACCACCACCCTCGACGCCGCCGCAGCGCATCCTGAAAATGCCCGCGCGCCCTGCGCCGGGACCGGCGCCCACCTCCGCCGCCGCACCCGCGCATGCCAAGCCGGCGCCGACGCTGGCCGAGCGCGAAGCGGACTATGTGCAGCGCGCAAGGCAGCGCGAAGAGCAGGAAAAGAAACGGGCCGAGGAGGCCGCGCGCCAGCGCGCCCTGCTGGAGAACTGCGAGCGCGCACGCGAGGTACAGGCCCAGGCGGAGTCGGGCATCCGCGTTGCGAAGGTGGATGCGAACGGAGAACGGCGCTTCGTCACGGACCAGGAACGCGCCGAGGAACTGGCGCGCGCCAGGCGGATGCTGGCCCAGTGCCCCTGACGTGCCTCAGCCGCCCGGCAGCGGCACGCCCGGCACGCCAGGCGCGCCCTGGATTGGGGCGCACACCACGCGGTTGCGCCCGGCCGTCTTGGCCCCGTACAGGGCGCGGTCGGCCCGCTGCATGAGTTCGCCGATGCTTTCTCCCCCTTCGAGCATGGCCAGGCCGATGCTCACCGTATAGGCCACGCCTTGCGGACTGGCGGCGTCGCGCGCCGGCCGGTCGAGCGCGGCGCGCAGGCGCTCGGCCACGGCCAGCGCGGATGCGGCATCGGCGTCCGGCAGCAGCACGGCGAATTCTTCGCCGCCGAGGCGGGCGCAATAGTCGACTTCGCGGATCACCCCCTGGGTGCGCGCCACCAGGTCGCACAGCACCTGGTCGCCGACCCCATGGCCGTAGGTGTCGTTGATGCGCTTGAAGTGGTCGGCATCGACCAGAAGCAGGCCCAGGCCGCTTGACTTGCGCCGGGCCCTGGCCAGCTCGCGTTCGGCCAGGGTGAAGAAGGCGCGCCGCGACGGCGCGCCGGTCAGGTAGTCGTGGTCGGCGGCGTAGCTGGTGTCGGCAATCACGCGGGCATTCGCCATCATTACCGCACCCAGCGTCAGGGCTGGCAGGGCCAGGGTGCCGATCGCGAAGAACATCAGATTCGCCGTGTCCGGGGGCAGCAGCACCGGCCGGTAGGCGTCCAGCGCATAGTAGAGGCCGCGGCACACATGGCCTACGCCCAGCAGCAGCGCGGCGGTCCGGGTGAAGCGGTAGGCGTAGCGCAGGCGCGCTTCCCGCGCCGCGGGCACGCTAGCGAAGATCCCGAAACAAAGCGCGCTGTGGTAGGCCGACACCGACGCGATCCGCAGCGGCATCGATTCATGGCCGAGGTGGAACACCACGACGCCGCTCCACGCCGCAGCTGCGCCTGCCGCCAGCATGCGCCAGGGTACCGGCTGGCCCAGGTGGCGCCGGAATCCGACATACATCAGGGTGCTGGTGCCGAGAAAGACGGCGTTGGCCAGTTCGATGGTGAGCAGGTCCGGCAGGATGCCGCGCGCGGCGAACAGCAGCAGCGCCGGAATCGCCACCGCGTTCGCCTGCCCCCATTCGCGGATGCCGGCCAGCTTGCTGTCCGCGAGCGAACTCAGGACCAGCAGCATGACCACCGACATGGCGGTGGTCACCAACAGCAGACTCAGGGTACTCAGCATGGAAAGACGGCGGCGGAGAATGGAGGCGGTGGCGGGAGCGCGTGTGCCACCCAAAACAGTGCATCATAACAAGAAATGCTGCCGTGTTGCATTCTTTTACGGACGCTTCTTGCCTGCGCCACACCCGTCTCCTAGCCGCCCGTCCGGTCCGGTGCGCTCTCCCGCTTGGCCGCACGCTTGCGGCGCGACTCTTTCGGATCGGCCACCAGGGGCCGGTAGATCTCGATGCGGTCACGCTCGCGCAGCACGGTGTCCAGGGTCTTCTTTTTTGCGTAGATGCCGACCGGCTGGGTCGTCAGGTTAATGTCCGGATAGGCTTCCAGCACGCCGCTCATCTCGATGGCCTGGCCGATCGTGGTGCCGGGCGCGACCCGCAGGGGGCGCAGGAACTCTTCCTTGCTGGTGGCGTAGCACACAGTCACCCCGAGCATGTCCGGCGCCGTCTCAGCCATAGACGGCCTCGGCGCGCTTGCTGAAGGAATCGACCATGGTGTTGGCGATCATGCCGAACACCGGGCCGATCAGCTGCTCCAGGATGATGCTGGAGAACTCATAGTGCAGCTCGAAGTCGATCTTGCAGGCGTCGGCGCGCAGGGCCTTGAAGTTCCAGGTACCCTCCAGCATCTTGAACGGACCGTCCACCAGGTGCATCTTCATCTGGGTGGGACGGTTGTTGTGGTTGGAGGTGGTAAAGCTCTGCTTCACGCCATGGAAATTGATCTGCAGGCTGGCGACCAGCTTGTCCTCGCTACGCTCGATCACTTTCACGCCGCCGCACCAGGGGAGAAACTTCGGATAGTCCTCGACCTTGGCGACGAGGTCGAACATTTGCTCGGTGCTATAGCCGAGAAAAACTGATTTGTGCACTACTGCCATTGGTCAACCGTTTGTTATGATGTTGGACGAGTTGCATTTTGCGCCATGCGGCATCACATCCGTGTTTGCATAAGCGCCACAGCAATAGTTTAACCGAGACGCGGATTTTCGCTATTTCATGAGTATCGTTGACAATAAAAAAGCTTTTTTTGACTACTTCATCGAGGACCGCTACGAAGCGGGCATGGTGCTCGAGGGTTGGGAAGTCAAGGCCATCCGCGAAGGCAAGGTCCAGATCAAGGAAGCCTATGTGGTCGTGCGCAACGGCGAACTGTTCCTGTTCGGCGCCCACATCAGCGCGCTGACGACCGCGTCCAGCTTCAGTCACCCGGAGGCGCTGCGCACGCGCAAGCTGCTGCTGCACCGTAACGAGCTGGACAAGCTGGTCGGCAAGGTCGAGCGTTCCGGCTATACGCTGGTGCCGCTCAACCTGCACTTCAAGGGCGGGCGCGTGAAATGCGAGATCGGCCTGGCCAAGGGCAAGAAGCAGCACGACAAGCGCGCCACCGAGAAGGACCGCGATGCCAAGCGCGAGGTCGCCTCGGCAATGAAGCAGCACCGCCGCTGACCGGGCCGGTCAGGGCGCCGGCCGGGCGAAGCGCAGGCTCAGGCGCCACATCAGGAAGCTCAGCACGCAGCCGATGCCGGCGCCCAGCGCGAGCTTGAAGGCGCTGCCGAACAGCAGCGGCGCCACCAGGCCGGAGACGAGCGCGAAGGACATCATCTGGATGAAGCCGACCATCGAGGCGGCCAGTCCGCGGTTGTGCGGGAACAGTCCCATCGCCGACAGCTGGATGCCGGGCATGGCAACCGCCAGGCCAAAGGTGAACACGGCCAGCGGCAGCACGGCCCAAGGCACGCTGGCCGGGAACAGCGCGTTATAGCCGACGTTCAGCACCGAGGCCGCGGCCATCACGCCGTAGCCGATCCACAGCAGGCGGCCGGGCGGCGCCTTGGCGGCGCGCTTGCCGCCCCAGGCCGAACCGATCACCATGCCGCCGATAAGGGGGATGAACATCCAGGCGAAGGCGGTCTCCGGCAGGCCCAGGATCTCCATCACGAAGTTGGCGGCCGAGCCGATGTACAGCGACAGGCCGCCGAACACCAGGCCGAGCGACAGCGACAGCATCACGAACTGCGGGTTGCGCAGCACCATCAGGTAGTTGCGCGCGATCGGCGCCGGGTGGAAGGCCTGGCGCTTCTCGCGCGGCAGGCTTTCCGGCAGCAGGCGCGTCACCAGCACGATCATGGCGGCCCCGAACAGGGCCAGGAACACGAAGGTCGAGCGCCAGCCGAAGCTCACGTGCAGCCAGCCGCCCAGCACGGGCGCGATGGCGGGCGCCAGGCCGAACACCATCATGATGTGCGACATCATCTTCTGCGCCTGGGCGCCGGCGAAGCGGTCCTGCACGATGGCCTGGCCGATCACCGAACCGGCGCCGGCCGACAGGCCCTGCAGCGCGCGGAAGAACAGCAGCCAGCCGAAGGTGGGCGCGAGCGCGGCGCCGATCGAGGACAGGGTGTACATCGAGAGCGCGGCCAGGATCACCGGGCGCCGTCCGAAGGAATCCGACAGGGTCCCGTAGAACAGCATCATCAGCGCGAAGGTGAACAGGAACACGCTGAGGGTCTGCTGCACCGCCAAGGGCCCTACCGCGAATTCGTTCCCGATCGCCGGCATCGACGGCAGGTAGGTGTCGATCGCGAGGGCCCCGATCATGCCGAGGCAGGCGAGGATGGTGGTGAGGAGTCGGTGCATGGCAGTGCCTTGTGAAATGGTCGGGCACTGCTGGGCAGGCGTCCGGGGGGACGCAATTGTACTGGTTTTCCGGCAAACTTTCCGGCACTCCCTCCGGCGCTGGAGGCCGGAGCGGGATCAGCGCAGCGACAACCCGAAGCGCTCGGTGCGCGGCATCCAGTTGCCCTGGTAGTCGGCCGACACCAGGATGCGCTCGGCGCGTCCGATCAGGAGGTGGCGCGGCACGAAGCCGATGTAGCGCGAGTCGGCGCTGTTGTCGCGGTTATCGCCCAGCATCAGGTAGGCGTCGCGGGGCACGGTCACCGGGCCGAAGTCGCGCGCCACCAGGCGCTGCGGCAGTACCTGGATGCGGTGGCTGCGTCCGTCCACGGCCTCGGTCAGGCGCAGCGCCTGGGTCGGGCCCTCGGGGCCGGATTCGCGCACCAGTTCCTCCAGCGCATACTGCGATTCGACACCGTTGATCACCAGGTGCTCGTTGCGCATCTCGACCCGGTCGCCGGGCAGCGCCAGCACGCGCTTGATCAGGCGCGTGCCGTCCAGCGGCGAGGCGAAGGTCACGACGTCGCCGCGCCGCGGTTCGCCGGTGCGCGCCAGTACCACGTCGGTCAGCGGTAGCTTGATGTTATAGGCCAGGCGGTTGACGAAGACCACGTCCCCTTCCAGCAGGTTGGGACGCATCGAGGCGGAGGGAATCGGGTTCCAGTCCGCCACCGCGGTGCGAAAGACGCCGAACAGCATCAGGAACAGCAGGAAGCCCTTGTTTGCACGAACGAACGCTTTCATCTGGCCAGTCTCCTCTGGTTGGTGATCGACCAGTACCTTATACGCCGCCCGTGCGGCGCCAGGCTTTGGCGATGCTTAATTACGCCGTGGCGGCCTGGCGTCGTGCTCGAGGGCGGCCAGCGCCATGTCCTCGACCAGGCCGGGCGCGACCAGCTTGAGGAAGCGCCCGATGCGGCCCTTGGCCGTCATCACGACCTCGCGCTTGCGCTTGTTCATGCCGGCGATGACCAGGCGCGCGCATTCCTCCACGCTCATCGCGCCCTCTGCCTTCAGCGAACTCGCGCCCAGCTCCCCGCCGTGCGCATTGAAGCCGCGGTGGCGGATGCGCGTCGCCACCACGCCTGGGTAGGCGGTGGTCACGCTCACGCCATCGCCTTTCAGCTCAGCCCGCAGCGCCTCGAAGAAGCCGGCCATCGCGAACTTGGTGGCGCTGTAGGCGGTGCGTCCCGGCACCCCGACCAGCCCGGCCAGCGAGGACACGGCCACGATGCTGCCGCGCGAGGCCTTCAATGCCGGCAGCGCGGCCTGGGTGCACCAGATCGCGCCCCACAGGTTCACCCGCATCAGCTCCTCGTACCAGGACAGGTCCTCGACTTCCTCGAACAGGGCGTGGGCCGAGCGGCCCGCATTGTTGACCAGCACGTCGATGCGGCCGAAGCGCTCGACGGCGCTGACCACCAGGCGCCGGCACTGGATCTGCACGCCGACGTCGGTCGGTACCGTGAGCGTCTGCGCGCCCAGCGCCGCGCAGGCGCCGGCCACGGCCTGGAGGCCGGCGGCGTTGCGCGCGGCCAGCACCAGCGCCACGCCGGCACCCTCGTTCGCCGCCAGCTGGCGCGCCATCTCGGCGCCGATGCCGTCCGAGGCGCCGGTGATCACGATCACGCGCATGGACGGCGTCATGGCAGCAGGTCGGACTTCTGCGACTTCACGATCTGCATCGCGCTGGCGATCACGCTCGACATGTCGCCCATGTTGGCCGGAACGATCAGCGAATTGTTGGTCTTGGCCAGCTTGCCGAAGGCGTCCACGTAGTGCTCGGCCACGCGCAGGTTGACCGCATCCATGCCGCCCGGCTCGCGGATCGCGGCACCGACCTGGCGCAGCGCGGCGGCGCTGGCGTCGGCCAGGGCGACGATGGCGCTCGCCTCGCCCTGGGCGCGGTTGATCGCGGCCTGGCGCTCGCCTTCGGAACGCGCAATCGAGGCTTCGCGCTCGCCGCTGGCGATGTTGATCTGTTCCTGGCGCCGGCCTTCGGAGGCGGCGATCAGGGCGCGCTTTTCGCGCTCGGCGGTGATCTGGCGCTGCATCGCATGCAGGATCTCGGCCGGCGGGGTCAAGTCCTTGATCTCGTAGCGCAGCACCTTCACGCCCCAGTTGGCGGCCGACTCGTCGATCGCGTTGACGATGGTGGTGTTGATGTGGTCGCGCTCTTCGAAGGTCTTGTCGAGCTCCATCTTGCCGATCACCGAACGCAGCGTGGTCTGGGCCAGCTGGGTGATGGCCTGCACATAGTTCGACGAGCCGTACGAGGCGCGCATGGCGTCGGTCACCTGGTAGTACAGGATGCCGTCCACCTGCAGCTGGGTATTGTCGCGCGTGATGCAGACCTGGGGCGGCACGTCGAGCGGGATCTCCTTCAGGCTATGCTTGTAGGCGATGCGGTCGATGAAAGGCACCACGATGTTCAGGCCGGGCGCCAGCACGGCGTGGAACTTGCCGAGACGCTCGACCACCCAGGCGTGCTGCTGCGGCACCACGTTGATGGTCTTGAAGATGAATACCAGCGCGATGATGAAGATGACCAGTGCCACAGTGCCGAAGGAGAGTTCCATGAGCATCCCTTATAGATGAGTTCCAAGTATTAGCTGATCTTATGAATTGGCGACGATCAGGCGGTTGCCGAGCACCTCGACGATGCGGTAGTCGCCCGCTTCGGCCTGCGCACCCGGCCCCAGCTCGACGTCCCACAAGGCACCACGGTACATCACGCGGGCACGGCCATCCTGCCACGCCGGCACCGCGACGCGCTGGCCGATGTCGAGGTTGACGTTGCGGTCGCGGGTCGGTGCGGACCTGGCCGGCTTGCCGAAGCGGCTGCGGTGCAGGACGGCGGTCGCGGCCAGGCCAACCGCGGCGGCGGCCAGGGTCTGGACCGGGCCGCTTGCGCCTGTCAGCGCGGCCAGCGCACCGGCACCGAGGCCGATCGCAATCATCAACAGGTAAAACGTGCCGGTGAACAGTTCGGCAATCACGAGGACGCCCGCGGCCACCAGCCAGCCCATCCAGTCAGTCATCTGCTCTCTCCTCGAGTGGTTCAAACAAGTAAAAAACCCCCGCGACCTGCGACAGGCGGCGAGGGTTCAACGATGTGCGTATGCGTGCCGATTGCGTGCTTTCTGCCAGGAAGTTGTCAGTACCAGTGTAGCAGGCCTGGGCAGGATTGGAAGCTCCCGGCCGACGTTTATCGCAGCCGCATGAAGCGCGCAGGAAAACACCGCGACCGACCCGGCAGCGGCGTCACTTATGCGATGCTTAAACGGGTGCCGGCTCCGGCGCCGGCCGTCAACTGCGCCACGCGGCACGCGTTGAGTGCGGGAGCGACTTGCTCGAACCAGATTGACGACAGGAGATCATCATGAAATCGACATTCAAGCTGGCCGGCGCCGTGCTGCTGATGGCTTCGACCGCCGCATTCGCGGCGCCCCAGGCCCCCGCACCCGCCAGCACGCACCCCCTGGCCGCCGCCCACGCGAGCGCGCCGAGCAAGGCCGAGGTCAAGGCCGATAAGCAGCAGATCAGGGCCGATGAGAAAACCGCGCTCGCCAACTGCAATACCATGAAGGGCGCGGAAAAGTCCGCGTGTAAGAAAGACGCGGTGGCAAAGGCGCAGCATGCCAGGGGCCACGTGAAGGCCTCCAAACACTCCTGAACGGGTGCTGCCCCGCGCCGGCGGACGCGGGGCCTTGCCAGGGACAACGCCGCGGCGCCATGGCTTGGCCATCGTTCCGACGGCGGAGCTGAATCGTGTCGAATGTCCCTATTTCTTGATCTGCATCAATTTCTTTGCGTCAACTTCCGAATAGCATGGCGCCTTTCATCCGTTCACTCCCCGCGCCAACGGCGAATCCAGCGGCGTGCGTCGCGCCATTGGAACCGCCCGCCCGTGCGAACACCCTGCATGCCTCTCGATACGTTCTTGCGCCACGACTGCGCTCTTCTTGCCGCACACCCTGCCCCCGATAGCGCGCTCACACAGGAAAGCAACGCCACATCCATTCTGGATGAACTCAGGCAGGTCGTGTTCCAGACCGACCGCGCGGGCCGCTGGACTTTCCTGAACCGTGCCTGGGAAGCACTCACCAGCTGTAGCGTGGCCACGGCGCTCGGTGATTCCTGTCTCGCCTATGTCCACCCCGACGACCGGGCAACAGAGCAGGACCAGCTGGACCAGCTCCTGCTCGGGCAGCGCGACTGCTGCCGCCATGAAGTCCGTTATCTGCGCGCCGACGGACAGGTGCGCTGGGTCGACGTGTTTGCGCGCGCCCGGCGTGACGTCCATGGCGTCGTCACGGGGACGGTCGGGACCCTGTTCGATGTCACCGAGCGCAAACGCGCGTGCGAGCAGGGTCGGCTCGCGGCGGGCGTGTTCGCCAGCGCGGGCGAAGGCATCGTGGTGACCTCGGCCGATGGCCGTATCGTCGACGTCAACCAGGCCTTCGAAGCGATCACCGGCTACGCGCGCGCCGAGGTGCTCGGCAAGAATCCAAGCCTGCTCAGTTCGGGCCGGCAGGGCAAGGAGTTCTATGCCGACATGTGGCGACGGATCGCGCAGGCTGGCAGCTGGAGCGGCGAAGTCTGGAACCGCCGCAAGTCCGGTGAGCTCTACGTCGAGCGTCTCACCATCACCGCCATCCGCGACGAGGACGGACAGCTGTCGCACCATGTCGGGGTGTTCGCCGACATCACGCGCCAGAAGCGGCAGGCCGAGCATCTCGAGCACATCGCGCACTACGATCCGCTCACCGGCCTGGCCAACCGCCGGCTGCTGGCCGACCGCCTGCAGCAGGCCATGGGGCGGGCGCGCAGAAACGGCGCCGGCGCCGGCGTCGGCGTCGCCTCGCTCGACCTGGACGACTTCAAGAGGATCAACGAACTCCACGGCCACGAATGCGGCGACGAGCTGCTGGTCACCCTGGCGCGCCGGATCCAGGAGGTGGTGCGCGACCGCGATACCGTCTGCCGCCTCGGCGGCGACGAGTTCGTCGCCGTGTTCGACGGCGTCGATTCGCTGGCGGCATGCCAGCCCATGGTGGCGCGCCTCCTGCGCGCGATCGCCGAGCCGGTGAACCTCGGCGGCGCGCCCGTGTGCGTGAGCGCCAGCGCCGGCCTGGCCTTCTATCCGCAAAGCGAGGATGTCGATGCCGACCAGTTGATCCGGCAGGCGGACCAGGCCATGTTCGACGCCAAGATGGGAGGCAAGAACCGCTTCTTCACCTTCGATACCCAGGGCTACCGCGTGATGATCGAACGCGCCGAGGAAATCGACGCGCTCGAGCGCGCCATCGCCGGCCAGGAATTCACCCTGCACTACCAGCCGATCGTGCACCTGAAGACCGGCCAGCTCAATTCGGTGGAAGCGCTGGTGCGCTGGAACCACCCGACGCGCGGCTGCCTGGCCCCGGGCAGCTTCCTGCCGACCCTCGAGGGCCATCCGCTCATGCTGGTCCTGGAGAACTGGATCCTGGCCGAAGCCTTCCGCCAGCACGAGCGCTGGCTCGACGACGGCCTGGACATCGCGATCAGCGTCAACATGAGCGGCGCCCAGCTGCGCCGCAAGGATCTGGTCCAGCACGTGCGCGGGCTGCTCGCCGCCCATCCGCGGGTGAGCCCGCGCCGCATCAAGCTCGAAGTGCTGGAGAGCAGCGCGCTGGACGACATGGGGCATGTGTCCAACCTGATCCGGCAATGCGCCGAGATCGGGATCGGTTTTGCCCTGGACGACTTCGGCACGGGTTACTCGTCGCTGCGCTACCTGAAGCAGCTGCCGGCCCGGCGCATCAAGATCGACCAGGGCTTCGTGCGCGACATGCTGCAGGATCCCGACGACCTGGCCATTCTCGAAGGCGTGCTCGGCATGGCCGCGGCCTTCAAGCGCGAAGTGGTGGCCGAGGGCGTCGAAACGGAAGAACACGCCGTCATGCTGGTCCAGCTCGGATGCATGCTGGCGCAGGGCTACGGCATTGCACGCCCGATGCCCGCGCCGGCGGTGGCGCCGTGGCTGGCCAGCTGGCGCCTGCCGCCCTCGGTGGCGAGCTGCGTCCCGCTCGACCGCGACGACACGCTGCTGCTGAAAGCATTGGTCGAGCAGCGCGCCTGGCATGCCGGGCTGACGGCTGCCGGCGATGAGCAGCGGTGCTGCCGGGCCGGGATCCCGAACGGCATCCAGACCTTCAACGAATGGCTGGACCTGAACAGCGCCAAACCCGAGCGCTGCCGGCAGGCGCTCTCCAGCGCCCTGGCCTGTCGCGACGCCTTCCTGGCGCAGCTGGGCGCATGCGCGGGCGCGGCCGGTGACGGACCCGGGGGCGCGTCCACCGGCGCACTAGCGGCGACACGGCCTTGCCAGGCAGCCAGCCAGGCCTTTGCCGCCGCCCTGAAGGAGCTGCTCGATGCATGGAAGCGCTGAGGCGGGCAGCACGCCGGGCGCATCCGACGCGCCCGCAGGCGGCAGCGGCCTGCTCGGCTCGCAGCTGGCCACCAGGCGCCGCAACATCCGGGCCGGTGCGTTCGGCATCCTGGCCGTCGCGGTCCTGGCCTTGCTGGTCACCTACGGCTGGAACAGCTGGCAGTTGCGCCGCCTGCAGCTGTCGGGCGCCGAAATCTCGACGGTCAATCTCACGCATGCCCTGGCCGACCAGGCCAGTTCCGCATTCAAGATGGTCGATACCGTCCTGGTCGGCATGGTGAACCGGGTCGAGCAGGATGGGTTGGCGGCGTCGGACAAGGACGCCCTGTATGCGCTGATGATGGATCAC
The DNA here is from genome assembly GCF_020208145.1 of Massilia hydrophila. Taxonomy (NCBI): domain Bacteria; kingdom Pseudomonadati; phylum Pseudomonadota; class Betaproteobacteria; order Burkholderiales; family Oxalobacteraceae; genus Massilia; species Massilia hydrophila. The sequence continues at coordinate 1,312,338 of NZ_JAHYBX010000001.1, read as the reverse complement.
CTGGCCGAACTGCCCGCCATGCAGGGCTTGTTCATTTACGATCGCGCAGGCAAATGGATCGTCAACTCGGCCGGCCGTTCCTATAACGGACGCAACAACGCCGACCGCGCCTACTTCCAGCACCACCGTGACTTCCCCGACCGCGGCGTGCACATCGGCGCCCCCATCATCGGCCGTACCAGCGGGGCCTGGGTCATTCCGGTCTCGCGCCGGCTGCAGGATGCGGATGGGCGCTTCTCTGGCGTCGTGCTGGCAACCATCAAGGTCGATTTCTTCCGCCGGATCTACGAAAAGATCGCGCTGCGACCCGGCGGAAAGCTCATCCTGGCGCTGAAGGACGGTACCCAGCTGCTGGCGATTCCCTTCAGCCGAAGCGACATCGGCGCCAGGCTGGGCGCCACGCCCCTGTTTTCCGAACTGGCCGCCAGCCTGCCGGAAGGCGGGCTGGTCGAGACCTCGTCACGCCGCCAGGACCTGATCCATGCGGTGGGCCAGGCCGGCGACTACCCGGTCCTGCTAGCCGTTGCGCGGTCGAAGGATCATGTGCTGGCCCCATGGCGCGAGTCGGTGCTGGCGGCTGGCACGGCACTGTTCGCGCTGGCGGCCTGCCTGGGCGCCATGGGAGTCTACCTGGTACGCCAGATGCACGAGCGCGACGGGCTGGAGCAGGAGCTGATCACGGCCAAGACGACGCTCGAAAGCCTGAATGCGTCCTTGCTGACGCAGTCGCAAAACGATCCTCTCACCGGCCTGTTCAACCGGCGCTATGTCGAGGCCGCGCTCGAGCGCGAGATCGCTCAGGCGCGGCGCGATGGCGGCATGCTCGCCGCCTTGATGATCGACGTCGACCATTTCAAGAAATACAACGACAGTTACGGCCACCTGGCCGGTGACGCCACCTTGATCGAGGTGGCGCGGACCGTCCAGCGCGGCGCCTGCCGGCCGCGCGATGTAGCCGGCCGCTTCGGCGGCGAAGAGTTCGTAGTCCTCCTGCCCGCCACTGACCTGGCGGGCGCCGCCGTGGTCGCCGAGACGATCCGCGCCGACCTGCAGCGCCGCGGCCTGGCCCACCGCGCCGCGCCTGGCGGGCTGCTTTCACTCAGTATCGGCGTCGCCTGCATCGCGCCGGCGCAATGCCCGGATGCCGCGAACACCCTCCTCGACCGGGCCGACGGCGCCCTGTATGCGGCCAAGGCGAATGGACGGAACCGCGTCGATTGCGACGATCGGCGCGGCGCGGACAGCGCCGGGAAGGCCATCGGCGCACGCCTCCGATCCTGGTAATTTTGATCTGGGTCAATGACGCTCGATATGGAAGGCCCGTATGGTTTGGCCATCGAGACCGGGCCCGCGCCGCGGCCTCCCTACCAGATATTCCGGCAACCATGATCGTCAAGCAGCACGCCCGCAAGACCTCCCGCGCCCGCCTCTGGGCTGGCGCCATCCTGTTGTCCGTGATCCACGCATGCGCGGCTGGCGCCGTGCAGCCACCGGCGCCAGTGCCCGATACGCGCGCCGGCGCGGACGCCGCCATCGATGCACGCCAGCTCAGCGCGCGCCTGTATGCGACCGGTCCTGCGCTGCTCTGGCTGGCAGACGGACCGCAACGGGCGCGCCTTGCCTTGCGCCTGCTGGGCAAGGCCGATGAGCATGGCCTCGACCCGGCTCCCTACGGCCTGGAGGGGCTGGCGCACCGGCTCGACACGACCCGGGACCCTGTCGCCCTGGCCGCGCTCGACCGCGACATCAGCACCGCCATGCTGCGCTACCTGGGCGAGCTGCACTACGGACGTGCGCCTTCGCGCTACCGTCCCGGCGGCCTCGCCGTCGGCGCCTTCGATCCCGTCGCGCAGCTGCGCCAGGCGCTGGCCGAGGGCAACCTGGACGGGGCGGTCGAATCGGCCGCCCCCGCCATCGCCCTGTACGGGCGCACCAGGGAGATGCTGGCCCACTACCGCGCGCTGTCCGCGGCTGCGCCGGACTGGGCGGCCCTGCCGCCGCCCGGCACCGCGCTCCGGCCCGGCGAGGCCTACGCAGGGGCCGGCCTGCTGTGCGCGCGCCTGCGCCTGCTGGGCGACCTGGATGGGGCAACCGGCGCGCCCTGCACGGACGCTGACGGCGCCGCCCTGGCCGGCGCGGTGCGCCGCTTCCAGGCGCGCCATGGCTTGGCGCAGGACGGCGTACCGGGGCCGGCCACCCTGGCCGCGCTGGCGGTGCCGCCGGCACGGCGCGCGGCGCAGCTGGCGCTGACCCTGGAACGCCTGCGCTGGCTGCCGCCGCTGCCGCGTGGCAGGGTCATCGCCGTCAACGTGCCTACCTATCGCCTGTGGGCCTTCGATCCGGACGCCGCGCCCGGCGCACCGGTACTGGAAATGCCGGTGATCGTCGGTACCGCCGCGCGCACTCCGACCCCGCTGTTCATCGGCAAGATGCGCTACCTCGAATTCAACCCCTACTGGAACGTGCCGCCCAGCATCCAGGCTGGCGAGATCGTTCCGAAGCTGGCCGGGAACCCGGCCTACCTGCGCCAGAACGACATGGAGCTGGTCGGGGCCGACGGCAAGGTACGGGAACTGGCGCTGCCGGACGCGCTCGCGGGCCTGCGCAGCGGCGCGGTCCGGGTGCGGCAGCGGCCGGGCCCGCGCAACGTGCTGGGCGAAGTCAAGTTCGCGATGCCTAATCCGATGAACATCTACCTGCACTCGACGTCGTCGAAGGAGCTGTTCGCGCGCAGCCGCCGCGACCTGAGCCACGGATGCATCCGGGTCGCGCATCCGGCCGCGCTGGCGCAGTTCGTGCTGGCCGACGCGCGCCGCTGGGACGAAGCCGCCGTGGCCCAGGCGATGCAGCCCGGCCCGATGCGCACGGTGACGCTGCCGCGGCCGGTACCGGTGGTGCTGTTCTATGCCACGGCGCTGGTCGACCGCCACGGCCTGGCCCTGTTCGCGCAGGACATCTACCGCCAGGATCCTGCGCTGCTGGAGGCGCTCGGCCTGCGCTAGGCGCCTCCGGTTCAGGCGGCGCCAGCGTCGCCGAAGCAGATCCCCAGCTCGCGCGCGGCGCGCACCGTCTCGCCATCGACCGGCACCCGCCTGCTGTGCCCCGCCACCTGCTCCAGCGGCACCGTGCCGATGTCCGGCGCACCCAGCGCCACCATCACGCCCGACTCCCCCGCGGCCAGTGCGCGCACGGCGGCCGCGCCGAAGCGCGCCGCCACCACGCGGTCGAAGGCGGACGGACTGCCGCCGCGCAGCAGGTGGCCCAGCACGACGCTGCGGCAGTCCTTGCCGCTGGCACGGGCCAGCGCCACTTCCAGGCGCGCGCCAATGCCGCCCAGGCGCTCGGCATGCCCGGCCGCGGCGTCCGCCAGCAGCACGCGTTGCGCGCCGCTGGGCTGCGCGCCCTCGGCCACCACGACGATGGTGTGGCCATGCCCGGCGGCCTCGCGCGCGGCGATGGCGCCGGCCACGGCAGCGATGTCGAAAGGAATCTCCGGCAGCAGGATCACATGGGCGCCGCCGGCCATGCCGGCATGCAGCGCGATCCAGCCGGCGTAGCGTCCCATGACCTCGACCACCATCACGCGATGCTGGCTGTCGGCGGTGGTGTGCAGGCGGTCGATGCACTCGGTGGCAAAGCCGACCGCGGTATCGAAGCCGAAGGTCTGGATGGTGCCGTCCAGGTCGTTGTCGATGGTCTTGGGCACGCCCACCACCGGCAGTCCCTTGCGGTGCAGGCAGGCCGCGATCTCCATCGAACTGTCGCCGCCCACCATCACCAGGGCCGTGAGGCCACGCTGCCGGAACAGGGCAAGCAGCTCGTCGCTGCGGTCCTGTTCGCACACGCCACCACCTTCGGCCGCAACCGGATAGCGCAGCGGGTTGCCGCGGTTGGTGCTGCCAAGCATGGTGCCGCCAAGATGGCCGATGCCATGTACCGCCTCCGGCAGTAGCCGCAGCACCGGCTCGCCGATGCAGGTGTGCGGCGCCAGCAGCCCGTTGAAGCCGTCGCGGATGCCGTAGCATTCCCAGCCCAGCCGCGCCGAGGCGAGCACGACGGCGCGGATCACGGCGTTCAGGCCAGGGGCGTCGCCGCCACCGGTGACGATGGCGATGCGGGGCTTGCTATCCATCCGATGGCTCCGTTAAAAACGTGCGTGCGGGGTTCATTGTGCGGTATATCCGCCATCCGCGGCCAGCGCGGCCCCGGTAATGAAGCTGGCCGCGTCCGACAGCAGGAAGGCGACCGCGTGCGCGATCTCTTCGGGGCGGCCGATGCGCCCCAGCGGATGCAGGCCGGCCAGGGCGGCGCGCTGTCCGGCCTCGAGCGCGCCCAGGATCGGCGTTTCGACGTAGCCCGGGTGCAGGGAGTTGATCCGGATGCCCTGGGCGGCATAGGCCAGCGCCGCCGACCGGGTCAGGCCGGTCACGCCATGCTTGGCCGCTACGTAGGCCGGCGCCATCGGGTTGCCCACCAGGCCGAGGATCGAGGACATGTTGACGATCGCGCCGCCCCCGGCGGCGAGGATGGCCGGAATCTGGACCCGCAGCGCGTGGGCCACGCCGCCGAGGTTGATGTCGATGACGCGCTGCCAGTCCTCTGCCGGCAGGTCGCCGGCCGGCAGCAGGCGTCCGCCAATGCCGGCGTTGTTGACCGCATACGACAGGCCGCCGAAAGCCTGCTCGGCGGCGCGCACGGCGGCGGCGGCAGCGGCCGGATCGGCCACGTCGCCAACATGGGCGAGCGCGCGCCCGCCCTCGGCCTCGATCGCCGCCACCAGGCGTGCCAGCGGTTCGGCCTGCAGGTCGGACACCAGTACCGGCAATCCGTTGGCCGCGAGCAGCCTGGCGCTCGCCTCGCCGATGCCCGATGCGGCGCCACTGACCAGTACCGCCTTGCCCTTGAATGCATATTTCATGTCACCTCCGTGTCTGAACGTTCGTGTGTAGCGGTCCGGGAAGGCAGGCAGCGCCCACGGTGCCTGGCTTCACAGGGCAACCGTCTGCAGGTGCTCGGGCACCAGGCAGTCCCATCCCAGCTCATGCTTGATCCTGGCGCGCAGGGCTTCCGAGGCGGCCGGCTCGCCGTGGGTGATGAAGGTGCGGCGCGGCGCCCGGCCCAGCGCCGACATCCAGCCCATCAGTTCGTTGCTGTCCGCGTGCGCCGACAGGTTGTCGACATGGGCCACCTGTGCGCGCACCCTCACCTGCTGGCCATGGATGCGGATCTCGTCGGCGCCGTCGATCAGCGCCGCGCCGCGCGTGCCGCCGGCCTGGAAGCCGGCGAACAGGATGGTGTTGCGGGGGTCTCCGGCGAAGGCTTTCAGGTGGTGCAGCACCCGTCCGCCGGTCGCCATGCCGCTGGCCGAGATGATCACCTTCGGCGCATTCCTGGCGTCGAGCTGCTTCGATTCCTCGACAGTGTTGATGATGGTGGCGGCTTGGCACATGGCCTGGCAGGCCGCCGGGTCGAGGCGATGGTCGGCCCGGTGCTTGCCGTAGATGGCCGTGGCGTCGCGCGCCATCGGGCTGTCGAGGAACACCGGCAGGTAGGCCGGGATGGCGCCGCTGGCCTTCATCTGGTACATCGCGTACATCAGCCCCTGGGCGCGCCCCACCGCGAACGCGGGAATGACCACGACGCCCCCGCGCGCGGCCGTGTCGCGGATCACGCTCGCCATCGCCAGCAGCGGATCGGCTGTATCGTGCACCCGGTTGCCATAGGTGGATTCGACCACCAGGTAGTCGGTCGGCGCCAGCGGCGCCGGCGCCACCATGACCGGATCGTTGGCGCGTCCGAGGTCGCCCGAAAAGGTGATGCGGCGGTGACCGTCGTCGAGCGCGACGATGGCCGCGCCCAGGATATGGCCGGCGCGGCTGAATACCGCGCCCAGTCCCGGCGCCACCTCGACGCGCCGGTCGAAGCCGACGGTCACGAACTGGCGCAGCGCCACGCGCGCGTCCTCCTCGGTGTACAGCGGCATGGCCAGCCGGTGCTCGCTGTAGCCGTGGCGGTTGGCGGCGGCAGCGTCTTCCTCCTGCAGGTGTCCGCTATCCGGCAACAGGATCTTGCATAGGTCGTAGGTCGCCTCGCTGCACAGGATCTTTCCCCTGAAGCCGGACTTGACCAGCAGCGGCAGGTAGCCGCTGTGGTCGAGGTGGGCATGGGTCAGCACGACCGCATCGAGGCCGGCGGGATCGAAGGGCAGGCCGGCCCAGTTGCGCAGGCGGAGCTGCTTGTAGCCCTGGAACAGCCCGCAGTCGACCAGGATCCTGGCGTGTTCCGTGGTGAGCAGGTATTTCGATCCCGTCACCGTCCCTGTACCGCCAAGAAACTGTATCCGCATGCTTGCACCTTTTCGTGATGCGCAGGATCAAAACCAGCGCGCGTGAACGAGTGTAAGCGGGCATGCGCTTGCAAATCTTTGACTTACATCAATTCTCTCAGGGCAGAATGAAGCGGGCACAAAAAAAGCCCGCCGTCTCGCGACGGCGGGCTTTCGTGTCAGGGCCTGGCCCCGGAACGCTGCTAGCGCGCTGCCAGTTTCTGCCAGGTCTCGATCACCGAGTCGGGGTTGAGCGACATCGACTCGATGCCCTCGTCCACCAACCACTCGGCGAAGTCGGGATTGTCGGACGGCCCCTGGCCGCAGATGCCGATGTACTTGCCCTGGGCGCGGCAAGCCTTGATGGCAAGGCTCAGCATGGCTTTCACGGCCGGGTCGCGCTCGTCGAAGTCCTTGGCCAGCAGCTCCATGCCGGAGTCGCGGTCCAGGCCCAGGGTCAGCTGGGTCAGGTCGTTCGAGCCGATCGAGAAGCCGTCGAAGTACTGCAGGAACTGCTCGGCCAGGATCGCGTTGGAGGGCACTTCGCACATCATGATGACGCGCAGGCCATTTTCACCGCGCTTCAGGCCGTACTTGGCCAGCAGCTCGATGACCTTTTCCGCCTGGCCCAGGGTGCGCACGAAGGGGATCATCAGCTCGACGTTGGTCAGGCCCATGTCTTCGCGCACGCGCTTCATGGCCATGCATTCCATCTCGAAGCTCTCGGCGAAGTCCTCGGCCAGGTAGCGCGCGGCACCGCGGAAGCCCAGCATCGGGTTCTCTTCGTCCGGCTCGTAGCGCGAGCCGCCGATCAGCTTCTTGTACTCGTTCGACTTGAAGTCGGACAGGCGCACGATTACCGGCTTGGGCCAGAAGGCCGCGGCGATGGTGGCCACGCCCTCGGCCAGCTTGTCCACGTAGAAGGCGCGCGGCGAGGCATGCCCGCGTGCCACCGATTCCACCGCCTTCTTCAGGTCGTTGTCGATGTTCGGGTACTCGAGGATGGCCTTCGGGTGCACGCCGATGTTGTTGTTGATGATGAACTCGAGGCGCGCCAGCCCGACGCCGCCGTTCGGCACCGACTGGAAGTCGAAGGCTAGCTGCGGGTTGCCGACATTGAGCATGATCTTGGTCGGGATCGGCGGCAGTTCGCCGCGCGCCACTTCGGTGACTTCGGTTTCCAGCAGGCCGTCATAGATCTTGCCCTCGTCGCCCTCGGCGCAGGAAACCGTGACGAAGGTGCCGTCCTTCAGGGTATCGGTCGCGTCGCCGCAGCCAACCACGGCCGGCACACCCAGCTCGCGCGCGATGATCGCCGCGTGGCAGGTACGCCCGCCGCGGTTGGTGACAATCGCCGAGGCGCGCTTCATGACCGGTTCCCAGTTCGGGTCGGTCATGTCGGCCACCAGCACGTCGCCCGGCTGCACGCGTTCCATCTCGCTCGGATCGTGGATCACGCGCACCGGACCGGCGCCGATCTTCTGGCCGATGGCGCGGCCCGAGGTCAATACGGTGCCGGTGCCCTTCAGGCTGAAGCGTTGCTGGGCGTCGGTGGCCTTCTGCTGCGACTTCACGGTTTCCGGACGCGCCTGCAGGATGTAGAGCTTGCCGTCGCGGCCGTCCTTGCCCCACTCGATGTCCATCGGGCGGCCATAGTGATTCTCGATGATGACGGCGTACTTGGCCAGCTCGACCACTTCGGCGTCGCTCAGCGAATAGCGGTTGCGCATCTCGATCGGCACGTCGACGGTGCGCACCGAGCGGCCGGCCTTGGCCTCGTTGGTGAACTCCATCTTGATCAGCTTGGAGCCGATGTTGCGGCGGATGACCGGCAGCTTGCCCTGTGCCAGCATCGGCTTGTGGACGTAGAACTCGTCCGGGTTGACGGCGCCCTGCACCACCGTCTCGCCCAGGCCGTAGCTCGAGGTGACGAAGACCACGTCCTTGAAGCCCGATTCGGTATCGATGGTAAACATCACGCCGGCCGCGCCGGTGTCGGAACGCACCATGCGCTGCACGCCGGCCGACAGCGCCACTTCGGCGTGGGTAAAGCCTTTGTGTACGCGGTAGGAGATCGCGCGGTCGTTGTAGAGCGAGGCGAAGACGTGCTTCATGGCTTCCAGCACGTTGTCGATGCCGACCACGTTCAGGAAGGTTTCCTGCTGGCCCGCGAACGAGGCGTCGGGCAGGTCTTCGGCGGTGGCCGAGGAACGCACGGCGAACGAGACTTCGGTATCGGAGTCGGCCACCAGGCGCTCGTAGAAGGCGCGGATTTCCTGCTCCAGGCGCGGCTGGAACGGCGTATCGACGATCCACTGGCGGATCTCGGCGCCGGCCGCGGCCAGCGAGCGCACGTCGTCCACGTCCAGGCCCTCGAGGCGGGTGGCGATGCGCTGGGCCAGCGAATTTGCTCCCCCTTGGCCGCCGTCGGCGCTGTATTCGAGGAAGTCGCGGAAGGCGTCGGCCGTGGTGGCAAAGCCGCCCGGCACCCGCACGCCGGCGCCGGCCAGCTGCGAGATCATCTCGCCCAGCGACGCGTTCTTGCCGCCGACCGACTCGACGTCGGTCATGCGCAGGTTCTCGAACGAGGCGACGTAGACGCGTGACGCTTGTTGCTCTGGCTCCTTCAATGCTGCTACAGACAGGTTAGTCATGGTAAAACACCCTTACTTGATGATAGAAACCTTTACAGCTCACCATGCAGAACCGGACGGGGTCTTCTTGTTATTCTGGCCGTCGTGCCGCACAATGCAGATCCGTTGCCCAGCATTCTACCCCGTGAGCCCGCAAGACCGCTGCAACTTTGTCACGCGAGCCCAGCATTGGATACCATGACCGCAGAAACGACCGTTCCGACCACCCCTCCCTTGCGCACCGTCTTCTTCGTCTCGGACGGCACCGGCATCACGGCGGAGACCTTCGGGCACGCGGTGCTGAGCCAGTTCGAGATGCGCTTTCGCCAGATCCGCCTGCCCTTCATCGACTCGATCGAGAAGGCGCACGAAGCGGCGCGCCGCATCAACGACAGCTTCGAGCGCGACGGCCAGCGGCCGATCGTGTTCTCGACGCTGGTCAAGCACGACCTGTCCAGCATCATCCGGGCCGCGCGCGGCATGCACATGGACCTGTTCCAGACCTTCGTCGCGCCGCTCGAGCTGGAACTGGGCGTGAAGTCCACCCATACGATCGGGCGCATCCACAATGCGGTCGACACCGAGGAGTACAAGAACCGCATCGAGGCGATCAACTTCTCGCTGGCCCACGACGACGGGCAATCGCACAAGAACCTGGCCGAGGCGGATGTGATCCTGGTCGGCGTGTCGCGCTCGGGCAAGACCCCGACCAGCCTGTACCTGGCCATGCAGTACGGGCTGAAGGCGGCCAACTATCCCTTGATCCCGGACGACTTCGAGCGCGGCCGTCTGCCCTCCTCGCTGCCGCCCTTCAAGGCCAAGCTGTTCGGCCTGACCATCACGCCCGAGCGCCTGTCGCAGATCCGGAACGAACGCCGCGCCGGCAGCAAGTACGCCTCGATCGAAAATTGCCGCTATGAAGTGAACGAAGCGGAAGCAATGATGCGGCGCGAAGGGATCCGCTGGCTGTCCTCGACCACCAAGTCGATCGAAGAAATCGCCACCACCATCCTCCAGGAAATCAAGCCTGACCGTCGGGAATATTAATGGGGTCAGAGTCGAATTATCGGGAAACTTATCAAGATTTCCGATTAATTCGACTCCGACCCCAATTATCCGACGCAGCGAAGAAAGGAAACCCGGCGGGGTCAGAGTCCAATTTCAAGGCAACTTCCGAAAGTTGTCAAACAATCCGACTCTGACCCCAACTAGAAGAAATGCCGCCAGTCTTCGAGCCAGCCGGGGAAGGCGGCCGCCTCCATCGGGTTGGCGATGTGATAGCCCTGGGCGTAGGTGCAGCCGAGGTTTTGCAGGAAGTCCCAGTCCTGGCGCGTCTCCACCCCGACCGCGACCGACATGCGGTCCAGGCTGTGCGCCAGGCCGAGGCAGGAGCGCAGCACCGTGCCCAGCGGACGGCGCTTGGAGGCGCCATCGACGAAGCTGCGGTCGATCTTCAGTTCGCTGAACGGAATGCGCGCCAGCAGCTGCAGGTTCGAGCGCCCGGTGCCGTAGTCGTCGATCGCCAGGCCGAAGCCCATCATCCGCAAGCGCACCAGGCGCTCGATGAAGGCCGGGTCGCTGTTGAGCACCGAGGATTCCGGCATCTCGAAGGTCAGGTATTCGGGCAGGATGCGGTGGCGCCCGATGCAGGCCGTGATCTGGCGGATGAAGGCCGGATGCGCCAGCGTCTCGGGCGCGAGGTTGATCGAGATCGGCACCGGGATGCCCTGGTCCTGGAACCAGCGGCAGCGTTCGGCCGACATCTCGATCATGCTCCAGTCGAGGAAATCGACCCGGTTGTTCTGCTCCAGCGCGTCGATAAAGGAGGCCGGGCCCAGCACCCCGTGTTCCGGATGGCGCCAGCGCGCGAAGGCTTCCAGGCCCTTCACCTGGCCGGTGGCCAGTTCGATCTTGGGCTGGAAGAAGGGTTCGAACTGGCGCTTCTGCAGGCCGATGCCGATTTCCTGGAAGGTCGAACGCGGCCCGGCCGGACGCTCCGGACTGCGCGCCAGCGGCGTGTAGTTGTCCAGCAGCGGCTTGATCTTCGCCGCCGTCACCGGCTTGCCGATCGTGCCCAGCAGGTCGATGCCGTAGGCCTGGGCCAGCGTCTCCACCGAGAACAGCAGCCCGGCCGGCTGGGCGCCGGTGACGATCAGGCGCACGTCGATGCGCTGGGTGCCGAGGTGGCGCATCAGTTCCAGGCCATCCATTCCCGGCAGGGCCAGGTCGACGATCGCGACATCGATGCGCGGCGCGAAGCCGCCTTCGAGGCGCTGCAGCGCCAGGTGCCCGTCCGGGACGTCGGTGACGCGGCTCGCGCCCATCTGGCCGAGCAGCTCCACCAGCGACCGGCGCTGGGCCGTGTCGGCTTCCGCCACCAGGAAGTGCAAATGCGCGATGTCCATCTCTACTCCATTTCAGCATCTCGACGCGAGCTCGCGCCAGCTTAACCCGAAGGCCGAGTGCGCGTCTATGCCTGCAGCTGCCGCAGCTGCTCGAAGAAGCACACGGCGGCGCAGGCGGCCACGTTGAGCGACTCCACCTTGCCCGCATGCGGCACCGCGACGCGGTGCGTGGCCAGCGCCAGCAGCTCCTGCGACACGCCCTGCCCTTCATGTCCGAGCACCCAGGCCACGGGGCGCCGCAGGTCGAGCGCGTACAGCCGTTCGGCGGCATAGCCGCTGGTGGCGAGAACCGGAATGCCCGCTGAGCGCACCAGCGGCGCCAGCTCGATGTTCTCGAAGATGTCGAGCACGAAATGGGCGCCCATTGCCGCGCGCAGCACCTTGGGTGACCAGCAGAAGGCCGTGCCCGGGCTGCAGTACACCTGGCGGATGCCGCTCGCCGCGGCGCTGCGCAGGATCGAGCCGACGTTGCCCGGGTCCTGCACGCCGTCGAGCAGCACGCTCGATTCGACCAGGCCCGGCGCCTTGTCGGGCACCGGCGAGGCCACCAGGAACACCACATGCACGCCATGCTCCACCTGGCTGATGGCGCCGAACAGCGCGTCGGGCAGCACGCTGGCCGGGGCGCCCGCCGCTTCGGCGCCGGCCGCGATCGCCGCCACTTCCGGATTGGCGAGCGCCGCTTCCGACACCACGCAGTGGACGGGCGCGCCGCGCAGCTCGAGCCAGCTCTGGCACAGGTGCACGCCGTCAAGCAGGCTCAGACCGCTCTTCCTGCGCGCCTGCGAACTGGTGGCGAGCGCCTTGAGTTCTTTATAGAACGCGTTGTCGCGCGAAGTGATCGATTTCATGCGGCGGCCTTCATGCGGCAAACAGGTCGGCCTGCAGCAGCTCACGCACCGGCCCGAACGAGCGGCGGTGCACCGGCGACGGTCCATGCAGGCGCAGGCGCTCCAGGTGCAGCGCCGTCCCATAGCCCTTGTGCTGGTCGAAGCAGTACTGCGGGTACGCGGCATGCAGGCGCACCAGCGCGGCGTCGCGCGCGGTCTTGGCCAGGATCGAGGCCGCCGAGATCGCGTGCACCTTGTCGTCGCCCTCGACCACCGCGTGGGCCTTGATCTCCATCGGCGGGCAGCGGTTGCCGTCGATCAGGGCGATGGTCGGCAGCGTGGACAGCGCCTCCACCGCGCGCCGCATGGCCAGCATGGTCGCATGCAGGATGTTCAGCGAGTCGATTTCTTCGCAGGAGCACTCGGCGATGGCCCAGGCCAGCGCGCATTCCCTGATCTGCGGCGCCAGCGCGTCGCGCCGCGCCTCGCTCAGCTTCTTGGAGTCGCGCAGGCCCTCGATCGGGCGCTTCGGATCGAGAATCACGGCGGCGGCGAATACCGGCCCGGCCAGCGGGCCGCGGCCGGCTTCGTCCACGCCGCACACGATGTCGGCGTCGGTGAAGGGGCGCAGCCGCGGCGGCAGGCCCGGATAGAAATTCACCTTCGGTTTTCTGGCAGTCTTGCTCATTTGCGTTTTCCAATCACGCGCAGCACGGCGTCCGCGCTCGCCTCGGCGCTATTGCGCAGCAGGCTGTGGTGCATGTCGAGGAAGCGGCGCGCCAGCGCTTCCTTCCCGGCCGGGTCGTCCAGCTGGCGCCAGACGGCATCGGCCAGCGCCTGCGGCGTGGCGGCATGCTGAAGATACTCCGGCACGAGGAATTCGCGCGCCAGGATGTTCGGCAGCCCGATCCAGGGCTGGTAGCCCATGTGGCGCATGATTTCCCACGACGCGCGCATGACCTTGTAGGCGATCACCATCGGCTTCTTGAACAGCGCCACCTCGAGCGTTGCGGTGCCGGAGGCCACCAGCACCGCGTCGGCGGCCGCGATCGCTGCGTGCGATCCGCCGTCTACCAGGCGCACCGGCACCTCGCCCAGGCCGGCCTTGTGCACGATCTCGGTGTAGTAGGCGCGCTGGCGCTCGCCCGCCATCGGCGCGATGAAGGTCAGGCCGGGATCGCGCTGCGCCAGCAGGCGCGCGGCCGCGACAAACGGCTCAGCCAGGTATTTCAGCTCGCCCATGCGGCTGCCCGGCATCAGGGTGACCACGCGCGCGCCGGGGGCGATGCCGAGCGCCGCGCGCGCCGCCGCCACGTCCGGCGCCAGCGGGATCATTTCGGCCAGCGGGTGCCCGATATAGGTCACCGGCACCCCGGCCGCACGGTAGATCGCTTCTTCGAAAGGAAAGATCACCAGCATGTGCGACACGGCACGCTTGATCTTCTTGATACGCCCGCCGCGCCAGGCCCAGATCTGCGGGCTCACGAAATGCACGGTGGGAATGCCGCCGGCGCGCAGCTGCTCTTCCAGGCCCAGGTTGAAGCCCGGGTAGTCGGCGCCGATGAAGGCCGCCGGACGCTCCGCGAGCAAGCGGTCGCGCAGGCGGTTCTGGATGCCCTTGATCTCGCGGTAGCGGGGAATGATCTCGAACAGGCCGCGCACGGTAAGCGTCTCGATCGGAACGTCGGATTGCATGCCCTGCTCGATCATGCGCGGGCCGCCGATGCCATGGAAGCGCACGTCCGGCAGGTGCGGACGCAGTCCGGCCATCAGGCGCGCGGCCAGCATGTCGCCGGACACCTCGCCTGCCACCATCGCAAGTGACATGCCGCGGGCCGTGAACTCAGCGGACGATGCCACGGCTTGCCAGGCCCAGGAACTCGCGCATGGCGCGGATGTCTTGCGCCGCGCCCGCGTGCTGGCTTTCCTGCTCCAGCAGCGCGGCCTTGGCTTCCTCGAGCGTCAGGCCGGAGCGGTACAGCAGCTTGTAGGCGGCGCGGATGCCGTCGATGCGCTCGCGCGTGAAGCCGCGCCGCTTCAAGCCTTCGATATTGATGCCGCGCTGGCCGGCCGGGTTGCCTGAGACCAGCACGAAGGGCGGCACGTCCTGGGTCAGGCTGGTGTACATGCCGATGAAGGCATGGGCGCCGATCTTGCAGAACTGGTGCACGCCGGCATAGCCGGACAGGATCGCGTGGTCGCCCACATGCACATGGCCGGCAAGCTGCGCGTTGTTCGAGAAGATCGTATGGCTGCCCACCTGGCAGTCGTGCGCCAGGTGCACATAGGCCGAGATCCAGTTATCGTCGCCCAGGCGGGTCACGCCTTCGTCCTGGGCCGTGCCCAGGTTCATGGTGACGAACTCGCGGATCGTGTTGCCGTCGCCGATCTCCAGGCGGGTCGGCTCGCCCTGCCATTTCTTGTCCTGGGGCGCGGCGCCGATCGAGCAGAACTGGAAGAACTTGTTATCCCTGCCGACCGTCGTGTGGCCCTCGATGACCACGTGCGGGCCGACCACGGTGCCGGCGCCGATGCGCACATCGGGGCCGATGATCGAATACGGGCCGACCTCGACCGAGCTGTCCAGCTCCGCCTTCGGGTCGACGATCGCGCTCGGGTGAATCCTGTTCATCTTACTGCCCCGCGGGGGTGGCGGCAGCGTCGTTGGCGCGGATGGTGCACATCAGTTCACCCTCGACCGCGACCTTGCCGTCCACGCTGGCCACGGCCTTGTATTTCCAGATGCCGCGCGAGACGCGCAGGATCTCGACGTCCATCTTGAGCTGGTCGCCCGGTTCCACCGGACGCTTGAAGCGCGCATTGTCGATGCCCACGAAGTACACCACCGAGTTCTCGTCCGGCTTGACGTTCATGGTCATGAAGGACAGGATCGCGGCGGTCTGCGCCATCGCCTCGATCATCAGGACGCCCGGCATCACCGGCTTGTGCGGGAAGTGCCCGTTGAAGAATTCCTCGTTGACGGTAACGTTCTTGATCGCGGTGATGCGCTTGCCGACTTCGACGTCGAGCACGCGGTCCACTAGCAGCAGCGGATAGCGGTGCGGCAGGTATTCCTTGATCGCGTTGATGTCGAGGGTGGTCTTGGCGCTGCTCTGGACGTCGGTATTCATTTTTGTTCTGTCAGTGTTTTGATTGTTTTTTCAAGCGTGCGGATCTTCTCGCGCATCGAGGCCAGGTTGCGCACGATGGCGGCGCTGCGTTCCCACTCGGCGTTCTTGGCCAGCGGGTAGAAGCCGGTGTACTGGCCCGGTTCCAGCACCGAGCGCGACACCATGCTGCCCGAGGAGATATGGACGTTGTCCGCGATCTCCAGGTGGCCCAGCACCATGGCGGCGCCACCGAAGGTGCAGCCCTTGCCGATCTTGGCGCTGCCGGCCACGCCGACGCAGCCCGCCATCGCGGTGTGGGCGCCGATCTGGCAGTTGTGGCCGATCTGGATCTGGTTGTCGAGCTTGACGCCGTCCTCGATCACGGTATCGGCCAGCGCGCCGCGGTCGATGCAGGTATTCGCGCCGATGTCGACGTCGTCGCCGATCACCACCGCGCCGGTCTGCGGGATCTTGATGTACTTGCCGCCCTCGACCGCGAAGCCGAAACCGTCGGTGCCGATCACGGCGCCGGAATGGATGATGCCGCGCGCGCCGATACTGCAGCGCGCGTGGAAAGTCACGTTGGCGAACAGGCGGGTGCCGGCCCCAATGCGCGCTTCAGGCCCGATGTAGCAGCCGGCGTCGATCACGGCATGCGCGCCGACCACGGCGCCCGCCTCGATCGTCACCAGGGGCCCCACGTGTGCGGTCGGATCGACCACCGCCTGCGGCGACACCACCGCGCTCGGGTGAATACCGGGCGCGGGCGGGGTCTCGGCAAGCGAAACGAAATATTGCGCGGCGCGGGCGAAGTAGGCGTACGGGTTGGTGGTCAGGATGCGCGCACCTTCGTAGGTGGCGCTGACGGTCGGGTCGTCCAGTGGCGACAGGATCAGCGCCGCGGCGCCGCTTTGCGCGGCCAGGGCGCGCAGCTTGCTGTTGCTGAGGAAGCTGATGTGCGCTGGTCCCGCGCTGTCGAGCGGCGCGATGGCCGCGACGGTGATCGCAGGGTCGCCCACCAGCTGTCCGCCGAAGCGCTCGACCAGGTCCCCGAGTCGAATGCCCATGTTGGAATGTAGGGTGTCAGTCAATGTGGTGCTTCTTTACGCGTTACTTGTCGAGCAGCTTCAGGATCTTGTCCGTGATGTCGATGCGCGGGCTTGACCATGCGGCCTCCGCCAGCACGGCGTCCAGCTTCTCCTGTTCGGCAACCTGCTCGATGATCTTGTAGGCACGCGTCGCGATCGCGGCGCGCTCTTCGTTCTTGCGCTGCATGAGGTCTTCCTGGAACTCGCGCTGCATGCGCTGCACGTCCTTGTCCATGTTCAGCAGCTCGCGCGCGCGGCGGGTGCGCTCGACGTCGCTCAGGCCGGCCGCCTCGCCATCGAACTTCTCCGACATCTGCTTGAGCCTGGTGACGGTTTCCTCGACCACCTTCTGGCGCTTGGAGAACTCGGCCTGGATGCGCGCGTCGGCCGTTTTCGCCATCTTCGATTCGGTCATCAGGCGCTCGGTGGCCACGAAGCCGATCCGGCCCGACCCCGTCTGGGCCTGCGCCTGTGCCAGCGGCGCCGCGCACAGCGCGGCCAGCAGCAGCGCCCGTGGCAGTACGCCGGGCAAGGTGGCTATCAGCATTTTCAACATCTCTCTCCGCAATCAGGTGGGCCGCGCGCGCGGCCCCGTTCTCGCCGTCAGAAGCCGGTACCCATCTGGAACTGGAAGCGCTCCAGGCGGTCGCCCGGCAGGGCGTTCAAAGGCTTAGCATAACTCAACTTGAGCGGACCGACCGGCGAAATCCACGACAGGCCGATACCCGCCGAATAGCGCATCCGGTCGAGACGGATCTTCTCATTCTCCTGGTAGACCTGGCCGCCGTCCACGAAGGTGAACCAGCGCAGGCTGCGGTCGGTGCCGCTGCCCGGGAACGGGAACTGCAGTTCGGCGTTGGCGATCACGCGCTTGGAGCCGCCGATGGCGTCGTAGTAGGTCGGATCGACCACGCCCAGGGTCGAGCTCTCGTAGCCGCGCACCGAACCGATGCCGCCGGCGTAGAAGTTCTTGAAGACCGGGTAGGCGCTGCCGCCGATGCCCTTGCCGTAGTCGAATTCGCCGCGCAGCGCCAGCGTCATCCAGCGCGTGAGCGGACGCCACCACTGGTGTTCGTACACCAGGCGGTAGTACTTCGAATCGCCCAGCGCATCGATTTCCAGGTTGGCGCGCTGGTAGCGGCCGCGGGTCGGGGTCACGGCGCTGTCACGGGTGTCGCGGCCCCAGGCAGCGGTCAGCGGGATCGCGAAGGTGTCCGCCTTGCCGATACCGTCCGCCGGGCCGCCGTTGTTCGCCACGAAGCTCTTGTACAGCTGCGGCGACGTGAAGTCGGTCTCGATCTGCGTGCGTTCCAGGCCGGCGCCGAAGTAGACGGTGTCGGATTCCGAGAAAGGCACGCCGAAGTTCAGGGTGCCGCCGGTCTGGCGCACCGTGTACAGGCCCTGGTTGACCGCCGGCGGGTTCATGGTGCGCAGGAACAGCTGGAACGAGCGCGAGATGCCGTCGTCGGTGAAGTACGGATTGGTGTGCGAGAACGCGATCGTGCGGTTGTACTTGCTGGTGTTGAGCTCCAGCGCGACCGTGTTGCCGCTGCCGGCGAAGTTGGCCTGCGAGATCGACGCGGTGAAGGTGAACTTCTCCGACTGCGAGAAGGCGCCGCCGATCATGAAGTTACCGGTCGGCTTTTCTTCCACCACCATGTTGACGTCGACCTGGTCGGTGCCGCCAGGGGCCTCCGGGGTGTCGATCTTGACGTCCTTGAAGTAGCCGAGGCGGTCGACACGGTCGCGCGACAGCTTGACGCGGTTGGCGTCGTACCACGAGCTTTCGAACTGGCGGAACTCGCGGCGAATGACCTCGTCGCGCGTCACGGTATTGCCCGAGATGTTCATGTGGCGCACGTAGGCGCGCTTGCCCGGGTCGATGAAGAAGGTGAACGCGGCTTCGCGCTTCTCGCGGTTGATTTCCGGGTTGGCGGTGACGTTGGCGAAGGCGTAGCCGAAGGTGCCGAGGCGGTTGGCGATCAGCTTGTTGGTCGCTTCCTGGGCCTCGCCCGAATAGGTCTTGCCCGGCTGGAGCAGGATCAGGCTGCGCAGCTCTTCCTCGCGGCCGAACATCTCGCCTTCCAGCTTGACGCTCGAGACGGTGTACTGCTCGCCCTCGGTGATGTTGATGGTCAGGTAGATGTCGCGCTTGTCCGGCGTGATCGAGACCTGGGTCGATTCGACATTGGCTTCCAGGTAGCCGTGGTTCAGGTACCAGGACTTGATGGTCTCCAGGTCGCCGGTCAGCTTCTGCTTGGAATACTGGTCGGCCTTCGAGTACCAGGTGAGCCAGCCCGACTTCGACAGCTGCAGCAGTTCGAGCAGCTGCTTGTCGGAGAAGGCCTTGTTGCCCACGAACGAGATCTGGCGGATCTTGGCGATGTCGCCTTCGTCGACGTTGAACATGACCGTCACGCGGTTACGCTCGATCGGGGTGACGGTGGTGGTGATCTTCACGCCGTACAGGCCGTGCGACAGGTACTGGCGCTTGAGCTCCTGCTCGGCGCGGTCCACCGCCGCCTTGTCGAAGATGCGGGTCTCGCCCACGCCGATCTCGCGCAGGGCCTTGACCAGCATGTCCTTCTCGAATTCCTTGGTGCCGGTGAAGTCCACCGAGGAGATCGCGGGACGCTCCTCGACCAGCACCACCAGCACGCCGTTTTCCTCTTCCAGGCGGATGTCCTTGAAGAAGCCGGTCGCGAACAGGGCCTTGATCGCGGTGGTGGCCTTGGCGTCGTCGAAGGTCTCGCCCACGCGCACCGGCAGGTAGCTGAACACGGTGCCCGCTTCCGTCCGCTGGATGCCTTCGACCCGGATGTCCTTCACCACGAACGGGTTGACGGCAAGCGCATTGCCGGCGCACAGAGCCAGGACGGCTGCGCCAATCATGCTGCGGCGGATGAACGGCAGGGCGAAACGGTTCGTTTGTGAATTCATTGGCTGGATCTGTGGGTCAGTCATTGGACATCGTTGCATATTGTTTTTAGCTGGCGTTCCGGCTTGCTGCGCGCCCTGCTTGGGCAAGCGCTCAGAGCAAGCGAACCAGGTCATTGAAGACGGCGAGCGCCATCAGCATGAACAGCAGGCCGACCCCGAAGCGCTGCGCCAGCTCTCCAACGCGCGCAGGCAGGGGGCGCCCGGTCAAAACTTCCAGCGAATAATACAGTAAATGCCCACCATCCAGAACCGGAATTGGTAACAAATTCATGACTCCTAAGCTAATACTAATAAATGCAATGAACTGCAAATAGGTAGCCAGGCCCACGCGCGCCGTCTGTCCCGCGTAGTCGGCAATCGTGATCGGACCGGTGACATTCTTCCATGACGCCTCGCCGGTGATCATCTTGCCGATCATCTTGATCGTCAGCGCGCTGGTGTCCCAGGTGCGCTCCAGGCCCTTGGCCAGCGCCTCGAACGGGCCGGATCGTACCGTCACCATCTCGACCGGCTGCGCCAGCAGCACTTTTGCCATGCCGCGCCCGCTGGCCTGGTCGCGTTCGGGGGTCACGGCCAGTGCCACGACCCGTCCGGCGCGCTCGACTTCCAGCTGCACGCTGCGTCCGGCGGACGTGTGCATCGCTTCGCTGAAGGCCTGGCCATCCTCGACCGCACGGCCATCGGCGCGCAGCACCAGGTCGCCCGGGCGCAGGCCGGCGCGCTCCCCTGCCCCACCCGGCAGCACCCGCTCGATGCGCGCACGCGCGCGCCACAGGTCCAGGCCGAGGGCCTTGGCGACGTCGCCTTCGACGTCGAGCGCCGCAATGCGCTCGGCCGGGATCACCGCCGCATAACTGCCGCCGCCCTGGGCACGCAGCTCGAGGCGCGCCGCCTCCTTGTCGACCGCCGCATGCACGATCTGCCAGCGCAACTCGGACCAGGACTGGACCGGATTGCCGTTCACCGCCACCACCGTGTCGCCGCCGCGCACGCCGGCCAGCTGCGCCGCCGAGCCCTGGGGCGCGGCGCGCAGGCGCGCGGCCGGTTCCTCGACGCCGTGCATGAAAAGCACGGCCAGCAGGGCGATCGCGACCAGGAAGTTGGCGAGCGGGCCGGCGCCGACGATGGCGATGCGGCGCCACACGCTCTGGCGCGTGAACTCGCGGTGCAGCTCGGATTCGTCCTTCGGCGCCGTTTCCGGATCGCGGCTGTCGAGCATCTTGACGTAGCCGCCCAGCGGCAGCGCCGATATGGCCCATTCGGTTCCGTCACGGCCGAAGCGGCGCGACCAGACCACGCGTCCCATGCCGATCGAGAAGCGCAGCACCTTCACGCCGCAGGCGCGCGCCACCAGGTAGTGGCCCAGTTCGTGCAGGACGATCAGGGGACCGAGGGCCAGCGCGAAGGCCAGCACGGTATACAGCAGTCCCATGGCTTATCCGCGCAGGCGGCCGATCGCGCCGCGCGCCGCGGCGCGGGCGCGCGCGTCCTGCTCCAGCACTGCCCCGATCGAGGAGGCCGGGCCGTGCGGCACCGCGTCCATCACCCCCGCGATCACGCGGTCGATGTCGCGGAAACCAATCTCGCGCTCGAGGAAGGCCTGCACCGCCACCTCGTTGGCGGCGTTCAGGAGGCTCGGTGCGGTGCCGCCCGCGCGCAGGGCATCGAAGGCCAGGGCCAGGCAGGGGAAGCGCTCGAAATCGGGCTTGTAGAACTGCAGCGCGCCCATGCTGGTGAGGTCGAGCTGGGACACGCCCGAGTCGATCCGCTCCGGATAGGCCAGCGCGTGCGCGATCGGGGTACGCATGTCCGGGTTGCCCAGCTGGGCCAGCACCGAACCGTCGGTGTACGACACCATCGAGTGGATCACGCTCTGCGGATGGATCACCACCTCGATCAGTTCGGGCGGGGCGCCGAACAGCCAGTGGGCCTCGATCACTTCCAGGCCCTTGTTCATCATGGTGGCCGAGTCGACCGAGATCTTGCGTCCCATGACCCAGTTCGGGTGCTTGCAGGCCTCGTCCGGCGTGACCGCTTCCAGGGTCTCGACGGCGCGCTGCAGGAAAGGACCGCCGGAGGCGGTGAGCAGGATCCTGGCCACGCCGGCCGCCTGCGGGTTGCGTCCATAGCCGGCCGGCAGCGACTGGAAGATCGCATTGTGTTCGCTGTCGATCGGCAGCAGGGTCGCCTGGTGCTCGCGTACCGCGTCCATGAACAGCTGGCCCGACATCACCAGGGCTTCCTTGTTCGCCAGCAGGACCTTCTTGCCGGCGCGCGCCGCTGCCAGCGTGGGCGCCAGGCCGGCGGCGCCGACGATGGCGGCCATCACGGTATCGGTATCGGGGCTGGCAGCAATCTCGCACAGGGCGGCTTCGCCATGGTCGACCTGGATGGCGAGCCCGTCGAGCAGTTGCGCCAGGCGCGCCGCCGCTTCCGGACTGCCGACCACCGCGCGCGCCGGCCTGACGCGGCGGCAGGCTTCGGCCAGTTCCTCGACGCGGCCGTGGGCGCTCAGGGCATGGACCGTATAACGGTCCGGATGGCGCGCGAGCACGTCGAGCGTCGAGGCGCCGATCGAACCGGTGGCGCCCAGGATGGTAATGCGTTGCATGATGATTCCTTCAGGATCCTTCTAGAGCCAGGCGCCGATCAGGGCCGCCAGTGGCAGGACCGGGACGAGCGCGTCGACACGGTCGAGCACCCCGCCGTGGCCGGGCAGCATCTGGCTGCTGTCCTTGAAGCCGGCGCGGCGCTTGAGCTGGGATTCGAACAGGTCGCCGACCACGCTGGCCGCGACCACGAGGATGAGCACCGCGTACAGCGCGGCCCAGCCGAGGCTGGCCTGCACGCGCGCGGCGAAGGTCTGGGCCATGGCTTCGCCGCCCAGCACGATGCTGAGGGTGGCCAGCACCAGCACGGCGATGCCGCCGCCGATCGCGCCTTCCCAGGACTTGCCCGGGGAAATCGAAGGCGCCAGCTTGCGCTTGCCGAAGGCCTTGCCCGAGAAGTAGGCGAAGATGTCGGCAGCCCAGACAATGGCCATCACCGACAGCAGGTACAGCGGAGAATAGGCATACAGCGTGACGATGGCGGCAAAGCAGCCGACCACGGCGATCGCATAGACCAGGCTGAGGAAGGTGTTGGCCGTGCTGTTCAAGGGCGGCAGGCCGAGCTTGAGCGCAGGGGCGAAACGCAGCGTCCAGAGCAGTACGCTGATGGCGAACCAGAAGCTCGGATCGGTGCCGGGTGCGATGAAGAAGGCGTACACGAAGGCCGCGGTCCAGAAGGCGGCGATCAGTGCCGCCTTGCCGGTCTCCGGATTGAACAGCCGGAAGGTTTCCCAGATCGCGGCGCCGAAGAAGCAGGACGCGACCACCGCGAACGCCCAGTAGTTGTTGAAGTACAGGACCGGCAGCAGGACTGCCAGCAGTGCGAGCGCGGTGAGGATCCGGGTTTTCAGCATGCGTCGTCTGGTTTGGTCTGTCGGTCGGTGCTCAAGCCTTGGCCTGGTGCGCCACCTGGTCGCCGGTCTGGCCGAAACGCCGTTCGCGCTGCTGGAAGGAGACGATCGCCTCGTCCAGCGCGGCCTTGGAAAAATCGGGCCAGAAGGTCCTGGTGAAGTACAGTTCCGAGTAAGCCAGCTGCCACAGCAGGAAGTTCGAAATGCGCTCCTCGCCCCCGGTACGGATGAACAGGTCGGGCTCGGGGGCATAGGCCATCGCCAGGTGCGGCGCCAGCATCTCCTCGGTGAACTCGCTGACGCCCGGGTTGGCCGCCACCATCTTGCTTGTTGCCTGCATGATATCCCAACGGCCGCCGTAGTTGGCGCACACGCTGACCGTGAGGCGGGTATTGTTGGCCGTGCGGCGCTCGGCGGCGACGATCATTTCCTGCAGCTTGGGGTCGAAGCGGCTCAGGTCGCCCACGACCTTGAGGCGGATGTTATTGGCATGCATCTTCGCCACTTCGCGCTCGAGGGCGGTGACGAACAGGCGCATCAGCAGCGAGACTTCCTCGGCCGGACGGCGCCAGTTTTCCGACGAAAAGGCGAACAGCGTCAGGTATTCGACGCCGCGTTCCACGCAGGCCTCGACGACGCCGCGCACCGCTTCCACGCCCTTGACGTGGCCAGCCACGCGCGGCAGCAGGCGCTTGGTGGCCCAGCGCCCATTGCCATCCATGATGATGGCGATATGGCGCGGCACGCGAAGCGCTTCGGGTATGGCAGTGGTCGAACTTTTGAACATCATTGTTTCCAGCAGGGCTGCCGTCGCATCGGCGGCGGATGCGACGGCAGCCGGTCTTAAAGGGAGTCGGACCGGCCGCGGCAGGCATGCCGGGACCGGTCCGCGTGGGCGGGGCACATGCACCCCGCGCCGGATCTTACACGGTCATGATGTCTTTTTCTTTTTCGGCCAGCAGCTTGTCGATCTCGGCGACGAACTTGTCGGTCAGCTTCTGGATCTCGTCGCTCGAGCGGCGCTCGTCGTCTTCCGACGCGGTCTTGTCCTTGACCATCTTCTTGACGGCCTCGTTGGCGTCGCGGCGGATGTTACGCACGGCGATCTTGGCGTCCTCGCCTTCCGACTTGGTCAGCTTGACCATTTCCTTGCGGCGCTCTTCGGTCAGCGGCGGGGTCGGCACGCGGATGGTGTCGCCCTGCGACGACGGGTTCAGGCCCAGGTCGGAGTCGCGGATCGCCTTTTCGATGGTGTTTGCCATCTTCTTTTCGAAAGGCGCCACGCCGATGGTGCGGGCGTCGATCAGGGTCAGGTTGGCGACCTGCGACAGCGGCACCGGCGAACCGTAGTACTCGACCATCACGGAATCGAGGATGCCGGCGTGGGCGCGGCCGGTACGGACCTTGGCCAGGTTGGCCCGCAGGGTCTCGATGGACTTGGCCATGCGGTCCTGGGCATTCTTTTTGACGTCAGCGAGGGACATGCTGCACTCCTATTCTTGGTTTTTTAAAACAAAATTCAAACGTGTACCAGTGTACCTTCGTCTTCGCCCATGATCACGGCTTTCATGGCGCCGGGCTTGACGATGGAAAACACCTTGATCGGCAGCTTCTGGTCACGGCACAGCGCGAACGCGGTGGCGTCCATCACCTGCAGGTTCTTGGCGATCGCTTCGTCGAAGGAGATCGAATTGTAGCGGGTGGCGCTCGGGTCCTTCTTCGGATCGGCGGTGTAGACGCCGTCGACCTTGGTGGCCTTGAGCACGATCTCGGCCGAGATCTCGGCGCCGCGCAGGGCGGCGGCGGTATCGGTGGTGAAGAAGGGGTTGCCGGTGCCGGCGGCGAACACGACGACCTTGCCCTCTTCCAGGTACTGCAGGGCCTTCGGGCGCACGTAGGGCTCGACCACCTGCTCGATGCTGATGGCCGACATCACGCGCGCGGTGATGCCCACGTGGCGCATCGAATCGGCCAGGGCCAGGGCGTTCATGACGGTGGCGAGCATGCCCATGTAGTCGGCGGTGGCGCGGTCCATGCCCTGGGCGCCCGGGGCGACGCCGCGGAAGATGTTGCCGCCGCCGATCACGACCGCCACCTGCACGCCCAGCTTCGCCACTTCCGCCACGTCGGCAACCATGCGGTCGATGGTGGCGCGGTTGATGCCGAACTGGTCGTCACCCATCAGCGCTTCGCCAGACAGTTTGAGGAGGACTCGTTGGTAGGCTGGTTTTGTCATGATGAAGCGGCTCCTAAGTTGTGTTTCGAATTCGGGTCCGAGCGCTGGCGACCTGCCGGCGCTCTCATCTGCAACGACAGATGGCTGTCCGGGACTGCCGCGCGCACCTACCGACGCATGCGGCAGCACCCTACAAAAACGGGCCTTACGGCCCGCTTTGTTTGATTACTGCTTGTTGGCAGCCATCTGGGCTGCGACTTCTGCTGCGAAGTCGTCCACCTTCTTCTCGATGCCTTCGCCGACGACGTACATCGTGAATGCCTTCACGCTGGCGTTCGAGGCCTTCAGCATCTGCTCGATCGACTGCTTGTCGTTCTTCACGAATGCCTGGTTCAGCAGCGACACTTCCTTCAGGTACTTCTGCACCGAACCGTCGATACGCTTGGCGACGATCTCGGCCGACTGCGGCTGCTTGCCTTCGGCGACGGCCTTGTCGGCGTCTTCCTGGGCTTTCAGCTGAGCAACCGAACGCTCTTTCTCGATCAGTTCAGCAGGCACCTGCTCTGCCGACAGGGAGACCGGCTTCATGGCAGCGATGTGCATCGCCACGTCCTTGCCGACCTGGTCGTCGCCCTCGAACTCGACCATGACACCGATGCGGGCGCCGTGCAGGTAGGAAGCCAGCTTGGCGGTGGTTTCGAAGCGCTGGAAGCGGCGAACGGTCATATTCTCGCCGATTTTGCCGATCAGTGCCGTACGCACGTCGTCGAAGGTCTTGCCGTCGTGCGGCAGGGCTGCCAGGGCGGCGACGTCGGCCGGGTTGTTTTCAGCGACCAGCTTGGCTGCCAGGTTGGCCATGGCCAGGAAGTCGTCGTTCTTGGCAACGAAATCGGTTTCGCTGTTGATTTCCACCAGCGCGCCGACGTTGCCGGCGATGTAGGCGGCGACCACGCCTTCGGCGGTGATGCGCGATGCGGCCTTCGATGCCTTGCCGCCCAGCTTGACGCGCAGGATCTCTTCGGCACGTGCCATGTCGCCTTCGGCTTCGGTCAGTGCCTTCTTGCATTCCATCATCGGCGCGTCGGTCTTCGCGCGCAGTTCACCAACCATCGCTGCGGTAATAGCTGCCATGTTGAATTCTCCCAAATATTTGATGTAGAGGCCCGCATGTCCCACGGACATCCGGACGATAATTTATTGCTAAGCGTCGTGCTTAAAAAAAGGGGCGCTCGTGCTATGGCTCGGCGCCCCTTCGCTACTCAGGCAGGTCTCACCTGCCCTGCATTATGCCTGCTCGGACACTTCGACGAAGTCGTCGCCAGCGGCCTTGACCATCTCGACGACTTCGTTGGTGGCGTTGGCGCGGCCTTCCAGGATCGCATCGGCGACGCCGCGTGCGTACAGGGTGATTGCCTTCGACGAGTCGTCGTTACCCGGGATCACGTGGGTGACGCCTTCCGGCGAGTGGTTGGTATCGACCACGCCGATGACCGGGATGCCCAGCTTGCCGGCTTCGGTGATGGCGCCCTTGTGGTAGCCGACGTCGACGACGAAGATCGCGTCCGGCACGCCGCCCAGCTCCTTGATGCCGCCGATCGACTTCTGCAGCTTGACCATTTCGCGCGAGAACATCAGCGCTTCTTTCTTCGACAGCTTCTCGACTTCACCCGACTCGACCAGGGCTTCCATGTCCTTCAGGCGCTTGATCGAGGTCTTGATGGTCTTGAAGTTGGTCAGCATGCCGCCCAGCCAGCGCTGGTCGACGTAAGGCACGCCGGCGCGCTGCGCTTCGGCGGCGATGATGTCGCGGGCCTGGCGCTTGGTGCCGACCATCAGGATGGTGCCGCGGTTGGCCGAGATCTGCTTGATGGTCTTCATCGCATCCTGGTACATCGCCATGGTCTTTTCCAGGTTGATGATGTGGATCTTGTTGCGATGACCAAAGATGAACGGTGCCATCTTCGGGTTCCAGAAACGGGTCTGGTGGCCGAAGTGGATACCGGCTTCCAGCATTTCGCGCATAGTAACGGACATGTAATTCTCCAGGGTTGGGTCTTGAACGCAGCCAGTCACCGATCAGGCACCCTTTGGCGGCGGCGTTCGCGATTTCATTAAAAGTGATTTTTACAACATTGCTCGATACGAATACGAGCAACCCGAGATTCTAGCGGGATTTGAACTATGTTTCAAGGGTTCTGTAGGGTGGGCGGGTCTCCCGCCCACGCGGTGATCGTTACAGGCTCCGCTCCCGTGCCGGATGATCTTGCTGCTATCTATCACCGCGTGGGGTGGGTTAGTCCGGTGGACCAACCCACAAGCCGCCCACCCTACGGCAAGCCTCCATCACTTATAATGGCGCAATAACTTACATTCGCAGGAACAGAACATGGCCTCCATCCCCAAGACCCCGGAAGAAATCGAAGGCATGCGCGTCGCCTGCCGCCTCGGCTCCGAAGTGCTCGACTACATCACGCCCTTCATCAAGCCCGGCGTCACCACCGGGGAACTCGACCGCCTGGCGCACGAGTACATGGTCCAGGTGCAGGGCACGGTGCCGGCCACGCTGAACTACGCCCCGCCCGGCTATCCGCCCTTCCCCGGTTCGCTGTGCGCCTCGCTGAACGACGTCATCTGCCACGGCATCCCGGGCGCGCGGGTGCTCAAGAGCGGCGACGCGCTGAACATCGACATCACCCCGATCACCAAGGAAGGTTTTCACGGCGACAACAGCCGCATGTTCCTGGTCGGCGAACCCTCGATCCTGGCGCGCCGCCTGTCCGAGGTCACCTTCGAATGCATGTGGCTGGGCATCGCCCAGGTCAAGCCGGGCAACCGCCTGGGCGACATCGGCCACGCGATCCAGCAGCATGCCGAGAAGCACGGCTACAGCGTGGTGCGCGAGTTCTGCGGCCACGGCGTCGGCCGCGTGTTCCACGAGGAGCCGCAGGTGCTGCACTATGGACGCCCGGGCACCGGCGAGGAACTGGTGCCGGGCATGATCTTCACCATCGAGCCGATGATCAACGCCGGGCGCCGCGAGATCCGCGAAATGCCGGACGGCTGGACCATCAAGACCAAGGACCGCAGCCTGTCGGCCCAGTGGGAGCATACGGTCCTGGTCACCGAGACCGGGGTCGAGGTTCTGACCATGTCGGCCGGCAGCCCGCCGCCGCCAGCGATCGTGCTGCCGCTGCTGAACCAGCAGGCCGCCATCGCCGCCTGAACGCCATGGGCCAGCCTGCGCTCCTCGACAGCGCGCGCAGCGCATTGCGCCCGCGCCTGAAGGCCGAGCGCGAGGCCCTGATCGAGGCCTTCCACCACGACGGCAAGCCCGAAAAGCTGCTGCGCGGCCTGCGCACCTGCGTGGACGGGGTGCTGACCGATGCCTGGAACGCGGCCGGCCTGCCGCCGAATACGGCCCTGGTGGGCGTGGGCGGCTACGGGCGCGGCGAACTCTTCCCCTACTCCGACGTCGACCTGCTGGTCCTGCTCGGCCAGCCGGCCGATGCCCTTACCCAGGCGCGCCTGGAAGCCCTGGTGCAGCTGTTCTGGGACCTGGGCCTGGAGGTGGGCCACAGCATCCGCACCGTGGACGAATGCCTGGTCGAGTCGCGCGCCGACATCACGGTGCAGACCAGCCTGCTGGAAGCGCGCCTGGTGGCGGGCGCTGCCGGGCTGTTCGAGCAATTGCGCCGGCGCCACCGCGAGGCCCTCGATCCGCAAGCGTTTTTCCAGGCCAAGACCGCCGAGATGCGGCTACGCCACGCCAAGTACGAGTACACCGCCTTCGCCCTCGAGCCCAACGTCAAGGAAAGCCCGGGCGCGCTGCGCGACCTGCAGGTGATCATGTGGGTGGCCAAGGCGGCCGGCCTGGCCGAGTCCTGGAGCCAGATGGCGCGCGCCAAGCTGATCACCCGCGCCGAGGCGCGCCAGCTGATGGAAAAGGAATACGCGTTCAAGGACATCCGGGTGCGCCTGCACCTGCAGACCCGGCGCCGCGAGGACCGGCTGGTGTTCGACGTCCAGACCCCGATTGCCAAGACCTTCGGCCTGGAGAACGCGAAAGGACGGCGCGCCAGCGAACTGCTGATGCAGCGCTACTACTGGGCGGCCAAGACCGTCACCCAGCTCAACACCATCATGTTGCAGAACATCGAGGCCCAGCTGTTCCCGCACCCGGCCGCGCCGGTGCCGGTGAATGCCCATTTCAACGAAGTCAACGGCTTCATCGACATCGCCCAGCCCGACACCTTCGAGCGCCATCCGGAGGCCGTGCTCGGCGTCTTCGTGGCGATGACCGAGCGCCCCGACCTGAAGGGCATGACGGCGCGCACCATGCGCGCGCTCTGGCACGCACGCAACTGCATCGACGACGCCTTCCGCGCCGACCCGCACAACAAGGCGCAATTCCTGCGCGTGCTGCAGGCCCCGAGCGGCCTGGTGCACGCGCTGCGGCGCATGAACGACATGGGCATCCTGGGCCGCTACCTGCCGGCTTTCCGCAGCATCATTGGCCAGATGCAGCACGACCTGTTCCACGTGTACACGGTGGACCAGCACATCATGATGGTGGTGCGCAACCTGCGCCGCTTCACGATGCCCGAGCACGCGCACGAATACCCGTTCTGCAGCCAGCTGATCGCGAACTTCCGCGACCGCTGGCTGCTCTACGTGGCCGCCCTGTTCCACGACATCGCCAAGGGCCGCGGCGGCGACCATTCCGAACTCGGCAAGCACGATGCGGCCGACTTCTGCCGCAATCATGGCTTGTCCGCCGAGGACACCGAACTGGTGGTGTTCCTGGTCGAACAGCACCTGAGCATGTCGACGGTGGCGCAGAAGCAGGACCTGTCCGACCCGGACGTGATCCAGGCCTTCGCCAGCCTGGTCAAGGACGAGCGCCACCTGAGCGCCCTCTACCTGCTCACCGTGGCCGACATCCGCGGCACCAGCCCCAAGGTGTGGAACGCCTGGAAGGCCAAGCTGCTGGAAGACCTGTACCGGATCACGCTGCGCGTGCTGGGCGGCGAACCGCACAGCGCCGACCGCGAACTGCGCGCGCGCCAGCGCGAGGCGCTGGCCACCCTGCGCCTGTACGGCCTGCCGGCCGACGCCCACGAAGCCCTGTGGCAGCAGCTCGACGTCGCCTACTTCCTGCGCCACGACGCCTCCGACATCGCCTGGCAGACGCGCGCCCTGCACGGCAAGGCCGACAGCCCGCGCCCGGTGGTCAAGGCGCGCCTGGCACCGATCGGCGAAGGCCTGCAGGTGGCGGTGTACGTGCGCGACCAGCCCGACCTGTTCGCGCGCATCTGCAGCTACTTCGAGCGCAAGAATTTCAGCATCCTGGATGCCAAGATCCATACCACGCGCCACGGCTACGCACTCGACTCCTTCCTCGTCACCGAGGCCAGTTTCGCCGGCAGCTACCGCGACATCATCAGCCTGATCGAACACGAACTGTGCGCGCTGCTGGAATCCAGCGAGACGCTGCCGCCACCCACCCGGGCCCGCCTGTCGCGCCTGTCGCGCACCTTCCCGGTCACGCCCACGGTGGACCTGCGCCCGGACGAGCGCGGCCAGTTCCACGTGCTGTCGGTGGCGGCCAACGACCGTCCCGGCCTGCTGTACGCGATCGCCAGCGTTCTGGCGCGCTACCGGGTGAACGTGCACACCGCCAAGATCATGACGCTGGGCGAGCGCGTCGAGGACGTGTTCCTGGTCGACGGCGCCACCCTGAACAACCCGCGCACCCAGGTCCAGCTCGAGACCGAGCTGCTGGATGCGCTCAAGATCTCACCTACTTTCTGAATTGCCGATGACCGAACCTGTCCGCCTCTCCAAACGCATGTCCGAACTCGGGCTGTCCTCGCGCCGCGAAGCCGATGACTGGATCGCCAAAGGCTGGGTCCGGGTAGATGGCAAGGTGGTCTCCGAACTCGGCAGCAAGGTGCTGCCGCACCAGAAGATCACGGTCGAGCGCCAGGCGGCTGCCGAGCAGTCCAAGCGCGTCACGGTGCTGGTCAACAAGCCGGTCGGCTACGTCAGCGGCCAGGCCGAGGATGGCTACAAGCCGGCCGTGACCCTGGTCAAGCCGGAAAACCGCTGGGCGGACGACCCGTCTCCCGAACAGTTCCACCCGACCCAGCTGCGCAGCCTGGTGCCGGCCGGCCGCCTCGACATCGACTCGGTGGGCCTGCTGGTACTGACCCAGGACGGACGCATCGCCAAGCAGCTGATCGGCGAGAACTCGTCGATCGACAAGGAATACCTGGTGCGGGTGCAGTACACCAGGCCGGGCAGCCTGCCCGAGGCCGACCTGAGAAAGCTCAACCACGGCTTGTGGATGGATGGCAAGCCCCTGTTGCCGGCCAAGGTGCGCTGGCAGAATGACGACCAGCTCAGCTTTACGCTGCGCGAAGGCCGCAAGCGCCAGATCCGCCGGATGTGCGAAATGGTGGGACTGAAAGTCATCGGCCTGAAACGGGTACGGATCGGGCGCGTCAAGCTGGGTGACCTTCCGCCGGGGCAGTGGCGCTACTTGCTTCCCGACGAGCAGTTTTAAGGCCCGCTCTTGCGCGCCTGTTGCTCGGAACAGAAGGCCGGATACGGTAATTGCAGCGCCGTCGCGCATGATTGCAATCCTGAAACCAACAATAATACAGCGAGATAGCTTGTCAGTTTTCTTTACACATTCTCGGTCGCGCCAGCGTTGATTCCTACAGACCTTTGATTTCGCTCAAAGTATTTACGCTGGCCCGGAACTTGCTCACTCTCCTGATGCACTACGCATACGTGCCATCCATATCGAAGTGACTGTTCGGAGAGAAATATGAAAGCAACTATCCTGAAAGTGGCTGCAACTGCAGCCTTGTTGGGAGCGGCCCTGCCTGCGTCGGCGGAACTCATCCGTGTGACGGGAACCAACCAGACCGGCACCGGCCTTGGCAACGTGAGCACCGTGGTCACCATCCAAGATAACCGCGCCAACAACCCCCAGTCGGGCTGCGTGTATTACACTGCCGGCGCTCCTGGCACCCCCGCAGAAACCTGCCCAGCCGAGTCCGGCCTTGCGGGCGGCGACAACACCGCCGGCAACGCGGGCAACAATGCTTGGCGCCTGAGCGACATCGAAGGGCTGACCAGCGCCGGGGAACTTGGCCTGGTCGTCAACCTCAACGAAGGTCCGAGCGGCGACGCCACCTTGACCGACATCTACTTCAGCCTGCTAAACACGGGCACCAACGAGCGGCTGTACTTCTTCTATGAAGGCGACCCTGTCCTTCTCACCAACGACAACGGCGTGGGCAACTCGGGAATCCACCGCTTCATCCTCGATGATGCTCAGGCTGCCATCGCGGCAGCGCATTGCACCACCCTGGCTGACTGCGTGTTGGATGGCGGCATGCAATTTGCTGCCGGCAGCACCGAGGCTGGCGGGGAAACCATGTACGTGGGCGCCTTCGACCGCGATGGCGATGGTGGTCCTGGCGGCAATCCGGTACCGGAACCTGGCATCCTGGCCCTGATGGGCGCGGGCCTGGCCGGCATGCTGGCACGCCGCCGCCGTCGCGCATAAACCCGGCGCTGCGACAACAGGGGCAGGCATCCCGCTCACACGGGATCCTGCCCTTTTACCATTAGCGCACGGTCACACTGATGGTCTGGGTCGCCGTGTTGCCGGCTGCATCGCGCGCGCTGAAGCGGATGCTGTGCGTGCCCTTGCTGATCTTCCTGGTGTTCCAGCTATAGGCAAGCGAACCGCCCTTGCCGCTGGCCTTGGTCACGCCATCGATCGCCAGGCTGGTGCTGATGCCTGCCGCGCCCGCGTTGTCCGACGCGCTCGCGCTCACCGACACGGTGCCGCTGACGCTGCCGCCGCCGACCGGATTGCTGATCTTGACAGCCGGGGCGGTCGTATCGCTGGCCACCGAAACCGTGCTGTTGGCCACGTTCACCGAGACCGCCGTGGAGCTGCGGCTATTGCCGGCAGCGTCATAGGCCACCGCCACCAGGCTGTTCATGCCATTCGCCACCCCGGCCGAATTCCAGCTGAAGCTGTACGGCGCGACGTTGTCGGTGCTGACCACGGTGCCGTTGACCTTGAGGTCGACGCGCGCCACGCCCACGTTGTCGCTGGCGTTGACGTTGACCGGCACCAGGCCCGATACCGAACTGCTTGCCAGCGGCGCGGCAATCGACACGCTCGGCACCGTGGTATCGGCCACGGCCGCATAGGCGCGCGCCGCGCTCACGGCAGCGGAAGCATTCACGCGGCCGTAGCCGAACACCTTGTCGCGGCCCGCGGTACCAAGGTCGACCGAGGTCGAGAACAGCAGCGATTCGATGCGCGTCGAATCCAGGTCCGGACGGGCGGCCATCATCAGGGCAGCGACGCCGGCGCCGACCGGGCTGGCGAAGGACGTGCCGTTCCAGGCCGAGTAGCCGAGCGAACTGGTGGTGCTCCAGATGCCCGAACCCGGCGCCGCCAGCGACACGAAGCTGCCCCAGCTCGAGAAGCTGGACTTCTTGTCGTAGCTGTCGGTGGACGACACGATGATGAAGGCGTCATCCGGCGTCACGTTCTCGTCGATGTTGTTGTTGCCGGCCGAGATGAACACCAGGCCGCCCTTGCTCTTCATGTAGCGCGACGCGCTCTTCACTGCCGAGCTGCCGGCGATGCCGACGAAGCTGACGTTGGCGATGCGGGCGCCATGGTCGGCCGCGTAGGTGATGCCGGTGGCGATGGTGCTGAACGAGGCCCTGCAGCTGCCGGTCGAGTCCTTGTAGGCGATGCGAATCGGCATGATCTTGGCCGCGCCGGCCACGCCGGCCACGCCCAGGGCGTTATTCGTGCTGGCGGCAGCAGCGCCCGCCACTGCCGTGCCATGGCCGCACAGGTCGCTGACGTCGGTGTTGTTGTTATAGGCGTTGTAGCCGGGGACCATGCGGTCCTTCAGGTCGGGGTGGGCCACGTTCACGCCGGTGTCGAGCACGGCGATGGTCACGCCCGCGCCCTGGCCGCTGTCCCAGGCGGCCGGGGCGCCGATCTTGTTCAGGTGCCAGGCGCTGCCGATATAGGGGTCATTGACCGCGAGCGCCACCGTCACCTCGCGGTCGAGTTCCGCGAACTTGAATTCCGGGCGGCGCGACAGCTTGGCGACCGCCGCTTCTTCCGACAGGCCCGGCGGCAGCTGCACCACGTGCAGGCGGCTCTGGCCAATGCGCTTGCCCTTGGCGCCATGTTCCTTGACGACCTTGTCGAGGTCGGCATCGGACAGGCCGGCGCGGGCTTCGACGATGACGCGGCCGCGCACGAAGTCACCCGGAGGCGCGGCGTGGGCTGCGGCACTGGCGAAGGAAAGGGTGGCTGCTGCGAGAGCGATGGCCGTCCTGGGGAGGGCGAAAGGGAAAGTGTGCATGCCTTGTGTATCCTGTGTTGACACGGCAGGCGAGCACAGCAATCGCAGGCGGCGCGGATGCCGCGCCGGCAAGCATTGATTCTGGCAGTCCTGCCGTCGTTGGGAACGAAGCCCGTTAGACCGTTGACTTTGCGTCCTCCGCTTTCGCGGAGTTTGCCTTTGTTCAGAAGCTGACCCGAGTATATCGGGTGAATTTCCACGTGACAACCGGTTTCAATCAATCGTGTTGCGTATGGACACGATGCGCGGAGAACCCGCATGAACACTGCTTGTCATCCTGATCAGGGTTGCTGTATTTTAGACAAGCTTCCCTTTCGGGATCTACTTCTGGTTACATTGACCATGGCAATCCGGCGCCCGCCGGGCTGGCGATGGGCGAGAATGTCACTTCGTGAACGACCGTCGGCGACCCATGCAAACCATCTACACGATCGGCCACTCGAACCGTCCGATCGACGAATTCCTGGACCTGTTGCGGGAACATGCGATCGCGACGGTAATCGACATCCGTACCGTACCGAAGTCGCGCCACAATCCGCAGTTCGGGCAGGAAGCGCTATCCGCCGCGCTCGGCCAGGCCGGCATCGGCTACGACTACCTTTCCGTCCTGGGCGGACTGCGCAAGGCGCGCAAGGACAGTCCGAACGGCGCCTGGCGCAACGCGTCCTTCCGCGGCTACGCCGACCACATGCAGACCGAGGCATTCCAGGAACAGGTCGACCAGCTGGCCAGCATGGATGATGGCGCGCGCTGCGCGCTGATGTGCGCCGAAGCCGTACCCTGGCGCTGCCACCGTTCGCTGGTGGCCGATGCGCTCATCGTGCGCGGGGTGCCGGTGGAGCACATCATCGGCCGTGGCAAGACCCGGCCGCACGTGCTGACGCCTTTCGCCGTGGCCAGCGGCACGCGTATCCTCTACCCGCCGCAAGAGGCGGCGGCAGGCGCGGTGGCGGCAACGCCGGCCGAACCGGACGGCTAGCCGCGGCGGCGGTCGGACAGGAACTGGCGCGCGCGCGGGTGCTGTGGATGGGTGAAGAATTCCTCCGGCGTGGCGCGCTCGAGGATGCGCCCTTCGCTCATGAAGAGGATGCGGTCCGCCACCTCGCGCGCGAAGCCCATTTCGTGGGTGACGCAGACCATGGTCATGCCTTGCCGTGCCAGGCCGCGCATCACGCCCAGCACTTCGCCCACCATTTCCGGATCAAGCGCACTGGTGGGTTCGTCGAACAGCATGACGGGCGGGCGCATCGCCAGCGCACGCGCGATCGCCACCCGTTGCTGCTGGCCGCCCGACAACGCGGAGGGATAGGCATCGCGCTTGTGGGCCAGGCCAACCTGCCCCAAGAGCGCCATGGCGGTGGCTTCGGCTTCGCGGGCAGTGGCACGCTTCAGGCTCACCGGCGCCAGCGTGCAGTTCTGCAGCACGGTCAGGTGCGGGAACAGGTTGAAGTGCTGGAACACGAAACCGATCCCGGCGCGCAGCACGTCCACGTTCACGCCCTTGCCATGGATGTCGCGCCCATCGATGGCAATGCGGCCGCCATCGATTTCCTCGAGCCGGTTGAGGGTGCGGATCAGGGTCGACTTGCCCGAGCCGGACGGGCCGCAGACCACCACCACCTCATTCTTCGCGATGCGCTCGCTGACATCGACCAGCGCGTGGTAGCGGCTGGCGCCGGCGCCATACCACTTGTTGACTTTGTCGAGTTCGATCATGCTCCGCTTTCTCGCTGAATAATGAGTGTCAATGCACCTGCGCGGCGCCGCGCTGCAGGCGGCGCTCGAGCAGGAAGGCCAGGCGCGACAGGCCGAAACAGAGGACAAAATAGCTCAGTGCCAGGACCAGGTAGACCTCGACCGCCTGGGTGAACACCAGGGTGTTGATCTGGGTGGCGATGAAGGACACTTCGGACAGGCCGATGATGTAGCCGAGCGAGGTGGCCTTGATGGTCGAGACCAGCTGGCTGACGATCGAGGGCAGGCCCCGGCGCAGGGTCTGGGGCAGCACCACCAGCAGCAGCGCCTGTCCGTAGCCGAGGCCGAGCGTGCGGGCCGCTTCCAGCTGGCCTTTGGGCAGCGCGCGCATGCCCGCCGCCACGATCTCGGCCAGGTACACGCCGTCGAACAGCACCAGCACCATCAGCATCGTCGTGGCCTGCCCCGTCTTCACACCGGTCACGGCCGGCAGGAAGAAGTAGACCCAGAACACCACCAGCAGCAAGGGCAGCGCGCGCACCAGATGCACCAGGGCCGCGACCGGCCAGCGGATGGCGCGGCGCGCGCTGACGCGCGCCACGCCCAGCAGCAGGCCGAAAGGCATGGCCAGCAGCAGCGCACCGAGCGAGAGCAGCACCGTCAGGGCCAGGCCGCCGAGCGGCCCGTCCGGATACTGGCCGACCAGGAAGTACAGCCAGTAGGTATCGACCAGTTCGATCATGGCGCTCATCGGAGCGTCCTCATGCCGGACGCACCGGGTAGCGCCGCTGGTACAGGTGGGCGGCCAGCGAGATCAGCAGCGACACCGTGAGGTAAGCCAGGGTCGCGAACGTGAACGCCTCGGCGCTGCGAAAGCTTGCGGTTTCCACGCGCGCGGCCTGGTACATCATCTCGGCGGCGCCGATCACGGTGGCCACGCTGGTGTCCTTCCACAGGTTGACGGTCTGCGACAGCAGCGGCGGGACCGCGGCGCGCAGGGCCTGGGGCAGCAGCACCAGGCGCACCGTGGCCAGGCGCCCCAGCCCGAGCGAACGCGCCGCCTCCAGCTGCGACGGCGGCACGGCGCGGATGCCGCTGCGGATGTCCTCCGCCATGTGCACCCCGCTGTACAGCGACAGCGCGATCACGGCGCACACGGCTTCGGGATTGTGCGCGTACAGGAATTCCCGTGCGGCCTCCGGCAGCAGTTCCGGAAAGGCGAAGTACCAGAACAGCAGGTGGGCCAGCAGCGGCACGTTGCGGACCGCCTCGACCACGCTCGCGCCAGCCGCGCGCAGCGGCGCAGCCTGGGCACTGCGCATCAGGGCCAGCACCGCGCCCAGCGGCAGCGCCAGGACGAAGCTGGCGGCGGTCAGCTGGAGCGACAGCACGAGGCCCTGCACCAGCCAGTCGTGGTACTGGCCGGACTGCAGGATGCCGGGATCGAAGACGGGCAAGGCGCTGCTCGATGGGGGGCGGTGGATCAGATCTTGTCGGTGCTGATGGTGAAGTCGCGCTTGGCGATGTTGGCGCGGGTGCCCGGGCCGTACCACTTGTTGAACAGCTGCGCGGCCGCGCCGCTGGCCTCGAGTTCGCGCAGGGTCTGGTCGACCACCGCCTTCAGGCCCTTCTCGCCCTTGCGCAGGCCGAGCGCGATCGATTCCTTGCCGATCGAGGTCGGCAGGATGGTGAAGCCCTTCGCGGCCGGACCCAGCTTGCCGTAGTCGGCCAGCAGCGAGGATTCGTCGTTGACGTAGGCGACGCCCTTTCCCTGGCGCATGGCCTGGAAGGCCTGCTGGGTGTTCTCGAAGGTCACCACCTCGACGCCCGGGACGGCGGCGCGGATATTCGTTTCCTGGGTGCCGCCGCGCACGGTGACGACCTTCTTGCCAGCCAGCTGGGGCAGCGCGGTGATGCCGCTGCCGGCGCGCACCATGACCTTGGAACCAGTGACGAAGTGGGTCAGCGCGAAGTCGACCTGGGATTCGCGCTCCCTGTTGTGGGTGAGCGTGGCGGCCAGCGCATCGACGTGGCCCCCCTGCAGCTCGGGGATGCGGCTCGATACCGACATCTGCTTGAACACCGGCTTGACGCCGATCTTGCGGGCCACCGCGGTGGCGATGTCGATTTCATAGCCGACCAGCTGGCGCGACTTCGGATCGATGAAACTGTTCGGCTCGTCGGTGCCGAGGACGCCGAAGACCATCGTGCCCTTCTTCTTGATATCGGCCAGCTGGTCGGCCTGGGCGGCGCCCGCGGCCAGGCTGGTGGACAGGGCGAGTGCGCCCAGGATGAGGTGACGACGGGTAAACATGCTTGCTCCAGACTACAAAACCGTAATCTGGGCGAGTATAGGCCTTCATCCTGCGCGCGCGAACGAATCATTCGCCATAAGAACATACCGATTCGACTATAAGGACAGGTCCGTGCCCGCACCCATGCTAGAGTACGCGCCAGGATACAGCCTTGACCGGAGAAAGCATGCTCGTCGTTACCTACAACGTGAATGGCATCGGCGCCCGCCTCGACGCGCTGCTCGACTACCTCGAACAGCGCAAGCCCGACGTGGTCTGCCTGCAGGAGCTCAAGGCGCCGCAGGAAAAATTCCCGGAAAGCGCGATCCGCGAGGCGGGCTACCACGCGATCTGGCACGGCCAGAAAAGCTGGAACGGGGTCGCCATCCTTACGCGCGACGGTCCGGCCCAGGAACTGCAGCGCGGCCTGCCGGGCGACCCGGCGGACGAACAGAGCCGCTACATCGAGGCGGTCTACCAGGGCCTGCTCGTGTGCGGCCTCTACCTGCCCAACGGGAACCCGGCGCCGGGGCCGAAGTTCGACTACAAGCTCGCGTGGATGGAGCGCCTGATCGCGCGCGGCGCGGCGCTGATCGAGACCGGGGCGCCGGTGGTACTGTGCGGCGACTTCAATGTGATCCCGACCGGCCTCGACGCCTACAAGCCGGAGCGCTGGGTGGACGACGCCCTGTTCCGGCCGGAGACCCGCGCCGCGTTCGAGCGCCTGATGTCGCAGGGCTGGCTCGATGCCCTGCGCAGCATGTATCCGGACCAGGTCGTGTACACCTTCTGGGATTACTTCCGCAACGCGTTCGGGCGCGATGCCGGCATCCGCATCGATCACCTGCTGCTCAGCCCTGCCGTCGCCCCGGCCCTGCGCGGCGCCGGCGTCGACCGCTTCCAGCGCGCCAAGGAAAAGCCGAGCGACCATGCCCCGACCTGGATCGAAATCGACCCCGGCGCCATCGTCCAGCCGAAGCATCCACGCTGAGCTCCAGTGTGCCGGGCGTGCGCTTTGCGCTACCATGGCGGTCGTTTCCGCCAACCCTGCCAGCGCGCCCATGCTCAGTCCTGAACAGTTCCTCGGCTTCCTCACCGCCGCCATCCTGATCACCCTTTCGCCCGGACCCGACAACATGATGGTGCTGGGAGTCGGCATCGCCAAGGGCCGGGTGCGCGGCATCGCCTTCGGCCTTGGCTGCGCCCTCGGCTGCCTGAACCACACGCTGCTGGCCGTGATCGGCGTGAGCGCCCTGGTCGCGGCCTCGCCCACCGCCTTCACGGCGCTCAAGATCGTGGGCGGCCTGTACCTGGTCTGGATGGGCGTGCAGGCCCTGCGCAGCCATGGCGGCGCGCGCACCGCGCTGGACGTGCCGGACGAACCGGCGCGCCGCCTGTTCTTCAAGGGCCTGCTGGCAAACGCGATCAATCCGAAGGTGGTGCTGTTCTTCCTGTCCTTCCTGCCGCAGTTCGTGGT
This sequence comes from Massilia hydrophila, assembly GCF_020208145.1. Taxonomy (NCBI): domain Bacteria; kingdom Pseudomonadati; phylum Pseudomonadota; class Betaproteobacteria; order Burkholderiales; family Oxalobacteraceae; genus Massilia; species Massilia hydrophila. Next base: position 1,272,483 of record NZ_JAHYBX010000001.1, on the reverse strand, counting down.
CCCCGCGCGCGGCGACGCCAACTGGCAGATCGCCTGGCTCGGAGGGGTGTTCACGCTGCAGGCCGCCCTGCTGTTCGGGCTGCTCGGCTACTTCTCGGGCGCAGTCGGCCAGTGGCTGAACCGCACGCCGCGCGCCGGCCTGTGGCTGGACCGGATCGCGGGCGCGATCTTCGTCGGGCTGGGCCTGCGCCTGATGGTGGCGCGCTGACCCGCACGCATTCCCTTATAGCGTGACGACCACCTGCGCAGACGGCTGCCTGCGCGGCGCGAGCGCCACTTCGAGCATGCCCTGCCTGCCGTTCCAGCTGAAGCGCACGGCCCGCCCGTCGACCGTCACCGCGCGCGGCCGGGCCGCGACGTTGTGCACCTTCAGCGCGAAACCGCGCTCCTGGGGCGACTGGGCCTTGCCGGTCTCGGTGTGCAGCGAGATCTCGAGCCTGCCGGCGGCATGGCGGCTGGCGAAGCGTACGATCTCGTAGCGTCCTTTCGCGTAGGCGTCGGCGGTCTCGCCGTCGTCGTCGTACATCCGGCCCTCTCCCGCCGCCACGCTTGGGTGGTGGTAATAGTGCAGGTCGATCTGGCGCGCCGAATAGTCGCGCGTGCTCTGCACCACCTTCGCCATCGGCACGAAGGCGCCGGCCCGCACGTACACCGGAATGTGCGCGTCCACCGGCTTGACCACTTCCGTGATGCCGCCGCGGTGCTGCGCGCCCGTATGGAAGTCGAACCAGACGCTGTCCTTCACCGGGAAGTGCACTTCCTGGCGTGTCGCGCCGGGCTCCACCACGGGCGAGACCAGGAAGTCGCGTCCCCACAGGTAGGTGGTGGCCATGGCGGTGGCCTCGTCCTCCTCGAACAGGATGGGACGCATCAGGGGCATGCCGGTCTGGCTGTTGTCGAAGGCAAGCGTGTAGTTATACGGCAGCATCGCGTAGCGCAGCCACACCGCCTCGCGCGCCAGCACCTTGGCGCGCTCGGACCGGAACACCGGCTCCGGCGCCACATCGGACTGCGCATGCGGGCGGAAGATCGGCTGGAACACGCCATACTGCAGCCAGCGCACGTACAGTTCGTCGTCCAGCATCGGGCCGGCGAAGCCGCCCAGGTCCGAATGCATGTAGGCCAGGCCCTGCATGCCCATCTGGAGCGCGATCTCGACTTGCGACTGCAGTCCGCCCCAGCTGCGGCCGACGTCGCCCGACCACGGGATCATGCCGAAGCGCTGCGAACCGGAATAGCCGGCCCGCATCAGGATGAAGGGGCGCTCGTCCGGAAAGTCCTTGCGGTAGCCCTCGGCGATCAGGCGCGCCCAGTCGTGGCCGTAGATGTTGTGCACCTGGTCGGCACCGCGCTTGGCGCCATCCGGACCGTGCTGCACCCAGGACGGATGCACTTCGGGCTCGCCCAGGTCGCCCCACCAGCCGGCCACGCCGCCCGCCTTCAGCTCCTTGTAGATGTTCCAGAACCAGTCCCGGCCCTCGGGGCGGTACAGGTCCACCAGGCCGGTGTTCCCGAAGTAGAAATCGTAGGTGGCCGGCTTGCCGGCGCCGTCGGTGGCCAGGGCCTGGCGCCGCACCGCTTCCTGCCAGCGCTGCGAGGTGGTCAACACGAAGGGCTCGGTGATCAATACCGTCTTCACGCCCCGCTTGCGGAAGTCGGCCATCATCCGCTCGGCGTTCGGGAAGCTGTCGCGGTCCCAGGCCAGGTTGCCCATCGTACCCTTGACCTCCTTGCCGAACCAGAACAGGTCGAGCACGACCGCGTCCAGCGGGATCTTCTCCTGCGCGAAGCGCTCGACCACGGCGCGCGTTTCCTGTTCCGTCTTGTAGCCGAAGCGGCTGGCGAAGTTGCCGAAGGCCCAGCGCGGCGGCAGCGGCTGGCGCCCGGTCAGGGCCGTGTAGTTGGCCATGACATCGGCCCAGCTGTCGCCGGCCACCACCTGGTAGGTCTTGCGTCCGCCGATCGCCTCGTAGCGCAGGGTGCCGTCGCGGCGGCTGTCGAAGTCGAGCCAGCCGGCCTGCGGATTATCGAAGTGCAGCGCATATTTTTTCGAGGACAGCGCGAGCGGCATCGTGGTGTTCAGCAGCATCGAGCGCTTGCCGTAGCCGTAGTCGGCCCGGTTATACAGCTGGAAGCGCTGGCCGCGCCGGTTCATGCCGGCCGCGCGCGCGCCGGCGCCGTACAGGGCCTCGTCCCCGTCGAGCGCGAATTCAATACTCTCGAGCTTGTCGACCCGCGCATAGCCGCCCTTCTCCGCCACCAGCGGCTTGCCCTTGTACAGGTAGCTGATGCGGAAGGGCTTGCGCTCGACCACGACCGACAGGCCCGGCGTGGCAAAGCTGATCTGGCGCTCGCCGGCCGTGAGCGTGGCGCCCACATCCACCGGCGCGAGCACCACCGCGTGCGAGGCCGGGTCGTATTGCTCGCCGTTCGGGATGAAGGTGGTCTCGACCACCTGTGCCGAATACGGCTTGATCAGGTAGCGCCCGTCGCCCGTGCGCAGTTCCAGGGTGTCCTGGTGGCGGGTATAGGAGTGTAGTTCGCGTCCTGCGTTCTGGGCGAAGGCAAGCGGGCTGCAGAGCAGGCCAAGAAGCAGCCGCGCGGTCGTGATGTTCGTCATGGGTCTCGGATGGAGTTGCGGACAAGCGTGAGCATGACAGAATTCGGCCGGATGAAAAAGTGCCAATGTAATTTAATTACATCGAGCCGGACCGAGCGCGCCGGTACGCGCATTCCCGGTAGTAGACGACAGGGTGCGCTTCTTGCCACCCCTGTAGTCAGACTTCCAGCGCGACTCAGCGCAGATACGGCATCACGTTGTTGGCGACGCGCGCCGTCTCGGCCTCGCTCAGGGGCAGGCGGCGGAAGGCGGCCCAGGCGTCGCGCGGACGGGCGGCGCTGCCAATCGCGGCGTCGGACCCCACCAGCACGCGCTCCATGCCGACCTGGCGCAGGCGCCGCACCAGGCGCCGCGCGTCGGCCGGCGACAGGCCGGGACGGGCAAAGGCACTGACATCGATCCAGACGTGGCGCACGCGCGGATCCTGGCGGGCGGCGGCATCGGCCAGCACCGCCAGCGCGGCCAGCTGCGGCCCGGCCTCGCGTTCGCCCGCATATGCCACCTGCACCGGCACGTCGGGCGCATGCGGCAGCAGCTGCTCGATCAGCAGGCGCGCCTCGCGCGTGCCGGTCTCGGACAGCTGCAGCACGATCGCGATGCCGCGCGCGTTGGCCGAGCGGAACACCCGGCGCAGGCGCTCGATCTGCTCGGGATCGTCCAGCTGGACGCCGCCCGCGGCCGGCTGCAGCCGGATCGCGCGCCCGAACTCCGCACTGGCGGCGCAGCGCGCCAGCTCGGCCAGCGCATAGTCCTTGAGCGGATCGACGCTGCACAGTGCAACCAGGCGTTCCGGATATTCCGCTGCCTGGCGCGCCGCCCAGTCGTTCTCGGCGCGCACGCGGCGGTACTCGGCATCCTGGGCGTACTCGGCCTGGCCGTACACATAGGCCACCGACAGCACCGCGGCGCGCCCGATGCCGGCCGCGTCGAGCTGCGGGATGAGGTCGCGCGCCGAGACCGGGTGCAGCGCGCCGGTGGTCGACATGAAGGCCGCCGCGGCCGGGCTGTACACGTACTGGTGGTGATCGGCCAGCGGCATCGCGGCGCCCGCCCGCGCCTGCACGGCCGCTGCGGATGCGCCAGCCTGGCCGGCGACCGTGGCGGCGGCGCCGACGCCCGGCAGCAGCGCCAGGGTGGCCGTGAGCAAAACGGATAGATGCCTCATACATACACCTCGCAGGTAATGGCTGGCCGGGCGCATGCGAACGGCCAAAGCGACATGTTATCGCACCGGCACGAACGCCTGTCAAGATTGCATGTTCCATGCGCCTGGCGTAGCATCGCCCCCTGCGCACGTTCCAGGCCGCCGGCCCAGGCGCCACACCAGCATCGACAAGGAGACAGATGAAGAACGATATTCCGCCACTGGCGGCCCATCCCGTGAGCCAGACCCGCTCGTTCATGACGGTGGCGCTGATCGAACTGTGGGAACGCTTCGGCTATTACGGCATGCAGGCCCTGATCGTGTATTTCATGGTGCAGCGCCTCGGCTTCGCGGACAGCCGCGCCAACCTGGTGTGGGGCGCGGCGGCCGCACTGATCTACGTGGCGCCGGCGATCGGCGGCTGGATCGGCGACAAGGTGCTCGGCACCCGACGCTGCATGATCCTGGGCGCCCTGATCCTGACCCTCGGCTACGGCCTGATGTCGATCCCTACCACCAATACCTGGATGACCTTCTCGGCGCTGGGCGTGATCGTGGTCGGCAACGGCCTGTTCAAGCCGAACACCGCCAACCTGGTGCGCAAGATCTACGAGGGCGACGATTCCAAGATCGACAGCGCCTTCACCATCTACTACATGGCGGTCAACGTCGGCTCGACCTTCTCGATGCTGGCCACGCCCGCCATCAAGGACTACGTCAACGCCAGCTACGGCGGCGAACTCGGCTGGCACGTGGCCTTCGCCGTGTGCAGCGTCGGCCTGTTCGTCGGGCTGCTGACGGTCGGCCTGCTGCGCAAGACCATCGGCCACATCGGTTCGCCGCCGGACGCCGAGCCGCTGAAGATGGGCCGCCTGCTGGCCGTGCTGGCCGGCGGTGTGCTGGCGGTGGCCGGTTCGGCCGTCATCCTGGAGGACCAGGGCCTGGCGCGCGCCTTCGTCTACGTGGCCGGCATCGTGGTGCTCGGCATCTTTGCCCACCTGATCCGCACCAGCCAGCCGAGCGAGCGCGCGGGCCTGATCGCAGCCCTGGTATTGACCTTGCAGACGGTGTTCTTCTTCATCTTCTACCAGCAGATGTCGACCTCGCTGTCGCTGTTCGCCCTGCGTAACGTCGACCTCGAGTTCTCCCTGTTCGGCGCCCACCTCTGGACCTGGTCGCCGGCCCAGTTCCAGGCCCTGAACGCGATCTGGATCATGGTCCTGAGCCCGGTGCTGGCCTGGATCTACACCCGCGCCGGCAGCAGCGGCAAGGACATCTCGATCGCCGCCAAGTTCGCGCTCGGCTTCGCGGTGGTGGCGGCCGGCTTCTTCACCTATGGCGTGGCCGGCAGCTTCGCGGTGGGCGGCCTGACCTCGTCCTGGATCATGATCGCCGGCTACGGCCTGTACTCGCTGGGCGAACTGCTGGTCAGTGGCCTGGGCCTGGCGATGATCGCGCGCTACGTGCCGGCGCGCATGGGCGGCTTCATGATGGGCGCCTATTTCGTCGCGGTCGGCATCTCGCAATACCTGGGCGGCGTGGTGGCCAACCTGGCCGCGGTGCCGGAAGGGATGAGCGATCCGCTGCAGACCCTGCCGGTGTACACCAGCCTGTTCAACAAGCTGGGGCTGGCGGCGATCGCCTGCACCCTGATCGCGCTGGCCGCACTGCCGCTGATGCGGCGCCTGACGGCGACCCACCACGCACATCAGTAAGGTGGCGGCAGCTCGCACCGTAGGGTGGGCAGGTCTCCTGCCCACGCGGTGATGCTCAGGGGCCGAGCAAGCGCGCCGGCCGATCCAAGCCGGGCCTGAACGCGTGGGCGGAAAATCCGCCCACCCTACGGTATCATGGCGGACCAGATTGACGGATTCCAGCATGCCTACCACCTCCCCGACCGATCCCCCGATCGATCCCCGTTCGCTGCGCGCCCTCCAGCTCGCGCAGCGCGTGCACGCCATCGAACCTTTCCGCGTCATGGAAATGGTGAAGGCCGCAGGCGACATGAAACGCAGCGGCACCGACGTCATCAGCATGAGCGTGGGCGAGCCGGATTTCGGCGCGCCCGAGATCGTCGCCCATGCCGCCATGCGGGCGATCCAGGCCGGCGCTACCCAATACACCGACTCGCTCGGCCTGCGCGAGCTGCGCGAGGCGATCTCCGGCCACTACGCCGCGGTCCATGGGCTGGACATCGATCCGGGCCGCATCGTGGTCACCGCCGGGGCCTCGGCCGGCCTGCTGCTGGCCTGCGCGGCGCTGGTGGACGAGGGCGACGAAGTCCTGATGCCCGATCCCTGCTACCCCTGCAACCGGCATTTCGTCGCGAGCTTCGGCGGCACGCCGGTGCTGGTGCCGGCGTCGAGCGACGACCGCTACCAGCTCGGCGCCGCCCACGTGGAAGCGCACTGGGGCCCGCGCACGCGCGGCGTGCTGGTCGCTTCTCCCTCGAACCCGACCGGCACCTCGATGACGCCGCAGCAGCTGCGCGCGATGCTGGCCGCGGTGCGCGCCCGTGGCGGCTTTGCCATCATCGACGAGATCTACCAGGGCCTGAGCTACGACCACAAGCCGCTGAGCGCACTGGCGCTCGACCCCGACGCGATCACCGTCAACAGCTTCTCGAAATACTTCAGCATGACTGGCTGGCGCCTCGGCTGGCTGGTGGTGCCGCAGGCGCTGGTGCCGGTGTTCGAGAAACTGGCGCAGAACCTGTTCATCTGCGCGCCCACCATCGCCCAGCAAGCCGCGCTGGCCTGTTTCACACCCGAGGCGCTTGCCATCTACGAGGAACGCCGGCTGGCCTTCCAGCGCCGCCGCGACCTGCTGGTGCCGGCCCTGCGCGCGCTCGGCTTCACGGTCCCGGTGATGCCCGACGGCGCCTTCTACGTGTATGCCGACATCGCATCGGTCGCGCATCCGCACTGCGGCGACAGCAGTGCCTTCGCCTGGTCGCTGCTGCGCGAGGCGGGCGTGGCGATCGTGCCGGGTGACGACTTCGGCGTGGCGGCGCCGCAGCGGCATGTGCGCTTTTCCTACGCCACACGGCTGGAACGGATCGAAGAGGCGCTGGCGCGCCTGGAACGTTTCCTCGGCTAGCGCGATGTCGCGGGCCAGCGGTCCGTACTGCCCGCCACCAGCGCCAGCAGGGCATCCGGCGCCGCCGGCTTGACCAGGTACTGGTCGAAACCGGCCGCCAGCGCGCGTTCCCGGTCCTCGCCCTGCCCGTAGCCGGACAGCGCGATCGCGAACGGCGTGCTGCAGGCAAGGCCGGCGCGCAGGCGCCCGATGACCTCCATGCCGTCCAGGCCGGGCAAGCCGATATCGCAGATCAGGACCTCGACCGGCTGCGCCTGCGCCGCCGCCAGTCCCGCATGTCCATCGTAGGCGACCGTCACCTCGTGCCCGGCCAGTTCGAGCAGGATGCGCAAGGTATCGCAGGCGTCGCGGTTGTCCTCGATCAGGAGGATGCGGCAGGCGCGCGGCGCCGCCTCCGGCGCATCGCTGATCTCAAGCGCAGGCGGCGCGCCGCGCCGCAACGGCAGGCGCACCGTGAAGCTGCTGCCGCGCCCCTCCCCTTCGCTTTCGGCGACCACCGTTCCGCCGTGCATGCCGACCAGGTTGCGCACCACGTTCAGTCCGATTCCGAGGCCGCCCTCGGAGCGGGCCAGCGAACGCGGCCCCTGGATGAACAGGTCGAAGATCTGCGGCAGCATGTCGAGGGCGATGCCGGCGCCGTCGTCGCTCAGCCGGACGGCCGCCTGCTCCTCCTCGCGCCAGGCACGCAGCGCGATGCGGCCGCCATCGCCCGTGTACTTGGAGGCGTTGCCGAGCAGGTTGGCGAATACCTGGGTCAGGCGCACCGGATCGCCGTCGATGGCGAGCGACTCGTCGGGCAGTTCCAGCTCCAGGCGCTGGCCACGCTCGCGGATGCGTGGCGCGACCGTTTCGAGCGCCTGGTCGAGCACCTCGGCCAGCACAAGCGGGCGCAGGGCGAGGGTAATCTTGCCGCTGCTGATGCGCGCGGCATCGAGCAGGTCGTCCAGCAGGCGCGCCATGTGGTCGACCTGGCGCCGCACCACGCCCGCCACCTGGGTCAGCTGGGGCGAGCCCCCGCCCAGGCTGCCAAGCAGGCTGGCGGACATGCTGAGCGGCGCCAGCGGATTGCGCAGCTCGTGCGCCAGCATGGCGAGGAATTCGGTCTGGCGGCGGTTGGTCGCTTCGGCCAGGTCGCGCAGCGATTGCGCGCTGACGGTCGCCATCACCAGGTGCTCGTTGGCCTCGCGCAGCTGCTCGACCTGGAGTTCCAGCCGTTCGCGTTCGCGCGCCAGGATGCGCGCATGCGACAGCTCGGCCTCGAGCGCGGCGATGCGCGCCTGCAGCGCCTCCCCGTCTGCCTGGGAACGTTGGCCGGATCCGCCGTGCGCGTCGTCAAACGTTCCCATGCCCGCCCTCACTCGTCCGGACTGGCGCGGTAGGCGGATCCGAACAGCACCCCGTTGACGGGCGCCGCAATGGGATCGATCTCGAGTCCGTCCTCCGTGATCCGGTATTCGCGCACGTCATGGCTATGGCTGCTGCCACGCACCTTGACCACTGCCATGTACCTGCGCACCTGGCCATCGACCTCGGCGTAGCGCATGCCAACCATGGCATCCGTGATATACGCCATGTCGGGACGGGTGTAGTTCATGTTGGACACGTGTTCGTCAAGGCCGATGGTGACCATGGCCGACACCCCGCGCTTGGCCAGGCTGCAAAGCAGGCGGAACACGCCGTCGCGCAGGTCGCGCCTGCTCTCGGGCGCCAGGTAGAGCGACAGTTCCGACAGCGAATCGATGACCACCCGGCTGGCGCCGCTGCGCGCAATAGCCTGCATCAGCTCGTCTTCCAGTTCCTCGAGGGTCAGGTCCACCAGGCGGCTCTCGACCACGCTGACCTGCCCGGACTGGACCATGGCCGCCAGTTCGGCGTTGCGCAGGCGCGAGGTGCCTTTTTCAAAGCACATCAGCACCCCCGTCTCGCCACACGTGACGCCGACTTGCAGGAAGCGGGTGCCGAGGATGGTCTTGCCGGAACCGGTCGGGCCGATGACGAGCAGCGAATGGCCTTGCGGCAGGCCGCCGTGCAGCAGTTCGTCCAGGCCGGGGGTGCCGGTCGGGATGCGGCGCGGATTGGCATCGACCGCCGTGCCCGGCAACCGGTCCGCAGCCAGCGGCGGCAGCAGGCGCGGGTAGACACGCAGGCCGTCATCGGTGATGCGGAAGCTGTGCGCACCGCTCATGTGGGCCTGGCCGCGCATCTTGACGATGCGGATCTTGCGCACGCTGGCATCGCGTTCGGCCTGCTGGCTCAGCGCGATCATGCCGTCGGCCACCGTCATGATCGGATTGGTTTCGGTGTCGTCGTGCTGGTATTCGCCGATCAGGAAGGTGGTCGCCATCCAGCTGGTCATGCGGGTGCCGAGTTCCTGCACGAAGTGCTGCAGGTCGCTCATGCCCTCGTTGCCGTTGCGCGCGGTCTGGATCACGGAACGGAAGGAATCGACAAACACCAGGCCCGGCGCGAAGTCCTCGACTTCCCGCGTGATGCGCTCGAGCACGCCGTTGAAGTCGCCGGCGCGCAGGTCACCCGCCAGGTTCACGTAGCGGATCACGCTGCCGACCTTGTCCATGTCGAAGAAGCAATACTGCTGCTGGTAGCGCAGCATCTTCAGCGGCGGCTCGCCCAGCACGGTGAAGAACAGCGCGCGCCGCTGCTCACTGGCAAGCGCAAACATGATCTGGTGCGCCATGGTCGTCTTGCCGCAGCCCGGAGAACCGGTGATCAGGTTGAACGAAAACTCGTTCAGGCCGCCACCCAGCAGGATATCGAGCCCGGGTACACCAGTTTTCAATTTCCCCAAGCTTACTTTGTCGCTCATCTATTTCTGCTCCTGTGCATGCGTCTGCCGGCCTGCGGCACATTCCGCAGCGGTCGTTGCCGAGGCGAGCAGGCGCTCGGTCAGCCCCTCCCCGATCAGCGTGGCAAGCAATTGGGTGAAGGTGCTCAGCAAGACCTCATTGGCTGCGGTCGCGCGCGCGGCGTCTACCGAGGCCAGGCGCTCCTGCAGCGCGGTAAAGAGCTGCTCGGGCGAGCGGCAAGGCTGCGGCGGGATCATCCATGCATGCTCGGGGCCCACCACATGGCAGGCACGGCCGAACAAGGCGCAAAAGCCGCTTTCGCCGATCAAGGGGCACAAATGCTGCGCGATACGCCGCCATGGCGAGAGCCAGGCGGAGCTAGCGGTAAGCTGTGCCGGCATGCCATTGCTAGTCATCGTGGTTGTATTGAGGAACAATTCATGCCAATGTGCGTGGCCGATGTCCCGACACGGGGCATCGACAGGGTCGACCGTACAGGCCACATTATAGCTTGGGGGCCCTGGCACGCTGACTCGTTTGCAATTTTCTTCCCATCTCTTTTGCGGCGCCATACAAATATTCCCGCTAAGATACATATCGCCGAGCCTTTGCGCTCATCAACGTCGGGTTACCATGAACATCAAGAAGCTGGTTTCCGCCCTGCCGGCGGTGTGCATCCTGTTTTGCATTGCGCTGGAGCCGGCCGCGGCTGCCGGTGCGGACGCGTCCGCTGCCGATCTTCGTTTCCAGGCGATCCATACGAAGGAGTGGCAGTGGCGCCTCGCCCAGCGCCTTGCGCGCGAGCCGAACGATGGCGGCGTCAGCCCCGCGCTGGCGCGGGTCGACGCGGCGGCCCAGGAGGCGCGGCGCGCCTACTGGGAAGGCATCCTGGCCGAACTCGATGCGCTCCAGCCGGACGCCCTGTCGCCCGCCGAGCGGCTCAACTATGCCGTCTACCACGCCCAGGTCGCCGCCCTGCTCGATGCCCAGCGCTTCCGCGAATACGAGCAGCCGGTCAACGCCGACAGCGCATTCTGGACCGACGCCAGCTACGCCGCGCGGCGCCCGCTGCGCAGCCTGGACGACTACCGCAACTACCTGCGCCTGCTGGAAGCGCTGCCCGATCACTTCGCCCAGCAGACCGCGAACATGCGCGCGGGCCTGGCGCGCGGTTTCACGCCGCCGCGGGTGACGCTGGCCGGGCGCGACGTCGCGCTGGTGTCGGTGGCCGAGGCCCGCCAGCCCGAGGACACGGTGTTCTTCACGCCATTCAGGAACATGCCGTCCTCGCTGCCGGCGGCCGAACAGGATGCCCTGAAGGCGCGCGCGGCGACCCTGATCCGCGAGGCGGTGCAGCCGGCCTACGCGAGGGTGCTGGCCTTCTTCCGCAACGAATACCTGCCGCGGGCGCGCACCAGCCTGGCCGCCCAGAGCATGCCCGGCGGTAAAGCCTATTACCAGTCGAAGATCCTCGAATACACGACCACCCGCTTGAGCGCCGAACAGATCCATGCCATCGGCCTGGCCGAAATGGCGAAGATCCGCGCCGAGATGCACGCGACCATGGCGCAGGCGGGATTCAAGGGCGAGCTGCCGGCCTTCCTGCAGTTCCTGCGCACCGACCCGCAGTTCTACGCCAAGACGCCGAAGGAACTGCTGATGCACGCGGCCTGGACCGCGAAGAAGTTCGACGCCAAGGCCGGCCAGTACTTCGGCTACCTGCCGCGGCGCCGCTTCGCGATCCTGCCGGTGGCGGACGACCAGGCGCCCTTCTATACGGCCGGCCGCGGCGGACCCGGCGCCTATTGGGTCAACACCTACAACCTGCCCGCGCGTCCCCTGTACAGCCTGCCGGCATTGACGCTCCACGAATCGGCCCCGGGACATGCCTTCCAGATGCCGGTGGCACAGGAACAGAAGGGCGTGCCGCCCTTCCGCCGCGCCTACATCTCGGCCTTCGGCGAAGGCTGGGCCCTGTATGCCGAGCGCCTGGGCGTGGAGATGGGCATCTACGAGACGCCCTACGAGCACTTCGGCATGCTCAGCTACCAGGCCTGGCGCGCAGCGCGCCTGGTGGTCGACACCGGCATCCACGCCAAGGGCTGGACCCGCGAGCAGGCGCAGGCCTACCTGATGGAGAACACGGCGCTCGCCAGGCACGAGGTGGAAACGGAAGTGGACCGTTATATTTCCTGGCCGGGCCAGGCCCTGTCCTACTACCTGGGGCAGATGGCGATCCAGGAAGCGCGTGCGCGCGCGGAACAGGCACTGGGCCCGAGATTCGACATCCGCCACTTCCACGACACCGTGCTGCAGCTGGGGTCGGTGCCGCTGCCGGTACTGCAGCAGCGGATCGACGCCTTCATCGCGGACGGTGGACCGAGTCCGTATCCGGCGGCGCCGTGAACGTGCTCAGCGCAGCCTGAACTTCAGCTGGAACGAGATGCCGCCGTACAGGCGGTCGCGGTAGCTCGGAATGATGCCAAGGTTCAGGCCGACCCGCCCGTACTCGTAGGTAAGGGTCGGGATCGCCGCCGGGAACCAGCCGCCGTTGCGCATGTTCGGATAGCCGTCGAAGGCCGCCAGCGCCAGACCCAGGCGCACCGGTCCCAGCGCGTAGGGCTGCCAGATCAGGCCTGCATAGTTCGACCAGCGCCGGTCGCTGTTGTGGAAGCGGCCGGCGGTGGCCGCCATGGTGCCGCTGAAGCGGTATTCCGCGCCCAGGCCCTTGTTGGCGCCGTTCAGGTCCTTGTCGCTGTCGAAATGGGCGGTGGCGAAGCCGCTGTCGAGCCAGAGTTCGCTGGCCGGGGCGGCCTCGATCTTCGTGAACAGCCCGCCGTCCTGGGTCTGGGCCTGGACCAGCGGCGCGCAGCAGGCCAGCAGCAGCGCAATGGGGGAAAGGCGCATCAGTCGTCGGCTTTCGGGTCGAGATCGGGGAACATCACTTCGGTGAAACCGAAGCGGGAAAAATCGCGGATGCGCATCGGATACAGGATGCCGTGCAGGTGGTCCACCTCGTGCTGCACCACGCGCGCATGGAAGCCGTCGGCGTCGCGCACCACCGGCCGGCCGTACTGGTCGGCGCCCTCGTAGTGCAGCATGGTGTAGCGCGGCACGCTGCCGCGCAGCCCGGGCACCGACAGGCAGCCCTCGAAGCCCTCTTCCATGTCGTCCGACAGCGGCGTGAGCACCGGGTTGATCAGGACCGTCTCGGGCACCGGCGGCGCATCCGGATAGCGGCCGTTCCTGGCGAAACCGTAGATCACGAGCTGCAGGTTGACACCGATCTGCGGCGCCGCCAGCCCGGCGCCGTTGGCCGCGTGCATGGTGTCGAACATGTCCTGCACCAGGGCGTGCAGCTCGGGCGTATCGAAGGCGCGCACCGGCTCGGCCACCCGCAGCAGGCGCGGGTCGCCCATGCGCAGGATCTCGCGCACGCTCATGGCGCCGCCGCCAGCAGTTCGTCGAGGCTGGCGCGCAGCCCCTCGGCCGTTTCCGGGTGCTTCAAGCCCATGGCCAGGGTCGCCTGCAGGTAGCCCAGCTTGGAGCCGCAGTCGTAGCGCCGGCCGGCATAGCGGTAGGCCAGCACGCGCTCGGCGCGCATCAGCGAGGCGATGCCGTCGGTCAGCTGGATCTCGCCGCCGGCGCCGGTGCCGAGGTTTTCCAGGTGATCGAAGATCGAGCCGGACAGCACGTAGCGCCCGACCACGGCCAGCGTCGACGGCGCCACCTCGGGCGCCGGTTTCTCGACGATGCCCGAGACCAGCTCCAGCCCCTCACGGTAGCGCGAGGCGCTGACCACGCCGTACTGGCGGGTGTGCTCGCGCGGCACGTCCTGCACCGCCAGGATGCTCGAACGCTCATAGGCATACAGCTCGGTCATCTGCGCCAGGACCGGTTTGGTGCCCGCATCGGTATCCATGAAGTCGTCCGCCAGCAGCACCGCGAAGGGCTCGTTGCCGATCACGGGACGCGCGCACAGCACGGCGTGGCCGAGGCCTAGCGCGGCCGGCTGGCGGATGTAGATGCAGTTGACGTTCTTCGGGATCACGCCGCGCACCACGTCGAGCAGGGCCTGCTTGCCGTGCGCTTCCAGCTCGGCTTCGAGTTCGTAGGCCTTGTCGAAATGGTCTTCGATGGCACGCTTGTTGCGGCCCGTGATGAAGACCAGCTCGGTGATGCCGGCCGCCACCGCTTCCTCGACGGCATACTGGATCAGGGGCTTGTCCACGATCGGCAGCATTTCCTTGGGCTGCGCCTTGGTGGCAGGCAGGAAGCGGCTGCCGAGGCCGGCAACGGGGAAGACGGCTTTGCGAATGAGTGTCATACGGTTTTCCAGTTCATTGTCCTAACAGGGCGAGCAGGCCCGTTTCGTCGAGCACGGTGACGCCCAGCTCCTCGGCCTTGGCCAGCTTGCTGCCCGCTTCCGCGCCCGCCACCACGTAGGAGGTTTTTTTCGAGACCGAGCCGGACACCTTGCCGCCGGCCGCTTCGATCAGCGCGCCCGCGGCGTCGCGGCTCATGGTCGGCAGGGTCCCGGTCAGCACGAAGGTCTTGCCGCTCAGCGGTCCCTGGACCGGTGCCGCGTCCTCCGGCAGCTGGTCCAGCAGCTCGGCGCGCAATGCGGCCAGCGCCGCCACCTCCTCCCGGTTGCCGGGCTGCTGCATCCATTCCTCCAGCGCGCCAGCGACGCCGGCCGGCAGGCCGAACACACCGAATACGTTCAGGTGGGCCAGCGACGCCAGGCTCTGGCCGGCGCCCAGCAGCTGGCGCGCACGCGGCTCGGTCAGCTTGGGAATGCCGAGCGCCGCCAGCAGGTTCGCTTCGTCCAGTTTTTCGCGCAGCCCGGCGCGTGGCGCGTGCTCGCCCTGCGGCGCCACGCCGGCCGCCAGCAGCGCATCGATCGCGCGCTGGTTCCGTTCCTCGGCGAAGAAGTCGGCGATGGCATCGGCCACGGTGCCGCCGATGTCGGGCAGCACGCGCAGCAGCGCGCTCGGGGCGCGCCGCACCAGCTCGAAGCGGCCCAGCCAGTCGGCCAGGGTCTTGGCGGTGGACTCGCCCACGTGGCGGATGCCGAGCGCGAACAGCAGGCGCTCGAGCGGCGGATGCCGGCTGGCCGCGATCGCCGCCAGCAGGTTTTCGGCCCACTTGGTGGCTACCTTTCCCGGCCTGGCACCAGGCTTGAGCACGGGATTGGCAGGGTTGGCCAGTTCGTTGGTGGCGGCGTCGCGCTCGTCCGCCAGGCGCTTCATGGCCAGCAGGTCCTCGAGCGTGAGGCGGTACAGGTCGGCCACGCCGTGGATCAGGTCGCACTCGACCAGGCTGTCGATGTAGCGGTCGCCCAGGCCTTCGATGTCCATCATGCGCCGGCCAGCAAAATGCCGGATCGCTTCCTTGCGCTGGGCCGCGCAGCTCAGCCCGCCGGAACAGCGCGCCACCGCCTCGCCCTCTTCGCGCACCACATGCGAGCCGCATACCGGGCAGGTCTGGGGCAGCCGGTAGCGCGGCGGCTCCGGCGCCGGGCGGCGCTCCAGCACCACCGACAACACTTCGGGAATCACGTCGCCGGCGCGGCGCACGACCACCGTATCGCCCACCCGCACATCCTTGCGCAGCACTTCGTCTTCGTTGTGCAGGGTGGCGTTGGTGACCGTGACCCCGCCCACGGACACCGGCTGCAGGCGCGCCACCGGCGTGATGGCGCCGGTACGGCCCACCTGCACGTCGATCGCCGCCACCGTGGTCAGCGCTTCCTCGGCCGGGAACTTGTGGGCCAGCGCGAAGCGCGGCGCGCGCGAGACGAAGCCAAGCAGCGCCTGGTCGGCCACGCGGTCCACCTTGTACACCACGCCGTCGATCTCGTAGGGCAGCGCGCTGCGCTTCTCCCCGATGCTGCGGTAGTAGCCGAGCAGGCCTTCGCAGCCAGTCACCACGGCGCGCTCCTTCGATACCGGCAGGCCGAGGCGTTCGAACCAGTCCAGCACACCGGAATGGGTGTCCGGCGCCGTGGCGCCTTCCAGCACCCCGATGCCATAGGCAAAGAAGCGCAGCTTGCGCTGGGCCGTGATGCGCGCGTCGAGCTGGCGCAGGCTGCCGGCGGCCGCGTTGCGCGGGTTCGCGAATTCCTTCTGGCCGGCCTCGCGCTGGCGCGCGTTCAGGCGCGCGAAGTCGTCCTTGAACATCAGCACTTCGCCGCGCACTTCGAGCACGGACGGCACCCTGGCGCCATGCAGGCGCAGCGGAATCACGCGCACCGTGCGGATGTTCGCCGTCACGTCCTCGCCGGTATAGCCGTCGCCACGGGTGGCGGCCTGCACGAACACGCCGTTCTCGTAGCGCAGGCTGATCGCCAGGCCGTCGAACTTCAGCTCGGCCGAGTACGCAACCTGGCGCGCTTCCAGGCCCTCGCGCACGCGGCGGTCGAAGTTTTCCACGTCCTCGTCGGCGAAGCCGTTGTTCAGCGAGAGCATCGGCAGCGCGTGCGTCACGCCCTTGAACTCGGGGATCGGCGCGGCGCCCACGCGCGAGGTGGGCGAATCGTTCTTCACCGCTTGCGGCCAGGCGCTTTCCAGCGCCTGGAGTTCACGGAACAGGCGGTCGTACTCGGCGTCCGGAATCGTCGGCGCGTCCAGCACGTGGTAGTTGTAGATGTGGCGGTTGAGCTCCTCGACCAGCCAGGCCATGCGCTGCTGGACGTCGTGCGGGACAGTCACTTTCCGGCCTCAGACGAACAGGCGCAGCGCGCGGGTCGATCCGGCCGGGATGTCGGCCGCTTCCATCTCCTGGTAGAACTCGGCCACCTGGCCCTTGATCTCGTCCAGCGCTGCGTCCGACAGCGGCTGGTCGAAGTCGTCGACCACGGTCGCGTCCAGGCGCTGGGTGAGCGCGTGCGCGCACTTGACCATGGCGCCGAAGCCGTCGCGCTCGGGGGCCACGCAGGGCACGTCGAGCAGCAGGGTCAGGCGCGCGGTGGTATCGGCGCCCAGCGTGACGTTGGTGCTGAGCGTGAACAGCACGCCCCCTGCCCCGTCGGGCATCGAGAAGCGGCCGTCCGGGCGCACGTCGAAGCCCTGGTTTTCCAGCGCGCCGATCAGGGTCGAGATCGCCCACGGGGCGCCGTTGGCGGCCAGGTTCACGCCCAGCTGCGCGTCATGTCCGGCCACGAATCGGTGCAGGGTGCGCGCCTCGCTCATCACGTCGATCATGTCCGGCACCTCGGCTTCGGCGCCGATCTCGTCGGCCACGCTGCGCAGGCGCGTCACCAGTTCCGAATATTCGATCTCGTTCAGGGCCGTGGTACGGGTAGCGAGCTGCACGCCGGCCTGCAGCTTGGTGTACACGCCGCCGTGCACGATCGGTTCCCAGTCGCCGTTGACCGCGAAGCCGATGTAGTGGATCGGCTTGTTGCCGACCCGGCGCAGCTTCTGCAGCGCCGGCAGGATACGGTCGCCGCGCAGCGCGCCCTCGAAGTTGAGCGGGATGATGCAGTCGATCAGCGGATCGACCAGGCTCTCGGCCACTTCGGCCGGCGGCATGTCGGGACGGGCGCCCGGCAGCGAGGCGATACTGGTGGGCGCGCGCGCCGCACCGGCCACCGGTGCCGGAGCCGCCGCCTCGCGCGGCGCAGCGCCCGCGGCCGCCCCGCCCGCCGTGGCGTCCGCCGTGGGCGCATCGAGGTCGAGCACCGGCTCCTGGCGCAGGACCGGGCTGCCCTCGCCCAGGTCGGGTTCGGCCGGCGCATCCTCGCTGCGCATCAGCACGTCGTCGTGGTCGGAGGCGAAGGCGCGCTCGACGCTCTTGCGGGCCTTGTATTCCTGCCATTTGTTGTACGAGAAGACACCGGCGACGAACACGCCGGCGCCCACGATCAGGCTCATCTGGAAATCAGTCATGCTGCTTGTGCCTCAGTAGCGAAATGCGCGGCGGACTCCATGTCCACCGCCACGATGCGCGATACGCCCTGCTCCTGCATCGTCACACCGATCAGTTGATTGGCCATCTCCATCGCGATCTTGTTGTGCGAGATGAAGAGGAATTGGGTATGGTCCGACATGCGCTTGACCATGCGGCAGAAGCGCTCGGTGTTCGCGTCGTCCAGCGGCGCGTCGACCTCGTCCAGCAGGCAGAAGGGGGCCGGGTTCAGGCGGAACATCGAGAACACCAGCGCGGTCGCCGTCAGTGCCTTTTCTCCGCCCGACAGCAGGTGGATGGTGGCGTTCTTCTTGCCCGGCGGCTGGGCCATCACCTGCACCCCGGCGTCGAGGATTTCGTCGCCGGTCATCACCAGCTTCGCGTTCCCGCCGCCGAACAGGATCGGGAACAGCTCCGAGAAATGGGTGTTGACCTGGTCGAAGGTGTCCTGCAGCAGGTCGCGCGTCTCACGGTCGATGCGGTGGATCGCGTCTTCCAGCGTGGCGATCGCTTCCTGCAGGTCGTTGTTCTGCGCATCGAGGTAACCCTTGCGTTCGGCCGCCTGCGCCAGTTCATCGACGGCAGCCAGGTTGACCGCACCGAGCCCGGCGATGGCATTGCCCAGGCGCGTCACCTCGGCCTGCAGGGCCTGCGGCTTCATGTCGGGCGTGAGCTTGTCGCGCAGTTCGGATTCCATCGCGCCGGTGGCGGCCAGCGCCTCGGCAAACTGTTCCTGGTTCAGGCGCGCGGCCTGCTCCTTCAGCTGCAGTTCGGTGATACGGTCGCGCTGTGGCTGCAGGCTGCGCTCGTTCCCCATGCGCAGCTCCTCGAACTGGCGCAGCTGCTGGGTGATCTGGTCGAGTTCATGGCGCGCGTCGGCCAGCGCGCGCTCCTGCGTGCTGCGGCGCTCCAGCAAGTCCTGCAGGCCCTCGTGGGCGGTGCCGGCTTCCAGCGCTTCCAGTTCCAGGCGCCCCGCGCCGAGGCTGGCCGCAACCTGGTCGGCCTGGCTGGCGGCGGTGGCGATGTTGCGCCGCAGTTCCTCGATCCGGCTGCGCTGGGCGCGCTCGGCGAACTGCGCTTCCTGGGCGCCGCGTTCCAGGTCGCGCAGCTTCTGGCGCGCCTCGGCCAGCATCCCTTCCTTTTCCAGGAAGGCGCCCTGGCCATCCTCGTGGCTGCCCTGCAGTTCGGCCAGTTCCATGTCGAGCTGCTCGAACTCCTGTTCCGCCTCGTGAGCGGCCTGGCGCTGCTCGGCTTCCTGGGCCGCGATCTCGGTCAGGTCGGCCGCGATCTGGCCGCTGCGCTGGTTGAAACGGGCCTCGATCTCGCTCTGCTTGAGCACCTCGATCTGCAGCGCATGCACTTCGCGCTGCAGGCCGGCGACGCGCTGGCGCGCATCCTGCACGCGCCTGGCCAGTTCACCCTGCGCGGCATCGGCGCGGGTGGCGCGGCTCTTCGCGTCGTCCAGCAGCAGGGCCTGGGCGCGCAGCTGCCTGGCCGTGTTGTCGATATCGTGTTGGCGCGCCAGCATGCCGTCCTGCTCCGCATCGGGGGCGTGGAAGCGCACGCTCGACCGGGTCACCAGGTGGCCCTGGCGCGTCACGAACGCGCCGCCCTGCGGCAGCCGCGCGCGATCGGCAAAGGCTCCCTGGGCATCCTCGGCCACGTAGACCCCGTGCAGCCAGTCGTTCAGCACGCCGCGCAGGCCCGGGTCGTTCAGGCGCAGCAGGCTGGCGAAGGGCTTCAGGCCAGCGGTCTCCGCCTGGGCGGGCGCAGCGGGTGCGGGCGCATACATCGCCAGGCGCGCCGGCGGCGCGTCGCCGACGAAGGCCTTGGCCCAGTCGAGGTTCGACAGTTCGAGCGCGCCCGCGCGCTCGCGCAGCACGGCTTCCAGCGCGGTCTCCCAGCCCGCTTCGATGTCGAGCTTCTGCCACAGGCGCGGCAGGCCCGCCAGTTCATGCTTGTCGAGCCAGGGCTGGACCTTGCCCTGGGTTTGCACACGCTCCTGCACCTGGCGCAGCGCCGCCAGGTGCGCTTCCAGCCGCGCGCTGGCCGCGGATTCGTGCTGCACCTGGGCGTGGGCCTCGCGGCGCTCCTGTTCCACCGCTTCCTGGCGCGCCGTGGCTTCTTCCAGCAGCATGCCCTGCTCTTCCAGCGCGAGCTGCTTTTCCTCGGCCTGCATGCGCAGTTCGTCGAGGGTGGCGCTGTCGGGCAGGTTCAGGCTGTTGCGCTCGTGCTGCAGGCGTTCGCGCCGCGCCGCCAGGCCGCTCAGGATGCCGGCGGCATTGCGCTGGTGGGCGCTGGCCAGTTCGATGCGCTGCTGCACGCCCATGATCCGGGCGCGCGCTTCGTTGGAGCGTTCCTGGGCCAGGCGCCAGGCGGCTTCCAGTTCGGGCACCCGCTCGGCCTGGGCTTCGACGGCGATCTGGGCGCCCTCGGCGCGCGCACCGAGTTCTTCCAGCGTGAACTCGGCCTCGGCCAGCTGCTCCTCGTAGTCGGCACGCTGGGCCAGCCAGGTGTCGCGCTGGGCCGTGAGCGTGCCGAGCTGGTTCTGCAGGCGCGTGCGCGACTCGACCACGAACTTGATCTGCGCTTCCAGGCTGCCGATTTCGGCATTGGTCTGGTACAGCGCGCCCTGGGCCGCATGCAGCCGGTCGCCGGTCGCGAAGTGCGACTGGCGCATCTGCTCGAGTTCCAGCTCCACGTTGCGCAGCTTGGCGGTCTGCGCTTCGAGCGCGGTCTGGGCTTCCTCGACTTCGCGGAAGTAGCGCAGCTGCTCGGCCTGCGCCTCGTTCTTGCGCAGCAGCCAGAGCAGCTTCTGCTTTTCTTCCTGCTCGGCCTGCAGAGCGTGGAAGCGGGTCGCCACCGCGGCCTGGGCTTCGAGCTTTTCCAGGTTGGCATTCAGCTCGCGCAGGATATCTTCCACGCGCAGCAGGTTCTCGCGCGTGTCCGACAGCCGGTTCTCGGTCTCGCGGCGGCGCTCCTTGTACTTGGACACGCCGGCGGCCTCTTCGAGGAACACGCGCAGCTCTTCCGGGCGCGACTCGATGATGCGCGCGATCATGCCCTGGCCGATGATGGCGTAGGCGCGCGGTCCGAGGCCGGTACCGAGGAAGATGTCCTGGATGTCGCGCCGGCGCACTGGCTGGCCGTTGATGTAATAGGTGGAAGTGCCGTCGCGCGTGAGGGTGCGCTTGACGGCGATCTCGGCGAACTGGCCCCACTGCCCTGCCGCCTTGCCCAGGCTGTTGTCGAATACCAGCTCGACCGAGGCGCGCCCGGCCGGCTTGCGCAGCGTCGAGCCATTGAAGATCACGTCCTGCATCGACTCGCCGCGCAGTTCGGAGGCCTTGGATTCGCCCAGCACCCAGCGCACGGCATCGATGATGTTCGACTTGCCGCAACCATTCGGGCCGACCACGCCGACCAGTTGGCCGGGCACCTGGAAATTGGTGGGATCGACGAAAGACTTGAATCCCGACAATTTAATGGATGAAAGGCGCACGTTGCTTCGGCTGGGCTAGGGAATCGTCAAAGGCCCCATCATACCATCTGTTGCTTGCATTTCGGCCAAGAATGCGCCGACCCGCCGCGCGGGGATCTCAGCCGGCGCGCGCCAGGCCGTGCGAGGGATCGTTCATCGCGGCCTCGCCCACCGCCTGGGTCAGCACGCGGCCGACCACGCCCTCCGGCGCCAGCACCCGGATGCTGCCGCTGCGGAAGGCGTCCAGCAGGCGCTCGGCGGGCAGCGAAAAGGCTTCCTGGCGGCTGCTGCCGGCGAAAATGAACAGCGTGCGCAGCGGACTGACCCAGGCCAGGCGCAGCTTGCGCACGCCGGTCTCGCCCTGCAGCTCGAAGCGCATGCCACGCTCGAGCGCTGCCAGCTGGGCCGCCACCGGGTCACGCGCCGCGTCCTCGTCGGCCACGCCGGCCTGCTCCAGCGCGATGCGGCGCAGCGCGTCCTGCTGGGCGGCCTCGACCGCCAGTTCCAGCTGGCGCTCGGGCGAGACCTCGAGCGGCGCGCGCACGATCGAGGCGTGGTACTCGGCCAGTTCGGCAAAGAACTGGAGGCGCTCGGCGTCCTGCCACTTGACCGCATCCAGCCACCGGTTGAGGGCGGCCAGCAGCGCCGGCAGGCGCTTGATGAGGGCCTGGCGCTGTTCCTGGGTGGCTTTCGGCTTCACGCTCCAGATCAGGTCGTCCATGGCACGAGTGGCGTTGTCGACCGCGCCCGGCTTGCCATCCTCGATGGTGTAGGCCAGGGTCAGGACCGGGGTCCAGCGCTGTTCCAGGAAGCTGCTCACCAGGGCCACTACCTGCTCGCCGGCCAGGGCCAGTCGTAGCGCGACCGCCTTGTGCGCCGAGCGGGCCGCGGCCGCGGCCTTTTCCTGGCGCGTGGCGCGCGCGATCGGCCCGGCGATGGCAGCCTGCTCGGCCTGCTCGCGCTCGGCGATGCCCGCTTCCAGCTCGGCCACGGCCGCGGCGAAGGCCTGCACGCTGTCCCCTGGGCGGGCGGCCCCGCGCACCTTGTCGACGCCGCGCCGCATGGCGTGGTAGAGGGGGTCTTCCGGGCTGGCGCCCTGGCCCCAGCCGGCCTGGGACAGCAGGTCGAGCATGCGCCGCGCCGGGTGCGTCTCTTCGAAGAAGAAACTGCGGTCCTTGAGCGCCGCGCGCAGCACCGGCACCTGCAGGAAGGCGATCAGCTCGCGCGTCTCCTGCGGGATGCCGTCGTCCAGCAGCACCGCCTCGAAAATCCGTGACAGCAGGTCGAGCGTGGTCTCGTCGCCGCGCGACAGGCTGCCCTGTGGCAGGCTCTGCTTCAAGCGCGGCAGGTAGAACACCTCGTGCGCGGTGGATGCGCCAGTGCCCTGGGCGGCGGGCAAGTCTGCCGCCAGGGACTCGAGGGCCTCGGCCAGCGGGACGGAGCGCGCGGCGGCCGAGGTGGCATCCGGATGTCCGAAGGGCGCTGCGTCCGAAGCCGTGGCCGAAGCCGGAGCGCGCGCCGAGGCCGGGCGGTGTCCCGCTTGTCCGGGCACGGGCCCGGCGCCAGCACCCACCGTGTGGGCAGGTGCCGCCGGCTGGATGGGCGCCTGCAGCGTGCCGGCGAAGCCGGGCGCCGCGCTCGGGCGCCAGCCGCCGCTACCCTGTGGCAAGTCGGGAATCAGGGGGATGGCAAGTTCATCGCCCGCTCCCCCATGGCTGCCATCGTCGGCGCCGAACAGCTGGCGCAGCTGGCGCGAGACGGCGGCGTCGCGCCGTGCGCGGGCCGCGCGCGCGGCCGCGCTGTCATCGGTCTTGGCAAAACGCGCTTCGCCGTCGCGGCCACGGACGGGCTTGAGCCGCTCCCCGAGGGCGTCGAGCATCGGCCCTAGCTCGAACACGATGCCGGGCCGCAGCAGCGGCAGCACCAGCGCGTGCGCGTGCGGGTCGGGCTCGAATTCCTGCCAGGCTTCGCGCAGGGCGCGCAGGAACACGTCGGGGCGGAAGGGATTCTGACCAGCACGCACCAGCTCGCGTCCGAGCAGCAGGCCAAGCCGCACGCCCAGGCCGGCCAGGCGCTCGGACTGCTGGAGATCGAAGGGCCGGCTGATCGCCGCGAAGGCCAGCTGGCTGTCGATTTCCTCCATTGGCACCAGGCTCAGGGCCTGCGGCGCTGCTTGCGCCGGCCTGGGTCCGGGCGCAAGCAGCGCGATTTCGCGGCGCAGGGCGAGCTCGATCCCGGTCGAGGCCAGGTGCACAAAGGCGTAGGCATTGTCACGCAGCAGGTTGCCGGAGCGGATGCGGTGCGCTGCCTCCTGCGGGGCCAGCGTGGCGTCGGTCATGTCCAGCAGGGCCGCGCTCATGCGCCTGACCGTCTCCATCAGGCCATCGCCGACGTGCTGCATCGCCAGCGCGACGAGCGCCTCCAGCGTCGCCTGCTGGGTGGCGGCGGCCTTGCGGACGGCAGGAGTCTGGGCAGTGTTCACGGCCTTGGACGGTAGGGAAGATCGATCGCTCTATTGTGCCACATTATTGCCATATGGCAATAGCAAAGTTGCCGATCCGGCTTGATCCAGCGCCGGACCGGGGCGGGCGGACACATCCACCCTGCCAGGCCCGAAATATTCCTTGAGTATGTCGGTGGCTATCCTACACTGGATCACGCCGTGGTCCGATACCGATTCAGCAACACGAGCAGCATGATGGGTCGACCGGAAATGCTGCGCTAACGATACGCAGCTCGGCAAGTAGGAAACAATCCACTCTGAAAGGAAATACCATGGCCTCGAATCAAGGTAAGTCGAAACAGGGCGGCAGCTCGCAGCAGCATGCCGAAGCAGGCCGCCAGGGCGGCAGCAAGCAGTCGGGCTCCGGCTCGGGCTCGCGCTCCGGTGGCGGCGGCGGTACCCGTGGCGGCACGCCGGAGCAGCATGCCGAGGCTGGCCGCCAGAGCCACAAGAACGACAAGAACCGCTGAGCGCCCGGCATTCCCGGCGCCGTTCATCGTCCAGTCGAAGCCCACCGCTTGCGGTGGGCTTTTTTGCGCCGCTCGAAGCGAGCCCGGCTCAGATATTGCGCAGTACCGCGCCCTTGGGCGGGCGGAAGTCGCGGACCTCGTTGACCAGGCCGGCGATCTTGGCATCGCGCGAGTTCAGGTGCAGGTCGGAGTACTGGTGGATGGCCCACTGTTCCGGCGTCAGTTCGATGCTCTTGCGCAGGATCGATTCGGTGCGGGCGTCGTCCGCGCGCAGGCCCTCGACAATGATGTTCAGGGCGTCCGGACGGGAGCCGGGCGAAGCCGTGGCATGCGACTTGTGCACCATGAAGCGCGCCGTCTCGCTGCAATAGCGCTCGCTGCCCGCCAGGAACAGGGTCACCGCGATCGAGGCCACCGCACCGCCGTTGTACATGATGAACTTGATCGGCGAGTTCGCGAGGAAGTTGTACAGGCACAGGCCATCGCTGACATAGCCGCCGTTCGACTGCACCAGCACATGGGCGGTCTCGATGCCATCTTCGGTCATGATGGCGACCGCTTCGAACATGCGGTGCACCATATCGCTGTTGACGTCGCCCGACAGCGTGAACCACGCCTCCTTGACCTGCTGGTCTTTGTCTTCGCTCATAGTTTTTCCCACTGCAAAGTGTGTCCGACAAGTGTAGCAAAACCTGCCAGCCATCCTTGCCGACGCCGGCCCAATAGTGCGCGGCAATAAATTGCGGGCTTTTCCCTGCCGCCGCGAGCGTATCTGGTTGACACCAGGCGGAGGCTGGCATATTCTCCGCAGTCTTGACCGGGAGAGCGCAGGCATGCCTGCCGCCGAAGGGGCACTACCCACAAACTCTCAGGCAAAAGGACTGGTCAGGGGGCGGCAGCGCAAGGCGCGGCCCGCTCACACTCTGGAGAGCGGCCCCGCACACACGGGGCCCACCGAAGGGGCAGGCGGCGCATGCCGCTATCTCTCAGGTACCAAGGACAGAGGGGATACAGGCACCCGCGCGGGTGCGCGCCCCCAATTCACTGCCCGAGGATTCCATGACGCTCAAAGCGACCCCGCTCAATTCCGCACACCGCTCCCTGGGAGCCAAGATGGTCGACTTCGGCGGCTGGGACATGCCGGTCAACTACGGCTCCCAGATCGAGGAGCACAACGCCGTGCGCAACGACGCCGGCATGTTCGACGTCTCGCACATGTGCGTGGTGGACCTGAAGGGCGCCAACGTGCGCGCTTTCCTGCGCGGCCTGCTGGCCAACAACGTCGACAAGCTGCAGGTACCGGGCAAGGCCCTGTATTCGGCCATGCTGAATCCGGACGGCGGCGTGATCGACGACCTGATCGTCTATTATTTCAGCGAAGACTGGTTCCGCCTGGTCGTCAACGCCGGTACCGCCGAGAAGGACGTGGCCTGGATGACGCAGCAGAACGAAGCCAGCGGCGCCGGGGTCGGCATCACCCAGCGCCGTGACGGCAATGATCCGATCGCCCTGATCGCGGTGCAGGGCCCGAACGCCCGCGCCAAGGTCTGGCAGGTGCTGCCGGGCACCCAGGCCGCTACCGAACCCCTGAAGCCCTTCAACGTCGTGATCGTGCCCGACACTCCGTTCGGCGAAGTGATGGTGGCCCGCACCGGCTACACCGGGGAAGACGGTTTCGAGGTCGGCGTCCCGGCATCGCAGGTCGAGGCGCTGTGGAACGCCTTCGCCGCCGCCGGCATCAAGCCGGCCGGCCTGGGGGCGCGCGACACCCTGCGCCTGGAAGCCGGCATGAACCTGTACGGCCAGGACATGGACGAGAGCGTCAATCCGCTCGACGCCGGCATGGGCTGGACCGTCGACCTGGTCTCGGAACGCGACTTCATCGGCAAGAGCGCGCTGCAGGCCAAGGGCCAGCAGGCCAACTTCGTCGGCCTGATCCTGCGCGAGAAAGGCGGCATCCTGCGCGCCCACCAGAAGGTCATTGCCGCATCCGGCAACAGCGGCGAAATCACCAGCGGCACCTTCAGCCCCAGCATGCAGCAGGCGATCGCGCTGGCGCGCGTGCCGCTGGACGTGGCCGTCGGCGACACCGTCCACGTCGAGATCCGCGACAAGAAGCTGGCAGCCTCCGTGGTGAAACTGCCGTTCGTGCGCAACGGCAAAGTCCTCGCGAGCTGAAACAGAATAACCAGAACAACCGTTTATACTATCCGCCTCACCACACTGGAGCCTTACCATGAACATTCCAACCGACCTGAAATACACCGAGTCCCACGAGTGGGTGCGCCGCGAGGCTGACGGCAGCCTGACCGTCGGCATCACCGAATACGCGCAGGACGCGCTGGGCGACATCGTGTTCGTCGAACTGCCGCAGGTCGGCAAGGAATTCACCGCCGGCGACGACGCCGCCGTGGTCGAGTCGGTCAAGGCCGCCAGCGACATCTATGCCCCGGTGTCGGGCACCGTCACCGCCGTCAACCAGTCGGTGGCCGACTCCCCGGACTCGATCAACAGCGACGCCTACGGCGCCTGGCTGTTCAAGCTGGCACCAAGCGACGCCGGCGCGGTCGACAAGCTGCTGGACGCGGACGCGTACGGCAAAACGACTGGCAACTAAGCCGGCAATGCATCACGGTGCGCCTGCGGGCGCACCGGTTGTCTCGCGGTTGCGCCCCGATCTGGCGCATGCTCCCCTCCCCGATCTTCTCCTGAACTGACCATGACCCGCTCCAGCCTCACTCAACTCGAAGCGCGCGACTCCTTCATCCCGCGCCACATCGGCCCGTCCGAATCCGAACAGGCAGCCATGCTGTCGACCCTGGGCTACGCCACGCGCGCCGCCCTGATCGACGCGGTCGTGCCCGCGAACATCCGCCGCCAGGACACGATGGACCTCGGTCCGTTCGTCGAACCGCGCAGCGAAGAGGACGCGCTGGCGACCCTGAAAGCGCTGGCGTCGAAGAACAAGGTCATGAAGTCGATGATCGGCCAGGGCTACTACGGCACCCACACCCCGAAGGTCATCCTGCGCAACATCTTCGAGAACCCGGCCTGGTACACCGCCTACACCCCGTACCAGCCGGAGATCTCGCAGGGCCGCCTGGAAGCGATCCTGAACTTCCAGCAGATGATCACCGACCTCACCGGCATGGGCATCGCCAACTCGTCGATGCTGGACGAAGGCACCGCCGCCGCCGAGGCCATGACCCTGCTGCAGCGCGTCGGCAAGTCGGCCTCGAAGGTGTTCTACGTGGCCGACGACGTGCTGCCCCAGACCCTGGAAGTGGTGCGCACCCGCGCCGAGCCGATCGGCGTCGAAGTGCGCGTGATCGCCGCCGGCGAGATCGAGAAACTCGAAGAGACCTGCTTCGGCGTGCTGCTGCAGTATCCGGGCGTGAACGGCGAAGTGCGCGACTACCGCGCCGCCGTGGAGCACCTGCATGCCGCCGGCGCGATGGTCGTGGTGGCCGCCGACCTGCTGGCCTTGACGGTGCTGGAAGCCCCGGGCAGCTGGGGTGCCGACGTGGTGGTGGGCAACAGCCAGCGCTTCGGCGTGCCGCTCGGTTTCGGCGGCCCGCACGCCGGCTACCTGGCCACCCGCGACGAGTACAAGCGCTCGATGGCCGGCCGCCTGGTCGGCGTGACGGTAGACGCGCAGGGCAACCAGGCCTACCGCCTGGCGCTGCAGACGCGCGAGCAGCACATCCGCCGCGAAAAGGCAACGTCGAACATCTGTACCGCCCAGGTGCTGCTGGCCGTGATGGCCGGCATGTACGCGGTCTACCATGGCCCGCAAGGCCTGAAGAACATCGCCACCCGCGTGCATCGCCAGACCACGATCCTGGCGCGCGGCCTCCAGCAGCTCGGCGCCGACGTCCTGAACACCACCTGGTTCGACACCCTGACCGTCAAGGGCGATGCCGCGGCACTGCACGCCGCCGCCGAAGCGGCCGGCATCAACCTGCGCCGCATCGACGACGGCCATGTGGGCATCTCGCTGGACGAGACCACCACCCGCGACGACCTGGCGGCGCTGTTCGCCGTCTTCGGCAACGGCCAGAGTGTCGACATCGAGGCCCTGGATGCGGACGCGCAGGACGCCTACCCGTCCGAGCTGGCTCGCACCACCGCCTACCTGACCCACCCGACCTTCAACCGCTACCACGCCGAGCACGAGATGCTGCGCTACCTGCGCTCGCTGGCCGACAAGGACCTGGCGCTGGACCGCACCATGATCCCGCTCGGTTCGTGCACCATGAAGCTGAACGCGACCTCGGAGATGATCCCGGTCACCTGGCCGGAATTCTCGAACATCCACCCGTTCGCACCCGACGACCAGACCGTCGGCTACCGCGAAATGATCGGCCAGCTGGAAGCGATGCTGTGCGCCGCCACCGGCTACGCGGCGATCTCGCTGCAGCCGAACGCCGGTTCGCAGGGCGAGTACGCGGGCCTGCTGGTGATCCAGAAGTACCACCAGTCGCGCGGCGAAGGCCACCGCAACATCTGCCTGATTCCTTCGTCGGCGCACGGCACCAACCCGGCCTCGGCCAGCATGGTCGGCATGAAGGTCGTGGTCACCGCCTGCGACGAGAACGGCAACGTGGACCTGGCCGACCTCAAGGCCAAGGCCGAGCAGCACAGCAAGGACCTCGCCTGCGTCATGGTCACCTACCCGTCGACCCACGGCGTGTTCGAAGAGGGCATCAAGGAACTGTGCGAGATCGTGCACCAGCACGGCGGCCAGGTCTATGTGGACGGCGCCAACATGAACGCCATGGTCGGCGTGGCCGCGCCGGGCGCCTTCGGGGGCGACGTCAGCCACCT
This sequence comes from Massilia hydrophila, assembly GCF_020208145.1. Taxonomy (NCBI): domain Bacteria; kingdom Pseudomonadati; phylum Pseudomonadota; class Betaproteobacteria; order Burkholderiales; family Oxalobacteraceae; genus Massilia; species Massilia hydrophila. The sequence continues at coordinate 1,243,624 of NZ_JAHYBX010000001.1, read as the reverse complement.
GAACCTGCACAAGACCTTCTGCATCCCGCACGGCGGCGGCGGACCGGGCGTCGGCCCGATCGGCGTGGGCGCCCACCTGGCCCCGTTCCTGCCGAACCAGCTGTCGACCGGCTACGTGCGCAACGAAGCGGGCATCGGCGCGGTCAGCGCCGCAGCCTACGGTTCGGCTTCGATCCTGCCGATCTCGTGGATGTACATCGCGATGATGGGCGCCTCGGGCCTGACCGCGGCGACCGAAGTGGCGATCCTGAACGCCAACTACATCGCGCGCCGCCTGGCACCGCACTACCCGGTGCTGTACACCGGCCACGACGGCCTGGTGGCACACGAGTGCATCATCGACCTGCGCCCGCTGCAGGACAAGACCGGCATCTCGAACGAGGACGTGGCCAAGCGCCTGATGGACTTCGGCTTCCACGCCCCAACCATGAGCTTCCCGGTGCCGGGCACGCTCATGATCGAGCCGACCGAGTCGGAATCGAAGGCCGAACTGGACCGCTTCATCGAGGCGATGATCACCATCCACGCCGAGATCGTGAAGGTCGAGCGCGGCGAGTACGACAAGATGGACAACCCGCTCAAGGGTGCCCCGCACACCGCGGAGGTGGTCACGGCCGATGACTGGGCCCACACCTACACCCGTGAGGTGGCGGCCTTCCCGGTGGCGTCGCTGCGCAAGAAGAAGTACTGGCCGCCGGTCGGCCGCGCGGACAACGTCTACGGCGACCGTAACCTGTTCTGCGGCTGCGCGCCGATCAGCGACTACGAGTAAGGCGCGGCGGGCGGCCTGGCCGCCCTGCCCCCTGCATGCTAGTCGCGGCTTGCGGCGAGGCGCAGGTGGGCGCGCTCATGACGGCGGCGTTCCCTGGGCAAGTCGCGGGCAGCGCCGCTTTCCTTTTGGTGCAGGGGGATGCGTGCCGCGGCCAGGGAAACCGGCGCCGGCGCCTCCGGTTCGTCCAGCCTGAACGCGGCCATCGTGCGCGACAGTGCCAGCGCCTGCATCTGCAGGGCGCGCGCGGCGGCCGCGGCTTCTTCGACCAGCGCGCAGTTCTGCCGGGTGACTTCATCCATGCGCACCACCGAGCGGCTGACCTCGGCCAGGCTGCCAGCCTGGTTGGCGCTGGTGCCGCCGAGTTCGGCCAGCACCGCTTCCATCGCACGCGCCGAGCCGGCCGCGTCGCCAATGCACGCTTCGGCGGCACTGGCTTGGGTGGCGCAGCCTTCGATCTCGGCGACGGTGCGCTCGGCCAGCGCACGCACTTCGCGCGCCGCGTCCGCCGCCTGCCGCGCCAGTGCACCCAGCGTGTCCGCTGTCCGGCCATCATCCTGCGCGCGGCCCCGGTCCCGCTCGATCGCCGCGCCCAGGGCGAGCGTCCCGGCCTCGCTGGCCAGGCGGTCGACCGTGGCTGCCGCTTGCGCCGCACGCGCCGCCCCTTCCCGCACCCTGTCCAGGGTGGCCCGCATCTGCTCCACCATCTGCTCCACCTTCGCGCCGCTCTCGCGCGCGCTGCCGGCCGCCTGTTCGGCCAGGCCGCGGGCCGCCAGCGCACCGGTCGCCGCCACGGTGACCGAGGTGGCCAGCTGCTGCATCGAGGCCGCCGTTTCTTCCAGCGAGCGGGTGCGAAAGACCGCGCGGCTGTGCATGCTCAGGTTGCGCAGCGTGATGTCGCGCGAGGCGCTGCCGATCGTACGCGCGGATTCCGCCACCGTGCGCAGGGTGCCGTTCAGCCTGCGAATGCCGGCCTCCAGCGCGCGCGAGGTGTCGCCGATCTCATCTGCACCATGGACACGCGGCGCAATGCTCAGGTCGCCGGCGGCCAGGCCCTGGGCCGCCGTGCCGATCGCTTCGATCTCGTCCAGCAGCACGCGCCGTACCGCCATCGAGATCGCCAGCGAGACCGCCACCGCGAGCAATACCACCACCGGCATCAGGGTGGTGCTGACCCGGAACTCGGCGGCCGCGATGCTGGATGCCTCCTCGGACAGCGCACGCTCGAGCGCGGCCAGCATTTCCATGCGCTGGACCAGCACGCCGAAGGCGGCCTCGGCCTTTACCATGGCGTTCGCGCCGATGGTCTCGTCGGCATGCGCCAGTTCGACTACTTCACGCACTTCACGCACATAACGGCGATAGGCCAGCGCCGCGTGCTCGACGTGGCGCCGTTCCAGGCTGGCCGGGGCGGTCTGGCGTTCCAGCAGCGCGAGGCCGCGCTCGATTGCCGCGTGCTGGCCGTGGACCGCGCCGATCAGGTGTTCGATGCGGACGCGCGAAAAACTGCTGCCCAGCCAGGTGAGCAGCTTGTAGGTATCGGCATGGACGCGCTGGGCCGAGGCCGCCATACTGGTCGCGCTGCGCATCTGCACCGCACGCGTGCCGACAATCGTCTGCAGGGACTGGTGCTGGCGCAGCATGACATGGTAGGCGCCGCTCGACAGCATGAGCAGCAGCAGGAGGACCACCGCCGGTGCGAGCAGCAGCTTGGGACCGATCTTCAGGCGCGACAGCATGGTTCAGGCCTGGCGCTGCGGGACGACGGCGGAAAATGACTGGCGGGTGGTGACAGGACCCTGCATGCTTGCCTCCCGATCGAGAATGCTGTCCGTTTAGTTTCCTAAACGCATTCTTCGGAATCTACGCCTTCGCTGGCGTCACAGCTTTGCGTCCAGTCAAACCGGGTCCGCCAATGCACCATGCATGGGCGAAACAGATGCTTACCATTTTGATACAGTTGCCAGTCTGCAATCCTGTATTCTCGCGTCACCGGACAACACGAGGACAAGCATGCACCCCCATCACTACATGGCCGCCGTGGCACTGCTGGCGATCGGCGCAGCCCAGGCACAGGAAAACGCAGCGCTCCTGAACCAAGCGCCCGCCACCGCAACAGCCGCGCTGGAAGCGGCCACCGGCGCCCGCTTCGGACCGCTGGCGGAAGGGTTCAAGCGCTATTCCCCGCTCTACGGCGGCAACGAGGCCGCCAACCCGAACGACCGCCTGTTTACCGGCTTTCGCACCGACCCGCGCCTGGTCATCGGCTACGCCTTCAACTCCTACCTGGCGCTGGAAGCGGGTTATGCCCACCTGAACGACCAGGGCTTCCACAAGATCGTCGCCAACAGCCCGGTCGAGTCGGCCATCGCGGCGGGGGCGCTCGGCGTGGCCAGCAACACGACCTATGTCTCCGCCAGGCTGACACTGCCGGTCAACGACCGCCTGACCGCCTACGGCAAGTTCGGCATCGCCCATAGCCAGGTGAAGAACGACGGCTTCGTCACCCCACAGGGGGCGGCGGCCCGGGCCGCCGGCAGGCAGGACGGCGTGTTCGCCGGCGAATCGGCCACCGGGCCCTACGGCGCGCTCGGCGCGAAGTACAAGCTGAACGACCGCGCCACGCTCAGCGGCGAGTACCGCGTGAACGGCAGCGCCAGCAAGTTCGCCGCGTCGAACGCGGGCGGCCTGAAAGGAAGTGTCGGCATCGGTTTCTGAGCCCGGTTTTCTTCCGGCGTCCTGGCGGCGCCGGTTACACTAGCGGGATGGACACCGGGACGACGACCCTCCGCACGCGCATCGGCGCCACGCTGCGCCGCCAGCGCCGCCTGCTCGCGCTGGGCGCCCTGTCGCTCCTGCTGCACCTGGTCGTGCTGGCCTGGATGGATGGGCGGCTAGTCGTGAATCCGCCACCATCGCCCCTGTCTTCGGCCGCGACGGCGCTGGCGGTGCGGCTCACCGCCACGGCGCCGGCCGCCATTCCACCCGGGCAGCCGGCGGCGCCGCTGCCGCCCATCCCGCCCATCGAGCCGATTCCGCCCATCGTGCCCATCGCGCCCGGCACGCCGGCCCCGGCCACGCCCGCGGCGGTGCAGGCTCCCGCCGCCGATGCCACGCCGGCCGGCGTGGAAAGCTTCCAGATGCCCAGCCGCTACCGCGTCGTGATGCCACCCAGCGTGCGCCTGGTCTATGCGCTGCGCGATGGCGCCGGCCGGCCGGACGGCGAAGCCAGCCTCGACTGGGAAACCGACGGAGTACAGTACCGGCTCGCGCTGGACGGCGTGGCCGGCAGCATCGAGAGCGAAGGCGGTACCGACGATGCCGGCATCGCGCCGCAGCGCGCCCGCTACCGGCATGGCGCCGGCCGCGCGGCGGTCGCCTTTGCGCGCGAGCGGGGGACGATCGTGTTCGAGAGCTTCGGCGGCAGCGCACGCGACACCCCCGGCAGCCAGGATGGCGCCACGGTCCTGATGCAGCTGGCCGGCATCGGGCTGGCTGACCCGGACCAGCTGCAGGGCGAAGTCGAGATCTACGTCGGGCGCGCCGACGCTGCCGCCGTGGAGCGCTTCGGGGTGGTGGGGCGGGAACGACTGGTCACGGCGCTGGGCGAGATCGAGACCCTGCACCTGGTCAGGACGGGCGCGGCGCCGCTGGAGATCTGGTTGGCGCCCGCGCACGGCTGGCTGCCGGTGCAGCTGCGCGCGCCGGCACCCGGGGGCGGCATGCGCACCCAGGTCATCCGGGAAATCGCGAAGAGTGGCTAGGGCGAACGGGCTGGCCGTCCGCCCCTAGTGTCACGCCGTCACGCCATCACGCCATCACGCCATCACGCCAGCCTGGCCGCGTGCTCGCGGGTGGCGTGGAAGGTCAGCTTGGGCCAGCGTTCCTGGGTCAGGCGCAGGTTCACGTTGGACGTGGCCAGGAAGGCCAGGTTGCCGGCCGCGTCGTAGGCCACCTGGTGGCCGAGCTGGTTCTCGAAGTCGGCCAGCGCCTTCTTGTCCTCGCTCGAGACCCAGCGCGCGCTCGAGATGCTGCTGCCCTCGAACACCGCGTCGACCCCGTACTCGTTGAGCAGGCGGCTGGCGACGACCTCGAACTGCAGCACGCCGACCGCGCCCAGGATCAGGTCCGAGCCCAGCACCGGCTTGAACACCTGCACCGCGCCCTCCTCGCCCAGCTGCTGCAGGCCCTTGTGCAGCTGCTTGACCTTCAGCGGATTGCGGATGCGTACCGTGCGGAACAGGTCCGGGGCGAAATACGGGATCCCGGTAAAGGTCAGCAGCTCGCCTTCCGAGAAGCTGTCGCCGATCTGCATGTTGCCATGGTTCGGCAGGCCGATGATGTCGCCGGCATAGGCTTCTTCCACCTGTTCGCGGCTGGAAGCCATGAAGGTCACCACCGAGGACAGCTTCACGTCGCGGCCGAGGCGCAGGTGCTTGACCTTCATGCCCTTCTCGAAGCGTCCCGAGCACACGCGCAGGAAGGCGATGCGGTCGCGGTGGGCCGGGTCCATGTTGGCCTGGATCTTGAAAACGAAGCCCGAGAAGCGTTCTTCTTCCGGCTTCACCGCGCGCACGGTGGCATCGCGCTCGCGCGGGGCCGGGGCCCAGTCGACCAGCGCCGACAGGATCTCGCGCACGCCGAAGTTGTTGATGGCCGAGCCGAAGAACACCGGCGTCTGCACGCCGGACAGGAAGCGCTCCAGGTCGAACACGTGCGAAGCGCCGTGCACCAGCTCCACTTCCATCTTGAGCTGCTCGATCTCCAGCGGGAACATCTCGGCCAGCTTCGGGTTGTCGATGCCCTTGACGATCTCGAAGGCGCCGTCGGCGCGTTCCTCGCCCGCCTTGAACAGCATGATCTCGTCGCGCAGCAGGTGGTACACGCCGCGGAAGTTCTTGCCCATGCCGATCGGCCAGGTCACCGGCGCGCACTCGATCTTCAGCACCGATTCGACTTCGTCGAGCAATTCGAGCGGATCGCGGGTCTCGCGGTCCATCTTGTTCATGAAGGTGACGATCGGCGTGTCGCGCATGCGGCAGACGTCGAGCAGCTTGATGGTCTGCTCTTCCACGCCCTTGGCCGCGTCGATCACCATCAGGGCCGAGTCGACCGCCGTCAGGACGCGGTAGGTGTCTTCCGAGAAGTCCTGGTGGCCCGGCGTGTCGAGCAGGTTGATGACGTGCTCGCGGAACTCGAACTGCATCACCGAGGACGCGACCGAAATGCCGCGCTGCTTCTCGATGTCCATCCAGTCCGAGGTCGCGTGGCGCCCGCTCTTGCGGCCCTTGACGGTGCCGGCCAGCTGGATCGCGCCCGAGAACAGCAGCAGCTTCTCGGTCAGTGTGGTCTTGCCCGCGTCGGGGTGGGAAATGATGCCGAAGGTGCGGCGGCGCGCGACTTCGCGCGCGAGCGAACCGGCGCGGCTGCCCTGGCGGCTGGCGTCGCTGCCGGCCTGCCCGGTGCCGTCTTCCATGGCGGCGGCGGGAAGTTCGGCGGGAAGTCCGGCTGGAGATTCGGCGGGGAGATCGGTATCGTTGGCCATAGATGAGGCTTTGCAATGCGGAGCCTCGCACAACGGCTCCTTGGTAAGAAAACCCTCGATTTTACCGACTCCCGGCCGCGCCGTGTGGAGAATATGCCGTGCGCCTCCGCCCCGCCCTCCTTATTCGCGCACGCGGCGCCATCCGGTACGCCGGCTGGGCATGCTGGCGGCCGGGTTGTGGTCCTTGGTCAGGGTCTTGCCGTCCGCGGTGGTGGCGATGGTCTTGGTCTCGCCGTTGGGCAGCGCGATGTTGATGAAGCCCACCACCGCCGAGTTGTTCGACAGGGTCGAGCCGGCCACGTCGCGCACCGCGCGCCCGGTGCACAGGTCCAGTTCATAGATGTTACTGGTACCGCCCACCGAACAGGCCGACGAGGAGCTCGGCAGGTTGGTGACCACCGTGAGCGTCCCCAGTACCACTTTCGGGTCGAGGTTGACGCGCTCGCCGTCGTTGCGGTCGAAGTCCACGAACCAGCCGGCCTGGCTGTCGAGATCGACCTCGGTGCCGTCGATGGTGTAGGTGTCGCCCGCGGCGCCCTGGATCTTGGTGAGCGACTGCTGCGCCATCAGGGAACCGCGCCACTGCGCCGCCGTGATCGGGACGCCGCTGTCCTTGAGCACGTAGGCCGACTGCAGCGCGGTGCTGCTGACGTCGCTGATGTCGAGCAGGCGCCCGGTGCCGAACGCCACCACGCGCTGGGTGCCCGGCTCGGTGCTGCCGTCCGCGTTGGTCACCTCGACCCGGCACAGCGCCACGTCGGGCCGGGTGGTGATCGGCTGGTTGGCGCCGGCGTCGCCCATCTTCACCACCGCCACCGTGCCCGGGTTGGTGAAGTCGAAGCGCCACATCTGGCCCAGGTTGTCGCCGCCGTACACGTAGGTGACCAGCGGATCGGTGCTCGGATTCTTGGTGATCGCCGTAATGCGCGCGAAGCCCGACGGGGTGGAGGTGGTGCCGGAATTGGTCGTGATCCGGTCCAGCACCTCGCCTGTGGCGACGTCGACCACGAACAGGAAGCCCTTGCCGCTGCCGCTGTCGACACCGTCGCTGCCCGGGATGTTGTTGTAGCCGGAGGTCAGGAACACCACCCAGCGCTCGGTGCCCGCCGCGTTCTTCCAGGTACCGAACTGCGGATTGCCGAAGGACAGGCCGATTTCCGGCTCGTGGTTGATGCCGCTGCAGACCGTCTCGTCGGCGCACAGCTCCCACAGCGCGCGCGGCTGGGCCGGATCGGTGACGTCCAGCGCATAGTAGCCGCGCCCGCCGGCGTTGAGGCCGGCCACCAGCACCGTGCGCCACTGGCCGTTGATCTGCACGTCGCCCACCTCGGGCGAGCCGTCCACCGTGTACTGGTGGTTGGTGCCGTAGTTGACACTGGCCTGCACGTGCAGCTTCTTCATCGTGATGCGCGGCACATAGGCCCACAGTTCGTCGCCGTTGGCGGCATCGAAGGCGTGCAGCATGCCGTCGTTGGCCGCCGCGAACACGGTGCCGGCACGGGTCGCATGCTCGACCTTGTAGTCGTTGTAGCCGGGGCGCTTGTAGTCCTTGCGCGGATCGCGCGAGAAAGCAGGCTTGGCGGTGGCGATGTCGCCCAGCACGATCGGCAGGGTGGTGCTCGCGCCCTGGGGAATGGTCTCGGTGCGCGAATAGGCGCGCAGCACGGTGTCGTCGGCATACTGCTGCTGGCCGCGCAGCCAGTTCACGATATTGGCGCCCGTGTTCACGATGGTGCGGTTGGCGCTCGACAGGTTGGCGCACTGCGCCAGCGCGCCGCACTTGTTGTCGAACCAGCCCCGTTCCAGCTCGCTCATGGCGGCATAGGTGAAGTCCTTGTTGCCGCCGGCCGTGTTGAGCATCAGGATGCGGCGGCTGTCGGTGGCCTGGTCCACCTTGCGCCCCACCGTCAGCGACGAGTTCCACACTTCGGTATCGCCGACGATGCCGGTGACGGTGTCGATCTTGCGCTTGGTGATCTGGCCGAACCATTTCACGGTGGTGAAGGTGGCCGAGAAGATATCGTTGTCGAACTGCGAGATGTTCGGGGTCGACGTGGCCGACGCGGCCGCCGCGCCCACCTTCACCTCGATGTTCGACAGCGCCTTGCGCAGGCCGTCCACGACCTGCAGCGGATCGGAAGCCGAGAAGTACTTGCCGTGGCCATTGATCGCGGCATGCCACAGGTCGTCCACGCGCGACTGGTAGGCGGCCGAGCCGCTGTTGTCGCCGGTCTTCGGGTCCGGCCAGACATAGGCGCCGCCGTTGTTCCACGGGCAGCCGCTGGTCACGCCGGTGATCAGCTTGTAGAAGTCGCCGCCGACCGCGGCCGAGGTGTCGTAGTTCGGCTCATAGGTCATGACCCCGTCCACACCCAGGCCGAGGGCGTAGGTCTTCATGTGCAGGCGGGTGTTCTCCCCGGCCGCGGCCGGCACCAGGCCGGGCTTGGTCCAGTCTTCCAGGTCGGTGCGCAGCGAGGACACGGCCGTGTTGGAGCCGCCGTTGTACCAGTACAGCGCGACGTCGGCCAGCGAGTTCGCGGTCTGGGCCGACGGGTCGACACAGCCCTTCGAGCGCAGGCAAAAGCGGCCGGCGTTTTCCTTGTTGTCGTTGTTGACCACGGTCGCCGCCGCGTTGCCGTTCCAGTAGCCGTCGGTGGTGACGAAGGTGAAGTTCTGCTGGCAGGGGAACTGCACCACTTCCTGGCCCTTGGCGTAGTTGTAGGGCGCCTGGTTGGCGTACAGCTTGCCGATCGCGTGCAGCGCCTGGCGGATCGGGGTCGACTGGTTGCCGTTCATGTCGTACAGGGCCGTGTACCAGGTGCTGCGGTGGGTGCCCGAGAAGGGCTTGGGACGGGTCATTCCGCCTTCCGCCGCGGCGCTCGAGAGCGATACCAGGCCGACGTTGTAGTTGTCGTTGATCGGCTGGAACGCATGGCCGACCGCGGTCTTCATCATCTGGTTGCGCGTCTTGTAGTAGGCGTGCCAGTTGGCGAAGTTGGTCATCTCCTCGTCGTAGGTGCAGGTGGCGCCGGCGCAGTCGCTGCGGTTGGCGTCCTTCGGATAGCTGTTGCGCGTTGCCACGATATCGGTGCGCACGAACACCGAGGCGCCGGTGTCGGTGCTGGAGGTCGGCATCGCCTCGCTGACGGCGGCGCTGGTACTGAACGCCAGCGTGCCGTTGTTGGTGAGGGTGCCGACCGTGATGTTCTTGCCGGCGCCGCTGCCGCTGCGGTCCACCAGGCAGACCGTGGACGTGGAGGCGGCCTGGCAGGTCGCGGTGGTGTTGGCGGTGCCACCCACATACGCGGTCACGCTACCCTTGGTGCCGATGCGGTCGCGGATCGAGGTCGCCACGGTGCTGGCGCTGGCGCTGCGTGGCAGGCTCAGTTCCGTCGAGAACAGGGCCGTGCCGCCATACGACAGCTGGCGCAGCACCTGGGTCTTGTTGGAGACGGTGCTGCCCGAGATGCGCAGCAGCGCGGTGGCCGACTCGTCAACTTCCACTTTCAGGACGGTGCCGGCGCGGCTGTTGTCCGCCTCCAGCCAGCACGGTCCGACCGCCTTGCCATTGGTGCCCGCCGGGCAGGAAATCGGCACCACCGCCACCACGTTGTTGACGCTCAGGTTGATGCCGAAGCTGGCGCAGGACGGCACGCTGCCGCTCGGCGTGCGGGTGCAGGCGGTGAAGGGCTGGGCCAGGCCTGTTTTGGCGATGATCGAGGCGGCCAGCGCGTTGGCAGCGGCCTGCTGCTCGGTGGCGCTGTTGGTGCCGGTGGCCGCCGTCACCGCCGTGCTGGTGATGACCACCGACCCCTCGTCGGTGGTGGCGGTGACGCGCTGCAGGCCGACCGGACTGTCGCTGCCGGAATTGCCGATGGTGATGGTGCCGTACCACAGCGAAGGCATGTTGATGTCGCCAAAGCGGGGGTACTTGAAGTTGCCAACGTACTTGGCCTGGCAATTCGTGAGCGCGGTGGAGTCGCACCAGCGCACCTTGGCCGGTACCGGATAACCGACCGGCGCCGGCGCATTCACCGCTGTCGCCTTGCAGTTGCTCATGTTCGCGCTGGTGCAGTACTCGGCGACGTTGATCGTGTAGTAGTAGGGATTGGCGGTGAAGTACTGGGCCTGCGTGCGCTCGTTGTTGGGGAAGGTGTAGCCGCTGCGGTTGACGCTGCAGTTGCCGTTGCTGTCACACCAGCGCAGGTCGGGAAATCCGGTCACCAGGTTGGTGGTGCTCACGCCATTGCCCAGCAGGTCGCTCTCATTGACCCCGAAGCCGTCGGTCCGCACTTTTTTCCAGCTGTCGGTGGTGCTGCGGTCCTGGTCCGGGAAGCTGGTGCCGTCCGCCCTTACTGGCGGGCTGTAGCGCACGGCCGGGTTGTAGTACTGCTTGTTGAATTCGGGGCTGGCGAAGGGCGGATCGCCGATCCGGCAGCCGCGGGTGCCGCCAGCCATGGTGGCGCGCGCCCGGCAGGTGACGCTGTCGTCGACATAGTCGGGCGTGAAGGTGCTGCTCATCGAACCGGAGTTATCGTAGAGGAGCATCAGGTTCGGCTTGACCGTGCCGCTGCCGCTGATGTTCAGCAGGGGCAGCTGGGCGATCGCGGTCGGCTCGGCGCCGGCCGGCAGCGCCGGCGCGAGGCCCAGTACCAGGAGCGGCGCCAGGATCAATGCCAGTGCGCGTAGGGGCCGGGAAAGGAGGATGTTCATGCGGTTTCCGTTGTTCAGGTGACGGTGTCCGGCCTGGTGGCTCAGGCGCCGATCAGGACCACCATCTGGGTAATCACATTGCCGCCGCGCGGACCGTCGATGCGCGCGGTGATCACGTAATGCAGCTGCGGCACGCCGGCATAGACCGGCGCATCCGAGGCCAGGCTGTCGCCGATGCGCACGGTATTGCCGAGCGAGGAACTGTTGGCCGCGGTCTGCACGCAGGCGTTGTCCGGGTCGCTGTACGACACGTCGAGCCGGCACATGCGGTGGATCACGTAGCGCACCCGGTTGCCGTGGCCGTCGTCGACCTCCTTGGCGCCGTCCCAGAAGCCGCTCGAGCGCACGCTCTGGGTGGTATCGAGGGTGGCGCGGTAGCCCTCGTCGGGCACGTGGCTGTCGAGCTGCACCTTGTTGGTCCTGGCCGTCTCGCTCAGCCACTCGAATCCGCTGTGCAGGCCGAAGTCGGCCGCGCGCGCCAGCGCCGCGTCGTAGGCCAGGTTGGAGGCGGTCAGCGTGGTCGAATTGCTGGCGCGCAGCAGGTAGATGCTGGACACCAGCATCACCAGCAGCATGATCAGCATCACCGGCAGGGCGATGCCGCGCTGCCTGGTCGGAATCGCGTGCGTCATGCGGTCGGCCTCCAGCCCGCGTTGCGCAGCGGGACGATGGTTTCGAATACGCGGTAGCGGTAGCAGCGCCAGTCGACCGGATCGCCCTCCACTTCCACGTCCACCTGCACCGCCTCGGCCTCGGTGAATTCGGCGTCCTGGGTCGCGAACACGGTCGGGCGCGTGCTGGTCGCCTTGCACTGGCCGCTGGCCGGATCGGCGCGCTCGGGGTTTTTCGCGCGTGCGACCACGGCGATGCGCAGCGCGACCACGCGCTGGTAGTCGCCGGCATTGCCCGCCACGCCGTCGCCGTCGGCATCGATCATGGTGTTCGACCAGGCGCCCAGGCGCAGGCCGTCCTCCGGCTGGAACAGCTCGCCGGCGCGGGTGTCGAAGCCGTACTGCGCCTTGAGCGAGACGATGTTGTCGGCCACCGCCTGCGAGGCCGCACCGGCCCCGCCCAGGTCGGTGGCGCGCAGGCGCAGGAAGCCGCCTTCGACCGACCAGGTTCGAAAGCCCAGGCTGCCCGCCGGCCCGAGGTTGAACACGCGCGCCGCGCCCCCCGTGTACTGCGCGCCCAGCGCGCCGCTGTTGAAGCGGAAGCCCGAGCCGCCGAAGGCGATGAACTGCTGCGAAGGCGGCGGCGCCAGCGCGGCCGGGTTGGATGAGATCTGGGCCAGCGAGCAGCGCTCGCCGGCTTTTTCCGGCGCCACCAGGATCACGTCGCCGCGCGCGAAACCATAGGGCACGCGGTCGACGTCGAGCCGGTTGCCGCCGATGTAGTCGCTGGTCACGCGCAGGGTACCGGTGCCACTGAATGAGCTGCCCGAATACAGGGTGATCCGGTCCGGGCCTTCGCCGCCCGACGCGATCACCGCCGCCGCCAGCGGCCGCACCACCGCCGTGCCGCGCGCCGCCGGCGCCATCTGGAAGCCCTCGCTGTCGGCCATGACCGTGTCGCAGCCGACGATCAGCGGGTCGTTCAGGCCGAACCCGGCCTGCTCGGCGTCGCCGCTGATCGAGAACATCGCCAGCATCCCGTTCTGCATCGAGTCGGAGCCGCCCAGGGCGGCCGCCTTGTTGCGCTCGGCGTCGGTCATCAGGCGGGTGGCAAACAGCACCGCGAGCAGGCCGATCACGACACTCACCATTAGTTCGACCAGCGAGAAGCCGGCACTGCGCCGCGCCTTCATCGCGACCCCGCGAAATAGGAAGTGACACGGTGGGTGTTGCCCGGCGTGTCCGCCTTGCGCTGCCAGCGGATGGCGATGTCGACGGCGGCCGGCGCCGCATCCTCGCCTGGCGTCACCGCGATCGTGATGCGCGCGCCGGGGATCAGGCGCACGGTTTCCTCGTGCCACTGCTCCAGGCGCGCGGAGGGCTCGCCATCCGCCTCCAGTGCGTAGTCTTCCAGGTGGCTGATGTCGGTGTTCATGATGCCGAGCAGCTTGTTGGCCGCAATCGCCGCCTCCGCGCGCATGCCGGCATCGGACAGCGCGGCATACGAGCGCGCCTGCAGCCCGATCGTACCGAGCAGGCCGATCGCCAGGATCACCGCGGCCAGCAGCGCTTCCAGCAGCGCGATGCCGCGCTGGGCCCGCGGCGGGGCCGGGGGAACGAGGCGCGGCCTCATTGCGGGCACCTGCGCGAATCGTCATCGGCGGCCTCGGGGTCGCAGGTAGCGGCGACCCCGGCCAGGGTCAGGACCACGCTCGAGGCCGGGAACAGGGCCGGCGCGCCGGCCGTCGGTTCGAGGTCGATGCGCATCATGCGCGGCTCGATCCGGGTATCGACCCATCCAAGCGGCGTGAAATAGACGGCGGTGGCGCCATCCGGACCGGGGCTGACCGTCATGCGCTCGCTCGATGGCAAGGTGGCGGCGCTGCGCGCCACCGACGTGTAACCCTCGCCGCCGTCTTCCTCGGGCTTGACCGCGTCCTCGACGCTGGACCAGTCGCCGCTGGCCGTGCACGGGTCTTCCGGTGTCGGAAAGCACAGGTCGACCTGCCAGTCGTACTGGCCGTTGGACGTGTTCGGCGTGAGCACCAGGCGGCTGGCGCCATTGTGCGCGAGCGCCTTGGCGCGCGCCAGCGCCAGACCCTCGGCATAGAAGCGGGTGGCCGAGGCGGCGCGCGAGGCAGCCAGCCAGTCCGCCATGCGCGGCACGCCGATCGCCAGCAGGATCGCGAACACGGCCAGGGCGATCAGGGCTTCGACCAGGGTGAAGCCGCTCATTCTGCGCATGTGCCCTCCTTGCGGTCGACCCAGCAGTCGTCTTGCGCGGTCCAGCCTTCCGGCACGCCGGTGGTAGCGCGCTGGCCGTTCTGGTCGATGGTGAACACGAAGCCGTCCGCGGCGCCCTTGCCGGTGGCGGTCAGGAGGTAGGCGCTGGCACTGGCCTCGCTCAGTTCGAAGCTGAAGCTGTCGGATTCCTTCGGCAACAGCCTGGCGCGGGTGTCATCGTCCTCGATCTCGTAGCTGCGTTCGTTGGCCCAGTGCTGCTCCATCAACGGCTGGGCGCCGGCCAGCCCGGTGAAGGCCTCGGTCAGGCGCGCCCGCATGACGTAGCCGTTATAGGACGGCAACGCGATCGCCGTCAGGATGCCGATGATGGCCACCGCAACGATGATTTCGATCAGGGAAAAACCGGCCTGGCGCTTGTGCATGGATTGCTCTCCGAGGAAGCCGGCGGATTGCCGGAATGTTTCCATGGGGCATCATAACCCACGAAGCTTGCATTTCCCTGAGGAAAACCTGACAAAACCCTGACAAGCGCACAGGACTGCGCGCGCTCAAAGCGGTGGGAAGCGGACGCTGAAACGGCTGCCCTGCCCGCCCGGCCCCTCCTCGAGCGTCACCTCGGCGCCGTGGGCGTCGGCGATGTCGCGCACGATGGCAAGGCCGAGTCCGCTGCCGCTGCTGTGCTCGTCGAGGCGCACGAAGCGCTGGAATACCCGGCTCCGCTTCTCGGGCGCGATGCCGGGGCCGGAATCCTCGACCGCGAACAGGGCGCCATCCGCGCTGGCGCCACAATGCACGGTGACGGTACCGTGCCCGGGGGTATAGCGCAGCGCATTGTCGACCAGGTTGTCGACCAGGTCGCGCAGCATGTGGCGGTCGCCGCGGACCATGACCGGCGCCAGCTCGAAGCCGAGGTCGATCTCCTTGCGCAGCGCCTGTTCAACGAAGGGCTGGACTGCCTCGCCCACCAGCGCCGCCAGGTCGAGCGGCGCCAGCCGGGCGCGCTCGAAGCGGTCCGGCGCGGCCCGCTCGAGCGAGAGCAGCTGGTTGGCCTGGCGGATCATGCGCTCGTTGGCGCGCAGCAGCAGCTCGACGCTGCGCACGGTGTCGGGATCGTCGCGGTGGCGCGCGGCCAGCCATTCCAGCTGCAGGCGTAGTCCGGCCAGCGGCGTACGCAGCTGGTGCGCGACGTTGGCGCGGAAGTCGTCCTGGGCCCGGGCACCGGCCGCGATGCGTCCCAGCAGGGCATTGAAGGCGCTCACCAGCGGCGCGAGTTCGCGCGGCATGGCGCTGTCGTCCAGGGGCGCCAGGTCATGGCTGCCGCGGGCATCGAGGCGGGCGCGCAGGCGCGCCAGCGGCGCCAGGCCGTTCCCCACCGAGAACCAGACCAGGCCCAGCAGCGCCAGGCCGAACAGCACTTCGAGCAGCACCAGCGCGCGCACGATGGCGGAACGCACCTGGTGGCGCTGGCTCAGGGTGCGGGCCACCCCGACCTCGAGCACGCCGCCGTCTCCGGCCACCAGCACGCTGGCCACCCGCACCGGCTGCCCATGCATCCAGGCGTCGCGCACGGCGGCGGCGTCCACGCGGCGTGGCAGGGCGGCATCGCCCGCCAGCAGCCGGCCGTCGGCAGCGCGCACCGCGAACCAGCTGGCGTCCGGCGCGCCGGCGCCCAGCAGGCTGGCCGCGTCCGCGGGCGGCTCGATGCCGCCGCCAGGCCCGGGCCGCAGGCGCGCCGCCAGGCCGGTGGCGGCATCGAGCAGGCCCTGGTCGAAGGCCAGCTGGGCCGGGGTCCAGGCCAGCAGGTAGCTGAGGCTGGCCGCCAGCAGGTTGAACACGAGGATGGGGCCGACCAGCCAGGTCAGGAGGCGCAGGCGGATGCTGGGCATGGCGGGCTTGCCGGTCCGGCTCGACTAGGGCTGGGGCCGGGATTGGGACGGGGCCTGGGCTTCGAGCAGGTAGCCGAAGCCGCGGATGGTGCGGATCGCCACGCCGGCACCGTCCAGCTTCAGGCGCAGCCGCGAGACGTAGACCTCGACCGCGTTCTGGGTCAGGTCCTCGCCCCAGGGTGCGATGGCATCGATGATCTGCTGCTTCGATACCACCCGCCCGGCATGCTGCAGCAGGTGCTCGAGCACGCTCCATTCGCGCACCGACAGCTCCAGCACGCGGTCGTCGATGCGGGCGCGGCGGGCGGCAGTGTCCAGGCTCAGGCGGCCCAGGGCAAGCTGGACGGGCGCCGGCGCGGCCCGGCGTGCAAGCGCCCGGATGCGCGCTACCAGTTCGGCGCTGGCGAAAGGCTTGACCAGGTAGTCATCGGCACCCGCTTCCAGGCCGCGCACCCTGTCCTCGACGGCGTCACGCGCCGTGAGCAGCAGTACCGGGGTGGTGGCGCCGCGTGCGCGCAGGCGGCGCAGCACCTCGAAGCCATCGATGCCGGGAAGTCCGAGATCGAGTACCAGCACGGCGAACCTGGCTGGCGCACAGGCCTGCAGGAGGGCATCGGCGGCCAGGCCATCACGCACCAGCTCGACAGCCATGTCGTGCGTCTGCAGGGTACGCACCAGGCCATCGGCCAGAACGGCGTCGTCTTCGACCAGCAGCAACTGCAGGGGCATCGGCGGGAAGAGAAATGGGAAAGTCCCATTATGCGCGATTTTGTTGCCCAATCCAAAGAAAACGCGATGACAGAACGTCATCTCCCCAGTAGGACTGGACTGACAAAATACCATGGGCCAAGCCTACATAGGGGCGGAAGCCAGTCTTATGTTCGGCAACAGACTATGGCTTTAATGTTCACACATCGCGATAGGAAACAAAAAAGCGCTCCCCGGACCGCAACCAGCATCGCACCCGACACGTCAGAGCAAAGAGGACCATAAAATGAACAACACTCAACTTGGTGGTACGCACAAGGCGCAGCACAAGATTCCAGCCACGAGTGAGACTGTGAAAGCCGCGTCCCGCCCCGTTGTCAGCTATAGCGGCACCCAGCAGAACGAACTGCTCGGCGCCCTGCCCCGCCAAGACCTGGAAAGCCTGTTTGACCACCTCGAGTTGGTTCCCCTGCCATTCGGCAAGGAATTGTTCGAGTATGGCAGCAAACTGGAATACGTGTATTTTCCGACGACCGCAATCGTGTCGCTGCTGTATGTGATGGAAGACGGCGCCACCACCGAGATCGCGGTGGTCGGCCACGAAGGTGCGGTCGGGGTCTCGCTGTTCATGGGTGAACGTGCCACCTGCAGCGCGGTGGTACAGAGCGCTGGCTACGGCTACCGCCTCAAGACCCAGTTCCTGCGCGACGCCTTCAACCGCGGCGGCGCCCTGCCCCAGCTGCTGATGCGCTATACGAACGCCCTGTTCGCCCAGATGGCCCAGAACGCCGTCGGCGGCCGCCACAGCTCGATCGAGCAGAAACTGTGCCGCTGGCTGCTCGACCGCCTGGACCGTTCGGCCAGCAACGAGCTGAAAGTGACCCAGGAACTGATTTCGATCATGCTGGGCGTGCGCCGCGAAAGCATCACCGCGGCTGCCGGCAAGCTGCAGGACGAAGGCCTGATCCAGTACCGTCGCGGCAATATCACCGTGCTCGACCGTGCAGGCCTGGAAGAGTATGCGGGCGAATGCTACAAGGTCGCCAAGTCGGAATACGACCGCCTGCTCATGGATGTGGCCCGTTAAGACTGAGCGTGGCGCCCTCGGCGGGCGTCTCCCGCGTTGAACCCGACGCCGTTCCCGTTCCCAGGAACGGCGTTGTCGTTTCCGGCTTGCCTGCAGCGAAAGATGGACTTGGACCCGCATCGCTCCCAGGCGCCTCTGGCGGCAGCCAGGCACGCACGCAGGTGCCGACACCGTTGACGCCGGGCTCCACCCTCAGGCTGCCACCCAGCAGCAGGGCCCGCTCGCGCATGCCGAGCAGGCCGTGCGACTTCGGCTTGGCCATGGCGTCGGGCGCGATGCCGATGCCATCGTCGGTGATTTCGAGTTCCCAGCCATCCGGTTCGCGCGTCAGGTTGACGATCACGCTGCGGGCGCGCGCGTACTTCGCGATGTTGTTCAGGGCTTCCTGGGTGATGCGGAACAGCGCGATCGCCTGCATCGGACCGGCAGCGTCGGCCGCATCGTCGATCAGGGCGTCGCAATCGAGCGCGGTCACGCGCGCGTAGTCGGCGCAATAGCTCTGCAGGGCAGCGGACAGGCCCATGTTGTCCAGCAGGCTGGGACGCAGGTTCTCGATGATGCGCCGCTTGAGCTGGACGGTATCGACCAGCGTCTTGCGCGCCCGGCCCAGCATGGCGGCCAGTTCCGGGTGCGTGCCCTTGAGCTGCTCGCCCACCGTGCTCAGGTCCATGCCGATGGCGGTCAGGTTGGCCCCCATCTCGTCGTGCAGTTCGCGCGCCAGGCGCGACTTTTCCTCTTCCTGGACCCGGATCAGGTGGCGCGACAGTACCGACAGCTGGGCGGTGCGCTCGGCCACCAGGGCTTCCAGCGTATCGTTGGTATTCTGCAAGGCGCGTTCGGCCTCCAGGCGCAGGCCGAAGCTGCGCTGCACCAGGTTATAGAACAGCAGGATCACCAGGATCGCAATGGCATTGATGCCAACCCCGGACAGCACCGTGCGGCGCGACTGCTCGTAAAAGCTGGCGGTGCGCGCGGCCAGCAGTTCGTTCTGCTCGCGCGTCATGATGGTCACCAGGAGCCGGATCTCGTCCATGTCGCCGCGCTCGTCGGCGGCGGCGGAAATCGCGACGATGTCGACCAGGCCGCCGCGCCGGTACACCTCGAGCGACTGGTGCATCAGGCCGAGCTTGCGCTGCACCAGGGTGCGCAGCTGTGCCAGGTTCTTGGTCTGGGAAGGATTGTCGGCCAACAGCACGCCGAGCGCGCGCAGCTGGTTGTCCAGTTGCTGGGGCGCCGCATGCAGCGGACCCAGGTTGAGCTCGGCACCGGACAGGAAATAGCCGCGCAAGCCACTTTCTGCATCGGTCACCAGGAGGTTCAGGTATTGCAGTTCGTCCGACACGCGCGCGGTCTGGGCCTGCAAGGCATTGGCCGAACGCAGGTCATCCAGGTTGCGAATCAGGAACACGCCATTGATGACAAGAATCACCACACAGGCCACGCACAACAAGGTCTTGGAGAACGGCAGCCCGCGCAAACGCTTGCCATCGAAGGCGGTGGAGAAATACATGAGCTTCCTTTCGCGCAACTAGTGCCATCCGGGCCGATTATAGTCGGGTTGGCGCGGCCGCGCAGCCCGGCCCCGGACATGCATGGGTTGCCGACGGATGCAGTGTGCGCGCATACGCGACGGGATGCAAGCTGCCGTGTTGCAAAACGCGGTGGGGGAAAAAGGCCCGCTGCTGGACAGCGCGGGCCGCGCCCGGCGCAGTCGCCAGGCGCGTTTCACTGCTCAGTCGAGCAGGTTGTTCTTCATGGCGTAGTAGGTCAGGTCGCTGTTCGACTGCAGGCCCATCTTTTCCATGATGCGGGTGCGGTAGGTGGACACGGTCTTGATCGACAGCGACAGCGCATTGCCGATATCGGACACGGTGGCGCCCTTGGCCAGGCGCAGGAAGACCTGGAATTCGCGGTCCGACAGCTCGGTATGCAGGGCCGTGTTCGGATCGCGGTCGAAGCTCTGGGCCAGCAGTTCGCCCACGGTCGAGCTCACATAACGGCGGCCCTGGTACACGGTGCGCACCGCGGTCTTGAGCTCGTCGGCTTCGCATTCCTTGTTCAGGTAGCCGTTGGCGCCCATCTTGAACAGGTTCAGCGCGTACTGCTGGGCCGGATAACCGGACAGGATCAGCACCGGCAGGTTGGGCTGGCCCTGGCGGATGGTACGCAGGATATCGATGCCGCTCTGGTCCGGCATTGCGATGTCGAGCAGGAGCACGTCGCAGATCTCGCGCCGGGCGATGTCGAGGGCTTCACGCCCGGTTGCGCCTTCGGCGACGACTTCGAATTCGCCGGACGACGAGAAAATCTGCTTGAATCCTGCTCGAACTATTTGGTGATCGTCACAAATGGCAACGCGTATCATTGTCTTCCCTTAAATTTTCCCTGTGAAGGAAAGTGCCAGGTCCGTCCACACGCCCCGGCTTGCATGCGTTGATTTCAGCATGACCGCAGGTGACATTCTATCACTATGGCGCAAGGCAGCAAGGCACACGCTTGCTGAGTTAAACACGGCCGGTGCACGAGCGGCCAGAAGCGCCGCGCACTCCCTGTAGCCGCTGGAAATAGTCGGCCGGCGGCTGCCGCGCGCGGTTCAGACGACGCTGCTGCCCTGCCGCAGGAGTGCCAGGATGCTCTCCAGCTCGGCCCGCACCATGGCGATGTCGACCGTCGGGACCGGTGGCGCCAGTTCGGCTTCCGGCACGGGGGCCAGCGCGTGGCCATGGCCATCGAGGCGGTTGCGCGCCCCGCTGATGGTGAAGCCCTGCTCGTAGAGCAGTTCGCGGATGCGGCGGATCAGCAGCACTTCGTGATGCTGGTAGTAGCGGCGGTTACCGCGCCGCTTGACCGGTTTGAGTTGAGTAAATTCCTGCTCCCAATAGCGCAGCACATGCGGCTTCACGCCGCACAGTTCGCTCACTTCGCCGATCGTGAAATAGCGCTTGGCCGGGATAGGCGGCAGCACCACGGGTTCAGGTTTGTTCGGTCGTTCGCTCATCTAGCACTCAGGCAGCACGGGCCAGCGGATTATTGCCTGGAGGGTTGGTCTCCTCAACCATTCCCTTGAGCTTCTGGCTGGCATGGAAAGTCACGACGCGGCGCGCCGTGATGGGAATCTCTTCCCCGGTTTTCGGATTGCGGCCCGGCCGTTGCGGCTTGTCGCGCAACTGGAAGTTGCCGAAGCCCGACAGCTTGACGGCCTCGCCACGCTCGAGCGCGTTGCGGATCTCGTCGAAAAAGGTCTCGACCATGTCCTTGGCTTCGCGCTTGTTCAGGCCGACCTGCTCGAAGAGCAGCTCGGCCAGCTCGGCCTTGGTCAGGGTCGGCAGCGCCTTCTCTGCTTCCTTCCGCACGCGCGCCACTTGCATCGCGCGGTGCAGATCGGCCGCCAGTGCTTCCTGGAACACGGCCGAATCAACGTCGTTGTTATTAATTTTGAAGCCCACCCTTCAAGAAAACGATGTGTTGGAACGATGCGCAGTGCTTCGCCGCGTACGGGGAAGCCGCATCATGCACGCAGCCTGGCGCCGACTTTTTCCTGTGCCGCGCGAGCCAGCGCCGCCATGATGGCATCCACCGCCTCGTCCTGCAGCGTCGATTGAGTATCTTGCAAGCCAAAGCGGAAAGCAAGGCTTTTTTCATCCGTCTCCAGCCCCTTGCCGCGGTATTCATCAAACAAAACAACGGCTTGCACGATCTTGCCAGCAGGATTTACGGCGATCTCGGCATGGAAGGTATCCAGCACTTCCTGGGCCGGAACGTCCTGCTTCACCACCAGCGCCAGGTCGCGCGTGGCGCCAGGGAACTTCGAAATCTCGGCATACGCGGGCAGCTTGCGGCGGCGCGCGGCCTCGGCATCGACTTCGAACAGGACCGGGGCCTGTGCCAGGTCGTACTTCTGCAGCCAGCGCGGATGCAGCTCGCCGATGAAACCGATGCGGACGCCATCGAGTTCGACGAAGGCGCTACGGCCCGGGTGCAGGGCCGGATGCTCGCCCTTCACGAAGCGCAGGGTGGCCGGGGCGAACAGGGCTTCCAGGTCGGCCTTCAGGTCGAAGAAGTCGACGGCGCGGCTTTTCTCGCCCCACTGCTCGTCGACAACCGGACCGTAGGCGATCGCGGCCACGCGCTTGGGCTGGTCGAAACCGGCCACCGACAGCGGACCGTCCTGGGCTTGCGGATTGCGCTTGAACACGGCGCCGATCTCGAACACGCGCACGCGGCCGGCCTTGCGGTTGACGTTGTAGCGCACGTTGGCCAGCAGGCTGCCCACCAGATTCGAGCGCATCACGCTCATCTGGCTGGCGATCGGATTCTGCAGGCGGATCGGCTCGGCGTTGCCGGCAAAGTCCTGCTCCCACTGGGCTTCGACGAAACTCATGTTCACCGTTTCCTGGTAGCCCAGGTCGGCCAGCTGGTGGCGGATCGCGAACAGCGAGCGGGTGTCCTCCGGCGCGATCAGCATGCTGCTCGGCGCCACCGGCGGACGGGTCGGGATGTTCTCGAAACCATAGACGCGCGCGACTTCCTCGATCAGGTCTTCCTCGATCTCGATGTCGAAACGGTAGGACGGCGACGTGACCTGGAACACGCCGCTTTCAAACGTAAACGGCAGGTGCAGGCGGGTGAAGATGTCGGCCACCACCTCGTCGGTCAGCGGCACGCCGATGACCTTGGCGGCGCGTGCGGTGCGCATCGCGACCGGCTTCGGCTGCGGCAGGTTGACGCACTGGTCATCGACCGGCCCGACGCGCGTGGCGGCGGTGCCGCAGATCTCGACGATCAGCGCCGTGATGCGCTCGATGTGCTCGACCGTGGTCGCATAGTCCACGCCGCGTTCGAAGCGGTGCGCCGCATCGGTGGAGAAATTGTACTTGCGGGCACGGCCCTGGATCGCATTCGGCCACCAGAATGCGGCTTCCAGGTAGATGTCGGTGGTGTCCAGGCTCACGGCGGTGGCGTCGCCACCCATGATGCCGGCCAGCGATTCGATCTCGCGCTCGTCGGCGATCACGCCGACCCACTCGTCGACGTCGACGGTATTGCCGTTCAGGAGCTTGAGGGTTTCGCCCTTCCTGCCCCAGCGCACGTCCAGGCCGCCGTGGATCTTGGCCAGGTCGAACACGTGAGTGGGACGGCCGAGTTCCAGCATCACGTAGTTCGAGATGTCGACCAGGCTCGATACCGAACGCTGGCCGCTGCGCTCGAGGCGCTGCTTCATCCAGTCGGGGGTGGCGGCGCGCGCATCCAGGCCGCGGATCACGCGTCCCGAGAAGCGGCCGCACAGGTCGGGCGCCGAAATCCTGACCGGCAGCGTTTCGTCGGTGGTGACGGCCACCTGCTTGGTGGTCGGCAGGTGCAGCGGTGTGCCGGTCAGGGCCGACACTTCCCGCGCCACGCCCAGCACCGACAGGCAGTCCGCCTTGTTCGGAGTCAGCTTGATGGTGAACTTGAGGTCGTCCAGGCCGAGGTAGTCGCGGATGCTGGCGCCGACCGGCGCATCCGCCGGCAGTTCCATCAGGCCGCTGCTCTCTTCCGAGATCTTCAGTTCCTTGGCCGAGCACATCATGCCCTGCGACTCGACGCCGCGCAGTTTCCCCACCTTGATCTCGAAGGGCTTGCCATCAAGGCCAGGGGGCAGCACGGCGCCGGCCTTGGCGCAGATCGCCTTCATGCCGGCGCGCACGTTCGGTGCGCCGCAGACGATGTTCAGGAGTTCGCCGGTGCCCACGTCCACCTGGCAGACGTTGAGGCGGTCGGCGTTCGGGTGCTTGGCGACTTCCTTGACCTCGGCCACCACCACGTTCGAGAACGGCGGCGCGACCGCCTCGACTTCCTCGACTTCGAGGCCGGACATGGTGAGCAGATGCGACAGCTGTTCCGAAGTCATCTTCGGGTCGACCATCGAACGGAGCCAGTTTTCGGAGAATTGCATGTTATTTAGCCTTCTTCTAACGTCGAGGAATCAATTGAATTGCTTGAGGAAACGAAGGTCGCCTTCGTAGAACAGGCGCAAGTCGTTGATTCCATAGCGCAGCATGGTCAGGCGCTCGAGGCCGGAGCCGAACGCGAAACCGATGAACTTTTCCGGGTCCAGCCCGAAGTTGCGTACGACGGTCGGATGCACCTGGCCGGCGCCCGACACTTCGAGCCAGCGGCCCTTGAGCGGACCGGAACCGAAAGCGATGTCGATTTCGGCGGAAGGTTCGGTGAACGGGAAGTACGAAGGACGGAAGCGCACTTCCAGGTCGTCGGTCTCGAAGAAGGCCTTGACGAAGTTCAGGTACACGCCTTTCAGGTCGGCGAAGCTGATGTTCTCGCCGATCCACAGGCCTTCGACCTGGTGGAACATCGGCGAGTGGGTGGCGTCGCTGTCGACCCGGTAGGTGCGGCCCGGCGCGATCACCTTGATGGGCGGGGTATGGGTGCGCGCGTAGCGCACCTGCATCGGGCTGGTGTGGGTGCGCAGCAGCAGCGGTTTACCGGTGCTGTCATTGCCTTCGATATAGAAGGTGTCCTGCATCGAACGGGCCGGGTGGTTTTCCGGGCTGTTCAATGCGGTGAAGTTGGTCCAGTCGGTTTCGATCTCGGGGCCGTCGGCCACGTCGAAGCCAATCGAGCGGAAGATCTGCTCGACGCGCTCCCAGGTGCGCATCACCGGGTGGATGCCGCCCTTGGCGCGGCCGCGGCCCGGCAGGGTCACGTCGATCGCTTCCAGGTTCAGGCGCGCTTCCAGCTGGGCGTTGGCAAGGGCGTCGCGGCGGGCGGTCAAGGCCTGTTCGATTTTTTCCTTGGCGGCGTTGATCAGGGCGCCCTGCGCCTTGCGCTGTTCGGGGTCGAGCTTGCCCAGGCCCTTCATCAGGTCGGTGACTTGCCCGGTCTTGCCGAGGTACTTGGCTTTGGCGTTTTCGAGCGCGGCCGCATCGGGCGCGGCGGTAAAATCGGCCTGTGCAGCGGAGACGAGATCTTCCAGCGATTGCATCTTGTTCTTTTCCTGTTTGTCGGTGGCAGGAGCCACAATCAAAAACGGGGCACAGGTTCTGCAACCGTGCCCCGCTCTTTTTGCGTTCCCGTTGCCGGGAACGCTGGTCTTGCTAGCAGACTGACTATTAGGCAGCCAGCTTGGCCTTGGCGGCGGTGACAATCGCGGCAAATGCCGGCTTGTCGTGCACTGCCATGTCGGCCAGGACTTTACGGTCCAGTTCAATCCCGGACTTCTTCAGGCCGTTCATGAAGGCGCTGTAGGTCATGCCGTGCGAACGCGAAGCCGCGTTGATACGGGTGATCCACAGTGCGCGGAAGACGCGCTTCTTGTTACGACGGTCGCGGTAGGCGTACTGGCCAGCGCGCATGACTGCTTGCTTGGCAATACGGAATACCTTGCTGCGACGGCCGCGGTAGCCTTTAGCAAGTTCAAGGACCTTCTTGTGACGGGCACGTGCAGTAACCCCACGTTTTACTCGAGGCATGGTAGCTCCCTTTGTAGTTGATTAGTGAGATTAAGCGGAAGGCATCATGCGGAGAACGCTCGTGACGTCCGACGCATTGATGTTACGGGTGCCGCGCAGTTGACGCTTGTTCTTGGTGGTCTTCTTGGTCAGGATGTGACGCTTGAACGCCATACCCGACTTGACGGTACCGCCCGGACGCACGCGAAAACGCTTCTTCGCGGAGCTTTTGGTTTTCATTTTTGGCATAGTATTCTGCCCTTTTATGGACAGCCTCTATACGACAGGATTGCAGGTGGCGGCAACGCCGCTCTTGGATGCCTGCTTTCACTTGTCTTGCAGCCGACGCCACTACCTGCCGACTACAACCTGCTTGTTAAAAACAGGAACCGCAGATGATAGCACAGCTTTAGGCTGAATGCTCGCCAGCATCGACAGGTTTTACGGCGCGGGGCGTCCGGCATCGCTGCCGGCGCACAAACGAACGCGGGCCGGGCCCGGCCCAGCACAAGCTGGAACCCGGACCCGGCCCGGCAATCTGACGGTGCGAAGAATTATTTCTTCTTTTTCGGTGCAACGATCATGATCATCTGGCGCCCTTCGAGCTTCGGGAACTGCTCGACCTGGCCCACTTCCTCGAGGTCGCCGCGCAGGCGTTCGAGCATGCGCATGCCGATGTCCTGGTGCGCCATCTCGCGGCCACGGAAACGCAGCGTGATCTTGGTCTTGTCGCCGTCTTCCAGGAACTTGATGAGGTTACGCAACTTGATGCTGTAGTCGCCCTCATCGGTACCGGGACGGAACTTGACTTCCTTGACCTGGATGATCTTCTGCTTCAGCTTGGCTTCGTGGGCCTTCTTCTGCTCCGAATACTTGAACTTGCCGTAATCCATCAGGCGGCACACCGGGGGGCTCGCATTCGGTGCGATTTCCACCAGGTCAACGTTCTTTTCCTCGGCCAGGCGGAAGGCTTCCGCCAGGCTCACGATGCCCAGCGGCTCGTTGTCCACGCCGTTCAGGCGCATTTCCGGATAGGTGATCTCGCCGTTGATGCGATGCTGTTTGTCAGTAGCTATGTCTATTCCTTTGAAAGTATGATATTTGGCCGTCGATTATTTCGCCTTGGCGACGATCTCGCCTACCAGGCGCTCCACGAGCGCATCGACCGGCATGACGCCGAGGTCGACATTGCCGCGGGCACGCACGGCCACCGTATTCGCTTCTCGTTCCTTGTCGCCAACTACCAGAATGTACGGCAGTTTTTGGACGGAATGTTCACGAATTTTATAAGTAATCTTCTCGTTCCGCAAATCAGCGTGAACGCGCACGCCCGCCGCGCGCAGCCTGGACTCGACTTCCTTCACATAATCCGCCTGCGCATCCGAGATATTCAGGACCGCCACCTGCACCGGCGCCAGCCACAGCGGCAGCGCGCCGGCATAGTTCTCGATCAGGATGCCAATGAAGCGCTCCATCGAGCCGACGATCGCGCGATGCAGCATGACCGGCACCTTGCGGGTATTGTCTTCCGCGACATATTCGGCGCCCAGGCGGCCCGGCATCGAGAAGTCGACCTGCATGGTGCCGACCTGCCATGGACGGCCCAGGCTGTCCTTCAGGTGGTACTCGATTTTCGGGCCGTAGAAGGCGCCCTCGCCCGGCAGCTCGGTCCATTCCACGCCGCAGCCGCGCAGGGCCGAACGCAGCGCCTCCTCGGCCTGGTCCCACACCTCGTCGGAACCGATGCGGTTTTCCGGACGCAGGGCGATCTTGACGTCGATGTTGTCGAAGCCGAAGTCCTCGTACACCTTCATCGCCTGGGCGTGGAAGGCCACGACTTCCGGCGCAATCTGCTCTTCGGTGCAGAACACGTGGCCGTCGTCCTGCGTGAAGCCGCGCACGCGCATCAGGCCGTGCAGCGCGCCCGAGGACTCGTTGCGGTGGCACTGGCCGAACTCGCCGTAGCGCAGCGGCAGGTCGCGGTAGGAACGCAGGCCGGCGTTGTAGATCTGCACGTGGCCCGGGCAGTTCATCGGCTTCAGCGCATAGGTGCGGCTCTCCGACTCGGTCGTGAACATGTTTTCACGATAATTGTCCCAGTGGCCGGTCTTCTGCCACAAGCTCACGTCGATGATCTGCGGCGCCTTGACTTCGCTGTAGCCGGTGCTCTGGTAGGTCTTGCGCATGTACTGCTCGACCTGCTGCCAGATGGTCCAGCCCTTCGGATGCCAGAAGATCAGGCCCGGGGCCTCGTCCTGGAAGTGGAAGAAGTCCAGCTGCTTGCCGAGCTTCCTGTGGTCGCGCTTCTCGGCTTCCTCCAGCATGTGCAGGTACTGCTCCTGGTCTTCCTTCTTCGCCCAGGCGGTGCCGTACACGCGCTGCAGCATCTCGTTCTTCGAGTCGCCGCGCCAGTAGGCGCCGGCCAGCTTCATCAGCTTGAACACTTTCAGTTTGCCGGTCGAGGGCACGTGGGGGCCGCGGCACAGGTCGGTGAAGCCGCCCTGCTCGTACAGCGAAACGTCTTCGTTCGCGGGGATCGAGGCGATGATCTCGGCCTTGTAGTCTTCGCCGATCGACTTGAAGTAGCTGACGGCCTCGTCGCGCGGCAGCACCTTGCGGGTGACCGGCTGGTCCTTCTTGGACAGTTCCTGCATTTTCTTTTCGATCGCCGCCAGGTCGTCCGGGGTGAACGGGCGCTTGTACGAGAAGTCGTAGTAGAAGCCGTTCTCGATGACCGGGCCGATGGTGACCTGCGCTTCCGGGAACAGCTCCTTGACCGCGTGCGCCAGCAGGTGGGCGGTCGAGTGGCGGATGACCTCCAGCCCATCGGGATCGCGGTCGGTGACGATCGCCAGGTCGGCGTCGGACTCGATCAGGAAGGAGGTGTCGACCACCTTGCCGTCGACCTTGCCGGCGAGCGCGGCCTTGGCCAGGCTCGGGGCGATGTTCTGGGCGACCTGGGCGACGGTGACCGGGCCATCGAACTGACGGCTGGAGCCATCGGGAAGTCGAACGTTGAGCATGCTGTTCTCCAATGTGGCGCCGCGCGCCGCTAAAAATTGATATTGCCGGAAGAAGAATTCTTTGGACGAAAAAAAACGCGCACTAGGCGCGTTTGTTTCAGTGTGTTGAGCAAAAGAACACCATACCGCGTCTAGCGATTCCCCCACAACCAAGTCGTAGTTCGCGGTGTCATAACCGTCGGTGCCTTTCTCGCTCTTACTGTTACTACCATGAGTGACTGCTGAATATTCTGGTGGGCGGTGCAGAATTCGAATCTGCGACCCCTTGGATGTCGACCAAGTATTCTAACCAGCTGAACTAACCGCCCGATCCCCGCATTATAAGGAGCACGCGGGGCTTAGGCAAGCCTTGCGCCCAAAAAGTTTCCAGACGATCTGGTTCGCCCCGCCCGCCGGGCTTTGTTCTACACTAGCGCCACGACTCCTTTTGCCATTTGACCATGCCCGCACAGCACGCCGAGCCTGCTTCAGAACACCTGCACGCCCATCTCGACGGCGATGCCCGCCACGCGCACGTGATCGAGGGACGCAGCCAGGCCGCGCTGTCGCTGGCGCTCGGCCTGACCCTGCTGTTCGCACTGATCGAAGCGGTGACCGGCTTCTTGTCGAACTCGCTGGCCCTGATCTCGGACGCCGGCCACATGGTGACCGATGCGGCCGCCCTCGGCCTGGCGCTGCTGGCCCAGGCCATCGCGCGCCGCCCGCCTTCGGCGCGGCATTCCTTCGGCCTCGTGCGTGCCGAAGCCCTGGCCGCCTTCGTCAACAGCCTGGCGATGCTGCTGCTGGTCGCCTGGATCGCCTGGGAAGCCGTGCAGCGCCTGCTGCATCCGGAACCGGTGCAGGGCGGCGTGGTACTGGTGGTGGCCGCGATCGGCGCCGCGATCAACCTGCTGGTGGCCTGGGTGCTGTCGCGCGAGGAAGCCTCGATCAATACCCGCGCCGCCCTGGTCAACGTGCTTGGCGACCTGCTCGGCTCGGTGGCCGCGATCGCCTCGGGTGCCATCATCTATTTCACGGGCTGGCTGCGGGTCGACCCGATCCTGTCGCTGTTTGTCGCCATGCTGATCCTGCGCTCGACCAGCGGAATCCTGCGCGAGTCCTACCACTTCCTGATGGAAGGCGTGCCGGCCAGCATCGACTACCTGGAAATCGGCACCCACCTGAAGGCCGTCGACGGCGTGCTGGGCGTGCATGACCTGCACGTGTGGGACATGTCGCCCGGTCACCCTGCCCTGATCGGGCACCTGGAAATCGCCAGCCTCGAACGCTGGCCCAGCGTGCTGGAAGACGTGCGCGCCATGCTGCGCGAACGGCATGGCATCGACCATGTCACCCTGCAGCCGGAAGCGGCGGGCGGCAAGTCGCTGTAGCGCGCCAGGCTTGCCGTGGCCGACGGCCCATGTCAGTGCCGTCTTACCCGCGCCTGGCCCGCGCGCCGATACGCGCCCGCGGCCGAGGTCAGCATAATGCGGGGATGGACTGCACACGCACCGTTTTCGACACCCTGATCATCGGCGGCGGACCGGCCGGACTCACGGCCGGCGTCTACCTGCGCCGCTTTACCCGCCACGTGGCCCTGGTCGACAAGGGCAACAGCCGCCTGTCCTGGATTCCCGTCTCGCACAACTATCCCGGCTTCCCGGAAGGGATCAACGGGGAACGGCTGCTGGAGAACCTGCGCGCCCAGCTCGCCAACTATGGCGGCAGCGTGATGGCTGGCGAAATCCTCGACCTGCGCCTGGAAGACGGCGTGTTCGTCGGCGACTATGCCCCGGCCGATAGCGGCGCAAGCTGCCAGATCCGCGCCCACACCGTGCTGCTGGCCACCGGCGTGGCCGACGCCGGGATGCCGGTCGAACGCTGGGACGAGGCCGTGCGCTGCGGCGCCGTGCGCCTGTGCCCGGTGTGCGACGGCTGGGATGTCATCGACAAGCGCATCGGGGTCGTTACCTCGGACGCCAACCCGGTGGGCCACGCCCTGTTCATGCGCACCTTCAGCGCCGACGTGCTGCTGTTCGAGCGCGGGCCGGTCTCGACCCTGAACGAGGAAGAGCGCCAGCGCCTGGCGGCCGCCGGCGTCACCCTGGTCGAGTCGCCGCTGGCCGGGGTCACCATGAGCGAGGACATGAAGCCCGTGCTGCATACGCGCGACGGCACCGACTACCTGTGCGACGTGTTCTACCCGATGCTGGGCGAAAACGCCCGCTCCGACCTGGCAAGCGGACTGGGCGCCGAAACGGTGGAGTGCCGCAAGCTGCTAGTGGACGAGCACTGCCGCACCCAGGTCCCCGGCCTGTTCGCGGTGGGCGACGTCACCCGGGGACTGAACCAGATCGCGGTGGCCACCGGCCAGGCGGCGCTCGCTGCCACCACCATCCACAACATGCTGCCCTGGCATTTGCGCCAGCCGGCCGCGCCGGCGGCAACCCCATCCTGAGGCTGGCGGGCGCAGCGCTGCGTCCATTTCAGGCGTTTCCTGCCAACCACAGACTTCGGGCGCCAACTTGGCCCTAAGTCATTTCCTATTTACATGTATCGACCCCATGCTTATACTCAACAGGTCGCCGATATAATATTGGCAATTCGAAAACTAGCATTCAAGGAGTCCACATGAAGAAGATCGTTCTCGCCATTGCCGCCGCAGCGTTCGCCACCGCCGCCTACGCCACGCCACCGAAGCCGAAATGCACCGGCATCTGCCCGCCCGACACGGAAGAAGGCACGGAAGCCGACAGCATGTTCTTGACTGAGCTGAACTGGGCGCTGGAAGCGGACAGCGATGCGGGCCAGAAGGACAAGAAGGAAAAGAAGGAAAAGAAACAGAAGTGATTGGATGGCGGTCATGGCCGCCAGCCAGTTCCGTTCCAAAGCCCGCCCCGTGCGGGCTTTTTTTTCGGGCGCTGCCTCCGTTACCTCGGCAGTTCAGTCCTCATCCATAGGCCGGTTGACTGCGCACTTTGCCTAACGCTCGCCCGAGGCCAGCGCGATCCGGCGGCGCAGCAAGGCCAGGGCCTGCGCATCGCCACTTGCCTCCGCACGCTGCGCGGCCACGCCCAGCCAGGCCAGCAGCGGCCGCCGCCAGCCCTGGCCGGATGCCGTTTCCACTGCCCCATCGATGCCCTCGGGCGTCAGGCGCCCGGCCTTCAGCGCCGCACCGGCGGCGACCAGGCGGGCCAGCGGATCGGCCACGCCATTCACCTGTCCGGATGTGGCCACGGCGCGGTGCTGCTCGGGCAGCAGCGCCGGGTCGAGTCCCTGCCAGCGGCCGTACAGGTAATCGGCATACGCACGCTGGGCCGGCGTCGCATCCTGCGCCAGCGCCTGGTAGCCTGGACAGTCGTCGAAGTCGAGGCTGGCCACGCGCGCGGCGCAGCGCACCAGTTCGACCTGGGCCACGTAGTCGGGCCGGCCAGTGCCGGTGCTGGCACTGCGCGCCGTGCGGAACCCCGCGTCGGCGGCGCTGGCGTGCCCTTTCAGGTAATCGTCCACCGCGCCGTCGAGGGCGCCCTTGGCGTCGAGCTGCCACTCGGGCGCCTGCGGCTTGCCGGCGCAGGCGGCCAGCAGCGCCGACAGCGCCAGCGCGCCCAGTACGGAAAATGCGTATCGTGTCATGGCAGCTTGATCTCCTGGTTGCTACGGGCAAAAGGCCACTTGCGGTTGATCTCGTCCACCAGCCGGTTGACCTTGCGCAGGCTGGCGTCGACCTCGGCGCGCAGCACGCCCAGGTCTTCGGTGGCCACGCGCGCATTCTTGCCCACCGCCTGGGCTTCGACCAGCACCGCGTCCACCTTCTTGAGGGTGGCGCTGGCGTCGCTCAGCACCACATGCAGCTGGCGCATCGCGGCCTGGGCGTCGTCCATCACCCCGTCCTTGCCGTATACCCGCTGCTCGGTCTTGCCGAGCAGCGAATTGATGCGGTCGAGCGCCTCGCGCAGCCGGCGCGCCTCCTGGTCGCCACCCATTACCCCGCCCAGCACGCCGCCGGGGCCATTCATGCGGCCCGTGACTTCGTTGATGTTGGCCAGGCTGGCGTTGATGTCCGAACCGGTCGCCGTCATGCTTTCCAGGTTCTCGAGCAGGGCGCGCGCGGTGGCCACGATGCGCGGGATCTCGGCGGTGGCGTCGCCGCGCAGCACCGTGCGGGTGGCGCCGGGGGGCAATGGCGGATCGTTCAGCAGGCCGGTGAAGGCGCGCAGCCGGGTCTCGCCGACGATGCTGGATTCGAGGGTGAACACGCTCGAGGTGCGCAGCCATTTCGCATCCTTGCTCTGCACGTCCACCAGGATGCGCACCTTGCCGTCCGGCGCCAGCTCGACCTGGCTCACGCGTCCGATCGGAAAACCGGCGAAGCTCATGTCCATGCCGGGAATCACCCCGCTCGAGTCGTCGGTCTCCAGCACCAGGCGCTGGGTCGGCTCGAACACGCCGCGGGCATGCATCACGTAGCCGATGAAGGCGACCACCAGGATGCCGATCGCCGCCAGCAGGATCATCGCCTTCAGCTCGACGTGCTGGGGTTCGACAGGGTTCGCTTGGTCCGGCAGGGGTTCGCTCATGGTCGGTGCGGTAGGTAGGTGGTCAGATATATTTCAGGGCAAGCGAGGCGGCCTCGATCACCAGCAGCACGAACAGCAGGCGCACCGCGCCGGGCTGCACGGTGGAGCTGAGCCGGCGCGGATAACGCTGCAGTTCCAGGATGGCGGCGGTCGGAATCAGGGCCACGGCCAGGCCGAAGAACAGGGTCTTGAGCACGAAGCCGATCGTCACCGTCGGCGAGAACACGCGGCCCACGGTGCGGGTGTAGTCGCCCACGCCCCAGGGCAGCAGGCCGTACACGTTCAGGTAGGCCAGTATCAGCACGATGACGCTGGTGACCATTGCGAGGCTGAGCACGGCGAAGGCGTTCGCCAGCAGCTGCGGCACCAGGTCGCGCCGCATCCGGCGCAAGGCTTCCTCGCTCGCGGCCTGGGGCGACATCCCCGCGCGCGCCAGGCCGAGCGCCGAGGCGTCGAAGGCCATGCTGGCGCGCAGCGCCACGAACATCGCGGCCGCCAGCGGAATCAGTTCCAGCACCAGCACCCGCACCACCATCTCGAGCGCGAAGTGCGACAGGCCATAGCTGCGCGCCGTGACCAGCACGATGCGGATGATGACCAGGCTCACCAGGCTCGATGCCAGTCCGAACCAGGGCAGCACCTGCCAGGTGCTGGCATAGATGTAGCGCGCCGCCGTCAGCCGGTTGGCGCGGTTGTAGGTCGAGGGCGACAGCGCCATCACCAGCGCCACCGCGCCCAGGTGGGTCATGTACCACCAGCTGCGCAGGTAGCGCGCCAGGGCGAGGCCCCACAGGCTGGGGCGCAGGTGGAGGTTCAGGCTGCGGCGCATGCTGTCAATATGATACAAATACCGATGGGTGTGCCAGATTTTTGTATCAAATCGATACCGCGTCCGCCTGTCGCGCCTCGTTCCCTCATTGGCGGCGCGCCTCCAGCACGCCCTTGACTTCGCCGATCGCGCTCACGGCCTTCTGCAGCTGGCCGGTCGATCCGATCTCGGCGGTGAAGACCATGCGCGCCTGGCCTTTGGCGCTCTGGGTATTCACCCCGATCACATTGATCTTCTCGCGCATGAACACGTCCGAGATATCGCGCAGCAGGCCCTGGCGGTCCATCGCCAGGATGAACAGGTCGACCGGGTACACGGTCTCGAGCCCGGCCGCGCCCCACTCGGTCTGGATCACCCGTTCCGGCGCCTTGGCGCGCATCTCGGCGAAGTTCTTGCAGCTCAGGCGGTGGATCGACACGCCCTTGCCGCGCGTGACGAAGCCGCAGATCGGATCTGGCGGCGCCGGCTTGCAGCACTTGGCCAGCATCGTCATCAGGCCTTCGGTGCCGACCACCAGCACGCCCGACTTGGCGCCCTGCTCCACGCTCGAGGCGCGGCTCTTGTTGACCACCGCCTCGTCCACCTGGGGCGGCGCTTCCGGCGCCTCGTGCAGGGCCGCCTCCACATGGCGCAGGCTGAACTTCTCCTTGCCGACCGCGATGAACAGCTCGTCCACCTTGGCAAAGCCCAGCTTCTGCGCCAGCGCCTCCAGGTTGACCGCTGTCTTGCCCTCGCGCTGCAGCGATTTCTCCACCAGCACCCGGCCCTGGGCCAGCGTCTCGGCCTGTTCCTGCGCGTGGAACCAGGCGCGGATCTTGGAGCGGGTGCGGCTGCTCACCGTGTAGCCGGGGCTGAGCCAGTCGCGCGACGGTCCGGCGCTGCCGGGCGCGCCCTTGGCGGTGATGATCTCGCAGGTCTGGCCGTTGCGCAGCGGCGTATTCAGCGGCACCATCGCGCCGTCCACCTTGGCGCCGCGGCAGCGGTGCCCCACCTCGCTGTGCAGGTGGTAGGCGAAGTCGATCGGGGTCGCGCCCTGCGGCAGCTCGAGCACCCTTGCCTGCGGGGTCAGCACGAAGATGCGGTCGTCGAGGGTGGTCGCCTTGAGCTTCTCGACCCATTCCTTCTGCAGGTCTTCCTGGCCCGCCACCACGTCGGCCACGTCGCTCTTCCAGGCCAGCAGCTGGCGCAGCCAGGCGATCTTCTCGTCGTATTTCTGGCTCTTGAAGCTGGAGCCGCCCTCCTCCTTGTAGCGCCAGTGGGCGGCGATGCCGTACTCGGCAAAGTTGTGCATCTCCTGGGTCCGGATCTGCACTTCCAGCGGCCGCCCGTCGTCGGCCGTGACCACCGTGTGCAGCGACTGGTAGCCGTTCGGCTTGGGACGCGAGATGTAGTCGTCGAATTCCTTCGGGATCGGGGTCCAGATGTTGTGCACGATGCCCAGCACGGTATAGCAGGTCTTGACGTCGGCCACGATCACGCGGAAGGCGCGCACGTCGTACAGCGAAGAGAAATCGAGCTCCTTGCCGCGCATCTTGCTCCAGATGCTGTAGATGTGCTTC
Organism: Massilia hydrophila; assembly: GCF_020208145.1. Lineage (NCBI taxonomy): Bacteria > Pseudomonadati > Pseudomonadota > Betaproteobacteria > Burkholderiales > Oxalobacteraceae > Massilia > Massilia hydrophila. Next base: position 1,208,646 of record NZ_JAHYBX010000001.1, on the reverse strand, counting down.
GGGCGGCCCGAGACCTCGGCCCGGATGCCCGCCTCCTGCAGTTCATCCTGCAAGCGCCTGATCGAGGACGCGACAAAGCCTTCGCGCTGCGTGCGCTTCTCTTCGAGCATCTTCGCGATCTGCCGGTAGGCATCGGGCTCGATGAAGCGGAAGGACAGGTCCTCGAGTTCCCACTTGAGCTGCCAGATACCCAGCCGGTTGGCGAGCGGCGCGTAGAAGTCGAGCACCTCGCGGCCATAGTCGCGCGTGCTGTCGTCGAAGCGCTTCTGGTCGGCGAAGTAGCGCAGCGTGGTGGCGCAGGAGGCCAGGCGCATCAGGACCACGCGCATGTCCGAAGCCATCGCGAGCAGCATCTTGCGCAGGGTTTCCACCTGGGCCGCGGCCTGCTGGGCGGCATTCTTGCCGGCGCCGCGGGCCGCGCCCGCCCCTTCCTTGCCGACCGTGAGGTCGCGCAGCCGGATCAGCTGGTAGACGCCCTGCACCAGGTCGGATACTTCCTTGCCGAAGCCTTCCTCGAGCGCGCCGCCCACCTGCGGGTCCATCAGGGCCAGCTCGAACAGCAGCCCGGCGATGCGGGTCTCGGCATCGGTACGCAGGTAGGCCAGGGTGCCCGCCACCCCGAGCGAGAACTCGAACGCGTTCTGGCCCGAACTGGCAAGGCGGTCGCCATAGGCGCCGCCAGCGTAGTCGAGGGCTGCCTGGACGCGCGCGCCGTCTTCCGCGCTCAGGCCCTGTACCAGCGCGCCGGCCGCGTCACCCGGTAATACGGTCGATACCATCGAGGCCGGTCAGCGCAGCGCGGCGGTGATGCAGACCTCGACCAGGCAGGCGGGATTGGCCAGCCGCGCTTCGACCGTGGCGCGCGGCGGGGTGTGGCCCTGCGCGACCCATTCGTCCCAGACCGCGTTCATGCCGTCGAAGTGCTCCATGCTGGAGATGAAGATCTGGCACATCAGGATGCAGGACTTGTCGCTGCCGGCCTCGTTCAGCAGGCGGTCCACATGGCCCAGCACCTCGCGCATCTGGCCTTCGATGCCCTGGCTGGTGTCTTCGGCGATCTGGCCCGCCAGGTAGACGGTGTCGTTGTGGATGGCGGTTTCGGACAGGCGCTTGCCTACGTGAAGTCGTTTGATTTCCATATCTGCTTTCTCAATGAAGGTGGCGCTCAGTCGGCGCCAACGAGGAATTCGCGTGCGGCCGCGATCTGCTCCGGCCGCACGAAGGTAGGGGCATGTCCCACGCCCGCAAACTCGACCAGGCGCGGCTTCGGCCCGCGCGCGCACATGGCGAGCGCGGTCGCGCGCGACAGCAGGTCGGACTCGGCGCCGCGCACCAGCAGGGTCGGACAGCGTATCGCGTCCCATGCCGCCCACAGCGCCGCTTCGTCGGCGGCGGCGCTATCCGGCGTGATGGCGCGAAAAGGCTGGGCAAGGCCGAGGTCGTAGTGGCGCACCCACTGGCCGTCGGCGTCCTGGCGCAGCACGTCGCTGGCCAGCTTGTGCCATTCCTGCTCGCTATGCGGGCCGAAGGATGCCGACACCGCGCGCACATAGGCGGCACCGGTCTCGAAGTCGGGGAAGCGGATGTCCTGGCCGATGTACTCGCCGATGCGGGCGATGGCGGCGCCGTCGAGCACCGGGCCGATGTCGTTCAGGACCAGCTTGCGCACCGGCGAATCGTCGAGCGAGGCCAGGACCATGCCGATCAGGCCACCCATCGAGGTGCCGAACCAGTGCACGCCGGGTTCGCCGCCATCCGGCGCGGCGGCCGTGACGCGCGCGATCAGGGTCACCATGTCGGCCACGTACTGCGGTACCGTGTAGTAGCGCGGATCGCGCAGGCGGCCGGAACGCCCGCGCCCGACCACGTCGGGACAGACCACGCGGTAGGTGTCGCACAAGGCGCGCGCCAGGTGGTCGAAGTCGTCGGACACGCGGGTCACGCCGTGCACGCACACCAGCACGCGCGGATTGCGCGGGTCGCCCCACTCCTTGTAGGCCATCCGATGCAGGCCGGCGGGCGAGCTGCACTGCACGCTGTTCACTCTCGCTTCGCTGTCGTCCACCCTGCGTCCGCTCCCGGTCATGGCAATATTGTTCACTTCATCATCGCAACGCACCATTTTAATCGGCGTTGCGATTAGAATTCTACCAATTCTAGAGAAGCAACCCGAACCCGATTATCCAAACCAGAGGACGCAATGACATCCAGTATGCTCAGTGGTAAAACCGCACTCGTCACCGGCTCGACTTCCGGCATCGGCCTGGGCATCGCCCGCGCGCTTGCCGACCAGGGCGCCAACATCGTGTTCAACGGCTTCGGCGACGCCCAGCAGATCGAAAAACTGTACACCGACGTCGGCGCCGAGTTCGGCGTGCAGACCGCCTACCACAACGCCGACATGAGCAAGCCGGCCGAGATCGAGGCCATGATGCGCTTCGCGGCCGAGCGCTTCGGCGGCGTCGACATCCTGGTCAACAACGCCGGTATCCAGCACGTGGCCACGGTGGACGAATTCCCGGCCGAGAAGTGGGATGCGATCATCGCCATCAACCTGAGCTCCGCCTTCCACACCACGCGCCTGGCCCTGCCCGGCATGAAGCAGAAGAACTGGGGACGCATCATCAACCTGGCTTCGGTGCACGGCCTGGTCGGATCGAGCGGGAAGTCGGCCTATGTCGCCGCCAAGCATGGCCTGGTCGGCTTCACCAAGGTGACCGCGCTCGAACTGGCCGCCACCGGCGTGACCTGCAATGCGATCTGCCCGGGCTGGGTGCTGACCCCGCTGGTGCAGAAACAGGTGGACGACCGCGCCGCGCGCGATGGCCTGAGCAACGACGCGGCGCGCAAGGCGCTGCTGGCGGAGAAGCAGCCCTCCGGCGAGTTCGTGACCCCGGCGGAACTGGGCGCGCTGGCCGTATTCTTCTGCAGCCCGGCCGGCAACCAGGTGCGTGGCGTGGCCTGGAACATGGACGGCGGCTGGACCGCCCAGTAAGCGCCAGGGGCGGCTCAGGAATGCCGCGCCCAGGGACCGCTGCGCATGTACCAGCGCCGCAGCAGGCTGCGCGGCGCTGGTTCGCGCAGCAGCGCCCACCAGGTGGCGTCGGCGATGCCGCGTCCGGACGCCAGCTGCAGCACGTCGACGTCGCCGCCCGAATTCACTTCCATGGTCTGCGGGCCCTCTTCCGTGAAGGCGATGTCCCAGGACTGGTAGCGGATGCCGGGAAACAGCGGCGCGGCGCGCAGGCAGATCTCCTTCGCCTGCTGCCAGTCGGGTACGGTCCAGCCGACCAGCGCCTCGCCTGTATCGGGGTGCGCCGCCACCGGTTCCGGCCGGCCCTGGCGCATGCCGATGGCGTTGAACACTTCGCCGCTATCGACTTCGAAGGCCCCGAGCAGGTTGCCGGTGGCGCCATGCCGGAAATTGTCGATCATGTTGTTCCCGGCCGGGATGCGCAGCACGGCCCGGTGGACGATCGGGCCACGCTCGGTGACCAGCACGACCACCCGGGCGGTCGAGAGCCTGGGGCCGATGCGCCGCGCAATCTCGGGATGCGGCCTGGCCGCGGCCTGCAGCAGGATGCCTTCGCGCGACAGCCAGCGCTTGAAGTAGTCGGCCACCGCGATCGACCTGCCGTCGCGTAGCCGCAGCATGCCATCCGCGTAGCCGCTCACCCAGACCGAGCCGGCGCCGCCGTTGCCGGCGATCGGCTTCATGAATAGCGGGAATTGCGCTTCCTGTTCCAGGTAGGTTTCCACAGCTTGCACCGATGGCAGCGAAGCCGCGCCGGGAAAGCCGCGCGCCACATGGCCCACCGCCCGGATCGCGGGGAAGGGAAAGCCGTGCAGGCTCAGGATTCCATAGGTGACCAGCTTGTCGCGCGTGAGCGCCACCGACTCCACCTCGTTGTTCGAATTGACCGCGGTGCCCGACTGCACGCCCAGGAATTCCGCCTTCTCCGCCCACGATCGGCCGGCCAGCCCGTACATCGCGTATTCGTCGGCGGTCAAACGATTGGGTGGACGGCGCAACTGGGCAAGTTCGAAACGGCGCATCATGCTGGTCTCCTTGGGCTTGTTAGTTACTTATAAGTCCATGCTAACCGAGTGTAGCGGCACATGTCCATCAACCCGAACGGCCTGATCGATAGTTCTGCCACTGTTCTTCTCATTGCACACGTTGTTGCTTATGATGGCGCTTTCGACAAGAAAAGTGAGCCGACGTGCGCATCCTGTCCAGCATCCTGGCAGCAACCCTCCTCAACTTCTACGCGGGCACAAGCGACGCCGCCGCTCCCGCCCATCCAGTCCTCCTGACAGCCGAGCGCGTCTGGACCGGCGAAGGCCAGCCCCAGCGCGGCTGGGCGGTGCTGGTCGCGCAGGGACGCATCGCGGCGGTCGGGCCGGCGGCGCAGCTGAGCGTCCCGCCCGACGCCGAGCGCATCGACCTGCCGGGTAAAACCTTGATCCCCGGCATGATCGACCTGCACTCCCACGTCCTGCTCCACCCCTACAACGAGGCGAGCTGGGACGACCAGGTGCTGAAGGAGGCCCCGGCCTACCGCATCATGCTGGCCGGCCGCCACGCGGCAAGCACCTTGCAGGCCGGCTTCACCACCCTGCGCGACCTCGGCACCGAAGGCGCGGACTATGCCGACGTCGGCATCCGGCGCGCCATCGACGAAGGGGTGGCGCCTGGTCCGCGCCTGCTGGTGGCCACCCGCGCGATCGTGGCCAGCTACAGCTACGGGCCGGCCGAACGCAGCTACCGCCCCGACCTCGCCATCCCCTACGGCGCGCAACCGGCCACCGGCGTCGATGAAGTCACCAGGGCGGTGCGCGAGCAGTCGGCACGCGGCGCCGACTGGATCAAGATCTACGGCGACTACCGCACCGGCATCGACGGCAGCACCCGTCCCACCTTCAGCATGGAGGAAATGAAGGCGATGGTCGCGGCCAGCCACGTCAGCGGCCGCAAGGTGGCCGTGCACGCCAGCAGCGACGATGCGATCCGCACGGCGGTGCTGGCCGGCGCCGACACCATCGAGCACGGCTACGGCGCCTCGGAACAGACCTTCCGCCTGATGAAGGAGCGCGGTACCGCCTACATCCCGACCCTGACGGCGCCGGAGGCGACCGGCGAATACTTCCAGAAGCACGTGCGTGGCGGGCCGCCAACGCCCGCGATGCACGCGGCGCAGCGCGCCTTCGCACTGGCGCGCAAGGTGGGCGTTACCATCGGCAACGGCAGCGACGTGGGCGTGTTCGCGCACGGCAGCAATGCGCGCGAACTGGCCTGGCTGGTCAAGTTGGGAATGACGCCGCTGGAAGCGATGCGCGCGGCCACCGTGGTGGCGGCCGGGATCCTCGGCCGCGGCGACCTTGGCGCGCTCAAGCCCGGCATGCTGGCCGACGTGGTGGCCGTGGACGGCGACCCGACCGCCGATATCGCGGCCGCCGCCCGGGTAGGCTTCGTGATGAAGGGTGGCGAGGTGTTCCGGCGCCCCTGAGCGCCGCCCCCCCCTGCCCGGCCACATACCAGATATAAGGCCTGCGGATATCCACAATAGATAAGGCGATCCGCTTCCGACAAGATGGCAACACCACAAACTTCTCTGAGAAGAGTTGCCATGAAAAAGCCTTTCTACAAGATTCTGTATGTCCAGGTGCTGATCGCGATTGCGCTCGGCGTGCTGCTGGGGGTGTTCTACCCTGAACTGGGCGCGAAGATGAAGCCATTGGGAGACGGCTTCATTAAACTGATCAAGATGATCATCGCCCCAGTGATCTTCTGTACCGTCGTTGCCGGCATCGCCGGCATGCAGGACATGAAGAAGATCGGCCGCGTCGGCGGCAAGGCCCTGCTCTACTTCGAGGTCGTGTCGACCTTCGCGCTGGCCATCGGCCTGGTGGTCGCCAACGTGCTCAAACCGGGCGCCGGCTTCAACGTCGACGTCGCCCACCTGGACGCCTCCTCGATCGCGAAGTACACCGAGAAGGCCAAGGACCAGAGCACCATCGACTTCGTGATGAACATCATCCCGAACACCTTCGTGGATGCCTTCGCCAAGGGCGACATCCTGCAGGTGCTCCTGATCGCCCTGCTGTTCGGCTTCTCGCTGTCGATGATGGGCGAGCGCGGCCGCCCGGTGACCAAGATGATCGAAGACTTCTCGCACGCCATCTTCGGCGTCGTAAACATCGTCATGAAGGCCGCCCCGATCGGCGCCTTCGGCGCGATGGCCTTCACCATCGGCAAATACGGTCTCGATTCGCTGCTGCCGCTGGCCAAGCTGATGGGTTCCTTCTACCTGACCTGCTTCCTGTTCGTGGCCGTGGTGCTGGGCGCCATCGCGAAGTACACCGGCTTCTCGATCTTCCGCTTCATCAAGTACATCAAGGAAGAACTGCTGATCGTGCTCGGCACCAGCTCCTCGGAGAGCGCCCTGCCAGCCCTGATGCGTAAACTCGAGCGCCTCGGCTGCTCCAAGCCGGTGGTCGGCCTGGTGGTCCCGACCGGCTACTCGTTCAACCTGGACGGCACCAATATCTACATGACGATGGCGGCCCTGTTCGTGGCCCAGGCCACCAACACCGAACTGACCCTGATGCAGGAATTGACCATCCTGGCGGTGGCGATGCTGACCTCGAAGGGCGCATCGGGCATCACCGGCGCCGGCTTTATCACCCTGGCCGCGACCCTGGCCGTGGTGCCGACCATCCCGGTGGCCGGCATGGCCCTGATCCTCGGCATCGACCGCTTCATGAGCGAAGCGCGTGCCCTGACCAACTTCATCGGCAACGGCGTGGCGACGGTGGTGGTGTCGAAGTGGGAAAAGGAACTCGACACTGAACGCATGGACGCCGTGCTGCATGGCCGCGTGCCGGCCGAGGGCGAGAAGGAACTGACGCCGGTGCGCGCCGCTGCCTGAATCCCGCTCCACGCGAAAAACCGCATCTTCCGATGCGGTTTTTTTTCGCCCCTGCGAAGCGCGCCATGCATGGCGAATGGACCCGCGGCATCGCGCTTGCTAGGATGTGGCGTCGAAACCTACCCGGAGCAGGCATGAAAACATTCTCGACATTGGCAGCCGCGCTAATCCTGACGATCCCTCTCATGGCTGTCGCCGCACCCGACGCCCGACTCGCACCACAAGAGCGCAGCAAGGCAATCCAGGATATCGCCACGCAGTTCGAGAAGATCTACTTCGATCCGGAAGTCGGCCAGCGCATGGCGCGTGACCTGCGCTCGCGCCTGCAACGCGGCGAGTACGAGGACATCACCTCCTCGCGCGAACTGGCGAAGGTGTTGAGCGCGCATATCGACCTGATTTGCAAGGAGTCGCACACCGGGGTCGTGTACCACGAAGACGACCAGCTGGCCGGCTCGCCGGCGGCCGATGCCGCCGCGTTCGAGCGTCGCGAGGAAGAGCGCCTCGCCCAGCTGCGCGCTGCCAACTACTACTTCGCTCCCCTGCAACGGTTCGAGGGCAATATTGCACTCATCCGCTTCGACGGCTTTGCCAGGCCGGACGAAGCCGGCGCCTTCGTCGACAGCCTCATGAGCGAGGTAGCCGACGCCGCGGCCCTGGTCTTCGACTTGCGCGGCAACACCGGCGGATCGTCCGAACTGATTCCGGTGCTGGCCAGCTACCTGTTCGACGACGAGCCGATCCACCTGTTCACCCGCAGCGACCGGAAGCGGGGCACCAGCACCGAAAGCTGGACCAGGCCGGCCCAGGCGGCCAAGCGCTTCGGCAGCCGCAAGCCGGTCTACATCCTGGTCGGCAAGGAGACCTTCTCGGCGGCGGAGAACTTTGCCTATACCATGCAGCAACTGAAGCGCGCCACGATTGTCGGCGAGAAGACACGGGGCGGCAGCCATGGCGCCTTTGGCAAACCGGTCACGCCGCACCTGGTCGCCCACGTCGCCACCATCAGCACCGTGAATGCCGTGTCGAAGACCGACTTCGGCACAGGCGTGCTGCCCGACCTGGCGGTGCCGGCTGCCGACGCCCTGCCCGCGGCGCTGGCTGTCGCCAGGGTGGCACTCGCGCACGCCCACTAGCGCACTGCCCGCCAGCCTTGCGCATCGCGCCCGCACGGTACGAAAAGTTGTAGACAAGTCTGTCTAGACAGACTATTCTAGCTCTCAGGATATACCACCTGATGAGGACGCTCATGCCACGCAAGCCCGATGCTCCCAAGCCGACCCCGGCCGAACTCGAACTCCTGCAGGTGCTGTGGCCGATGGCCGCAGGCACCGCCAAGCAGGTGCACCGGGAAATGCAGAAGACCAAGCCCGAGGTCACCTACGCCACCGTATTGCGCCTGATGCAGATCATGCACGGCAAGGGCCTCTTGGCGCGCGACGAGAGCGAACGCTCGCATGTCTACGCCCCGGCCCATCCCCAGGACTCGGTCGAGACCCATCTGCTGAAGGACCTGATGCAGCGCGCCTTCGCCGGCTCGGCCAAGGCGCTGGTGCTGGCGGCACTGAAGACCGGCATCTCGAAGAAGGAACGGCAGGAAATCGAGGAACTGCTCAAGGAGGACAAGCCGGGAGACGGGAAATGAGCGCCGCCGGCGTCGTCGCCAGTATCGGCTGGACCCTGGTCCACTTCCTGTGGCAAGGTGCGCTGATCGGCTGCGCCACCGCGCTGCTGCTCATCGTGCTGAGGAATGCCCGGCCGCAGGCGCGCTACCTGGCCGCCTGCACCGGTCTGGCGATGTGCCTGGCCTGGCCCGCCCTCGGGCTCGCGCTGCGCCTGCCCGGCCACAGCGGCGCGCAGGAAGACGCGGTACTGCTGTTCGCCGCCGGGCTGGTCGCCGGTTCGCCGGCTGGCGCAGGCTGGGGCGCGCTGTTCGCCGGCCAGCTGATCCCGATCGTCGGCACCTGGGCCGTGTGTGCGCTGGCGCTGGCGCTGCGGTTGGTGGCCGGCCTGCTGTGGCTCGGCCGTGCCGCCGCCCACGAGCGCCAGGATCCGGCCTGGCAGGCGCGCCTCGACGGCCTGGCCGCGCAGTTCGGCATTGGGCGTGCGCTGCGCCTGCGCATCGTGCAAGGCCTCGGCAGCCCGGTCACGGCAGGCTGGTGGCGTCCGGTGGTCCTGGTACCGGCGGCCCTCGTTTCCGGCATGCCGGCGCCCTTGCTGGAGGCGCTGCTGGCCCACGAACTGGCGCACATCCGGCGCCACGATTACCTCGTCAACCTCGGCCAGAACGTGGTCGAGACACTGTTCTTCTACCACCCGGCGGTCTGGTGGATCTCGGGACGCATCCGCGTCGAACGGGAACGGATCGCCGACGATGTCGCGGCAAGGGTACTGGGCGAACCGCGGCGCCTGGCCCTGGCCCTTTCCGAACTGGAGAAACGCCAGTTCGCAACCCACCACCTGGCCCAGGCGGCCAACGGAGGAGATCTCATGTCACGCATCAAACGCTTGATTCGCCCTGATTCACCATCGATGAAGGAGGCATTGAACTGGAAGGCAGCCCTGCCCATCCTGGGATTGGCCATGGGGGCCGCAGCCTTCGTCCATGCCGCCCCGCCGGCAAGCGCCGCGGATCCCGACGTGGCGGCGGTTGCCGATTTCAGGAGCTGCCAGCGCCCCGAATATCCGGCCGAATCGCTGGCCCAGAAACACACCGGCACCGTCTCCCTCGCCTTCCTGGTGGCCACGGACGGCGCCGTGAAAGAAGCGAAAGTGACCCGCTCCTCGGGCCACCGTCCGCTCGACGAAGCGGCCCGCGAAGCACTGGCGAAATGCATGTTCAAGCCGGCCAGCGCCAAGGGCCAGCCGGTCGAGGCCTGGACCGCCGTGCAGTACGTCTGGACCATGGACTGAGCCTGGCCCGAAGCCGGGAGCAGTGGGGCGCCCACTGGCCCGGTTGACTGCGCAAAAAAAGGCCCGCACAAGCGTGCGGGCCCGCAGGCCGGAGCGCGGGACCGGAATGCAGTCCCCCGCGCGTGTTCGTTCAGACCGCCGAGACGTCCAGTTCGCAGCCGGTCGCCGCCAGCACCTGCTCGACGCCCACGCCGGGCGCCAGTTCCACCAGCTTCAGGCCGGTCTCAAGCACGTCGATGACGCCCAGGTCGGTTATGATGCGGTCCACCACGCCCACGCCGGTGAGCGGCAGGTCGCACTTCGGCAGGATCTTGTGCGAGGTCGAGCCGTCCTTGGCGGTGGCGACGTGCTCCATCACCACGACCACGCGCTTGACGCCGGCCACCAGGTCCATCGCGCCGCCCATGCCCTTGACCATCTTGCCAGGAATCATCCAGTTGGCCAGGTCGCCCCGTTCGGACACCTGCATCGCGCCCAGGATCGCCAGGTTGATCTTGCCGCCGCGGATCATGCCGAAGGAGTCGGCCGAGCTGAAGTAGGCGGCGCCCGGCAGCGCCGTCACGGTCTGCTTGCCCGCGTTGATCAGGTCGGCATCCACTTCTTCTTCCGTCGGGAAGGGGCCGATGCCCAGCAGGCCGTTCTCCGACTGCAGGAACACCTCCATATCGTTCGGAACGTAGTTCGCCACCAGGGTCGGCAGGCCGATGCCCAGGTTCACATAGAAACCGTCCTGCAGTTCCTGCGCCGCGCGCGCGGCCATTTCATCACGAGTCCATGCCATGTTCTGTCTCCGGTGTGTTCTTAGTTGGCGCGCACGGTGCGCTGCTCGATGCGCTTTTCCGGCGTCGGGTTGTGGACGATGCGGTGCACGAAGATGCTCGGGGTATGCACCTGGTCCGGATCGATCTCGCCGATCTCGACCAGTTCCTCGACTTCCACCACGCAGATCTTGCCGGCAGTGGCCACGTTCGGGTTGAAGTTGCGCGCCGTCTTGCGGAACAGGAGGTTGCCGGCCTTGTCGGCCTTCCATGCCTTCACCAGCGAGACGTCCGGCAGCAGCGCGCGCTCCATCACGTAGTGCTCGCCATCGAACTCGCGGGTTTCCTTGCCTTCGGCGACGATGGTGCCGTAGCCGGTCTTGGTGAAGAAGGCCGGGATACCGGCGCCGCCGGCGCGCAGCTTCTCGGCCAGCGTGCCCTGCGGGGTGAACTCGAGTTCGAGTTCGCCGGCCAGGAACTGGCGCGCGAACTCCTTGTTCTCACCGACGTAGGACGAGATCATCTTCTTGATCTGGCGGGTTTCCAGCAGCTGGCCCAGGCCGAAACCGTCCACGCCCGCATTGTTCGAAATCGCCGTCAGGTTCTTGACGCCGGAATCGCGCAGCGCCGCGATCAGCGCCTCCGGAATGCCGCACAGGCCGAAGCCGCCTACGGCGATGGTCTGGCCATCTGCCACGATGCCGGCCAGGGCCGACTTCGCATCAGGATACACTTTGTTCATACCTGTCCCTTTTATCGGTTAAGCGAAACGCTCTTCTGTACTTCAGAGGTGATTCTCAGCATAAAATACGCTATACCAAATAACAATACCGTAGAAATACGGGTAAGCGCGTTCATGCACCGAGCAGTCGCCCCAGACCAGATGCACCAGGCAGAGCCGGCCGGCGCCATCGACTTCGAGATGATATTCCAGCATGCGCCGGTCGGCATGTGCGTCTCGTCGAACCGCATCATCCAGTCCGGCAACGGGGCGCTGGCAGCGATGTTCGGCTATGCGCAGGGCGAACTGAACGGCCGCTCGTTCAGCGTGCTGTACCCGACCATGGACGAATTCCTGCGTACCGGCGACCGCATCGTCCCGATCATGAACGCCCGCGGCCGCTATTCCGACGAGCGCATCATGCGCCGCGCCACTGGCGAACTGTTCTGGTGCCACGTGACCGGCCGCGCGCTCGACCCGGGCCAGCCGCTGGGCGCTGGCGTGTGGACCTTCGAGGACCTGAGCGAGCGGCGGCCGGTGTCGGCCGAACTCACCCCGCGCGAGCGGGAGATCGCCGCGCTGCTGGTGGACGGCAAGACCAGCAAGATCATCGCACGCGAAATGGACCTCAGCCCGCGCACGGTGGAAATGCACCGGGCCAGCCTGATGCGCAAGTTTTCCGCTGCGACATCGTCCGAACTGGTCAACAAGCTGGTCGGCGCCCGTTGAACGGGGCCTCAGTGCCGGGAACCACGCCGCACCACGCTAATCGCACCCTCGCCTTCGATGTAGGCGATCTTGACCTCGTCCAGGCTGGTGATCTCCTGCTGCCGAAGCGAACTCATAAGCTCATCCTCGGTCAGGAATTCTCGCCGCATATTTCGCCGCAATAATTTCCCATCGCGAACCACCGGAATCGGCGGTGCCGACACCAGGCGTTCGATGAAGCGGAAGCGGTAGCTCGCAGCGTTCAGGACATAGTCCCAGAATACCAGTACGGCGATCAGGATCAGTCCTTCGGTCACCGATTCGTAGGCGCCGAAGGCATTCGACGCCGCGCCGGCGATCAGGAGCAGGAAAATCAGGTCGATCGTCGCCAGCTCTCCCCCGGTGCGGCGCGGCATCAGGCGCATCAGCACCAGGATCACCGCGTACAGTACCGAGGCACGTACGGCCAGTTCGGCGAGCGGCGTGTTTACTGCGAACATGGCAACCCAGTCAGGCTGGGCAATTCTCTCTATCATGGGCTTCTCCTGCCGGGGCGAACCGTGGCTCGGCACGCTCACAGGAGCTATTTAAGCAGTTGCCCGCGTCGGCGGGCGCAGGGCTCATCCATCCCGGCGTGACGGCGCGCCACCGGCGTCATTGCGGAACGGGGGCTGCGCTCAGGCGGCGAGGTCGACCAGGAGCGGCGTTGGCGCCGCCGCCAGGGGCCGTTCGCAGCAGAGCGCCACTTCGACGCCCTCATGGACGAAGGAATAGTCGGCGTCACTGTCGCAAGCGAGCTTGACGCGCGCCTCGTGCAGGCACCACAGGCGGTAGAACAGCGCCGTTCGCGCGCTGCCGCCGCAGGCGCGCAGCCGGGCAAGGTCGGCGCGCGCGAATACCTGCCCGGCCAGCGCGAGCACGTCGCGCGCAGGATCGATACGCTCGACATCGAGGCCGACCCGGGTAACGGTACTGGCGGCGCAGGCGACCAGTGGTCCGCTGTGCGAGATACTGAATCCGATGCGCGCATCGGGCGGATCGGCGAGCGCCGGGGCCTGGCCCGGCCGTTCCGCCAGGACGACCCGGTCCGGCGCCATGCCGAGCAGCCGGCCCAGCGCCAAGCGCAGCAAGGCCCTGCCCACGAGAAACTGGCGCCGCCGTTCTTCCCGGACAAAGCGTGCATGGCGCTCCCGCTCGGACGCGCTGAGCCAGCGGGCAAAATCCGCCAGGCGCGCGTCCGGGAGGTGCGCGATATCGGCAAGCCACACGAGCGTGCCGGTTGCAGCTTCCACGGGCGTCCCTGAGGTTTACTTGAACTTGACGAAATCGCCCTTGAGCGCGACGCCGGTCATCATTGCGCCGTCGTGGCACTCGAATTCGGTTTCGCTCGACATCTCGACGTTCTTGTAATTGCTCACGATGTTCACCACCGCGTCGGCGCCCAGTTCCTTGGCGCGCGCCTGCAGGCGCAGCATGGCCGACAGGAAGGCCCAGTTGCAGGCCTTCTCTGCGGTCTTGCCGAAGGAATTGGTCTTCTGGCTGGTCTGGTCGGTGGAGAGCTTCTGCGCGATCTTCGGCGTCTTCTGGGTGCCGAAGTAGAACTTGACGCTGTCGCCCAGGCGGTTCTGGGCGTCGTTGTCGGCCATGGCGGCGGCCAGCGGCAGCATCAGCTTGGTGTCGCGCGCCTGGGCCGGGGCGGTAGCGGCGATGGCGGCAGCGGCGAACGAGACGGTAACGGCGGCGTTCAGGAGTGTTTTGTTCATGTTTTTATTCCTCGACTAGTGGGAGATACGTGTTGGGTTGTTGATTACTTGCTTGCGATAGCCGCGTCGTCGGCGCCTGTCGGTCCACCGACCGCCTGCGTGTAATTCGCAATGATATAGTCGCTTGCAAGCTTCGTGACACGGGTCAGCATCAGGTTGTCCTGGACGCCAAGTGTAAATGCCCCGCTCATCGCATTCGCGCGCTGGAAGAACTCGGGCCTCGCGATGATATTGCCGGCCTGGTCACGGAAGGTCACGCGCATCAGCACGCCGGAACTGCCGGCCAGGGGGCCGAGCAGGACGCGCTTGGTGCTGCTCTTGAATGACATCTGTTCCACGACAGGTTCGATCGTCAGGGTGCGGCCGTTGTCGCGCGCCCTGTTCCACTGCTGCATCGGCTCGTGCAGGTTCTTCTCCAGGTTGCCCGCGATCTTGGCGAGCGCCCCGGCATCGCCATTCTGTCCTGGCGCGAAGCTGACTGGTTTCAGCACGATACGGCCATAGGCCGAAAAGGCCTCCCGCGGCGCCGGATTCTGGGCATCGGATGCCTTGATCCTGGTTGCGCAGGCGGTCATCAGCGGCAGCGTAAGGGCCACTGAAACCGCCAGTAGTGCACGGCGTTGCTTGTTCATCTAGTCTCCTGTAGATGGATGGTTACCGCTTGAAAATCAGCGACGTATTGATGCCGCCGAACGCAAAATTGTTGGTCATGACGTACTCGCAGTCGATCCGGCGGCCTTCGCCGCGGATGTAATCGAGCTCCCCGCAGGCCGGATCGACCGTGTCAAGGTTCAGGGTCGGCGCGAACCAGCCTTCGCGCATCATCTCGATGCTGATCCAGGCTTCCAGCGCGCCGCAGGCGCCCAGGGTGTGGCCCATGTAGCTCTTCAGGGAACTGATCGGCATGCGGCTGCCGAACAGCGCACTGGTGGCCTGGCTTTCCGCCAGGTCGCCCTGCTGGGTCGCGGTGCCGTGCGCGTTGACGTAGCCGATCGCATCCGGCGCCAGGCCGGCATCGTCGAGCGCCAATTCCATCGCCTTGCGCATCGTGGCCGCGTTCGGCTGGGTCACGTGGGTGCCATCGCTGTTGGTGCCGAAGCCGACCAGTTCCGCATACACGGTGGCGCCGCGCGCCAGCGCGTGCTCGCGCTCCTCGAGGATCAGGCAGCCGGCGCCTTCGCCGATCACCAGGCCGTCGCGCCCGGCGTCGAACGGCGACGGCGTGGCGCAGGGCCTGTCGTTGCGGGTACTGGTGGCAAACAGGGTGTCGAACACGGCGGCCTCGGTGGCGCACAGTTCCTCCGCGCCGCCGGCGACCATCGCCAGTTGCCTGCCGCTCTGGATCGCTTCGAACGCGTAGCCGATGCCCTGGCTGCCCGAGGTGCAGGCCGAGGACGTGGTGATCACGCGCCCGGTCAGGCCGAAGAACACCCCGATGTTGACCGGCGCCGTATGCGCCATCATCTTGATGTAGGTGGTCGCGTTGATGCCGCGCGTGGTGCGCTCCTCGATCA
The DNA here is from genome assembly GCF_020208145.1 of Massilia hydrophila. Lineage (NCBI taxonomy): Bacteria > Pseudomonadati > Pseudomonadota > Betaproteobacteria > Burkholderiales > Oxalobacteraceae > Massilia > Massilia hydrophila. Next base: position 1,193,337 of record NZ_JAHYBX010000001.1, on the reverse strand, counting down.
TGCGGCCGAAGTCGCCGATCGCGCTCGGGGTGCCGGCCGAGGAGCCAAAGGAGACGCCCATCTGCCCGCTTGTGAGCAGCGGATGCGCGAGCAGACCGGCGTCTTCCAACGCCAGTTCGGTGGCGCGGGTCGCCAGCAGGGCCACGCGGCCCATGCTGCGGGTCGACTTGCGGTCGTAGCGGCGTGGCAGCTCGAAAGGCGCGGCCGGGGCGCCCAGCTGGGTGTTCAGGCCTTCGTAGCCGGCCCAGTCCTCCATGCGCACGATGGCATTGCGGTATTCGCCCAGGCGGGCACGGATCGTGGGCCAGTCGTTGCCCAAGGGGCTGATGCCGGCCATGCCGGTCACCACCACGCGGCGCTTGTTCTGCTGCGTCATGCCAGGCCTCCGTTGACCGACAGTACCTGGCGCGTCACGTAAGCCGCATCCTCGGACATCAGGTAGCTGACCGCGGCCGCCACTTCTTCCGGACGGCCGACGCGGCGCGCCGGCACCAGCTTCAGGGCCTCGTCCAGCGGCACCTCGGCCAGCATCTCGGTCTCGATCAGGCCGGGCGCGACGCAGTTTACGGTGATCTCGCGCTTGGCCAGTTCCAGCGCCAGTGCCTTGGTGGCGCCGATGATGCCGGCCTTGGCCGCGCTGTAGTTGACCTGGCCGCGGTTGCCGATCAGGCCCGAGACCGAGGCCATGGTCACGATGCGGCCCGGCTTCCTGCGCTGGACCATGGGCATGACGAGCGGGTTGAGGACGTTGAAGAAGCCGTCCAGGTTGGTGCCCAGTACCTGGTCCCACTCCTCGCCCGTCATGGCCGGGAAGGCGGTATCGCGCGCCACGCCGGCATTGCACACCACGCCGTAATAGCAGCCGTGCGCCTCGATGTCGGCCGCCAGGGCCTCGGCCGCGGTCTCGCGCGCGCCGATGTCGAACTGCAGCACGCGCGCCGCGCCGCCCGCCGCGACGATCTGGGCGGCGACCGTGTCGGCCTCCTCGCGCCGGCTGCGGCAGTGCACGACCACCTCGTAGCCGTCGCGCGCGAGCCGCAGTGCGATGGCCTTGCCGATGCCGCGCGACGACCCCGTCACCAGCACGCTCTTCTGGATACTACTCATTCTGGACTCCGTTGCAAAAACTCTTCTACATTGTTTGGCTGGAACACGGTGATGGTGGCGCTGGCCAGCGCGTTCCCGTCCGCGTCTGCGTCCGCGTCCGCGTCCAGGATGCGGCAATCGAAAGCGCCAAGGCCGTTCTCGCCCTGCAGCGCGCGCCGCACCTCGATGCGCAGGCGGCTGCCCACCGGGAAGGCCGCGACGCCGCAGGCATACTTGCGGCTGCCGAGCAGGAAGCCGACCCGCACGGGTTCGTCGCGCCGGCGTGCGCACCAGCCGGCATGGGCTGCCACTGCTTGTGCCATGTACTCGACGCCGACCCAGGCGCCGACCGCGCCGTCGACGCAGAACATGCTGTCCGGTCCGATGCGCACTTCGGCCGCCAGGCTTTCCTCATCCGCTTCCAGGAAGCGCCCGAGCAGCGACATCGCGCCGCCATGCGGCACCAGCGCGCGGATGTCGACCGCGCTCACCGGGTCCTCCCGAGCACCAGGCTGGCATTCGAGCCGCCGAAGGCGAAGGAATTGCTGAGCGCATAGCGGATCGGCCGGCCCAGGCGCGCGCCGGGCGCCGCCACGTTCAGGGCGGGCAGCGCCGGATCGGGCGCTCCGTTCCACAGGTGCGGCGGCAGCAGGCCTTCCGGGTTATCGTCCTGCATTGCCAGCCAGCAGAAGGCGGCTTCGATCGCGCCGGCGGCGCCCAGGGTGTGGCCGGTGAACGGCTTGGTCGAGCTTACCGCGAGCGCGTGCCCGAACAGGGCCTCGACGGCGCGCGACTCCATCGCGTCGTTCTGCACCGTCGCGGTGCCGTGCAGGTTGAGGTAGTCGACATCTCCCGGCGCGATGCCGGCGCGCGCCAGCGCTTCGCGCATGGCGATGCGCGCGCCTCCGCCTTCCGGATCGGGCGCCGACATGTGGTGCCCATCGGACGATTCGCCCCAGCCACACAGGGCCACGGCGGCCGGCTCGCGGCTCATCAGGAACAGGGCCGCGCCCTCGCCGATGTTGATCCCGTTGCGTCCTTCGCCCAGCGGATGGCAGCGCGTGCCGCTCACCGATTCGAGGGCGCCAAACCCCGCCACGGTGAAGCCGCACAGGGTATCGACGCCGCCCGTCACGACCGCGTCGCACAAGCCCATGCGGATCAGCCGCGCGGCGCTGGCCAGCGCCTTCGCGCTCGAGGAGCAGGCGCTCGAGTGGACATAGGCGGGGCCGGAGACGCCCAGCTCGCGCGCCAGCAGGTCGGCGCAGGAGCCCATCTCCTGCTGGCCGTAGTGGAAGCCTGGCGGCAGCGCGCCGCCGGCCTCGCGCGCCGCGATCGCGCTTTCGGTCTCGCCCACGCCCGAGGTGCTGGTGCCGAGCACGATGCCGACCCGGTGCGCGCCGTGGCGGGCGATGGCGGCGTCCACGCCAGGGCGGATCTGCATGAGTGCGGCCAGCGCGAGCGCGTTGTTGCGGCTGCGCAGCGGCAGCGGCAGGTGGCCTAGCGCGGGCAGCGCAGCCGTCACGCGGCCGAGCGGCAGCGCACGGCCGGGCGAGCAGGCATCCGAGACCTCCAGCCCGCTCCTGGCCTCCACCAGCAGGCGCTGGCGGATCGTCGCCAGGTCCTCGCCCAGGGCGCACACGAGTGCGCATTCATTCAGGTACAGCATGCCATCCTCATTCTGCCGACACCACGGTCAGCCGGTACTTGTAGCGCAGGTTGTCCAGCACCGCCCTGCCCTGCCAGCGCGGCGTGCCGCTGTAGGTGATGGTGGCGACCAGCTCGCCCTCGCGGCGCAGCGTGCGGCGCAGCCCCTGCTCATGGTCCTCGACCTGCCAGCCGGGCGGCAGCGCGGCGGCGATCGCCTCCACCGGCCACAGGGTCAGCTGCAGGTCTTCCAGCACGTCGGCCGCGCGCACCTGGCTGGGCAGCATCGGATGCCGCCATTCCGCCAGCTCGCGGCCGTCGAAATCGAGACTGAGCACGCGCATGCCGAGCGCCAGGCCGACCAGGCTGAGGCGCTCGGCATCGACTTCGAGCGCGGCGTCGAGGTCATTGGTCTTGCCTTCGCGCTCGACGGTCAGGTGCTGCTGCACACTGATGTTCGCGCCCAGCGCGGCCGGGGCCAGGCGCAGGCCCAGCCTGGCCGGCGCGGGCGGCGTGGCGGCGCAGGCCGCGAGCAGCAGCGCGGCGCCGAATACGCCGGCGCGGACAAGGGCGCGTTCAAGCCAGGACGGGCGAAGCATCGGTTTCCTCCTTGGCGACGGTGAAACAGGGGGCAAGCAGCCAGACCAGGGTGATCCCCGCCAGCATGGTGAGACCGAAGGCACGCAGGGCCGGCGTGCCGCTCAGGCCGAGCAGGCCGAAGGACAGGATGGTGCTGGCCGCGGACAGGCCCACTGCCAGCCAGGGCGCCGCATTGCCCTCCTCGCCCTCCTCGCCCTCCTCGCCCTCTCTGCCATCCCTGCCCTGCTCCTGCAGGAAGATGCCGTAGTCGACGCCGACGCCCAGCAGCAGCATCAGCGCCAGCACGTGGAACAGCTGCAGGCTCTGGCCGGCGAAGCCCAGCAGCGCCAGGCTCAGGAGGCTGGCAGCCGCGGTCGGGGCCAGCACGCGCCAGGTGCGGCCGCGGTAGCGCGGCAGCAGTACGGCGAACACCAGGGCATAGGCGCCCAGCACCACCCAGCCCATGTAGGCGCGGTAGCGGCCGAGCAGCTCCGAGATGCCGCCCACCTTGTCAACCCACTGCACCCCATCCAGGCCGTCGGCGGCGCGCGCCAGCGCCGGCAGCGCAGCGTAGCGCAGGCCGCGCAGGGCGACGATGCTGGCGACTTGTTGGCCCCCTGCGTCCGCCACGTCGCCGATCCACAGGTGGCGCCAGGGTTCGGCCGCCGGCGTGCGCAGGAAGGCCGCGAGTTCCATCGGCGCGGCCGTGCTGCGCAGGTGGGCCGCGGTGTCGGCGTACCAGCCGGCGTCCTCGCCCAGTTCGCGCGCCAGGGTGTCGAGCGGACCACCCGCTGCCAGGAGTTTGTCCTCGACCAGCTTCAGGCGCGCAGTCTGGGTCTGGCGCGAGGGCACCCAGTTCGACAGGGCCTGGTAGCCGGCGATGTCACGGCTTGCCACCAGCGCGTCGAGGCGGCGCTTGAGCGCTTCTTCGCGCTGCAAGACCTGTTCGGCCGTGGCGCCGCGCACCAGGTAATACTGCACCGGGCTGGGCGCGTCGAGCAGCTTGCCCAGCTTGATCTGGTCGCGCACCAGTTCGGGCGGCGAGGATTGCAGCGAGCGGATGTCGTCGTTGACCTGCAGGCGGCTCGCACCCAGCACCGCCAGGACGCCCAGCAGGGCCACGGTCAGCAGCGGCAGTAGGCTAGCGCCCACCCGCGGCCAGTGCTTGATGATGCCGCGGTAGCCGCGCGCCAGCGGCCCGGCGCGCAGCGTGTGGCCGTGCACCAGCGCCGGGAACCAGCACACCACGGTCAGCCAGGCGAACACCAGGCCGAGGCCGGAGAACACGGCCATGTGGCGCAGGCCAGGGAACGGGGTCAGCGCCAGGCCCATGTAGCCGATCACGGCGGCCAGCAGGGTCAGGCCCAGGCCCGGCAGCAGGCGGCGCAGCAGGCGCGGCGAATCGAGCGCCGGGTCGGCGCCCAGGCGGTGGCACAGGAAGTAGATGCCGTAGTCCTGGGCCACCCCGATCAGGCTGGCGCCGAATACGAGCGTGAGCAGATGGATGCGGCCGAACAGCAGCCAGCACAGCGAGAGCGCACCGAGAAAGCCGATGCCGATCGCCAGCACGGTGAGCGCGACCGGTTTCACCGAGCGGAAGGTCAGCCAGGTCAGCAGCACGATGCCGAGCAGGGAGCCAACCCCGATGGTATGGATCTCGCGGCTGGCCTGGGCACCGGCCGCGGCCGCGTGCAGCACCACGCCGGCCTTGACGATGTCGGCCGCCGGTACGGTGCGCTGGGCCGCCACGGTGGCTACGTCCAGCAGCGGCACCGCCGCCTGCTGGGCGGCCAGCGAAAAGGCCGGCTGTGCCAGCGTATAGGTCAGCAGCACATACTCGCGGCCTGCGCCGGCCACGAACAGCTCGCCGTCGCGCGGGCGCACCGGCGTCTCCCCTGCCCGCTCCTGGGCCCAGCCCGCGAACAGGCCAAAGGGATCGTCGCGGAAGGCGCCCAGCTTGGGACCGGAAAAGGCGCTGTACAGGCGCCCCATGGCCGCATCGACCCAGGCGCGCGGCGCTTCTCTGCGCAGCGCGCGCTCCTGCTCCGCACCCATCAACAGGGTCGCATGCGGCTGCAGGCTGGCCAGCCAGCTGGCCTGGGCTTCGTCGCTTGCCGCGTCCGGCTTCAGGACGCCCGCGTGCGGCGCCAGCGCAGCGCGGAAGGCCTGCGCCGCGCGCTGCGCTTCATCCCACTGCGTGGCGCCGACCAGCACCACCACGCGCTGCTGGGCGCTGTCGACCATGTGGGTGAAGGACTGCTGCAGCACCGGGTCGCGCTGCTCGGCCGGCAGCAGGGCCAGGATGTCGGTGTCGGGCGCGACGCGCTGGCCCAGCCACAGCCAGGCATTGTGGCCCAGCAGCAGGCAGACGACGAAGGCCCAGGCCAGGGCCAGGCGGCGCTGGAAGCTCACAGCAGGGCCGCCTCTTCCGGCAGGATCGCCTGCGGACCGGTCTTGAGTTCACTGAAGCCGATCTCGGTGCGGTCGCCGCCCGCGTCCAGCATGCGGATGCTGCGCACATAGGCGCCGCCCTCGAGCGAGATGGCGCCGACCGCGCGCGCCACCGCCGCGTTGCGCGCCTTGAGCGCGACCTTCCAGGTATCGCCGCTGACGCTGCCGTCGACCTCGAACAGGTTTTCCAGCTGGCCCAGGTCGCCGCCCAGCAGCGAGAACAGCACGCCGTTGATCATGCGCACGGTCGGTTCCTGGCTTGCATCCAGGCGCATCGCCACCCGTTCGCCCTGCATGTGGACGATTTCGTCGGGCTTCAGGCGCAGCGTATTCGGAAAGGGCTTCAGGGTTCGCCACAGCACGCCCTTGCCGGCCACGACGCAGAAGCGCCCGCTGGAGTTCAGGGCTTTCTTCATTCCCGCCAGCTGCTTGGTCTGCTCGAAGCGTCCGCACAGCTGGGCGGGCTTGGCCAGCATGGCCTGGATCTGGGCCACCGGAGCGGCGGCCTGCGCGCCGGCCGCGGCGCACAGGAACACGAAGGTGGACAGGATGCGTTTCATGGTGCGGGAACTCCGAGCTTGTCGAACAGGATGGGTGGCGAGGCGAAGCACATCTCGCCGGTCTTCAGGTCGACCGCTACCTGGGTGCTGGTGGCGCGGTTCAGACGCCGGCCGGTAGCGGCGTCGCTGACGGTATAGTCGATACGCAGGCGGTTCTCCCACTCCACGATCTCGGCGCGCAGCAGCAGGCGCTGGCCGAAGCTGGCCGGCGCGGCGTAGCGCAGGTTCATCTCGATGATCGGCCACATGTAGCCGGATGCGCGCATCTGGCCATAGTTGTAGCCGATCTTGTCGAGCAGGGCGCAGCGCGCGATCTCGAGGTACTTGACGTAGTTGCCGTGCCAGACGATCTCCATCGGATCGAGGTCGAAGAACTGCACCTGCACCTCGGTCTCCGCCCACCAGCGGCTGGGCGCCTTCTGCTTACGCATACAGGCTCCAGGCCTGGTCGCGGATGCGGCCCAGCAGCAGCTTCAGGTCCGGGTCGAGCCGGCGGTCTTCCTCGACCGGAGCGACGTCCTCGCCCAGCAGGGCCAGCATGCGTGCCAGCGGCGCCGGGAGGGCCTTGTCCGGATCGACGCGCTGGCGCAGCCAGGCGCCCTGGCGCACCGTGATCAGGAGCGCCGCGGCCACCTGTTCGCACAGTTCCAGCACGCGCAGGCAGTCACGCGCGGCGATCGTGCCCATGCTCACCTTGTCCTGGTTGTGGCACTCGGTCGAGCGCGAGAACACCGAGGCTGGCATGGTCAGCTTCAGCGCTTCCGCGGTCCAGGCCGAGGCGCTGATCTGCAAGGCCTTCAGGCCATGGCTGATCGGCGCGCGCGCCCCCGTCATGCCGGACAGGTTGGCCGGCAGGCCCGCGTTGTAGCGGCCGTCCACCAGCAGCGCCATCTGGCGGTCCAGCAGGTCGGCGATGTTGGCCACCGCGTTCTTCATGCCGTCCATGGCGAAGGCGATGTGGCCGCCGTAGAAGTGGCCGCCGTGCAGCACACGCTCGCCCTCGGCGTCGATGATCGGATTGTCGTTGGCGCTGTTCAGTTCGTTCTCGATGCAGTCGCGGAAGAAGGGCAAGGCATCGGCCAGCACCCCGATCACGTGCGGCGCGCAGCGGATCGAGTAGCGGTCCTGCAGGCGCTTGCCGTTGCGCTCGAGCTGGCCGGCGTATTCCAGGTCCTGGCGCAGCCAGGCCGCCACGCCCTGCATGCCGGCGTGCGGCTTGACCGAGAACAGGGTCTCGTCGAAATGGTGGTCGTTGCCGTCCAGGGCGAAGGACGCCAGCGCCGTGATGCGGGTCGCCAGGCGCGCCAGGTAGGCGGCGCGGTCGTAGGCCAGGCAAGCCAGGCCGGTCATGACGGCGGTGCCGTTCATGATCGCCAGGCCCTCCTTCGGGCGCAGGCGCAGCGGCGCAATGCCGGCTTCCCGCAGGGCCTGGGCGGCCGGCACGGGCACGCCGTCGCGCAGCACTTCACGTTCGCCGCACAGCACGGCGGCCAGGTAGGACAGCGGGGTGAGGTCGCCGCTGGCCCCGACCGAGCCTTCGCTCGGGATCAGGGGCAGCAGGCCGGCGTCGAACAGGCGCACGATCTGTTCCAGCAGGCCGACGCTCACGCCCGAGAAGCCTTTCGACAGCGAAGCCAGGCGCGCGGCCATCACGGCGCGGGTCTGCCCCGGGTCGAGGTAGGTGCCCAGGCCGCAGCCATGGTAGGTGTAAAGGTGGTGCGGCAGCTCCGCTACCAGCTCGAGCGGCACCGCCACCGTGCACGAGTCGCCGTAGCCGGTGGTCACGCCATAGATGGTGCCGTCCTCGCGCAGCAGGCGGTCGAGGAAGTCGGCGCCTTTCGCGATGGCGGCGCGAAAGGCCGGGTCGTCGGACAGCACCGGGCGCGCCGCGCCGCGCGCGATGGCGACGATGTCTTCCAGGGCGAGGCGCTCGCGGTCGAAGCGCACGCTGCGCGCGGAAGTGGTCAGGTCAGTGAGCTGCATGGGCTGGTTCCGGTTCAGGGTGATGCCAAAAATCGTAGAAGTTGAACCACTCCAGCGGCGCGCGCCGGGCGTGGTATTCGAGGCGGGCGGCGTAGTCGCCCGCCAGTTCGGCGAGCGCGGCCTCGCGCCCGCGCCGCGGCAGGCTGACCGATTCGCGCAAACGCTCGAAGTGGATCTCGTAGCCGGAGCCCTGGCGCGTCGCGAACATCGCGTACAGCGGGCAGCCCAGCACCGAGGCCATCACGTAGGGGCCGACCGGGAAGGCGGCCGGCTCGCCCAGGAAGGGCGCGAGCGCCACGCGCGGGCTGTGCGATACCGGCACCCGGTCGCCGGCGATGACGACGAACTCGCCGCGCCCGATGCGCTCGGACAGCTGCATGGCCGTGGCCGGGTTGATGTCGGTCACCTGCATCAGGTTCAGCTGGCTGCGCGGATCGAGCCGGGCCAGCATCGTATTGAAGGCCTGGGCATGGCGGGTATGCACCAGCACCGTGATCCTCAAGCCCGGCACCTCCAGCGACAGCGCGCGGCTCAGGTCCAGGTTGCCCAGGTGGGAGCAGACCAGCAGCGCCCCCTTGCCTTCGCGGATGCGCTGCAGCAGCGGCTCGGCACCAAGCACGCGCACGCGCGACCAGTCGAACAGGCCACCCCACAGCAGCATCTTGTCAAGGATCGCCTCGGCGAATGCGCCGAAGTGGCGCAGCACGCCGAGCAGGCCGGTGCGGGCGCCGACGCGCCGCAGATAGTCGTTCGAGACGCGACGCGCGCGTGGCTGGGCCAGCACGTACCAGAACAGCACCGGCACCAGCAACAGGCGGAAGGGCCAGCGGCCGAACACCCGGCACACCCAGAACAGCAGGCGCATGCCGGCCACGAAGCTGGCCTCGTTGATGGCCGCCCAGTGGCGCGCCTCGGGCGCGGCGTTCATCCGCGCCATGAACGCACCAGCAGCATCGGGATGCGCGGCAGCATGCCGAAGAACAGCGCCACGTGCAGGCGCGTGATCAGGACGTTGTCGGTCCAGGCCTTGAAGTGCGACACGCCGTCCTCGGGGTAGCCGACCGCCGTCGGCAGGTTGACCACCCGCAGCCCATCCCAGTACAGGCGCACCAGGATCTCGATGTCGAAGTTCATGCGCAGGCCGAGCCGGCGGCGCGCCGCCAGCGCCAGCACCGGCGCGACCGGATAGACGCGGAAGCCGCACATCGAATCGCGGATCGCCAGCGACAGGGTATTGATCCAGACCCAGACGTGGGTCAGGTAGCGCGCGTACAGGCGCAGCGCCGGCACCGATTCGTCGTATACCGGACAGCCGGCCACCACCGCACCGGGCTGGGCGCGCGCCGCCGCCAGGAAGCGCGGGATGTCGGCCACCTTGTGCTGGCCGTCGGCGTCCACCTGCAGGACGTGGCTGTAGCCTTCCTGCCGTGCACGGCGAAAGCCCGTCAGCACCGCCCCGCCCTTGCCCTGGTTATGGGCATGGCGTTCCAGCACCACCCGGCCCGGGTGGGCGGCGACGAGCGCGTCCAGCGCCGCGGCGCAGGCGGCGCTGCTGCCGTCGTCGACCAGGATGCAGGGCAGGTCGTGGCCGAGCACCTGGGCCACGACCTTGCCGATCGCATGCTCGTGGTTGTACACCGGGATCACCACGCAGGGGTGGAACACAGTCATGCCGCCCTCACGCCTTCTCGAAGCGCAGCAGCGAATGGCAATAGCCGATGCCGTCGCGCGTGGTCACCAGGCGCAGGCCGGCCGCTTCGGCCAGGCGCACGTAGTCGGCGCTCTCGTAGACCTTGCTGTTGCCGCTGGCGATCGCCGTGAAATAGGGCGAGGTGTTGATCAGGCAGTAGGCAGCGATGTCGTAGCGCTGGCGGTCCCAGAAGGTGTCCAGCACCAGCACCTGGCCGCGCGGCCCGAGTGCTTCGGCCACGCGCCGGAAGATGCTGGCGATGGCGGCTTCCGAGAAGCAGCTCAGGAACTGGCTCATCCAGATCAGGTCCATGTCGCCCGGCAGCGCGGCGCCATCGTCCAGCAGGTTGGTCGGGTGCAGGGTGGCGCGCTCGCGCAGGCCCGCCGCACGCAGCTTCTCGTCGGCCACCGCCAGCTGGCCCGGCAGGTCCACCAGGTGCAGCGTCACGCGCTCGTTGGCGCCCAGCGCCGCCAGCGTGAACTTGCCGGTGTTGGCACCGATGTCCATCACGCGCCGCGGGCTGGTGGCGAACACGTCCGGCAGGATGTCCGGGAACGAGGTGTCCGAATAATAGTGGTCGAAGGCGAACCAGCTGCTGCGCGCCGGCTCCGGCAGCTGGGCCAGGCCTTCGTAGACCGTCGGCCAGTCGCCGAACACCTTCAGGCCGAGCGGCTGCCCGGCGTCGAGCGAGGCGTCGAGCGCGAACAGGGCCTGGTAGCAGACGTCGTGGTTGAAGTCGATGTTGACCTGGGTGATCGGGTCGGTCAGCACCACGAAGCCGGCCTTGTCCAGCACGTAGCGCCCCTCTTCCAGGTAGACCACGCCGGCCGACAGGCAGGTTTCCAGCACCAGCTTGAGCGCGTACGGAGTCCAGCGCCCGGTCGCCGCCAGCTCCTCCACCGAGACGCCGGCCGCGCCGGCATCGGCGATCGCCTGCAGCATCCCGCGCTTCCAGGCATGGCGCACGCACTGGAACACGACCGGTCCGAAGGCGATCTTCTGGGCCTCGAAGCGGGCGTCGAAGGCGCGCTGGCCGGGGGGCGAAAATTTCTTGCTCATGGTATTCGTGGTGCTCATGGAGATCCCAACAGGATGCGGCCGCTGGCATGGGCGCCGGCGGCGGAGAAATAACGGAAATGCAGCTGGTCCTTGGCCGCGTCGTGCACCAGCTCGAGCGATACCGGCTGTTCGGGCCGGATCATCTGCTGGAATTTCAGGGCGTTGATGCCGCCGAAGCCGGGGCCGAGGCCCAGGTACTCGCGCCCGTAGCGGATCGCCCAGTCCACCTGCACCACGCCCGGCAGCACCGGGGCGACGTCGAAGTGGCCGTCGAAGTACAGCAGGTCCGCCGGCACCACCACTTCCAGCAGCACGCGTCCAGGTGCCTGCTCCAGCACGCGCAGGGCGGGTGCACGCGGACGCCCGGCGGGCGGCTCCAGCAGGGACAGCAGCTGGGCCTGGGTGGTCTTGCCCTGGGCGTTGACGGGCAGCTGCTCCAGGTAGCGCCAGCGGCGCGGCAGGGCCACCGCTTCCAGGCTGCTGCCCAGGGCCGCGCGCAGCTGCCGGCTCAGGGCCGCGCTCCCCGCGCCCTCGATGACGGCCTGCCCCGCCTGGCTCGGCACCACGAAGGCGGCCAGCACCTGGCGCCCGGGCGCCGGCACCGCCAGCACGCGCGCCTCGCGCGCCATGCCGCTCGCGCACAGCGCCGCTTCGACGGCATCCAGCGAAATGCGTTTTTCTTCGATCTTGACGATGCGGTCGGCCCGTCCGCACAGCACGAAGTGGCCGTCGCCAAGATCCTCGGCACGGTCGGCCAGGCCGAGCCAATCATCGCCAGGTACGCCGGCATGGGGCGACTGCACTGCCAGCAGTCCGCCCTGATCGACCCGCCAGCGCACCCCGGGCAGCGCCCGCCAGGCGTCGGCGGCTGCGCCCTCGCCGCGCTGGCGCCATGCCACGCCGCCGGTCTCGGAACTGCCATACACCTCGATTGGCGCCTGGCCCAGCAGCGCCTGGGCGTGGCGGGCCGCTTCCGCTTCCAGCATGCCGCCCGAGGAGAACACGGCGCGCAACTGGGCCGCCGCCCCGCGCCAGTCCAGGTGCTCCGGCAGGCGCTTCAGGTGGGCCGGGCTGGCCAGCAGCACGGCCGGCCCCTGGGCCAGCGCGGGGGCCAGAGTTTCCGGAAATTCGTGGCGCAGCGCGTGCACCGGCCGGCCGGCGGCCAGCGGCCACAGCACGCGGAACAGCAGGCCATAGATGTGCTGGTGCGAGACGGTCGACAGGATCGCCGCCGTTCCCAGGCGCGCGCCGAACTGCGCCTCCAGTGCGGCGACTTCGCCGGTCAGCTGGGACAGGCGCTTCGGAATGGGCACCGGCGTGCCGGTACTGCCCGAGGTGAACACCACCAGCGCCGAAAAGCCGGCGCCGGGCGGCGTCCACGCGCCCTGCCAGTCGTCATCGGCGTCCGGCATGCGGGGTGCGCAGCCGGCCGGGAACTGGCCCCAGAACGCGCCGGCCTTCGCCGCCAGCGCGGCGCAGGTCGCGGGCAGCACGTCGGCGCCCAGCCACACGGTCTTACCGGACAACCAGGCGCCCAGCAGGGCCGCGGCGAACTCCAGGCTGTCGTCGTGGTACAGCGCGACCTGGAGCGCGTCGGTGCGCCGGCCGAGCGCGGCCCAGGCGCGGATCCGCGCCAGCAGCGCGCCGTGCGCAAACGCTTCGCCGGCGCGCCAGCCGGCGACAGTGACAGGCGAACGGGTGGCAAGGGCGTGGAAAAGCTCAGGCATGGTGCAAGCGCTTGACGCGCATCCGCAGCAGGTATTCGCCAGCGAACATCAATCCCATCAGGAGATAGGCGATGACGCCGTTGTACAGCGACCAGGCGGCCTCGCTCGCGAACAGCGCCGTCCACAGGGCGATGCCGCCGTTGATGGCGAAGAACAGGCACCAGGCCTGGGTCACGCGGCGGGTGTAGGCGACGGCCGCCGGCGGCAGCTCCGCTTCGCGCAGGCGCGCGAAGCGTTCCACCATCGGCATCCCGGACAGCAGGCTGGCGCCGAAGGCGGCCAGCAGCGCGGCGTTCACCAGCACTGGATACAGCTTGAGCGGCAGCACGGCGTTGGTGGCGACCGCCGCCGCCACCAGCAGCAGCGCGCCACCCGCGCTCCAGCGCGCCGCGGCGCTGATGCGCAGTGCCGGCAGGCGGGTAGCCGCGGCCAGCAGCAGCAGGCCGGCCAGCCAGCGCGGCTCGACGCTGCCGTGGCCGAACCAGATCGCCAGCGGGTACAGCAGCGTCAGCGCGGCCGCGAGGACATTCCAGATCACCGCGTCAGGCCGCCTGCTCTTCGGCCAGGCCGGCCAGCGCGCCCACCACGTCGTCGATGGTGCGGATGGTCTTGAACACTTCCGGCTGCAGGCGCTTGCCGGTCATCTGCTTGAGCTTGACCGCCAGGTCGACCGCGTCGATGCTGTCGATGTCGAGGTCGGCGTACAGGTTCGATGCCGGGGTGAGGCTGTCGCGTTCGAGTTCGAACATCTCCGCCAGCAGGTCGGCGACCCAGGTGAACAGCTGATCGCGGTTCATGTCGTGAATGCTTACCATGGCCACTCCTTACTTCTTGCGATTGGTTTCGATCATCGCCGCGAGCGCGCGCACCGAGGCGAAATGGCGGCGCGTTTCCTGCGATTCGGCCGACAGCGTGATGCCGTAGCGCTTCTGCAGCGCGACGCCGATCTCCAGCGCGTCGATCGAGTCCAGGCCCAGGCCTTCCACGAACAGTGGCGCCTCGCTGTCGATGTCTTCCGGGGTGATGTCCTCGAGCTGGAGGACATCGATGATCAAGCCCTTGACTTCCTGTTCAAGCATGGTGCTGGCCTTCTTTCATAAAAAACTGTTGCAGGTATTCGGTGAGGCGGCGCGCCGCCACCACGTCGCTGGTCGCGCCGGCGCGGTACTGGTCGACGCCGATGTCGTCCCTGACCTCGATGTGGAAATGGGCCTGGCGCGGCGGTACGTGCCACCATTTATCGCCCTTGCCAAGCGTCGGCGGCTCGCAGCGGATCACCACCGGGGTGATCGGACGGGCGCCGCGCACGGCGACGTTGGCGGCGCCGCGCTTGAGTTCCGTGGCGCCGCCACGCGGGGTGCGGGTGCCTTCCGGGAAGATGATCAGGTTGCCGCCCGCGCGCAGCGAAGCGATGCAGTCGTCCACCAGCTGCGGCCCGCGGTCGTTGCAGATATAGCCCGCCGCGCGCACCGGTCCGCGTGTAAACGGGTTGTTCCATAGGGCGCCCTTGACGATGCAGTCGGCGTTCGGCACGAAGGCGATCAGGAATACGGTGTCGATCAGGGTCGGATGGTTGGCCAGGATCAGCTGCCCCTCGCGCGCCAGTTTATCCAGTCCGCGCACCTCGTAGCGCAGCACGCCCAGGCCGCGCATGATGCCGACGAAGGCCCGGAAGCTGGCCCGGATGGTGGCGCGCGCGGCGCGCCGGCGTGCGCCCGGTTCGCGCACGCACAGGGCCAGCAGCGGAAATACGATCACGCGCAGGAACAGGCCGCCCAGGCCGAACAGCGCGAAACTCAGCCCGGTGGCGAGCACGCGCCAGGCATGGGAGAGCCTAGTCCGCATGGCGGCTCCAGGTCCAGCGCTTGCCGCCGGCGCTGCGCGCCAGCGTATCGGCTGCGCCATGCTGGAAGCGCAGCAGGGCGAGACCGCCCGGCATGCCCATGGCCTCTTCCTTCTGTTCGTCGACGCAGGCACGCCAGGACAGGCGCAGGCGCTCGCCGGCGCCGGCCGCGGTCATGGCCCAGGCAAAGGCGAAAGGCTGCTCCTCGCAATCCTCGAACTGGCGCAGTCCGTCGGGCAGTACCGTGTCGCAGGCGACCAGCAGCACGGTCGGCGCGCCGTCCGCCAGCTGGCCGCAGGCCTCGATCACGGCATGCTCGATGGTCGCGGCGCCGCCGGCCAGGGCGACGTGGTTGGCCCGGTCCGCGCGCGCGATCGAAAACAGGCCGGCGCTCGCGTTGTGCACGGCCAGGCCGAAGGCGGTGGGCGAGAGCGGCTCGCCGCGTGCCAGTTCGGCCAGCAGGTCGACCGCCCGGCCCACTTCCCCATGGCGCGAGCAGAACACGGTGGGCACGCCGAGCTGCCCATCCAGGCATTCGTAGGCGACTTCCAGCGCCATACGGCCGAGAAAGCCGGCGCGGCGGCGCAGCATAGCCGGCATCGCGGCCACTTTCGGCTCTTCCGTAGGCGCCAGCGGCCATGGCTCGCGTGCCCATTCCCGCCAGCGCGCGGTCGTGGCCAGGCCGGGTGCCCACGCGGCCTGGCGCGCAATGGAGAAGTCGACGTGGGATTCGGACATGGATGCTACGGTTGACGATGGGCGCGCGGCGCGGCGCGGGAAAATGTTGAGCAGAATTATAATCGCACGACTTGCTTTGTAGGAACAAGCCGACATGCAGACCCCGTTTTACAACAGTGGGGGACTGGCGAGGCGACGGCGAAAGGCGGGATGATGCCATAGAGGCGCCCTCCGGAATCTCGCACATTGTCACGCGCGCCGGGAGATCGGCGGCGTTTGGAGCGGCCTCAACGATAGAGCAGCGTTGTAGGCTACGGACTACACGACTGCCGCGCTACTCCCGAAAGCAATAGGGGGATGGAGGGCCGCGTAGGGCCGCTCCCGATGGCCGACCGCGGGTGCTTATTGCGCCGTCATGCCGTCGTCGGCCGTGATGACGGCGCCATTGATGAAATGGGCTTCGTCCGCGGCCAGCAGCAGGAGCAGGCCGTCGAGGTCCTCCGGCCGCCCGGCGCGCTTGCGCGGCAGCATGTCGATCAGCTTGCGGCCCTGCTCGGTGTCGAAGTAGTCCTCGTTCATCTCGGTGGCGATGTAGCCGGGGCAGATGGCGTTGACGTTGATGCCGTACTTGCCCCACTCGACCGCCATCGCCTTGGTCATCTGCACCACGCCCGCCTTGCTCATGCAGTAGACGCCGATCTGGGGCAGCACGCGCAGCCCGGCCACCGAGGCGATGTTGACGATGCGGTGCTGCTTGCGCGGATCGCCCTTGGCGCGCTGGATCATGCGCTTGGCGGTCTGCTGGGCCACGAAGAAGGCGCCGCGCAGGTTGGTGTCCATGATGTAGTTGTAGTCGTCCTCAGTGACATCGAGCAGGCGCTGGGTGCTGGAGACACCCGAGTTGTTCACCAGGATGTCGATCGGACCTGCCTCGGTCTCGGCATGGGCGATGGCGGCCTTGATCGAGCCCAGGTCGGTGACGTCGAGCCGCACCACGTGGGCGGCGCCGCCGTCGGCCTCGATCTCGGCGCGCAGTTCCTTCAGGCGCTCGACACGGCGCGAGGCCAGCACCACCTGCGCGCCGGCGCCGGCCAGCGCCTTCGCGAAACGCGCCCCGAGCCCGCTCGACGCGCCGGTGACCATGGCGATTTTTCCTTCGTAATTGACTTCGATGCCCACGTCCCGCTCCCCTTCCCGGCTTGCTTGCGAAGCCATCATGATTACACAAATCACCAGTATTAGATTGCCGCATCTAATAATGTCCGTAAAATGGCGGCCAACATTGCATTCAGCAGTAAAAAAGTGCACACTCGTGCTTAAATTTTCACTTTCTTATTAAAATATCCATGACCGAGCCAACCAATATCCTCGAACAATACGGACCGCGTGAAGCGATGGAATACGACGTGGTCATCGTCGGCGGCGGCCCTGCCGGCCTGTCCGCGGCGATCCGGCTCAAGCAGCTGGCGACGGAACAAGGACGGGAGGTCTCGGTCTGCGTGCTCGAGAAAGGCGGCGAACTGGGCGCCCATATCCTGTCCGGCGCCGTGATGGACCCGATCGCGCTCAACGAGCTGATCCCCGACTGGAAGGAAAAAGGCGCGCCGCTGAACACCCCGGTCACCGAGGACCAGGTGCTGTTCCTGACCGAGACCAAGGCCATCCGCACGCCGAACTTCATGGTCCCGAAGATGCTGACCAACCACGGCAACTACGTGATTTCGCTGGCTAACGTGACCCGCTGGCTGGGCCAGCAGGCGGAAAGCCTGGGCGTGGAGATCTTCCCGGGCTTCCCGGCGGCCGAAGTGCTGTACAACGAAGACGGTTCGGTCAAGGGTGTCGCCACCGGTAACATGGGCGTCAAGCGCGACGGCGAGCCGGGCCCGGACTTCCAGCTCGGCATGGAGCTGCACGCCAAGTACACCCTGTTCGCGGAAGGCTCGCGCGGCCACCTGGGCAAGGGGCTGATGGCCAAGTACGACCTGAACAAGGGCAAGGATCCGCAGACCTACGGCATCGGCATCAAGGAACTGTGGGAGATCGACCCGGCCATGCACAAGCCGGGCCTGGTGGTGCACACCGCTGGCTGGCCGCTCGACAACGACACCTACGGTGGCTCCTTCCTCTATCACCTGGAGAACAACCAGGTGGTAGTGGGCTTCGTGGTCGGCCTGGCATACCAGAACCCCTACCTGTCGCCCTACGAGGAATTCCAGCGCTACAAGACGCACCCGGAAATCCGCAAGTACTTCGAAGGCGGCAAGCGCATCTCGTATGGCGCGCGCGCCATCACCGCAGGGGGTTTGCAGTCCTTGCCGAAGACCGTGTTCCCGGGCGGCGCCCTGATCGGCTGCGACGCCGGTTTCCTGAACACCAGCCGCATCAAGGGCAGCCACGCGGCGATCAAGACCGGCATGCTGGCGGCCGAGGCCGCTTTCGCGGCCCTGGGCGAGGGCCGCCAGCACGACGAACTGGCGTCCTACCCGGCAGCGTTCGAGAAGAGCTGGCTGCATGAGGAACTGCACGTGGCGCGCAACTTCAAGCCGTGGATGAGCAAGGGCCTGTACATTGGCACCATCATGACTGGCATCGACCAGATCCTGTTCCGCGGCAAGGCGCCCTGGACGCTGCACCACCAGCATGCCGACCACGAATGCCTGAAGCCGGCTTCCCAGTTCCAGCCGATCGCCTATCCGAAGCCGGACGGCAAGCTGACCTTCGATCGCCTGTCCTCGGTGTTCATCTCGAACACCAACCATGCCGAAGACCAGCCGATCCACCTGACGCTGAAGAATCCGAGCATTCCGGTGGACGTCAACCTGGCCAAGTACGCCGGACCGGAACAGCGCTACTGCCCGGCGGGCGTGTACGAGTTCGTCAAGACCGACGAGGGCAAGGACCGCCTGCAGATCAACGCCCAGAACTGCGTGCACTGCAAGACCTGCGACATCAAGGACCCGACCCAGAACATCGTCTGGGTGACGCCGGAAGGCGGCGGCGGTCCGAACTACCCGAACATGTAAGCGGGATGCGCGCCCTTTCCTCGCGGCTGGCGCTGCTGGTGCTGCCGCTGGCCTGCACGGGCGCCGCGCAGGCGGCCGACGACGGCCTGCGCGCGGCGGTGCTGCTCGACCACCTGCACGGCATCGATGCCGGCGTGACCTACCTGAAGGCAAGCGGCCAGGAGCTCAAGCTCGACGTCCTCCTGCCCGACGAGCCCGGCACGAAACCGCGCCCGGTGGTGCTGCGCTTCCACGGCGGCGGCTGGGTCGCGGGCAGCCGCGAAAGCTCGGCCCTGTCGGCCCTGCCCTGGATGCAGATGGGCTTCACGGTGGTGAACGTCAGCTACCGGCTGGCGGACACCGCGCCCGCGCCGGCCGCCGTCGAGGACACGCTGTGCGCGCTGCAATGGGTGGGCCGGAACGCGAAGAAATACCATTTCGACCTGGAGCGGGTGGTCACCACCGGCAATTCGGCTGGCGGCCACCTGGCGCTGGCCACCGCCATGCTGCCCGTCGACTCGCCCTTCACCCACCAGTGCGCGGCCAACGAACCGGGCTGGTCCGGACCGTACCGGAACGCGGCGCCGAAGGTGGCGGCGGTGGTCAACTGGTTCGGCATCACCGACGTCGCCGACATGCTGCAGGGCCCGAACCAGCGCTCGTACGCGGTGGCCTGGTTCGGCAGCATGCCGGACCCGGGCCGGGAACGGCTGGCGCGCGCGGTGTCGCCGCTGAACCAGGTACGCGCCGGCGGTCCGCCGGTGTTCACCATCCATGGCGACGCCGACCCCATGGTGCCTTATGCGCACGCCTTGCGCCTGAAGGCGGCACTGGACAAGGTGGGGGTCAGGAACGTCCTGCATACCATCCCGGGTGGGGGGCACGGCGGCTTCACGGGCGAGCAGCAGCTTGCCGCTTTCGAGGCGGCGCGCAGCTTCCTGCGCAGCCTGGGCATCGTTCCCGCGCAGCCCTGAGCGCCTGCCTGGCACGGAAAGGGCTAGCATGGGGCTTCTACCATAGCCGGGAGGCAGCCATGCCTGAAAACAAGGATTCCGAACGCAGCCTGAGTGACGTCCAGCTGGACGATTTCGACGTCAAGCGCCAGCGCGAGCGCCTCGAGCGCAGCCGCGCTGACAACCAGCAGTCAGACCACACGAAACAGCCCCAGCAACCTGGTCCTGGCACGCGCCAGGGTGAAGCTGGATCTTCGTGATTTACTGATGACTTTGTGCGAGCCGTCCTACGGTGGTACGTCCCCGAGTCCGATTGCCGCAGCTGGTGAGAGGACTAAGATAGTCCCTACATCGACTCGTCAAGGAGACCGACATGGGTGAAAACAAAGGACATGGCATCAAGGGCCCGCGTCACGACAACGACATGGAAGACCTGGGTGCAAGCCAGCAGCAAGGCAACATGCAATCGGGACGCCAATCGGGCAACATGCAGTCTGGGCAACAACAGGGCAGCCAGCAATCCGGCCAACAGTCCAGCCAACAATCTGGACAGCAGCAGCAAGGCAGTCAGCAGTCGGGCCGGCAGCAAGGCAGCCAGCAATCAGGACAGCAATCAGGACAGCAACAAGGTCAGCAACAAGGTCAGCAGCAACGGGGAAGCCAGCAGTCCGGGCGCCAGGATAGCCAGCAGTCGGGTGGCCAGCATGCATCCGGCGGCACACCGGCACTGGACGACCTGGGTTCGCGCCAGGGTGAATCCGCCAAGGATGCATCGCAGGCATGGAGCCAGGACAACAGCAGCGACAAGCAACGCGGCAATCGTTGAGCCGGAATCCTCGGTAGCACCGGGAAGCCAGCCTTCCCACCCGTAGCACCAACACGCACCGCCCGGGCCTGCGCCTGCGCGGTGCGCGTTCACATGCCTGCCCAGCCTGCCCGTGCGACCTCTCCTACGCGAACTCTGCCTGGACGCCGATTGCCGATTCCGGCACGCGGCATAAAATAGTCGCTCGACCATCCACGACGAGGAGACGAATATGGAACAGCAAAAACAATCGCAACCGGACAATGCTACCAAGGACCCGAGCAAGGACCTGGTCTCCGCAGCCGGACAAGGGCAGCGCGAGGGCAACCAGCAGTCCGGCATGCAGCAGCAAGGAAACCAACAGCAGGGCAACCAACAACAGGGTAGCCAGCAGCAGGGTAGCCAGCAGCAGGGAGGTGGCCAGCATGCTTCCGGCGGCACCCCTGCGCTCGACGACCTCGACGGACAGCGCCAGGGAGAGAGCGCGCAGCAGGCTTCGGAAGCGTTCAAACAAGGCCAGGACAGCAAGCGCTGATCCTCGCGCGGCACCGGGCCGCGCTCAGGGCGTAGCCTGGTTCCTCGCCGCCAGCCCGGGCATGCGCTGCCGCGCAGCAGCCTGCGCCGTCATGGCGGCGGACGGCTGGCGTCCATCCCGAACCACTTCATCGACAGTGCCTTCAGGCTGCCGTCCGCGCCGGCATCGAGCAGGATGCGGTCGAGCGCAGCCTTAAGTTCCGGGTTCCCCTTGCGCATCGCGATACCCATGCGCTCGGCCGCGCCAACCCGCGCGCCGGCCTTGATCGGCAAGGCCGAATGCTTCAGCAGGTAGGCGGCCATCAGGCTGTCGTTGAGCGCCGCATCGATGCGACCGAAGGCCAGGTCCTGCAGGTTCTCCGGTGTCGCCGGATAGCTCCTCACCACGATCCCCGGTACCGCCCGGGCCTGCTGCTCGAACACGCTCCCCTGTCCCACCCCGACTGTCCTGCCCTTCAGGTCATTCAGGCTGGCGTAGCTGGCGCGGTCATTGCGCCGCACGATCAGTTGTGGATAAGAATAGGTGTACGGACGCGAAAAATCGAAAGCCTGTTCGCGCTGCGCCGTGATGCCGACCTGGCTGACGATCACGTCGTACTTCCCGGCGGCCAGCCCGGGCAGGATCGCTGCCCATTCGGTGGTGACGAATTCCGGGCGCACACCCAGCCTGCCCGCGACCAGGCGCGCGACGTCGACGTCGTAGCCGGCCGGCTGGCCGGTCTTCGCATGCAGAAAATTGAAGGGCGGGTAGCTGCCTTCGAGCGCGATACGCAGCGTTCCGCGCGCCTTGAGCTCGGCGAGCAGGTCGGCCGCCGCCGCGCTGGGAGCCAGCGACGCCAGCACTCCGAACATCGCGACCAGTCCGAGTGCGAACACGCCGCGGCGCGCCGCACTTTGCCTATGCCTGTCCATCGCATCTCCCGGTCCTGGTCGAGCTGAGCGTATCGCCGAAACCCGGGCAGGCGGGAAGCACCGGCCAGCGCAGGCGCCGGCTCATTGCCCGGCGCGGCGGGCGCGCGCGCCGAACGGATGGCCAGTGACCAGGGTGGTACTCGCCACCAGGCTCGACAGGCCGAGGATCAGCTCCACCAGCTTGTCGTCGGAAAGGATCCAGACCTGGCCACGCGGCGCCTCGGCCCCGGTGGCGGCCTGGATCAGGGGTCCGATCCAGTCGGCGTCCGGTTCGACGTCGAGCAGCACGGCGTCGTCCGTCGTCGCCATATAGACGTTTCCGCCTTCGGCCAGCGTGAAGCAGATGCCGACCCCGGTCTCGGTTGGCTTGACCAGTTCCTGCAAGGCGCGGTTGTGCTCGTCGATCCAGAGTTCGACGTCCTGCGGGGTCTCGAGTGCGGTCCAGGGGCGGGGGCGGAAGCGGGGCGGGGTATCGGGTGGCAGGTTCATGTGGGCAGCAATTGCGAAGCGAGCCATATTTTACGGGATATTGCGCCGTTTAAGCGTACCCGCAAGCGCGACTAGACGGCCAGGGTCTCCAGGCGCACGCTGACCTCTTCTTCCTCGACCAGCAATGCGCCGATCGAGACCGGCAGCGTGAAGCGGCGTCGCCCCGCACTGCCGGGATTCACGTACAGCACCCCGCCGCGCTGCTGGCAGGAGGGACGGTGCGAATGGCCCGCCACGACGACCCGCATGCCTGCCGCGGCCGGGTCGATATCCAATTGCTTGAGGTCGTGGATCACATAGATGGCGACCGCGCCAAGGCGCAGCACGGCCGTCTCCGGCAGTGCCGCGGCCCAGGCGCCACGGTCGTTATTGCCGCGCACGACCGTCAGCGGCGCCAGCGCGGCGAGCGGCTCCAGGATATCGGGGCCGGCGATGTCGCCCGCATGGATGATGTGCTCGCAGCCGCGCAGGAAATCCAGTGCCTGTGGACGCAGCAGGCCATGGGTGTCGGCGATCAGGCCGACCCGCGTGCCGCTCACAGGGCGCGCCGGCTGCCTGCCATCTTGCCCAGGATATAGATCGAGTAGAGCGCCGCCAGGCCCACCACCACATACACGATGCGGGTGGCCGGACTGCCCGGGCCGAGGATGGTGGCGACCATGTCGACATCGAACAGGCCGACCATCGCCCAGTTCAGCCCGCCGATGATCAGCAGGGCCATGGCCAGGTAGTCGAGCGCCGACATGGTGGAGCGGCCGCGCACGCGCGGCACGTTGCTGCGCCGTTCGCCCAGGGTCCGGCGGTCGATCGTGGGAGTATTCATCGTTGCCATCACTGCCTCCTTTGACAAGAACAGGGTCGATGGACAGATGGTAGCGGAAGCCGGGAGGCGGGCGAGCACGCCTCGGCGCGGCTCAGCCTTTCCAGGTACGATTCAGGCCGGTATCGGCATGGATCCAGCCGCCCTTCGGTCCGGAGCGGTAGTAATAACCGACCCCGCCCTGGCGGAAGCTGCGGATCAGGCCGCCGAGCACATCCTCGCTCAGGCTGGCGATGCGGATGTCGGCCGCCTTGCCGACCATGTGCAGCGATTTGCGCGCGGCCGGCACGCCCTCTTCCACCAGGCGCCGGTTGGAAGCCTCGGTGCGGTAGCCGGACAGGATCTCGAGCGGCTGGATCATGCCGTAGCGCGCGATGAAGGCCTGGGTACCCCACAGCACCTCGAACAGCTTGGGATCGATCGGGGCGCTGGCACGGCCGTTCACATCGCGCAGGATATGGCACAGCTCCTGGTAGGCCGAATCGATGACCTCGCCGTCCTTCCAGTACAGCACCCTGGCCTTTTCGCCGCTTTGCGGGCGCACCAGCGAGAGCGTGCGCGGCTTGACCCAGAAGTCGAGGTCCAGCAGCTGGGCATCGAACAGGTCGGGCGGGGGTTGCAGGCCGGCGTCCTGGGCGCGGGCAAGGCCGGGGGCCAGCAGGGGGGCGCCAAGGATGCCGCCCGCGCACAATGCGGCGCCCTGTTGCAGGAAATCTCTACGTGAAGCCATAAGAACTCATCCAAATCGAGGCGCTTACTATATCGCAAGCTTCTCCCGGACAAAAGATGTGTTCGCAATGATGGCGCAGTTCAAGCCGCACCAACCGGGGTCGCCTAGCTGCTGCAGTTGCAAAAGCGCTTGCGCGCGCCCGGCGCCGGTTCAAGGCTGGCGTCGAGTGCCTTCCACAGCAGGTCGCACTCGAGTCCGAAGCAGGCCTTGTCCTTGCCGGCGTTGACATAGCCGTGGCGCTCGAAGAAGGCGCTGGCCCCGGGCGGGCTATGCAGCTGCAGCTTGTTGATGCTCCAGGCGCGCGCCTGTTCCTCGGCGGCGGCCAGCATGGCACCGCCGATGCCGGTCCGCAGGGCCTCGGGGGCCACATAGCACAGCGCCAGCCTACCGGCCTGGGTCAGCAGGCACAGACCGAGCAGTTCGCCGTCGCGCTCGGCCACCAGCGCATGGTTGCTGGGCGAGGCCAGCCAGCTGGCGACATTGGCCGTGGTCTTGTTGCCAAGCCAGGCTTCGAGCACGGCGGGCTGGTCCCGGTGGTCGGCCTGGCAGCCGATCTCGATCGAACGGCGCAGCAGCGCGCAGGCGGCGGAAGCATCACCGGGCACTGCCTTGCGAATATCAAAACGCGTGGACATCAAACATCACTATGCAGAAAAAACGGAAGTCGGGACCCGCGCTCAGCGGCGCAATGGCTGGGCACGACTATACACCGAAGCCCGCTTGCCTGCTGCCGGCGCCGCGCCGCAACGCCAGGCAACGCGGCAGTACTAAGCATATGACAAAACTATCGTTCCGAAATTTGATGAAAGTACGGATCATGCAGGCTGTCACCACCCGATTTGAAAAGCGAGCCTCCATGACCATGACTTCCCCTCTGCGCCGCCTGATCCTTGCCCTGGCGCTGGGCGCCGCACTGCCGCTCCAGGCCAGCGCCGCCGACACCGAACTGCTGAACGTCTCCTACGACGTGGCGCGCGAGCTGTACAAGGACATTAACCCGGCCTTCATCGCGGCCTACAAGCAGCAGACCGGCGAGACGGTCAGCATCAAGCAGTCGCACGGCGGCTCGAGCAAGCAGGCACGCGCCGTCGCCGACGGCCTGGAAGCCTCGGTCGTCACCATGAACCAGGCCAACGACATCGACATGCTGGCCGACCGCGGCCTGGTGGCCAAGGACTGGGCCAAGAAGTTCCCGCACAACGCGGCGCCCTACTACTCGACCATGGTGTACCTGGTGCGCAAGGGCAATCCGAAGAAGATCAAGGACTGGGACGACCTGGCCCGCCCGGGCGTGCAGGTGATCATCCCCAACCCGAAGACCGCCGGCAACGGCCGCTACACCTACCTGGCCGCATGGGGCGCGGCACTGAAGAAAAAGGGCGGTACCGAAGCCCAGGCGCGCGAACTGGTGTCGCGTATCTTCAAGAACGTGCCGATCCTGGACGCGGGCGGCCGCGCGGCCACCACCACCTTCACCCAGCGCCAGATCGGCGACGTGCTGGTCACCTTCGAGAACGAGGTGAGCATGGTGCGCGCGGAGTTCGGCGACAATTTCGAAGTGGTCTACCCGAGCGTGTCGATCCTGGCGGAGTCGCCGGTGGCCGTGGTCGACAAGGTGGTCGACCGCCGCAAGCAGCGCAAGGAAGCGACCGCCTACCTGAACTTCCTGTACTCGCCGGCCGGCCAGGAGATCGGCGCCAAGCACTTCCTGCGGGTGCGCTCGGAAGCGGTCATGAAAAAGCACGCCGCCAACTACAAGCCGATCCAGCTGTTCACGGTGGACGAACTGTTCGGCGGCTGGCGCAAGGCCCAGGCCGTCCACTTCAACGATGGCGGCGAGTTCGACAAGATCTACGCGTCGAAGTAAGCGACAGCGTTTGCATGAGCGGCGGAATGCGTCCCGCCGTGCCACGGCCCTGCCCCCCGCGCAGGGCCGTGTGCTTTCTGGGCGGGAAGTGAAGGCGGCATGGCGGTGCCCGTGGGCACAATGTCAGCAGAATGTCCGTTCCCAACAAAATTCCGGGTTACAAGCCCATTTTTGCCTGTGCGCCATAGACATGCATCATGCTTGATGCTATCGTGCATCTCCTGTAGTTGCCCTACAGCTAGACAGTTGACTGTGTGCCCATCCGTGGCATGCCTCCCGCTCAACGCAACCACTCCTGAACCCGACAATGCTCAAAAAATTGTTTGCCACCGTATTGATGTCGTTTTCGGCCGCCGCATTCGCGGTGCCGTTCGGCTCCCAGTCGGTGCTTGTGGTAGAAGATGACACTGGCAAGATTCTTTTGGAAAAGAATGCCGACCGCGTCGTCCCGATCGCCTCGCTGACCAAGCTGATGACGGCCATGGTCGTGCTCGATGCCAAGCAGGACATGGACGAGCTGATCGAGATCGACCGCAGCGACGTCGACACCTTCAAGCACAGCAGCTCGCGGGTGCCGGTGGGCGCCCTGATCTCGCGCCGCGACGTGCTGCAGCTGGCGCTGATGTCCTCGGACAACCGCGCCGCGGCGGCGCTGGCGCGTACCTTCCCGGGCGGCACCGACGGCTTCAAGGCGGCGGTCAAGCGCAAGATCAGCGCGCTTGGCATGACCCAGACCGTGATCGAGGAGCCGACCGGCCTGTCGCCGCGCAACCGCTCCACCGCCGGCGACCTGGTCAAGATGGCGGCCGCATCGAGCAAGTATGCCGTCATTACCAACATGACGACGGACTCGAAGAACCTGATCAACATCAATGGGCGCGAGGTCGAGTACCGCAACACCAACCGCCTGGTCGGTGCCAAGGGCTGGGACATCGGCCTGTCGAAGACCGGCTACACCTCGGAAGCCGGGCGCTGCCTGATCATGAACATCACGGCCGCCGGCAAGAACGCGACCATGGTGCTGCTCAATGCGGGCGCGTCCTCGGCGCGCATCCTCGACGCCCTCAATGTACGCCGCTTCATCGCCGGCGAACAAGCGCCGGTACGCGTGGCCAAGGCCTCGAACCGCGCGCCGCGCTTCAAGGCCGCGTCCAAGCGCGGCAGCATCAAGGCAAGCGCCAACCGTGCCGGCATCAAGGCCAGCGCCGGCAATGCCAAGCTGAAGACGGTCAAGAAACGCGGCAAGGTGAAGGTGACGCCGAAGCGCCGCAAGAAATAAGCCGCCAAGCGGGGCCGGTTTTCGGATAACAAGGGGCCAGGTGGCCCCTTTGTCATTTTCCCGCCGCCGCGTCCGGCGTACCCAGGACGGAATCCCACAAGGCCTGGCCGAGGGCCTGCACCAGGTCGTCGGTGTAGGCGACCGGTGGCGACTGCAGCAACTCCACCCGCCAGAACCTGCCATCCGCCTCGACGATGCGGGACTGCACCCGCAGCGCGCTGTACCTTCCCTCCGCCATGCCGGTCCAGGACGGATGGCCGCGGAACATGCCGTACCGCCCGCCGGCAGGCGCGGCTTCGTCCGCCAGCGCCTCGCCGTGGTCCTGCCGGGCGTGGGCACGGACATGTTCGCGCAGGCCGCGTCCGTCCTGCGCTTCCACGCTGAACAGGACCACGGCGTGGCCACCATGCAGGGTGAAGCGGTAACGCGCCCTGCCAGGTGCCGCGCCGCCATGGCCGTCCCCCTCTTCTCCTTCGTCTTCCGGCCCGGCGTCCTCCGCCAGCCATTGCGGCGCGACCAGCACCCGGTTCCCGGTCAGTGGATTGGTCCAGCCGTAGGGGGGCGCGGCCTTCAGTTCGGCGATTTCGCGCGCATCCTGGCGGTCGGCGGCGTCCAGCGCGACGATCAGCAGGAACAGGCTGCAGAACGCGGCACCGAACACCGCCTTGCGCAGGCGTCCGACCGGGCGGGCACGCACCAGGTACAGCGCTCCGTCATAGCTGGCCGGCAGGTCCTTGCGCAGGCGCAGCGCCTGGCGCGCCATCGTGAACAGGCTGAGCAGGGGCAAGCCAAGGCCAAGCCCGCTGCACCAGAGCCGCGCATTGCGCTGCGCCAGCTCGGACAAGCCGGGATGGCACCCGTCGGCGCGCTCCAGGCGCAGCCCGAGCAGCGCCTTGCCGGGCGTATTGCCGGCCACGGTGTGCAGCAGCGCATCGAGCAGCAGCCCGGCCGGGATACAGGCCAGGCCGAACAGTTTCCAGCCGAAGGGCGTTTCCAGCCATTGCAGGAAAGCCGAAGAATGGCGGCACAGGAGCAGGCCGAGCAGCGTCGCCACCAGGGCGGTCTCCCACCACACGTCGAAGCTGCGCGCACACCAGCGCGCCCAGGCCCCGGCCTTCCAGTCGAGCGCCAGCTCGGGCGGCGACCCGCCCGGCCACGCCGGCTCCAGGGCGGTCCCGAATCCGGTACCGCGAAACAGGACGGGCTTCTGCTGATCGAATCGCTGCATGGATGAGCGCTTGCGCCGGGATGAAAGGGGGGTGCTTCCAGAACGGTAGGACCACCTCCCAATGGCCGAGTTCGGCGAGCGCCGGCCGGCCCGCCGCAGGTTTGGTTTCGCTCAAGCGTATCAGGGCAAGCCACGCACGAAGCGCAGCAGGGCTTGCACCAGTTCGCGCGCCACCGGCCCACCAGGCTGGGTGTACGCCGGCAGCTGCGCCGCCAGGTCCCCGTGCGCCATCTTCAGGACATGGTTCATGCCGTCGACCACCACCAGCGTCGTGCCCGGCCGCGCGGCCTGCAGGCGGCGTGCGTCCTCGACGCCCACCTGCAGGTCGGTACTGCCCTGGATCACGGCCACCGGCATCGCCAGCCTGCGCAGTTCCTCGGCCGGGTCGTACTTGATCGCCGACACCAGGTAGGGCTGCACGCTGGGGCGAAACAGCGGCGCCAGCTGGGCCGGCACCTCTTCCGTGAGCTGGCCGCGTTCCAGGCTGGCAAGGATGCGTTCGCTGTCCGGGATGAGCGCGGGCGGGAGCCTGCCGGCCAGCTGGCGCCGCAGCACGTCCGACAGGCGCTGGCCCGGCCCGGCCAGCGCCACCAAGCCATCGGCGCCGGCGCGGCCGGCGGCCAGCATGCCGACCAGCGCGCCTTCGCTGTGTCCGACCACGATTACCTTGCCGAAGCGCGCATCGCCCTTCAGCAGGCGCAGCCAGGCGGCCGCATCGTCGGCGTAGCCATCGAGGCTGAGTTCGGCCTCGCGCACGGCGGCGGCGCGGCTGCCGGCCACGCCGCGCTTGTCGTAGCGCAGGCTGGCGATGCCGGCCTCGGCAAGCGCATGGGCCAGGCCCTGCAGGCTGTCGTTGCGCATCCCGGGGCTGTTGCCGTTGCGGTCCGTGGGGCCGGAACCGGCAATCAGCAGCACCACCGGCACCGGCATCCCGCCCTCCGGTAGCGCCAGGGTGCCCGCCAGGACCCCGCCACGCTCGAGCTGGACCGCGCTTTCGCGCGGGCGCTCCTGCTCCCCGGCGTTCGCGCCCCCAGCCAGGGCCAGCGCCAGAGTCAGGACAGGGACGAGCAGGAAGGCGGCGCGCGACATGGACATGGCCCCTTGATGGCTTGGCGCCTCAGCGCCTTAGCGCGAGGTCGGCGCGATCATGCCGCGCAGGCCGCTGGTCCGGTGGGTACGCGCGGCGATGGCTTCGGCCAGCACCGCGCCCGGCGGCGACACCAGGGTGAACAATTCGCTGGCGCGCGTGATCCCGGTGTACACCAGCTCGCGCGTCAGCACGGCGCCGCGTTCGCGCGGCAGGGCCAGCACCGTATGCCGGAATTCCGAGCCCTGCGACTTGTGCACCGTCATCGCGAACGCCGTCTCGACATTGCGCAGGCGGGTCGCCAGCACGCTGCGCACCGTATCGCCCTCCAGGAAATAGACGCGCAGCGCGTTCGGGCGGGATGGGTCCGGCAGGGTGAGCCCGATATCGCCGTTGTAGACGCCGGTGCCGTAGTCGTTGCGGGTCACCATCACCGGACGCCCGACATACCAGTCGCCCTGCGGGCGCAGCAGGCCAGCCGCCGCCAGGCGCGCCGCCACCGCCTCGTTCAGGCCGGCCACGCCCCACTCGCCGTCGCGCACCGCGCACAGGATGCGGAAGGATTCGAAGCGCTGCAGGATCTGGCGCACCCATTCTTCATGATTCGTGTTCAATCCGGGCCGGTAGCCGGTATTCAACACATCCAGGTAGGGGCCGTAGCCCGACTGGGCCAGCTGCAGAAGCTGCTGCTGCTGGGCGTTCTCGATCCAGCGCACGCCCTGCTCGCCGGCGCGCAGCAAGGCTTCGGCACGCAGCGCGTCGCCCGCGTTCACCGCCAGCGCCAGCTGTCCGATCGGCCCGCCGAAGCGGCGGCTGTGACGCAGCATCACGGTCTGCTGGGCCAGGGCGCCGGCGTCGCCCTGGAACTCCTCCGGAACGGCTTCGCCGCTGGCGGCCAGCACGTAGTCGCAGGTGGCCGCCGTGTAGCCGCCGGCGCCGGCGTTGTGGCACAGGTCGCCCAGCACGGCGCCCGCCTCCACCGAGGCCAGCTGGTCCTTGTCGCCCAGCAGGATCAGGGTCGCGGACGCGGGCAGCGCGTCCAGCAGCGAGGCCATCATTTCCAGGTGCACCATCGAGGCTTCGTCCACGATCAGGACATCGACATCGAGCGGGTTGCCGCGGTGGTGGGCGAAGGCGCGGGTGTCGGGGCGCGCGCCCAGCAGGCTGTGCAGGGTGCGCGCGGCGCCCATGCGCTGGGTCAGCTCGCGCAGCGGCAGCGCGGCGCCGGCCCTGTCGGCCAGTTCGCCGAGCGCCTTGTCGATCGACTGCTTCAGGCGCGCGGCCGCCTTGCCGGTCGGCGCGGCCAGGGCGATGCGCTGGCTGCCGGCCTGCGGCGCGGTGGCGAACAGCAGCGCCAGCAGGCGCGCCACGGTATAGGTCTTGCCAGTGCCGGGACCGCCCGTGATGATCGCGACCGAGCCGCGCAGGGCGATTGCGCAGGCCAGCTTCTGCCAGTCCGGTCCCTCCTGTTCCGGCCGGGCCGCGAACAGGCCGTCGAGCCAGCCGCGCACCGCCTCCGCATCGACATCGATGCGGCGGCCGGCGCGCTCACGCACGGCCTGGGCCACCAGCATCTCGTCGCGCCAGTAGCGGCGCAGGTAGAGGCGGTCGCCATCGAGCACCAGCGGCTGGTCGTAGTCGAAGGCGCCCACTGCCCATACCTGGGCGCAGCCGCCCAGTTGCTGGGCCCAGCCCTGGGCGGTGCGCGGCAGCGGTCCGGCGCAGCGCGCCAGTTCCTTCCATTGCTCGTCTTCCCAGCCGAGCAGCGCGGCCGGGCCGGCGGCCAGGTCGGACAGCAGCAGGCAGCTGTGGCCCTGCCCTTCGAGCTCCGAGAGCACGCTGGACGCCAGTACCAGCGCCGGCGGCGCCGGCATGCCATTGGCGAGCGAGGCGACGAAGCGCGCGAACGCGCAGGACAGGCGGCGCAGCGCGCCGGTCTCGCTCAGCCGCGCCAGTTCGTTCCACAGCGCTTCCGGGTTCGCTTCAGCGCGCGCCATCGCCATCCTCCTTGTCGAGCAGGTCGTCGAGCGCATCGAGCAGCTCCAGGTCGGGTGCCAGCACGCAGCAGCCGCGCGTGTCGGCGTTCGCGATCCCGCGCAGGAACAGGAACACGGCGCCGCCCAGCTGGCGCGGCGGATCGTAGGCCGCGCCAAGGCGACTGCGCAGGAGCCGGTGCAGCGCCAGCATGTACAGGGTGGCCTGGATGTCGTAGCGGTGTCCGGCCATGCCCAGCGCCATCGCGGCCTGGCTGTAGGAAGCGTCGCCCGGCCCCAATGCATTGGACTTGTAGTCGAGCACCCAGAACCGGCCTTCGTGCTCGAACACCAGGTCGGCGAAGCCCTTGAGCATCCCGTGCAGCACGCGCTCGGGCAGGGTCGGACGCTCCAGGCCCTTCATGATGCGGCTGCGGCACAGGCGGTCGAGCCGGCCCACGTCGAGGCGCTCGCTGGGGAACCAGAATTCCAGCTCCGGCACCGTGTCGCCGGCCAGCTGGCACAGGGCCACGCCGAGCGGCGGCAGCGGCGTGCCGGCCACCGCCTGCAGCCAGGCCAGGGCATCGTCCAGCCGGTGGCCCCAGCCGGCGCGCTCGATGCGCTGGCCAAGCCGCGCCATGAAGTCCGGCTCGCCGACGCGTTCGAAGCCTTCCTGCGCCATCCATTCGAGCTGCTCGTGCATGAAGTTGCCCGGCACCGAGCCGCGCGGAAAGCGGTGCCAGGGCGCGTCCTCGATGCGCGGCGGCGTCACCGCCTGCGGCGCCTCCTCGAGCAGGGTCTGTTCCTGGGCGCGCATCGGCGCCGGCGGCACGGCATGCCGCACCAGCGAGGTGAACGAGCCGATCGACCAGTCGCGCTCGAAGCTGGCCTCGTAGCGCGGCGCGCCCAGCAGCTCGGGCCGCGCATCCTCGCGTACCAGCAGGGTGCAGCCCTCGGCCGCCGCCAGGTCGTGCAGCACGATGCCGGGGACGGCGCCGCACAGGCGCTCGAGGCGCTCGCGCAGCAGTTCGGCTGCGATCTTCTCGCCGCCTCCCGCCAGGTAGCCGAGCGCCGACTCATGCAACCGGTTCTCGCCCTTGCTGCGGCCGCTGACCGGCGCCGCGCCCAGCCACAGCGCATGGCGCGCACGGGTGAGCGCGACGTACAGCAGGCGCAGGTCTTCTTCCAGGCGCGCGCGGTCGACCGCCTCGAGTGCTTCGTCGCTCAGCTGCAGGTCGAGGTGGCGCGCGCCATCCGGGCCGACGAACTCGAAGAAGGCGCGCCGGCGGCGGTCGGTCCGGCGCGCGCTCACCGCGAACGGCAGGTAGACCAGCGGGTATTCCAGGCCCTTGGACTTGTGCACCGTGACCACCTTGACCAGTTCGGCGTCGCTTTCCAGGCGCAGCACGCGCTCGTCGCCCCCTTCGCCCAGGCCATCGACCTGCTCCGCCAGCCAGCGGATCAGGGCCTGCTCGCCTTCGAGCTGGGTGCTGGCCTCCTGCAGCAGCTCGGCCAGGTGCAGCAGGTTGGTCAGGCGCCGCTCGCCGCCCGGCTGCCCGAGCAGGCGCGCCGGCAGCCCGAGTTCGTGCACGAAGCGGCGCAGCATGGCCAGCACGCCCTGGCGCTGCCAGGCCAGGTGCAGGTTCTTGAGCTGCTCGACGCGCGCTTCCCACGCCACCTCGTTCGATGACAGCTGCGCCAGTTCGCCCAGCGGCAGGCCGGCGGTACGGGTGGCGAAGGCGGCGCGCGCGAGGGTGCCGTCGAGCGGATTGGCCACCGCGTACAGCCAGCGCAGCACGTCGGCCGCCTCCTCGCTCTCGAGCACCGAATCCTTGTCGGACAGGTAGACGCTGGCGACCTTGCGTTGCACCAGCGCACGTCGCACGGCGGCCGCTTCGCCGCGGTCGCGCACCAGGATCGCGACGTCGGCCGGCATCAGGCGCCGGAAGCGCTCGCCGTCCGAGAACCCGACCCGTTCGTCACCCAGCAGGCCGACGATGTGCTCGGCGCAGTGGTGGGCAAAGACCTCGCGGTAGGCTTCCTGGCTCATCGGGCCGGCGCAGCACAGCGCCATCGCGGGCTGCTCGCCGCCGGCGCCCACCAGGCGCTCGCGGTGGCCCTTGGCCCGGACCGGCTCGAAGGGCAGCGGATTGTCCGCACCGCGCCGGAAGCGGAAGGCCCCGCCCGGGTAGCCGGGATGGTCGCCATCGCCTTCGGCATGGCGGAACAGCTGGTTGACGGCGTCCACCAGCGCCGCCGTGGAGCGGTAGTTCACGCCCAGCTGGTAGTGGCGGCCCGCGGTGGCGCGGCGCGCGTCGAGGTAGCTGTGGATGTCGGCGCCGCGAAAGCCGTAGATCGACTGCTTCGGATCGCCGATCAGGAACAGGCCGCGCTCCGGGTCGTTGTCCGCCACCCGGTACAGCAGGTTGAAGATGCGGTACTGGTCGGGCGAGGTGTCCTGGAATTCGTCGACCATCGCCACCGGATACTGGGCGATGATGCGCCGCCTCAGCGCCTCTCCGGCTTGCGGCCCGCCTTCGAGGGCGTCCTTCAGGCGCTGCAGCATGTCGGCGAAGCCGAACTGGCGCCTGCTGGCCTTCAGCTCGCGCATGCGGGCGGCGATGTGGCTGGCCGCGTGGCGCAGCAGCGCGTGCGACAGCGGCTGCAGGCGCCCGAGCGCCTCGCGCAGCGGCGCGGTGAAGCCGAAGCAGTCCGGCACCTCGGCCACGAAGTCCTTGCTGAAGGCGTCCACGATGCCGTCCGGGCACAGGCGGCGCCAGGCGGTGTCGTTCAGGTCGGGCGCTACCTGCACCGGGTCGGCGGCCCAGGCGCGCAGGGCCTCGAACCATTTCACCAGCGAGTCGGCGCGCATCTTGGTGCCGTTGAAGCACTTCGGCTGGCGCTCGCGCTGGGCGGCGATCCAGCCCTCCATGGCGTCGGCGCGCGCGGCCCAGCCCTCCTTCAGCCCGGCCAGCTCGCCGCGCAGCGCGCCTTCCACCCGCGCCACCAGCACGCCGAGCGGCTCCGCTGCGCACGGGCCCAGCAGGTGGGTGCGTGTCACCAGCTCGCGTACGCCGGCCTTGAGCGCGGCCACGTCCTTCCAGCAGGCGCGCACCGAGGCCAGTGCCCCCTCGCCCAGCGGATACACGTGCTGGCGCCAGTAGTCGTGGGCCGCATCCTCGAACAGGGCGCGCTCGTCGCTCAGCAGTTCTTCGTCGAACAGGCTGCCCGAATCGAAGGCGTGCTCGCGCAGCATGCGCTGGCACCAGGCGTCGATGGTGAAGATCGCGGCCTCGTCCATGGTCTCGGCGGCCAGCACCAGGCGGTGCGCGGCGAGGCTGCGTTCGGCCTCGCCGGGGTATGCCTCGATCAGCTGCTCCAGGTAAGGGTCGGCGCTGTCCAGCTGGCCGCGGAAGAAGGCGGCCGCCTCCACCAGGCGCTCGCGCACGCGCTTGGCCAGTTCGCGGGTCGCGGCACGGGTAAACGTCATTACCAGGATCTCGCTCGGCAGCAGCGGGCGCGCGAATCCGCTGTCGCCGCCGGCGCCGGCATGGCCCAGCACCAGGCGCAGGTAGAGCGCGGCGATGGTCCAGGTCTTGCCGGTGCCGGCCGAGGCTTCGATCAGGCGCGAGCCGTGCAGCGGAAAGTCGAGGGGATCGAGCAGCTGGCTCATCGCGCCGCCCCTTCCTGGAGCGCCGCCAGCGGCATCACCTGCAGCGCGCTCGCGATCCAGTCGGCCAGCGGGCCGTACAGGTCGCGCGCCACGTGCGGCCAGTCGCCGGCCGCCACCAGGGCGGCGAAATCCGGCCACAGGCGCGCCAGGCACAGTTCCTCGACTTCGCCCTTGAGCTCGTAGCCGCCGTCGTACACCAGGCGCGCCTCGGCTTCGCCGGCGCCTTCCTGCAGCAGCGCGAGCGCGGCCTTGCAGGCCACGCCCAGCGGGCGGTCGAGATTGGCGCGCCACAGCCGCACCAAGTCGTGCAGGGTGGCGGCCGCGTCGACCGGGTCCAGCGGCGCCATCGCCAGCAGCGCGTCGCGCGCCACCAGGTGGCCGGCCACGGGAGCGCCAGCCGCGGCCGCGGCCAGCTGGCGCAGCCAGGGACCGATCAGCTTGTCGCCGCGCGGGCGCCCGTCGCGGTCCAGCACCTTCGACGACACCTGCATCAGCCAGGCGTTCTGCACGCCGTCGCTGCGCAGGCGGTCGATCCAGTCGTCCAGCAGCAGCTGCTGGCCATGGCCGTCGTCCAGGCCCAGGCTGACGGCGCGCTTGGGCGCCGGGTGCGGGAAGCGCAGGCCGAGCGCCAGCCAGGCAGTGCGCACCGGCACCAGGCCATCGACCAGCTCCTGCTGCCAGTGGCGGCCCAGCAGGCCGATCGGCAGCACGCCCTCGCGCGCCAGCCGCTCGGTGCGCGCCATCAGGGTCGCGCGCACCTCGTGCGGCGCTTCTGGCGGGCCGCTGTCGTCGAGCAGGTGGTCTTCCACGAAGTAGCGTTCCAGCGCGTCGAGCGCGAACGGTTCCTCGTCCTCGCCCACCACGGCGGCATCGGCGAACACGACCCCGAGGCGGCGCCGGAAGAAGTAGCGCGCCGGCTGGCGCAGGAAGGCCGCCAGCTCGCCCAGCTTGAGCACGAATCCCGGTTCCAGCTCGTAGGGCGGGAGCGTCTCCACCACATCCGCCGCCGCCTCGGCGTGCGCCGAACGCCATTCGCCGGCATAGGTGAGCAGGCCGCCGCGCTCGAAATAGCGGCGGCTGAAGGGCTGCAGCGCATGCTCCGTGGTGCGCTCGTCGAGGCGCAGGTCCCACCCGTCCTGCAGGTAGTCGCGCAGCTGGGCCACCAGCACCGAGGCCGGCTGCTCGCTGTTGTCGCGCACGTTGCGCCCGACCCAGCTCACGTACAGCTTGTCGCGCGCCGACAGCAGCGCTTCCAGCATCAGGTAGCGGTCGTCGTCGCGGCGCGAGCGGTCGCCCGGACGCGCCATGCCGCTCAAGCCGAGCAGGTCGAAGTCGGCCTGATGGGAACGGCGCGGGAAGTCGCCGTCGTTCATGCCGAGCAGGCACACCACGCGAAATGGCACGGCGCGCATCGGCATCAGGGTGCAGAAGGTCACGCCGCCGGAGACGAACTGGTGGTTCAGGGTCGGCTGGTCGAGCTGCTTGAGCCAGGATTCGCGCATCACTGCCAGCGGCACCGGCTCCTCGAAGCCGGCGCTGTCGGCCGTCTCCAGCCAGCACTGCAGGGCATCGTTCAGCTGGGCCAGGGTCAGGCGGTCGGCTTCCACGGCGGGCTGGAAAAACGCGGCCAGCAGCGCGCGCGCGGTCTCGCCCCAGGCGGCCGGGGTGCGCGCTTCGGCCAGCGCGGCGCGGTAGTGCAGCAGGCTGTCGATGAACTGGGCCAGCGAACCGGCCAGCGCGGCGTCCAGTCCGCCCACTTCGGCGTAGGGCTCGATGTCGCCGAAGCTGCGTCCCGCGCCGCTGGCGTAGCCGAGCAGCATGCGGCGCACGCCGAAGATCCAGGCATTCTGTTCGCCCACCGAGGCCAGGCCCAGGCCGGCGCGGTGCGCGCGGTCCAGGCCCCAGCGCACGCCCGAGCCCTCGATCCAGCGGCCCAGGATCGGCAGGTCCTCGGCCTGCAGGCCGAAGCGCCCGGCCACCGCCGGCACGTCGAGCAGGTCGCGCACCTCGCTCTGGCGGCAGCGCTGCTGCGGCAGGCGCAGCAGCCATTCGAGCGCGACCAGCAGCGGATTCACGCTGCGGTCGCGCATGTCGCCGATCTCGAAGGGAATGTGGCGCGGGTCGCTGCGGCGATGCTGGTCGAACACCGCGTGGATGGCGGCCGAGAACAGGTCGATGTCGGGCACCATCACCACCACGTCGCGCGGACGCAGGCCCGGGTCGCGGGCGAACCAGGACAGCAGCTGATCGTGCAGCACCTCGACCTCGCGCTGGACGCTGTGGGCGATGTGGAACTCGATCGAACGGTCTTCGCGGGGCGGCGGCGTGCGCGGATGCTCGCCGGGCGGCAGCAGGTCGCGCACTGCGGCCTGCACCTGCTGCAGCAGGGTGACGCCTTCGGATTCGTCGAACAGGTCGACCCGCAGGCTTTCGGCCCCGAACTGCGCGTAGCGCGCGCCCTCGCCCCCGTCGAACTCGTCGAGCATGCGGACGAAGTCGCGCCCCTGGCGGCCCCAGCTGGCCAGCAGCGGGTGGGCGTGCATGTGCAATTCCTCGACCGGCACGCTGGCCAGTTCCAGGCCGCCGCGCGGCTGCTGGCGGCGGCGCGCCGCCTTCAGCAGCTCGCGCCCCTCGATGATGTCGCCCCAGTAGAAACGGCATGGATTGGGCACCGCGAACAATACCTGGGTGTAACGCGACAGCGCGGCGATCGCCTGCAGCGTCTGGTACGGCAGGGTCGACATGCCGAACAGGATCACCCGGCGCGGCAGACGCGACACCGGCGCGCGCCCTTCCTCGACGGCGGCCAGGAACTGGGCGTGGATGCTGGCGCGGCCACTGGCGCGCTGTTCCGGCGGCACGCTGGCGTGGATTTCGCGCCACAGGCAGGCCTGCCATTGCTGGTCGGGGGCGAGCGGCTGCGGCTCGCCCGCCGCGCGGCGCAGCTGGTCGCGGCCCGCCTCCCAGTCGGCCAGCCAGTCGGCCCGGTAGACCTGGTACTGGTCGTACAGGTCGGCCAGGCGCTCGGCCAGCTGCAGGCGACGCTCCGGACAGCCATCGCCGAGGAACTGCCTGAGCGGCGCGTAACTGGGCTCGTCGAGCAGCGCCGGCAGCAGGCGCATCAGGCGCCAGGTGAGCGGGTCCTTGTCGAAGGGTGCGCGGCTGGGCACGCGCTCGCGCCCCAGCATGCCGCGGTAGGCCTCCCACAGGAAGCGCGCAGGCAGCGCCACCCGGGTCGCCGCGCACACGCCCATCTCCTCGGCCAGCGCGATCTTGAGCCACTCGGCCACCCCGTTCGACTGCACCAGGATGGTCTCCTGCTCGAGCGGGCCGAGCGGATGGCCGCGCAGCCAGTCGAACATGGCGCTGCGCAGCAATTCCATCTGGTTGCCGTGCAAGATTAACAAGCCTGGGGTGATCGGGGAAGACATCGGAATGGGTGGGTTGCTCAAGGGGCAAAGGATACCCGGTTTGGAGGCCGCGCGGAAGGCTTGACGCTCGGCCGTAGCCCTTTGACAAGGCACGGATGGCACCCTCCTCCCGCGCCCATCAGGACGGCCTCGACTCCAGCTGGCGATCGTGGGCGCGCATGCCGAATTCGCCGCTGAAGGCGCGCTCGACCCGCGCTAGCTGGGCGCGCAGGCGCGCCCCCAGTGCGCGCGCCTGGGCCGCCCGGCCGGCCCCGGCCTGGGCCTCCAGTTCGCCGCACAGGTCGGCGAAGCCGGCGGCGCCCACGGTACGCGCCGCCGACCGCACGCGGTGCGCCACCGCCCCGGCGGCGTCCAGTTCGCCCGCCGCCAGCGCGGTATCGATCTCGTCCAGCGCCGCGCGTGCGCTGGCCACGAACAGGAAGGCGTACTTGCGCATGCGCGCGCGGTCGCCGCCGAAGCTGGCGGCCAGCGCCGCCAGGTCGACCGCGGCGGCGCCCCCGGCGCCGGGATGCTGCGCGCAGGACGCCAGGTCCGGCGCCGGCGCTTCGCTGCGGCCGAGGCAGCGCGCGATGGTGGCCGCCAGCAGTTCCGGCACCACCGGCTTGGTCAGGAATTCGTCCATGCCGGCCTCCAGGCAGCGCGCGCGGTCTTCCAGGCCGGCGTTGGCGGTCATCGCGATCACGAGCAGGCCGCGCAGGCGCGGGTCCTGGCGGATGCGGCGGGTCGCTTCCAGTCCATCCATGACCGGCATCTGCACGTCCATCAGGACACAGTCGGGGCGCCGCACCATCGCATCGAGCAGCGCCAGCGCCTCCGCCCCGTTGCCGGCCACCTCCACCGTGGCGCCGGCCTGGGCCAGCAGCTCGCGCGCGACCTGCTGGTTGAAGGGATTGTCCTCGGCCAGCAGGATGCTGCAGCCATCCAGGCGCGCCGGCTGCCCGGACGGGGCCGGGGCCGCGCCCAGCCCGGCGCCGACGCCATCCTCGAGCGCCAGGCGCGCCGTGAACCAGAAGGTACTGCCCTGGCCCGGGATGCTGTCGACCCCGACCTCGCCGTGCATCAGTTCCGCCAGCTGCTTGCTGATGACCAGGCCCAGGCCGGTGCCGCCGTGGCGCCGCGTGGCGGAAGGATCGGCCTGGTGGAAGGGGGTGAACAGCCCGGCCAGTTGCCCCGGTGCGATGCCGATGCCATGGTCCTGCACCTCGAAGCGCACCAGCAGCTCGGGACCGAAGGCGTGTTCCAGACGGGCGCGCAGGCAGATCCTGCCCTGCTCGGAAAACTTGACGGCGTTGCCGGCGAAGTTGAGCAGCACCTGTTCCAGCCGCAGCGGATCGCCGCGCAGGGGACGCGCCAGCGCCGGCGCGATGTCGATGTCGAAGCCCAGCCCCTTGGCCGCGGCGGCCTGGCCCAGCTGCAGCTCGACGTTGCGCATGACCGCTTCCAGCAGGAAGACGCGGGTGGCCAGTTCCAGCTTGCCGGCTTCGATCTTGGAGAAGTCGAGGATGTCGTTGATGATGCCCAGCAGGTGCTGGCCCGAATGGTAGATCTTCTCCAGGTAGGCACGCAGGCGCGGCTCGGGTCCGGCCTGCAGCGCCAGGTGGGTCATGCCGATGATGCTGTTCATCGGCGTGCGGATCTCGTGGCTCATGTTGGACAGGAAGCCGCTCTTGGCCTGGCTGGCGGCATCGGCGCGGGCGCGCAGTTCGTGCAGCGCGGTGACGTCGGTCGAGATGCACAGCACGGCCGGCAGCTCGCCTTCCGGGAACAGGGGTACGCGCACGCTCCACATCTGGCGCACGCTGCCGTCGGGCAGGGGCAGCTCGACCTGGCACACGTGGCGTTCCCTGCTCTCCAGCGCGGCGCTGTCGCGCGCCCAGGTGGCCTCGGCCATGTCGGGCGACACGTCGATGTCGCGGCGGCCGACGATCTGCGCCGCCGGCAGGCCGATCATGGCCGCGCTCTTCGCGTTCAGGTAGCGGAAGCGGCGCGTGCTGTCCTTCAGGTAGACATGGGCGTCAAGGTTGTCCAGCACCGTGACCAGCAGCATGCGCTGGTCGAGTGCCATGCGGCGCGAACGCACCAGGTTGAAGAACAGCGCGAAGCCGAGCAGCGAGACCCCGAATCCGGAGCCGAAGGCGAGCAGCGGCAGGTAGCGGTCGGCGCCGACCGCCATCGCGGCGCGCTCGGCCGAGAAATGCGCTTTCCAGCGGGTGCCGGCGTAGTCGATCGGCAGCAGGGTGCTGAAACGCCCGCCCGGACTGGACTGGCCGCGTACGTCGGGGCCGACTAGCAGGCGGTCGCGCGCATCGAGCTGCAGGGGCTCCTGCGCGCCGGGTCGCCCTGGCGCGGTTTCGCTGTACAGGCTGAGCGCGACCGGCTGGCGTTCCTGCGGACCGAGAGCCTGGCGCACCAGTGCGTCGACCGAGAAGGCGATGCCGATGCTGCCCATGTAGCGCGCACGCCGCTCTTCCAGCGTGGCCGGCGCCGCGCCGCCGCGGTACAGGGGCTCGCGCATCCCGAGCGCCGTATGCGGGGTGGGATGGGCGAGCCGCACCGGATTGCCGGACGCGCCCAGGCTCGCCTCGTCGCGCGCGCGCTCCAGCACCGCCGCGATCTGGGGCTGGGCCGCGATGTCGAAGCCCACGCGGTCGTTGGGCTGCTGGCCCGGTTCGACCCAGGTGATCACGGCGTACCACGGGCGGCGTCCGGCCGGGCGGATGTCGAACTGCGGATAGCCTGCCGGGTCCACGCTGCGGTCCTGGCGCACGCTGGCGATGAAGGCGTCGCGCTCGGCGTCCGGGACATAGGCGATATACGACACAGCCTCGATCGCCGGGAACTGCGCCGGCAGGTCGAGCGCCTGTACATAGCGGTGCAGGCGCAGGCGCGTCAGCGGTCCCTCGCCGGCCACGTGCAGCGCCACCATGCCGCGCACCACGCGGGTATAGGAGACGATCGCGTTCGATACCCGCTCCTGCGCCAGCCGCGCCACCGTCTCGAAGCGGCGCCGCGCGTCTTCCTCGACCAGGCCGGTGGCGACGCGGTGGCACAGTCCCCCGACCGCCAGCGCGAGCGCGATCCCCGCTACCCAGGGCGCGGCGCCGCCCTGCTGGCGGCTGGCGGCGGCATCCCTGGACGGGCGCGCGATCGTCGAAGAATCCATGGAACTCCAAAAGTGGGATAGGGCCTGCTCGAAGCGCCTAGTATAGGCATTCGCAGGACCAACTTAATCACCGATCCTCACCACCGGGCGGGCACGGATCAGCGGCGCTGCTCCTCGGTGCTGAGCAGGCCCAGGCCGAGCGCCATGACGACGGCCTGCTGGCGCGTGTTGACACCGAATTTCTGGCGCACGTTCGCCAGGTGGAAGTTGATGGTGGCTTCGGAACAGGCCGTGATGCGCGCGATTTCCCAGGACGACTTGCCGAGCATGACCCAGCGCAGCACCTCCAGCTCGCGCCGGGTCAGGCGCGGCAGGCCCGGCTCCAGCGCGCCTTCATGGAAGCGCGCGGCCGACGCGAAGGCATAGTCGCGGATCAGCGCCAGCACTGGCAGGGCTGCCGCCATCCGGTGCGCGCAGGCAGCGTCCGGCGCGTGTTCGCTGGCAAAGCTGACCAGGCCCAGTTCGCCCTGCGGGCCGTGGACCGGCAGGGTCACGCCGCTGCGCAGGCCATGCGCGCAGGCTTCCTCGTACATGGCCCCGGCCAGCGCCTCCTCGAAGGTCGCGCGCGACCACACTAGCGGCAAGGTGCTCTTCAGGCAGTGCGCCACGGTCGGGTCGATGTGGACGAAGCCGGCGTCACTGTAGCGCGCGCGCCAGGCGGCGGGGTAGTTGGTACGCACGAAGGCCGTGCTGAAACGCGTCTGGCGCGATGGCAGCAGGCCGAACAGGACGTAGGGAAAACCCTGGTCATTCGCCAGCGCGACCAGCTGCGCGGTCCAGGTCTGTTCGTCGCCCGCTTCTAGCAGGCCCATCAGTAAAGCGTTGTCTATCATGGACGGCGACCCGAAGTATCTGTGCCCATGCTAAGGGAGATCTCGCGGGAACGACGCGTCCGGCTGCACATTTTTCTTGCAACAAGCTTGCCATGCGAACATTTGTCGTATCTATACAACAACATCTTGCAAGCGTGCGCCTCGCTGTCCACCAATACGCTACGCTCCGCCGGATTGCCAGTCGGAATTTGCTGATTTGCAATATTTTTGCGCGTCGCATGCCTGAGGCCAGCGCACAAAGTAATATCTTGCGTGCAAACCGGCTGGGCCGGACCACCCACTCACCAACACCTGGACCGAGAAGGACGAAGTCGATGAACCACATGACCGACATGGGCGAACAGCTGGACGTGAAGCTGTTGCTGACAACCTTGATGGCGCTGAAGAAGGGCGACTTCTCGGTGCGCATGCCGTCCGACTGGACCGGCGTGTCCGGCAAGATCGCCGATACCCTGAACGACATCATCGAGACCAAGCAGAAGGTGGTGGAGACGGTCACGGACGTCTCGCGCGTGGTCGGCCGCGAAGGCCACCTGACCCAGCGCGCCGACCTGCCGGGCGTGGTGGGCGGCTGGGCCACCATCATCAGTTCGGTCAATACCCTGATCGACGACCTGGTGCGCCCGACCACCGAGATGGCACGCGTCATCGGCGCCGTGGCGAAGGGCGACCTGTCGCAGACGATGGCGCTGGAAGTGGACGGGCACCCGCTCAAGGGCCAGTACCTGCGCGCGGCCATGACCGCGAACACCATGGTGGAACAGCTGTCCTCGTTCTCTTCCGAGGTGACGCGCGTGGCGCGCGAGGTGGGTACCGAGGGTAAACTCGGCGGCCAGGCGCAGGTGAAAGGCGTGGCGGGCACCTGGAAGGACCTGACCGACTCGGTGAACTCGATGGCGGGCAACCTGACGTCGCAGGTGCGTAACATCGCGGAGGTGACCACCGCGGTGGCGAACGGCGACCTGTCCAAGAAGATCACGGTGGACGTGCGCGGCGAGATCCTGCAGCTGAAGGACACCATCAACGTCATGGTCGACCAGCTGCGCTCCTTCGCCTCCGAAGTGACGCGGGTGGCGCGCGAGGTGGGTACCGAAGGTAAGCTCGGCGGCCAGGCCTACGTGCCGGGCGTCGGCGGCACCTGGAAGGACCTGACCGACAACGTGAACTTCATGGCCTCGAACCTGACGGGCCAGGTGCGTAACATCGCGGCGGTGACGACCGCGGTGGCGAACGGCGACTTGTCGAAAAAGATTACCGTGGACGTGAAGGGCGAGATTCTCGAACTGAAGAACACCATTAACGTCATGGTGGACCAGCTGTCCTCCTTCGCATCCGAGGTGACCCGCGTGGCGCGTGAGGTGGGTACCGAGGGCAAGCTGGGCGGCCAGGCGCAGGTGAAGGGCGTCGGCGGCACCTGGAAGGACTTGACCGACTCGGTGAACTCGATGGCGGGTAACCTGACCGGCCAGGTGCGTAACATCGCGGACGTGACGACCGCGGTGGCGAACGGCGACCTGTCCAAGAAGATCACGGTGGACGTGAAGGGCGAGATTCTCGAGCTGAAGAACACCATCAACGTGATGGTCGACCAGCTGAACTCCTTCGCATCCGAGGTGACGCGCGTGGCGCGCGAGGTGGGTACCGAAGGCCGCCTGGGCGGCCAGGCCAACGTGCCGGGTGTGGCCGGTACCTGGAAAGACTTGACCGACAACGTGAACTTCATGGCGGGTAACCTGACCGGCCAGGTGCGTAACATCGCGGAGGTGACCACCGCGGTGGCGAACGGCGACCTGTCCAAGAAGATCACGGTGGACGTGAAAGGCGAGATCCTCGAACTGAAGAACACGATCAACGTCATGGTGGACCAGCTGTCCTCGTTCGCATCCGAGGTGACCCGCGTGGCGCGTGAAGTGGGTACCGAAGGCAAGCTCGGCGGCCAGGCCTACGTGCCGGGCGTGGGCGGCACCTGGAAGGACTTGACCGACAACGTGAACTTCATGGCCTCGAACCTGACCGGCCAGGTGCGTAACATCGCGGCGGTGACGACCGCGGTGGCGCGTGGTGACCTGTCCAAGAAGATTACCGTGGACGTGAAGGGCGAGATTCTCGAACTGAAAGACACCATCAACGTGATGGTGGACCAGCTGTCCTCGTTCGCCTCCGAGGTGACCCGCGTCGCACGTGAAGTGGGTACCGAGGGCAAGCTGGGCGGCCAGGCGAACGTGTCCGGCGTGGCGGGTACCTGGAAGGACTTGACCGAGAACGTCAACCAGCTGGCCGCGAACCTGACCAACCAGATGCGCGCGATCGGCGAAGTGGCGACCGCGGTGACCCGCGGCGACCTGTCGCGTTCGATCCAGGTGGAAGCGCGCGGCGAAGTGTCCTACCTGAAGGACAACATCAACGAGATGATCCGCAACCTGAAGGAGACGACGCAGAAGAACGCGCAGCAGGACTGGCTCAAGACCAACCTGGCGCGCTTCACCCGCCTGCTGCAGGGCCAGCGCGACCTGCAGGCGGTGACCAAGCTGATCCTGTCGGAGCTGGCCCCGCTGGTCTCGGCCCACCACGGCGTGTTCTACATGATGGATTCGCAGGAAAGCGACGCGCGCCTGCGCATGATCGCCTCC
Organism: Massilia hydrophila; assembly: GCF_020208145.1. Lineage (NCBI taxonomy): Bacteria > Pseudomonadati > Pseudomonadota > Betaproteobacteria > Burkholderiales > Oxalobacteraceae > Massilia > Massilia hydrophila. Next base: position 1,148,625 of record NZ_JAHYBX010000001.1, on the reverse strand, counting down.
TACGGCTACCGTTCCAGCCGCAAGCTGCCGACTTCCTTCCTGCCGGGCGAAGGCCTGGTGGGCCAGTGCGCGCTGGAGAAGACCCGCATCTGGCTGACCGACGTGCCGCGCGACTACATCGTGGTGTCCTCGGGCCTGGGCTCGGCGCCGCCGAACAACATCGTGGTGCTGCCGATCCTGTTCGAACAGCAGGTCAAGGCGGTGATCGAAATTGCTTCGCTCGATCGCTTCACGGAAACCCACCTGTCCTTCCTCGACCAGCTGATGGAATCGATCGGCGTAGTCCTGAACACGATCGAGGCGAACAGCCGTACCGAGTCGCTGCTGACCCAGTCGCAGTCGCTGGCCCAGGAACTGCAGCAGACCAACCAGGAACTGGCGGAAAAGGCGCGCCTGCTGTCCGAGCAGAACATCGAGGTGGAACGCAAGAACCGCGAGGTGGAACAGGCCAAGCTGGCGCTGGAGGAAAAGGCGACCCAGCTGGCGCTGTCCTCGAAGTACAAGTCCGAGTTCCTGGCGAATATGTCGCACGAACTGAGGACGCCACTGAACTCGCTGCTGATCCTGGCGCAGCAACTGTCCGACAACCCCGAGGGCAACCTGTCGGCGCGCCAGGTGGAATTCGCCAAGACCATCCACGGCTCCGGTTCCGACCTCCTGACCCTGATTAACGACATCCTCGACCTCTCGAAGATCGAGTCCGGCACCGTCACCCTGGACGTATCGGAATACCGCTTCTCGAACCTGCGCAACTACGTGGACCGCACCTTCCGCCACATGGCCGAGGCCAAGCACCTCGGCTTCCAGGTGGACCTGGCCGACAACCTGCCGACCGCGGTGATGACGGACACGACGCGCCTGCAGCAGGTGCTGAAGAACCTGCTGTCGAACGCCTTCAAGTTCACCAGCCACGGCCAGGTCGCGCTCACCATCTCGCTGGTCGACAGCGGCTGGACCGCCGACCACCCGAACCTGGTGCATGCCGACGCGGTGCTGGCCTTCTCGGTGCGCGACACCGGGGTGGGCATCCCGTCCGACAAGCTGCAGCTGATCTTCGAAGCCTTCCAGCAGGCCGACGGCTCCACCGCGCGCAAGTACGGCGGCACCGGCCTGGGCCTGTCGATCTCGCGCGAACTGGCGCGCCTGCTGGGCGGCGAGATCCGCGTCGAGTCCACGGTCAACGTCGGCTCGACCTTCACCCTGTACCTGCCGTACAACCGCGCCGGCTTCATCAACTACGAGCAGACCCGCCAGCCGCAGCCTGCCCGCCTGGCGCCGCCGCCGGCGCCGGCCACCACGGTGTCCTACCAGCCGGTGGCCGAGTCGCGCAGCGAGACGGCGGGCGCCGACGCGCTGCGCGAGGGGGGCGACAACGTGGCCCTGGCCGAATACTCGTCGGTGCTGGACGACCGCGGACTGGTGACCCCGGGCGACCCCTCGGTGCTGATCGTGGAGGACGACGAACGCTTCGCCAAGGCGCTGCTCGACTTCGCCCGCGAAAGGAATTTCAAGGGCATCGTCACCCAGCGCGGCGACTCGGCGCTGTCGCTGGCGCGCGACTACCTGCCCTCGGCGATCCTGCTCGACATCGACCTGCCCGACATCGACGGCTTCACGGTGCTCGACCGCCTCAAGCGCGACCCGAACACGCGCCACATCCCGGTGCACGTGATGTCGCAGCAAGCGGAGCGCGAGCGCGCCCTGCGCCAGGGAGCGATCTCCTACATCAACAAGCCGGTCGGACGCGAGGCGCTGCAGGAGGAATTCAAGCGCATCCAGAAATTCCTGATGGGCGGCAAGCGCTCGCTGCTGGTGGTCGAGGACGACATGGCCCAGCGCGAGTCGATCGTGGCCCTGATCGGCAATGCCGACATCCACATGGTAACGGTCGACACCGGCGCCGCTGCCATGGAGGCGCTGGAAAGCGCCCACTTCGACTGCATGGTGCTGGACCTTACCCTGCCCGACGTCTCCGGCTTCGACCTGCTGGACCGCATCGGCGCCAACGAGCGCCTGCGCGACCTGCCGGTGGTGATCTACACCGCCAAGGAGCTGTCGCGCAAGGAAGTCACCAAGCTCAAGCGCTACGCCAAGACCATCGTCATGAAGGATGCCCGTTCGCCGGAGCGCCTGCTGGACGAGACCGCGCTGTTCCTGCACCGCTCCCAGGCCAGCCTGCCGGAACAGCAGCGCCGCATGCTGGAGGAGATCCACGCCCTGGACGGCGGCCTGGCCGGGCGCAAGGTCCTGATCGTCGACGACGACCTGCGCAACATCTTCGCCCTGTCCACGCTGCTGGAGCGCCAGCAGATGCAGGTGCTGTTCGCCGAAAACGGCCGCGACGGCATCGAAGTGCTGGAGAAGGACCCGAGCATCGAGATCGTCCTGATGGACATCATGATGCCGGAGATGGACGGTTACGACACCATGCGGGCGATCCGCCGCATTCCGAAGTTCCGCTCGCTGCCGATCATCACCCTGACCGCCAAGGCGATGAAGGGCGACCGCGACAAGTGCATCGCGGCCGGCGCCTCGGACTACATCACCAAGCCGGTCGATGTGGCGCAGCTGCTGTCGATGATGCGGGTCTGGCTGCACTGATGGCTGCGCTGATGGCGAACGCGGTGGGCGCCGTGAAGGACAGCCTGCCGGACGACTGGTCCGCCAGGACGGCCACCGAGGAGCTCGAAACCGAGCTGCTGCTGGAGGCCTTGTACCAGCGCTTCGGCACCGATTACCGCGGCTATGCGCGCCGGCGCCTGCGCGTACGGCTGCAGGGCCTGTTGCGGGCAAGCGGGCTGGCGACCCTGTCCGGCCTGCAGGAACGCGTGCTGCACCAGCCGGGCGCCGCCCAGGCCTTGCTGCGCGCGCTGGCGCCGCCGCCAGCCGGGCTGTTCGCACTGCCCGAGGAGTCGCGCCGCCTGCGCACGGCGCTGGGCGCCAGCCTGCGCCCGACTGCATTGCCCAAGGTCTGGCTGGCCGAGCCGGCCGGCGTGGCCGATGCGTGGACCCTGGCGATCGTGCTGGCCGAGGAAAAGCTGTATGGTCGCACCGAGGTCTTTGCCACCGTCGCCTGCGAGGAGCAACTGGCCGAAGCGCGCGACGCGGCGTTGCCGGTGGCGCAGTTGGCGGCGGCCCAGCCCCTGTACGCGGCCAGCGGCGGCGACGGACGACTGGCCGATTACTTCGAGGTGTCGGATGGCAGGGCGCGCTTGCTGCCGCGCCTGCGCGAGCGCATCACCTGGGCCCAGTACAGCCTGGTGACCGATGCGTCCTTCAACGAGTTCCACGGCATCGTCTGCCGCCATGCCCTGCCCGACTTCGGACCGCTGCTGCGCCAGCGCGTGCTGCGCCTGTTCCGTGACAGCCTGGCGCCGTTCGGGGTGCTGGGGGTCGACCATGCGCTGGCGGCGACGGATGCGGGGGCGGAGGATTACCAGCCCCTGTTCGCGGATGGCGGCTGGTACAAGCGCGTGCGCTGAGGTCCAGGGGGGCCGGACGCATTGCCGCAAGCTGCCAGGCTGGGCGCCCAGCTTAGGGGTTGTGCGCCGCGACGCGGTTGCGCCAGGCCTGCAGGTGCGCCATCCCCTCCTCCCCGGGCCGGAATTTCAGCAGGCCGCGCGCGAATTCCAGCGCGCAGAAGGCCGTGATGTCGGCGATCGTGAAGCGCGCTCCCGCCACCCATGGCTGCCTGGCCAGTTCGCCGTCGAGCCAGCGCGCCGTGGCGCGCATCCTGCTGCCCTGGACCGCGCCAAAGTCGGGGAACTGCGGCTGCTCCAGCACCGCCAGGCCGGGATGGGTATGGCGCACGCACAGCGCGATCTCCAGCATCAGGTGCAGCTCCATGCGGCGGTCGGCCATTTCGATGAAGGCGCGCTCGGTCGCGTCCACGCCCATCAGGTTCGGTTCAGGGTACAGGCCCTCGAAGTAGGTGCAGATCGCGCGCGTCTCGCTGAGCGCGCGGCCATCGTCGAGCACCAGCACCGGCACCCGCGCCAGCGGGTTCAGGGCCAGGAACTCGGCGCTGCGGTGGCCGCCGGCGTTCAGGTCGACCTCGACCTGCTCGATACCGTCGATGCCTTTGGCGGACAGGAACATGGCGACACGGCGCGGATTCGGCGCGCGGGAACTCGTATATAGGCGCATCAGGGCTTCCATGCTTGGCTTGGGCACCCATCATAGCGCGATCAGGCCGGCACCGCTCCTTCCACCCTGGCCAGCTCGGTGGCGATCCAGTCGCGCACGGCTGCCGCGCCCTCCGCCCCCATGTGCAGGCCGAGCTTGCTGCGCCGCCACAGTACGTCCTCGGCGCAGCGGGCCCACTCGTGCCGCAGCAGGTAGCGCAGCTCGGCGGCATGCAGGCCGGGCGCGACTTCCGGCCCCAGATCGGCCAGGCAGGCGGCGCCCGACAGCAGGGTCGCGACCCGGCTGCCATAGGCGCGCGCCCAGCGCAGCGCCAGCGGCGCCGGCAGCCAGGGGTGGCGGCCTTGCAGCGCGGCCACCCAGCGTCCGAACTCGCGCACGGCGCGGCTGTCGGGCGCCGGGCCGAACAGGTCGCCGCCGGGCAGTACGGCGTGCGCGGTCCAGGCCCCGCGCGCCGCGCCGAGCCTGCTACCGATCCAGTCCGCGGCCTGTTCGGACAGCAGGCGGTAGGTGGTGATCTTGCCGCCGAAGACGGACAGCAGCGGTGCGCCGCGGGTATCGCGCGCGAGCAGGTAGTCGCGGGTGGCGGCGCTGGCGCTGGCCGCCTCGTCCTCGAGCAGCGGGCGCACCCCGGCATAGCTCCATATCACGTCCGCGGGGCCGACCTGGCGCCGGAAATAGCGGTTGGCGAGCTCGCACAGGTAGGCCGTCTCGGTGGCCGTGATGGCGGCCCGGCCGGGGTCGCCCCCGTACTCGACGTCGGTGGTGCCGACCAGCGTGTAGGCGCCCTCGAAGGGCATGGCGAACACGACCCGTCCGTCCGGATGCTGGAACAGGTAGGCGTGATCGTGGTCGAACAGGCGGGGCAGCACGATGTGGCTGCCCTTCACCAGGCGCAGCCGCTGTGCGGAAGCGGCGCCGGTGGCGAGCTGCGCCAGCCTGGCCGCCCACGGTCCGGCGGCGTTGACCAGGCAGCGCGCGCGCAGCGTGCGGCCGCCCTCCGGGCCTTCGACGCGGGCGCTCCAGTGGCTGGCGCCACGGGACAGGGCCACGCAGCGGGTGTGGGTCAGGACCGTGGCGCCGCGCTCGTGCGCATCGAGCGCGTTCAGCAGCACCAGCCGGGCATCGTCCACCCAGCCGTCCGCATACACGAAGGCGCGCGCATAGGCGGGCTTGAGCGGTGCGCCGGCGGGGTGCCCGGCCAGGACGATCGCGCGCGAGGCGGGCAGGAAGGCGCGCCGGGCCAGGCGGTCGTACAGGAACAGGCCGGCGCGGACCAGCCAGGCCGGGCGCCGCGCCGGGTCGTGCGGCATCACGAAGCGCAGCGGGCGCATGATGTGGGGCGCGCTGCACAGCAGCACTTCACGCTCGGCCAGGGCCTTGCGCACCAGGCCGAACTCGCCGTGCTCGAGGTAGCGCAGGCCGCCGTGCACCAGCTTGCTCGATGCGGACGAGGTATGCGCACCCAGGTCGTCCTGTTCGCACAGCACGACGCGCAGGCCACGCCCCGCGGCGTCGCGCGCGATCCCCGCGCCATTGATGCCTCCACCTACCACCAGCACGTCGCAGTCGAGTGGCGCGTCAGCTGCCTCGTTCATGCTGCCTCCTGTCCATGGTCCGGGTCTCGCCGTTGGGCTTCCCTTGGCCGCCCTTTGCCGCCTTTGACGCCAAGCCGGCCTAGTGTAGGGAGCGCACGGCGCATCCGCTTCGGCTGTATCAATTATGCGGAGAATGGCGGGGGCCGTGTGTAGAATCGCCACATGCACAACTCATCCTGCGCCGACGTGCGCGCCTGGGTCCGCATGCCTTCCGGCAAGCGCCTTGACCTGCTGAATCCGACTCCCTTCGACTGGGACGACGCCGACCTGGCACTCGGCCTGGCCCGCACCTACCGCTGGGGCGGGCACTCGGCCTGGCCGCTGCCGCTGTCGGTGGCCCAGCACTCGCTCAGCGTCATGCTGCTGCGCCGCGCGCTGGTGCCCGCACCCGGCCCCTTGCAGGACCTGCGCGAACTGCTGCACGATGCCGAGGAAGGCCTGCTTGGCTTCGACGCCATTTCGGTGATCAAGCCTTTCCTGGGCGATGGCTTCCGCGCGCTCACCCAACGCCTGGAGCAGATGGTTTTCCTGCGTTATGGTTTGCCGGCCTGGACCGAGAAGGAACACCGCCTGCACAAGCAGGCCGACCGCCTGGCCGCCGCCAGCGAAGCCGTGCACGTGACCGGCTGGACACGCGAAGAAGTGCAGCGCACGCTCAAGATCCGGGCCACGGTGCTGGACCAGGATCCGCTCGCGGCGCAGTTCGGCTGCACGCCATGGGAACCATGGCCGCCCGGGGTGGCGGCGGATCGCTTCCTGGCCGAACTGGAACGTTTGAAACAGGCCGTGGAGTCGTAGCATGGCCGCCAAGAAACTCTCCCATACCACAAGCCCTTGATTTTATTCAGAATTTTTTACTATCCACAAGAACTGTGGATAAAGATGTGGAAAAGCACTACTTGACAAGCCGCAAGTCCAGTACGGATGCGGGTTTCAATAAATTGCCTGTTCTGAAGGCAATGACATATGGACCAAAAATCAATGACTTAGCGATGCACGATCCCTGTGCATGTTGCCAATTTCATACATCCGCGACTCCAGCAGCGGTCACGGGGATAAGCCGCCAACACGCGCCCATCTGCCCTCATTTCCAGGCATTCCGGGCACGCTCCCGAACCAGCACGCGCACGTTCTCCGGCACCGGCTTGCGCAGCTGCTGCTGCGCGGCATCGAGCCAGGCGCTTTCCTCGAAATGCTTCAGCATGGCCGGCGTGATGAAGCGCGTGCGGGCCGCGTACATGTGGCGGTCTCCAAGTTGGGCCTGCTGCTTGACGAAGAAGCGGTGCGGCACTACCAGTTCCAGGTGGTCCTTGGCACGCGTCATCGCCACGTAGAGCAGGCGCCGCTCTTCCTCGATCTCGTCCTGGCTGCCGGTACCCATGTCGGAGGGGATGCAGCCATCCACCACGTTCAACAGGTAGACCGCGCTCCACTCCTGCCCCTTGCTCGAATGGATGGTGGACAGGATCACATAGTCCTCGTCCAGCAGGGGCGGACCGGCGCGGTCGCTGGTCGCTTCCGGCGGGTCGAGTGTGATCTCGGCCAGGAAGCTTTCGCGCGTGCCGTGCCCCGCCGCCAGCTGGACCAGCTGCTCGAGGTCGGCGGCGCGCACGGCGGCATCGTCGTGCATGCGCTCCAGGTGCGGCTGGTACCACTGCTTCACCAGCTCGATGTCGGCCGGCCAGCGCAGTCCGGGCGTGCGCAGGCGGCGATACAGCGCGCCGAAGGCGGCCCAGTCGGCCGCGCTCCTGGCCGGCGCCCCGAAGGCCTCGACCGCCGCCGCCGCATCGGTGGCCTCGCCCACGGCGTCCAGCAGGCGCGTGGCACTGGCCGGCCCGATGCCGGGAATTAGCTGGACGGCGCGGAATCCCGCCATGCGTCCGCTCGGGTTCTGGGCGAAGCGCAGCACCGCCAGCACGTCCTTGATGTGGGCTGCCTCCAGGAACTTGAGTCCGCCAAACTTCACGAAGGGGATGTTGCGGCGCATGAGCTCGAGTTCCAGGGCAGCGCTGTGGCTGGCCGCGCGGAACAGCACCGCCTGCGCGCGCAGCGCGATGCCAGCCTCGCGCTGCGCGAGGATGCGCCGGCACACCCAGCGCGCCTGCTCGGCTTCGTCCGGAATCAGCACCAGGCAGGGCTTGATGCCGGACTCCCTGTCGGTCCACAGGTTCTTGGCGAAGCGCTCGCGGGCACCGGCGATCACCGCGTTCGAGGCGTCCAGGATCGGCTGCGTCGAGCGGTAGTTGCGCTCCAGCGTGACAAGCTCGGCCGGCTGGGTGAAACGCTTCGGGAAATCGAGGATGTTGCGCACCGTCGCGCCACGGAACGCGTAGATCGACTGGGCATCGTCGCCCACCGCCATCACTCCCGCCCCGTCCGGTTTCATGCCGGCGATGATGTCCGCCTGCAGCCGGTTGGTATCCTGGTATTCGTCCACCAGTACATGGTCGAACAGGGAGCCGAGCACCGGTCCCAGCGCCGGATCGGCCGCCATCTCGGCCCAGAACAGCAGCAGGTCGTCGTAGTCCAGCACGTTCTGCTCCTGCTTGGCGTCGACGTAGGCGCCGAACAGGGTCTTGAGCTGGGCTTCCCACTCGCGGCACCAGGGAAAGCTCGCCTGCAGCACAGCCGCCAGGCTGTCGCGGGTGTTGACCACCCGCGAGTAGATCGACAGGCAGGTCCCCTTCAGCGGAAAGCGCTTTTCCAGGCCCGACAGGCCGGTCTCGTGGCGCACCAGGCCCATCAGGTCTTCGGCATCACCGCGGTCGTGGATGGTGAAGGACGGGTCGAGGCCGATGCTGCCCGCGTATTCGCGCAGCAGGCGGGCACCGATCGCGTGGAAGGTGCCGGCCCAGGGCAGTGTCAGCTGGCCGTGGGCGCCGCCCCCGCCGAACAGGCGCTGCAGCACGCCGCTGGCGCGCTGCGACAGCTCTCCCGCCGCGCGCCGCGAAAAGGTGAGCAGCAGGATGCGCTGCGGGTCGGCACCGGACTGGATCAGGCGCGCGACGCGGTGCGCCAGGGTATTGGTCTTGCCTGAACCGGCACCCGCCACGACCAGCAGGGGCCGCACGCTGGCCGCGCCGATATCGTGTTCGACAGCGGCGCGCTGCCCCGCATTCAGGCTGGCGAACGGGTCGTCGCTGGGCGGGACGGCAATGGCATCGGGTACGGCGGGCATGGGAGAACGGGACCAGGGAGCGGTGAACTGGAAATGCCATACTGTACATTTATCCAGTAGGCTTGCGCAAGACCAAATCCTGCGTTTTGCAAGCCCGCGCACGATTGCGAAGTCCGTCTCCATGCTGACTTGCTGGCAATCATGTCATGAAGTACATGCACATGTCCGGCTAAGTACTTCATCCGTAAAAAGTTTTCCGGATATCCACAAAGTCTGTGAATAAGTATGTGGAAAAGCGGGGGCTTGACATGGCGCATGCGGCCATCCGTGCGGCTTTCAACAATTTGCCTATTGGGAAGGCAGCCTCGATAGCCTCATAAATCAAGGGCTTACGTGCGTCGCCGGTGAATTGTCGGCACGCGGGCACAAAATTATTTTTTGGAAATTTTTGTGCATAAACCGCGGCGGCTCGCAGGCCATCCAGCGCTGCGCCGCGCCGCGCCGGCGCCGCCTACAATGGCTGCGCACCCACCATTGCGAGGACTCCATGAGCATCCATCCCGACCCCGAACTGAACCCCGGCGACGAAGCGCAACCCGGCACCCCGGGTGCTGGCGAAGACGTTTGCGAAGACTGTGCCGGCAGCGGCAAGGTCGACGGCAAACCCTGCCCAAACTGCGGCGGCAGCGGCAAGGTCATGCGCGGCATCGGCGGCGGCTGAGGCAGGTCCATGCGTGGGCAGGAAGCCGGCCGGCCGGGTCCGGCCTCGCGCACCGACCTGTTCCTGTCCTTCACCCTGCTGGCCCTGCAGGGCTTCGGCGGCGTGCTGGCCGTCGTGCAGCGCGAGCTGGTCGAGCGCAAGCGCTGGCTGACGCCCGACGAATTCATCGAAGACTGGGCAGTGGCCCAGATCCTGCCGGTCCGAACGTCGTCAACCTGGCCATGATGCTCGGCGCCCGCTGGTTCGGGCTGGGCGGCGCCCTGAGCGCCATGGCCGGCCTGCTGGCGCTGCCGCTGGTGCTGGTGCTGGCCCTGGCTACCCTGCATGCGCGCCACGCGTCCGATCCGGCGCTGGCCAGCGCCCTGCGCGGCATGGCGGCGGTATCGAGCGGACTGATCGCCGCCGCCGGCTTCAGGCTGTGCGCGGCACTGGCCAGGAATCCGCTCCCCTTGCCGTGGTCGGCCGCCATCGCCGCCACCGTGTTCGTGCTGCTGGCCTGGCTGCGGCTGCCGCTGGCCTGGGTACTGTCCGCCTTGGGCGGACTCGGCTGCGTGCTGGCCTGGCGCCGCCTGCGGCCATGACAGCCGCGGCGTCCGCTCTTCGTTCCAGCCTGGTGCTCGGCTGGCACGACTGGCTGGCCCTGTTTTGCATTTCCTGATGCTGTCGATGCTTTCGTTTGGTGGCGCGATTTCCACCAGCGCCGACATGCAGCGCTACCTGGTCGCGGACCGGGCCTGGCTGAGCCAGGCACGGTTCAGCGATGCGATCGCGCTAGGACAGGCGGCGCCGGGACCGAACGTGCTGTTCGTGGCCCTGCTGGGCTGGCAGCTGGGCATGAACACGGGCAGCATCGGCGCCGCCCTGGCCGGCGTGGCGCTCACCATGCTCGGCATCCTGCTGCCCTCTTCCGTGTTGACCTACCTGGTGGCGCAGTGGGGCCACCGCAACCGGGAACTGCGCGCGGTGCGCGCCTTCCGGCTCGGCATGGCGCCGGTCGTGATCGGCATGCTGCTGGCCACCAGCTGGATGCTGGCCGGCACCGGACTCGAGCGCGCCTGGCCGTTCTGGCTGCTGGCGGCCCTGAGCTGCCTGGTGCTCTGGCGCACCCGCGTTCATCTGCTGTGGCTGCTTGGCGCCGGGGCCCTGCTGGGCGCGCTCGGCTTCGTGTGAGCAGACTGGCAAGGCGGCGCGCGGCAAGGCATACTTGCGGCATTCTCCACTTCTTGACGAGCCCATGCCCGAACTCCTCAACGAACACGCCTGTTTCGGCGGCGTGCAGCGCTTCTACCGCGCCGACTCGCAGGCGATCGGCCTGCCGATGCGTTTTTCGGTCTACCTGCCACCCGGTGCCGAAGGCAAGCGCCTGCCGGTGCTGTTCTACCTGGCCGGCCTGACCTGCACCGAAGAGACCTTCATGACCAAGGCCGGCGCGCAGCGGGTGGCGGCGCAGGAAGGCCTGATCCTGGTCGCCCCCGACACCAGCCCGCGCGGCGCCGGTGTGGCGGGCGAAACCGACAGCTGGGATTTCGGCGCCGGCGCCGGCTTCTATGTCGACGCCGTGCAGGAACCCTGGGCCCGCCATTACCGCATGTACAGCCACATCCTGGAATTGCGCGAACTGGTGCTGGCCATGCTGCCGGCCGATCCGGCCAGGGTCGGCATCTTCGGCCACTCGATGGGCGGCCACGGCGCGCTGATGATCGCCCTGCGCAACCCTGAGCTGTTCCGCTCGGTTTCGGCCTTCGCGCCGATTGCGGCGCCGATCCGCGCCCCCTGGGGCCAGAAGGCCTTCGGCGGCTATCTCGGCCCCGACCAGGCGGCCTGGCGCCAGTATGACGCCACCGAGCTGATGAACGACATGGCGGGCGCGCCCTTCCCCGGCGGCATCCTGATCGACCAGGGACAGGACGACAAGTTCCTTGCCGAACAGCTGTATCCGGAAGCCTTCGAACAGGCCTGCGCGCGCGCCGGCCAACCCCTGAGCCTGCGCCGCCATGCCGGCTACGACCACGGCTATTACTTCATTTCGACCTTTGTCGAAGACCACCTGCGTTTCCACCGCCGTCTCCTTGGATGAACCACATGAATGACCACATGAGCCAACTGCTCCGCAACTGCCTGCTCGGCCTCGCGCTGACCCTTTCCGCCACCGCCTGCAAGCGCAACGACGCGCCTCCGGCGGCCTCCACCTCCACGGCCGCCCCCGCCACGGCCCAGGCCGAAGGACCGGCGGTGGCCTTCCAGAAGATCGATGCCCAGGTCGGTACGGGCAAGGAAGCCGTGGCCGGCTCCACCGCCGTGGTGCACTACACGGGCTGGCTCTACGACCCGGCCGCGCCCGCCCAGCACGGGGCCGAGTTCGATTCCTCGCGCGGCCGTTCGCCGTTCAGCTTCCAGGTCGGCGGCGGCCAGGTCATTCCCGGCTGGGACGAAGGCGTGCAGGGCATGAAGGTGGGCGGCAAGCGCACCCTGATCCTGCCGCCCGCGATGGGCTACGGGGCCGGCGGCGCCGGCCCGATTCCGCCGAACGCCAACCTGATCTTCGACGTCGAACTGCTCGACGTGCGCTGAGTCCCGCACCTGCGCTCCGGGGCGCTTGAAAACCGCCCCTTCCTTGCCTATAAATGAACTGCCGGCACCCGCCGGCGATCCCGATGTTCATCCATGGAGGCCATCATGAATCTCGTCAGACGAAGCCATAGCGCGCTTCCGGCCTACCGTCCGGGCTCGGTCGAGGACCAGTTCGGACGCATGGTCGAGAGCATGTTCCAGGATTTCTTCGCGCCCGTCGCCGAAGGCGGAGCCTGGCCCGGGGATGGCGCCGCCACGCCGCGCCTCGACGTGCGCGAGACCGACAAGACCTATGAAATCCAGGCCGAGCTGCCCGGCGTCGACAAGGAAGACGTCAAGGTCTCGGTGGACGGCCAGCGCATCACCATCGAGGCGGAATGCCACGGGGCAAACGAACGCCGCGAGGGCGAGACCGTGGTGTATGCTGAACGCACCGCACGCAGGTTCATGCGCAGCTTCGCCCTGCCCACCGAAGTCGACGACGGTGCGGCGCAGGCGCGGCTCGAGAACGGCGTACTGCAGCTGAGCCTGCCCAAAAAGCAGGGCACTGAAGCACGCCGCCTGACCATCCAGTAGCAAGCGCTCGTCGCTTCCATGGTCCGCCTACCGCGTTGCGGCGCCCGCCGCCGCGCGGCGCGGACGTTTTGTCGTTGCATCACCGTTTGCAGAGTAGTCGCCACACCATGCTGGATACCGAAGGCTACAAGGACCGCGCCCATGCCGGCCGCCAGCTGGCGCGCCACCTGCGCCACTATGCCGGCCAGCCCGCACTGATCGTGCTGGCCCTGCCGCGCGGCGGCGTCCCGGTGGCGTTCCCGGTGGCCCGGGCGCTCGGTGCGGAACTCGACATCCTGCTGGTGCGCAAGCTGGGCTTGCCCGGGCATGAGGAATTCGCCATGGGCGCGATCGGCAGCGGCGGCGTGCGCGTGCTGCAGCCGGGCGTGCCGGGCCTGATGGGCGTCACCCAGGAACAGGTCGAGCGCGTGAGCGCGCGCGAGCTGGCCGAACTCGGCCGGCGCGAGCGCCTCTACCGCGGAGGGCGCCCGCCGCCGGTGCTGGCGGGGCGTTGCGTGATCCTGGTCGACGACGGCATCGCGACCGGGGCCAGCATGCTGGCGGCGGTCCAGGTGGTGCGGCGCCAGCAGGTGGCGCGGCTGGTGGTGGCGGCGCCGGTGGGCGCGCCCGACACGCTCGCGCGGCTCGCGCAGCGAGTCGACGAGCTGGTCTGTCCGCTCGCCCCGCCCCGCTTCCAGGCGGTCGGCCAGTATTACCGCGCCTTCGGGCAGACCGAGGACGAAGAAGTGCAGGACCTGCTGGCGCAGGCATGGGCAGCGCCCGCGGTCCGCCAGCCATACCAGGACAACAGAAAGGAGCAGACATGAAACCGATACCAACCGAGACCGGCACCGACGTGGGTTATGTGGGCAAGTGGATAGGCGCAGTCGCGGGCGGCGCGCTGATGATGTACCTGCTCGACCCCGAGCGCGGCGCCGCGCGCCGGGCGCGGGCCCTGTCGGCGCTGCGCAGCGCCGGGGCCCGTACCGGCGCCTCGGTCGACCATGTCCTGCACCAGGCCGGCGACCGCCTGGCCGACCTGAAGGACAGCGCCACGGACGCGCTGTCACGCAGCGCCGACCGGGCCCGCCACGACGCGCACGAGGCCGCCGAACGGGGTGCGGATGCCACCCGGCGCCTGCGCCAGGAAAGCGGCGCCAGTCACGCGGCGGCAAGCCACAACAGCTATGCGGCCAGTCCCGACTACGACAGGGGCAGCCGGGCAGGCGGCGGACTGGGCGCCTGGCTGCGCGGCCTGGGCGGGCAGCGCAGCCCCAGCCAGACCTACGGCCACGCGCATGCGCGCGATGGCGCCGCAGACTGGCACGGCGATGCCCCGCACCCGGCCCTGGTCGGCGGCGGGATGCTGGGCCTGCTTGGCCTGATGCGCCGCTCGCCCGCCGGCCTGCTGGTCGGCCTCGCGGCACTGGCCCTGCTGATGCAGGCCACGCGCAACCGGACCTACCGCGTCACCGACAACATCGGCCGCATGAAACCCACGGGCAGCACGCGCGCCACGGAGGGCATGCCCGCCATGCCCGTCACGACCGGCACGCCGTCGACCCCGCAGACGCAGCCGGAAGCGCAGCGGCACGGCGCCGCGCCGCCGGCCGCGCCGGACGATGCCGCCGGCGGGCGCTACCTGCACTGAGTCGACGCAAGCAGGAAGAGCGCCATGGCCATCCGCACCGACCGCGACAGCGCCATACTGCGGGCGGCGGCCCATCCGCTGACGGGCGCCGCGTCCGACTACGACCCGCTTCTCGACCTGGTGGGCGATGCCCGCTTCGTGCTGCTCGGCGAGGCCACCCACGGCAGCGCCGAGTTCTACGACGAGCGCGCCCGCATCACCCAGCGCCTGATCGAGGAAAAGGGTTTCACGGCGGTGGCCGTCGAGGCCGACTGGCCCGATGCCTGGCGCGTCAACCGCTACGTGCGCGGCGAAGGCACGGACCCGGACGCCCGCACCGCCCTGGCCGGCTTCGAGCGCTTCCCAGCCTGGATGTGGCGCAACACCTCGGTGCTGCGCTTCGTGGAATGGCTGCGCGCCCGCAACGACGCGGCGCCCGCGGCCAGCGCCGGCTTCTACGGCCTCGACCTGTACAGCCTGTTTACCTCGATCCAGGAAGTGCTGCGCTACCTGGAAGCGGTCGATCCGGCGGCGGCCCAGGAAACCCGGCGCCGCTACGCCTGCTTCGACCACTACGGCGAGGACAGCCAGCACTATGGCTATGCCACCGGCGTCGGCCTGTCCGAATCCTGCCAGCAGGGCGTGCAGGCCGCGCTCCAGGAACTGCAGCAGCGCGCCTTCGACTACATCCAGGCCGATGGCGCCTGCGCCGAGGACGCCTACTTCCACGCCCAGCAGAACGCGCGCCTGGTCCGCAACGCCGAAGAGTATTACCGCACCATGTTCCGCGGCCGCGTCTCGTCGTGGAACCTGCGCGACAGCCACATGGCCGAGACCCTCGATGCGCTCGCGCGCCACCTGTCGCGCGACGGCAAGCCGGCCCGGATCGTCGTGTGGGAGCACAACTCGCACATCGGCGACGCGCGCGCCACCGAGATCGGACGCCAGGGCGAATGGAACGTGGGCGAACTGGCGCGCAAGGCCTACGGCCAGGACGCCTGCCTGATCGGCTTTACCACCTACGACGGCCGGGTCACCGCCGCCTCGGAGTGGGACGGTCCGGCCCTGCACAAGCATGTGCGCCCGGGCATGCCCGGCAGCTATGAGCACCTGCTGCACGAGGTCGGCATCGCGCGTTTCTTCCTGCCCCTGCGCACGCCCGGAGCGGCGCGCGACCTGCTGATGGAAGAGCGGCTGGAGCGCGCCATCGGCGTGCTGTACCTGCCGCGCAGCGAGCGCCAGAGCCACTACTTCATGGCCCGGCTGCCGCAGCAGTTCGACGCCGTGATCCACATCGACCGCACCAGCGCGGTGACGCCGCTCGACGCCACCAGCGGCTGGCATTCGGGCGAGCCGCCCGAAACCTATCCGCAGGGCCTGTAGCCCGCTCAGCCTTCGAAAAAGACGTAGCCGTTGCGGCCCTGGCCCTTGGCCGCATACAGCGCGCTGTCGGCCGCGACCAGCAGCGCCTCCTGGGCCTGGCGCGGCTGCGACAATGCGACCCCGACGCTGGTCGAGACCCGCACCGGGCCGGCGCTGGTGATGAAGGGCACGCGCATGCCGTCCACGATCTTGGCGGCAATGCGCTCGGCCTCGGCGCGGCTGCCGATCTCCTCCAGGATCACGACGAACTCGTCGCCCGAGAGCCGGGCCGGGGTGTCGGTGGCGCGCACGCCTGCGCAGAGACGGTGCGCGAATTCCTTCAGCACCTCGTCGCCCACGCCATGCCCGTAAGTGTCGTTGATCTTCTTGAAGTGGTCGATGTCGAGGTAGGCCAGGGCCAGCGGCTTGCCGCTGCGGCGCGCCCGGTCGAGCGCATGGTGCAGGGTCTCGCCGAACATGCGGCGGTTGGCGATGCCGGTCAGGCTGTCGATCCGGGCCAGCTGCAGCAGCTGCTCCTCGACTTCCTTCACGTGGGTCATGTCGTGCACCAGCGAATACACGCCGGCCACACCGTCGCCGGGCTGGTGGTCGGGGATGTAGGTGGCCTGCAGGATGCGGTTCTCGCCGCGCAGCGCCAGGCTGACCTCGTGGGTCACGGCCTCGCCGCTGAAGGCCTGCGCGAGGTGTGGACCGATCTCGGCCGCGGCCTGGGCGCCCAGCAGCTCGGCAAGCGACATGCCCACCAGGGTGTCCGGCGTCACCCCGAACCATTTTTCGAAGGTCGCGTTGCCGAAGCGGAAACGCTGTTCAAGATCGATGTAGGAAATCAGCACCGGCAGGTTGTCGGTGATGGTGCGCAGCCGGCGCTCGCTGGCGGCGCGCTCGTACTCGGCGTGCTCGCGCTCGGCCATCAGGGCGTGGAAGGCGCGCGCCAGCTCGCCGATCTCGTCCTTGCCGCCGTCGCGCAGCACGTCGATGCCGGCGCCGTCGAGCCGGATCGCGGCCACGTTCTCGCGCAGGTCGTGCAGCGGTCCCAGCAGGCGGTACACGACCGCCCAGGCCAGCAGGCCGGCCGCCAGCGCCAGTGCGCCGGCGCTGAAGAAGGCGTTGCGCCGCATCGCCTCGAGCGGGGCGAAGGCTTCCGCGCTCGGATAGCGCGCCGCGAGGATCCAGCCAGTGGTGCGCAGGCGCTTGTAGGCATAGATCGCGTCGGAGCCATCCTTGCTGCGCGCTTCCAGCCAGCCTTCGAAGCCGGCCAGCGCACGCTCGGTGCCGAGGTTGATGCCGGGCCGTTGCCCTACATGCTGGAACAGGCGCGAGGCATCCGGATGGTCGATGAGAACGCCATCGGAAGTCATCAGGAACAGGTAGCCGGTCTTGCCGGGCTTCAGGGTGGAAACCTGGCGCAGGAAGCCGGAGCCGCGCAGGTCCACGCTGCCGGTCAGCACCGCGACCACCTTGCCCGCCTCGTCGGTCACCGGCGCGCTGATGACGACGATCAGGTTATTCGTCAGGCGGCTGCGGATCGGGCGCGAGATCACCCCCTTGCCCGTAGCCAGCGCGCGGTCGAAGTAGTCCCTGCCGCGCGCGTTCAGCGTTTTCAGGCCCGGCAGCGGCTGCAGCGACAGCTGCATTTCGCCGGCGCCGTCGAACACGACGATGTTCAGGTATTCGTCCGCCTCCCACAGGCGCGTCTGGCGCTCCAGGAAGGGCTGCAAGCCTGCCCAGTCGGTGCGCAGCGCGGCCGGAATGGCGCCGGCCAGTGCTTCCACCTGGGCGCGGCGGGCGGCCAGCCGGTCGTCCATGAACGAAGCCGCGCCCGACAGCAGCGTGTATTGCTGGCCGCCGATCACCGACTTCATGTCGCGTTCCGCGACCGACAGCGTGGACAGGGTCACCAGCAGGGTGGTCGCGAATACGAGCAAAGCTGCCACCGAGGCCAGCCGCAGCTTCAGACTCGCCGATGGCAGGCGGGGACCGGGTTGGGTCATGAAAGTGAAGACGCAGTTCAGGAAGACGACAAAGTATTACATAGTCTACGTACTTACATTGTCTCGTGCTGTATAGAAATACGAAATATTGTTGAGCGCGCGCGATTCGATTAGCATGGCGGGTGCTCCGGCCGCGCGCCGGCCCTTTCCGCCATCGACGAGGTGTTCCCTTCATGAGTCAATACACGCTGCACATCAACGGCAAGGCGCAGACCGTCGAGGTCGAACCCGACACGCCACTGCTGTGGGCCCTGCGCGACAGCCTGGGCCTGGTCGGCACCAAGTACGGCTGCGGCCTGGGCCAGTGCGGCGCCTGTACCGTGCACCTCGACGGCGTACCGGCGCGCGCCTGCCTGACCCCGGTCTCCAGCCTGGGCCGGCAAAAGATCACTACCATCGAAGGCCTGGACCCGCAGGCCAGCCATCCGCTGCAGCTGGCCTGGCAGGAGCTCGACGTGCCCCAGTGCGGCTACTGCCAGGCGGGCCAGATCATGAGCGCCTGCCAGCTCCTGAAGCAGCATCCGGCACCGACCGACGCCCAGATCGACGCGGCGATGGCGAGCAACCTGTGCCGCTGCGCCACCTATACCCGGATCCGCGCCGGCATCCACCGCGCGGCCGAGATCGCCGCCAGGGGCAGGACGGCCAAGCCTGCCGCGCCGGGAAAGGGCAAGCAATGAACGCCCCCCGCTCTCCTTCCCGGCGCCGCTTCCTGCGCAGCAGCGCCGCCGGCGGCGCCCTCCTGCTCGGGATGTCGGCCGAAGGCGTGCTGGCGGCGGGCGAACGCGCGGCCGCGCCGGCGTTCAGCCCGAACGCCTTCATCCGCATCGGCCGCGACGGCCGCGTGACCCTGGTGTCGAAGCAGCCCGAGATCGGCCAGGGCATCAAGACCTCGCTGCCGATGGTCATCGCGGAACAGCTCGACGTCGCATGGAAGGACGTGCAGGTGGTCCAGGGCGACCTCGACACGGCCCGCTACGGCCCGCAGGGCGCGGGCGGTTCCACCTCGACCCCCACCAACTACGAGAACTTCCACCGCCTGGGCGCGACCGCACGCACCATCCTGGTGCAAGCGGCGGCGGCGACCTGGGGCGTGCCGGTGGCCGAGTGCCGCGCCGCGGAAGGGGCCGTCATCCACGGTCCGAGTGGACGGCGCCTGGGCTATGGCGCGCTGGTGGAGAAGGCATCCACCCTGCCGTTGCCCGACCCGCAGGCGGTGGTATTGAAGGACCCGTCGGCCTACCGCCTGCTCGGCAAGCGCATCGGCGGCGTCGACAATGCCGCCATCGTGGCCGGCCGTCCGCTGTTCGGCATCGACGTGCGCCTGCCGGGCATGCTGTACGCCGTGTATGCGAAGTGTCCGGTGTTCGGCGGCAAGCCGGTGAGCGCCAATCTGGACGCGGTGAAAGCCATGCCAGGCGTGCGCGACGCCTTCATCGTTGAAGGCACAAGTAACCTGAACGGGCTGCGCCCTGGCGTGGCGATCGTCGCCACCTCGACCTGGGCCGCGCTGCGCGCGCGCAGCGCCCTGCAGGTGGTGTGGGACGAAGGCGAAGGCGCGGCGCACAGCTGGGGCGGCTTCACCGCCCAGGCCCAGGCCGCCGCCAAGGGGCCGGGCGCCGCCACCGTGCGCCGGGACGGCGACGTGCCGGCCGCGCTCGCCAAGGCGGCGAAGGTGGTGGAAGCGGCCTACAGCTACCCCTTCATCTCGCACGCCAGCATGGAACCGCAGAACTGCACCGCCTGGATGCGCGCGGACGGCGTGCTCGAACTCTGGGCCCCGACCCAGAATCCGGGCGCCGGCCAGGCCCTGGTGGCGTCCACCTTCGGCATCCCGAAGGAACAGGTCCAGCTGCACATCGTCCGCAGTGGCGGCGGCTTCGGCCGGCGCCTGAGCTCGGACTTCATCGTCGAGGCGACGGCCATCGCGCGCAGGCTGTCGGCACCGGTCAAGCTGACCTGGACCCGCGAGGACGACCTCCAGCACGACCACTTCCGCCCGGGCGGCTTCCACTTCCTGCGCGGCGGCGTCGATGCCAGCGGCAAGGCGCTGGCCTGGCACAACCACTTCGTCAGCTTCGCCAACCGCGTCGAGCGCGACGGGAAAAGCGTGCTGCAGCCGGGCAGCGGCGGCAGCCTGTCGGCCGACGAGTTCCCGGGGCGCTGGATCGACAACTGCCTGTTCGAGCAGACCCTGCTCGAATGCCGGGTCCCGATGGGGCCATGGCGGGCGCCGGGCAGCTGCGTGTTCTCCTGGGTGCTGCACAGCTTCATCGACGAGCTGGCGCATGCGGGCGGACGCGATCCGCTGGAATTCCGCCTTGAACTGCTGGGCAACAAGGACCTGGTGCCGGCCAGCAGCGAACGCGGCCTGTCGCGGCCCGGCCTGCCCTACGACGTCAAGCGCACGCGCCACGTACTGGTCGAGGTGGCGCGCCGGGCCGGCTGGGGCAAGAAGACCTTCCCGCGCGGCCAGGGCCAGGGAATCGCCTTCCATTTCAGCCACCGTGGCTATGTGGCGCAGGTGGCCGAGGTCACGGTGTCGCGCGACGGCCGGATGAAGGTGGACCGGGTGGTGGTGGCGGCCGATGTCGGGTCGCAGATCGTCAACCTGTCGGGCGCCGAACACCAGGTCGAAGGCTCGGTGATCGACGGCCTGTCGACCATGATGTTCCCCGAACTGGACATCCAGAACGGCCGCATCGTGCAGAGCAACTTCCACGACTACGGCCTGCTGCGCATGCCGGATACGCCGACGAAGATCGAGACCCACTTCATCCTGACCGACAATCCGGTGACGGGCCTGGGCGAACCGGCCCTGCCGCCGCTCGCGCCAGCGGTCTGCAATGCGATCTTCGCCGCGACCGGCAAGCGGGTGCGCCAGCTACCGCTCGCCAAGACCGACCTGAGCTGGAGCTAGCACCTCCGCCGCACCCGCCCCGCCGCCCTCTCAGTGGCGGTGGGCGGGGTCGTTGTCCTGGGCGCCGTGGTAGTCGAGGATCGACGCCGCCTTGTCCAGCCGCGCCTCGTCGGCCGTGATCGTGATCACGCACTTGCCAATCTCCAGTCCCGGCGTGTACACATCCTTGTAGTCGGTGCCGCCCTTGACGGCGGGCGAGTCGCCCACCGTGAAATTCGCTTCCGCGGGACCGGCTTCGTCGCCGGTATGGCTGATCTCGATACCGTCCCGGTCGAAACCGGCGTCCAGCAATGCCTGGCGCGCGCGCTCGGCATCCTCGAGTTTCTCGATCACGCGTACGATCTGCTTGTTCATGCTGCCTCCATCGGTTGCCGTTGGCTGCACCGTACCAGAAATGCGCACGGCCCGGCGCCCGGGCGGCGGCCGGCCATCAGCGTTTCGTGAAGGGCTGCCCGGCGGCCGCGGCGGGCGACGCTTCCTGTTCCGGCGCCAGGAAGCGGGTCGCGGGCCGACCGTCGGCATTGTGCTGCACGATGCGCAGCGGCCGTCCCTGCGCATCGAGCCATACCTGGCCGATGCCGGCGCCGTTCCAGACCCGCTCGCCATGCTGGCGCCGGTCCGGCAAATAGGGCGTGAGCGCGAGGTCGCGGCGCTGGGTGAACCAGTTCAGCGGCGAGCGCGGCGCGTACAGCCAGCGGTTGAGGCGGTCGAACCAATCGAGCAGGCGACGCGGGAACTCGTTCTTGATGCCGCTGCTGGTGATCTGCCAGACATGCGGCGCGTGCCCGGGTGCATCGGCTTCGCGCACTTCCACATCGTAGGCGAAGGAATAGTGCACGTCGCCCGACAACACCACGTAGTTACCGGGGGTGCGCGAATGGCGGAAGATGTTGAGCATGCTGCTGGCCGCGCCCCGGTGCGCCATCCAGTTCTCGGCGTCCACGGTCAGGGCCATGCCGGCGAAGGTGGCGATCCTTTGCACCACCTCGATCAGCTTGAGCCCGAACATCGGCGCCGCCGAGACGATGACGGCGGCCGTTTCGTCCAGCAGTTCGTGCTGCAGCGCGGTCAGCGCTTCCCAGTCCATCAGGCCCGAGGGGTAGTCGGGCCGGCGCCGGTTGCGCCAGCGCCGCGTGCGGGTATCGAGCACGATGACCGTGGGCGCCGTTCGCAGCACGAAGTCCCAGTGGCGGAAGGACAGCAGGCGAGTGATCAGCGCATCCTGCGCCCCGGGGTCGAGCCGGTTGTCGGCATCGGCGCCGGCGGCCAGCGCCGCCAGCTCGTCGAGCGCCGCACCAAACACCTCGGGCCGGTTGCCCCAGCCCTGGCACAGCATGTAGGCGACCAGCGCGTTGCCGACGATGCGGCGCGAGAACGGGTGGCCGTAGGCCGTGGCTTCCCAGCTGGCCGCCAGGTTCCAGTCGTCGGTGATGTCGTGGTCGTCGAAGATCATCAGGGTCTGCACGTGCGCCATCAGGCGTGCCGTGCGCGGCAGGTCGCGCCGGAAGCCCGCCAGGGCCTGCGCTTCGCGCTGCCAGCGCTGCACGTGCTTCGGCGCGAGCGCCAGCGCGGGCGGCGGCATCGGCGCATCCTCCACCAACTGCCAGGGCACCGGCGACCAGGCCAGCAGGTACATGGCCATCACTTCGGCCAGGGTCACCAGGTGGTTGTGCGCATTCGCCGTGGTGAAAATCGGCTTTTCGCTGCCACCGAAGAAGCGCTCGCGCAGCAGATTGTTGGACCGGACCGCCGGCAGCAGCTCTTCGCGCCGGTAGTAGCTGGCCGGATGGCGGTACAGCGCCTCGCTGTCCGCGACCACCGCGCCTTCCAGGCATTCGGCGTACAGTCCCAGGCGCTGGACCAGCGCGTGGATCGCCGCCAGCATGGGGCCGGCCACGTCGTCGGCATAGACCTGGTCGCCGCACAGCATCAGGAAGGCCGGCCGTTCGCCGGCCTGTCCGGGGTGGCGCGCGTGTTCGGCCACCAGCGCGTCGGCGCGCGCCATGCCGTCGGGCGCGGGATGGTGCGGCTTGCGGCAGGAACCGAACAGGATGTTGTCGCTGCGGCTGCGCAGCACCAGGTTCGGCCGCGCCGCGCCGGCATGCAGCAGGTGCGGCGCCCACTGCGCGATGCCGGCCTCGCTGCCGTCGGCGTGCCGGACCAGCAGGTCGTAGCCGACCAGGGTGTCCTGCGGCAGCGGCTCGGGCAGCGCGACGTCGATCAGGTGCACGCAGGCGTGGCGCCCGATGCGCACGACGCGGCAGTGGCTTGCGTCGAGCGCGAGCCGGCGTTCCGCGCCGTCCTGCGGCGCCAGCACCAGGCTCAGGTCGAGCGGCGCGCTGCCGACCAGCCAGAGCACGAGCCGGCCCGGCTCGAGGCGGCGCAGCAAGGGACCGGCAAGCACGGGCGGCAGGCCCTCGGGGGCTGGAGTCGGGATCAATGCGGTGACGAGGCTGGGTGAATGAACGAGGCAGTGTAGCAGACCGGCCATGCGGCCCGGGCCCGGGCCCGCGTGCGCGCCACGGACTCAGGCTGCGGCGCCGGCACGCGATGCAAGCTGCTTGACGAAACGCCGGCGCTTTTCCCGATAGCCGTGACGTTCATAGAAGCCATGGGCCCGGGTGCGCGCGCTATTGCTGGACAATTCGAGTTGCGCGCAGCCCTGGGTCACCGCATAGTGCTCGGCGGCGGCCAGCAGGCGCGCGCCGACGCCGGCGCTGCGGCATCCGGCATCGACGACCAGCGCCGAGAGCAGCGCCCAGCGCGCCGGCACATGCAAGGGCTTGATCGTATGCACCACCGCCAGCCCGAGGACCTTGCCCACGTCCTCGGCGACGAAGGCCTCGCCCGACGCCGGCACGCGCAGGGCGCGCAACTGTTCCCGTACTTGTCCGGCTTCGTTGGCGTAGCCCAGCTGCCCGACCAGTTCGGCGATGCTGTCGGCGTCCCCGTTGTCTGCCTCGCGAATCCGCATGCTGCGCTAGTCCAGCTTGAGCAGGGTGACCGGGGTGCTCGCGTTGACGAAGCCCGGGCGCCAGGGTGGGTTCACCACGCGGATCGGGCCGACGCCGAGCCTGGCGAAGTCGTCCACCGAATAGGTCCAGCCGATCGAATCCGGACGCTGGTACTGTGCATTGCGACTCTCCTGCCCGAAGGTGGTGATGCGCTGCTGCACCCCGATCTCGGCAAAGAACTGGCGCTCCGCTTCGGCTTGCGGCTTGAGCGTGTCGAGCAGGGTCGCGAGCAGCCTCTCGCGGGCCGGCGCGCGCTGCTCGGCGGGCAAGGCTTGCAGCATCGCTTCCTGCCCGTCGTCGAGCGCAAAGCCCGTGCTGCTCAAGCCACCGTGGTAGGCGACCACCGCGAAATTGCTGACCACCCTGCGCGGGGCGGCGGTGAACACATAGTTGGCGCAGGACGACATGCAATATTCCATCACCTTCACGTCCAGGCCCCGTGCGCGCACCCAGCGGCCCAGTTCCATTCCGGGGCCGGTCGGCCCGCCGCTGCTGCGGATCGACAGGATGCGCGGCTTGTCCTGCCCATCCTCGTACAGCGCAAAGGCGCGCCGGTTCGCCTCCGCGGACAGCGGGCCGACGTAATGCAGTTCGCCACGGTCGATGAAGACCTGGGCCGGAGGCGTCGCCCAGGCCCCTGGGCTAGCAATGGCGCATGCCACGGACCAGGCCATGACATGCCGGGCGGGAATCGTCAGGCGCATGTGAACAAGCTTTCAGGTGAACGGTAAGGCAGGCAAGCCGCGAGCATACGGCCGCGCGGCCCACCTTGCAATTCACCCTGCATGGCTTTGCCGGCAGGCCGCCGGGTCAGTCGGGCACCACCGCCGTCACCTCGATCTCGACCCGGGCCCGCTCCTCCATCAGCGCCGCCACCTGCACCGCGCTCATGGCCGGGTAGTGGCGCCCGATCACGTCGCGGTAGGCCGCGCCCAGGGCGGCGCCGGCGCCCAGGTATTCGGCGCGGTCGAGCACATACCAGGTCATGCGCACGATGTGCTGCGGGCCGGCGCCAGCCTCGGCCAGCACCGCCACCACGTTCTCCAGCGCCTGGCGCGCCTGGCCGGCGAAGTCGTCGGTCTGGAACACCCCTTGCGCATCCCAGCCGATCATGCCGCTCACGTAGATCTGGCGGCCACGCGCGGCCACGCCGTTCGCATACCCCTTGGGGCGCACCCAGTGCGCCGGTTGCAGGATGTCCATCAGCGGCCCTCCCCGGCCAGCAGTTCGCGCGCGATGATCAGGAGCTGCACCTCGCTCGCGCCTTCATAGATGCGCAGCGCGCGGATTTCCCGGTACAGCGTCTCGACCGTCTCGCCGCTGACCACGCCCTGGCCGCCAAACATCTGCAGCGCCGCGTCGATCACCTGCTGGGCGGTCTCGGTGGCGGTGAGCTTGGCCATGGCGGCTTCCTTCGTCACCCGCTTGCCGGCGTCGCGCATCCAGGCCGCGCGGTAGGTCAGCAGCGCCCCCGCGTCGATGCCGGTTGCCATCTGGGCCAGCCTGGCCTGGGTCAGCTGGAAGTCGGCCAGGGTCTTGCCGAACATGGCGCGCGCGCGCGCCCGGCGCAAGGCTTCGTCGAGCGCGCGCCGGGCGAAACCGAGGCTGGCCGCCGCCACCGAGGTACGGAACACGTCCAGGGTCGCCATCGCGACCTTGAAGCCCTGCCCTTCCTCGCCGATCCGGTTGGCGAACGGCACCCGGCAGCCGTCGAAGCGCAGGCGCGCCAGCGGGTGCGGCGCGATCACGGCGATCCGCTCGGCGATCTCGAAGCCGGGCGTGTCCGCCTCGACGATGAAGGCCGAGATGCCACGCGAACCGCGCCCGCCTTCTCCGCCACCGTCGCCGGTGCGCGCGAACACGACGTAGAAGTCGGCGATGCCGCCGTTCGAGATCCAGGTCTTCTCGCCGTCGAGCACATAGCTGTCGCCGTCGAGGCGCGCGGCGCACTGCATGGCCGCCACGTCGGACCCGGCCTGCGGCTCGGACAGCGCGAAGGCGGCGATCGCCGCGCCGCTGGCCACCCGCGGCAGCCAGGCGTCCTGCTGCCGGGCGCTGCCGAACAGCGAGATCGCGCCGCTGCCCAGGCCCTGCATGGCAAAGGCGAAATCGGCCAGCCCGGCGTGGCGCGCCAGGGTTTCGCGGATCAGGCAGATGGCGCGGGTGTCGATCGTGCGGCCCGCGCCGCCGATCGCGTGGTTCAGCCAGCCGCCGGCGCCGAGCGTGCGCACCAGGGCGCGGCAGGCGGCATCGACGTCGCCGCCGTGCGCGTGTCCTGTGTTGTCCCTTGCCCAGGCATCCAGTTCCCCCACCAGCGCGCGGTGGCGTGGCTCGAAGAAAGGCAGGTCGAGGAAATCGTCTCCGGACATGTTCAGTCTCCCTCGAAGCGCGGTGTGTCCTTGCCCACGAAGGCGTGGTAGGCACGGTGGAAATCATTGGTGGCCATGCAGATCGCCTGGGCCTGGGCCTCGGCCTCGATCGCTTCGTCCACGCCCATGTTCCACTCCTGCTGCAGCATCTTCTTGGTCATGCCATGGGCGAAGGTGGGGCCGTTCGCCAGGCTGGCGGCAAACGCCTGGGCCTCGTCCAGCACCGTATCCGGCTCGCACAGGCGGTTGAAGAAGCCCCAGCGTTCGGCTTCCTCGCCTTTCAGCGCGCGCCCCGTGTAGAGCAGCTCGGCCGCACGGCCCTGGCCGATCACGCGCGGCAGCAGCGCGCAGGCGCCCATGTCGCAGCCGGCCAGGCCGACCCGGGTAAACAGGAAGGCGGTCTTGCTGCGCGCGGTGCCGTAGCGGATGTCGGACGCCAGCGCCAGGATCGCACCGGCGCCGGCGCAGACGCCGTCGATGCTCGCCACGATCGGCTGCGGACAGGCGCGCATGGCCTTCACCAGCTCGCCCGTCATGCGCGTGAAGGCCAGCAGGCCGGGCATGTCGAGCCGGGTCAGCGGCCCGATGATCTCGTGCACGTCGCCGCCCGAACAGAAGTTCCCGCCGGCGCCGGTGAGCACCACCGCCTTGACGTCGTCGGCATAGGCCAGGGCCCGGAACAGCGCGCGCAGCTCGGCGTAGGAATCGAAGGTGAGCGGGTTCTTGCGCTCCGGCCGGTCGAGAAGAATGGTCGCCACCCGCTCGCGTACGGCGAACTGGAAGTGGGTGGCCTGGTAGTCGGCCAGGCTGGCGCGGTTGCCCGGCAGCCCGTGCGCCTGGCCCGGTAGGTAATGCATGCGTTGGCTCCTGAAAAAATGAAGATCAGCCTTCCAGCAGGCGTGCGGCCAGTTGCTGCGGACTCAAGCCGCTGCTGGCGGCCTGCAGCTGGCGCTCGCGCTCGAGGTTGCGCTCGAGCTGAAGCTTGCCGGCGCGGTACTGGCGCGGCCAGGCGGCCCCTGTGTAGCCGATGCGCGCCGCTTCGTTCAGCGTCCACGCCGGATTGGCCAGGTGCGGACGGGCGACGGCGCACAGGTCGGCGCGCCCGGCCGACACGATACCGTTGACGTGGTCGGCCTCGTAGATCGCGCCGACGGCGATGGTCGGGATGCCGGCCTCGTTGCGGATGCGGTCGGCGAAGGGGGTCTGGAACATCCGTCCGTACACCGGTTTTTCCTGCTTGCTGACCTGGCCCGAGGAACAGTCGATCATGTCGGCCCCGGCGGCCTTGAACAGGCGCGCGATTGCCACCGCGTCGTCGGGCGTGATGCCGCCCTCGACCCAGTCGTGGGCCGACAGGCGCACGCTGATCGGCAGCGCCTGCGGCCAGGCGGCGCGGATCGCCGCGAACACTTCCAGCGGGTAGCGGCAGCGGTTTTCCAGGCTGCCGCCATAGGCGTCCTGGCGCCGGTTGGTCAGCGGCGAGATGAAGCTCGACAGCAGGTAGCCGTGCGCGCAGTGCAGTTCCAGCCAGTCGAAACCGGCGTCGCGCGCGGCCAGGGTGGCGCGCACGAAATCATCCCTGATGCGTTCCAGGTCGTCCGGCGTGGCCGCGCGTGCCAGCTGCGACACCCCTTGCAGGTACTGCTGTTCGGAAGCCGACACCAGCGGCCAGTTGCCCTCCTCGAGCGGCAGGTCGATGCCGTCCCACATTGGCCGGGTCGATCCCTTGGCGCCGGCATGGCCCAGCTGCACGCCGATCTTCGCGTCGCTATTGGCGTGCACGAAGTCGACGATGCGGCGCCAGGCCGCCGTGTGCGCCGGCGTGTACAGGCCGGGACAGCCGGGCGTGATGCGTGCGTCGCTCGAGACGCAGGTCATCTCGGCCATCACCAGCGCCGCGCCGCCCAGCGCGCGCGCGCCCAGGTGGGCCAGGTGGAAGTCGCCCACGGTGCCCTCCACCGCCGAATACTGCGCCATCGGCGAGACGATCACGCGGTTCTTCAGCAGCACGCCGCGTACTTTATATGGTGTGAACATGGGCGGCGTGGCATCCTGGGGCGCGGGCAGGCCGGCCTGGGCGGCGGCGCGCGCGGCGAACCAGCGCTCGAAGCCGGCGACATAGTCCGGATCGCGCAGGCGCAGGTTCTCGTGCGACAGGCGCTGGCTGCGCGTGAGCAGCGAATAGGCGAACTGCTCGGCCTCGAGCGCCGTGTAGCGGCGGACGTTCTCGAACCATTCCATCGAGTTGCGGGCGGCGCTCTGCAGCTTGAGCACCTCGACCCGGCGCAGTTCCTCGTAGCGCGCCAGCGCGGCGTCCATCGGCAGCGCCGGATCGTCCAGGCAGCGCGCCAGTTCGATCGCATCCTCCAGCGCCAGCTTGGTGCCTGAACCGATCGAGAAGTGGGCGGTATGGGCGGCGTCGCCCATCAGCACCACCGGCACCTCGCGCACCGCGCCCGCCTGCTCCAGGCGCAGGCGATGCACCCAGTGGCGGCAGGCGATGCGCGGGAAGCGGATCCACATCGCCGAGCCGCGCAGGTGGGACGCGTTGGCCATCAATGGCTGGCCGTCCAGGTAGCGTGCGAACAGGCGCTCGCAAAAGGCCAGCGCCTGTTCCTGGCTCATCGTTTCGAGGCCGGCGGCGCGCCAGGTTTCCTCGGGCGTCTCGACGATGAAGGTCGAGGTATCGCCGTCATACTGGTAGGCGTGGGCCTGGAACCAACCGTGTTCGGTCTCTTCGAAGGCGAAGGTGAACGCATCGAACTTCCTGCGCGTGCCGAGCCAGACGAAGCGGCAATGGCGCTGCTCGAGCTCGGGCTGGAACACGTCGGCATGGCGCTGGCGCACGGCGCTGTTGACGCCGTCGCAGGCGACCACCAGGTCGGCGCCGTATTGGCGCGCCAGTGCCGCGTCGTCGCGCACCTCGTGCTCGAACGCCAGGCGCACGCCGAGGGCGGCGCCGCGCTCCTGCA
Source organism: Massilia hydrophila (assembly GCF_020208145.1). Lineage (NCBI taxonomy): Bacteria > Pseudomonadati > Pseudomonadota > Betaproteobacteria > Burkholderiales > Oxalobacteraceae > Massilia > Massilia hydrophila. The sequence continues at coordinate 1,119,640 of NZ_JAHYBX010000001.1, read as the reverse complement.
GGATGTTCAGCAGGCGCTTGCGGCCGATGCCGCAGAAGCCATGGCCACCGGAACTGACCGTGCGGCCCTTGAAATGCACGTCGATCGCGTCCCAGTGGTTGAAGGACTGCAGGATGGCGCGCGCGCTCTCCTCGTCGGCGCCGGCAAGGTGGCCCAGGGTCTGGTCGGAAAACACCACGCCCCAGCCGAAGGTGTCGCTGGCACGGTTGCGCTCGACGACCGTGACGGCGTAGTCCGGATGGCGCTTCTTCATCAAGAGCCCGAAATACAGGCCGGCCGGGCCGCCGCCCACGCACACGATATTCATTCCTGCTCCCTCGAGGTGATCCTCTATCTTACATGCGCGATTAGTTTAGGTGTCAAGCAATTGAGCTGTGGCATATATGGCGCAGTCGGTACGCGGGAGAGACGGCGGACAGCCCGGTTTAGTACAATAAGGAAACGTAAGCACAACCCGCTGCCCTCCTGGACGCCGAGCCGCCCGATGCCGATCACTACTTTCCTCCAGCGCCTGCGCCTGAACAGCCTGCGCAGCCTGCGAAGCCGCCTGATGCTGCTGGTCGCGCTGGCCATCACTCCCATCGCCATCATGACGGTACTGGGCGGCGTGCGCGAGCGCCAGGCCGCGATCCGCGCTTCCGAGGAGAACCTGCAGCGCCTGACCGGCATGGCCGCCGCCAACGAGGCGCAGTCGCTGGAGCGGGCGCGCCAGATCCTGGTGGACCTGGTCAGCGTGCCCGACCTGATGGGACCTCCGGGGCGCTGCAATGCCCTGCTGGCCGATGTCCTCGACCGCAACGAGGGCTATGTCAACTTCGGCCTGATCCGGCTGGACGGCGAGGTCACGTGCAGCGCGGTGCCGATGCTGCACCCGGTGAACCTGGGCGACCGGCGCCACTTCCGGCGCGCCATCGCCGAGCGCCGCTTCATCGCCAGCGACTATGTGTTCGGGCGCGTGATCCGCAGGCACACGATCAACCTCACCTATCCGGTGACCGACCGCGGCGGCAAGGTGGTGGCAGTGGTGTTCTCGGCAATGGACCTGGCCGGGCTGGACACCTTCGTCAACGACATCAACCTGCCTCCCGGTTCGATCCTGGAGACGGCCGATGCCGATGGCCGCCTGATCACGCGCCGTCCCGACCCCGAGCGCTGGTTCGGCAAGAAGATCAGCCCGGCCCTGCTGGCGGCGATGCGCGAGCCTTCGCTGCGCCCTGTGCTACTGGTGGGCGAGGACGGGGTCGAGCGCCTGCACGCTTTCGCCCGGGTGGGTGGGCCGGCCCTGTCGGAATACACGGTGACGATCGGAATGCCGGTCGAGAACATCACCGCGGCCGCGCGCGAGGCGCAGATGACGTCCCTGCTCGGCCTGGCCGTGATCACCCTGCTGGCGCTGTCCGGGGCCTGGCTGGCCGGCGACATCCTGATCGTGAAGCGGGTGCGCAAGCTGATGGATACGGCGCGCCGCATCGCCGCCGGCGAACTGGAGGCGCGCAGCGGCATCAGCTACGGCAACGAGGAGATTGGCCGGCTGGCCGCGGCCCTCGACGAGATGGCGACCGCGCTGCAGGCCAAGGAAGCCGCGCGCAGCCAGGCCGAGCGCGAGCTGCGCGCCGCGGACCAGAGGAAGGACGAGTTCCTGGCGATGCTGGCCCACGAGCTGCGCAACCCGCTGGCGCCGATCAGCACCGGCGCCCACCTGCTCAAGCTGCTGCACTCGGATAATGCCCAGATCACCCAGACCTGCGCCATCATCGCGCGCCAGGTCGAGCACATGACCAGCCTGGTGGACGACCTGCTCGACGTGTCGCGCGTGACGCGCGGCCTGGTCTCGCTGTCCACCGCGGCGCTCGACCTGCGCAAGGTGGTCGACGACGCCGCCGAGCAGATCCGGCCCCTGATCACGGCGCGCCGCCACCAGGTGGTGCTCGACCTGCCGCCGCATCCGGCGCCGGTCAAGGGCGACCACAAGCGCCTGGTGCAGGTGGTCGCCAACCTGCTCGGCAACGCCACCAAGTACACTCCGGAAGGCGGCCATATCCGGCTGCACCTGGTCCAGGAAGGCGACAACCACGTGCTGACGGTGCAGGACGACGGCATCGGCATGGATACGGCCCTGGTCGGGCGCGTGTTCGATCTGTTCACCCAGGCCGAGCGCACCTCGGACCGCTCGCAGGGCGGCCTGGGCCTGGGCCTGGCGCTGGCGCGCAGCCTGGTCGAACTGCACGGCGGCAGCGTGAAAGCGGCCAGCGCGGGTCTCGGGAAGGGTAGCACCTTCACCGTGTACCTGCCGCGCTACAGCGCGGAAGCCGAATCGCCGATCGCGGAGGCAGTGCGGCACGCCGCCAGCGCGCAGGCGCCGCTGCGGGTATTGGTGGTGGACGACAACCTGGACGCCGCCCATACCCTGAACCTGTTCCTGGCCGCGAACGGCCACCGGGTCGAGATCGCCTACAACGCGCACGACGCCCTTGCCATCGCCGCCCAGTTCGCGCCCCAGGTCTGCCTGCTCGACATCGGCCTGCCCGACATGGACGGCAACGAGCTGGCGCGCCGCCTGCGCCAGCTGCCCCAGACCAGCGCCGCGACCCTGATCGCCGCCACCGGCTACGGCCGCCAGCAGGACCGCGACGCCGCGCGCGCCGCGGGCTTCGACCACTACATGGTCAAGCCCGTCAATACCGTGCAGCTGGGCGAAGTGCTCGCCCTCCAGCCCTAGGATCGGCGCGGCCCGGCGGCGACGCCGGCCGGGCCGATGCCTTATCATCTGGTTTTCCCTACAGGAGCGCGCAGATGGGTGAAGTCGGGGTCGTGCTGGCCATGCTGCTGGCGGTAGTGGCAAGCGGCTACCTGGTGCGGCTGTTGCCGATTGCCCTTCCCCTGCCGCTGGTACAGATCGCCCTGGGCGCCGCGATCGCCGGCCTGGGCTGGCACCCGGTGCGCCTGGAGCCGCATACCTTCTTCATCCTGTTCCTGCCGCCGCTGCTGTTCCTCGACGGCTGGCGCATCCCCAAGGTCGGCCTGTTCCGCGACAAGGGCGTGATCCTGGAACTGGCGCTGGGCCTGGTGCTGTTTACCGTGCTGGGGGCCGGCTTCCTGATCCACTGGCTGATCCCCGAACTGCCGCTGGCGGTCTCGTTCGCGCTGGCCGCGATCCTGGCCCCGACCGACCCGGTGGCGGTGGGCTCGATCGCAGCGCGGGTGCCGATCCCGCCGCGCCTGATGCACATCCTGGAAGGCGAATCCCTGCTCAACGATGCCAGCGGCCTGGTGTGCTTCCGCTTCGCGGTGGCGGCCGCCCTCACGGGCACCTTCTCGCTGTCCAGCGCGGCCCTGACCTTCGTGTGGGTGGCGCTGGCCGGCATCGCCAGCGGCGTGCTGCTCACCCTGGCCATGGGCATCGCGCAGCGGCTGCTGGCCAAGCACTTCGGCGAGGAAGCCGGTGCCTCGATCCTGCTCAACCTGCTGCTGCCTTTCGGCGCCTACATCGTGGCCGAGCACATCGGCGCGTCGGGCATCCTGGCCGCGGTGGCGGCCGGTGTCACGATGAGCTATGTGGAGCTGAGCGGCCGCGCGCTGGCCACTACCCGGATCCGACGCAACGTGGTGTGGGACACCGTGCAGTTCGCGCTCAACGGCGTGATGTTCGTGCTGCTGGGCGAACAGTTGCCGGACATCGTGCGCGCCGCCCTGCACGGCCCGGACCTGCCGGCGCCGCGCGACATCTGGTGGCTGGCCGGTAACGCGCTCCTGATCAGCCTGAGCCTGATCCTGCTGCGCCTGGCCTGGGTGTGGGTGTCGCTGCGGGCCTCGCGCATGCTGGCGCTGCGCAACGGCCGCGAGGGCATCATGCCGCGCAAGCGCCTGATCTTCGCCACCTCGCTGGCGGGAGTGCGCGGCGCGATCACCCTGGCCGGCATCCTGACCCTGCCGCTGGCCATGCCCGGCGGCGAACCCTTCCCGGGACGCGACCTCGCCGTATTCCTGGCCAGCGCCGTGATCGTGGTGTCGCTGGTGGTGGCCAGCGTCGCCCTGCCGCGCCTGCTGCGCGGGCTCGAGCTGCCCCCGGAAACCGCGGCCGAGGCCGAGGAAGAGCGGGCGCGCCAGGCGGCGACGCTGGCGGCGCTGGGTGCGATCGACCGCGCCGGCCCGCCCCAGCCGCTCGACGAACAGGATGCCGAGATCCATGCCAGCGCGGCGGAACAGGTGCGCGGCCTGTACCAGCACCGCCTTGGCGGTGGCAGCAGCGACGGCCTGCATCCGGCGCGCGCGCGGGTGGCCGAGGAAGCCGAACGCCACTATCGCCTGGCGGCCCTCGACGCCGAGCGCCAGGTGCTGCTGCAGATGGCGCGCAACAACCAGCTGTCGGACGAAACGGCGCGCCGCCTGGTGCAGGAAATCGACCTGGTCGAGGCGCGCTACCGCTCCAGGGGCGGGCACTAGGCCTTCCTCGGGCCAGACTAAGTTATCTTCCTAACGGTGGCGGCCGCCGCGGCGGGGTAGGATCGGGCGACCCCACAGCGAAAAAGCCATACCATGCCCAGCGAAGAACACGCCGGCGCCGCCACGCCGCTCAGCGACCCGCCTGCCGCCGCCAGGGCCGCGGGCCTGCGCTACGTCCATGACGACCGTCCCGGCATCCGGCGCGAACGGCAGGGAGACGGGTTTCGCTACCTCGACGCCGGCGGCGACCCGGTGACCGACGAGGCAACGGTTAGGCGCATCAAGTCGCTCGTGATCCCGCCCGCCTGGACCGACGTCTGGATCTGTTCCCAGGCCAACGGCCACCTGCAGGCCACCGGCCGCGACGCGCGCGGCCGCAAGCAATACCGCTACCACCCGAAATGGCGCGCCGTGCGCGACGAAGTGAAGTACGAGCGCATGCTGAACTTCGGCCAGGCCCTGCCCACGATCCGCACGGAGGTCGACCGCGCCCTGTCCCTGCCCGGCATGCCGCGCGAGAAGATGCTGGCCACCATCGTCTACCTGCTGGAAGCGACCATGATGCGGGTCGGGAACGAGGAATACGCGCGCACCAACAAGTCCTTTGGCCTGACCACGCTGCGCAACCGCCATGTCAAGGTGGACGGCAGCGAGGTCGAGTTCCGCTTTCGCGGCAAGAGCGGCGTGTACCACAAGGTGCAGGTGCATGACCGGCGCGTGGCGCGCATCATCCGCCGCTCGCGCGACCTGCCAGGACAGGAACTGTTCCAGTACGTGGACGACGAGGGCGAAACCCACAGCATCGATTCGAGCGACGTCAACGACTACCTGCGCACCATCACCGGCGAAGACTATACCGCCAAGGATTTCCGCACCTGGTCGGGCACGGTGCTGGCCGCGCTGGCCCTGCAGGAATTCGAGAAATTCGATTCCGAGGCCCAGGCCAAGAAGAACATCGTGCGCGCGATCGAGTCGGTGGCCGAGAAACTCGGCAATACGCCCTCGGTGTGCCGCAAGTGCTACGTGCATCCGGTGGTGCTGGACGCCTACCTGGAAGGCACGGTACTGGAAAGCCTGCGTGAACGCACCGAGCAGGAACTGCTGGACGACCTGCATGCCCTGCAGCCGGAAGAAGCGGCGGTGCTGGCCATGCTGCAGCAGCGCCTGCGCCATGAGCAGGAGCAGGAGCAGGAGCAGGAGCGGGCGAAGAAAAAGGAAAGGGAGCGGCGGGAGGCGGCGCGCAAGCGCGGCCCGCGCCGCGCGGCCGCACAGACAATGAGAGGAAGCGCATGAACAAGCAGGCTACAAGCGAATGGACCATCGAACAGGTGGCCGCCTTCGACCACCAGGTGACCGGCGTGTCGGTCTCCGAGGACGGCCGAGTCTTCGTGAATTTCCCGCGCTGGACCGAGGACAGCGCCGTATCGGTGGCCGAACTGCGCCAGGACGGCAGCCTGCGCCCCTACCCCGACGCTGGCTGGAACGCCTGGCGCAACGCGCGCAAGGACGAACTGGAGCCGGAGCGGCACTGGGTCTGCGTGCAGAGCATCGTGGCCGACGGCCGCGGCAGCCTGTGGGTGCTGGACCCGGCCGCCCCGGCCCAGGCCCACCTGGTCTCGGGTGGCGCCAAGCTGGTACAGGTCGCGCTGGCGGACGACCGCGTCACCCGCAGCATCGTGTTCGACGAGGACGCCGCCCCGCAAGGCTCCTATCTGAACGACGTGCGCTTCTCGAAGGACGGCAAGTACGCCTTCATCACCGATTCCGGCGTCGTCGGCGCCCTGCTGGTGATCGACCTGGCCGCCGGCAAGACCGTGCGCCTGCTGGAAGGCCACCCATCGACCCAGATGAAGAAGGGCCTGGTGGTCACCGCCGACGGCAGGGAGCTGCGCCGCCCGGACGGACGCGGCGTGGAATTCTCGGCCGACGGCATCGCCCTGTCGGACGACGGCCAGTGGCTGTACTGGCAGGCGATCAAGGGCGATACCCTGTACCGCATCGCTACCAGCGTCCTGACCGGCAAGGGCCTGCGCGGCGAGGATGTCGGGGACGAGGTCGAAGAATATGGCCGCAATGGCGTGTCCGACGGCCTCCTGATCCCGCGCGGCAGCAACAAGATGCTGCTCAGCGCCGTGGAAGACGACGCGGTGAAGGTGCGCGACCTCGATGCCGGGCCGTCGGGCGCACCGCGCATCCTGGTGCAGGACGCGCGCCTGCGCTGGCCCGACACCTTCACCCAGGGCCCGGACGGCACGGTCTACCTCACCACCTCGCACATCCAGGACTCGGCCTTCTTCAAGCCGGACGCGCCGCCCGCGCTGCCGACCCAGCTGTGGAAGCTGGTGGGCGGCAGTTTCTAGCCCTTACTTGATGAAGTAGCCCGACACCTTCCAGCTGCCATCCGCCTCGCGCATCGGGATCACGGTCTCGATGCCGCTGCGCGCGTCGAACTCGGTCTGGTACTGCAGCACCACATAGTGGCCGTCGGGCGCGCCCGGGATCGAACGGGTGTACTGGCTGGAAGCGAGCCTGCGCGACTTGACGGCGCCCAGCGGCGTGCGCACGCTGCGCAGGGCATCGATCCACTGTTCCTGACTGACGGCGGCGCGGAACTTGCTCGCGCCCTGGGTCCAGCTGTCGGCATACTTGCCCTCGTCAGCCATGGCCAGCCACGTAGCGGCCACGGCGCTTGCGGCCTGGGCGGCGCCGGCGGGCTCCTGGGCGCTGGCAGGCTGGATCAAGGCGGCGACGGACAGCAAAACGGCGGCAAATTTCATGGGGCTTCCTTGGTGGTTGACGAACGCCAGACAGCATAATCGAAAACTCCCGCCCGAATGTCGCGCTTTGTTGCAGCTGCAGGCCGACCCTTACGCGCGCTTGGACTGGAACTCGGACGAGGCGATGTCCGCGAGATCGCATAGCCCCTGCAGCTCGGCCGAGCGCAGGCGGCGCGGCTCGCGGTCGATCACGCACAATGTACCCATCGGCAGCCCGCTGCGGTCGCGCAGCGGTACCCCCGCATAGAAGCGGATATGCGGCTCGGCCAGCACCAGCGGGTTATCGCGGAAACGTTCGTCGGTGGCGGCGTCTTCGACCATGAAGGGCGCATCCTGCAGGATGGCGTGCGAACAGAAGGCCCATTCGCGCGGAGTTTCCTGCGGACCCAGGCCGATGCGCGCCTTGAACCACTGGCGACGCGCGGTAAGCAGCGATACCAGCGCGATCGGCGAACCGGTCACGGTGGCCGCCAGCCGCACGATGCGGTTGAAGCGCTCCTCTTGCGGACTATCGACCAGGCCGGACGCCGCCAGCGCGGCCAGGCGGCGCGCTTCATCGGCTGCGGCCGGGTAAGTCTCGTCTCCCTGCAGCAGGAATTCGGGGTCGGTCGGCGCCTGCACGAGGGTTTCGCCGGACAGGGAGCCCGACAGCGGACCTGCACGGTCCAGCATCGCCTGGATCGTGCTCTGGCGGGTGCGACGGTGGCCACCCGGCGTCTTCCATGAGGGGATGGCGCCACTTTCCATCCACAGCTGGACGGTACTGGTGGCGACACCCAACATGCGGGCCGCGGCGCTGGTAGTGAGGATCGGATCCTCTTCGGTGAACTTGCTCTGCATTCGCTGTCCTGGTTATCCGGTGGAGTATACTCGAAATGACGAAATTCATCATTTAAAACACGCATTCTAGAGATTGGTTTCGCTTACACACAAATACATCATATTTAATTGCTTTTTAGAAACCTTTGGTGCATAATCTGGACCGAATTCCTCATTTCACCTTGGTTCTTTATCAATTTCTTTGTATTTACCCAGAAGGCTACCATGCGCTTTCTTCACCAGGCCGGCATTGCGAGCAGGCTAACCACCGCATTTGCCCTGATACTGTCGCTCACCCTCATCCTCGCCGCATTTTCGGTATCGCGCGTAAACAGCATCGAAGCCGCGCTGCACAGCGCCGACGCGGTCAGGAACAGCGAACTGGAACCCTTGTACGCCGCGCGCGAAGCACTGGCCCAGACCGGTATCGCGGCCCGTAACGCCTATATCTTCAAGGACGATGCGGCAGCGCGGCGCGAACTCGACCTCGTCGACGCACGCAAGGCCGAGTACCTGGCCGCCCTCGCCCGCCTCGACCCGAGCCTGCAAGACAATGCGCAATACGGCAAGGTCCGGGCCGGCATGCTGGCGATGGCACGCGAACTGGAACGGCCGCGCGCGTTCCTGGCCAGCGGCGACCTGGACGGTTTCGGGCGCTTCCTGGTCGAGGAATGCAGCCCGCTACGGCGGAGCATCGTGGCCGATATCGACCTGCTGCTGAAACAACTGCAGGCGCGCACCACGGCGGCGGTCGGGACGGCCAAGGACGAGGCGTCCGGCGCGCGCTACTGGATCACCGGCCTGAGCGCGCTGGCGGTGCTGTTGTGCGTGCTGGTGGCGCTGGTGCTGGTGCGCAGCCTGCTGGCCCAGCTCGGCGGCGAGCCGGCCTATGCCACCCGGGTGGCGCAGGCGATCGCCGGTGGCGAGCTGCACCAGCTGGTGGACACGACCCGCGCCCGTCCGTCCAGCCTGCTGTACGCGATGAGCGCGATGCGCGACGGCCTGAGCGCCATCGTCGGCAAGGTGCGCGGCGGAACCGATGCGATCGCCTCGGCATCGGTCCAGATCGCCTCGGGCAACCTCGACCTGTCGACGCGCACCGAGGCCCAGGCCGCCGCGCTGGCCGAAGTCGCGGGCGCCATGCGGCACCTGATCGAATCGGTGCGCCAGAACGCCGACTACGCGGCGCAGGCCAGCGAGCTGGCCGGCAGCGCGTCGGGCATGTCGGTCAAGGGCGGCGCCGCGGTGGAGGAAGTGGTCAGCACGATGGCGCTGATCGACGCTTCCTCGAAGAAGATCGTCGACATCATCGCGGTCATCGACGGCATCGCTTTCCAGACCAACATCCTGGCGCTGAACGCGGCGGTCGAGGCTGCGCGCGCCGGCGAACAGGGCCGCGGATTCGCGGTCGTGGCCAGCGAAGTGCGCAACCTGGCGCAGCGCTCCGCCGGCGCGGCCAAGGAGATCAAGGCGCTGATCGAAGACTCGGTGACCAAGGTCGGCATGGGCGCCGTGCTGGTGGGCGAAGCCGGCGCGACGATCCGCCAGGTGGTCGACAGCGTGCACCGCGTCAGCGGCATCATGGCGCAGATCAGCACCGCGAGCAGCGTCCAGCGCGCCGACATCGAGCGCGTCGACGGCGCCATCGCGCGCCTGGACGAGATGACGGTCCAGAACGCGGCGCTGGTGGAAGAGGCGGCGGCGGCGGCGCAGTCGCTGCGCCAGCAGGCGGAGGCGCTGGCGGCGGTGGTGAACACCTTCCAGCTGGACGAGCCGGCAAGCGACCCGCGGCACCAGCTGGCGCCGCGCTGATCAGCCCGGGCCGGGGTGCTCGAAAACCTGGCGCAGGTAGGCCAGGAAGGTCTCGTCGGTACACATCGACTTGCCGGGCGTATCCGACAACTTGGCCACCGGCTGCCCGTTGCAGCGGGTGAGCTTCATGACGATGTTCAGCGCCGGGTAAGGCGTGTCGTTGGTGAGCTTGGTGCCGATGCCGAAGCCGCACGTGGTGCGGTCGGCGAAGTGGCGGTACAGGGCCAGCGCCTTGGGCACGGTCAGCGCGTCCGAAAACACCATGCGCTTGGAGCGCGCGTCGATGCGCAGGCGGGCATAGTGCGCCAGCGCCTTCTCGCCCCACTCCACCGGATCGCCCGAATCGTGGCGCAGGCCGTCGAACAGCTTGGCGAAATACAGGTCGAAGTCGCGCAGGAAGCCGTTCATGCCCACTACGTCGGTCAGCGCGGTGCCCAGGTCGCCCCGGTATTCCTGTACCCAGTCTTCCAGCGCGGCGGTCTGGAAGTCGCGCAGGCGCACCCCGAAGGCCTGGTAGGCCTGTAGGTATTCGTGGGCCATGGTCCCGATCGGCACCAGCTTGTATTTCTTCGCCAGGTAGACGTTCGAGGTGCCCTTGAAGAACTGCGGCAGCTCGCGCGCCAGGGTCGCCACCACTTCGTCCTGCCAATCGCCGGAAAAGCGCCGGCGCACGCCGAAGTCGAAGAACTCGAAGGGAGTGGCGCGCGGCGGCTCCAGTTCGAAGGCGCGCAGCTCGTCGATCTTCTGGCGCAGCCGCACCCGCGCCTCGGCCAGCGCCGCCTCGCGGTCGAAGCGGCGGAAGTACAGTTCGTTGACAATGTAAAGGACGAAGATCTCGAAGCCCATCACGTGCACCAAAGGGCCGGTGGCGCGGATGCGCAGGTGCGCACCGTCGGTCTCGACCTGGATGAACTTGCGCTGGAAGCGGAACAGCGTGAGGAAGTCGGCAAAGTCGCTCTTGATGAAGCGCAGGCCGCGCAGGTAGGCGACTTCATCCTCGGTGAACATCATCGAGCACAGGTGGTCGAGCTCGCGCTCCACCTCTTCCTTCAGCTCGGCCAGCGGATAGGCCGGCTCGTTGCGGCAGCGGAATTCATACTCCCCGTTCGCGCCAGGGTGGCTGTGCAGCAGCGCCTGCCACATGGTGAACTTGTACAGGTCGGTCTCGAGCAGGCTGCGGACAACGGGTTTCATCGGACTCCTTCAGGCGGTGGCGGCATCGTCGTGCTGGCGTTTCCCGCTGCGCCTCGTGCTGCGCTTCTTCGGCGCCAGCATGGTGCCGGTACATCCCGGCGTGCCGCAGCGGCAGGCGAACAGCTTCTTGAGCGCCGGCGTGTGGCGCTCGTCATAGATCAACGCGTAATTGTAGTTCAACTCCTCGCCTGGCTCGATGTCGCGCATCGCGTGGATGTAGACCCGGCCCTCGTCCTCGAAGGCTTCGCAGTTGGGCGAGCAGGCATGGTTGATCCAGCGCGCCGCGTTGCCGCGGCTGCCGCCGTCGATCACGCGGCCATCCGCCAGCGTGAAGTAGAAGGTGTGGTTGACCGGTCCGCCGGCCTGCGCCGCGCGCGCGGTCGCCTCGTCCCAGCTGATGCGCTCGCCCCGGTATTCGATGATGCGCTCGCCGGCGGCGATCGGCCAGAGCGCGAACACGCCATTGCCGTGGATGGGAGACTTCCTGACTTCGTAGGCCTTGGCGGCGGCGTTACGTGCTCTGGTGCTCATCGGGTCCTTGGGTGGGCATGTCGAGCACGTATTATGGCGCCAATCGCCCGCGCGCTGCCGCACATTTTGAAGCGCGGCGGCAAGTTCAGGCCGGGACCGGGCGCCCGCCCTCGCAAGGCAGCATCCCGGCGCTGGACACCAGGCGCTCGGTGCTCCAGCCGTCGCCGAGCAGGACCATCCGGCCATGGAAATCGTCGCCCAGCGATTGCGCGGCACATGGCGCCTGCTGGCGCAGCTTCTTGTCGCGCAGCGCCACGTAGAGCAGTTCGCGCCGGTGCGCGAGCGAGCGCCAGAGCGCATGGGCGCCGGCCGACTGGCGCGCGCCGCTGATCAGGCAGTTGCCGCCCTCCAGCCACCAGCGGTAGACCGCGCTCGCGAGGCCGCGGCGCTGGTAGGCCGGCCCATACTTGGAATGCGGCGCGCGCAGGTGGCGGTCGGCGCGCCGGTCCAGCTCCACCAGGCGGTTGAACACCGTGTAGCCGGCCAGGCGCCGCAGCTGGACGTCCTCCACATAGACATAGTGTTCGCCGTCCGCTTCCCGGTGGCGAAACACCAGGCCCGGATATTCGCCCGGCGCCACCGGCACCGTGGCCAGCGCGTGCAGCCGGTGGCCGGGACGCTGCATGCGGCGGTACAGCTCGTCGAGTTCGCGCCCCAGGTCGTCGGGGCGGTGCACCACGTCGATCCTGAGCTCCGCCGGGCGGCGCCAGCCCCAGCCGAATCCGGGCGCCAGGATCGTGTCAGCCATCGTCGGCTCCGCAGCGCGGTACCCAATGACCGCTCAGCAGCTGGCGCGGGCGCGCACGCGCCAGCACCTGCGCGCTGCATTCCCAGCGGTCCTGCTGGACCGCGAGTCCGGCGAACACCCCGTAGCCGTCGCCGGCGCGGATCTCGTCGGCGGCCTGCAGGCTCTCGCCGGCCCGGATCGCGCCCGCGGCCAGCACGGCGCCGTTGGCCTTGATGCCCCAGGCAGCTTCCAGGTGTCCGCCGCTTTCGATGGCGCCGCCCGACTCGATGCCGCGCCCGGCACGGATCGGCCCCTGGCCGGTGATCGCGCCGCCCGCCCGCATGCCCTGTTCGCAGCGCGCCGGACCGCCCAGCACGATCTCGTGCCCCGCGCTGCAGTCGCCGTCCAGCGAGAGCGCGCCGCCACAGGCGATGTCCCAGCCGGCGCGCAGGTTGCCGCCGACACGCATGTCGCCCAGCACATGGATGCCCCAGCCGGCATCGACCTTGCCCGCGGCCGCGAGCTTGCCGGCGCACTGGATGCCGCCGCCGGCCCGGATGTCGTCGCCGCCCTCGATCGACACGCCGGCCCGGATGCCGCCGCCGGCGCGGATGGCGCCGCCGGTCCTGAGCACGGTATCGATCTCGATATTGCCCTTCACCTCGAGCGAGCCGGCGAACACCAGGGCCTCGGCCTCGATCGCGTCGACCGTCATCACCGCCGAGGTCGGGCCGAACTGCGCCAGCAGCCAGCAGGCGTCGTCCACCCGGCCGGCGGCGACCAGGGCGTCGAGCAGGGGCTGGTAGTCGCTGCCCTGCGCATGGTGCTGCAGGAACCAGCGGAAGCCCTGCGCACAGGGGCGCTTCGTCTTGATGAATTGTTTGTTCAGGTCCATGTGATTCTCGTCGTGCATGCAAATCGGCCGCGGCGCCTTGCCGGATCGCGGCCGGCGGCAGTATCGGCCAGATCGGCGCGGCTGCCTATTCGTCCACGGGCGTAAGGGAAACCCTTATCGGGACGGCGCCACGCGGTGCAGGCCGTCGTCGCGTTGTTGGTGACATGGCTGGCAGCGTCGAACCCCGGCGCGGGCCCGTGGGCCCGCCGCGCATCGACGGCCCTCCGGTCCCTCCCGTATAATGAGGCGCCGGTGGCCACCACCTCGGCAGCCCGCACAGGGGAAGCCCCAAGCCCAGCGTGCCCCAGCCGGCGCGCATCCGAGGAATCCGACATGTTCGATCTCCGTGCCATCCGTGCCGCCTGGCTCGGCGGCGCTTTCTGCCTTGCCTACGTCGTTCTCGACGCGACCAGCGGTCCCGAGGCGCGCCACCAGACCATCGCCCCGGTCTGGCATCCCGCGGCGGGCCTGGCGCTGTTCCTGGTCCTGCGTTGCGCACGCCAGGCTGCCCTGCCCGTGCTCCTCGCCGCCCTGCTGGCGGCCGCGATCACGCCCGCCCTGCCGGAGCGTCCGGCATTCTCGCTGCTGATCGGATTGCTGCCCCCGGCCATTTACCTGGCGGTCGGCACGGCGATGCGCCGCCACCTGCCCGGCAGCGCCTTCCATGCCAGCCACCAGGGCCTGCTGCTGTGGGCGGTGTTCGCCACCATGGGCAGCCTGGGCGGCGCCGTCGCCTATGCCACCGTGCTGCACGGGCCGGAGGCGTTCGCCACGCGCGGATGGCTGGACGTGGTCGCGCGCTATGCGATCGCCGAGACCGCCGGCATGCTAGTGGTGGTGCCGATCTGCCAGTTCCTGCTCGACGGGGAGCTGCGCGCGGCCTATCTCGGCCGGATCCTGCGCCGGGAGACCGCCGCCTACATCGCGCTGATGGCCGCCGTGCTGGCGGTGGCGCTGCAGCGTCCGGCGCCGGAATCGCTGGTCTATTACCTCCTGATCCTGCCGCTGGCCTGGTCGGCCGCGCGCCAGGGCATGGCGGGTGCGGTCACGTCCGCCCTGGTGCTGGAGATCGGCGTCACCGTGGCCTCGCTGCGCCCGATCGCCTACGCCGCGCAGATGCCGGACGTGCAGATGCTGGTGCTGACCCTGACGCTGTCCGGCTTCCTGATCGGCATCGCGGTGGACGTCGCGCGCCGCGCCAGCCACGAACTACGCCATTCGCTGCGGCTGGCGGCGGCCGGCGAGATGGCGGGCGCGGTCGCGCACGAACTGAACCAGCCGCTGACGGCCCTGTCGATGTATGGCAGCGCCTGCGAGCGCCTGTTGGCGCGCGGCGACAGCGAGGAACTGCTGCAGAAGACCATCCGCGCCATGGTCGCGGAATCGCAGCGCGCCTCGGAAGTGCTCAAGCGCCTGCGCGAGTTCTTCCGTACCGGGACCACCGCCCTCGCGCCGGTGGCCCTGCCGGCACTGGTGGGCGACATGCTGGCCTCGTTCGCGGACCAGGCGGCGCGCGAAGGCGTGCACCTGGAGACGGGTCCGCTGCCCGACGCCTGCGTGCTGGGCGACCGGGTGCAGCTCGAGATCGTGCTGCGCAACCTGCTGTCGAACGCGATCCATGCGGTGGCCTCGATGCCGGCCGGGATCGAGCGCCGGATCGCGGTGGAGGCCGGGGTGGAAGCGGAGTCGGTGTGGATCCGGATCGCCGACAACGGCCCGGGCATCGCCGACAAGATCCGGGCGCGCCTGTTCGAGCCCTTCATCTCGCTGAAGTCGAGCGGCCTGGGTCTGGGACTGGCGATCAGCCGCGCCATCATCGAGACCCACGGCGGCGCACTCAGCGTCGAGCCTGGGCGCCACGCCATCCTGAAAATCACCCTGCCGGCCCACAGTGGGGCCGGCGAAAGGACCACCTGACATGGATCGCCCCGACACCGTGTACATCGTCGACGACGATGCGGCCGTGCGCGATGCGCTCGGCCTGCTGCTGAGCCTGCACGGCTACCGGACCGCCTTCTTTTCCGACGCCGACTCCTTCCTGCGGGCCTGGACGAGCGAGGCCAGCGGTTGCCTGCTGCTCGACATCCGGATGCCCGGCATGGATGGCTTGAGCCTGCAGAAGAAGCTGCGCGAGCTGGGCAGCCGCCTGCCGGTCCTGATCATCACCGGGCACGGCGACGTGCATTCGGCGCGCGCGGCGTTCCGCTCGCAAGCCGTCGATTTCCTTGAAAAGCCGCTGCAGGAAGGGCCGCTGGTGGCGGCGATCGAGGAAGCCCTGGCACGCGCGGCGGCGCGCCAGGGCGAGGGACGGGCCTCGCCGGACTACCTGAAACGCCACGCCAGCCTCACCCCGCGCGAGCGCGAGGTGATGGAACTGGTCGTGACCGGCCGGCACAACCGCGAGATCGCCGGCGAACTCGGGATCAGCGTGCGCACCGTGGAAGTGCACAAGTCGCGGGTCATGGAAAAACTGCAGGTGGACTCGATCGCGGAGCTGGTGCGCCAGCACCTGCAGAACCCGATCGGGTGACCGGGCCACGCACGCTCACCCGACGCTCAGACGACGCGTTGCGCCTCCCCGTACGGCACGGGCGGCGTGCCGCCAGGCTGGGCCGCCACGGCGACCTCGCCGAACATCAGCTGTCCGGCCAACAGCGCCGCCAGCGTGGCGGCCATGGCCTTGAGTACGTTGCGCCGCCATTGCGCCCTGCGCTCCAACAGGTGTTTCGCAAGGCGCCGCTTGCTGCGCCGCTCCACCCTCTGCTCCATGCGCTGCTTGGCGCGCAGCGCCGCATCCCGGCCAAACAATCCCGGTCGATACATTGACATCGATATTCCTCCAGTTCGCCCCTGGCGGGGCATCGTCATGCCGCGGCCTCCGGGCCGCGGATCGTGGTCGCCAGCAAGCTCGGAACCTGCAGCGCAGCGCGTAGACAGCCGGCGCCGGCGCAAGCCCGAGCCAGCGCGAGGCCGGCGTGGCCTCGCGTCCGGCCTGACCGGTAGATGACGGTGGAAGTAAGGGGCATCATGCCGTCCACTGTGGCGCGTGGCCGGCATCGGGAAGCAGCGGGGCCAGCGAGGCCAGCGCCGGCGCAGGCGCCGTGCGTGCCGGCTCTTCCACGCCGACGATGTCGACCTGCATCGCATGCCCGTGCGGCAGCTCGATCGCGACGCTGCATCCTTCGGCATGCCCGAGCAGCCCCAGTGCCAGCGGCGACAGGATGGTCACCCGCGCCAGCAGGACGTTCGCGTCGTACGGGCAGGCGACCAGGATCGAGCTGGGGTCACGCGCGCCAGCCGCCAGGTAATGGACCGTCGCGCCCAGCGCGACGCGGCGCGGCGCCGTGTCGGTCTCGGGCAGCGGCAATGCCGTCGCGAGCAGGCTTGCGAGCCTGCGGCCGGAGAAGTCGCGCGCGTCGGCGCCGATGCCGTGCTCGCGCGCGAAGCGATGGAGGATGGCCAGGTCGTGCTGGCTCAGGTACTGCTGGGACCACATACGATGCCTTTCCCAGCCAGCGCAGGGCTGGCCGACAGTAAGGAAACCGGCCGCAGGCCGGGGTTCGGGCCGCGCACGCACGGCAGCAACAGCAGGTCGCACCCGGTGCGGGCCAGCAGCGCACGCACGTGCGCCCGCCAGCGCCACGCCGCCCATGGGCCGCTCGCGGCCTGGGACAGCACCAGCACGTCCGGCCGCGCCATGGCGGCATGCCCGGCCACCACCGCGTGCCACGGCTGGCGCTGCAGCGCGAGCATCGGGCGGACCTCGCCCTCTTCCAGCTGCGCGGCGAAGCGCTGGCCGGCCGCGCGCGCGGCCGCTTCGCTGCGGCGGCGGCAGGCATCGAGCGCGGCGTCGCCGACGCCCGCGGCGCGCATGCTGCCTTCTCCGCTGACGCGGCAGCCGTGCAGGAGCGTGAAGCGCATCGGGGGCAGCATGCCCATGGCGCGCCGCAGGTTGTCCAGCGAAGAGCGCGAGAGGTCCGTCGGGAACAGCGCATGGCCGCCACGATAGGGCCGCGGCAGGCTGCTACGCACCAGCAGCACGGGGCGCGCCCCGCCGTCGGACACCCTGAGCGCCCCGAGCGCGCGCTCGGCGTTGTGCCTCACTGGCCAGCAAGGATGCGCTTGCCAGTGGAGCACGAGCATTTCGCCGCCAGGCAGGAGCGCGCCAGTCTCCATTGGCAGCGAGCAGGTTTTGGTGACCACATCATTCCTCCTTGATCGATGCTTGCTTGTTGCGTTCTTCAGGCTGCCAGGCGCCGGTCGCTGCCGTCGCCCTGCCGGTCAGGCCCCACGAGCAGGTCGCACGCTCCCTCGTCCATCAGTTTTTGCATCACATTGCTGCTGGACAGCCGCGCGCCCGGATGGCAGGCGCCGCGTCCCAGCACCAGCAGGTCGGCCTGCTGGCGCCGCACGCAGTCACGGATGACGTCGGCCGCACGTCCGGCATGCACTTCGCGCCGGCCGGGAGGCACATCGCGCAGGAACAGCGCGACGAACTCGTCGAGTTTCCTGCGCGCGGCTTCCCAGCCCTGCTCGCGGTAGGAACGGATGACGCGCGCCGGCACTTCGAGGTCGTGCATCATGGCTGTTTCCGGCTGCTGGAAGGCATGCACGAAGACAAAGCGCGCGTCGGGCGCGAGCAGCGCGGCCGTGCGCGCCGCCGCCAGCGAGGCGCGCGAGAAGTCGGTGGCCACCACCACGCTGCGGTAATCGTGGCGCGGTTCGCCATGCACCAGCAGCACGGCCCCCCGGCACAGGCGTACCACGTCGGCGTCGCGCGAGGGCCGCGCCCATAGCGGCAGGTGCGGCCGGCCGCTGCCCGCCATCAGGGTCAGGTCGGCCCCGATGCTGTCGGCGGTGCCGGCGATCACGTCGGCCGGGCGGCCGCGCCGGACCGTCCACACCTTGTCCAGCTCCCCGGGGGCGGCGAAGGCGCCGAGCTCCCTCGCCTCGCCGTCGACCAGCGCCCTGAGCCTGCCGCCGTCGACCTGGACGTGGCTGTAGGCGGTGGCGGGACGCACCCCGGTGCCGGCCCAGCGCAGGGCCAGCACGTCGAAGGCATCGATGCCCAGCGCGGGCCCGAGCAGCGCGGCCCGCGTTTCGACCCGTCCGGGATGGGTGCCATGAATGGCCAGCAGGATCCGGTCGATGCTACGCACGGCGCCCTCCCTGGACGGCCTTGTCCGGGGCGTAGCGCGCGAGCGCCGCGACCAGCTGCCGGCAGGCCAGCTCCAGTCCTTCGCGCAGGGCCGCGGCATCGCGCGTCGGCACGGTGGCCGCGGCCTCGATGGCGTCGCGCAGCGGCAGCAGCTCGCGCGCCAGGTCGGCGTGGCCGTAGCGGCGCGCGTGCGCGAGTTCGACCGCGGCGCGCCGGCGCGCGTGCGCCAGGTCATCCAGCGCGTCGTCCAGCTGGCGCCGCAGGGCCGCGCTACGCCGCCCTGCGGCGGCGATGCGTTCCACGGGGCCGGGCTGCGGCCCGGGCGCCGGCTTGTGCTCTTGATCGCTCATGGCTTCTCCTTCTTGCGTTGGTGACAGGTGACTGGTGACGGGGAGGCCCGACGCCGCGCTCCAGCCGCGCACCGGCATCGGGCGGGACATCAGCACGGCAGGTGTGGCGCCGGCTGCACCTCGACGATTTCAAGGCGCAGGCTGCGTCCGAGCGCGAGCTCGATGTCGACCATGCAGCCCTCGGCGTGGCCAAGCAGGCCCAGCGCAAGCGGGGCCAGCACCGGGACGCGCGGCACCATGGCCTGCGCATCCTGGGGGCAGGCGATCACGATCGAATCGATGTCGGCGCCTCCCGGCAGGCGTGGATGGACGCCGGTGCCGCAGGAAGCGATGCGGTAGCGCACGCTCGACCCGAGCGCGACGCGGCGCCTCCCGCCGCCGCCGGCGTCGCCGCCGGGAAGCGCGCGCGAAAGCGCGGTCAGGCTCGCGAGGCGGCGCACGGCGGCCTCGATCCGTTCGGGATCGGACGAGCGCGCCCGTATGAGACGTGTCAGGACAGCCAGGTCGCGCTGGCTGAGGTAGGTTTGGGTACACATGGTTTGCCTTTCCCAGCCCGATGCGGGCTGGCCAACAGGAACGAATGGCGTGCCGCGGCACCTGCTTCGGCAGGTGCGCAGCGCTTCAGACGATGCTTGTGGTGGACGCTCGGGAGAGCCCGGAGGCTCTCGCCGAGCTCAGGAGAGGCAGGCGAGATCGCGCGTCGAACGCTGCGCGAGACGGGCGTGGAAGACGCTCAGCCCAAGCAACAGCGGATGGTGGCGGAAATGGTCCGCGACCCGGGCAGCGCGGGCGGCACCAGCGGCACCAGCGCGCGGGGTTCGCACGCTGGAGGTACAACGGATGCCGTGATGGAGGATGCTGCGCATGTTCGGTTCGGAACTCATCGGATTGGATACCGGACCAGTATATACCACCTGTTTTTTTCGTCAACCGAGCCCACGCCGGTCACCGGGCACCGGGCGCGCCGCCGCATGGGAGAACCGTTCAGGCTGGGAACTCTTCCTCGCGGTATTCCACGCCCTGCCCCTGGCCGTCCGCGGCGGCGCGTCCGGCTTCTTCCCGGCGCAGTTCGACGCGCCGGATCTTGCCCGAGATCGTCTTGGGCAGCTCGCGGAACTCGATGCGCCGGATGCGCTTGTAGGGCGCGAGGCGCTCGCGCGCGAAGGCGAACAGCGCACCGGCCAGCTCGCGCGAAGGCGCGACGCCCTGGCGCAGCGTGATGAAGGCCTTCGGCACCGACAGCCGCAGCGGGTCCGGACTCGGTACGATGGCCGCTTCCAGCACGTCCTCGTGCTCGATCAGCACGCTTTCCAGTTCGAACGGGCTGATCCGGTAGTCGGACGACTTGAACACGTCGTCGTTGCGCCCGACGTAGAAGTAGTAGCCATCGCCATCCACGGTGGCGGTATCGCCCGTGTGGTAGTGGCCGGCGCGCATGACGGCGGCGGTCTTTTCCTCGTCGCCCTCGTAGCACAGCATGAGGCCGAGCGGGGCCGGATCGAGCGCGAGCGCGATCTCGCCTTCCTCGGCCGGCTGGTCGTCGATGTCGAGCAGTTGCACCCGGTAGCCCGGCAGCGGCCGGCCCATCGAACCGGGCTTGACCGGCTGGCCGGGCGGGTTTCCGATCTGGCAGGTGCTCTCCGACTGGCCGAAGCCGTCGCGGATGCGGATGCCCCAGGCCTGCTCCACCTGCTCGATCACTTCCGGATTGAGCGGTTCGCCCGCACCCACCAGTTCGCGCAGCGGCGGGCGCCAGGCCGACAGGTCTTCCTTGATCATCATGCGCCACACGGTGGGCGGCGCGCACAGCGAGGTGACGCCGCAGCGCACGATGGTGTCCAGCGCGGCCCTGCTGGAAAAGCGCTCGTAGTTGTAGACGAAGATGGTGGCGCCCGCGTTCCAGGGCGCGAAGAAGCAGCTCCACGCGTGCTTGGCCCAGCCCGGCGAGGAGATGTTCCAGTGCACGTCTCCCGGCTGCAGGCCGATCCAGTACATCGTCGACAGGTGGCCCACTGGATAGCTCTGGTGGCTGTGCAGCACCAGCTTGGGCTTGGCCGTGGTGCCGGAGGTAAAGTACAGCAGCAGCGGATCGGTGGCGCGGGTGTCACCCTGCGGACTGAACACCGACAGCACGCCGCGGCTGTCCTCGAAGTCGCGCCAGCCTTCCGGCTTCGAGGCCGCACCCTGGCAGCCGACCGCGATACGGGTGAAACTGCCCGCCATGCCCTCGAACTTGTGCGCTTCCGAGGCCAGGGCCACGACATGCCTGACCTGGCCGCGCTCGAGGCGGTCCTGCAGGTCGGCGCGGGAGACCAGCATCGTGGTCGGCACCAGCACCGCGCCGAGCTTGATCCCGGCCAGCATGGTCTCCCACAGCTCGACCCGGTTCGGCAGCATCAGCAGCACTCGGTCGCCCCGGTTCACGCCGCACAGGCGCAGGTACTCCGCCACCTGGCTGGAGCGCGCCGCCATGTCGGCGAAGGAAACCTTGTGCTCGCTGCCGTCCTCCTCGACCACCCAGAGCGCGGGCGCCCCGTTGTCCTTTGCCATCTGGTCAAAATAGTCGAGCGCCCAGTTGAAGCGGTCGAGCTGAGGTGCGCGGTAGTCGCAATAGGCGGTCTCGTAGTCGAGGCGGTGCTGCAGCAGGAAGTCGCGCGCCTGCAGGAAGCGCTGGGTTGGCGTCATGGTGTCTCCTGGTCAGTCCCGCTTCAGGGCGGTCACGCGCATCTCGCCGGCCGGCTCCATCATGTCGATCACGCGGCAGTCGCCACACATGCGCAAACGGTCGAGGTGGCCGCTGAAGGCCGGGTGCGCCGCCAGCCGGCCGAGCATGTTCTCGACCATCTGCAGCGTGCCGAACGGCTTGTCGCACCGGATGCAGTGGAAGGGCTGCGATTCGTTGAGCACCACCGCCCCCTTGCGCGTCTCCTGGAAGGACAGGCGCGGTACCAGCGTGATCGCGTCTTCGGGGCAGGTGCTGGCGCACAGGCCGCACTGCACGCAGTTCTGCTCGATGAAGCGCAGCAGCGGTGCGCCCTGCCCGTCCTGCAGCGCGCTCGCCGGGCAGGCGCCGACGCAGGACATGCACAGGCTGCAGGCCTTGCGATCGACCTCGAGCGCCCCGAAGGGCGCGCCGGCCGGCAGCGCCACCTGGTCCGGCCGGCGCGGCGCGTGCAGGTGGAGGTGGGCCAGCGCGTAGTCGAGCGTGTTGCGCTTGTCGTTCGCCAGGTGGAACACGGCCGGCTCGGCGGGCACCTGGCCGCGCGGGGCATGACGCAGCGCCAGCGCCAGTTCTTCCGCTGCGCCGACCCGCAGCAGCTGCACGTGCGGCCCCTGGTAGCCGAGACCGTCGAGCACCGCCTGCGCGATCTCCAGCTGCCGGTCGAGCGCGGCCACGTACTGGGGCGCTTCGTGGCCGGTCATCAGCACCGCGACCCCGGCTGCCCCGTAGGCCACGGCGGCCAGCCAGACATCGATGCCGGTCGATGCCGTGTGCTGCAGCGCGAGCGGGATGATCCGGCCCGGCACGGCCTCCCCCAATTGTCCCAGCAGGGCCGCGCCCTGCTCGGGATCGTGCAGCAGGAACACCGGCTCGGCGCCGCCGGCCTCGCGGAAGGCGCGCAGCGCCGCCTGCATGCGCCTGCCGGTGAGCGCGGCCGGCGGGTAGGCGTAGCTGATGGCACCGGTCGGGCAGACGGTGGAGCAGGCACCGCAGCCGGCGCACAGGTAGGGATTGACCTTGATCCGGTCGCCGTCCCCGGCAATGGCCTGAGCCGAGCAGATCTCGATGCAGGCGCTGCAGCCCTTCTGCCCGTTGCGCCCATGGGCGCAGCTGCGCTCCTTGTAGGCGAAATACTTCGGTTTCTCGAACTCGCCCACCATCTCGCGCATGGCCTCGACCGCTTCCAGCCGGGCCGCATCGTCGTAGCCGGGTGCATAGTAGCCATGCGGGCGCTGGTGGCTCGGAATCAGGCGGCTTGGTGCCAGGTCGAGGACCAGGTCGTAGCGGCCCTGGCCGGCCGGCTGGCCAGGCGCCTGCCAGCGCGCCTCGAAGGCGCCCAGCCAGCCAGCCAGCGCCACCGCACGCGCCACGTGCACCGGATACGGCCGGGACGGCAGCGTGTCCTGCTGGTCGAGCAGCAGCACGGTGACCGGCAGGCTCGCCGCCAGGCGGTCGGCCCAGGGCAGGGCCTGCTCCGCGGAGCCGACCACCAGCGTGCGGCCGGCCGAGCGGTAGTCCACGGTGAGCGTGGCTTCGTAGGGGGGAAACGCGTCGGCGGCCAGGATGGCGGCGCTCCTGGCCTGGGCGTCGCGGCCCTCCTGCAGCGGGTCGGTCGGTGGATGCTCGGTGAATCGGATGTTCATGCGTTCCCTTGTGGTGTGGACGGTGGCGCCGGCGCGGCCTCGGGCGAGGCTCCATCTGCCTGGTTCGGGGCCTGGGCCTGCGCTGCGGCAGCCCCGCCGTCGGCCGCCTGTTCGCCGAACAGCCGCGACAGCACGTCGGGGGCATGCTTGAGCGAAGCCAGCACTTCCGGTGCGAGCGGCGCCGCCTGGTTATAGTCGTGCATGTAGAGGTCGAGTCCGTCGACCAGGTTGAAATGCGGATCGGTAAACAGTTTTTTCAGGGCCAGGCGCTGCACCGACTTGTCGACGCCCCTGGCCACGAAGGCGGAAAAGTCGGCCTCCGGGGTGAGGCAGGCCGCGTCTTCCAGGGTCGGCAGGGGACGCTGCTCCTGCGCGGTGTCGGCGCCGCCGGCGGGCGCCCGGAGTGTGCCTGCCTCGGCCGCGGCCGCGGGCGGCCGGGCGATTGCGGCCCCGCGTGACGGCGCGTTCGGCGCACGGTCGGGTGCGGCGGACTCTTGCTCGCCGCCGCCGGATTTCAGGCGCGCCCAGCGCCGCAGGAAGCCTTCGTCGGGCATCGTCGTTCCGCTCATCCGTGCTGGTGGCCGCGCCGGCCCCTCGGCCGGGGCTGGTAGTGTTCGCGCAGGTAGGCGGCCAGCCAGGCGTAGATGTCGGCGGGCATGGCCACGCCGTCGGCCTGTTCTCCCGAGTCGAACATGCGCGTGCCTTCGACGTAGCTGACCGAGGCGCGCACCGGGACCGCCTTGCCCTCCTCCATGCGCCACAGCACGAAGACCTTCGATTCCGGCGACATGCAGTTCTCGTAGTAGCCCTCGTGCTCGTCGGTGTACAGCTCGAGCTCGAGTCCGGACACCAGGTAGTAGTCGCGGTCCGGGCTCTCGCTGAGCACCTGCAGGCGCGGCAGGTCGCCACGGTCGGGCACCACGCCCACGGCGCCCCAGGCCTCGTCGGCCCAGCGGTGCTGCACGGTGCGGCGCTGCATGATCACCGCGATCGGCATGCTTGCCATCTTCATTGCTTGTTCGCCGTCTTGGGACTGTGTTCCTTCTCGACCGCCGGACCCACGCCTTTCGGCACGGACCTGGTCGGCACCTTCTTCACGTCCTCGCTGGGCGCCGCGGTGCCGAGTTTCTCGCTCTTGATCGGGACGTTGGCCGCATTCAGCGCCTGCCGGCTGAGCGGGGCCGCGCCGGTGGCGGGTGCGGCCGCGGCCGAGCCCGGCGCGGCATTGGCCGGCGCTGCCGCGGGCATGCCCGCGTTCGGCGGCGTGACGCCCGGCGGCACGGTGCCGGCGGCCGCGGCAGCGCGGGCCGCGCCCGGTGGCGCATTGCCCGGCGCCTGCGGATTGGCGACGGCGCCCGGCGCAATCGTGCCCGGGCCGGCGATACCGGCTGCGCCTGGTGGCGGCGCCACGCCCGGGGCGGCGCCGGCCGGCACGGCCGCGCCCGGGGCGGCGGAAGGCGTTGCAGCCGGGGCCGCGGCAATCGTCACCGGCGGGTTGATGCGCCAACCCTTCGAGGGTGCCTGCGCGCGCCAGCGGTTGCTCAGGGCGTCCATCGTGGCCATGAGCGCTTCCTTGTCCTTGGCGGCCTTGGCGTCGGCCGCCGCCTTCTTGGCCGCGGCTTCCTGCTGCTGGGCCGGCGTCAGCGCCGGCAATGCAGCCGAGGCGGCGCCGCCCCAGGCCAGCAGGCCAGCCAGCGCGACGCGTAGCCAGCGGTGGTGATATGGCGTATTCATTGCTTCGCTCCCAGTGTGCCTGGCGCCGCCGGTCCCTGCGGTGCGGTATTGGTGGCGGGCGGCGCCTCGACCGTGCCCGGGGCGGGTGCCGCCGTGCGGCCGTGGTCGCCGGGCTGGGTCTGGGTGCCTGGCTGGGCGCCCGAAGGCGGGGTCACGCCCGAGGTCGGCCCCTGGCCGGTTTCCTGCACGCTGCCGGCAGTGGCCGCGCCGCCCGTGGTGCCGCCCGCGCCGCCCGCGATGCCGGGCTGGCCCCCAGCATAGGTCGCGTCGGTCACCGGTTTGGGGGTGCTGGCGATGATGGCGCCGCTGCTGCGTCCGCCCGCAGAGACCTGGCCGGGATACTTGGTCTGTTCGATGCCGCCCACGCTCGGGTTGCGGCCACGGTCGCAACCGCTGGCGGCCAGCGCCAGCACGGCCAGCGCGCCATGGGTCAGGATGGTAGTTGCTTTCATGGTGTACCTCATGGGCCGCTCAGTGCGCGGGACCGGGTCGCGGAGAAGAGCGGCCCGGGACCTTGTCGGGATGCGGCCGGTGCGCCGGATCGGTGGCCGTGCCGTTCCTGACCTCTTCATGCCACAGGGCGTGGTGGGCGGCGGCCCAGTTCTCGTCGACCGTTCCCTCGCGCATGGCCTGGTAGGCGCCCGGCGTGCCCCAGGTGCCGATGTAGATGTGGCCCATGGCCGCGGCGATGTACAGGGCGGCGCCGCCGATATGCAGGTAGTTCGCCACCTGCAGCACCCAGCGGGTCTGTCCGAAGGTGACGAAGTCGAGGATCAGGCCGGAGATCGACATCACGATGCCCAGCAGCGTCACGCCGAGCCAGAACCAGGCCTTCTCGCCAGCATTGAAGAAGCCGGCCGGCACGTGCTTGTGCGACACCAGTCCCCCACCCTGCTTCACCCACTGCCAGTCGTTCCGGTTGAAGAAGTTGCGCCGCACGAAGGTAATGAACATCAGGATCGAACACACGATGAACAGCGGCCCGACGAAATTGTGCAGGTACTTCGAGATGATGGCGAACCAGGAAAACAGGTCGTGTCCCATCCAGGGCAGCATGATATTCTTGCCGTACATGATGATGATGCCGGTGACCGCCAGCGCGATGAACGTATAGGCCGTGGCCCAGTGCACATGGCGCTCCCAGGCGGTGAAGCGCTTGATGCGCCGCCCGGACGCCGGCACTTCCTTGGCCGCGCCGATGATCTGGTAGAACACGAAGATCAGGAAGGGCACCACCAGCAGGATGAAGCCGGCGATGCTCGCCAGCGGGCCGTTGCGCAGGTGGCGCCAGGTGTTGCCGCCGCGCTGGACGATGACATTCGCCTCGGTGGCGCCGTACTGTCCCAGGAAGTGGCGGTCCATATGGACCCGGCCCGACGCCGCATTGCCCATGCCGGGTTCGGGCACGACGGAATCGGCTTCGATCTGGAGCATGGTCTGCTCCTCGGCGTAGGCGGGCTTGGCATCCTTGTTCGGTACGCCGGCCCAGGCGGACGGGAGCAGCAGCACGGAGACCAGCAGGACCAGCAGCAGCGCCTGCCAGACGGGGAGCTTCGCGCGCAGGGAAGTGGCGGACATGGTCGGCTCCTTACGGGTTGGCCCGGTTGTACTCGTTCTGCTTCATGCCGCGGTTCTGGACGGCGGCCGACCAGGCCAGCCGGTCGTTGTGGAAGCGGGTCTGGAAATGCCGGCTGTCTTCCTTGCCGGCGTATTTGCCGTGCAGCCATTCGGGATGCTGGTCGACTTCAAGGCAGCCTGCCAGCAGCAGCGGCAGCGCGAGGACGGCGTAGCGTAGGCGCTTCATTGCGGGAACCTCCCCGGCTGGTTCTGCACGTCGCCGGTTTGCTGGTTGACACGC
Organism: Massilia hydrophila; assembly: GCF_020208145.1. Lineage (NCBI taxonomy): Bacteria > Pseudomonadati > Pseudomonadota > Betaproteobacteria > Burkholderiales > Oxalobacteraceae > Massilia > Massilia hydrophila. Next base: position 1,092,977 of record NZ_JAHYBX010000001.1, on the reverse strand, counting down.
GGCAGGTCGCCCTTGGTCTTGATCTCGCCGCCCCGCTTCGGGCGGCCGTACGCGATCTTCCAGCCCCACAGCTCGGGACCGTAGCCGCGCGTCTCGACGCGCTGGCGGTAGATGTCGGCGATCTGGTTGGCCTCGCCGCCCAGCAGGGCCTTGGTGCCGCACTGCTCGGCGCAGGCCGGCAGCTTGCCCTCGGCAATGCGGTTGCGTCCGTATTTCTTGAACTCGGCTTCCGAGGTATCCGGTTCCGGACCGCCGGCGCAGAAGGTGCACTTGTCCATCTTGCCGCGGTGGTTGAACATGCCGGTTTCCGGGAACTGCGGCGCGCCGAACGGACAGGCGTAGTAGCAGTAGCCGCAGCCGATGCACTGGTCCTTGCTGTGCAGGACGATGCCGTCCTCGGTGTGGTAGATGCAGTTGGTCGGGCACACCGCCAGGCAGGGCGCGTCGGTGCAGTGCATGCAGGCCACCGATACCGAGCGCTCGCCGGGAATGCCGTCGTTGATGGTCACCACGCGGCGCCGGTTGATGCCCCAGGGCGTTTCGTGTTCGTTCTTGCATGCGGTCACGCAGCCGTTGCAGTCGATGCAGCGCTCCGTGTCGCAAATAAATTTCATCCTTGCGGCCATACCATCCTCCTCCGCTTGTTGGTGATGCGCACTAGGCCTTGACGACCCGGCACAGCGACACCTTGGTTTCCTGCATCATCGTCACGGCGTCGTAGCCGTAGGTCCAGCCCGTGTTGATGGCCTCGCCGCGCACGGTGGGCGCGCCGCCCTCGGGATAGTGGCGCTCCAGGTCTTCGCCCATCCACCAGCCGCCGAAGTGGAAGGGTGCCCAGACCAGCCCGATCGGCACGCGCTCGGTGACCATCGCCATCATCTTCAGGCGCGCCCCGGTCGGAGTCTCGACCCAGACGTAGTCGCCGATCCTTGCCCGGATCTGGGCCGCGTCGCGCGGGTTGATCTCCACGAACATGTTCTGCTGCAGCTCGGCGAGCCACGGGTTGGAACGGGTTTCCTCTCCGCCGCCTTCGTACTCGACCAGGCGCCCGGAAGTCATGATCAGCGGATAATCCTTCGAGTAGTCGACTTCCTGCACCGACTTGTACAGGGTCGGCAGGCGCCAGAAATTGGCCTTGTCGTCGTAGGTCGGGTACTTGGCGACCAGGTCGCGCCGCGGCGAGGCCAGCGGCTCGCGGTGGACGGGCACCGGGTCGGGGAAGTTCCACACGTTGCAGCGGGCCCGTGCATTGCCATAGGGCGCGCAGCCGTGGGCGATGACGACCCGGATGATGCCGCCCGAGTTGTCGGTCTTCCAGTTCTTGCCCTCGGCCATGGCCTGCTCCTGGGGCGTCAGTTCGGCCCACCAGCCGAGCTTCTTCAGGAACACGTGGTCGAACTCCGGGTAGCCGGTGTCCAGCTGGCTGTCCTTGTTGGCCGAGCCGTCGGCCGCCAGCAGTGAGGAGCCGTTGTGCTCGACGCCCCAGTTGGCGCGGAAAGGCATGCCGCCCTCGCCCACGCTCTTGTTGATGTCGTACAGGATCGGGGTGCCGGGATGTTTCATTTCCGGCGTACCCCAGCACGGCCACGGCAGGCCATAGTAGTCGCCCTTGCACGGACCGTCGTCGGCGCGCATGGTGGTCGGGTTGAAGGTGTGCTTGTTCTCCATGTGGAGCTTGAGGCGCTCGGGCGAGCAGCCGGTGTAGCCGATGGTCCAGCACGAGCGGTTGATCTCGCGCAGGATGTCCTCGACCACCGGTTCGTTCATCACGACCTTGATGTTCTTGCACAGTTCCTCGTGGAAGCCGAACTTCTTGGCGAACAGGTACATGATCTCGTGGTCGGTCTTGCATTCGAACAGCGGCATGATGACGCGTTCGCGCCATTGGATGCTGCGGTTCGAGGCGGTGCACGAGCCCGAGGTCTCGAACTGCGAGGCGGCCGGCAGCAGGTAGACGCCATCGGTGCGGCCGTGCATCGACGCCGTCATGCTCGGATAGGGGTCGATCACCACCAGCATGTCGAGCTTCTGCATGGCCGCCTTCATGTCCGGCAGGCGGGTCTGGCTGTTCGGCGCGTGGCCCCAGTAGATGACCGCGCGCAGGTTGCTCGGCTGGTCGATGTACTTGTTCTCTTCGTTCACCGCGTCGAACCAGCGCGACACCGTGATGCCGGGCTTTTCCATCAGCTCCTTGGAGCCGAAGCGCGACAGGATCCAGTTGTAGTCGACGCCCCAGACGCTGGCGAAATGCTTCCAGGCACCCTCGGCCAGGCCGTAGTAGCCGGGCAGCGATTCGCCGTTGGGCCCGACGTCGGTCGCGCCCTGCACGTTGTCGTGCCCGCGGTAGATGTTGGCGCCGCCGCCGGGAACACCGATGTTACCGAGCGCCAGCTGCAGGATGCACAGGGCGCGCACGTTGGCGGTGCCCACGTGGTGCTGGGTGATGCCCATGCACCAGACCACCGAGGATGGCTTGTTCTTGGCCAGCATCTCGGCCGCCATGCGCACCGAGGCTTCCGGCACGCCGGTGATATCCGAGACCTTGTCCGGGGTCCACTTCGCAACCTCCTTGCGGACATCTTCCATGCCCCAGGTACGGGCCGCGATGTATTCCTTGTCCTCCCAGCCGTTCTGGAAGATGTGCCACAGGATGCCCCACACCAGCGGAATGTCGGTGCCCGGCCGCACCCGCACGTAGTGATGGGCAAAGCGCGCGGTGCGGGTGAAGCGCGGGTCGATGACGATCATCTTCGCACCCAGCTCCTTGGCGTGCAGGAAGTGCAGCATCGAAATCGGGTGCGCCTCGGCCGGGTTGGAACCGATGAACATCACGGCCTTGCTGTGGTGCAGGTCGTTGAAGGAATTCGTCATCGCCCCGTAGCCGAAGGTCTGGGCCACGCCCGCGACCGTGGTCGAGTGGCAGATGCGCGCCTGGTGGTCGCAGTTGTTGGAGCCCCAGAACGAGACCCATTTGCGCAGCAGGTAGGCCTGCTCGTTGCTGTGCTTGGAACTGCCGATCACCATCAGCGCATCCGGCCCCGCCTTCTGGCGCAGGTCGAGCAGCCGGTCGCCAATCTCGCTGATGGCCTGGTCCCAGGAGATGCGCTGGTACTTGCCGTTCACCAGCTTCATCGGGTAGCGCAGGCGGTGCTCGCCGAAGGCGTGCTCGCGCACCGAGGCGCCCTTGGCGCAGTGCGCACCCATGTTGATGGGCGAATCGAAGGCGGCTTCCTGGCGCACCCAGACGCCGTTGGCGACCACCGCGTCCACCGAGCAGCCCACCGAGCAATGGGTACAGACGGTACGCTTGATCTCGGTGGGTACCGGGGCGTCCGGCGCCGAATCGGCCCGCGCCGGCTCGATCACGTTCAGCGGCAGTTGCCGGGCCAGGGCGCCGGCGCCGGCGGCGACACCGGCGCCGACCAGGAAGCGGCGCCGTTTGAGTCCGCTGTCGCGGACGGACTTGACTAGGGACATGCTGGCTCTCCGATTGCGCGCGATGCCTTGCGCCGATGTGTCAGTTCAGCCTTCCGCATCACCAGTAGGCGGCGGTCTCGTAGTAGCGGCGGATATGCTCGGTTTCGTGGTAGCCGCGCTTGGTCCCGGGTGCCGCCGGTGGCGCCGCGGCCGGCGCGTCGGCGGCCTGTGCGCTGCCCGCCACCACGGCCAGCGCGCCCAGCGGCGCGGCCTTCAGGAAGCCGCGGCGGCCGCGGTCGGGCGCGGCCTGCGCACCGTCTTGCTTGTCCTGCGGATGCTGTTCCATGCCTGTACCTCTTCTGTGCTCAAACGGGTGAATCTGCGAGTGCCTCCCCGACCACGAAGGCTTCGGCCTCGATGGCGAGGAAGGCGCCGGCCAGGCGCGCGACCAGCCGGTAGTAGTTCGCCCCCTCGGCTGCCGCGATATCGGCCAGGCAGCGCGCGTACCAGGGCGCGATGTGGGCGTCGAAGAAGGCCTGCTGGCGCGCCAGCGGCTGGCGGGCGATCGCCAGCGGCGCCGGCGCCCCTGCGATCAGCACGCGCATGATCTCGCACAGCGCGCCAAGGTGGTCTTCGAATTCGCCCACGCCGCGCACCCGCTGCAGGCCGCAGCGCGCCAGGTCGGCGCGCAGCTCGGCCAGCGGGGCGTCGTTCATGTAGCCGGCCAGGTAGCGCGAGCCGTAGGGATTGACGGGCGGCGTGCCGACACTGATGAAGAGCTGGTCGAATTCCTCGGCCACCGCGGCCGGGTCCATCACGCTGGACGCCAGCGTGAGCGCTTCCCAGGCCTGCTCCAGGGCCGGGTCGCCACCTTCGGCCGCGATCGGATCGGCATGCGCCAGCGCGAACAGCAGCTGCGTATCGGGCGCCGCCAGCAATAGGCGTGCCAGCAGGGCGTACAGGTCCGCGCGCGCCTGGTCTTCGCCGGAGAGCGCAAGCACGACTGGTACTGTGGCGGGCGCGGCTGAAGCGGAAGGACGGCCGACCTGGGGCGCCTCGGAAAGGGACACGGTGCTGCTCTCCTGTGTTAGCAAAGGGTTATGGCCAGTGTAGTCCTCCTATGCGGTGGACCGCGCACGGTTGACCGGCCCGCGACAACGGATGGTGTCCTGCCGACCCGTCGTCGTCCCGCCGTCGTCCCGCTAACGCATGCCGAGCGCGTGCATGAGCATGCGCAACGCATAGGCCACCGCCGCCAGCGCCGACACGCCGCCCAGCCACAGGGCGGCCAGCCACCCCAGCCTGCGCATCCACTCGCGCCTGCCGGCCATCAGTGGTACCCCGCGTCGGCCTTGACCTTGCCCCGGAACACCCAGTACGACCAGCCCGTATACATCAGGATAATGGGCAGGATGAACAGGGTGCCGACCAGCGCGAAGCCCTGGCTGCTCGGGGGCGAGGCCGCTTCCCAGATCGAGATCGCGGGCGGCACGATGTGCGGCCAGATGCTGATCGCCATGCCGGTGTAGCCGAGGAAGATCAGGGCCAGGGCCGCCACGAATGGCACCCGGTGCGGGTCCCGCTTGAGCGAGCGCAACAGCAGGACAATGAAGACCAGCACCAGCACCGGCACCGGCGCCAGCAGCACGATGTTCGGGAAGCTGAACCAGCGCTCGGCCACCGCCGGGTCGCGCAGCGGGGTCCAGATGCTGACGACGACGATGGCGGCCAGCAGCATCAGCGCGAAGGGACGCGCCACCTGCACCATGCACGCCTGCAGTTCCCCCTCCGTCTTCATCACCAGCCAGGTGGCGCCCAGCAAGGTGTAGGCGACCATCACGCCGGCGCCGGCCAGCAGCGGGAAGGGCGCGATCCAGTCGAGCGGCCCGCCGGCATAGCTGCGCCCGGACACGGCGATCCCGTCCAGGAAGGCGCCCAGCGTCACGCCCTGGAAGAAGGCCGCCACCACCGAGCCACCGATGAAGGCGGCGTCCCAGCGCCCCCGTTCGTGCTCCTTGGCCTTGAAGCGGAACTCGAAGGCCACGCCGCGGAACACCAGGCCGACCAGCATGAAGATCAGGGGCAGGTAGAGTCCGGACAGGATGATCGAATAGGCCACCGGAAAGGCGGCCAGCAGGCCTTCCCCGCCCAGTACCAGCCAGGTCTCGTTGCCGTCCCAGACCGGGGCCACGGTGTTCATCATGGTGTCGCGGTCGCGCTTTTTCGGCGTGAAGGGGAACAGCAGGCCGATGCCGAGGTCGAAGCCGTCCAGCAGCACGTACATGAAGACGGCGAAAAAGATGATCACTGCCCAGATGACGGTGGTGTCGATGCCCATGCTCAGCGCCCTCCCCTGCCGTCCTCGGACAGGTCGTCGTCGTTGTCCACGTCGGCCGCGGACAGCGGCCGCATCGGCGTGCGTTCCTCGCCGGGCCCGCCCTCGGGCGGACGCTGCAGCTCGAAGCGCTGCGGCCCCTTGCGGATCATGCGCAGCACGTACACGGTGCCGGTGCCGAACACGAACAGGTAAGCCACCACGAACAGGGCCAGGGTCAGGGCCAGCGGACCGGCCCCATGGGGTGACACGGCGTCGGCGGTACGCAGCACCCCGTACACCACCCAGGGCTGGCGCCCCACCTCGGTGGTGGTCCAGCCGGCCAGGATCGCCACCAGCCCAGCCGGCCCCATCCACAGCGCGAAGCGCAGGAAGGGGCGCGCACGCCACAGGCGCGCCTCGCCATCGCGCTTGCGCCGCAGCCACAGGCTCCAGGCCCCCAGCGCGATCATCAACAGGCCCAGGCCCACCATCAGGCGGAAGCTCCAGAACACGATCAGCGAATTCGGACGCTGGTCACGCGGAAACTCTTTGAGTCCGGGGATCTGTCCGCTCCAGCTATGGGTCAGGATCACACTGCCCAGGTGCGGGATGCCGAACGCGTATTTCGTCCGTTCCTGCTGCATGTCGGGCACGCCGAACAGCAGCAGCGGGATGGCGCGCCCGCCTTCGTTCTGCCAGTGGCCCTCCATCGCCGCCAGCTTGGCCGGCTGGTGCTTCAGGGTGTTCAGGCCGTGGAAGTCGCCGACCACGGCCTGGATCGGGGCCACGATCAGGATCAGCCACATGGCCATCGACAGCATCTTGCGCACCGCCGGGTTGTCGCGCCCGCGCAACAGCTGCCAGGCGCCTGATGCGCCCACGATCAGGGCCGTGGTGAGGTAGGCAGCGATCACCATGTGCACCAGGCGGTAGGGAAAGGACGGATTGAACACGATCGCCAGCCAGTCGGCCGGCACCATGCGCCCACCCTCGATGGCATAGCCCTGCGGAGTCTGCATCCAGCTGTTGGCGGCCAGGATCCAGGTGGCCGAGATCAGGGTGCCGAGCGCCACCGCGCAGGTGGACGCGAAGTGCAGGCCGGGGCCGACCCGGGTCCAGCCGAACAGCATCACGCCCAGGAAGCCCGCTTCCAGGAAGAAGGCGGTCAACACTTCGTAGGACAGGATCGGCCCCATGATGCTGCCGGCGAATTCGGACAGGTAGCTCCAGTTGGTGCCGATCTGGTAAGCCATCACGATGCCCGACACCACGCCCATGCCGAAGGTGACGGCGAAGATCTTGAGCCAATAATGGTAGAGGTCGACATACACCTGGCGCCCCGTGCGCAGCCAGCACAGCTCGAGCACGGCCAGGTAGCTGGCCATCCCGATGGTGATGGCCGGAAACAGGATATGGAAGGACATCGTGAACGCAAACTGCACCCGCGCCAGGTCCAGGGCGGACAAACCGAACATGCGGACTCCTCCTGCTGCGATTTCGTTCGCAGCTTGTTCAAAGCTGCCGTCGTGTGGGCAGAATCTAGCATGGACGGTGGGTGCGCACGCTTGCGCCGCTGGGTTTCCTTGCCCACGGCGAGCCGCAGCGGGCCATGCGCCGCCCTGATCCACCTTAACCAGAGGCAATACTCCCAGGAAAGCGCGGCAGCATTCGGCTATAGTGGGCCCGGTCTCCCAGCCGCCAGCGATGGGTACGCAGGCTGGGTTCGCACCTGGTCCTTGCCGCATACGGGAGCTTGCATGAGGAACGAGCACAATGAGGTGGCCGGGCCGGACGCCGGCGCGCAGTTGCTGGCGCGGATCGTCTCCACGCTGGCAAGCTGTGGCGGCGAGGCCGCCGTCCAGCCCCTGATCGACCTGGTCGGCAGTCCGCTCGCAGGGGACGCCGTGTTCGCCGCCAAGCGCGCCGCCCTGACTGGCCTTGGCGGCCTGGCGCGCCGCAGCGGCAGTCCGGCGGCGCTCGGCTTCCTGCGCCAGGTGGCTGGCGACATGGTGGTGGCACGCGCGCTGGCAGCGCTGCAGGCCCCGGTGGAGAGGGCCGAGGCGGCCACGGCGGGCACGGCGCCGCGCAGCCTGGACACGCTGGCGGGCGAACTGGCCGTGTCCGCCACGATCGGCCTGGTGCTTTCCGGTTCGCCCGAACCGGTCGCAGCCATCTATAATGGCTGCGTCAGCACTCCATTCCATTCCATGAACCAAGCCATTTCGCTGGCCGGCGACGCACCGGTCTCCATCCAGGCCCTCAAGACCAGCTGCAGCGCGTGCAGCATGCACCAGCTGTGCCTGCCAATGGGACTCGAAGACGCCGACATCACCCGCCTCGACCAGATCATCGGCCGCCGCCGGCGCCTGGCGCGCGACGAGCGCCTCTACGGCGCTGGCGAGCCCTTCCGTAACCTGTACGCGGTGCGCTTCGGGCATTTCAAGACCTACCAGCTGAACGCGGCCGGCGAAGCCCAGATCACCGGCTTCCAGATGGCCGGCGAACTGCTGGGCATGGATGCGATCAGCGGCAGCCACCATTGCGACGCGGTGGCGCTGGAAGACAGCGAAGTGTGCGAGATTCCGTTCTCGCGCCTGGAAGAGCTGTTCGGCGAGGTGCCGGCCCTGCTGCGCCACTTCCACCGCATCATGAGCCAGGAAATCACGCGCGAGCAGAACGTCATGCTCCTGCTGGGAAACATGCGTGCCGAACAGCGCTTCGCGGTGTTCCTGGTCAACCTGTCGGCGCGCTACGCCGCGCGCGGCTACTCGGCGCACAGCTTCCAGCTGCGCATGTCGCGCGAGGACATCGGCAACTACCTGGGCCTGACCATCGAGAGCGTGAGCCGCCTGCTGTCGCGCTTCAAGAAGCAGGGCTGGCTGCAGGTCGACAAGCGCGAAGTCACCCTGCTCGATCCGGCCAAGCTGAAGGCGCTGGCGGCCGGCCTCGATGCGTGCAGCCCGATGGGCTAGCCGGATTCGCCATGGCGGCCGAACCCCTGCTCGCGCTGCACCTGCGCAGTTACGGCGAGCAGCGCGACGCCGACCGCCATAGCCATGCCCAGCTGGTGCTTCCGGTCAGCGGCGAGGTCGCGCTGGAGATCGAGGGACGCTTCGGCCGGCTCGACCCGCTGCACGGCGCCTTCGTGGCGCCCGGCGCCTGGCATTCGCAGTGCAGCACCGTGGCCAACCGCTCGCTGATCCTCGACCTGGGCGCACCCGGGTTCGAACAGGGTCGCTGGCAGCACCTGCTGGAGCGGCCCTTCACCGCGATCGGACCGGCAGCGCGCAAGCTGGTCGAATTCATGGGCATCCTCGTCAGCGGCGGCGCGCCCGCCCCGTCCATCCTGCAGGGGTGGACGCCGCTCCTGCTCGACACCCTGGCGCTGGGCGCCCCGCAGCCGGCCTCGCGCCTGGCCGCCCTGCTGGCGCGCATCGAGGCCGAGCCCGGACTGGCATGGACCACCGACAGCATGGCGCGCACGGCGGGCGTGAGCGTCAGCCGCCTGCATGCCCTGTTCCGCGACCAGTACGACACCACGCCGCACGGCTGGCTGCTGCGCTGCCGCCTGCAGCGCGCCTGCGACTGGCTGGCCGGGAGCGAGCGGCCGGTGGCCGAGATCGCGCTGGCAGCCGGCTTCTCGGAACAGAGCGCCCTGACGCGGGCAATGCGGCGTGCGCTGGACACGACGCCCGCCGCCTACCGCCGCGCACGGCGAGAGAAGCGGTCAAACCCGCAGTAGCGCCGGTCAAGAAAACCGCGGCAATCCGATCGACAATCTCCGCTCACAGGAGATTGCCATGCGTTCACGGATTCAGACCATACCCAGCCCCGCCCGCCGCGGCATCGGCGCAGGCATGGGCACAGGCATCGGCGCAGGCGTCGGCGCCGGCGCCTTCTGGGGCCTGGTGTTCCTCGCGCCCAAGCTCGCGCCCGGCTTCACGCCCCTGCAGCTGTCGGCCGGCCGCTACCTCGCGTACGGCATTGTCGCCGCCGTGCTGGTCGCCCGCGCCTGGCCACGACTGGCCGGCATCCTGGGCCGGGCCGAGTGGCGCGGCCTCGCCTGGCTCAGCCTCGTGGGCAACATCGTGTATTACCTGTTCCTGGCCCAGGCCGTGCAGGCGGGCGGCGTGGTGATGACGTCGATCGTGATTGGCCTGCTGCCACTGGCCGTGACCCTGGCCGGGACCCGCGAACACGGCGCGCTGCCGCTGCGGCGGCTGGCGCCTTCGCTGCTGCTGGGCGGTGCCGGCCTGGCCTGCATCAGCTGGGACTCCCTGCGCCCGGGAGAAGGCGGCTCGGCGCTCGGCCTGGCGTGCGCCATCGGCGCGCTGGTCTCGTGGACCATCTACGCAGTAGCCAACCGGCGCTGGCTGGCGCGCCTGGACGGCGTGTCGGGCCAGGAGTGGAGCGCGCTGATGGGCGTGATGACGGGCGCCCAGGCGCTGCTGCTGGCGCTCCCGGCCTTCCCTCCCGACGGCGCCGTGCACACGGGCAGCGAGTGGCTGCAGTTCCTGGTGGTCGTGACGGCGGTGGGCATTTTCTGTTCCGTCGTCGGCAATGCGCTGTGGAACCACGCCAGCCGCGCCCTGCCGATGGCGCTGATGGGACAGATGATCGTGTTCGAGAGCGTGTTCGCCTCGCTCTATGGCTTCGTGTGGGAAGCGCGCTGGCCGCGACCGCTGGAAGCTGCCGCGCTGGCGCTGCTGCTGGCCGGCGTCGCTTCCTGCGCCGCCGCCCACCGCGATTGACGCATGCCTGGCGAGGGCTTCTATATCTCGATCACCAGCTCGGGGCGGAAGGCTTCCTGTTCGCCCTTGCTGAGGTAGCCGAGCGGATTGGCCACCACGCGGCAGGACCAGGGTCGCCCCGCTTCACTGCCGCTCACCACGTAGTCGTTCATGCAGTGCAGGTGGCCGTGCATCCACAGGGCCGCTTGCGGGAACAGGCCATCCAGCGCATTGCAGAAGCCGGCGGTGCCCGGCGTCAGGCCGTAGCGCGGGTCGGCGCTTTGCAGGCTGGGGGCGAAGTGGGTCACGACCACGGTAGGCCCATCGAAAGGCGCCGCCAGCGCCGCACGCAACCAGTCCTGGCAGGCCAGCGCCATGGCACGGATGCCTTCCGCCAGCACCTTCTCGCCCTGCTTCAGGGTGGTGTTCTTCGACAGGTAATAGTTCGCCGCGCGGAAGGCCTTTTCGCGCCGCTGCAATTGCTTGCCCAGGTCCTGTTCCTGCAGCGCCAGCGCATCGAAGTCGCTCCACAGGGTAGTGCCCACAAAACGCACTCCATCGATGACGATGGTCGCGCGCTCCAGCCATTCGATGCCGAGCCGGCCACAGGTGGCGCGCAGGCGCGCATAGGCCTCGTCGTATTCCAGGCCGTCGAATTCATGGTTGCCGGGGATGTACAGCACGCGCGCGCGGCCGGCGCCCGGACGCCGGGGCGAAAAGCGTCCGAGGCCGAAATCCTGGTCCTCCAGGCGCGAGCCGTCCTGGTAGGAGCCGATATCGCCGGCCAGCACGACCACCTCGGTGTCATCGTGTACGACAGGGATGAAATGGGGATAGCGTTCGAGGTGCAGGTCTGAAAAAAGCTGGATGCGCATCGAGCCAGTATAGCGGCTTTCCCTAGAAGCTGATGCGCACGTAGGGCGCGCTCTGCTTCGCCTCACCGTGATACACCGCCTCGATGTTGTTGCCATCCGGGTCGAGCACGAAGGCGCCGTAGTAGCCCGGGTGGTAGGCGCGCTCGCCGGGACGGCCGTTGTCACGGCCACCGGCGACCAATGCCGCGAAATAGAAGGCATTCACCATCTTGCGGTCGCGCGCCTGGAAGGCCAGGTGGTGGCGCCCGGTCAGCACGCCCTGTGCGGCTGCGCTGGCGCGGCTGGAGATGAACAGCTCGTCGGCCCAGAAATAGTCCTCGCCCTCGCCGCCGAGCGGAATCCCGAGCGCCCCGAGCACGGCGCCATAGAAGCGGCGCGAGGCGTCCAGGTCGCGCACCACCAGCTGGATGTGGTCGATGAGGCGCCCGCGGTAGATTTCCTGCGTTTCCATGCTTTTCTCCTGTGGAAGACCTTCACGAAAGACTGGCAGCCTGCCTGCAGTGTAGGAGCAAAGCGCGCTCGCGGCAACGCCCTGGAAGCCGGGGCGTCGCCGTCTTCCACGCCCGGTGGCTAGGACAGGCCGGGTGGTTTTCCCTGCGCGGTCTGTGCCAGCAGCGCCTGGGCGTCCCTGTCGATCCGCGCGGCCGGTACGTGGCGCAGCACGCACTCCGCGAAGGCTGGCAGGCCCATCAGGTAGACCGAGATCCGGACCGTTTCGCCGGACTGCAGCGCGAGCTTGAACCAGCCGCTTGCTCTGCCGTAATGGACGCGCTTCACCTCGTCCCAGCGAAAGCTCCCGCGCCGGCCGGACATGCGTCCGTACTCCATGCCCTGGTCCGACACGCTGTGCCGGGCGTGCACATAGTCGGCCAGCAGCGCGCCGGGCAGCACGATGAAGCCTGCCAACATGCATACAGCGAGCACCGGATGCTGCGGGTCGGGCCAGATCATCGCGGCCACCGTCACGCCGCAGAAGAACAGGATGCCGACGATGGCCAGCGCTAGCATCGAGGGCGGATAGGCCAGCATCATCGCCTGTTCCTGCGGCCGCGGGCGCAGGCGGCTGCGGCCGAGCCAGCGCATTGTCAGGCTCAGGGCGGCGAAGAAGAAGGCCCATTTTGCCAGCGTGGCGAAGATGTCTCCCTCCAAGCTAGGCTCCCTGCTGGCGGACGATCCAGGCCTCCACCAGTTCGCCCAGCACGTCCAGCGGCACGGAACCGGCACCCAGCACGAGGTCATGGAAGGCAGGGAGCGAGAATTTTTCGCCGAGCGCCGTCTTCGCCTTCTCGCGCAGTTCGATGATGCGCAGCATGCCGATCATGTAGGCATTGGCCTGGCCAGGCCAGGCGACGTAGCGCTCGACCTCCTGCGCGCCGATGCCGTAGTCGATCGCCTGCTGGCGGGTCCAGCCCTTGGTGTGCAGGCCGGTGTCGACCACCAGGCGGCGCGCACGGAACAGTTCCGAGCCGAGCGCTCCCAGCAGGCCCGGCACGTCACCTTCGTACCAGCCCTGCTCCACCGCCAGCCGCTCGGCATACAGGGCCCAGCCTTCCGAGTGCGCGCTGCCGCCGCTGAAGATGCGCTGGCTGCGGTACTTCGGAATGCCGGTGAGCTCCTGCTGGATCGCGAGCTGGAAGTGGTGCCCGGGCACGGCCTCGTGGTAGGACAGGCTGCGCATGCGCACCATGTCGAAGCCCGGCCCGCGCAGCGGCACCCAGAAGATGCCGGGACGGCTGCCGTCCGGCGCCGGCAGCGAGTAGTGGGCGGCGGCCGAAGGCTCGGTCAGCGGCGGCTCGCGCCGCACCTCGACCGGGGCGCGCGGGGTCAGGTTGAACAGCGTGCTGCTGCGGCGCTCGGCGTCCTTCACCATGTCGGCGTAGCTGGCCAGGATCGCGGGCCGCGGATCGCCCTCGCCCTTGGGCTGGAAGCGGGCATCGAGCTGCTTCATGCGCGTCTCGATGTTGCCTTCGCTAAGGCCCAGCGCGCGCAAGTGCCGGTCCATCTCGCCTTCGATGCGCGCCACTTCGCGCAGGCCGATCGCGTGGATCTCGTCCGGAGTGAGCCTGGTGCTGGTGAAGTTCTCGACCGCGCGCGCATAGGCGGCGGCACCGTTCGGCAGGCGCGAGATGCCGGCCACGTCGCCGGTGCGCGGATGGAGTCCGGCCATGAACGCCTGTACCCGCTGGTAGGCCGGGCGGATGCGCTCCTCGACGATGCGGGCGGCGCGTTCCAGGCTGGCCTGGCGCGCGGCCGGGGCCAGGCCTTCCATCCGCTCGGTGCGCTGTGCCAGCGAGCTGACCAGCACGTTCTCCTGCGCGGCCGGCTTCAGGAAGCTGTCGACCTGGAATTGCGCGCGCTCCAGGATGAAGCGCGGCGGGATCAGGGACCTGGCGGCCGCATCACGCGCGCGCGCCAGCGCTTCGTCCATGCGGGTGCCGACCTGCGCCAGGCGCGCCAGGTAGCTGTCCACGTCCTGCGGATTGCGCAGCGGATGGGTGGTGGTCATGAAGTTGACCAGGCCGACCTGCACGCCGCTGAATTGCGAAAAGATGAAGGCATGGTCTTCGAAAGGCTCGTTGGCGACCACGTTCTGCAGCGACCAGCGCATCACGGCAGCGGAGATGCGCTGGCTTTCATCCAGCGGTCCGGCCATCCACTTGTCCAGGCGCGCCAGGCCGCTTCGCGCCAGCGCCTGCATCTTCTGGCGCTGGGCGCGGGTCAGGGGCGTCAGCTCGCGGTCCAGGCGCGCCTGCTCGGCGCCACGGAAGTACTGGGTGGAGGTGGCCAGCTGCGGGTTCATGCGCACCCAGTCCTCGGCAAACTTCTCGGCCCAGGTGTCGAAGGCCTTGTTGGCCTGGCTTGCCTTGCTGGCGGCATGCATGAATGGCGCGGCCAACGCCTGGGAAGGCAGGCTTGCACAGGCAATCGCGGCCGGGAGGAACAGTGCGCCAATGGCGGCGCCGAGTCGGCGCTGGCGGAGGGATGGCATGTGTCTCGTTTCCTTGTTCTCGTTGGAGTGGACGGCGCCAGGGGCCGTGCTTGCCGCGGAGGAATCTAACATGGAAATGGACGAGACAACAATCCGCGCTGCACTTGCGGGGCCATCACGCGACGATGCTTGTGTACGTCGATCCGGCACGAAACCTATGGTTCGGCGCGGCGCATGCCGCTTTGGCAAGCTGGAGGGACGACGGTATCGCGCAGACTTACACTGTGGAGATATCTAGCGCCGGCATAGTCGGACACTCAATAGCGGTCCATGGCCAGCACTTTACCTTCCAGACTGCCAACCCTCGGTCGCTTTGCACCATCGGCCGAATTACCAGCGACTGTGCTGGCTTCGCACCACGCGTCGGACGGCAATGGCAATTGCGGCGGATGACTGCGCCGCGGGAGATGTACTTCTCTCGGTCGCGCAGCAAATCCATCGCATAGATACAGTCGACTTGCTATGACACTGCGCTGGGGTACACATGTTGGCTCATGCGTATCACGCGTTCATTGACGGAAGTGCCTGTCACCTTTCTATTGACACATTCTCAACAGCATTAGCGCTTCCACAACACTTGGAGCAATTTGTTGCTGTATACATAGCATATTCCGCGAAGAGGGATTGCTCATCAGTATGCGTGGAAGCACGGTCAGCTATCAAAACGCGCTGATTACTAACACACTGGACATCAATATATGAC
This sequence comes from Massilia hydrophila, assembly GCF_020208145.1. Taxonomy (NCBI): domain Bacteria; kingdom Pseudomonadati; phylum Pseudomonadota; class Betaproteobacteria; order Burkholderiales; family Oxalobacteraceae; genus Massilia; species Massilia hydrophila. Next base: position 1,077,946 of record NZ_JAHYBX010000001.1, on the reverse strand, counting down.
GCTCGTTCAAGACCTGCTACACGCCCATCAGAACAAGCGCCTACTCCGTTTGTCTTTTCCGAACGAAGATGGCCTCGCGAGCCTGCTCATGGTCAATCGCTTCAGTGGTACGGAATCAATATCACGGGACCTCCAATTCACAGTTGAACTGCTTAGTGACGACGCCAGTATTCCTCTCGAAGCCATGCAAGGCAAATTGCTCTGCATTTCCGTTGTCCAGGCAAACGGCAGCCTACGACCTTTCACAGGCTACGTCGCTCAGTTCAAGCTCGCAAAGGCCGACGGAGGTATTGCGTTTTACGGAGCGACACTCGTGCCTTGGCTTTACTACGCGCGATTGCGGCAGAACAACCGCTTGTTCCACGATTAAACCATAAGGCAGCAAACAAACGAGATTTTTCAAGCCTACGGGCGACTCGCTGCCTGGAACTGGAAAGTCTCGGGCGAACAAGAGCCATACACCATGTGCACGCAATGGTCGGAGTCTGACCACAACTATCTGTCCAGACGCTGGGAAGCCGATGGTTACACGTACTGGTATGAGCACACGGAAAAAGGGCACACGCTTACGATTAGTGACGACACACCAAGTGTTCAACCGATTGACACGTACCCACCTGAAATCCGCTTTCATAGCAAGGAGGGTTCACTGGAGGAAAACGCGATTGAGCACTGGAGCACAGTAAAGCCATCGGCATCCGCACAGTCGGCGATTAGTGGATTCGACTTCAAACGCCCGCGTCCAATACACGTTGACGTTCCCACGATCAACCAGCAAGGCCAAACTCCAAATTTGGAGTTACATAGTTATGAAGGCCATTACGGCTTTAGACTAATGGCTGGGGCAAACCGCCTCGCCAGGCAGCGTATAGAGGAAATTGAAGCGCGCGGCTTGTATTGCGAAGCGCGCGGCAACAATAAACATGTTGCTCCTGGAAAGTGGTTTCGGCTGATTGATCACTTTAATCATACTCATCAGGACAATGAATTTTTGATCCTAGAGGTGCATCACGAAGCCAGCAATAATTACCTGCAAGGCAAAGGCGAAGTCGCTAAATACAAGAACAGCTTCACTTGCCAGCCTAAGAACGTACCGTGGCGTCCAGGGCGAGGCTTCGCCAGTCTCGACACCAAACTGTTTGCGCTACAAACCGCGCTCGTCGTCGGCCCCGAAGGACGAGGCAGCCTGAACGTCGACCAGTATGGTCGCATTCAAGTTCGCTTTCATTGGGATCGTGACGAAAGCAGCAGTTGTTGGGTGCGGGTTGCGACGAACTGGGCAGGAAGCGAGAAAGGCCTGGCCAGTCATCCGCGAGTAGGTTCAGAAGTTGTTGTGCAATGGCTCGACGGTAATCCGGATCATCCATTGGTAACTGGATGCGTGCATAACCAAGCTATGATGCCGCCTTGGAAGCTGCCGGAACAACAGGCGCTGACTGGCTTTCGCAGCCGGGAGTTGACCGCTGATGGCGGCAATTGTCCGGGCGGACGTAGCAATCATCTTGTACTCGACGACACAGCCGACAAGATCCAGGTCCAGCTTAAGAGCGACCATCAAGCGAGTCAACTCAGCCTCGGCTACATCACGCGGATTGACGATAACGCCGGACGCAAGGATGCTAGAGGCGAAGGACTTGAACTGCGCACTGATGGGCACGGTGCCGTCCGGGCCCAACAGGGGTTGTTGATTACAACCGAAGCGCGTCCGGATGCGGAGGGCCATATTACCGATATGGCCGAGACCTTGACCCGCATGGCGCAAGGACACGACCTACACGACAGCCTATCTCAAGCTGCGCAGCAGGCGCAGGCTCATCAACCCGGCGATCAAGACCGGGTCGTCGAGGCGATCCAAGATCAGATCAATGCGATAAGAGGACCGGGTCACACGCGTGAAAGAGATCTATTTCCGGAATTTCAATCGCCTCATTTGACACTTGCCAGCCCTGCCGGCATCGAAGCGAGCACGGAAGGCTCAGTCCATGTGGTCAGCACCCAGCATAACGTTCTTACTAGCGGAGGGCACGCCAGTATCAGCGCCGGAAGAAGTTTGCTGGTCAGTGTCAAGGAGGCTGTGCGCCTTTTTGCCTACAAGGCAGGCATGAAACTGGTGGCTGCCAATGCCGACATCGACATCAAGGCGTTGAAGGAGAGCGTCAATATTCTCGCCAGATTGAACATCACGCATTCTGCCAACCGTATTTTGATTACCGCCAAGGAAGAGGTCGTGATCAACGGTGGAGGTAGCTATTCTCGCTGGAATGCTTCAGGCATAGAAGAAGGAACGAGTGGCGTTTGGCGATCGCATGCAACCAAACATGTAATGGTTGGACCATCCAATGCTCCCGTGTACGAGCCGAAGCAGATCGATGTCGCATTGAAGGAAACACCGGCAGAGGGCCAAGTGGCATTTTCGGTCCAGCATATACCCGGGCCATCACCAGCGCTGTTTGCGGGCCAACCGTACACATTGCTGAAGAACGGCGCAGAAATCAATAACGGATTATTCGATGAGTATGGGCGCGTTACGATAGACAAAGCCGAGAAGGGAGCGACATACCAGGTGCGTCTTCATAATGGCACTCTGTACGATATGCCTGTAGCGCGAGATTCGATCGAGTCCGATCCAGAAAAACCTGAATACTACGAACAACAGTTATCGAATAAAGGCTATCGTGCCGATGGACAGGATGCCGACAAACGGCTATCGCAGCGTAACCGCGGCACATTCTAATCCGATGATTTTAGGGGCAATCCATTACATGAACTTTTCTCAGCCAACTGATCTAACCAAACTTCTTTCAGATATACAAAATCGCGAAAAGAGCCACGTTGACATGATTAAGCGACGTGCCAAGGGCAGCCTGCAGTGGTTTCTCGAAAAGGACAGCAAAACGCATCCTGTTCATGACAACAATGACCTAAGATTCCATATTTGCGGACAAGACGCATTTGCTGCTATCGAAAAAGATATTCGCGCGGCAGTTAGTAGTATTGATCTGGTGCTATGGGGGTTCGACCCTGGGATGGAACTGGTGCGTACAGGCAACCTCTGGCCGCGTGGCACTACTTATGGCGATCTGTTGACCGCAAAGGCGCGAGAATGGGTGCAAGTGCGCCTCTTGGTGTTTTATGGACAAAATCCTTTTCTCGGGTGCGTCCCATTTTTTAATCCTGTTGCAAATATGACAGGCAACGTCCCAGACATTGGCAAAATGAGTTGCATTTCATGGCCCATGTTATCAGAGGAGTTGAGTGCGCCATACACTACCGGCAAGTCAGCGCACGAAATAATGAGGCTGCGTCAGGAGTATTGTAGTTCATGGTGGAGAATTGCGCTTCGTGGGGGTTTCCCGAATCTAGAAGTTCGACTGCGTAAAACGTATGGCGGGGCAATTGCGAAAAACGTGCGCAAGTATTTGCCCGGCTCGGTCAGGACACTGACTGAAGCTGCCGGCATCATCGAGATCGGTACGCATCATCAAAAACCGATACTGATCGATTATGCGCCAAGCAAGCAAGACGCTGCCACAGCCAACTCATGTGGGTATGTTATGGGCCTCAACAGCGTAACGGACTATTGGGACACGATCGAACACCAATTCAACGATCCCCGGCGCGAGCACAGCCCCGAAGGCGCCTTCTGGACGAAGACCTGGCGCCGGAAACCCTACCGAGATTACGCTATTCGTGTAAAAGGTGACGCGCTGCATTGCCTCAACAAGAATTTTGTCGAAGGGTGGGATAGCGCCAGCGGCTACGGCTTGGCAAATGGTGCTTCGATCCTCAGCACTAGCCTGGAAAAAAAACGTGAATCGGTCCAGCCCAAGGATCTTCCGATTGTACGGGGTGCACGATGCCGCGTGCAGATCCTGCGTACGTTCCCAGAAAAAGAAGACGCTACCATACTCAAAGCGTATGTCCTGGCCGCATCAAACGCCGTCAATTATATTTATATTGAAAATCAGTATTTCCAGCTGGACGACTGGGTCCGCATGATCAAGAAAGTACGGGCGCAATACTGCACGGCGATGATGCAGGCTGGCGCTAAACCAGGCAACATTGCGCCGTTACATATCTTCACGGTGATCCCGCAGCCCGAGCGCGGCGAGATGGTGCCGAATACTTACGACACTATTAACCAGTTGGGCCACGGCCAGTCGGTCAGCGCTTACGACAAGCTGGTGCAGGGCCGGCGGAAGGGCGATGAAAATTCGGGCAGCGGCATTGTCAAGGATTCGCTGAAAACGGCTCCTGCCAATCCACGAGCCGAACTTGAAGCTTTGGGTATCAGGAGCGTCGTCGCCATGCTGCTGACCTATGATTCCAGGAATGAGGCCAAGGATATCCTGATCAAAAAGCGCGACAACGACGCCCAGCAGGCGCAGGCAAAATTGGAAGTGAAAAAAAAATGCCGATGCCAACCGGCATAAGGGTAAGGCCGATGACGTTGATACAGATAACTATTCTGAATACAACATTATGCCGCGGCGTTACCGCGAGATCTACATTCACAGCAAATTGATGTTCGTAGACGATGTATATACCACGCTAGGTAGTGCTAACCTTAACGCGCGGAGCATGGCTGGCGACAGTGAATTAAACATCTGCACCGAGGAATGGTCTTTTACCAAAGCAGCGCGGAAACGAGTTTGGGGGAACCTTGCCGGGTCAGACTACGATGGCGGCGACGGTTCAAGAAAAATTATCGAAACCACACTTGCATGGTGGCAAGGACGAATGGATCTTAATAAATGGCGTAGGCTTGCTGGGCTTCCACCAATCAATAACAGCTTTATTCATCCTTTCGAAGATCCTAGGGGAGAGCCGCAAGTCAGGCTTGCATAAATGAAAAATAGCGCTCGCGATTCTGTACCCGATAATCTATCCCTCTTTGGCAGGGCGGCAATTATTGCCCTGGCATTCCTTTTTTCAGGATGCTCTATGAAACACGACTCACAGGACAAGGCGCTGCCGCGCTTTACCAAACTCGAAGCGTTCAATCCTCATCGTCTTGACTTCGCGTGCAAACACGAAGCGAACGTCAACCCGTCGATCTCGGCGGAAGCGGAAGCCCTCTTCCAGCAAGCGCTGATGCTGGACAACCATGAGCTTTGGCCTCAGCAGCGTGACTATGTAAAGATCGCTGTCCTATACGAGCAAGCGATGAACCTGGGCCATTGGAAAGCCCAATTCAATTTGGCCGGGTTGTACTTGACGGGAGTCGGCGTGTTGCAAGACCTTGAGAAGGCAATCGCGCTGACCGAGGATTTGATGCAAAAAGGCGTGCCTGCCGCCTGGGATAACATGGGTGCCTATTATATGGGCGGAGTCGGACCGCTAGAACAGGACGCAACCGTGGCGTACGCCTTTTGGCAAAAGGCGGCCGACATGGGGAGCATGGCTGCGCAAACATACATCGGAGCGAAGCTAATGGCCGCTAGTGACCAATCACCCGAAGCATGGGCCAATAGGCGTGTGGGTATGAAAATGTTGGAATGTGCATATGCCCAGGGGTATGGCAGAGCTGGCTATGAATTAGGCTTGGACTATACGGTTCAAAGTCATGGAGACAAAACAAAAAAAGCGTCGGCGCTTCGGTATTTTCATGGGGCAGCAAAGTTGGGAAGCGAACGAGCAGCGAATTTTCTCGGTAGTGACTTTGGCGCAAGCTCATTAAGTACTATTAATGTTGTTACAGAACTCGACAAATTTCGTTCCGAACGTTACATGGTTATCGGCAATGCACTTTACAGGAATCCCGACCTGCGCTTTCCCAACCTCGATAAGGTGTTACCGCTGCCGCCGGCCAAACTGCCGATATGGGACGGGAACGAGGAAACGCTCATCAATGCGGCCAAAGCTGTTGTACCTAAACCGACTACGCCACCCAGGCCTGATGCGCCTCCGGCGCCGGTGCGCATTGGACGAGCCTCCGCTCCTGAAGGCTGGAGGCTTCCTGACAAACCGCAACAATCCGTGGCGCCCCAGTATGAAAGCACGGCCGCGCCACTTGGCGGTTACTGGATCGCGCGCTTGATGCGCCCTGTTACGGAGCGGCATCAAGCTTGGAACGCTGCTCAGGTTCCGCTGCGCTACGAACAGGGCGAATTTTTCGATCGGAGCCGGCCGGGCTTGCGCGACGACGACGGCCGCATTCAGTTCCACTATCTCGGGCAGCCGGTCGAGGAGGCTTTGCCGCCTGCGATGACCGAACATCCGCTTGTCGCCCGGGGCATCGGTCGTTATGGCGATCTGGCCTTACTGCCGCACGAATGCAATGGCCAGTTACCGTGTCCTCAGACAGGCATATGGAGCGCGAGCGTGCCACAAGATCACCCATCCTCCTCCGTATTCAACCAATGGCACCGCCAAGCCTATGTAACAAGGGGCAGCAGCTTCCCCGACCCCAAGGCTGGGCATCTTGCCATTGGCCGAGAGGAGCTTACTTGGTATTGGCTGGAACAAGCCAACGAAATGCGCGGCGACGTTGAATATGTCAGCTTGGGCGGCAGTGAAACTGCTGCAGATCGCTCGTAACATCTTGTTCGCCTATGAACAAGCTGGACAATGGCTTCCCGCGACCAGCGTTGGGGGGCATTGCAGGCCGGTCAGAGACACTTCAAGCGCGTTGCGCATGATGGCGCAAACTCTTCATTATTTTCTTTATCGGTTCATGTATGTCTAGGGTAATTCGTCTTGGCGACGCTACGTCCCACGGGGGAAAGGTCGTGGGTATTAAGGCACCTCTTGTTACGGTCGAGGGCATTGGAGTCGCGCGTGTAGGCGATGCTTGCAGTTGTCCTATTGCGGGACACGACAACTGCACAATTGCGGAAGGCGACCCTCATCACGTTGTCGACGGTGTGTGCGTAGCGTATGAAGGGTGCAAGACCACTTGCGGCGCCGTTCTGATTGCTAGCACCGCAAACCTGAGCCGGGCATAGTTTCAGACGGCTTCGTTGCATAAACGCTTATAGTGACCACGGCTCGGAGGGCTTGAAGGGCACTACAAAAGCAAACTGTTCCGTATGCGCGACGATTGCAAAGGACTGGCTCGCGCCACCGGCTTCAATGGCGCGCCAGTCGTTGGGCGCGGAGCGCGCGCACAGTCTACTTTTCGACTCTATAGTAGCGACGGTCGACGAAGCTGACGACATCGAGAGGCCCCGCGAATTCCACCGTTTCGTTGCGCCCCTCCCTTGCCGGATCCAGGAACAGGATCTTGCAGCTTCCTTCCACGGCGTCGGCGACCGCCCTGCCCTCGGCCAGGATCGCGCCGCTGCCGTCCAGGAAACAGGCCTTGATGCCGTCGTAGGGGCTGCGCCGCACGCCCTGCAAGCGCGCGTGGTAGGCGGAGACGCGCCGCTGGACCGCGCCGATCTGCTCGCGCGCGCGCACGATGTCGGCGTAGGGCATGCGCCGGCTCTCCGGCACCCGTAGCGTCCACCAGACGCTGAGCCAGGGCCGCCAGCTGCCCCCGATCACGATCTCGCCGCGCTCGTCGTAGGCGTCCTGGATTTCGGGCAGCGAGAAATACGCGCCGCGGCGCACCGGCACGATGACATCGACCGAGCGGCTGCGGACCGAGGCCGTCAGCCTACCCTCGTCCAGGTTATCGCGCTGCGCTTCCGTCAGCCCCGCGGTACTGATGCGAAACCACAGGTCCACCAGGCGCGGCCCCGGCGGCAGGTAGCGCACCAGGGTGTGCTGCGCCTCGAGAAAATACCGGTACGGGATTTCCGCCACCGCCCGCGACGCGCCGACCGCGACCGACTGGAGCGCCGGCTCGGCCGGCGGCGCGCCGCTGCCGGATGTGCTGGCTGCGCCGGCAGCGCCGGCAGCGAACGCAAGGAAGACGATGCAGGAGCGGACAAGGATGCGCATGGTGGCGAAGCTTGGTGGCGATTCGCCCCATCCTAGCAGAATGGCCGGCCGAAAAATCAGCGGATTGTCACGGCGCGTCGGCCACCAGGGTCAGCGCCGGCTGCTTGGTCCAGTCCCAGCTGCCGGCCAGGCGCCAGTTGCGCGCACCGCCCTCCACCACCACCTGCCAGTGGGTCGCTTCCAGGCGCGGTGCTGCCGCCGTGAAACGTCCTTGCGCGTCGGGCAGGGCCTCGAGCACGCGGTCGCGTTCGGGCTGGGTGGGATGGGCCAGCCGGATGTGGAAGGGTGCGGCCAGCGGCTGGCCGTGGCTATCCAGGCGCCCCTCGAGCTGCCCGCGGGCCGCATCGTAGCGCGCCGCGAAGGCGAGGCCGAGCCGGGTCGCCTCGCGGTCGCGGCGCAGTTCCTGGTTGATGGCCTTGCCCTGCTTGTAGTAATCGCCCACCACCATCGCGTCCGGGCGGCTTGCCGCCAGCCACAGCATCACGGCGCCGCCGACCAGCACCAGCACCGGACCGATCATCAGGAACCACGGCCAGCGGTGCCGGTACCAGGGAGCGGCCGGCTGGGGTGTCGCATTCGCGTACATGTTGGTTTTCCTTCCTTACTTTGGAACGATGAATGCCGCCTCTTCCCGCACCTGGTGCGCGGCGCCGTCCGTCGAGGTCAGCGTGAAGGCGATCCGGTTCGAACCGGGCCGGCCGTCGCCGCCCGCGATGCGCACCCGCACCGGCAGCGCGCGCGTCGTGGCGGCATCGATCGCGACGATGTCCTGGTCCGCCACCCGCGCCGAGGCGATGCCGTCGACGCTGATGCGCAGGCGTTGCGGCGCTTCCAGGGTGTTCATTATCTGCAGCCGGTACACGTTTTCGATCATGCCGTCCTCGACCTCGCGTCCCATCGCACCGCGGTCGCGGATCACGTCCAACTTGAGCGGGTTGCGCAGCGCAAGCGAGGCGACCATCGCACCGCCGAGGATGGCCAGCACGGCGGTGTACACCAGCACGCGCGGACGCAGGATGCGGCTGCGCACCTGGCTGGTGCTGAAACGCTGCGCCAGCGCGTTCTCGGTGGCGTAGCGGATCAGGCCGCGCGGGCGCTTGACCTTGTCCATCACGCCATTGCAGGCATCCACGCAGGCGGCGCAGCCGATGCATTCGTACTGCAGGCCCTGGCGGATGTCGATCCCGGTCGGGCATACCTGCACGCACATGCTGCAGTCGATGCAGTCGCCGGCGCCCACCGAGCCCTGGCGCGGGCTGCGCGGCTCGCCGCGCGCGGCGTCGTAGGTGACGATCAGGGTGTCCTTGTCGAACATCGCGCTCTGGAAGCGCGCATAAGGGCACATGTATTTGCACACCTGCTCGCGCAGCCAGCCGGCGTTGCCGTAGGTGGCGAAGCCATAGAACAGTACCCAGAAGCTTTCCCATGGGCCGAGGCCGAAGCTGGCGGCGTCGAAGCTCAGTTCGCGCACCGGGGTGAAATAACCGACAAACGTGAAACCGGTCCACAGCGCGACCAGGCCCCAGGCCGCATGCTTACCGCCCTTGCGCGCCAGTTTTTGCAGGCTCCAGGGCTGGCGGTCGAGCCGGATGCGGCTGCTGCGAGGTCCTTCGAACTTGCGCTCGATCCACAGGAAGATCTCGGTATACACCGTCTGCGGGCAGGCGAAGCCGCACCATACCCGGCCCGCCACCGCCGTCACCAGGAACAGGCCATACGCGCACAGGATCAGCAGCGCGGCCAGGTAGATGAAGTCCTGCGGCCACAGGACCAGGCCGAACAGGTAGAACTTGCGGCTGGCCAGGTCGAACAGCACCGCCTGGCGGCCATGCATCTCGATCCAGGGCAGGCCGTAGAACAGCAACTGGGTGAGCCACACGCAGGCCCAGCGCAGCGAGGCGTAACGGCCCTTGATCTCGCGCGGATAGATCTCCTGGCGGGCGGCGTACATGCGGATCACCGCCTCCTTCGGGGCATTCATTTTGCGGCCGCCGTCACGATGGGCTGGGCCGGCGCCAGGGTCTTCGGCTGCTGCGGATGCGACAGGCTCCAGACATAGGCCGCCAGCACGTGCACCTTCTCTTCGCCGAGGAACTCGCCGAAGGCCGGCATGGTGTTGGTGCGGCCCTTGCGGATGGTTTCCATCACGGTTTCCTGGCTGCCGCCGTACAGCCACACCTTGTCGGCCAGGTTGGGCGCGCCAAGCGCGGGATTGCCCTCGCCTTTGGCGCCGTGGCAGGCCACGCAGGCGGCGAACTTCGGCTTGCCGAACGAGACCTTGATCGGATCGGCGCTCAGGCCCGACAGGCTGCGCACGTAGGACGCAACGCTCTCGATGTCCTTGTCCGAGCCGAGCGCGGCGCCCATCGGCGGCATCATGCCGACCCGGCCCTGCATGATGGTCTGCTTGATGGTCGACGGTTCGCCGCCGTGCAGCCAGTCGCCGTCGGCCAGGTTCGGAAAGCCCTTGCTGCCGCGCGCATCCGAGCCGTGGCACTGGGCGCAATAGGTCAGGAACAGGCGCTCGCCGATGGCCTGGGCGTGCGGATCGGCGGCGACCGCTTTCAGGTCCTGCTGCGCATACTGGGCGAACAGCGGGCCGTACTCGGCCTTGGCCTGCTTCAGTTCGGCCTTGTATTCGCCGCTGGAGTTCCAGCCCAGCTTGCCGGCGTAGCTGCCCAGGCCCGGATACAGGGCCAGGTAGCCGAAGCCGAACACGATGGTGAGCCAGAACAGCACGATCCACCAGCGCGGCATCGGGGTATTCAGTTCGGTCAGGTCCTCGTCCCAGACGTGGCCGGTGGTCAGCTCGGGCTTGCCGTCGGCGCGCAGCTTGACCTTGTAGGTCGACTGCGACCACAGAAGGATGCCGCAGCCCAGGATCGACAGCACCGTGATGACGGCCACATACCAGTGCCAGAACTCATTGAAGAAATCAGCCACGCTCGCTCTCCCCTGCCGCTTCGTTCTCGTCCATGAAGGGCAGCCGCGCGGCCCTGTCGAAATCGCTGCCCTTGCGCAGCAGGTAGGTCCAGCCGACGATGCCCAGGAAGGTCGTGAAGCTGATGACGGTCATGACGCTGCTCGCGTCGTCGAAGATCTGTTGGATTGCCATGTCAATTCCTCGTCTTGATCTGGGTGCCCAGGCCCTGCAGGTAGGCGACCAGCGCATCCTGCTCGGACTTGCCGTCCACTTCGGACGGCGCCGCCTGGATCTCATCCTCGGTATAGGGCACGCCGAGGCGGCGCAGGGCGCGCATCTTGGGGATGATCTCGGCCGGGTTCAGTTTCGCGCTGGCCAGCCATGGGTAGGCCGGCATGTTCGATTCCGGCACCACGTCGCGCGGGTTGTCGAGGTGGGTGCGGTGCCATTCGTCGCTGTAGCGGCCGCCCACGCGCGCCAGGTCGGGGCCGGTGCGCTTGGAACCCCACTGGAACGGGTGGTCGTACACGAACTCGCCGGCCACCGAATAGTGGCCATAGCGCTCGGTCTCGGCGCGGAACGGACGGATCATCTGCGAGTGGCAGTTGTAGCAGCCCTCGCGGATATAGACGTCGCGTCCGGCCAGGCGCAGCGGAGAGTAAGGCTTCAGGCCAGCGACCGGCTCGGTCGTGGATTTCTGGAAGAACAGCGGCACGATCTCGACCAGGCCGCCGACGGAAATCACGAGCAGTACCAGGCCAATCAGCAGCCAGGGGTTCTTCTCGATCCATTCATGCTTGAATTTCATTGTGTGCTCCGATGGTTCAGGCGTGCGCAGCTTCAGGCTGGGCAGTGTGCAGGTGCGGACGGACCGGGCCGGTGGGAATGGTCGCGTCCACGTTGCGGGTGCCGCTCAGGGTCTTCCAGGTGTTGAAGGCCATGATCGCCATGCCCGACAGGTACAGGAAGCCGCCCGTGAAGCGGATCACGTAGTACGGATAGGTGGCCTTGACGCTCTCGGCGAAGGTATAGGTCAGGGTGCCGTCCGGGTTCACCGCGCGCCACATCAGGCCTTGCATCACGCCGGCGATCCACATCGAAGCGATGTACAGGACGATGCCGATCGTCGCGACCCAAAAATGCGCTTCCACCAGTTGGACGCTCCACATCGTCTTTTTGCCCGCCAGGCGCGGGATCAGGTAGTACAGCGAGCCCATGGTGATGAAACCGACCCAGCCCAGGGCGCCGGCGTGCACGTGGGCGACGGTCCAGTCGGTGTAGTGCGACAGCGAATTGATGGTCTTGATCGACATCATCGGGCCCTCGAAGGTGGCCATGCCGTAGAACGACAGCGAAACGATCAGGAACTTCAGGATCGGGTCCGAGCGCAGCTTGTGCCAGGCGCCGGACAGGGTCATGATCCCGTTGATCATGCCGCCCCACGAAGGCGCCAGCAGGATCAGCGAGAACACCATGCCGATCGACTGGGTCCAGTCGGGCAGCGCGGTGTAGTGCAGGTGGTGCGGGCCGGCCCACATGTAGGTGAAGATCAGGGCCCAGAAGTGCACGATCGACAGGCGATAGGAATACACCGGGCGCTCGGCCTGCTTCGGGATAAAGTAGTACACCATGCCGAGGTAGCCGGCGGTGAGGATGAAGCCGACCGCGTTATGGCCGTACCACCACTGGATCATGGCGTCCTGCACGCCCGCGTACGCGGAGTAGGACTTCATGAAGGACACCGGCATCACCGCGCCGTTCACCACGTGCAGGATGGCGACCGCCAGGATGTAGGCGCCGAAGAACCAGTTGGCGACATAGATGTGCTGCACGCGGCGCTTGATGATGGTGCCGAAGAAGACCACCGCATAGGCTACCCAGACGACCGTGATCAGGAGCGCGATCGGCCATTCCAGTTCGGCGTACTCCTTGCCGCGCGTGAAGCCCATCGGCAGCGAGATCGCTGCCGAGACCAGCACCGCCTGCCAGCCCCAGAAGGTGAAGCTGGCCAGCTTGTCCGAGAACAGCCGCACCTGGCAGGTGCGCTGCACCACGTAGTAGGACGTGGCGAACAGGCCGCAGATGCCGAAGGCGAAGATGACGGCGTTGGTGTGCAGCGGACGCAGGCGTCCGTAGCTGAGCCAGGCGATGTCGAAGTTGAGCGCGGGCCAGGCCAGCTGCGCCGCGATGAAGACGCCGGCGGCCATGCCGATCACGCCCCACACGACGGTCGCGATGGCAAACTGGCGCACGATCTTGTAGTTATAGTTTAGACTGGTGTCCAAGATGCTCTCCTGAAAATACCTTGATGAATGACAATCAGGAGTGTCGTTTTTCGCCGAGTAAAAATCCTTGATGTGAATCAAATTGTTCAGCATCACATGCAGTATGCAACAGCGCGCGTTGCCAAATCCGCACCGGGTCTACATGAGACTCGATTCAGGAATCGAGGGTGTGTTTTGAGATGAATCAAGATATCGGTCCAACGTGGGAGAGCACGCCATGCCGCCCATGCCGCCCATTTTGCCCTCCGTCTCCAAAGAACTGAGAAAGCGCCTGCGGCAGGCGCGGGCCGACCTGCTCGACGCCGTGCGCGCGCGCACCGGCCAGCAGGACGGCGAAGCGCCGGCCATCGGGCTACTGGCGCAGCTGGCCGGGCACGAGTCCAGCCTGCTCCACGAGATCGATGTCGCGATTGGAAAACTGGCGGCGGGCGGCGCCGGTATCTGCGAGTCCTGCGGCCGCGGCCCGTCGATGTAGGGTGGGCAGCCGCCCACCGGCGCGGGTTCAGCCCGCTTTCTCGCTGCCGCCCACGCGTCCAGCGCGCCCCTGGACCGACGCGCCGGCCACGTCGGCGCGGTCGTCATCGACCAGGATCCGCATCCCCGGCCCTTCCAGGTCGTCGAACTGCCCGCTCTCGGCCGCGCCGAAGAAAATCCAGACCGCCAGCGCGACCAGCATCACGCTGAGCGGAACGAGAAGATACAAGGCTTCCATTTTCAGTCCCTCCGCAGCCGCAAGGCATTGAGCACTACCAGGGCGGAACTGCCCGCCATGCCGATCCCAGCCAGCCAGGGGTTGAGCAGGCCGGTCGCAGCCGCCGGGATCGCGGCGAAATTGTAGAGCGAGGCCCAGAGCAGGTTCTGGCGGATCACGGCGAGGGTGCGGCGTGCGGTCTCGGCGGCCTCCGCCAGCGGCAGCAGGCTTTCGCCCAGCAGCACACCGTCGGCATGCACCTGCGCCAGCTCGGCCCCGCACCCCATCGCGAACGACACGTCGGCACCGCGCAGCACGGCGGCGTCATTGCTGCCGTCGCCCACCATCGCCACCACCGCACCCTGTTCCTGCAGCGCGCGCACGAAGGCCAGCTTCTCGTCCGGCAGGCGGGCGCCGAAGACGCTGTCGATGCCGAGCTGGCGCGCCACCGCGGCACTCGCCTCCTGGCCGTCGCCGCTGAGCAGGATCACGGTCTTGCCCGCTTCCTGGAAGCGCCGCACCACTTCAAGCGCCTCCTCGCGCACGGCGTCGGACAGGTCGAAGCGCGCCAGCCACTGGCCTTCGCAGCCGAGCCAGGCGGTGCTGGTGCCGCTCGGCGCCGCCGCGCGCGCCATGCCGCCCGCCAGTTCCTGCACGAAGTCGGCGGTTCCGATGCGGTACAGCACGCCGTCGATGCGGCCTTCGAAACCGCGGCCGAAGGTGGAGCGCAGCTCGCGTGCCAGCAGGCCATGGGCCGGCATGGCGGCCCGGATCGCCAGGCCGATCGGATGCACGTTCTCGGCCTGCATCGCGGCGCCGATGCGCAGGCACATGTCGCTGTCGAGCGGTCCGATCGGCAGTACCTGGCGCAGCACCGGACGGCCCAGGGTCAGGGTGCCGGTCTTGTCGAACACCACATGGGTGGCGCGCTCGAAGGTTTCCAGCGTGTGCGGCGCGATCGCCAGCACCCCGCGGCGCAGCAGGCGGTCGGTGGCGGCGGCCAGCGCGGTGGGCGTGGCCAGCGACAGCGCGCACGGGCAGGACACCACCAGCACCGCGATCGCCGCGGGCCAGGCGCGGGCGGGATCGAACACGTTCCACAGCAGGTAGACCAGCACCGTCAGTAGCAGCAGGCCGGCCACGAACCAGGCCGCGGCGCGGTCGGCCCATAGCGAGATCGCCGGCTTGCCCTGGCCGGCGCGTTCGACCAGGCGCACCAGCATCGCCAGGGTGCTGTCGCGCGCGGCGGCGACCACCCGCAGCACGATCGCCTGGCCGCCGTTGACGGCGCCCCCCGGCAGCAGCGCGCCCGGGCCCATGCGGCGCGGCAGGCTTTCGCCGGTGAGCAGCGAGAAGTCGAGGTCGGTACAGCCTTCGACGATGGTGCCGTCGGCCGGCACCGCCCGTCCCGGCGGTACCAGCACCAGGTCGCCCGCCGCCAGCGCGGCGGCCGGCACCAGTTCGGTGTCGCGCCGGGCCGGATCGCCGCGCAGGCGCAGCGCCGATGCCGGCGCGCCGCCGCGCAGGGCTTCAAGTGCCTGGGTGGCGCGGCGGCGCGCGCCCAGTTCCAGGTAGCGGCTGCCCAGCAGCAGGAATACGAACATCGTGATCGAATCGAAGTACACGTCGCCCTTGCCCGAGACCAGGGCGGCGCAGCTGCCGGCGAAGGCGGCCGCGATGCCCAGCGCCACCGGCACGTCCATGCCCGGCACCCCGCGCTTCAGGTCGCGCCACGCGCCGCGGAAGAACGGCAGCGCCGAATAGGCCACGGCCGGCAGGGTCAGGGCGAACGAGGCCCAGCCCATCAGGGCCGCCATCGCGGCGTCCATGGTGCCGTCGTCGGCCAGGTAGACCGGCACCGCGTACATCATCACCTGCATCATGGCCAGGCCGGCCACGAACAGCTGGCGGAACAGGGTACGGCGCTCCTGCTCGAGACGCGCGGCATGGCGCTGCGCGTCGTAGGGTGCGGCCACATAGCCGATCACGCGCAGCGCGCGCACGATGGCGCTCGGGCGGCACAGGGCCGGGTCCCAGCGCACGAACACGCGTCCGGTGGCGACGTTCAGCGCCACCTCGCTCACGCCGGGCAGCGCGCCCAGGCGGCGCTCGACCAGCCACACGCAGGCGCCGCAGCGTACCCCCTCGATCGAGAAGCTGGCTTCGCCGTCCAGTCCCTGCTGATCGATCAGGACCAGCTCGGGATCGTCGGCGCCGTCCGCCGCCGGTGCGGCGTATTCGGTGCGCGTGCGGTAGTAGCCGCCGAAGCCGCCCAGGACGATCGCCTCGGCCGCGGCGGCGCAGCCGGGACAGCACATGCTGCGCGCGGCGCCGTCGATATCGGCCTGCCAGCGGCTGCCCGCCGGTACCGGTGAACCGCAATGGAAGCAGCCGGCGCCGGCGGCCGTGCCCGTGGCGGCGCCGGCGCCGGCCGCGGCGAAGTCCGCAAGCACGGCGCTCATGCCGCGCTCCCGGGCGCCACGCACAGGACGTCGAGCCAGCCCGGCGGCAACCCGCCGGCGGCGCGCCACAGCCCGAGCAGGCCGAAGCCCAGGATCAGCAGGCCGCTGGCCAGCCGCACCTGGCGCAGGCCCAGCAGCGCGCGCACGCGCAGGCCGGCCATGCCGATCGCCGCCAGCATCGGCAGCGTGCCCAGGCCAAAGGCCAGCATCACGGCGGCGCCGCCCGCCGCGGAGCCAGTCAGCATGGCCAGCGCCAGCATGCTGTACACCATGCCGCAGGGCAGCCAGCCCCACAGCGCGCCCGCCATGAACATGCGCCCCGGCGTATCGGGCTGGCCAAGGCGCGCCAGCTGCGGCGCGATCCGGCGCCACAGCAACTGCCCGCCCTGCTCCAGCAGGGCCAGGCCGCGCCACGCATCCATCAGGTACATGCCAAGCGCGACCAGCATCAGGTTGGCTGCCACGTAGGCGCCGAGCTGCAGTGCCGGCAGTCCGGCGAGCCGGCCGGCGCTGCCCGCCGCGGCGCCGGCCAGCGCGCCGGCCGTGGCATAGCTGGCGATACGGCCCGCGTTGTAGGCCAGCACGTGCGCTACCGCGGGCGCCACCGTGGTGACGGTGCGTACCGGCACCGGGAAGGCGCGCGCCCCGCTGGCGCCGCGCGCCACCGACAGCGCGCCGACGATGCCGCCACACATGCCGGCGCAGTGGATGCTGCCGAACAGGCCGGCCAGGAAGGCCGGCAGCGGGTGGATATCGCTCATCGACCGCTCACACGGTTTGCGAATGGCGCGGACCCTCCGCGCGCGCCATGGCGAGGTAGCGGTCGAACACCATGCACACGTTGCGAATCAGGAGGCGCCCCTTCATGGTGACGCTCAGCCAGTCGGGGCCGATCGTCACCAGGCCATCGTCCTGCATCTGGCGCAGGCGCGCCAGCTCGGGCGCGAAGTAGTCGGCGAACACGATCGGGAAGGCCTGCTCCAGCGCGGGGATCGAGACTTCGAACTGGCACATCAGCTTCTGGATCAGGCTGCGGCGCAGCAGGTCGTCCATGCCGAGCCGGAAGCCGCGCGCCACCGGCAGCTCGTTCTGGTCCAGCAGCTCGTAGTACTCGTCGAGCGTCTTGACGTTCTGGCTGTAGGTCGCGCCCACGGCGCCGATCGCCGACACGCCGCAGGCCACCAGGTCGGTGTCGGCATGGGTCGAGTAGCCCTGGAAGTTGCGGTGCAGGCGGCCCTGGCGCTGCGCCACGGCGAGGTCGTCGTCCGGTTTGGCGAAGTGGTCCATGCCAATGTAGACATAGCCGGCCGCGCCCAGGCGCTCGATGCACAGCTGGAGCATGCGCAGCTTGGTGTCGCTGGAAGGCATGTCGGCCTCCTCGATGCGGCGCTGCGGCTTGAACAGGTGCGGCATGTGGGCGTAGTGGTACACGGCGATGCGGTCGGGATTGGCCGCGACCACCTTGTCCAGGGTCTGGCGCATGCTGTCCAGGGTCTGCTTCGGCAGGCCGTAGATCAGGTCGATGCTCACCGAACGGAAGCCCGCGGCGCGCGCGGCTTCGATCACGGCCAGCGTCTCGTGCTCGGGCTGGATCCGGTTGACGGCGCGCTGCACCTCGGGGTCGAAATCCTGCACGCCCAGGCTGATGCGGTTGAAGCCCTGGCGCCGCAGGGTATGCACGCGTTCGGCCGATACCGTGCGCGGGTCGACCTCGATCGAATATTCGCCCGCTTCATCCGGAGCGAAGCGGAAGCTGCGGCGCAGGTGGGCCATCAGGTCGTCCATCTGCGCGTCCGACAGGTAAGTCGGGGTGCCGCCGCCGAAGTGCAGCTGCTCGACCTCGTTCATCCCGGCGAACAGGGCCGCCTGCATCGCGATTTCGCGTTTCAGGTAGGCCAGGTAGGTGACGGCCTTGTCGCGCTTCTTCGTGACGATCTTGTTGCAGGCGCAGTAGTAGCAGACCGTGTCGCAGAACGGAATGTGCAGGTAGAGCGACAGCGGGCGCGCGCCGCCGCGGGTGCGCAGGCCGGCCACCGCGTGCAGGTAGTCGCGGTAGCCGAAGTCGGTGCCGAAGCGGTCGGCCGTGGGGTAGGACGTGTAGCGCGGGCCCGACTTGCCGAGCCGCCGCAGCAGTTCGGCGTCGAACTCGGCGCCGGCAGCGGCCTGGACCGTGTGAGTGGCCGGGGCCGGCTGGATCGGGATAATGGGCCTGGCCATGGCCGGGAAAGCTGCTGCTTGCATGTCAATCTACTCCTGCTGCCGCCGATGTGCGGAAGTGCATATCGGCTCGAATAGCAGGCAGTTTATTGACCGATGTCATCTGAATCCTTGACCTGCATCAAATACTGACACACTTCTCGGTGCGCCTTACCTGGCGGACGCGCTGAACCTGAATACCGACAGCGCCTGTACCAGCCGGGCCGCCTCGGCGGCCACGTTGGCCGAGGCGGCAGCCGATTCCTCGACCAGGGCCGCGTTCTCGCGCGTGATCCGGTCGAGCCGGGTCATGGCCAGGTTGACCTCGGCGATGCCGGCGTCCTGCTCGCGGCTGGCGCCGGTGATGTCGTCCATGATGGTGGCGGCTTCGCGCACGGAGTCCACCACCTCGCGCATCGTGCGTCCCGCATCGCCCACCAGTTCGCTGCCGGTGCCGACGTGCGCCACCGAGGCCTCGATCAGGCCCTTGATCTCGCGGGCGGCGGCCGCCGAGCGCTGCGCCAGGCTGCGTACCTCGCCCGCCACCACGGCAAAGCCCCGTCCCTGTTCGCCGGCGCGCGCCGCTTCCACCGCCGCGTTCAGCGCCAGCAGGTTGGTCTGGAAGGCGATGCCGTCGATCAGGCCGATGATGTCGACGATCCGGCCGGCCGAGGCACTGATGCGCTCCATGGTTTCCCCCACCCGGCCCACCGCTTCGCCGCCGCGCCCGGCGACGCTGGAAGCGGCCACCACCAGCCGGTCGGCGCGCAATGCGCTGTCGGCGTTCTGTCCGGCCGCGGCCGCCACCTGGGCGATGCTGCTCGCGGTCTGCGCCAGGCTGGCGGCCTGGTCCTCGGTGCGGCTGGCCAGGTCGCCGTTGCCGGACGCGATCTCGCGCGTCGCGTGCTCGATCGAGGCCACGTTGCGGCGCACGTCGCCGACGATCGCCTGCAGGTTGACATTCAGCTGGCGCAGGGCCAGCTGCAGGCGGCCGATCTCATCCTGGCCGCCGGCGCGCACGGTGAGCGGGTGGGACAGGTCGCCACCGGCGAGCGCATGCACGGCGGCGGTAGCCTCGGCCAGCGGGCGCGCGATGCTGCGGTGCAGTTCAGCCCAGGCGGCCAGGGTGGCTGCCGCGCCGATGCCGGCCAGCGCCTTCCACACCAGCCCATCGGCGGCCAAGGCGAGGGCGGCCATCAGGGCCGACTGGCCGGCCATCATGATCCCGAGCCGGCGCGCCAGCGGCAGGTTGCGCAGCGCCGCGAGGCGGCTGCGCCAGCCGAGGCGCCGCACGGCGCCGCGCCGCAGCGCCAGTCCCTTGGCGGCGCCGCTGCGGAAACGCCGGTACAGCGCATCGGCCTGCTGTACCTGGGCGCGGCTGGGCGCGGTGCGCACCGACATGAAGCCGGTCACCCGGCCGGCCTCCTTGACCGGCACCACGTTCGCCACCACCCAGTAGAAGTCGCCGTTCTTGCGGCGGTTCTTGACCACGCCGGTCCAGGGTTCGCCCGCCTTCAGGGTCGCCCACAAGTCGGCAAAGGCTTCCTCGGGCATGTCGGGATGGCGCACGATGTTGTGCGCCTTGCCCAGCAAATCATCCTCGCGGAAACCGCTGACCTCGACGAAGCTGGGATTGACATAGGTGATACGGCCCTTGGTATCGGTCTTGGAAACGATCGACTGGCCTTCTTCGAGCAGGTATTCGACGCCGGTGACCGGCAGGTTGACGCGCACGACACTTCTCCTAATTGCCCGAAGGCAAGATTTTGCAACGCAAGATTCTAGCAAGCATGATCGTCGAAATTCTTGACCTGGATCAAATCTGGCACAATAATATTTCCGTGTAGAAACTTCAACAACAGCGGATATTGTTGCCGGCAGTGTAAGATTGCGCCATGGACAACATTACCCATTCCCTTGTCGGCCTTGCGCTGGGCGAGCTGGTCGAGCGCTCCCTGCCCGCTTCCGCGGCTCCCGTCCAGGGACCGACGCGGCGCCACGCCCTGCTCCTGACCGGCCTGCTGGCCAGTAATTTTCCGGACCTGGACCTGGTGCTGACCCCGCTGCTTCCGGCCCCGCTGGGCTACCTGATCCACCACCGCGGCCATACCCATACCCTGCTGTATGCGCTGCCGCAGGTGGCGCTGCTGCTGGGTCTGGCGTGGCTGCTGTGGCCGGGCCTGCGCCGGCTGCTGCGGGCGGACCCGCTTGCGCGCCGGGCAGTCCTCGGCACGGCTCTGCTGGGCATGGTGCTGCACCTGGGCTTCGACGCCCTCAATGTGTACGGCGTACACCCGTTCCATCCGGTCGATTCACGCTGGCTGTATGGCGACCTGGTCTTCATCGTGGAACCGGTGTTCTGGACGGCGCTCGGCTTTGCCCTGGCGCCGCTGGCGTCGCGTCCCATCCTGCGCTGGCTGGGGCTGGCGGCCTTCACCGCGATGCCGCTGCTGTTCACCTGGCTCGGCTACCTGCAGTGGGGCTCGCTGGCCGGCCTGGCCGCGCTGGCGCTGGCGGTGCTCGCCTGCGGGCGGCGCCTGGGCGCGGGCGCGGGCCTGGTCGCCGCCGTCCTCGCCTGCGCCGGCTTCGTCGGCGTCCAGGCGCTCGCCGGCCAGGCCGCCCGCGCCCAGATCCGCGCCGCGCTTGACAGTACGGCACCGGGCAGCCGGGTGCTCGACCTGCCGCTGTCGTCCTTCCCGGCCAATCCGCTGTGCTGGTCGTTCGCCACGGTCGCCATGGGGCCTGCGCCTGCGCCTGGGCCTGGGCCTGGCCGGGCCCGCACCTATACGGTGCGCGTTGGCGTACTCAGCCTGGCGCCGGGCATCACGCCGGTCGCGGCCTGCCCGCGCCGGTTCGGCGGCGAACCGGGCAGCCGCGCGACGGCCCTGGCCTGGAAGTACGCCGAAACCCGCAGCATCGCCGCGTTCCAGGACCTGCAGCGCAGTAACTGCCACTTCGAGGCCTGGCTGCGCTTCGCACGCGTGCCGTCGCTGCTGGACGGCGCAGCCACCGACCTGCGTTTCGGACCACCCGGGCAGCCGAACTTCTCGACCCTGCCGTATGCGGCCAGGGCCGGCGATCCGTGCCCGGCACCGCTGGCCACCTGGAGCTATCCGCGCGCGGACCTGCTCGGGCGTCCGCCCGGAGCGAACTGAAGGGCGGCCGGGGTGGCGGCAGGCGGGCTTATCACGTATGATGACAAGATTGGCGTATTGACAATTCCTCGCCACGCTGGCGACAAGCATGGAGACCCCGCATGACGACCGAACTGATGCTGCTAGGCTGGACCCTGGTACTGGCGCTGGGCCAGATCCTGCTGACCGCCCTGCTGCGCGACCAGGAAACCGGCATGGCCTACAGCATGGGGCCGCGCGACGGCGCCGCCCCGCCGCCGCGCCCGGTGACGGCGCGCCTGCAGCGGGCCCAGGCCAACCTGTTCGAGACCCTGCCCCTGTTCGCGGCGGCCGTGCTGGTGGCCCACGTGGCCGGACGCGAAGGCGCACTGACGCTGTGGGGCTGCTGGCTGTACCTGGGCGCGCGCATCGCCTACCTGCCGCTGTATGCAGCCGGCATCCCGGTGCTGCGCAGCCTCGTATGGTTCGCTTCACTGGCCGGGCTGGTGCTGCTGTTTGCCGCGATCCTCGCGCCCTGAACCGCGCGCCGGCGCGCCCTGGGCGGCATTCCCGGTAAAATCGCCGGTTTTCCAACCGCCAGGATTGCCGTGACGTCTTCCGAACCCATGCTCGCCTGCCTGGCCAACGGCGGGGCGACCGGCGCCCGCATCCACGCCCACGACTGGCGCGATCATCCGCTCGGCGCGCCCTCCACCTGGCCGGCGGCCCTGCGCACGACGCTCGGCATCGTGCTGTCCTCTTCCTTCCCCACATTCCTGGCCTGGGGCCCGGACATGGTCCTGTTCTACAACGACGCCTACGTGCCCCTGCTCGGCAACAAGGCGCAGGACGCGCTCGGCCGTCCTTTCCCCGAGGTCTGGGCCGAGGTCTGGACTGCGCTGGGCCCTTATGCGAAGCGGGTCCTGGCCGGCGAATCCTTCGTGTTCGAGGAGTTCGGCACCATCGTCGAGCGCCACGGCTACCGCGAGCAGGCCTGGTTCACGTTTTCGTACAGCCCGGTGCGCGACGAGGACGGGGTCGTGCAGGGCCTGCTGTGTTCCGTGATCGAAGTGAGCGAGAAGGTGCGCGCGCTGGCGCGCCACAAGGAAGCCGAGGAAAGGCTCGCGCTCTCGCTCGAAGCCTCGGGCAACATCGGTACCTGGTCCTACGACCTGGAGACCGCCGCCACCCATGTGGACGAGCGCTTCGCGCGCCTGTTCCAGGTCGAGGCCGCGCTGGCGCGCGAAGGCACGGCACTGGTGCGCTTCACCGACATGATCCACCCGGAAGACCGGCCGCGCGTGCTGGCTGCGATCGACCGCGCGATCCTCGCGGAGACCCTGTACGACATCGAATACCGGATTCCGCAGCGCTCGGGAGCCGAGGTCTGGGTCAACGCGCGCGGCAAGGTGTTCGCCGATGCCGCCACCGGGTCGCGCCGCTTCGCCGGCATCGCGGTGGACATCACCGACCGCAAGCGCGCCGAGGGGGCCCGCATCGAAAGCGAACGCCAGGTCCAGGCCGCCCTGCGCCGCGCCGACGAGAGCGCGCGCCGGCTGGACGTGCTGCTGGACGCGGCCCCGGTCGGCATCGTGTATGCCGACCCGGCCGGCCGCCTGCTGGTGTCGAACGCCTTCAACCGCCGGATCTGGGGCGCCCATCCGCAGTCCGACGCGGTGGATGAATACGCCGAATGGAAAGGCTGGTGGCCGCCCGGCACCGCGCGCGAGGGACAGCGCCTGCTGGCAGGCGACTGGCCGATCGCCCGGACCCTGGCGGGAGAGGACAGCGCCGGCGGCGTGTTCGAGATCGAGCCCTTCGGCGCGCCCGGCACCCGCCGCACCATCCTGGTGCAGGCGGCCGCCATCCGCGATGCCGACGGCGCGCTGGTGGGCGCGGTGGCGGCCAACATGGACCTGACCGCCCAGGTCGAGGCGGAGCGCGCGATGAAGGACAGCGAGGCGAAATTCCGCATGATCGCCAACCTGATCCCGCAGATCGTGTGGTCGGCCGATGCCACCGGCCTGATCGACTACATGAACACCCGCTGGTCGGCGTTCACCGGCGTGCCCGGGGAGCGCGTGCTCGGCAACGGCTGGAACGGGGTCGTGCACCCGGACGACCTGCCCGGCCTGCTCCAGCGCTGGCGCCACAGCGTTGCCAGCGGCGTGCCTTACGAAGCCGAGCACCGCCTGATCCACCATTCCGGGGAGTACCGCTGGATGCTGAACCGCGGCCTGCCCTCGCACGACGCGGGCGGCAGGATCACGCGCTGGATGGGCACCCTGACCGACATCCACGACAAGAAGACCGGCGAGGACGAGCTGCGCGCCCAGGCCCGGCGCAAGGACGAGTTCCTGGCGATGCTGGCGCACGAGCTGCGCAATCCGCTGGCGCCGATCAGCAACGCGGCCCAGCTGCTGGCGATGGCCGCCCTCGACCCGCAGCGCGTGCGCCAGTCGAGCGAGGTGATCATCCGCCAGGTGCGCCACATGACTTCGCTGGTGGACGACCTGCTGGACGTCTCGCGCGTCACGCGCGGCCTGGTGCAGCTCGAGCGCGGCCGGGTCGACATCAAGTCGGTCCTGTCCAGCGCGGTCGAGCAGGCGCGCCCATTGGTCGAGGCGCGCCGCCACACGCTCGACCTGCACATCGGCCCGGCGCCCTGCTGGGTGGACGGCGACCGCATCCGGCTGGTGCAGGTGCTGGCCAACCTGCTCAACAACGCCGCCAAGTACACCGCCCAGGGCGGCCACATCGCGCTGTCGGTGGAAACCGGCGCGGAGGGCGTGACGATCGCGGTGCGCGACAACGGCATCGGCATCGACCGCACCATGCTGCCGCACGTGTTCGACCTGTTCACCCAGGCCGAGCGCACGCCCGACCGCTCGCAGGGCGGGCTCGGGCTGGGCCTGGCCCTGGTGCGCAGCCTGGTGCAGCTGCATGGCGGGCGGGTTGCCGCGCGCAGCGATGGCCTGGGCATGGGCAGTACCTTCACGGTCACGCTGCCGGTGGCCGGCCCTGCCCCGGAAGCCGTAGCGGATGCCGTAGCGGCGGCCGGCCCGGTGCCGGCCAGCACGGGCCGGCGCCGCATCCTGGTGGTGGACGACAATGTCGACGCCGCGCTCTCGCTGGCCGAGATCCTGCGCTCGCTCGGGCACGAGGTCGGCTGCGCGCACGGCTCGCAGGCGGCGCTCGGGCAGGCCGCGGCCGCGTGGCCGGACGTGTTCATCCTCGACATCGGCCTGCCCGACATCGACGGCTACGCGCTGGCGCGCCGCCTGCGCGCGCAGGCTGGCGCGCGCACGGCCTGCCTGATCGCCCTTACCGGCTATGGCCAGGCGCACGACCGGGTGCTGGCGCGCAGCGCCGGCTTCGACCACCATTTCGTCAAGCCGGTCGAGCTGGAAGCGCTGCTGGAGATCATCGGCCGCGCCCGAACGCAGTCCGCCTGAAACCTTCGTCCGCACTTTCATGCCGGGCGCATTGCGCAGGCCAGGACGCGCCACTATGCTGCTGCTTTCCTTTTGAAAGCCGAGCCGTGCGCCACCCGACACCCTGCTTCCTGTTCCTGCTGGCCCTGGCAAACGCGGCGTCGGCCGCGGCCCCGGCCGACGCCGCGTACTGCCGCAACGGGCTGTTCCCGCGCGAGCAGGAGCAACTGGACCGGGGCGTGGTCACCGGCCAACCAGGCGAGAAGATTCATTTCTTCAGCGACCTCGACGGCTGTCCAACCCGGGGCGCGCAGTGCCGCCGTCCGGCCTACCTGGTGCCAGGCGATGCCGTGCTGGTGGGCAAGCGCAATGCCGGGTGGGCCTGTGTCTGGCACCAGGGGCGCAATCAGGAAACGGTGTCCTGGATTCCGCTGCGCAGCCTGGCGCTGCTGCCGGCTATGCCGGTCGATCCGGTGCGCGGCTGGACCGGCCTGTGGTCGGACGGCAGTGGGAGCATCCGCATCACCCTTGCCGCGCCGGGCAAGACGCCTGAGCAGGGACAGAGCCTGGTCCTCGCTTCGCGCCTGCGCTGGGATGGCGGGTCTGGCCTGGACGGCGAGCCACGGGCCCACTTCGGCGGCATGCGCGCCCCGCTTCGGGTCGAGCCAGCAGGAAGGCGCGCGAGCGCGGCGCAAGACGGCTGCGAAGTACGGCTGGTCCGCGTGGGGAAGGCACTGGTGGCCGACGACAATGGCGCGTGCGGTGGCCTGAACGTGCGCCACACCGGTGTCTATTACCGCCGCGACTGAGACGGTTCGTACCTGAGGGAAAGGAGTGTTTCACCCGTTACGGTTTGGAACAATTTCTTCGCGTGCTAGCAGCCGGGCCAGATTAGCATCTGGTCATGAATTTTCGCTTCCATACCCCACACGGCAGCGTCTGCCTGGTGAAGCTCTGGGCCACCGGACGCTATGGATTTTCACTGCCGAAGAAGGTCGAGATCACCGGACCGGACGGCGTGACTTCCACCTATCTTTACCACAGCCGCAAGGTCGGCCTGGCGGCGGAACTCAGCAACCGCAGCCTGGTGAGGATCGCGATCGGCCAGTTCCTCGCCGGCGCGACCGGCGCCACTGGCGAAATCGACGATACGGTCTTGCCTTTCGATGGCGCCCTGACCCAGGTCCGGCCCGTCGCTCCACCGCCGCCCCCGCCACGGGTGCGTCCCGCGCGCATCCGGCCGCGCACAGGCTTGGGGCGGTCGCCGGACGGCAGCTCGCGCGCGGAGGAAGCCGCCTGAAATGGGCTGCCTCCCTGCAATGCGCCGATAGTTTCAGTCCGGAATCGGACGCTTGCCGAGCGGGCCTTGCGCTAGCATGGCGGCTCGATCACGACCGCGAGGAGACGACAATGGGTCAAACCGAAATGGCGAACATCCAGGCCTGCATTCAGGCCTGCCAGGAAGCGCTGCGCGCCTGCCAGGCGTGCGCGGCGGCCGACATCCGCGAGAACCAGAACCAGTGCGCGCTCGTCAACCTCGACTGCGCCGACATCTGCGCCGCCACCGCCAATGCGATGCTGCGCGGCTCACCCCACCATGGCGACTTCTGCGCCCTGTGCGCCCACATCTGCCGTGCCTGTGCGGCCGAATGCGGGAAACACGCCGCGATGCACCAGCACTGCGCCGAGTGCCAGGCGGCGTGCGAGCGCTGCGCGGCCGAGTGCGACAAGCACGCACGCGAACGCCACATCTGAGCCGCGCGGGAGCGCCGCGCCCGCCACTGGGCGGACTTTGTCCACCTAATACTTGTTTCGTGGGAAAGATTCTTAACGCGGTCTTAACGGGGCAGTAACACCACGCTGATCAGTTGCCCTATAGCATCGGACCGCCGCTGCCGATCCTGGCCGCGGCCGCTGCGGCCCGGTCCGTGGCGCCGTCGATGCATCGCCTGGCGATGCGTTCTTTCCAGGCATGGCAAGCAGCGTTCATGGTCACTTTCCCTTCCGGTAATACTCCCCGCGCCACGGCGCCGACGGCCTGGCTCGCGCGTGCCACGCTCTGGGCCGGGCCCTATGCGGTCCTGCTGCAGATGCTGCTGCTCGGGCTGGCCATCCTCAGCCTGTCGCGGCTTGGCCTGGCGGCCTGGCAGTGGCCGCGGGTGGGTGCCACCGGCATCGACGGTCTCCTGTTCCTGCAGGGCCTGCGCGCCGACCTTATCCTGCTTGGCTATTTCCTGGCCATTCCGCTGCTGTTCGCGCCCCTGTTGGCGCACCGCGGCGCCGCCAGGTTCTGGCGCACGGGAACGCTGGTCTGGGCCAGCTTCGCCCTGGTCCTGATCGTCTTCATGGAACTGTCTTCGCCCCAGTTCATCCTGCAGTACGACGTCCGTCCGAACCGGCTGTTCGTCGAATACCTCAGCTATCCGCGCGAAGTCCTGGCCACGCTCTGGCATGGCTTCCGCACCGCGCTGCTGCTGGGCGTCGGGCTTACCGTGGTGCTGGGCGTGCTGCTGTTCCGGCTGCTGCGCAGCGCCTCGGCGGACATGCGCACGTGGCCGGCACGCAGGCTGCTGCTGCTCTGGCCGCTTCTGTGCGTGCTGGTGTTCATGCAGGTGCGCTCGACCACCGGCCACCGTCCGGCCAACCCGGCCCTGTTCGCGCTCACCGGCGACGCGCTGGTGAATTCGCTGGTTATCAATTCGGCCTGGTCGGTGCTGGACGCGATCGGGTCGATGCGCAAGGAAGCGCGTTCCTCGGAAATCTACGGCGCCCTGCCGCGCGAGCAGGTGCTGGCCCGGGTGCGCGCCGCGCCATGGCTGGCCGATGCCAGCTTCGCCGATCCCGAGCGGCCCACGCTGCACGCCCAGCAGGCGGCGATCGCGCGCGCCCGTCCACTCAACCTCGTCATCGTGCTCGAGGAGAGCCTGGGCGCCACCTTCGTGCAGTCGCTGGGCGGCCTGCCGGTGACGCCGGAACTCGAACGGCTCAAGGATGAAGGCTGGTGGTTCGAACAGTTGTACGCCACCGGCACCCGCTCGGTGCGCGGGATCGAGGCGGTGGTGGCCGGCTTCGCACCGACGCCGGCGCGCAGCGTGGTCAAGCTGTCGCTGGCGCAGCAGCGTTTCTACACCCTTGCCGCCGGCCTCGGCCAGCAGGGCTACCAGACCGAATTCGTCTACGGCGGCGAAGCGCATTTCGACAACATGCGCAGCTTCTTCACGGGCAACGGCTTCCAGCGCGTGGTGGACATCGGGCAGATGCGGCCCGCCTTCGTGGGCAGCTGGGGCGCTTCCGACGAAGACCTGTTCGACAAGTCGCTCGAACGCCTGAAGGACCTGCATGCCCAGGGCAAGCCCTTCTTCAGCCTGATCTTCACCTCGTCCAACCACGAACCTTTCGAATTCCCGGACGGGAAG
Organism: Massilia hydrophila; assembly: GCF_020208145.1. Classification (NCBI taxonomy): domain Bacteria; kingdom Pseudomonadati; phylum Pseudomonadota; class Betaproteobacteria; order Burkholderiales; family Oxalobacteraceae; genus Massilia; species Massilia hydrophila. The sequence continues at coordinate 1,049,539 of NZ_JAHYBX010000001.1, read as the reverse complement.
ATCGCCCTGCACGACCCGCAGCGCCAGACCGTCAACAACGCCGTGAAATATGCGGACTACGCGCTCGGCAAGTTCATCCGCGCCGCGAAGCAGCAGGACTACTGGAAGGATACCGTGTTCCTGATCGTTGCCGACCACGACAACCGGGTCTACGGGGACGAGCTGGTGCCGGTCAAGAAGTTCCACATTCCGGGCCTGATCCTGGGCGCCGACATCCAGCCGCGCCGCATCGCGCGGGTCGCCAGCCAGGTCGACCTGGGGCCGACGCTTCTGTCGCTGCTGGGCGTGTCGAGCACGCATCCGATGATCGGCCGCGATTTCGCGCGCGACAGCACGAGCCCGGGCCGCGCCCTGATCCAGTTCAACGATGTGTTCGCGTTGCTGGAAGAGGATGGCGCGGCGACCATCCTGCGTCCGGGAAAGGCGCCCATGCTGGGACGCTACGACGCCACCCGCGGCGTGCTCGACGCCCGCGCCGGCGAGCCGAGCCCGGCCCAGGCCGAGACGGCGCTGGCCCATGTACTCCTGCCTTCGCTGCTGTATCGCGAACAGCGCTACCGGCTCGGAAAGTAGCAGGGCGGCCGGTTTCCGGCCCGGTTCCTGATACTATTGTGCATCCGCCGGGCAGCCCGCTACGCGGGGCATGTCCGGCGGCCATCGCACATCGCGCTATTCGAACCGGGGGCCAGGACATGAGCACGTTTGCACGAACGACCGCTTTCAGCATGCACTTGCACCGCGCCGATGCGCGCTGAACCGCGCCACCCGGCGCGCTGGCTGGGCAGCCTGCTGCTGGTGCTGGCGCTGCTGTTCCACGCATCCTGGGCCCGGGCCGCTTCCGCGGCCGCCACCGGCCATGCGCGTGCCGAACTGCTGGTGCACGCCCCGGCCGGCCTCACGCCCGGCGCCGAGGCGTGGCTGGGCCTGCGCATCCTGCACGACCCGCACTGGCATACCTACTGGCTGAATCCGGGCGACTCCGGCCTGCCCACGACGCTCGCCTGGACCCTGCCTGCCGGCTTCGCCGCCGGGGACATCGCCTGGCCGACGCCGAAGCAGCTGCCGCTCGGCCCCCTGATGAACTATGGCTACGAGGGCGACTTGCTGCTGCCGGTGCGCCTGACGGTACCGGCCGGCTACCGGGGCGGACCGGTCGTGGTGAAGCTGCGCGCCGACTTCCTCATCTGCGAAGAGGTGTGCATCCCCGAATTCGCGGAACTGGACACCGAACTGGCGCCCGCCCCCGCCAGCGCCCATGCTGCCCTGTTCCAGCGCGCCTTCGACGCCGCGCCGGTCGCGCTGCCCGGCCTGCAAGCCGCCGCGCGCATCGAGAACAACGCGCTGGTCATCGAAGCTGCCGGCCTGCCGCCGGCCTACCGCGGCCAGCCGCTGCAGCTGTTCCCCGCCAACGGCGCCGTGCTCGACCACGCGGCGCCCCTGGCCCAGGAATGGCAAGGCGAACGGCTGCTGCTGCGCGCGCCCCTGTCGCCCCAGCGCAGCGACAGCCCGGCCTCGATGGCGGCGGTGATCACGGCCGGACAGCGCGCACCCGGGATCGCGCTCTCCTTCGCGATCGCCGGAGCGTGGCCGCAGCCGGGCGCTGCGGCAACTGCCGCTGCCGGCGCGGTCGCCGCACCTGCCGCATCTGCCGCGCCAGCGCCTGCCGACGCCGGCGCGGCCGGCCCCTGGCTGCCGGTGCTGGCGTTCGCCTTCCTCGGGGGCGCCCTGCTGAACCTGATGCCCTGCGTGTTCCCGGTGCTGTCGCTGAAGGTGCTCGGCTTCGCCCAGCATGGCGGCGCGCGCAAGCGCATCGTGGCCGGCGGCTTCGCCTACACGGGCGGCGTGATCGCTTCCTTCGTGCTGCTGGCCGCCCTGCTGCTGGCGCTGCGCGCCAGCGGCGAACGCCTGGGCTGGGGCTTCCAGCTGCAGTCGCCGCCCTTCGTGGCGGCGCTCGCCATCCTGTTTACCCTGATCGGCTTCAACCTGGCCGGCCTGGTCGAGTTCCGTCACATGCTGCCCGGCCGCCTGCTCAATGCGCGTGCGCGCCATCCGGTGCTGGACGACTTCCTCACCGGCGTACTGGCGGTGGCCGTGGCTTCTCCCTGCACCGCCCCGTTCATGGGGGCAGCCCTGGGCGCCGCCCTGGCCCAGCCGGCGCCCCAGGCGCTTGCGGTATTCGCGGTCCTGGGTGCCGGCATGGCCGCACCCTACCTCGCCGCCAGCCTGTTCCCTGCGCTGGCGCGCCTGCTGCCGCGCCCGGGACCATGGATGCTGCGCTTCAAGACCCTGATGGCCTTCCCGATGTTCGCCACCGTGGTGTGGCTGCTCTGGGTGCTCGGGCAGCAGGCCGGCGCCGACGCCATGGCCGCCGTGCTGGGGCTGATCGTGGCTGCCGCCTTCGGGACCTGGCTGCTCGGCATTCCGGCGCGCAGCCAGACCGGACGCCTCGCCGGCATCGGCGCGGCCCTCTTCGCCATCGCGGCCACGGCCACCTGGGCCTGGCCGGCCCTCGAGTACGCGCATGCGGGCCAGGCCAAGGTCGAGACTGCCGGCTGGCAGGCCTGGTCGCCGCAGGCGGTGGCGCAGGCGCGCCAAGAAGGCCGCCCGGTGTTCGTCGACTTCACGGCGGCCTGGTGCGTGACCTGCCAGTACAACAAGCGCACCACCCTGGCCGACCCGGGCCTGATGGCGGATTTCCGGGCGCGCGGCGTGCTGCTGCTGCGCGCCGACTGGACCCGGCGCGACGCTTCGATCACGCAGGCATTGAAAGAACTCGGGCGCAGCGGCGTACCGGTGTATGCGCTCTACAATGGAGCACAGCCGCCGGCCCTGCTGTCGGAACTGCCGAGCGTGGACGAAGTCAGGCGGGCGCTTTCCACGCTTCCCGCTTCCTGACCCCGGCAGACATGCAGACAGGAATACCACCAACCCCCAGGAGGACTCCATGAAAGGCACCATCGCACTCTCGCTGTTCGCCACCGGCCTGCTGCTGCACGGCAGCGCCCTCGCCGAGGCCGTGGTCGGCCAGCCGGCGCCGGCATTCAAGGGCGTCGACACGGCCGGCAAGCCGGTCTCGCTCGACCAGTACAAGGGCAAGTATGTGGTACTCGAATGGGTCAACCCCGACTGCCCCTTCGTCAAGAAGCACTACGACAGCGGCAACATGCCCGGCGTGCAGAAGTACGCCGCCGACAAGGGCATGGTCTGGCTGTCGGTCAGCACCAGCGCGGACGGCGACCGGGCTTCCAAGTCGGCCGCGATCAGCGAGTGGGTCAAATCGAAGAAAGCGCTGCCGGCCGCCACCATCATGGATACCGGCGGCGCGATCGGCAAGGCCTACGGCGCACGCACCACGCCGCACATGTACCTGATCGACCCGAGCGGCAAGCTGGTGTATGCGGGCGCGATCGACAGCAAGCCGACCGCCAATCCGGCCGACATCAAGGGCGCCACCAATTACATGGTGCAGGCGATCGACGAATCACTGGCCGGCAAGCCCCTCAGCCAGGCCATCACCAAGCCCTACGGCTGCTCGGTCAAGTACGGCTGACCCATGCGGCGCACATAATGTGCCGCGGCCACCCGCCACGCCCGGCGGGCGCTGCTATGATGATTTCCTGTATTCAAAAATAATCAGGGGATCTCCATGCGCCGCACTTCGCTTCCACGCCGCAGCCTGCTGGCTGCGGCCACCGCTTTCGCCACCTTCGCTACCTTCGCCGCGCTGCTACCGGCCAGCGCGCTGGCCGCACCCTTCGAATCGGCGCGCATCACGGTGCGCACCGAAGGTGCCGGTCCTGACGTGGTGCTGATCCCCGGCCTGAACTCCTCGCCGCGCGCCTGGGCATCGACCGTGGCCGCGCTGCCGGGCTACCGCTACCACCTGGTGCACGTGTCGGGCTTCGCCGGCCAGCCTGTGGGCGGCAACACGGAAGGCAAGGTGGCCGCGCCGGTGGCCGAGGAGATCGCACGCTACATCCGGGAGGCGGGCCTGAAGCAGCCGGCCGTAATCGGCCACTCGCTGGGCGGGACCATGGGCCTGATGCTGGCGGCGCGCCATCCGGACATCCTGTCGCGCCTGATGGTGGTGGACATGTATCCCTACCTCGGCAGCTTCTTCGCCGGCCCCGGCGCCACGCCGGCACAGGTCGAGGCGGTGGCGGGCGCCATGACGGCGGCGATCCGTAAGGCCACGCCGGAACAGCGCGCCAGCAACACCGCAGCGACCATCGCCGGCATGGTGAACACCGAATCAATGCGCGCCGGCGCCATCGCCGACTCGGCCGCCAGCGCCCCGGACGTGAGCGCGCGCGCCTACCACGAGCTGCTGGTGACCAACCTGATGCCCGAACTGCCGAAGATCAGCCGGCCGGTGACCGTGCTCTACGTGCAGCCGAAAACCGTGCCGCTGCCGGCCGAACAGTTCGACTACGTGTACAAGGCCGCCTACGCGCCGCTGCGGCAGGTCAGCCTGAAGCGCATCCCGGACAGCGCCCACTTCATCATGTGGGACCAGCCGCAGCGCTTCCAGAACGAAGTGAAGGCCTTCCTGACAGCGCCTTGAGCAGCAACGCAACTTGCGGGCGTCGGTCTGGCAGGTCAACCACCAGAACCGGCGCCGGCTCGTCTCAGATGAAGGGCCAGTTCAGGATCCGCTTCAGGTGCAGGACGGTGCGCGTGCCGATGTAGCCGAAGGCGAAGGCGAAGGCCAGCAGGCTCCAGGCGTCGCCCATGAGCGCCAGCCACGCGCCGCCGACCGTGCTCGCCGCCACCAGCACCATCAGCCATAGCTCGATGCTGAGGAAAAAACCGGATGCGTCGCCCCACACGCGCCGCAGCAGCGCGATGGCTTCGCCGAGAGTCTTGATGTCGTGGCCCATGGTCGTCTTCCCAGGTTGGCAATGCAAGAAATGAAAGTCAGGCGCAGAAACGAGAATCGCCGGCAGGAGCCGGCGATTGTCCGAGTTATGTTGCAGTGCAGTATAACACGGATTTTTGCCTGACAGCATCATCCTCCCCCGCGCGGCATGGCGCGGGTCTGCGCGGTATCAAGGTCAGGATTGCGCCACTTTGCGCACCAGCACGACTTCCTTGACCGGCTCGCGGAACTCGCGCAGCAGGCGTGCACGCTCGGTGTCCGCGCGCGCCATGTTGGCCGCCTTCACGTGGCCATAGCCGCGGATCGACTCCGGCAGCTGGGCCAGCTTCAGCGCCGCCGCGCGGTTCCCGGCGTTCAGCTCGCGTGCCAGCATCTCGGCCAGCGCCAGGGTATCGGCGCACAGCTGGCGCTCGGCCCGGCGTTCGTGGGTGTAGCCGAAGGGGTCGAAGGCGGTGCCGCGCAAGGCCTTGAGTGGCGCCAGCACGCGGAAGGCACTGCGCATCCAGGGTCCGAAGCGCATCTTGGCCGGGACGTCAGAGCCGGGCTTCCTGCGCGCCAGCAGCGGTGGGGCCAGGTGGTATTCGACGCGGAAGTCGCCCTCGAACTGCTGCTCCAGGCTTTCCAGGAAGCCGGTCTGGGTGTGCAGGCGCGCCACTTCGTACTCGTCCTTGTAGGCCATCACCTTGAACAGCGAGCGCGCGATCGCCTTGCTCACGGCGCGCTTCGAGGCGGGTCCGTCGATCTCGAGTTCGCGCGCTTCCACCCGCGCCACCGCGGCGCGGTAACGCTCGGCGTAGGCGGCATCCTGGTAGTTCGTCAGCCAGTCGGCGCGGAACGCCACCAGCTCGTCCAGCGCAGCGGGCGGGGTAAACTGCACCACCTTCGCGGGCTGGGCCAGGCGCGCCGCGGCTTTTTCGTCGGCTGCGACCAGGCGTCCCAGCATGAAGGCCTTCTTGTTCATCTCGACCGCCACGCCATTGAGCTCGATCGCGCGCATCAGGGCCGGCAGGCTGACCGGCACCAGTCCCAGCTGCCAGGCTGCGCCCATCATCAGGATGTTGGCGCCGATCGGGTCGCCCAGCACGGCGCTGGCGACCTGCTGGGCGTTCAGGCGCAGCAGCGGTCCGCCGGCATCCTGGAGCTTGGCCAGCAGGTCGTCCTTGCGGATGTCGGCGTCCGGGTTGCGCGTGAACTCGGCGGTCGGGCTCTCGTTCTCGTTGGCCACTACGCGGGTATGGCCGCGCCGCATCACGGCCAGCGCGTCCGGCATCGCGGCCACCACCAGGTCGCAGGCCAGCAGGGCGTCGGCCTGCTGCAGGTCGATGCGTACCTGGTGCAGCTGGCGCGGCGACGGCGCCACCCGCACGTGCGACATCACCGCCCCGCCCTTCTGGGCGAAGCCCATGAAGTCGAGGGTCGAGGCGCCCTTGCCTTCCAAGTGGGCCGCCATCGTGATCAGGGCGCCCACCGTTACCACGCCGGTGCCGCCCACGCCGGCCACCAGCATCTCGAAGGGCTTGGCGAAATCGTAGGCGGGCGGCAGCGGGTAGGCCGCCAGCATCTGTTCCAGCTGGCCCAGCGCGAGTTCCCCGGCGGCCGGCTTCTTCAGGCGCCCGCCGATGACCGACACGAAGCTGGGGCAGAAGCCCTCGGCGCAGGAGTAATCCTTGTTGCAGGAAGCCTGGTCGATCTGGCGCTTGCGCCCGAGCGGGGTTTCCAGCGGCAGGATCGACAGGCAGTTCGACTGCACGCCGCAGTCGCCGCAGCCCTCGCACACGGCCGGGTTGATCACCATGCGGCGCGGCGGATCGGGAAACACGATGTTGTCCGGCTTGTTCTTCTTGCGGCGGCGGCGTTTCTCGGCGGCGCAGGTCTGGTCGTACACCAGCACCGTCACGCCAGGCAGCTCGCGCAGGCGGCGCTGGATCGCATCGAGCTCGCTGCGGTGGTGCACCGTCACGCCGGCCGGCAGGGTCACGTCCGCGTAGTTTTCCGGCTGGTCGGTCACCACCACGGCCAGGGCCGCGCCTTCGCTCAGCACCTGCTGCACGATCTGCGGCACGGTGAGCTTGCCGTCCACCGGCTGCCCGCCGGTCATCGCGACCGCGTCGTTGTACAGGATCTTGTAGGTGATGTTGGTGCGCGCCGCGATCGCCTGGCGGATCGCCAGGTAGCCCGAGTGGTAGTAGGTGCCGTCGCCCAGGTTCTGGAACACGTGCTTCTCGCGCGTGAAGCGCGAGGCCGCGACCCAGGGCACGCCTTCGCCGCCCATCTGGGTCAGGGTGAAGGTGTCGCGCCCCATCCAGCTGGCCATGAAGTGGCAGCCGATGCCGGCCAGCGCGCGGCTGCCTTCCGGCACCCGGGTCGAGGTATTGTGCGGGCAGCCCGAGCAGAAATACGGCGTGCGCTTGATGGCGTCGGCGCCGTTGGAGAGGACCTCGGCGCGGCAGAACTGGGGCAGCAGGGCTTGCAGGCCGAGCGCGGGCAGGTGCGGCGCCAGCCAGCGCACCAGCACCGGCGCGATGCGCGAAGGACGCAGCTCGCCCAGGGCCGACAGCAGCGGCGCGCCGGCGGCATCGGTCTTGCCGAGTACCTGCGGACGCGCATCCTGGGCCAGGTTGTAGAGCAGGCTTTTCAGCTGGCCTTCGATCACGTCGCCCTTCTCTTCCACCACCAGGATCTCGCGCAGGCCACCGGCGAAGGCGTGCAGGCGGCTGCGTTCGAGCGGATAGGTCAGGCCCGGCTTGTACAGGCGCACGCCGAGGTCCTCGAGGCGCTCGACCCCGAGGCCGAGGCGGGCCAGCGCTTCCAGCAGGTCGAGGTAGGCCTTGCCGGCGGCGATGATGCCGAGCGTGGCCGCGGGCGCCGCGACCACCAGCTTGTCGATCGAGTTCACGCCGGCGAAGGCGTGCACGGCCTGCAGCTTGTCGGCCACGCGCTGTTCGATGGCCAGGCTGGGCAGGTCCGGCCAGCGGTAGTGCAGGCCGTCGGATGGTGGCGTGAAGCCTTCCGGCGCCCTGAACCCGGGCACCGGCGGCAGTTCCACCACCGCGCCGCCCTCCACCGTTTCCGAGATCGCCTTGAAGCCGACCCAGGCGCCGGAAAAGCGCGACAGCGCCCAGCCGTACAGGCCGAATTCCAGGTATTCCTCGATGTTGGCCGGGTTCAGCACCGGCATGCCCCAGGCCATGAAGGCGTGGTCGCTCTGGTGCGGCATCGACGAGGACACGCAGCCGTGGTCGTCGCCGGCCACCACCAGCACCCCGCCCAGCGGCGAGGAACCGTAGGCGTTGCCATGCTTGAGGGCGTCGCCGGCGCGGTCCACGCCCGGGCCCTTGCCATACCACATGGCGAACACGCCATCGACCGTGCGCTGCGGGTCGCCGCCCACCTGCTGGGTGCCCAGTACCGCGGTCGCGCCCAGCTCTTCGTTGATGGCGGGAAGGAATTCGATCGCCTTCTGCTGCAGGATCTTCGAGGCGCGCCAGACTTCCTGGTCCACCGCGCCCAGCGGCGAGCCGCGGTAGCCCGAGATGAAGCCGGCCGTGTTCAGGCCGGCCCGTTCGTCGAGCGCCTTCTGCATCAGCGCCATCCGGATCAGGGCCTGGGTCCCGGTCAGGAACACCCTTCCCTGTTCGCGTTTCAGGTTGTCATCCAGCTGGTAGGCGCCGTCGGCCAGTACCGCCGTGCCACCCTCGGCCACGTTCTCGTGCATCGATCCCATCCATCGTCTCCATTGCTTGCCCACGGCACCGCACGGTGCGCGCAAGGGCTTGTGTGTATGGGCTAGATGATAGTCGGGCAGCAGGAAATAACATTTCTATCTTGCCGGGTTTTGCCGCACAATAGGTAAATTATTTCTATTCGATGCCAATTATGGAAAAATCCTACCTCGACCCCGCCTCGATCCGCATCCTGCGCGAACTACAGCAGGATGCGCGCCTGTCCGTCAACGAACTGGCCGAGCGGGTCGGCATGTCGGCCTCGCCCTGCTGGCGGCGCCAGAAGGAACTCGAAGAGCATGGCTACATCCGGCGCTACGCCGCCCTGCTCGAGCGGCGCAAGCTGGACCTGGGGCTGGTATGCATGCTGCACGTGTCGCTCACCCGGCACGAGGCGGGCGTGGTGGAGGCCTTCGAGGCGCAAATGAAGGCTTGCCGCGAAGTGATGGAATGCTATGAAATGACCGGTACCTCGGACTACATCGTCAAGGTGATGGTGGCGAACATGGACGCCTACCACGACCTGCTGCACAACGTGCTGCTCAAGCTGCCGGGCGTATCGCAGCTGAACACCAGCGTGGCGCTGCGCGAAGTGAAGTACGAGACCGCCCTGCCGCTGTAGGCTTGCGCCGCTTGCAGCAGGGCGTGATCCGCTCAGAATGACAGCGTGACGCTGCGCGGGCAGTGGTCGCTGGTCTCGATGCGCTGGTTCGGCGCCTGCACCACGGCGGTCTTGCGCGAGCCCAGGCCGGCCGGCTGGCGCTTCGCGAGCGCATCGCTCAGCACGATGTGGTCCAGCCCCGTGAAACCGCGGCAGCCCTGGTCGACGCCGGCCAGCGGCACCTGGGTCAGCGAGCGGGTGCCGTCGTTCAGTTCCTGCCACAGGTAGCGGCTGCTCACCTTGCCGGTGGCGTCCTGGGCCGGCACGCCGGCCGGGTTGCTGCCGTCGCTGCGCACCTGTTCCGGCTTGATCGCGGCCTTTTCCTCCTCGTCGATGCGGCGGTTGAAGTCGCCCAGCAGGACGAACTCGGGGCTGCGCTGCGCCACGCTGTCGAGCCAGCGCTCGAGCGGCGCGACCTGGCGGTTCAGGACCTGGCAGGCGGGCGCCGGATCGTCCAGCAGGCGTGCCTGGAACGCGGACGTCGGCACGATGTTGGCGCAGCTCGACTTCAGGTGCACGTTCAGGAAGCTGAGCCGGCGTCCCGGCCACTGCAGCTCCAGCGCCAGGCCCGGGCGCACCTTGCGCGCTTCCGGGTCGCCCGGATTGTCGCTCACGGCCAGGCCGTGCTCGACGCTGCATACCGCCGGCTCGGGGCTCAGGCTGCGGTCCCAGGCGAACGCCACGGTCTGGAAGCCGTCATGGGTGGCGTCGCAGACGCTGAAGCGGTCCGCATGGCGGCCGAGCAGCGTGCGCACCACCGCGGCCGAGCGCACTTCCTGGAAGGCGATCACGCCCACGCCCTGCCCTTCGATCAGCTGGGCGACGGTGGCCTGCAGGCCGGCCAGCTTGGCCGCGTAGTCCTGGCTGGTGGGCGGCGGGTCGCCGCGGCGGCCCTGGTAGGCCGAACACGGCGGCATCATCGCCGCCAGCGCGGGGCCGCCCGCCAGGCGTTCGGTATCGGCCGCGCACTGGCGCGCCGCCTGCACCGCCTCTTCGGTCGGCGTGGTCTGGCCCGGCAGGCGGCGCGGACGCGTGTCGCACCAGGACACGGCCTTGCAGACCGCGGCATGGTGGTCGAAATCCTGCTGCGAACCGGCCCAGGCCAGGTTGAAGGAGGCGACGCCGATGCGCGCCGGCGGCGCCGCGGGCGCGTCCGCGGCGGCGTGGACGGCGGGGGCGGACAGCGCCAGCAGAAGGGCGAAAGGCAGCGGCTTGAACGAAAGGCGGGTTGTTTTCATGGTGTGGGGCCGGCGTGCGGGCCGGCATGGCAATGGCTGTGGTGGGAACGCGTGCGTCTGGACGGCAACAGGGATTATCGCGGAGTCTTGTGTTTGCAGCAATGGCCTGTGCACGCCTAGGCGGCGCCGGTCGCCTGCGCGATGGTATCCATCAGCACCGCGGCATCCACCGGCTTGGCCAGGTGGGCCGCGAAGCCGGCCTCGCGCGACATGCGGCGGTCCTGCTCCTGGCCATAGCCGCTGACGGCGATCAGCGCGCTGGGGACGCGGCCGCTGTCGCGCTGCAGGCGCGCCAGTGCCCGGCCCAGTTCATGTCCGCTCATGTCGGGCAGGCCGATGTCGAGCAGGACCGCGTCGAAGTCTTCCAGCGCGGCGCGCGCCAGCGCCGCCTGGGCCGTATGTTCGACCGCCACCTGCTGGCCCTCGGCCTCGAGCAGCAGGGCCAGGGTACGCGCGGCGTCGACGTTGTCGTCGACGACCAGGATGCGCCGCGCGCGGCTGGCGGCCAGGCCGACGGCGCCGGCCTGGCCGGGCGCGGTGGACGCGTCCTGCGGCACCGCCAGGCAGGGCAGGCGTACCGCGAAGCGGCTGCCGCGCCCCGCGCCCTCGCTGTGCGCCTCGATCCGGCCGCCGTGCAGCTCGACCAGCTTCTTCACCAGGGTCAGGCCCAGCCCGAGCCCGCCCTGGGCGCGGTCCGGCGTGCGCTGGCCCTGGGTGAACAGGTCGAACACTTCCGGCAGCAGTTCGGGGCCGATGCCGATGCCGTTGTCGCACACCTCGACCAGCGCTTCCTTGCCCTCCACCCGCAGCGACAGCGCCAGCTGGCCGCCATCCGGCGTGTACTTGGCGGCGTTGTTGAGCAGGTTGGCGAATACCTGGATCAGGCGCGTGCGGTCGCCGCGCACGAAGACCGGCTGGGGCGCGATGTCCTGGTCCAGGTGATGGTGGCGCGCCGCGGCCACCGGCGCGACCTGCTCGACGGCGTCGCGCAGCACGGCGCCCAGCTCCACGTCCACCTTGCTGATCGTGACCAGGCCGCGCGTGACGCGCGAGACGTCGAGCAGGTCGTCGACCAGGTGGGTCATGTGGGTGACCTGGCGCCCGATCACTTCGCTCACCTGGCGGATGCGCGGCTCGCCGGCGAACAGCACGCGCAGCAGCTGGGCCGCGCTGCTGATCGGCGCCAGCGGGTTGCGCAGCTCGTGCGCCAGCATCGCCAGGAATTCGTCCTTGCGCGCGTGCTCGCGCTGCAGGCGTTCCTGCTGCTGGTGCAGGCGGTCGAGCATCCCGTTGATGGCGCGCGCCAGGTTGATGGTTTCGCTGCTGCCCGCCAGCTCGGCGCGGCGGGTGCTGATGCCCTGCTCGCCCAGCTGGCCGGCGAACTGCTCGAGCTGGCGCAGGTCCTGGGTCAGGCCCAGCGACAGCCGCGAGCCGAGCAGGAACACGACCCCGGCCAGCAGCAGGGCCACGCCGCCGACCAGGCTGTACTGCTCCCAGGGCGTTTCCAGGATCTCGCCGATGCCGGACGTGTCGAGGTGCAGCGCCAGGCCCAGGTGGGCGTAGCGCTCCGGCGCCGCCAGCGGCAGGTCGATGCCGCCGTCGTCGGGTCCGCCCGTCGCGGCGCCCTGCCCCTTCCACTTCAGGGCGCTGGTGGCGGCGGGCCGCAGGTCGCGCACCTTCAGCTTGTAGACCAGCGCGCCTTCCGGGGTATTGGTGCGCGAGTAGCGCAGCAGGCTGACGCCGGCCAGTTCGGCGCCGTCGGATCGCTCGAAGATGGCCGCGCGCTCGCTGCCGGCGTCGATGCTGGCGCGCAGCCAGGCCATCTGCTCGGCGTCGAAGCCTTCGCCGCCGTTGCCGGCGATCGGCTTGCCTTCGAAATCGGTAAACAGCACCTGGACCGGGATGCCGTTGATCTGGCGCAGCCCGTTCAGGAAGGGAGCGAGATAGGTCTCGCGGCCCGCGCTATCGACCAGGGCGGTGGCCAGGATCGGACTGGCCGCCACCTCATCCATGCGTGTGGCCAGGGTGTTCAGTGCATTGCCGACGGTACGCGCATGGAAGGCCGCTTCGCGCTGCTCCAGCAGCGCGAGCGCGGCGCTGTGCTGGCGGTTGCCCAGCCATAGCGAGGTCGCCGTCACCAGCAGCACCGCGCAAGCGGTGAGGATCGCCGAGGCGATCGCGAAGCGCCGCGACAGGCTGCCCGAGCGGGGAATCGACCACGCCATGCTCAGTCGGCGCTCGGCACCAGCACGCCGTCGGGACGGTAGCGCGCGACCAGCAGTTCGCGCGGGCCGAGCGCCTCGTGGCGGGTGGGCGTGAACGGCGGCGCATAGGTCTTGATCAGGCCGCGGTGTTCACGCACGCGCTCCAGCGCGTCGCGCACCGCCTTGCGGTCGGTGCTGCCGGCCAGGTCGATCGCGCGCGCCAGGATGTGCATCAGGTCATAGGCGTGGGCCACGCCCACCGGCCCCTTGATGTCCTCGATGCGGCGCACCGGAGACACGGCGGCCAGGCTGGCCAGGATGCGCTCGCGCCGCGGGCGGTCGAGCTGGAAGAAGGAAAACGTCTGGATCACCGAGAAGTCGACCTGGTTCAGGGCCGGGCCGGCCTGGCGCACGAATTCGCCGCCGGTGACGCCCCAGTGGCTCAGGATCGGCATGCGCTCGGCCGCTGGCAGGGCCGCCACCTCGCGCACCAGTACCGCCGCCTCGTCGTCGTTGGCGACCAGCACCACCGCCTGCGCCCCGGCCGCGCGCAGGGTCCGGTAGCGGGCCACCAGGGTCTGGTCGCGCCAGTTGTACCAGGCGGTCTGCACGATGCGGACATCCTTGGTGGCGGCCACGAATTTTTCCGCCGCCGCCAGGTTGCTGCGGCCCCAGGAGGTATTCGTCAGCAGCAGCCCGACCCGGCGCAGGCCGCGCTTGCGCGCCGTCTCCAGCAGCTTGGGCATGGCCAGGCTGTCGCGCAGCGACAGGCGGTACACGTAGTTCGGCTGCATGCCGTTGTCGACGATGCCGTCGGCCGAGGACCAGGCCGCCATGAACAGGGTACGGGTCGCCTTCAGGGTCGGGAGCTCTTCGATGATCACCGGGCTGAACCTGCCGCCAAAGACGGCCACCAGGTCGGACATGCGCGCGAACTCTTCGATGTTGCGGATGCCGCGCGCCGGGATCGAGCGGTGGTCCTTGGTCACCAGTTCGAGCGGCCGCCCGCCGAGCACGCCGCCAGCGCGGTTGATCTCGCCGATGGCCGCGCGCAGGCCAAGTTCGACGGCCTGCGCCGAGGTGCTGTTGTCGAGGCCGAATTCGGCATCCAGGCCGATGCGCACCGGCGCCGCCGCCTGCGCGCCAGGCCAGGCGGCGGAGGCCAGCAGCATGCCTGCCGCGAGGACGCGGGCGAACGAAAGTCTGCGGGAAGAAAGACGTGGGCTCGGCATAATGAAGTTTCGATTATGGCCGACATTGTAAACTGGAAATCAGGTCCTGCGCGCCCCGGCGCCCTCAATCGTGCCCGGGAGCTGCGCCTGGCCAGCCTGGGAAGCTGGCCAGGGCGGAGCCGCATAGCAGCCCCGCCCTGCCGGCCGCTTAGCGGAACTTCGCGTTGATGCCTGCGAAGTACTGGCGTCCGATCACGTCGTAGGCACGTGGCTCGGTGTTGGTGCCGGTCGCCGCGTCGCGCGGGTTGATGTCGGGCTGGACGTCGCCCACGTTGTTCACGCCGACGTAGGCATGCACGGCATCCGTGATCCGGTAGTTGAAGCGCAGGTCGACATAGGAGGCCGACTTGAACCGGTTCAGTTCCGGCGACAGGTTGGTCGGCTCCAGGAAGGCCCGGGTGGCGCTGCGGTGGCGCACCTGGGCGAACAGGTCGAACTTGCTGGTCACGTTATACGTGCCGTTGAAGGCGAGCCGCCATTTCGGGAACAGCACGCGGCCCATGAACTTCTCGACCGCGCCGCTGGAGTTGGTGACGTCGTAGCGCTCCAGGTAGTTGGCATAGGCGGCGAAGTTGAAGTTGCGCTGCGCATAGTCGAGTTCCAGGTCGACCCCGCGGGTGGTGATGCTGGCGGCGTTGATCAGCGGCGAGCGCAGGTTCAGGATCGGACCGTCGTTGACGTCGCGTACCAGGTTGCCGCCGCAGGTCGGGTCGAACGCGCCCGGCGCCACGCTGTAGCAGCGCCTCACGTAGACGTCGGAAGAGTCGCGCGTGATGCCGTCCTTGATCTTGATATCGAAGTAGTCGGCCGAGAACGACAGTCCGCGCATCGGGGTGAACACGGCGCCGAGCGTGACCGAATCGGCCGTCTCTTCGCTCAGGGTCGGCGAGCCGGCCTGCAGCAGGCGCGTGTTGTTGGCTTCTGATGCCACCAGCGTGAAGGCGCCGACGCTGGCGATGCGGCGCGCGATCGCCGGGATGGAACGGCAGTTCGCGGCGATGTTGCCGGTCGTGGCCGCGGTCACGCCGTTGCAGATATCGGTGTTCGCCGCGGCCGTGCTGGTGCTGCCGTTGGAGAACAGGTCATTGATGTTCGGCGCGCGCACCGACTGCGACCAGCTGCCGCGCAGGCGCACGAGGTCGGTCAGCGGCGCGTTCACGCCGAGGCGATAGGTGGCGGCCGAGCCGATGGTCGAATACGAACCGAGGCGCGCAGCCAGGTCCACGCTCAGCCAGCGGGCAACCGGCACCTCGAGCTCGGCAAAGGCTTCCTTCACGTCGAAGTCGCCCTTGATCGCCGAAACCTGGAGGTCGCGCGACAGGCCCATCTGGCGGTAGGCGTCGGGCGTCTCTTCGGCCTGCTCCTTGCGGTATTCCACACCGGCCGCGAAGCCGAGCGGCTGCTGGCCGGAGAGCGACCAGGGCAGCGAACCGGACAGCACGCTGTTGACCACCGTCTGCCGGATCTCGCCGGTCTGGCCGGTGTCGATCATCAGGTACTTGATGGCGGCGGGCGAGAAGCCCGTGACCCCGGCCTGGCCGGCCAGGCTGTCGACCGTGCCGAAGGGGTTCACCGGCTGGCAGCCTTCGAGCCGCGCGACGGCGTCGGCGCACTGGTAGCCCCCGCGTCCGTTCGGCACGATCGTGACGGCATTGCGGAAGTTGGCGATGCTGAAGTCGCCCGTATTCTTCTGCTTTTCCAGCGTCACGCCATACACGATGCTGGACTTGAGCGACAGGCTGTCGCTCAGCTCGTTGGTCAGGCCGGCCGCGATCCGGAAGGTATTGCGCTCGTTCGACACGGTACGGTCGCCGAACTCGGACAGGCGCTTGAAGGTCTGGAGCCTGTCGAGCGAGGTATTCGCGCCCATGGCGGCCAGCAGCTGCCGGCCGGCGCTGCTGCCGACGAAATAGGGGCTGGTCGCCACGTTGATGCCGGTGGTGCCGCCCATCGGCACCCGGAAGATATCGCCGACCACCGACACCGGTGCCGGCTCGAGCGCCACCGAAGAGGTGGTCCTGGCGTAGTTGAGTTCGATGTCGGCGTGCGACGTGGGGCTGAGTTCGAAGTTCAGGCCCGACGCGATGTAGCTGCGCTGGTAGGGCGCCACCAGGTAGCGGCGCGCGTGCTGGTTGTCCCAGTCGCCGCCGCCCTGCGGGTTGAACTGGCCGTCGAGCACCGGCTGGCCGGTATTGAAGGGCGCGCCGTTACCGAAGATGGTCAGGCCGTTCGGCGCGATCAGCGCGGCGCCCGGCACGTGCGCCGGGCCGTTCCTGCGTGCGATCGCTTCCCGCACGCCATCCTTGTCGGCGTCGATGAAGGCCAGTTCGTAGGCCGAGAACGGCCGCTCGCTCGACAGCAGCGGATCCTGGCGCGACTGGCCCGCGGATATCCAGGCATTGCCCGACTCGAAGTTCTTGCCGTAGGTGAGATCGATGTTCTTGCGGCCGGCGCCGCCGTCTTCCGCGCCGCCGCCAAAGGCGCTGAATTCGAAGCCGCTGAAGTTCTTCTTGGTGATGATGTTGACGACACCGGCGATGGCGTCCGAACCATAGATCGCCGACTGGCCGCCGGTCAGCACGTCGACGCGCCGGATCAGCGCCGTCGGAATGCTGTTCAGGTCGACGCCGTAGCCGGTATTGGCGGACACGCCCGACACGTAGCGGCGGCCATTGACGAGGACCAGGGTACGCGCCGATCCGAGGTTGCGCAGCGAGGTCGTGGCGACACCCACGTTGGCGGCGTCGCCGCCGACCGAGGTATTGTTGGAGGACGCGGACAGGCCGGAAGTGACCGAGGGAATGCTGTTGAGCGTATCTCCGATGGAAATCGATGCCGTGCCCTTGATGAGGTGTTCACCCACCTCGGTGATGGGCGAGGACGAAACCGAGTTCTGGGCCTGCCTGATGTTGGAGCCGGTGACGGTGACCACCTGGACCTTCATGTCCTGCTCTTGTCCGGTGGCCGCCTTGGCCTCCGGGTTTTCCTGGGCGTGGCTGCTCGCAGGCAGCGCCAGCAGCAGTGCCGGACAGGCGAGCAGCGCTGCCGATGGCCAGCGCGGGCGCGCCCTGAACGACTTCGATCGATTCGCAAATGAAAATTTCACAACGTCTCCCTTTATTTGATATCAGATATCTGACCATGTGATAGTAGAACAAAGCTTCATCGGGTGCAATTTAAAAATTGTTGTACAAAACGCACATTGGAAGGAACGCCCTACTATGAAATACGAGGATCTGTGGCGCTGAGCTGCACGCGGCGCAACCCATAGGATGGGCACATGACAGTTAAGACATCATATATCATATATGCAGGTCGGCCGTTATACTTGCCATAAAGAAATAAATTTGGCAGCCTAGCGCCAGGATGGAAGAAAAACAAGCGGCGATCCGGTCCCCTCACGGCATCGCTCGCAATCCCCCATAGTTGTCATCACGCTTTGCAAGCACCCTACAAAATGAAGAAACTTGTCCTCCTGTCGCTTGCCCTTTCCGCCATGCTCGCCGCCAGTACGGCAGCGGCGGACAGGCGCTTCCCGGACTTCCCCGTCCCGGCCAAGATGACCGCGGCAGCCAAGGTCGGCCAGCGGGTCTACGCCGGTCTCGGCAGCGCCGGCCAGGCCTGGTACGCGCTGGACCTGTCCACGCCTGGTGCGCCCTGGCAGGCGCAGGCGCCCTTCCCCGACCAGCCGCGCGAGCATGCCAACGCGGTGGCGATCGGCAGCGCCATCTATGTCTTCAATGGCCAGGGCAGGCCCGACCCGCTCGACAGCAGGATGATCGTGTTCGACACCGTCTGGAAATTCGATACCGTCGCGAACGCGTGGAGCCAGGTGGCGACCCGCTCCCCCATGGGCGGCCTGGCGGCCGGCGCCGCCACCCTGGATGGGCGCGGCATCCTGTTCTTCGGCGGCGCCAACAAGGCGATCTTCGACGGCTACTTCATCGACCGGGCCCGGGCCGCGGCGGGCGGCAAGGAGCAGCTGGACGAGGTGGACCGGCGCTATTTCGAGCAGCGCCCGCAGGACTACCTGTTCACCGCCCAGGTCTTGCACTACGACCCGGACAGCAACCGGTGGCGCAACCTGGGCATCGACCCGGGCGCCCCGACCGTCGGCGCCGGGGTCGCCGTCGATGGCGACACGGTCACCCTGGTCGGCGGGGAACTCAAGCCGGGCCTGCGCTCGCCGCATGCGAAACAGGTGAGGCTGGAGGGAGAGCGGCTGCACTGGAGCGCACCGAGCCCGATGCCGGCCGCGCCCGGCGACACCCGGCAGGAAGGCATCGCCGGGGCCTGCGCCGGCTACAGCGGAGGCGTGCTGCTGGCTGCCGGCGGGGCCAACTTTCCCGGGGCCTGGAAGCGCTTCGACAGCGGCCAGCTGTATGCCCACCGGGGCTTGGGCAAGACCTGGCGCGCCGATATCTATGCTAGCGTCGATGGCCGCTGGAGCGTGGCCGGCAAGTTGCCTTCAGGACTGGGCTACGGGTCCTGTGTGCAGCTGGACGAAGGCGTGCTCCTGATCGGCGGTGAATTGCAGGGCGGCGCCGGCAGCCGCGACGTGTTCCTGATGACCTGGAACGGCAAGGCAGTCGAGCTGCTGCGCTGACGCCGCACCCGGCTCAGGATGCCGGCGCGCCGAAGCAGCGTTCCCGCAGCGCCTGCGCGATGCGGCGCCCGGCCTCGCCGCGATATGCGCCGGACGACAGGTGAATGTGGATCATCTCGGGCTCGCACGAACGCCCGTCCGTCACCAGGCTGTCGGGCCTGGCCGGATAGGCCGCGCTGCGCGGATCGACGTAGTGGCTCAGGTTGGTCTCCATGGGCGCGCCACTGTCGGTCCGACGCAGGTCGAGCAGGCACATCTGCCCTGGACGCTGGCGCTCCAGCATGCGATAGCCCTCGATCACGGTCCTGTGCGAGGCGATCGCTTCGTCCCACCAGTGCGTGGCCAGCACATTGATCCACGGGACGCGGCGCCAGTCGCCACCCGGGAAGTGCGCGCGCAGGTCGGCCAGTTCCGCACCCAGCCGGTCGACCATCCGGCTGAAATTGGCGCTGTGCTGCGCAGCATGCGGGTCGCCCGCGCGCGCATCGGATTCCCCCTGCATCCAGACCACACCGAGCAGGCGGTTATCCGGATGCAGCTGCAGCGCATGGCGCAGCCGGTCGCGCAGGTCGAGGTACAAGGGCGATGCGCGGCCCTGCGTGTCGGCCCAGGCCATCGCTCCTTGCGTATTGCTGTCCTCCAGGCCGGGGGAATTCTGCACGCAGCGGCCGATGCAGGCGCCGGGCTGCTCGCCCTCGACACATGCGTGCTCGGGACGGTAGGTTCCGGGGTCGCCGAAGCTCATGCCGGCGCCGCCATGCGCTTCCGGCAGCAGCAGGATGCCGGCGTCCGGCGGCAGCAGCGGCAGCAGATGGCGCGCCACGAACAGGCCCGGGCCGACCGTGCCCGAGCGGCGCGGATCGGTATTCCCCGTGAGGTTACAGAAGCGCATGTCCTTGACGTGGTCCAGCACGTGGCTGGCCTCGACGATCCGGTTCCAGCGGTCCTCGACGCGCCCGTCGGGTCGCATGCCGCGGTAGCGGCCGAGCTGCCGGATGCGGGGCGATGGCGCCAGGTCGCCCTCTTCCGGCATCGCCTCGCCGAAGCCCTGGGCATTCGACTGCCCGGCGATCACCAGCACGTACCAGCGCTTCACTTCATGGTCCTGCTTCATTCGATGTCCCCTCGTTGTGCTCCCGCCGTGTCCAGGGCGATCAGCCCGGCCAGGCCGGCGTCGCCCCCCAGTTGCGCCGCGCTCAGTACGGGCGCAGCGCGCAGCGCCAGGCAGTCCAGGGCGCAGCGGATGCGCTCCAGCATGCCATCGGCAAGGCCGACGCTGCCGCCGATCACCACTTCCTGCAGGTCGACGATCATGTGCAGCCCGCCGATCGCTTCCGCCACCGCCTGCGCCGCATGCGACAGGATGGCGTCGGCCAGGTAGTCGGTCGTGGCGCGCGCGAACAGCTCGGCGCTGGTCACGGGCTTGCCGAAGGCGGCCCGCGCCTGGCGCGCCAGCGCCGTCCCGGAAGCGATCATTTCCAGGCAGCCGCTGCGGCCGCACCCGCACACCGTGGCGCCATCCAGCGCTGCCAGCCTGACCCCGGCATGGCCGACGTGGCCGGCCAGGCCGTGCGGGCCGGCGCGCAGCCGGTCGTCGAGCACCAGGCCGCCGCCGACCCCGGTCGACAGGGTGATGAACAGCAGGTTGGCCGGCGGCGCCGGCGCCAACGGCGTGCGGCGGGCGGTGTACTCGCCCCAGGCCGCCGCCTGTCCATCGTTGATCAGGGTGAGCGGGCAATCGAAACGCGCCCGCAGCTGGTCGGCCAGGGCAAAGCCGTCCCAGAACCGGATGATGTCGCGGTTGACCGAACGCACGCGGCCGCCGTCGATGTAGCCGGTGGTGCACACGGCGACGCGTGCAGGCGCCGGCCAGCCCGCGCTCAAGGCGGCGATGACGCCCGCGAAACCCGCTTCGTCATAGGCCATGGGAAGCTGGCGGCGCTCGACGACCGTGCCGTTTTCCACGCGCGCGCTTGCCACCTTGGTGCCCCCGATATCGATTGCGAGCAGCATCTCAGCGCGGCCCCTGTGCTTGCACCCGCGTCTGGCGCATGGCGGCGACGAACCATTCGGTGATGTGCTCGATGCGCGTGATGGCCGAGCCGACCGTCACGCAATAGGCCCCGGCGCGCAGCGCGGCGGCGGCCTCGGCGGCCGTGCGGATGCGGCCTTCGGCCACCACCATGGCGCCGGCCGAGGCCAGCCGCGCGACCAGGTCCAGGTCCGGACGATCGTCCGGCAGTCCGGCGGTCTGTTCGGTATAGCCGGACAGGGTCGTGCCGATCAGCTCGCAGCCCAGCGCCATGCAGGCCAGGCCGTCTTCCAGGATCGCGCAGTCGGCCATCGCCAGGCGGCCGGCCGCGCGGGTGGCGGCCAGCAGGTCCGCCACCGCCACCGGACGCCGCCGGTCGGTGCCGTCGAAGGCGATCACGGCGGCGCCGGCGTCGGCCAGGGCCTGCACGTCTTTCAGGTAGGGCGTGATGCGCACCGGACTGTCGTCCAGGTCGCGCTTGACGATGCCGATCACCGGCACGTCGCGGATGGCCGCGGTCACGGCGCGTACATTGTCCGCGCCTTCGATGCGCAGGCCGCCAGCGCCGGCGGCGACCGCGGCGCCGGCCATGGCGACGATGATGTCCTGCCTGTCCATCGGACTGCCGGGCACCGGCTGGCAGGACACGACGAGGGCGTGTTTCAGTTGGGAGAGTTGCATGGAATGGTCTCAGGAAGGTTCGAACAGGATGCAGGCCACGTCGTGCCCGGGCGAGAGCGCGCGGCGTTCCGGCACCGCTTCCCGGCAGCGCCCGGTGGCCTGGGGACAGCGCGTGTGGAACACGCAGCCGCCCGGTGGATCCAGCGGGCTCGGGATCTCGCCGGCCAGCGTCTCCTCGTGCGCCAGGCCCTGGTCGGGATCGGCCGCGGGCGAGCTCTTCCACAGTGCGCGTGTATACGGATGCATGCCGCCCTGGGCCACGACGGCGCGCGGCGCCGTTTCCATCAGGCGGCCCAGGTACAGCACCAGCACCCGGTCGCACATCGCCTGCACCATCGGCAGGTCGTGCGAGATGAAGATGATCGACAGCCCGAATTCCTGGCGCAGGTCGAGCAGCAGGTTGATGATCTGCGCCTTGACCGAGGCGTCGAGCGCTGCCACGGCCTCGTCGGCGATCAGGACCTTCGGCTTCAGGGCCAGGGCGCGCGCGATCACCACGCGCTGCTTCTGGCCACCCGAGAGTTCGAAGGGGTAGCGCTGCAGTACCGTGGGCGGCAGGCCGACCACGTCCAGCAGGCGCAGGATTTCCGCCTGCCGCTCCTGCCGGCTGCCGCGGCGGTGCAGGATAAAGGGCTCGAGCAGGCTCTGCTCGATGCTCAGGCGCGGGTTCAGGCTGGCGTTCGGGTCCTGGAACACCATCTGGACCTCGCCGCGCAGGCGCTTGTCCTGCGCGCCCTTGTAGGCGGCGAGCGGCCTGCCTTCGTACAGGATCTCGCCCGCACTGGGCGCGAGCAGGCGCATCGCCATCCTGGCCAGGGTCGACTTGCCGCTGCCCGATTCGCCGACGATGCCCAGCACTTCGCCGCGCAGCAGTTCGAACGAGACGTCCTGCACGGCGCGCAGGGCCCGCGCCTTGCCGAACATGCCGGTCCTGGTCTGGAAGCTGATGCCGACCCCGGCGAAGCGCAGGATCGGGTCGCCGCTGGCGGCGGTGGCGGGAACCACGGGCCGGTATGCGGAAATGGTATTCATGTCGCCCTCGTCATTGGGGCCGGATGCGCCGCGCCGGCCTGGCCGGCGAAGTGGCAGCGCACCAGCTGCTGTTCGGGATGGACGGCCAGCACCGGCCGCTCGGCACGGCACACGTCGGCTGCCAGCGCGCAGCGGTTCACGAAGCGGCAGCCGACCGGTTCGCCATACACGGTCTCCACCTGGCCCGGAATGCCGACCAGGCGTCCGCCCTGGCCCGGGCGCGGCACCGAGGCCAGCAAGCCCTGGGTGTACGGATGCAGCGGCCGCCGGAACAGGGTGCGGGTATCGGCCAGTTCCACCAGCTGGCCACCATACATGACGGCCACGCGGTCGGCGATCTGCGCCACCACCCCCATGTCGTGGGTGATGAACAGCATGCCCATGCCGACCTCGCCCTGCAGCTTGCGCATCAGGCGCAGGATCTGGGCCTGGATGGTGACGTCGAGCGCGGTGGTCGGCTCGTCGGCGATCAGGACCTGCGGCTTGCAGGAGAGCGCGATCGCGATCATCACGCGCTGGCGCATGCCGCCCGACATCTGGTGCGGATACTGCCGGGCGCGCACTTCGGGGGCCGAGATGCCGACCAGCCGGAGCAGGTCGAGCGCCCTCGCCTGCGCCTGCGCCTTGCCGCAGATGCCGTGGACCAGCATGGCTTCGGCGATCTGGTCGCCCACCTGTTGCAGTGGATTCAGCGAGGTCATCGGCTCCTGGAAGATCATGCCGAGCTGGTTGCCGCGCACCTGCGCCATCTCGCGCTCGGGCAGCGCAAGCAGGTCGAGGCGCGCGCCCTCGCGCGTCGTCAGCCAGGCTTCGCCCTCGATCCTGGCCTGCGCGGCCAGCAGGCGCATCAGCGAGAACGAGGTGACCGACTTGCCGCAGCCGGACTCGCCGACGATGGCCAGGGTCTCGCCGCGGCGCAGGGTGAAGCCGAGGTCCTTGACCGCCTTGACGCTGCCGCCCGGGGTCTGGAACGAGGTGGTCAACCCCTTGACCTCGAGAATGACTTGCGCGCTGTGCATGGCGCTTACAGCATGCCGGTGGCAAGCAGGATGTCCTTCACCCGCTCCACGGCGGCCGGTGGCAGTACCCGGTTCGGACGGCTCATGTGCGGGTGCGCGATCAGGCCCATCAGGTGCATCGCGGTCTTGAAGCCGCCCACGCCGGACGCGTTCGGGCTGGTGTGCGGCACGCCCTGGAACACGATCTGGAACAGCCGGATCAGGCGTTCCTGTTCCCGCCGCGCGGCCACCCAGTCGCCGGCCCTGGCCGCCTCGTACAGGCGCACGTAGCCGGCCGGATCGACGTTGCCCAGGCCCGGCACGTTGCCGTGCGCGCCGCCCAGCAGCGCGTAGTCGACCACGGTCTCGGAGCCGGTCAGGATGGCGAAGTCCGGCGCATCGGCGAAGTCCAGGCCCAGCATGCGCATGTTCTCGATGTCGCCGCTGCTGTCCTTCACCGCGCAGATCAGCTTGCGCTCGTACATCGTGCGGATGGTCTCGCGCGACAGCTTCAGGTTGGTGCACACCGGGATGTCATAGGCCAGGATCGGCAGGTCGACCGCATCCTTGACCATGCTGAAGTGGTCGATGGTCTCGCCCTGGCTGGAGCGGGTATAGAACTGCGAGGTCACCACCAGGCCGTCGACGCCGAGCGAGCGGGCCTGCCTGGCGTTCTCGATCACCCGGTCGGTGGTCGGATCCATGGTGCCGCACACGGCGGGCACCCTGCCCCCGGCCTCGTCGAGCGCGATCTCGATCACGCGGGCGCGCTGGCCCGCATTCAGGAACACGCATTCCGAGGTCGAGCCGAGCAGGAACAGGCCATGCACGCCGCCGTCGACCAGATGGCGCACGACCTTGCGCAGGCTGGTTTCGTCGACGGAGAAATCCTCGTTCAGCGGGGTGACGACGGGCGGCACAATGCCATGCAGTTTCAGAGTGGACATCTTGGTTATTCCTTGATTGTTTTGGGGTCGAAAGATTGGCGCAAACCGTCGCCGATGAAATTGGCCGACAGCGCGGTCAGCACGATGAAGATGCCCGAGGGTAGCCAGATCCACGGGTACTGCTTGAGCACGGAAGCCTCGCGCGCGATACTGATCAGGCTGCCCCAGCTCGCATCCGGAAACTGCACGCCCAGGCCCAGGAAGCTGAGCCCGGCTTCGGCGATGATGGCCGAGACGAAGCCGAGCGACGAAAACACCACCAGCACGTCCACGGTATTCGGCAGGCAGTGCCGCAGCAGGATGTAGGCATGGCTGGCGCCCAGCGTCCTGGCCGCCGCCACGAATTCCATTTCACGCACGCTGAGGATGCGCGCCCGTACCAGGCGGCACACGAGCGGCCAGGACAGCAGGCCGATCACGATCACGGTCTTGTCGGTGCCGGAGCCGATCACCGCGGCCAGCGTCATCAGGACGATGATCGGGGGGAAGGTCATCACCATGTCGACCACGCGCATCACCAGGCTGTCCACCCAGCCGCCGAAGTAGCCCGCCAGCGCGCCCAGCACGGTGCCGATCACGAGCGCCAGGGCGACACTGGCGACACCGACCAGGAGCGACACGCGGCCGGCGGCGAAGGTACGCGCCAGGATGTCGCGTCCGATCTGGTCGGTGCCAAGCCAGTGCAGGCTGGACGGCGGCAGCAGGGTCGCATCGAGGTCGATCGCGTTCGCGTCGAAATGGAACAGCTGGCGCGAGAACAGGCACAGCAGGGCAATCGCGGCGAACACCACCAGGCCGCACATCGCCGTTTTGCTCGACTTAAACTTCTTCCAACGCGCCGCGCCGATACTGGAATGATTCATCAGGAAGGTCCGCAAGATGGTTTATTTCAGGCTGATGCGCGGGTCGATCCACGCATAGATCACATCGGTCAGCATGTTCAGCAGCAGGATCGCGATCGCCATGAACAGGGCGATGCCCATGATCAGGGGGTAGTCGCGGCTCTCGATCCCGTCCAGGAACAGCATGCCCAGGCCCGGCCAGGAGAACACGGTCTCGATGAACACGGCTCCGCCGATCAGCGCGCTCAGGTTGGCGCCGATCACCGTCACGATCGGGATCAGGGCGTTCGGGAAGGCGTGCCGCAGCGTCACCGCGCGCGCCGACAGGCCCTTGGCGCGGGCAGTGCGCACGTAATCCTGGGTCAGTACCTCGAGCAGGCCGGCGCGCGTGTAGCGCATCAGGATCGCGACGAACTGGACCGACAGCACCGTGGCCGGCAGGGCCAGGTAGTACAGCGTCCTGAGCGGACCGCCGCTGCCGGGATCGGAATAGCCGCCGGTCGGGAACCAGCCCAGCTTCAGGGAAAACAGGTACATGCCCAGGATACCGAGCAGGAACACGGGACTCGACAACGCCAGGTAGGCGAAGATCGACAGCGCGTGGTCGGTCTTGCTGTTGTAGCGCCGCGCGGCGGCGATGCCGAGCGCGATGCCCAGCAGCGAGCCGCCGCTCAGTCCGGCGAAGGCGAGCATCAGCGTGGGCGCGATGCGGCTGGCGATCTCGTCCAGTACCGGAGCGCCGTCCTTGTAGCGGTAGCCGAGGTCGCCGCGCGCGACCTGCCCGACCCAGCGCAGGAAGCGCTCGGGCGGCGTCTTGTCCAGCCCGAGTTCACGGCGCAGCGTCTCCTTCTGCTCGGCCGTCAATGCGGTACTTGGCGGCACGAAGGCGTCGACCGGATCGCCGGGCGCCATGTTGATCAGCACGAAGACGGTGACCAGGATCGCCAGCAGCGTCGGGATGTTGACCAGCAGTCGCTTGAAGAGATATCTCAGCATGTTCCTTGCGGCGGGGCTGCCCCCGCCGTCTCGTAGTGTCTCGTGGGTGTTTCGTGGGAATGCGCGTCAGGGCGCCTGCTCGATGGTCCAGCGCTCCGGATAATCCTGGTAGCGTCCACCACCCGGCGCCGGCGTCCAGACCATGTTCCCGACCTTCTTCGAGAATCCGCCGAAGCGGTTGCCGACCCACAGCGGAATCCAGGGCAACTGGGCATTGGTCACGCGGCACATCTGCTGGTAGATCGCGGTGCGGCTGGCGTCGTCGGCTTCCTGCTGGGCGGCCTCGAACAGGCTGTCCAGTTCCGGAATGTTCACCCGCATCCGGTTCACGCCCCGGGGCGGTGCGAAGGAAGACTTCATCAGTGGAACCAGGGTGCTGGGGTCGGGACCGTTGCCGGCGCCGGCGTACACCAGGCTGAACCTGCCGGCATCGGTGAGCGTGCCGAAGGTCGACCCGTCGACGAAGCGCGGCCTGACCTGGATGCCGACCTTGCCCAGCATCGCCTGCAGCACCGCCATCACGTCCTTGCTGGCCTGGTCGTTGTAATAGGTGAGCATTTCCAGCGGCTCCGCCTGCTTCCAGCCGGCCGCCCGCAACAGCGCCTTTGCATGCGCGACATGGTAGTCGTACTGTTCGATATCGGCCGGAACGTATTGCGGCAGCGTCAGGGCGCAGTTGCCGATGCTCGCCGTGCCGCCGAAGATGCTCCTGGCAATGGCCTTGCGGTCGATGGCCAGCAGGAGCGCCTGGCGCACGCGCAGGTCCTTGAAGCGCGGGTCGCCGTTGTTGAAGCCGATATAGTTCAGGACATGGGACGGACCTTCGATCACGTGCACCGCCCTGGTGCTGCGGTTTTCCCTGACCTGGTCCAGCGTCATCGCGCTGAACTGGATCTCCCCGGCCTGCAGGGCGATGGTGGCGGTGCTGCCGTCCTTGAAGTAGCGGTTGACCAGTTTTGCCAGCTGCGGCTTGCCGCGATAGAAGTCTTGGTTGGCGACCAGTTCCACGTACTGGTCCGGGCTGTACCTGGCCCATTTGAAGGGACCGGTGCCGACCGGCGACTTCCACCAGGTGGAATTGCGCAGCTCCCTGGCCGGGATCTTGCCAAGCAAATGTTCGGGCACGATCATGATGCTGGTGAAGGCGTCCGGCAGCGACGCATCCATCTTCGCCAGCTCCAGCACGACGGTGTGCGCATCCGGGGTCGTGATCGCGCGCACGTCGCTCAGGCGCGATGCGAACACGCTCGCCATGTCAGGATGCTTGACCAGCCCGAGGGTGAACTTGACGTCGGCCGCGGTGAACGGCTTGCCGTCGTGCCACTTCACACCCTTGCGCAGCCTGATGACCAGGCGCTTGCCATCCTCGGCATAGGTCCAGCTTTCCGCCAGGTCGCCCGAGATCTTGCGCAGGCCGGCATCGTACAGGCTCAGGGTGCCGAAATACTTGTTGTAGAAGCCGAAGCCCGCGGGCGCGATCAGCGGATTGAATTTCTGGGCATTGCCGGCCGCGCCGACGTCGAAGGCGCCGGTGAAGACCTGGGCGGCGGCGCCCCTGTCCACAGCCAGTCCCAGTAGCGCAGCCAGGGCCAGTGTCAACATCCTGGTGCCGGCCTGTTTCATGCTCATCGTGCTCATCATCGGGTCTCCTCCCCTCCCGGATAACCGGGCACGATGTGATGGCGCCCTCTTTATCCTGGTGCGTGTGTTTGTTTCGACGACAGTTCCCCCGGCCGATGCATCAGCTCTTGTAGGGGAGATGTTGTTGGGCGCCGCACCGGTGAAGTCGCGTGCAGCGCGGTGTCCGGCCAGGCGGACGCGGGCTTGTTGGGACTCAGATCTGTATCGCACCCTTTGGATAGCGCTTGGAGATCGACTCGAAGTGCTTGGCGTGCGCCCACATCAGGCCGGCCTTGTCGTTCTTTTCCAGCATTTCGACGATCGCCATGTGGTCGCGCGCCGTCATTTCCAGCTGCCAGTTATCGATGTCCATGCCGCCCGAATTCCTCAGCAGGTTATTGAAGATGCACCAGAACAGATCGATCATCGACAGCAGGAAGCTGTTGTCGAGGCAGCGGTACATCTCGGCGTGGAAGGCGCGGTCCTCGTCGAAGAAAGTCTCGCCGGAGAGCGCCTTGCTCAGCATGGTCTCGGCCAGCGTGCGCAGCTTCTCGATATGCTCGGGGCGGATATTGCGCATCACCGAGGGAATCGCGCCCAGTTCCAGGTAGGTGCGCACGTAGAGCAGGTCCGTCACCTGGGCGTCATCGGCGACCATGGAATACGGCAGGTTCTCCAGGATCGCGTCGAAGGAAAACGCCTTCACATAGATGCCTTCGCCATGCCGGGACTCCAGGATACCGAGCGACTCCAGCGACTTCACCGCTTCGCGCAGCGACGGCCGGCTGATGCCGAGGTCTTCGGCCAGCATGCCTTCCGGCGGCAGGCCGTCGCCCGGGCGGAGTCCCTTGCGTTCGATGAATTGCTTGATCTCCGCTTGCGCCTGGCGATACGCAGGAATTTTTTTCGACATGGTGGTGCTGTTCCTATATCAGTTTGTTACTACTTATCGTTATGCCCGTGCTTTCATTGTATGAAAGCAGCCAGGTCTCCAGACAGGGCGTTCCGTCTTGCGTATCGCCCCCTACCAGCAACAAACCCTGTTCGACTTCAAAAGACAATCCGGATGCCCGTCCCTGAGGCAGGTGCCCGGCCAGTTCCCACACATCGCGTCTCGATATATAGATCTCATCACGCCAGAGTTTGCGCAATCCCTTGTGAGCATACAGTTCCCCCGACTCATAAGCACGGCGGGCGCCAGGAAAATGTGTGCCGCCAGCAAGAATCTTAACCCTGACGCACTTTCCGGCAAATGCGGAAGCAATGCCTTCCTGGGGCTGTTCGCCGGCCGGCAATGCGTCCATGGCCTGCCAGTCCAATCGGCTGGCGTGGATCGACACCTGGCTCGTTTTCGGCGTGCGCAAGCCGGGCTTGATCTCGCCGCATGCGAGCGTGAGCGCGCGGCCATTGACAATGATGCCCGTGCCGCATGTGGGGGCGTGCCCGGTGGGGCCGCGGTCGTGCCAGGCCTGCCGCACGGTATCGAATTCCCAGACACGGTCGTTCCAGGCGAAGTCGTCCACGCTGCGGGCCATGAAGGCGTGCTGGAGCCCGGGCCGGCGCTCTTCGGCGGCTGCCTCGTATTCCTGGAAGAACCGGTCGAACTGCGGCTTGTCGTAGCCACCGAAGAGATAGATGGAGGAGCCGATGGCGGCCGCGCAGGCGCCGAGCATGCCGACCGGCAGGCGAGCCGGCAATTCGGTCCAGCTGTCGCACCCGGGGTCGTAGCAGGCGATACTGTCGAACTGCTGCAGGCTTTGCCCGGGAGCCGGGCGGCCACAGCCGCCGAAGACATAGATCATGTCTCCCGCGGCGGCGGCGGCCGCGCCGCTGCGTGCCGCAAAGGGGAAATCCGCACGGCGCCGCCAGCTTGCCGGCGCACCGGTATCGCGCGCGGTATCGAGCGAAAACCAGGCCTGGCCAGCCGAACCCAGTCCGGCAAACAAGACATTGTCCACGCGCGCGCCTGTCGCCTCTTTCAAGGCGACTGGAAAATCCGGCCAGGCGAATCGAGGGCGCTGATGCGATTCCTGGACCGGGGTGCAATGGAGAAGGTTCACTGGGATTCCATTTAGGACGGCAACGATTGCCTTGTTCAGTCTGGCATTGAAATGCTAACTGGAGAAAATCTTAGCACCACAGATGTCAGATGTCAAATATCTTACCATGGCCGGATCTTGCGGGGATTTCAGCGTTCCAGCAGAGGCGAATCCCGTCTGATATTTCTCTGCGTACCTGGATTTCGCGATACGCGCATGCCCGGTTGCGCACAGCGTTCAAGCACGCCGGCTTGGCTGCAATGCACCGGCCATCGCCATCGCGGCGGTCCGCTGCCACCGGCCACTGACGCAGGACCGCCACGGCAGATTGGTCAGCCCTGTCCGTAGCGCCAAAGGGCGGCTCGCAGGCTGTTTGCGTGCCCAAGCCGGCTGTGGCCACGGTGATGCCCAGCCTGGTGTGGGAGGCAGGGCTACCCCGCGCGCAGGAATGCGTGGCGTGCGGCATCTCCGGCAGATTTGATGTGCATCAAAGAATCTGCCACGAGAAACTTGAATGCTGTGTTTACTTGGACGATCAAAGGGCACTCATCATGTTCCTCGAACGCATCTGCATTGCTACCGATGGCTCCGACCTGGCCATTCGCGCAGCCGAACTGGGGGTCCTGCTGGCCAGTTCGGGCGCGGGACGGGTGGTCGTGGTGTCGGTTGCGCAGCCACAGTTCCGCATCCCCGACAGCGAGGGCGCGGCGCCGGACGCGCAGGCCGCCCAAGGGGAATTCGAGCGCGCCCGCCAGGCCGCCCGCGCCCACGCCGACACCGTCGGCCGCATCGCCCGCGGCAGCGGCGTCAGCTGCGACTACGCCACCCCGCTGGCGTCCAGGCCGGGACCCGAGATCATCCGTGTGGCGGAGCAACATGGCTGCGACCTCATCGTGATGGGAACGCACGGACCAAACGACGCCAACCGCCTGTTCACGGGCGACGTGGCCGGCTACGTCCTGGCCAATTCCCCGATTCGGGTGTTGCTGCTGCGCGATCCGCACGAGGCCGCGCAGCCCGACTTCACCGAAGGGACGCTGGCCTGACACGGTTCAGGGAACGATCGCCACCTTCAGCACACCGTCGCGCTGGTTGGCGAAGAGTTCGTAGGCTTCCTCGATCCGGTCGAGCGGAAAACGGTGCGTCACCAGGGGCCGCAAATCGACCCGTCCCGAGGCGACGATGTCCATCAGGCGCCGCATGCGGTGCTTGCCGCCCGGGCACAGGGTGGTCACGAGGTGGTGGTCGCCCAGGCCGGCGGCGAACGCGTCCACCGGCAAACTCAGCTTGCCCGAGTACACGCCCAGGCTCGACAGTGTGCCACCCGGCCGCAGCGCGCGCAGGCAACTCTCGAAAGTCTGCTGGACGCCGAGTGCCTCGATCGTCACGTCCGCGCCCTGGCCGTCGGTCAGTTCCAGGATCGCCTCGACCGGATCGGTGCTGCGGTAATCGATGACGTGGTCGGCGCCCAGCCGCCGGGCCATCTCGAGACGCGCGGGGACGCTGTCGACCGCGATGATGCGGCTAGCCCCGCGCAGGCGCGCCCCTGCGGTAGCGCACAGGCCGATCGGCCCCTGCGCGAACACGGCCACGGTGTCGCCGATACGGATCGCCCCGTTCTCGGCGCCACCGAAACCGGTGCTCATGATGTCAGGGCACATCAGGACCTGCTCGTCGCTCAGCCCATCCGGCACCGGCGCCAGGTTCGCCATTGCAAACGGCACCCGCACATATTCCGCCTGGCAGCCGTCGATGGTGTTGCCGAAGCGCCAGCCACCGATCGCGTGCCCGCCGCACTGGGACTGGTGCCCCTCCAGGCAAGGGTGGCACTGGCCGCAGGGCGTGATCGCGCCCACTACCACGCGCTGGCCCAGCGTATAGCCTTCCACCCCGGGTCCGAGTTCGGCGATCGTCCCGACCGGCTCGTGTCCCACCGTCAGGCCCGGAGCGACCGGATACTCGCCCTTCAGGATATGCACGTCGGTCCCGCAGATCGTGGTCATGCTCACCTTGACGACCGCTTCGCCCGGCCCGGCATGGGGTACCGGCTTGCGCTCCAGCGCGATCCGGCCGGGGCCGGTAAACACTGCCGCTTTCATCATCTCCATCACATCCTCCTGTGGTGACGCATCCCGGCCGCGACCGACCGCTCAGCGCGCCATCAGGACCGACAGTGTCGCGTCCTGCAGCACCTTGCGGGTGACGCCGCCGAGAATCAGTTCACGGAACTGGGAATGGCCGTAGCAGCCGATGACCAGCAGGTCGTAGGCCTCCTGCACGGCCAGCGTGAGCAGCGCCTCTCCTGCGTCGATGTCGCGGTCGAGGACCAGGATGTCGGCCTGGACCTCGTGCCGCGAGAGAAACGCGACCAGGGCCGCCTGGTGCGCCGCCTCGCCCAGGTCGCAATCGCCGCGCGGGCGGAACGCGACGACGGTCGTGCGCACCGCGCGCCGCATCAGGGGCAGTGCGGCCGACAGGGCCGCCGAGGCTTCCTTGCTGCCATTCCAGGCGACCAGCACATGCCGGCCCGGGCCGTGGGAAACGGGAGCGCAGGGCACGACCAGGACGGGACGGGCGCAGGTGAGCGCCACGTATTCGGGAATGCGCCCGATGGTGTCGGTCAGGGCTTCGCTCGGGTCGTCCTGGCTGACCACCACCAGGTCGGCGAAGCGTCCGGCGCGCGCCAGCGCCTCACTGGCCAGGTCGGCGACCAGCCGCTTTTCGAACGCGACCCCGGCCGCGCCGGCCGCTTCGGCGAAGCGCTCGAGCGACCACATGGCCTTGGCGTGCAAGGGATCGAAATAGCTGGCTTCCAGGCTGCCGGGCGCCGCCTGATATCCATGGGGAAAAATTTCGCGTGATACACCGAGCGCGGCGACCCCGATCAGATGCGCGTCATGGTCGCGCGCCAGCCGGGCCGCGGCCTGGATGCGCTTCGGCGCGTGCCGCGACGCGTCGACGTGTACGGCGATGGTACGGTAACTCATGGCCTTGCTCCCTTTCCTTGCACCGATGTTATTGTATTGATTAGACGCGAGGCCGGCGGTGGCCGAGCAGGCCGGGCAGCGCGCGTCGGGTGACCCGGCCAGCGGTCTTCGTCCGCTACGGCGTCAGCACCGCGCGCCGCGCGCCCGCCTCGATCCCGGGTGCGGCATGGTACAAGGCAGCACGAGACGGCTGTGCGCGCCTGCGCCAGCGCGCGCACGACGCCATGCGGGCCTTGTGAGGAGAGAGGAACAGCACGTGTCATGTTGCTCGCCCGGGGAGGATGGACATGGGGACCGAACCGGCAGTCTCCCTAGTCCACATCATCCAGTCTTTGATCCAAATCAAATACGCCAATGTAGGGCATTGGCGGCGCAAAAACACTTGCGGCCATCCGCCGCTTAACAGATAGTTTCCGCTCGATTTTGATACAGATCAAATGAATTATCGATTCAGTTCGCTAGGCTGGTGCTGACGATCAACGGCGAGGAAACCGATGAGCACCCGCAACCTCCACTACCTGTTCCGTCCGGCCTCGGTGGCGGTGATCGGCGCGTCCGACCGCCCGGGCAGCGTCGGCGCCACGGTATGGCGCAACCTAGTTGCGGGAGGGTTCGGTGGCGCCCTGTGGCCGGTCAACCGGCGCCACGCGCAGGTCGGGGGCCGCCAGGCCTGGCCACACATCGGCGCACTGCCAGGCGTGCCGGACCTGGCCGTGATCTGCACCCCGGCCCGCAGCGTGCCCGCCCTGGTGGAGGCGCTCGGCGCGGCCGGATGCCGCGCCGCGATCGTCCTCAGCGCCGGCCTGGACGCCCTATACGAGGAAGACCGCGCCACGCCGCCGCGCAGCCTGCGCCAGGCCATGCTCGATGCAGCCCGGCCCTGGCTGCTGCGTATCCTTGGCCCGAACTGCGTCGGGATGCTGGTGCCTGGCATCGGCCTGAACGCCAGCTTCGCGCCCGGCGGCGCCCTGCCTGGGCGGCTCGCCTTCGTGGCCCAGTCGGGCGCCCTCGTCACCGCTGTGCTCGACTGGGCGGCGGCCCGCCGCATCGGCTTTTCCTGCTTCGTCTCCCTGGGCGACGGCAGCGACGTCGATTTCGGCGACCTGCTCGACTGGCTGGCGGCCGACCCGGATACCGACGCCATCCTGCTGTACGTCGAAAGCGTGCGCCAGGCGCGCAAGTTCATGAGCGCGGCGCGCGGCGCGGCGCGTGGCAAGCCGACCCTGGTGGTGAAGTCGGGCCGCGCGGCGGGTGCGGCGCATGCCGCCTTCAGCCATACTGGCGCCCTGGCCGGCTCCGACCTGGTCTACGACGCCGCCATCCGGCGCGCCGGCATGCTGCGCGTGGACACGACTGCCGAGCTGTTCGATGCGGTCGCGATGCTGGCGCGCGCACGCGTACCGGGCGGCGCGCGACTGGCGATCCTGACCAACGGCGGCGGCCCCGGCGTGATGGCTGCCGACGCCCTGCTCGCCGCTGGCGGCGAACTGGCGCCGCTAGGCCCCGCCACCCTGGAGCGCCTGGAGGCCGTCCTGCCGCCACTCTGGTCGCACGGCAATCCGGTGGACATCGTCGGCGACGCGCCGGCCGCGCGCTACCATGCGGCGCTGCAGGCGCTGCTGGATGCTCCCGGCTTCGATGCCGTGCTGCTGATCCACGCCCCCACCGCCATCGTCCCGGGCGCCGACATCGCACGCGCCCTGCTGCCCCTGGCGGTCGGGGCGCCACGCCCGGTGCTGTGCTGCTGGATGGGCGGCCCCAGCGTCCAGGAAGCGCGCCGCCTGTGCATCGAGGCCGGCGTACCGGTGTTCGACACGCCCGAAGAGGCGGTGAAGGCCTTCCTGCAACTGGTCGAGTACCGCCGCAACCAGGCCGTGTTGACCCAGGCCCCCGGCGCCGGCGAACTGCCGGTGCCGGACCGGCGCGCCGCGCGCGCCCGGATCGAGGCCTTGCTGGCGGCCGGCGCGCGCCAGATCGGCGAACGCGACACCAAGGCCTTGCTGGCGGCCTACGGCATCCCGACCGTGGCCACCGAAACGGCCGCGGACCGGGCCGGCGCGCTGGCGGCCGCGCGCCGCATGGGCTTTCCGGTTGCGCTCAAGATCCTGTCGCCGGACATCGCGCACAAGACCGACGTCGGCGGCGTCGCCCTCGACCTGGCCGACGAGCAGGCGCTCGGCGCCGCGCTGGACGCGATGCTGGCGCGGGTACGCACCCTGCGCCCCCAGGCCCGCATCGACGGCTTCACCGTGCAGCCGATGGTACGCCGGCCGCAGGCGCTGGAGCTGATCGTCGGGATCAGCACCGACCCGGTGTTCGGTCCTGTCGTGCTGTTCGGCCAGGGCGGCATCGCGGTCGAAGTCACGGCCGACCAGGCGGTCGGCCTGCCACCCCTGAACCGGGTACTGGCCGCCGACCTGGTCCGGCGCACGCGGGTGGCACGGCTGCTGGCAGGATTTCGCGGACGCCCGGCGGCCGATCACGACGCCCTGTACGACACGCTGGTGCGCGTAGGCCAGATGGCGGCCGACCTGCCCGAACTGGTCGAGCTCGACATCAATCCGCTGCTGGCCGACGCCGACGGCGTGGTGGCCCTGGACGCGCGGATGCGGCTCGAACCCCTGCCAGCGGGGAATGACGGCAGCGCGCGGCTGGCGATCCTGCCCTACCCCGATGCGCTCGAACGCCAGGTCGACAGCAGCCTCGGTCCCCTGACGATCCGCCCGATCCGCCCCGAGGACGCGCCGGCCCACCTGGCATTCTTCCGCGCCCTCAGCCCGCAGGATGTGCACATGCGCATGTTCGGCATGATGCGCGACCTGTCGCCGCAGCAGCTGGCGCGTTTCACCCAGATCGACTACGCGCGCGAAATGGCCTTCATCGCGACCAGGCCGGCCCCGGGCGGCCCGGAAACGCTGGGCGTGGCGCGGATCTGCTTCGATCCCGACGACCTGCGCGGCGAGTTCGCGGTGACGGTGCGCTCCGACCTGCAGGGCCGCGGCTTGGGCCGTCTCCTGATGTCCTGCCTGCTCGACTACTGCGCGGCGCGCCGGGTTCCCCTGGTCGAGGGGGTGGCGCTGGCCGAGAACACGCGCATGCATGCGCTCGCGGCCAGCCTTGGCTTCGTGCTCGGAAGCGAAGCCGACGGCAGCGTCAGGATGCAACTTTCCTTGCCCCGGGCGCCGTGATGGGCAAGCGCATCCTGATCATCCAGGGGCATCCCGATGCCACCCACCTGCACCTGTGCCATGCGCTGGCCGAGGCGTATGCCGAAGGCGCCCGCGCGGCCGGACACCTTGTCGAGACACTCGAACCGGCGCAGCTGGCATTCCCGCTGTTGTCGGACCCGGCCGACTGGCAGGATGGCGCGGTGCCCGCCGTGCTGTTGCCGGCGCAGGAAGCGATTGCCCGCGCGCAGCACCTGCTCCTGATCTATCCGCTCTGGCTGGGCGACATGCCGGCGCGCCTGAAGGGTTTCCTGGAGCAGGTGCTGCGTCCCGGCTTCGCGATCGCACGCGAAGCCGGCAATCCGCTACGCTCCGGCCTGCTGGCCGGATGCAGCGCACGCATCGTCGTCACCATGGGCATGCCAGCTCCCCTGTACCGCTGGTTCTACCGCGCCCACGGCCTGCAGCTCCTGCGCCGCAACATCCTGCAATTCGCCGGCATCCGGCCAGTGGCCACGACGGTCGTGGGGACGGCCGGCGCGATGCCGCCGCGCCGCGTCGCCGCCTGGCGCGCCCGCTTGTACCAGCTCGGTACGCGGGCGGCCTGATCACGCCGTCGGGTGGCGCCAAGGGTGCAATGCCGTCCATTTGCGCAACTCGAGTCCGCCCAGGGCCAGCAGCGCCACGCCGCCGGTGGCCGCCAGCGCCGACGCTGGCGGGGGCGCCAGGCTGAGGAGCCCCGCCAGCGCCGGTAGCCAGACCGCGAGCCCCAGCAACAGCAGCGCCATGCCGACGATGCCCCAGAACACCGGGTTCCCGGTGCGCAAGATGCGGATGACGCCGTGGCCCTGCCGGTTAGACACCAGCAGCGCCAGGTTGCCGAGCACCAGTCCGACGAAGGCGGTAGCACGCGCCTCGGGCTCCGGCAGCCGCGCCAGCGCCCAGCCATACAGCGCACCGAGCAGGCACAGCAGCCAGATGCCCTGCAGCAGCGCGCTGGCGATCGCCCTGCCGCCGAACAGGACGTCGCCTGGCGGGCGCGGTGGCCTTCGCATCAGGTCGGCTTCCGCCGGCTCGTTCTCGAACGCCACCGAGCAGGCCGGGGTGATGACCAGCTCCAGGAACACGATGTGGAGCGGGTACAGCAGGATTGGCCAGCCGAGCAGGGCCGGCAGCAAGGCCATGCCGGCGATCGGCACATGCGCTGCCATCACATAGCGCATCGACTTGCGCATGTTGCCGAAGATCCGGCGGCCCGCCGCGATCGCCTCGACTAGCGAGCTGAAGCGATCGTCGAGCAGGGTCAGTTCGGCGGCCTCGCGCGCGACGTCGGTGCCGCGCAGGCCCATGGCGACGCCGACGTCGGCAGCGCGCAGCGCCGGCGCGTCGTTGACGCCGTCGCCCGTCATGGCGACCACGGCGCCCTGCCGCTGCAGGGCCTGGACGATGCGCAGCTTCTGCTCGGGCGCGATGCGCGCGCACACGCCGACGCCATCGAGGCGGCGCGCCAGCGCGGCGTCGTCGAGGGTGGCGATCTCGGCGCCGGAGAGGACCGCCCCCGGCCCGTCCGCCGCCAGGCCCGCCTGGCGTGCGATGGCGCGCGCGGTTCCGGCATGGTCGCCCGTGATCATCAGCACGCGCAGGCCGGCGGTGCGGCAGGCGCCGACGGCAGCCGGGATATCGGCACGCAAGGGGTCGGCCAGCGCGGCCAGGCCGAGCAGTTCGAAGTCGAAGGCGGCCGGATCGGCGGGCCAGCGCGCGGTGCCGGCCGGCAGGCGCGCCTGCGCCACCGCCAGCAGGCGCAGTCCGTCCACAGCCATGGCGGCGGCCGCGTCCAGCGCCGCCGTGCGCTGCGCCGCGTCCAGCCGGCACATCGCCACCACGGTCTCGGGCGCCCCCTTGGCGGCGGCCAGCAGACTGCCGTCGCCCTCGTCCCACACATGCACCAGCGCGCGCCGCGCCGGCGTCAGCCCGTATTCGTGGACCAGGGTCCAGCCGGCCGGCAACGCGCCCCCACCGGGCAGCGCCTGGCCGGCCAGGCGCCAGAACGCCCCATCCATCGGGTCGCTGCCGAGGGCGCGGCTGGCGCGCAGCGCGCCGGCCAGCAGTTCGCGCTGGGGCGGCGTCAGCGCGGCGCCCGCGGTGGCATCGTGGAGGACACCGTCACGCCACAGGCGCGCCACCGCCATCCGGTTTTCGGTCAGGGTCCCGGTCTTGTCGACGCACAGGGCCGAGGTCGAGCCCAGGATCTCGATCGCCGCCAGGCGCCGGGTCAGGACCTGGCTGTGCGCGAGGCGCCAGGCACCGATGGCCGGAAAGACGGTCAGGATCACCGGGAACTCGCCCGGCAACATCGACATCGCCAGGGCGATACCGGCCAGCAGGGCCTGGACCGGCCCGGCGCCGCGCGCGACCAGCAGCACGACCAGGGCCGCACTGACCAATCCGCCGAGCAGCGCGAAGCGGCGCGCCAGCGCCGTGGTCTCGCGCCGCAAGCGCCCGGGCGGCGGCGCGAGCCGCCCCAGCGCGGCACCGATGCGGCCGATTTCGCTGCGTGCGCCGGTGGCGCGGATCCGGACCAGGCCGTGTCCCTGCACCACCAGGGTGCCGGAAAACACCCATGGCAGGTCGGCGCCGCCGGGCGCTGGCGCATGCGCTGCGTTGTCGTCCTTCGGGGCTGCGATCTTGCCGACCGGAACCGACTCGCCGGTCAACAGGGACTCGTCGATCTGCAGTCCGGAGGCCGCCAGCAGCAGGCCGTCGGCCGGCACCCGGTCTCCCTCCCCGAGCTCGACCAGGTCGCCCGCGACCAGCGCGTCAGCCGGTATCCGCTGCGCACGGCCATCGCGCCATGCCAGGGCCATCGGCGCGCCGAGCGCGCGCAAGGCCTGCAGCGCGCGCTCGGTGCGCCCCTCCTGGTACAGCGTCATCGCCACCATCACGCCAACCACGGCGAACAGGAACCCGCCTTCGAGCGGTTCGCCCAGCAGCAGGTAGAGGAGCGCGGCGCCCACCATCAACGCGTGCATGGGCTCGCGCGCGGCGTCGGCGGCGATGCGCGGCCAGCGCCGGCGGCCACTGTCGGGCAAGGCGTTGGGGCCATCGCGCGCGAGACGGCGCGCTGCCTCCCCGCTGTCCAGGCCGGACGGAACGGCGCCCGGGTCGCGTTTCATGCGCCGTCCGGCATGGCCGGCGCGGCCAGTTCGACGCGATCGCGTCCGCCCTCCTTGGCCCGGTACAGCGCCGCATCGGCATCGGCAAGCAGCGCAAGGACGTCGCCATGCCCGGGCGCCAGCCGGGCAACGCCAATGCTGACCGTGCAGCTGAGCGTTGCAGCCGGCGTGGCCACCCGCAGCGCGGCCACTGCCAGGCGCATGCGCTCGGCGCAGGCCAGGGCCTCGGTCTCGCCGGTTTCCGGCATCACGCAGACGAATTCCTCGCCGCCAACCCGCCCGAAATAGTCGCTGGCGCGCAGCGCGCCGGCGCACGCCCTGCTGACCGCGCGCAGGAGCGTGTCGCCGGCCGGATGGCCCCAGGTGTCGTTGACGCGCTTGAAATGGTCGATATCGACCATGGCGATCGCCAGCGGATGGCCGTAGCGGCGTGCCAGCGCGATGTCGTGGCTGGCCAGCTCCAGCAGATAGCCGCGCGCCAGCACGCCGCACAGGCTGTCGTGGCGCGCCGAATAGGCCAGCGCGCGCTCGGCCATGAAATCCTTGCGCAGCAGGCGGCCCTGGAACAGGGCGACCGCCGCCAGCAGGCCGCACATCGCGGCATACACCAGCAGGCAGCTGGCGAACACCGCTTGTGGCAGCACGGTGGCGCCCACCACCCCGAACAGCAGGGCTGGCGGGCCGACCAGGGCTGCCAGGCGTGACAGGCGCGGCTCGACCAGGGCGAGCGGAAACATGGTGCCGGTGATCGCCGGCAGGGCCAGCACCAGTCCATCCGGGAGCAGGCTCGCGCTGAGGATCATCGCACCGACATGGGTGGCGTAAACCAGCCCGCAGCGCCAGGCCACCGGCATGCGGCCGCCCCAGCGCAGGTAGCCGAGCGCGCCCACCAGCACCAGGGCAAGGCGCAGCAAGGCGGTGGTGGCGGCGTGTTCCGGCGCGATCCAGTAGTCCCAGGCGCTGAACAACAGGACGCCGCACCCGAATGCGATGCCGAAGGCGGGCAAGGCGTCGGACAAGCCACGGTCGAGCGCCTGCCCGAACTCGCGCTCGTCCTCAGGAGCCAGTCGGCCGGACAGCGCAGCCGCCTTGCCGAACAGGCGGCGCCAGGAGCCCGGCTCGGGCGTGGCGGCCTGCGCGGGGATCCTGGGCCAGAATGGCGCCGGCGACTGCTTTCCCGCTCGCACCGGTCAGCCTCGTCAGCCGGGCAGCGGGGGTGGGCGCAGCACCATCACCGCCATCGGCGCATAGTGCAGCACGGCCTGGGTCACGCTGCCCGCCAGCAGGCGGCTCAGGCCATGCCGTCCGTGCGAGCCCATGACGATCAGGTCGCAGCGCTGCTCCTCTGCTGTGTCGATGATCGCTCTGGCGGCGTCGAGCGCGCTGCAGGTCAGCGTGGTGCAGGGAACGCCCGCCTTGCCGGCACGCGCGGCGATGGCATCCACGCAGCCCCGCGCGTGCTCCAGCAGCGCCGCGGCCTGCGGGCCCGGATCGTAGGCGATGGCGCCCTCGACCGACTGGAAGGCCGGCACGGGCACGGCGACGGAAAGCGCCACGATGGCGCTGCCTTGCCCCTGTGCAAACGCGATGGCCGTGTCGACCGCCGCTTCGGAGACGGGCGAACCGTCGGTCGGCACCAAAATGCGTTGGTACATAGTTCCTCCGTTCCGTTCAGCGGTGCACCAGCACCGGAATCGCACTGTGGACCAGCACTTTCTGGGTTTCGCTGCCAAGCAGCAATCCCTTGATGCCGCGCCGGCCGTGCGAGGCCATCACGATCAGGTCGCACATGTGCTGGCGCGCACTGGCGATGATCGCCTCATAGGGTTCGTCCGACGCCACTTGCACGCCGGTACAGGGCACGCCCGCATCGCGCGCGGCGGCCAGCACCTCGTCCAGCAGGCGCTGGCCGCGCGCCTGGCTTGTCTGGGCATACCCTTCGGGCGTCTGCTCGAGCATGTCGCTATCGGTGCTCAAGGTGTGGAACTCGGGCGTGGCCGTCATCGCGACCAGCTCGGCGCCGATGCTGCGGGCGAAGTCGATGGCGGACAGGGTGGCGCGCCGGGATGCGTCCGACCCGTCGGTCGGCAGCAGGATACGCTTGTACATCGCTCACCTCCGGAATATGAACAGCGACAGCTGAACAAGGCCGAAGCACCTCGGTGCCGTGGCATCCTGAGCAACCGGGCGGCAAGGGATGCATGCCATCGGTATTCGCGCGCTGCAGGTGCAGTCTGTTCTTCTGGATCGGTAAAATCTTTGATGCACATCAAAGATTCCCGTCACGATGCTAGTGTGTTCACCGCATTCCTCACCGTCAGCTCGGCCTTGTTCGACACCTGCCGCCCTCGGTTTGTATGACGACTGCGCCATCGACATGTCGGTGCAGCCACATGGATCCATGCAGCCATGGCAGGACTGGCGCGACGCGGGAAGCCCGGGGGATTGCCTCAACGCTTCACTGTTACAAATCATCCGCTTGAAGTTGCTGCATTCATCTTCATCCCTATTAAAGGAGGACGGGATGAAATGCGCATTGGTACTCGATAAGGATGCAGGGGAGCGAGGCAGGCTGTCCCATTTTCTGCAATTGCTGGGATATCTCACTGCTGCCGTCCGCACACCTAACCAGGCATTGAACGTCGCCAGTGCGATTCGCTTCGACCTGATCGTGACCGACACCGACGCGCGGGTCGCGGACCGAAGGCATCTCGCGGCCGAACTCAAGCGGAGTGCGCCCGGAGCGACACTGATCTTCGCCGCGACGAACGCCAATGAATACCGCCATGCCAAGGCCGGAAGCATACCCTGCGTCAACGCGGTCGTAAGGCGTCCCGCTTCGATGGAATCACTGCGCAGGATCCTCCAGTTCGGCATCGATGGCACGGGCCTGCAGCTGGATTGTTCCTCTCCGTTCCTGGAACGACGCCGGCGATCCACCTGAACGCGAGGCCGGACTAAACCGCGCCGCATGCATCCGGGCGAGGGGCGCGCCGTCCCGGTCGTGGCGGCCGTCCCAGGTCATGTCGCCAGCCCCCCCCTTGCCCAGGCCGGCAGTCCTTGAACGGCATGCCGGCAGTGACCGGGCTCAGTGCAGGCGCTTCGGCTTGTGCCGGTACATTTCCCGATCAGCCAATTGCACGTAGTCGGACAGTGCCGTGCCGCCAGCCGGATCGCACCGGACCGCACCGGCACTTACCGCGAGATGGTAAGGCCGTTCCTGCATCAAGTTGAATGCACGGAGATTCTCGCGCAGCCTTGCCAGCATGACGCGCGGATGCGCATCGTCGAGGACGAAGGCCACGAACTCGTCTCCACCGAAACGGGCCAGCACGTCGCTGTCGCGCAGGGACTCCCGCAGCACGGCGGCGGCGTCCTGGATCAGCCGGTCGCCCGCTGCATGACCAAGCTGGTCATTGACCAGTTTGAGGCCGTCGATATCCGCATAGATCACGGAACAGCCTGCATGCTTGCGTCGGGCCAGCCTGAACAGGTGCTCAGCCTGCACGTAAAAACCGCGCCGGTTGTTGAGACCGGTCAGGACGTCGGTCAGAGCAAGAGCACGCACGGCGCTCTCGGAAAGATCACGGCGCGCCAGTTCCTCGGCATGCGCGCTGGCGCTATCTGCCATCTGGCGATACTGGGTCGTGACCAGCGCTTCCAGCGCCGCGCTGGACGCGATTCTGCCGAGGGAGGCAATGGACAGTTCGAGAATCGTCGTCAGCACCCTGCTGCGCTCTTCCCCGACCGCTGGTGGCGCGGCGGCACTCCAGCCGGCAGCCAGCACGGCCATGGCATGACGGCAGGGGACGCCGACCAGCATCGTGCGCGGATCCGCCAAGTCGATGCCCCCGTTCCCGCCTTCGAACCGTTCCTGCGCCCATCGATACCACGGGTGCCCGGCTGCTGCCTTGTGCGGCCTGCCCTCGCGGTCGAAAGCGATCGATTCCGTCACTTCGCCGCGCACCAGCAGCAAGGCGCTCTCGACCTTGGCCAGCTCGGCCATGGCGCGTCCGGCCAACGCCAGCACGGCGCAGGCGCTCTCGACCTGCATCAATTCGCGTGCCAGCACGAGCAAGGCCCGCATGTGCCGGACCTCCAAGCCCGTATCGTGATCGGCATGCCCTGTCATCGCCGGCCCTCCGTCCGCACCCGGCCCGCG
Organism: Massilia hydrophila; assembly: GCF_020208145.1. NCBI lineage: Bacteria > Pseudomonadati > Pseudomonadota > Betaproteobacteria > Burkholderiales > Oxalobacteraceae > Massilia > Massilia hydrophila. The sequence continues at coordinate 1,006,321 of NZ_JAHYBX010000001.1, read as the reverse complement.
CGGGAGACGCAGCCCGAGGGGTCGTTTCATCATACGCGCGATGGTGGCACTGGACCAGCGCGTTCACCGCAACGGCGAAACGCTCCCGACCTACGCTCTCAGGCGACATAGCGCAGGACGGCGATGTAGTGGCAGGCACTGCCGGCCAGGACGAACAGGTGCCAGATACCGTGGCCGTGGCGTAGCTTGTGATCAGTGGCATAGAACACGACCCCGACCGTATAAAGCACCCCCCCGCCTGCCAGCCAGGCGAAGCCGGTGCGGCCGAGGGCATCCAGCAGGGGCCCGATGGCCAGCACGGCGAGCCAGCCCATCGACAGGTATACCACCAGCGAAAGGAGGCGTGTCCGGCTGGCGTGAAGGAGCTCCTGGACGATGCCGAACAGGGCCAGCGCCCATACAGCACCGAACAGCGTCCACCCCACATTCGCGCGCAGCGCGACAAGGGTGAACGGGGTATAGCTACCTGCGATCAGGAGGTAGATGGCACAATGGTCGACCTTGCGCAGCAGCTTCCTGGCCGCGCCGTGCATGCTGTGGTAGAGCGTGGACGCCAGGTACATCGCCAGCAGGGTCAACGTATAGATGCTGCAGGCAACGATTTTCCAGGGGTCGCCGCCGCGCGCCGTCACGACGATCAGGTACACACCGCTGGCAGCGGCCAGCAGCGTACCAAAGGCGTGCGACACGCTGTTTAAGCGTTCACCGTGTTCCATGCGCAGCCCTGCCGGCCGTGCGTGCCACTGCCCGGCGCGCGGGAGCGGGATCAGTCGCGGCCATGGCGCAAGTAATCCGCCATGGCGGATTCGATCAGCGTCCTGGCCGATTGCGAACGCCAGTGCCGGGAGGCATACAGTTCGCCTTCCTCCCATTGGCCGGACGCCCGCGCGGCCTCGTCGCAATCGGACAGCGCGGCGCGGGGGGCAGCCGGCGGCGCCGACTGATCCCATCGCGCCCGGATGCGCTCCAGGATAGCGGGGATTGCATCCCGTTTCACGCCATGCTGCACCAGATAGGGAACGATCTCCTGTGCGATCGCTCCCCACTGGCCAAATACTTTGGCCGGGAATTCCAGGACAGTATGCATGCCTTGCTCCGGGTGGTCGAGTTGACTGGCAGTCCCGCGCGATCACTGCCATTGGCGGACGGGGCCGGAATCGGCGGATAAACGGACCCAGGCTGTTCTGGCCACTATGCGCCGCGCAGCCCGCGTATGGGAGAAAAAAGTGTAAGTATTCGTTCTTTGCGCACATCAGGCCTGGCTGGATTGCCCTGCGCGCGGGCTCAGAGCATGGCCCGCAGACGGTCGGCGTCGACGGCCGCGCTGAAAAAGAATCCCTGCCCTTCGCTGCAGCCGTGCTGCTTGAGGAAAGCCAGCTGCGCCGCATTCTCGATGCCTTCCGCGATGACACGCTGGCGCAGGCTCCTGCCCATGCCGATCACGGCGCTCACGATCGCACCGTTGCCCTCCAGGCCGCCGTCGATCGCCCTGACAAAGGATTGGTCGATCTTGAGCACGTCGATGGGAAATTGATTCAGGTAGCTCAGGCTCGAGTACCCCGTGCCAAAGTCATCCACGGCAATCTGCACTCCCATTGCCTTGAACTTCGCCAGCAGGCCGGCGCTGGCCACGACATCGCGCATCAGGACACTTTCGGTCAGCTCCAGCTGCAGGCAGGCCGGGTCGACGCCGGTCGCCTCGAAGACCGCAAGCGCGTGGTCGAAGAAATCGTGGTGACGAAACTCCATGGCGGACACGTTGACCGCGATCGACACCTGGCCTACGCCGCTGTAGCGCCAGCGCACCGCCTGTTCACAGGCTTCGCGCAATACCCAGCGCCCGAGAGGAATCACGAGGCCGCATTCCTCGGCAATGTGGATGAAGCGCTCAGGCAAGACCATGCCCCATTCGGGATGCTGCCAGCGCAGCAGGGCTTCGGCGCCGGTGACCGTTCCGCTTTCCAAGTCCAGCTTGGGCTGGTAGTGGAGGACGAACTCGGCCCGTTCCAGCGCGAGGCGCAGACTGCTTTCGATGAGCTGGCGCTCGATCGCACGGGCATTCATGTCAGGGCGGAAGAACTGGTAAGCATTGCGGCCGCGCTCCTTGGCATGGTACATCGCGGTGTCGGCACTCTTGATCAGTTCGGCGGCATCCAGACCGTCAAGGGGAAACACGCTGATGCCGATGCTCGTGGAAGTATGCAGCTGGTGTCCGTCGATCAGGAAAGGCGTAGACATGGCGAGCAGGATCTTCTCGGCGGCCAGCGCCGCATCCCCGGCGCGCCGCTCGTCCGCCAGCAGAATCACGAACTCGTCGCCCCCGTGGCGGCTGACCGTGTCGGATGTGCGTATGCAGTCGAGCAGGCGCCCGGCCACGGCCTGCAGGAGGCGGTCGCCGACCGCGTGGCCAAGGGAATCGTTGATGTGCTTGAACTTGTCGAGGTCGAGGAACAGCAGCGCCGGACAGGTATTGTTGCGCCTGGCCGAGGCGATGGCCTGGGTGATGCGGTCGCTCAGGAGCACGCGGTTGGGCAGGTTGGTGAGGAAGTCGTGCTGGGCGAGGTGCTTCATCTGCGTTGTCAGCGCGACGTTGTCGGAAATGTCCCTGAATACCATGACCGCGCCCACGAGCTGGCCGTTCCAGTCAAAGATGGGCGCCGCCGAATCTTCGATCGGCCGCCTTCCGCCATGGCGATCGACCAGCACGACTTCCCCGCTCAGGCTTTCGGCGCGGCCCGCCTGCAGCACGGCTTCCACGGGATTGATGACCGGACCAGCACCGTCGCTGTCGGCCAGCACCAGCACCTCCGCGACCGGCCGCCCCCGGGCGTCGTCCCGGTTCCAGCCCGTCATCTTTTCGGCGGCGACGTTCAGGTAGTCGACCAGCCCGTGCATGTCGACCGAGACGACGGCGTCGCCGATCGAGTTCAGCGTAATCTGGGCGCGCGCCTGGACAGCGTCAAGCCTTTGCTCGACCTTCATCCGCTCGATCACGTTGCGCAGCGACTGCGGAACCAGGTTGTTGTCGAAGTAGCCCTTCGCCAGCCAGCCCTGGGCGCCGCGCTGGACCGCCTCGTGGGCGTCATGTTCTTCAGCAAGCGTGCACAGGATCATGATCGGGGTGTGGCGCGCCGCCGCGTACACCTGGTCATAGCATTCCAGGCCATGGCTATCAGCAAGGTGCAGGTCAAGCAGGATCGCATCGATCCCACCCTGTTCGATACGGCGCAGGCCGCATTCAAGCAAGGCAGCATCCTCGACGTCGAACGGGCCGTCGGAAGCATTGCGTAGCGCATGCCGCAGGGCCTCGACATCGTCGGCGTCGGGCGAGATGATGAGGATCCGGTTAGCCAAGCTGCCTCCGGTTGCCTGCCCGACTCACGCCGCTGGGGCAGGTACGCGATGCAGGCTCAAGCGACGCGCCCGGCGAGCAGGTCGCGTTCAACGGCTCGGATCCACGCGGCCCCGTTGCCTACGGGGTATTCCTGTCCACGTAAGCCCATCCGGGACCTGGGCATAACGCTTCAGCTCGTCAGGTTCGATCAGCCTCATGCTTGGCTCCCCGCGCCCATGGGCGTCAATACGGGAGATACTAGCACGTTGCGCCGGCACCGCCGCGCCAATCGTGCGAACGACGGCCGGTGCCGGCTGCGCACACGGCCGCAAGCGGCAGCTTACACGCGGACGATATTTTGCGGCTTGCCCGGCCTGGCAGCCGCATTGGAGTACACTGTCTTTCCGGCTCCGTATGTCGCGGCAGCCCTGCCCTTCCGGTCACCGTTCTGTCGCGCACGCCTGCGCCGCCCCGGCAACCGACACAGCCCGCATCCTGCGGACCGTACCCTGACGCAGTGCGATTCCGCCGGCATCGTTCAAGCGACCACATCGACCATTCCCGAGCCCGCCGGCAACCACGTTTCACTCTTGGTAGCAGGAGGCATCATGCGACACGAACTGAAAGCGATCTTTGACGACCGCAGCAAAGCCCAGCAGGCGCTGGACGAACTGCTGGTGTCGGGATACCCGCAGGCGGACATGCGGCTGGTGACCGTCTCCGGCATGCGTCCCGGCTATGGCGGCGAGGCATCGGCGCCTCGCTGGCGCGAGCGGCCCGAGACCTCCTCCGCGCGCCTCCTCTCCCGCGTGCTCGGGCTGGCGGACAGCCGCGCCGAAACGCCCGACGCGGGTCCAATGCCGGCGGACAGCCACATTCTCACCCTCGCGACCGATTCGGCCGAGGAAGCCAAAATTGCCACCTCCCTGATCGCCGGATTCATGCGCTACGCCGACGACGAGACGGGCTCCGGCCTGTCCGCTCCACTAGCAGGCATGCACGACGTCTCCCGCCGCAGCACCGCCGTGCCAGGAGCACTGCAGTTTGCCAGACGCGGGGCGAGCCATTATTTCGGCGACCGCAATACCGATGACCCTGCCGGGACAGGGACTACCTGGAAAGAACCAATGCTAGCGGAGGGATTCTGGCCGGGCGCCTTGCCCGGGGGCGCGGTGCTGCGGGACGAGCACACTGGATCGTCCGTCGCCGACCGTGGGGCAAGCGGCGCCTTCCGCTTCGGCCGCGACATGCACGAGGATGAACGCTTCCGCAACCGCGCGTGGTGCGAGTCGGACGCCGACCTGAAGCGGCTATGGGAGGCGAGCGGTGCCGACAGGCCCGGTTGGGACGCGTCCGCGCCAGCGGTGCGCCAGGGATGGAGCAGCACGCATCCGGAGATCGACGACGACAGCTATCACCGGAGTCACTGGCGGACGTCCTACCCCGACACCACCGCGGAAGCCAGGGATCTCCGCCGTCCTGGTCGGGGCGCGCCTGCCGGTGCAACCGGAAGCGCGGGATCACGGGGACATCGGGCCACAGCGACCGCCTGGAAGCACTTCGTGGACACCGTCAGGCATGGCTGGAACAGGACCGGGATCGGCCCTGATCCGGATGAAACCGCCTATCGTCTCCACCACGCCCGCACCTATCCCGGGACCAGCTACGAAGAGCTTGCACCGGTATATCGCTTCGGCCATCATGCGCGCGCCAGGTCCATGTTCCAGGGCCGCGACTGGGATGAGGTCGAGGACGCGCTGCGCGCCGCGTGGGAACTCGACCAAGGCGGGGGCCAGCCAGCAAGCTGGGACGAGATCAGGGCGGCCCTGCGCGCAGGATGGGATGATGACGGGCGCTGAGCAAGCTTACTTGCCTAGTAAACATGTTCTGGGCCTCTCTTTGGCGCGAGCAAGGCCGCTGCCATACGGAGCCAACTGGCGGCGCAGCGATCGTGGTGCGCCGCGCGCGGATGTGCGATACCGTGCGCGCTCCAGAGGAAAAGGGGCGGAATGGAACTGACCAACGAAGTGACGCTCGGCGATGACGTATATTGCTTCGAGAACGCCGAGCGCGTCGCCGAGGCCCGTGCATGGATCGGAGCGAACGGCGGTGACGCAACGCTTTTCCGGCACACGTTTCCCGATGCCCGTCCCGTCAGCACTCACCCTTATGGTTCAGGCAGGCCGCGCGCGCATTAGTATGGGGCAAGGACCTCCCCGACGCGGCACGCGTCGCGGTGCACAGCGGGAAGTGAGAAAAAAATGGCCTCCGTAAAGGAGGCCATTCGTTTTCACCATCAGCGGCTGGCGCTTGCGAGTGAGATGTTCTGGAGGCGAGGACGGGAGTCGAACCCGTCTAGACGGCTTTGCAGGCCGCTGCATAACCGCTTTGCTACCTCGCCAGATTTCATCTTAGGCTAGCTGATCCGGCGGGTTATGTGCCGTATCAACCGGGACGCCATGGCTTCCCTGAATGTGGAGCGGGAGAAGAGTCTCGAACTCTCGACCTCAACCTTGGCAAGGTTGCGCTCTACCAACTGAGCTACTCCCGCTTAGGAGTGAAACACACGCCGCGCGTGCCGTAAAACCTTTGGAGCGGGAGAAGAGTCTCGAACTCTCGACCTCAACCTTGGCAAGGTTGCGCTCTACCAACTGAGCTACTCCCGCATTGGAGTCTTACTATCTTTACTATCGCCTGTCGCGCCAGCCCTTCCTGGGAAGACTGGAGCGGGAGAAGAGTCTCGAACTCTCGACCTCAACCTTGGCAAGGTTGCGCTCTACCAACTGAGCTACTCCCGCGTACAGAACAACGATTATTGCAGAACTTTGACATTTTTTCAAGATCAACCGAACTGGCCGGATCTGGAAAACTGGAGCGGGAGAAGAGTCTCGAACTCTCGACCTCAACCTTGGCAAGGTTGCGCTCTACCAACTGAGCTACTCCCGCTTTGTCTTTCATCCTGCTGCGTTGTCGTCGCAACAGGCAGGCATTATAGAGATTCTATTCCGTACGTCAAGGATGAGACCGAACATTTATTACAAGCTCAGTTGCCCACCTGGGCCTTTTCCTTGATCAGCGGCCAGGCGCGGCGCAAGTAGTAGAACATCGACCAGACCGTCAGCACGCCGGCCAGCCACAGGAAGTACTCGCCCCAGTAGTGGGTATCGATCTGCAGGACCACGTCATGGAACAGCAGCATCGGGATCGCCGTCATCTGGGCCGCGGTCTTGATCTTGCCGAGCGAGCTGACCGCCACCGACTTGGTGGCGCCGATCTGGGCCATCCATTCGCGCAGGGCCGAGATCGTGATCTCGCGGCCGATGATGATGAAGGCGATGATGGCGTTCACCCGGTCCAGCTGCACCAGCACCAGCAGCGCCCCCGCCACCATCAGCTTGTCCGCCACCGGGTCGAGGAAGGCGCCGAAGGCCGAGGTCTGGTTCCAGCGCCGCGCCAGGAAGCCGTCGAACCAGTCGGTGATGGCGGCGATGATGAAGACCAGGGTCGCCGCCAGGTTGCGGTCGGCCAGCGGCAGCCAGTGGGTGGGGAGATAGAAAACGCCTACAACCAGGGGAATCAGCGCTACGCGTAACCAGGTCAGGAGAATCGGGATGTTGAAGGGCATGGAGGAAGCACTGATTACGGGAATGAAAGTTTCCGCGTAAGTCTACATGGGTATTGCAAATTGGACTAGATGACGCGTCTGCATGCCGTATCGCGAGCGTGCGCCCGTGGCCCGCGCCCTGGCACCGCGTGGGCAGGAGACCCGCCCACCCCACGGCCACCGTCCGCGCCCTTCAGTGCAGCTGGCGGTAGATTTCTTCCGCCAGCGTGCTCGAGATGCCTTCGACCGACATCAGGTCTTCCACGCTGGCGTCGATCACCCCGCGCAGACCGCCGAAGCGGGCCAGCAGGCGCTGGCGGCGCTTGGCGCCGATGCCTTCGATCTCTTCCAGGCGCGACGCCTGGCGGGCCTTGGCGCGCTTGGCGCGCATGCCGGTGATGGCGAATCGGTGCGCCTCGTCGCGGATCATGGCCACCAGCATCAGCGCGGCCGATTCCTTGCCCAGCTCCTGGGGCGCGCGGCCGTCGGCGAAGATCAGCGTTTCCAGGCCCACGCGACGGCCCTCCCCTTTCGCCACGCCCACGATCATCGAGACCGGCAGGCCGAGCTCCTCGAACACCTGGCGCGCCATCTCGACCTGGCCCTTGCCGCCGTCGACCAGCACCATGTCCGGCGTCACGCCCTCGCCGTTCGCCACCTTTTCGTAGCGGCGCTGCAAGACCTGGCGCATCGCGGCGTAGTCGTCGCCCGGGGTAATGCCGTTGATGTTGAAGCGCCGGTATTCGCCGTTCTGCATCGCGTGGTGATGGAACACCACGCACGAAGCCTGGGTCGCCTCGCCTGCCGTGTGGCTGATGTCGAAGCATTCGATGCGCAGCTCGTCCAGCGTCTCGGCGTCCAGGTTGAGCACATCCGCCAGGGCGCGCGTGCGGGCCTGCTGCGAGCCCTGCTCCGACAGCAGGCGCGCCAGCGAGATCTCGGCGTTCTTGCAGGCCAGCTCCAGCCACTGGCGGCGCTGCCCCTGCGGCTGGAAGATCAGGTTGATGCGGTGGCCGCACTGCTGGGCCAGCGCATGGATCAGTTCCGGCTGGTCGAATTCGATGTTCAGGATCAGGGTGCCCGGGATGAACTGGCCGGCATAGTGCTGGGCCAGGAAGGCGCACAGCACCTCGGTCTCGATCGGGCATTCTCCCAAAGGTCCACCCAATGCGTCACCCACGTGCGTCGGAAAATAGGCGCGGTCGCCCAGGTGGCGCCCACCGCGCACCATGGCCAGGTTGACGCAGGCGCGCCCGCCCTGCACCACCACCGCGATCACGTCGACATCGGCGTCGCCAACGGTCTCCATGCTCTGCGCGTGCAGCACCTTGGACAGGGCCTGGATCTGGTTACGCACACTGGCGGCGCGCTCGAATTTCAGCTCCATCGCGTAGGCTTGCATCTTCTGCTCGAGGTCGGCCAGCACCTCGGTCTGGCGCCCGCGCAGGAAGCGCGCCGCGTTGTCGACATCGCGCTGGTAGTCTTCCGGCGCGATCAGGTCGACACAGGGGCCACTGCAGCGGCCGATCTGGTGCAGCAGGCAGGGACGCGTGCGGTTGCTGTACACGCTGTCCTCGCAGGTGCGCAGCAGGAACACCCGCTGCAGCAGCTGGATCGACTCCTTGGCCGCCCAGGCGCTCGGGAAAGGCCCGAAGTACTGGTTCTTCTTGTCCAGCGCGCCACGGTAGTAGGACATGCGCGGCGCCTCGCCGCTTGAAATCTTGATGTAGGGGTAGGACTTGTCGTCGCGGAACAGGATGTTGTAGCGTGGCTTGAGCGACTTGATCAGGTTGTTTTCCAGGATCAGGGCTTCGGCCTCGCTGCTGGTCACCGTCGTTTCCAGCTTGGCGATCTGCCCCACCATCATCGCGATGCGCGGGCTCGACAGGTTCTTCTGGAAGTAGCTCGACACCCGGTTCTTCAGGTTGCGCGCCTTGCCGACGTACAGGACCTTGTCATTGGCGTCGAAATAGCGGTACACGCCCGGCAGCCCGGGCAGCCTGGCGACCGTGGCCAGCACCTGCTCGCGCGCGCCGGCGCTGGGTTGCACCGGCGTGCGCGCATCGCCTTCGAGGGTGGCCTTCAATTCTTCCTTCATCGCCTGCCAGCCGTCGGGACGGGGGCGCGGGGCCGGCACTTCGGGCCTGGCGCTGGCCTTGCGGGTACGGGCGGGCTTGTCGGCCACCGGCGCGGGAGCCGGCATGGCCGCGCCATTCGCGGCCACATACGCCACCGGCGCTTCCGCTGCTTCGGGCGCCCCCTTGTCTTCGGGTTTTGCTTCGGACATCACTCTGCCATCGTGTCGCCCGGCGCCTGGGTCACGATCACGAAGGCGACGCCATAGTCGGCTTCGTCGCTGATCGTCACCTGGGCGCTGAGCCGGTTATCTTGCATGAATTGCTGGAGGGCGCCGCCGCAGACGATCACCGGCTTGCCGCTCGGGGCGTTCAGCAGCTGCATCGAGCGCCAGGTCATGGGCATGCGCATGCCCAGCCCGATCGCTTTGGAAAACGCTTCCTTGGCCGAGAAGCGGGTGGCCAGGAAACGCAGGCCGCGCACCGCGTTCTTGCTGCTGCGCGCGTGGTATTTTTCAAGTTCCTGGGGGCCGAGGATCTTCTCGGCGAAACGCGGGCCGCTGCGTGCGAGGGCGGCCTCGACACGCGAGATCTGGACGATGTCGGTGCCGATGCCGTAGATCATGTCAGCTCCCCGCTCCGTAGCGCACGCCAAGGCGCGCCGCCACCATGATGGCCTTCATCTCGCGCACCGCGTTTTCCCAGCCCACGAACAGGGCGTGGCCGACGATCGCATGGCCGATGTTCAGCTCGTGGATGTCGGCGATGGCCGCGATCGGCTGCACATTGGTGTAGTGCAGGCCGTGGCCGGCGTTCACGCGCAGCCCGCGGCTGGCGCCGGCATGCACACCGGCCTTGATGCGTTCGATCTCGCGCGCGACCTCCTCGCCTTCGGCTTCGGCATAGCGCCCGGTGTGCAGCTCGATCACGGTGGCGCCGACCGCGCTGGCCGCCTCGATCTGGGCCGCGTCGGCATCGATGAACAGCGAGACGCGGATGCCCTCGCCCTGCAACTGCCGCACCGCGCTCTCCACTTCCTTGTAGTAGCGGATGACGTCGAGGCCGCCCTCGGTGGTGACTTCCTCGCGCCGTTCCGGCACCAGGCACACGTCCTGCGGCCTGACCTGGCAGGCGAAGTCGATCATCTCGCGCGTCACGGCCGCCTCCAGGTTCATGCGCGTGCCCAGCTGCGGGCGCAGGGCGATCACGTCGGCATCCTTGATGTGACGGCGGTCTTCGCGCAGGTGCAGCGTGATCAGGTCGGCGCCGGCCTGTTCGGCCAGCAGGGCCGCGCGGATCGGGTCCGGATAGCTGGTGCCGCGCGCGTTGCGTACGGTGGCGACGTGGTCGATGTTGACGCCGAGGTCGATGACGGAGCCAAGGGGTTGCAGGAAGCTCATGGTGTTCTTTTATCTAAAGTTGCATCAGGTCGATCAGGATCTGGCGCGTATTCAGCGGCGCGCCGCCCAGGTGGTGCGCCAGCAGGAAGCGCATCAATTGCTTGCTCTGCCCCTGCGTCTGCGGATCGCTGTAGTCCTCGCGCTCCATGTCGAGCAGGGTCTTACCGAGCACCACGGGCCAGATGTCGGCCGGCACCGCTTCGCGCGCGCCTTTTTCCGGATCGACCACATAGTCGCGCGCCGGGTCGACCGGCGCGCGCGTCGTGGTCGAACGCCCCAGGTCGGCGGCCACGCCCGTCTCCTTAAGTAAGGCCCTTTCGAATTTTCGCAAGACGATCGGCGGCGGTTCGCCATGGGCCAGCTGGTTCAGGGTCGAGACGTAGTGGTCGAACAGCAGCGGATGCTTATCGTCGCGCGCCAGCAGTTTCACCAGCAGTTCGTTCAGGTAGAAGCCACACAGCAGCGCGGTCTTTTCCAGCGGCAGCATGCCGCCTACCCATTCGGCGTCGATCAGGGTACGCAATTCATGCTTGCCGCTGAAGGACAGCGACAGCGGCTGGAAGGTCTGCAGCACGCCGCGCAGCTTCGACAGCGGGCGCTTGGCACCCTTCGCGACCACCCCCACGCGACCGTAATCGCGCGTAAACATGTCCACGATCAGGCTGGTTTCCTTGTACGGATAGCTGTGCAGCACGAAGCCGGGCTGGCCCGTCACGCGCGTCTCGCGCACGGGCGGACGGCTACGCTTGCCCGCAGCCGTGGCGGAGGCTGCCGGCGCGGCGGCTGGCGTCGATACCGCGCCTCCGGGTGGCGCATCCGGCGTGTCGATGTGGTCGTCGTGGTCGGGCATGCGGGTGGGCGGGCCTCCGGCAGCTTACTCGTAACCGTAGGCGCGCAGGCCCGCTTCGTTGTCGGCCCAGCCGGACTTGACCTTCACCCAGATCTCCAGGTACACGGGGCCCCCGAACAGCTTTTCCATGTCCAGGCGCGACTGGGTCGAGATTTCCTTCAGGCGCGCGCCTTTATTACCGATGATCATGGACTTGTGCGTATCACGCTCGACCAGGATGGCGCAGAAGATACGGCGCAGGTTGCCTTCCTGCTGGAACTGCTCGACCAGCACCGTGCTGGTGTAGGGCAATTCGTCGCCCAGCAGGCGGAACACCTTTTCGCGCACGATCTCCGCCGCCAGGAACTTTTCGCTGCGGTCGGTGATGTCGTCCGGTCCGAAGACCGGCGGGTTTTCCGGCAGATGGCGCTTGATTTCGTTTTCCAGGGCATCGACCTGGAAACGCATCTTGGCCGAGACCGGCACGATGGCCGCGAAGTCGTGCATGGCGGCGATCTTCTGGGCGAAGGGCATCAGCACCGCCTTGTCCTTCATGCGGTCCGACTTGTTGATCACCAGCACCACCGGGACGTTCTTCGGCAGCAGCTCCAGCACCTGCTGGTCGGCCGGGCCGAAGGTGCCCGCCTCGACCAGGAACAGGATCACGTCGGAAGACGTCAGGGTGTTCGAGACGGTCTTGTTCAGCGTCTTGTTCAGCGCGTTCGCATGGCGGGTCTGGAAGCCCGGCGTATCGACGTAGATGAACTGGGCGTTGTCACGGGTCTGGATGCCGGTGATGCGGTGGCGCGTGGTCTGTGCCTTGCGCGAGGTGATCGACACTTTCGCGCCGATCAGCACGTTCATCAGGGTCGATTTGCCGACGTTCGGTCGGCCGACGATGGCGATGTAGCCACAGCGGAAGCCTTCGGCCCCGCCCTGGTCGATGCCATGTTCGGTATTGCTGCTATCGGTAGGATCGGTACTCATGCTCGTTTGCTTCCTGTTGGTTCGGCCGGAGCGTCGCTCTGGATGGTGGCGATGCCCAGTTTCAGCTGGGCGGCGCGCGGCTTGGCTTTCCTGGCTGCCGGTGCTTTCGTCAGCGCGCCCTGCGCCGCTTCGAGCGCCAGGCGGGCGGCGGCCTGCTCGCCGGCGCGGCGGCTGCCGCCGCGGCCGAAGACCTGCACGTTCAGCTTCGGCACCAGGCATTCGACCTCGAATTCCTGGCTGTGGGCGGCGCCATGGGTGGCGACCACGTTGTAGGTCGGCAGCGGGATCTTCTTACTCTGCAAGAACTCCTGCAGCAGGGTCTTGGCATCCTTGCCGAGGGTGGCCGGGTCGACCGTATCGAGCAGCGGGATGTAGAAGGCGCGGATCGCGTCGCGTGCGGCATCGAAACCGGTGTCGAGGAAGATCGCGCCCAGCAGGGCTTCCAGCGTATCGGCCAGGATCGACGGGCGGCGAAAGCCGCCCGACTTCAGCTCGCCCTCGCCCAGGCGCAGGAACTGCGAGAGCTCGAGCTTCTGGGCGATCTCGAACAGCGACTGCTGCTTGACCAGGTTGGCGCGCAGGCGCGACAGGTCGCCTTCGTCGAGATGGGTGAAGCGCTCGTACAGGATCGAGGCCACCACGCAGTTCAGGATCGAGTCGCCGAGGAATTCCAGGCGTTCGTTATGCAGCGCGCTATGGCTACGGTGGGTCAGGGCTTGCTGGAGCAGGCCGGTGTCCCGGAACGTATAACCCAAGCGTGTTTGCAATAACTGTAGATTCATTGTGCTGTCGTGGTTGCGCCGGCGCCCTCGCGCGCGGCGTTCTGGTACTGGCCTGTTACTGGTCCGCGTCGGCCCGCGGCGCCATCCCGTTCGGGTCGGTCGTGCCCGCGTAATCGATGAGCAGGCTGACATTGCCCATCAGCGGCACCCGCTTTTCATAGGCAAAGCTGATCTGCACTTCGCCGTCGTCGCGGGTGATGACCAGGTCGCGGCCGTGGATCGCCGAGACATTGTTGATGCCGGCGTTCTTGTCGAAGGCTACCTGTATTTCGCGGGTCGTGCCGCCAGTTTCCTTGGCGCGCACGATCGCATCCTTGATCGCGCTGTATTCGGTGTAGGTCGGCACCAGCTTGAGCGCAAACACCGCCAGCACGCCGAGCAGGGCCAGCGCGAGGATGAGGCCGGTCAGCGAGATGCCGGCCTGGAAAGTCTTGGAACGCAGTTGACGCATCGTGTTCTCCGCTACCTGGATATTACTGGATGCTACCGATCCGTTTCGGATTGCTGAGGTTCATCCAGACGACGATCGCCTTGCCAACAATGTTCTTGTCCGGAACGAAGCCCCAATAGCGGCTGTCGGCACTGTTGTCGCGGTTATCGCCCATCATGAAATAGTTGCCTGGAGGTACGATACAGGTAAATTTGTCGTAGGAATAGTCGCAAGCTTCACGATGGCCGACGAAATCAACGGCGCCCAGGTCGAAGCTGCGCCTGTCCTCGGTATTCAGGATGCGGTGCGGCACGCCGGTCAGGTTTTCCATGAACTGCTTGTGGTACATCGGATGCTGGTCGTCCAGGTAGTCGTCCATCGGCGTGTACGCAACCGGCTTGCCGTTCACGGTCAGGCGCTTGTTTTCATAGGTGATCTTGTCACCCGGCACGCCGATGACGCGCTTGATGTAATCCTGGCTCAGGTCCTTCGGATACTTGAACACCATCACGTCGCCCCGCTGCGGTGCGCCGACCTCGATCACCTTCTTGTTGATGATCGGCAGGCGGATGCCGTAGGCATACTTGTTCACCAGGATGAAGTCGCCCACCAGCAGGGTCGGCACCATCGAGGAGGACGGGATCTTGAACGGCTCCCACAGGAAGGAACGCAGGATGAAGACCAGGGCGATCACCGGGAAGAAGCTGCCGGAGTACTCGACCCAGGTCGGCTGGCGCAGGTGAGCCTGCTCGATCGCCGCGCGCCCGTTGCCGCTGTCGGGCTTGATGCCTTCGCGGCGCAGTTTCTCGTTGCGCTCGTCGTACTCGCGCAGGGCGAGGTCGGCGGCGCGGCGGCGCTGCTTGGACAGCACGAACACGTCCAGGCACCAGATCGTGCCCGTAACCACCATCAGGACGAACAGGATCAGGGCAAAATTGCTCAGCACGGTTTGGATATCCATTTATTTTTCTTCCACCTGGAGGATGGCCAGGAAGGCCTCCTGCGGGATCTCCACCGAACCGACCTGCTTCATGCGCTTCTTGCCGGCCTTCTGCTTTTCCAGCAGCTTCTTTTTACGCGAAATGTCGCCGCCGTAGCACTTGGCCAGCACGTTCTTGCGCAGCGCCTTGACGTTCTCGCGCGAGATGATGGTCGCGCCGATCGCGGCCTGGATCGCCACGTCGAACATCTGGCGCGGGATCAGTTCGCGCATCTTGGCCGCCACCTGGCGTCCACGGTAGGGGGCGTTGGCGCGGTGCACGATGATCGCCAGCGCGTCGACCTTCTCGCTGTTGATCAGCATGTCGACCTTGACCACGTCGGCGGCGCGGTATTCCTTGAACTCGTAGTCCATCGAGGCATAGCCGCGCGAGGTGGATTTCAGGCGGTCGAAGAAGTCGAGCACGATTTCCGCCATCGGGATCTCGTAGTGCAGCTTGACCTGGCGGCCATGGTAGGCCATGTCCATTTGCACACCGCGCTTGCCGTTACACAGGGTCATCACGGCACCGACGTACTCTTGCGGCATGTACAGGTTGACGTCGACGATCGGCTCGCGCACTTCGTTGATCTTGGACGGTTCCGGCATCTTCGACGGGTTGTCGACGCGGACCATGCTGCCGTCGCGCATCTCGACCTCATACACCACGGTCGGCGCGGTGGTGATCAGGTCCATGTCGAACTCGCGCTCGAGGCGTTCCTGCACGATTTCCATGTGCAGCAGGCCCAGGAAGCCGCAGCGGAAGCCGAAGCCCAGCGCCTGCGACACTTCCGGCTCGTACATCAGGGCAGCGTCGTTGAGCTTGAGCTTTTCCAGCGAGTCGCGCAGGGCGTCGTACTGGTTCGCTTCGACCGGGAACAGGCCGGCGAACACCTGCGGCTGCACTTCCTTGAAGCCCGGCAGCGGTTCGGGAGCCGGCTTGGCGGCCAGGGTGACGGTATCGCCCACCTTGGCGGCGGTCAGTTCCTTGATACCGGCGATGATGAAGCCCACCTGCCCTGCCGACAGCTCCTGCAGCGGCACCGAACGCGGGGTGAACACGCCGACGCTCTCGACCAGGTTCACGGACCCGGTCGCCATCAAGAGGATCTTTTCCTTCGGACGCAGGGTGCCGTTGACGACGCGCACCAGCATCACGACGCCCACATAGGGGTCGTACCAGGAATCGACGATCAGGGCCTGCAGCGGCGCATCCTTGTCGCCCTTGGGCGGCGGGACCTT
Source organism: Massilia hydrophila (assembly GCF_020208145.1). NCBI lineage: Bacteria > Pseudomonadati > Pseudomonadota > Betaproteobacteria > Burkholderiales > Oxalobacteraceae > Massilia > Massilia hydrophila. Next base: position 990,659 of record NZ_JAHYBX010000001.1, on the reverse strand, counting down.
CGCGATCAGGGTTTCCAGCACGTCTTCCACGCCCAGGCCGGTCTTGGCCGAGCACACGGTAGCGTCGGACGCATCGATGCCGATCACGTCCTCGATTTCTTTCTTGGCATTGTCCGGGTCGGCGTGCGGCAGGTCGATCTTGTTCAGGATCGGCACCACTTCCACGCCCAGGTCGAGCGCCGTGTAGCAGTTGGCCACCGTCTGCGCTTCCACGCCCTGGCTGGCGTCGACCACCAGCAGCGCGCCTTCGCAGGCCGACAGCGAACGCGACACCTCATAGGAAAAGTCGACGTGGCCCGGGGTGTCGATCAGGTTCAGGTTGTAGACCTGGCCGTCGCGCGCCTTGTACTGCAGCGCCGCGGTCTGGGCCTTGATGGTGATGCCGCGCTCGCGCTCCAGGTCCATCGAGTCGAGCACCTGGGCGTCCATTTCGCGTTCCGACAGGCCGCCGCACAGCTGGATGATGCGGTCGGCGAGGGTCGATTTGCCGTGGTCGATGTGGGCGATGATGGAAAAGTTACGTATGTTGTTCATTAACAAAGCTCAAAACCAGAAAGGCCGCGGAAAGCGCGGCAGGCTACAGCGATCAGGACAAAACGAAATCGTCATGCAAAAAAGCGCTCCGTGGGGGCATGCCGGGCCCCGGCAGAAGCGCTTGCGAAAGCGATGGAATGGCGCGTGCAAAGGGCAGACGCTTTTCCGACCCCGGCATTTTACCGGATTCCGCGGCGGAAAGCCCGGTTTTGGGGGAGCTGCCAGGCAGAAAGCAGGTTTTCTTGCCAGTCCGGGCCGATTTGGCGGGATTCGTAGGGTGGCGGCGCTATCGCGCCGGATGATCTGCAGCCTTGCCTCCCCGCGCACGCGCCGCATGTCCCGCCCCCACGGCGTCCTGCGCGCTGGCGTTGAACGCGTGGGCGGCCCTGGATTCGCGGACTGGTCGGCGGCGGGACTAGCCGCCTTCCCTACGCGGCGTCGGCCCAGCCGCGCGCGGCCGCGGCATCGAGGAAGTAATGGCACAGCTCCTGCCCGGACGGGTCGCCGAACAGCACCGGCACCAGTTCGTCGAAGCGCGCCAGCAGGGCCGGATCGGCATCCACGTCGAGCACCTCGACCTCGAAGCGCTCGCCGGGCCGCTGCAGGGCCAGCAGCGCCTGGCGCATGTCCTCGCACAGGTGGCAATAGCTGCGCGAGTACAGCGTAAACGGGATCACCCGCACCGGCGGCACGCTCATTGGCGCGGTTTCACGACGACGTACTGGCTGACGCCCTCGCGCCGCACCAGGAGGGCGACCGGCTTCTTCGGATCGAGCTTGGCGACCAAGGCGCCGAACTGGGCGGCATTGCCCACCGGCGTGTTGCCGACCTGGGAAATCACGTCGCCCGGCTGGATGCCGGCCGTGGCCGCGCTGCCCTGGACATTCTCGACCAGCACGCCGCTCTCGACGCCGAGCTCGCCGCGCTGGGCCGGCGTGATGTCAGACACCACCAGGCCAAGCGCATTCGGCGCTACGCCGGGCGCCGGCTTCTTCGGCGCCGGACGGGCCGTGGGCGACTTCTCTTCCTGCAACTCGACGATGGTGACCGGCAACTCGAGCTGGCTGCCGCGGCGCCAGACGGTGACGGTGGCGCGGCTGCCGACCTTGGTGGCACCGACCAGGCGCGGCAGGTCGCGCGTGGTGTCGATCGCCTGGTTGTTGAACTTCAGGATGATGTCGCCGACCTTGATCCCCGCCTTTTCCGCGGGACCGCCGGCCTCCACCATCGCCACTTCGGCGCCGCGCGCCTTGCCCAGGCCGAGCGACTCGGCGACGTCGCGCGTGACTTCGCTGATCTGCACGCCCAGGCGCCCGCGGGTAACCTTGCCCGTGGTTTTCAGCTGGTCGGCGACGCGCATCACTTCGTCGATCGGCACGGCGAAGGAAATGCCGTTATAGGCGCCCGAAAGCGTGGCGATCTGCGAATTGATGCCGATGACTTCGCCGCGCATGTTGATCAGGGGGCCGCCCGAATTGCCCGGGTTGACGGCGACGTCGGACTGGATCAGCGGCAGGTATTCGCCGGTATCGCGCGACTTGGCCGAGATGATGCCGGCGGTCACGGTGTTGTCGAGGTTGAAGGGCGAGCCGATCGCCACCACCCATTCCCCGACCCGGATCTTGCTCGAGTCGCCAGTGCGCAGGTAGGGCAGGTTGCCGGCCGAGAGCTTGAGCAGGGCCACGTCGGAACGGCGGTCGGCACCCAATACCTTGGCCTTGAACTCGCGGCGGTCGGTGAGCGTGACGGTGACTTCGTCGGCGCCCTCCACCACGTGGGCATTGGTGAGCACGAAGCCGTCGGCCGAAATGATGAAGCCGGAACCGACGCCGCGCGTCACCTGCTCTTCCACGCCGCCGCCCTGCCCGCCGGGCCGGCCGCCGCGGCCGCCGCGCGGGATCTGGCCGCCGAAGAAGCGGCGCAGGAATTCCTGCATTTCCTCTTCGCCGGGCACGCCCTGGCCGCGCGTGACGCGCTCGGTGGTGCGGATGTTCACGACGGCCGGACCGACCTTGTCGATCAGGTCGGAAAAATCAGGCAGGCCGGTCACGACCGGGGCCTGGACCGGCGCCGCCGCCAGTGCGCCGGACGGGACGGCAGCGCAGGCCAGCAGGAGGGACAGGGCCAGTCCGGCGCCGCGCACGGCGCGCGCATGGAAAGACAGTCGGGAGGGGGCGCGCACCTGCGCGCTGGACGAATCGCGGGTCATGGGATGGCATGGAAGGCTGAGATTGACTTTATGGTAAGCCAAAACCCGCAGCTTGTCGCGCTGCGCGTTACGGGATGCGGGTCAATGCACAGGCGGTGGCGCCCGGCGCCGGCTGCGCCCCATCGGCGCCGTCAAGCGGCGCGAGCGTTGGAGAAATGGCGGACAGGGCACCGGCCGCGCCCGCGGGCGGTGCCGGGGCGCGCCGTGGCGGCAGCGGTTCGGCGGCCAGCCTGGCGGCGAGACGGTCGGAGAAAGCGGGCGACAGCTCCGGCGCATACGCTTGCGCCGGCGGCGGTGCGCGCAGCAGGTCGCCGATGCGGTGGTACAGGGCCCAGGTCTGGCGCCCGTCAGGTTCGCGCAGCGAGGCCAGTGCGAGCTCGTGCTCGCTCTCCGGCAGTTCGCCGTCGGCAAAGGCCGAGATGTTTTCGCGTGTCTTCCTGTTGGTGTCCATGTGAATGCCGCTTTGCCAGCCTGCGCCCTGTTTGCTGTTCCGCCCGCTTACGATCCCGCTATTCAGCGGCGTTTGTCAACCGGGAAATCGAGTAATGGACGCAATTTCTCGGCGATAACTTCGCGCGCACGGAAAATCCGGCTGCGCACGGTGCCGATCGGGCAGGCCATCACCTCGGATATCTCTTCGTAGCTCAATCCTTCGATCTCCCGCAACACGATCGCCGTACGCAACTCCAGCGGCAGTGCTTCCATCGCCGCATTCACCGTCTGGGCGATCTGCTTGCTTGCCAACATCGACTCCGGCGTGTTTATGTCGCGCAAGCTGTCCGCATCGTCAAATCCTTCCGCCCGTTCCGCATCGGCGTCGGTGGAGGTCGGTGCACGGCGGCCCTGCGTCACGAGGTAGTTCTTGGCGGTGTTGATCCCGATCCGGTACAGCCAGGTATAAAAGGCCGAATCGCCGCGGAAATGGCGCAAGGCGCGGAAGGCCTTGATGAAGGTTTCCTGCACCACGTCCTCGGCTTCGGCCGGATCGTGCACAAGGCGCGACACCAGGCGCATCAGGCGGCGCTGGTACTTGGCCACTAGCAGGTCGAACGCGCCCCGGTCTCCCCCCTGGACGCGCTCCACCAGCGCCTGATCTCCCTCGCGTTCTGTCGTCACGGACCCCTGCCCCATCGGCTGCACCGGTCCTCCCTGATTAAGAGTTGGCCCGCTGCAATAAGTTCAAAGTATTTTGTGTGCGATCGATGACGCGTCCACTGCCCCGCGGCCCGTGCCGAGCGCCACCGCCAGCGCACGAAAGCCCTCTGGCGACACGCTGTCGGGCAGGACCACCAGCGTCCGGCAACGGCCATTGTCCAGGCCCAGGCGCAGCACCATTATCCGCGGCCACACTGTCGAGCCGGGCAGCAGGCGCACCGGTCGCGAGGCCTGGCTGTCCGGCCGCACACCCTGTTGTACCGTCAGGTGTAGCTGGCCGGGTCCAGAAAGATCAATGCGCTGCTGCGTTGCGCGCCGCAGCGCAGCATGCAGCAGCGACAGGGAAGCGGCGAGCAGCATGGCCACGGCCAGGATGGCGGCGCGGTAGCGGCCGGGCGCGGCCATGGCGACGCCAGCCGCGGCGGCGGCCAGCACGGCGCCCATGGCCGCCAGCAGCCAACGCAGGCGGCACGAAGGCGCGATGACGATGCTCAGCGCATGCGGCATGGCGGCAGGAGGGCAGGTAGCAAGGGGGTATTACTGGCGCCGCAAGCCGGGACCGTGCAAAGAGCACGGCGCTGCAACGAAGGAAGCGCAGGACCGAACGGTCGAGGCTGTCAGGCGCCCATCCCGGTTAGACCGGAATGGGCGTGGTCAGGTTCAGACTTTCGCGAACACGAGGGTACCGTTGGTACCGCCGAAGCCGAAGGAGTTCTTGACCGCGTAGTCGATCTTCATGTCCCGCGCCGTGTTGGCGCAGAAGTCCAGGTCGCATTCCGGATCCTGGTTGAAGATATTGATCGTCGGCGGCGAAACCTGCTTGTGGATCGCCAGCACGGTGAACACCGATTCCAGGCCGCCGGCGCCACCGAGCAGGTGGCCGGTCATCGACTTGGTCGAGTTCACGACGATATTCTTCGCATGGTCGCCGAACACGCGCTTGATGCCGCGCACTTCCGCCACGTCGCCCAGCGGCGTCGAGGTGCCGTGCGCATTGACGTAGTGGACTTCGCTGGCGTTCAAGCCGGCGTTGTGCAGTGCCGCCACCATGCAGCGGGCGGCGCCGCTGCCATCCTCGACCGGCGAGGTGATGTGGTTGGCGTCCGCGCTCATGCCGAAGCCGATGACTTCCGCATAGATCTTCGCGCCGCGCTTGACCGCGTGTTCGTACTCTTCGAGCACCATCACGCCGGCGCCCTCGCCCAGCACGAAGCCGTCGCGGTCCTGGTCCCACGGACGCGACGCGGTGGTCGGATCGTCGTTGCGGGTGGACAGCGCCCTGGCCGAGGCGAAGCCGCCCAGGCCCAGCGGCGAGACGGTCGACTCGGCGCCGCCAGCGATCATCACGTCCGCGTCGCCGTACTCGATCAGGCGGGCAGCCGCGCCGATGCAGTGCAGGCCCGTGGTGCAGGCGGTGACGATCGCCAGGTTCGGGCCGCGCAGGCCGAATTTGATCGAGAGATCGCCCGAGATCATGTTGATGATCGAGGCCGGCACGAAGAACGGCGAGATCCGGCGCGGACCCTTGGCCGTGTACTCTTCCTTGGTGGCTTCGATCATCGGCAGGCCGCCGATACCCGAACCGATGGTCACACCGATGCGGTCCGCGTTTTCCTCGGTCACGACCAGGCCCGAATCCTGCAGGGCCTGGATGCCGGCGGCCATGCCGTAATGGATAAAGCTATCCATGTGGCGGCCTTCCTTGCCCGGCAGGTAATCCTCGACATTGAAGTTCTTCACTTCGCCGGCGAAACGGGTCGTGAACTGCGAAGCATCGAACTTGGTAATGTTGGCAATGCCCGACTTACCGGCCAGCGCCGCTTCCCACGCCTCGGCAATGGTGTTGCCGATAGGTGAAATGCAGCCCAGGCCGGTAACGACGACACGGCGGTTGCGTGAACGGCTCAAGCGATTCTCCCAGAAACTTTTAAAGCGACAGCGACAGCTTAGGCCTTGACGTGCGCGGTGGCGTAGTCGATGGCTTGCTTGACGGTGGTGATCTTCTCAGCCTGCTCGTCAGGGATTTCCATTTCGAACTCGTCTTCCAGTGCCATCACCAGTTCCACGGTGTCCAGCGAGTCAGCGCCGAGGTCGTCAACGAACGAGGATTCGATTTTGATGTCTGCTTCTGCAACGCCCAGTTGCTCAGCGACGATTTTTTTAACGCGTTGTTCGATATCCGACATGTTATGGCTCCATTAGGTATGTGTTGCGGAAAGTGCGCGCATTTTATCAGGTTTGCGCCGTGAAAAACTACTTTCGGCGATTACCGCTATTTCCACCGAAATTACTGCTAAAAGAAGCGAATGCGCCGTTTCTCGCGCACGCGCGTGCGCAGCCGGGCGCGCTTCGCCTGCTTTTCGCGATCAATTCATGTACATGCCGCCATTCACGTGCAGTTCGCTGCCCGTGATGTAGGCGGCGGTCGGGCCGGCCAGGAAGGCCACGGCGTGGGCGATGTCCTCCGGCTGGCCCAGGCGGCCCAGCGGGATCTGCTGCAGCAGTGCGCCATGCTGGTCTTCGCCCAGCGCCTTGGTCATGTCGGTATCGATGAAGCCCGGCGCCACGCAGTTGACGGTAATGTTGCGGCTGCCGATCTCGCGCGCCAGGGCGCGGGTCATGCCGGCCACGCCGGCCTTGGCGGCGGCGTAGTTCATCTGGCCCGGGTTGCCCGAGGCACCCACCACCGAGGTGATGTTGATGATGCGGCCGTGTTTGGCCTTCATCATCCCGCGCAGGACCAGGCGCGACAGGCGACCGACGGCCGTCAGGTTGGTGGAGATGACGCTGTCCCACTCCTCGTCCTTCATGCGCATGGCCAGGTTGTCCTGGGTGATGCCGGCATTGTTGACCAGGATGGACAGGCTGCCAAAGGATTTCTGCACCTCGTCGACCACGGCGCCGCACTGGGCGGCATCGGTGACGTTCAGGACCACGCCCTTGCCGCCGAATTCGTTCAGGTAGTCGCTGATCGCTTGCGCGCCGGCTTCGCTGGTGGCGGTGCCGACCACTTTCGCACCCTGGCGCGCCAGTTCCAGCGCGATGGCCTTGCCGATGCCGCGCGATGCGCCGGTGACGAGGGCGACTTGGTTCTGCAGGTTCATGCTCTTCCTTTTCTTGTCGTATGTATTCAGGCGGCCTGGACCGATGCCAGCACGCGCTCCAGCGCTGCCTGGTCCACCAGGGCTTCGCCGGCCAGCACCGGATCGATGCGCTTGGCCATGCCGATCAGGGTCTTGCTCGGGGCGCACTCGATCACCTGGGTGACGCCGCTTGCCACCATTTTCTGCATCGTCTCGACCCAGCGCACTGGACCGGCGGCCTGGCGCACCAGGGCATCCTTGATCGCAGCCGGATCGTGCAGGATAGCGACGTCGACGTTGTTGATCAAGTCGATCCGCGGCGCCGAGAAGGCGATGTTCTCCATGTAGTCGCGCAGGCGGTCCGAGGCAGGCTTGAGCAGCGAGGAGTGGAACGGCGCCGACACGGCCAGCTTCATGGCGCGCTTGGCACCCCTGGCCTTGGCGATCTCGCAGGCGCGGTCGATCGCGCCAGCATGGCCGGCGATCACGATCTGGGTCGGCTCGTTGAAGTTGACCGCTTCGACCACCTCGCCCTGGGCCGCTTCGGCGCACACCGCGCGCACATCGTCCGCGGCCAGGCCCAGCACGACGGCCATGCCGCCCTGCCCGACCGGCACCGCGTCCTGCATCGCCTGCGCGCGGAAACGCACCAGCGGCACCGCATCCTTGAATTCGATCGCGCCGGCGGCGACCAGGGCCGAGTACTCACCCAAGCTGTGGCCTGCCACCACGCTCGGGACCGGGCCGCCGGCCGCGATCCAGGCGCGGTACACGGCGACGGCAGCCGTCAGCATGACGGGCTGGGTGTTGGTGGTGAGGTCGAGGTCTTCCTTCGGGCCTTCGGCGATCAGCTTGCCGATGTCGAAGCCGAGGGCATCCGAGGCTTCCAGCACGGTCTGCTCGACGACCGGATTGCCGGCGAAGCCGTTCAGCATGCCGACGGCCTGGGCACCCTGGCCCGTAAACAGGAATGCGAATTTGCTCATGTCTTCTTCTTTCTATACGCAGATGCGTGGCCTGCCTGCAGGGTGGGCGGGTTTCCCGTCCACGCGCCCAACTTACAGACGCACTGTGGCAACGCATACCATGATTGAACGCGTGGGCAGGAAACCTGCCCACCCTACGCATCGCGGCGGCACATGCGCCGCGGCGCAAAACGCTTACATGCGGGCGAGGATCGCGCCCCAGGTGAAACCGCCGCCGACGCCTTCCATCAGCACGTTATCACCCTTGCGGATGCGTCCATCGCGCATGGCGGCATCGAGTGCCAGCGGGATCGAGGCGGCCGAGGTGTTGCCATGCTGGTCGACGGTGACGACCATTTTTTCCATCGGCAGGCCGAGCTTCTTGGCGGTGCCCTTCATGATGCGCAGGTTGGCCTGGTGCGGGATCAGCCAGTCGATGTCGGAGGCCTGCATCTGCGCATGGGCCAGCGCTTCCTTGGCCACTTCTTCCAGCACCGTGACGGCCAGCTTGAACACGGCCGGGCCATCCATGTAGAGGAAGCCGCTGCCGGCGACCGCACCGCCGGCCAGGTTGCCCGGCACCGACAGGATGCCGGCGTGGCTGCCGTCGGCGTGCAGCTTGGTGGCCAGGATGCCGGCCTCGTTCGAGGCTTCCAGCACCACGGCGCCGGCGCCGTCGCCGAACAGCACGCAGGTGGTGCGGTCGCTGAAGTCGAGGATGCGCGAGAACACTTCGGCGCCGATCACCAGCACCGACTTGTAGACGCCGGCGCGGATGAAGGCGTCGGCGGTCGAGACCGCGTACACGAAGCCGCTGCACACGGCCTGCACATCGAACGCGGCGCTGTTGTTGGCCATGCCGAGCTTCTGCTGCACGATGCAGGCAGTGCTCGGGAAGCTCCCGTGGAAATCGGGGGTGGAGCTGGCGACGATCACCAGTTCGATGTCGCCGGGCTGGCGGCCGGCGCTTTCCAGCGCCTTGCGCGCGGCATGCACGGCCAGGTCGGAAGCGTTCTCGTCGGGGGCCGCATAGTGGCGGCTCTCGATGCCGCTGCGGGTGACGATCCATTCGTCGGACGTCTCGATGCCGCTCTCGGCCAGCTGGGCCGCGAGCTCGTCGTTGGTGACGCGCTTGGCCGGCAGGTAGCTGCCGGTACCGGTGATCTTGCTATACACAGTCATCTCTCCACCATCCTGCTTGGTTCTGGTTACGCCTGGCGCTGGGAGTCAGGCGAAGTCGGCATCAGTTCGGCGATCAGCGCCGACAGTTGCTCTTGAACATCGTATTTGGCCGCGTCGTAGGCGCGCTTGATTGCCCATTCGAAGGCGAAGGCATTGGCCCCGCCGTGGCTCTTGAACACCAGGCCTTTCAGGCCCAGCAGACCGGCGCCATTGTAGCGCTCGGGATTGAGTTTCTTCAGCGATTTCCGGGCCAGCAAGGCGCCGGCGATCGACAGGATGTTCTCGGTGAACACCGACTTGAAGAAGCGCGACAAGCCTTCGACCGCCTTGAGCGTAACGTTGCCGACGAAGCCGTCGCAGACCACCACGTCCACGGTGCCCTTGAAGATGTCATTGCCTTCCACGTTGCCGTGGAAGTTCAGCTTGCCGCGCTCATGGTCGGCGCGCAGCAGGGCGCCGGTGGCCTTGACCACGTCGTTGCCCTTGATTTCCTCGGTGCCGACGTTGAGCAGGCCGATGCTGGGGCGCGGAATACCTTCCATCGCCGAGCACAGCACCGAGCCCATGATGGCGAACTGGTGCAGGTGGTGCGGTTCACAGTCCACGTTGGCGCCCAGGTCGAGCATGTAGGTCGGGCCGTTCTTCTGGTTCGGCATGATCGAGCAAATCGCCGGGCGGTCGACGCCGGCCATGGTCTTGAGCACATAGCGCGAGACGGCCATCAGGGCGCCGGTATTGCCGGCCGAGACGCAGGCGTTGGCCCCGCCGTCCTTGACCAGCTCGATCGCCACGCGCATCGACGAATCCTTCTTCTTGCGCAGGGCGATTTCCAGGGGATCGTCCATGGTCACGACCTCGGTCGCGTGCTTGAGGGTGATACGGGGATGGCCTTCCGCGCGATGCTTCTTGAGCTCGGCGCGCAGGGTATCTTCGAGACCCACCAGGATGAGGTGGACGTCAGCTTGTTTTTTTAGAAACGAAATGGCTGCCGGAATGGTAACTGAGGGGCCGTGGTCTCCGCCCATGCAGTCAATGGATATGGTGATTGTCATTTGTTAGGGATGCCGGCTCAGGCAAGACGAGCAAGACAGGCGATACGGCGGGCGGCAGGATGGGATCGGGCTTGGCACGGGGCCAGCCATGGTCCACGCAATTCAAAATGACGGAGTGCAAGCTTGTTGCAGCCGCTAAAAACGGAAATGCGAAAGAAAAAGCGGCGCCACGCACAGAACATACGTCGCACCGCTTCCATGGTACTGAACAACAAGACGGCGATTATTCGTCGTTCTTGGTCTTCAGGACTTTACGGCCACGGTAGAAACCGTTCGGGCTGATGTGGTGACGCAGGTGGGTTTCGCCGGTGGTCGGCTCGACTGCCAGGTTCGGTGCGGTCAGGAAATCGTGCGAACGGTGCATGCCGCGCTTCGACGGGGACTTCTTATTCTGCTGAACTGCCATGATGACTCCTAATACATAAGTTCTAAAATTCTAACACATTCGACTTGCAAATACTTGCAGATCGAGTATCCCAGCGGCAATTTCTTATTCAATCCATTGCCGACATGTTTTAACGCTGCCTACATCACTGCCTACTGCCATACTCGACTACTGCACGCGTTTGACACGTTCTTTCAGTCGTACTGCGGGTGCTGCCTTGCTACGCTGCGGTACTACAAATTCGGTTTTTACTCTGGCTTGAGATTTTTCAGGGCCGCGAACGGCGAGACCTTCTCGGTCTTGAGGCCATCCAGCAGCTTGGTGTCCGGACATACCTCGTGCTTCGGTGCCTGCGGCAGGGCCAGCAGGGCTTCGTCTTCCAGCAGCTGGCGGATATCGCACTCGCGGCTGCCGACGATCACGTCGATGCTCTCGTCGTCGAGGATTTCCTCGATCGCATCCGCATCCTCCTCGTCCTTGCCGAGTACCAGCATGGTGGACGAGTCGATCTGGTAATCCATCGGGGTCAGGCAACGCTGGCAGACCAGCTTCACGGGGCCGGCGACCGCCAGGGTCATCGACGGATAACCCTGCCTGGTCAGGCCGCCGTCGATCGACCAGCGAATCTCGCCGGACGCGCCGCCGGACTTGTCGGCGCATTCGGCGGCCAGACGGGTCATCTCGGCAACGGGCGTCGCGCCCTCGCGGTGTCCGCTATTCCGGCAAAACTCGAAGGCGTCAATGACAAAAGCGCTCATTTGGAAAACTTCCCCGGAAAACCTGCGATAATAACAGGCTTCTCGCCGTAGAGTCAAAGACTTGCGCTGTTTTTGGCGCCCTGCGTTGTATGCGGTATCCAGTGCCGGCAGTCGATCCAGTACGAGCGGGCTTATTTATCGCGTTCTCTTGTTCGAGACCCGGATTTATCAGCTTTTCTTATAAATTATTGCTTTGCCGACCGCAATGATACCAAGTTCCACGCCGCCGCGCCTCATTCTCGCTTCCAGCTCCGCCTACCGCCGCGAACTGCTGGCGCGCCTGCAACTGCCTTTCGAAGCGATCGCCCCCAATATCGACGAAGCGCCGCTGCCCGGCGAGGCCCCGCAGGATACCGCCCTGCGCCTGGCACGGGAGAAGGCGGCGGCGGTGGCGGCGCGAGCGCCCGGGGCGCTGGTGATCGGCTCGGACCAGGTTGCCACGCTGGACGGCATGCAGATCGGCAAACCCGGCGACCACGCGCGCGCCCTGGCCCAGCTGCAACTGATGCGCGGCCGGCGCGTCGTCTTCCATACGGCCCTGTGCCTGTGGGACAGCCGCGCGCCCGACCCGGCCCGCGCCGTCCAGCTGGACAACGTGCAGGTCTTCGTCGACTTCCGCGACCTGCCCGACGCCGAACTGGACGCCTACCTGCGCATCGAGCAGCCCTACGACTGCGCCGGCAGCGCCAAGAACGAGGGCCTGGGCATCGCCCTGCTGGAACGGATCGTGTCGGACGACCCGACCGCCCTCACCGGTCTGCCCCTGGTCGCGCTCACCGGCATGCTGCGCCGCGCCGGCGTCTCCTTCTTCGGCCTGTAACTTTCATCCTTACCAATCCACGATGCCCGGCACCCTCTACCTGATTCCCAATACCCTCGGTCCTGTCGACGCCGCACCCGGCGCCCTGTCCGCCCTGCTGCCCAAGCAAGTGCAGGCGCTCACCGCGCGCCTCGATTATTTCGTGGCCGAGAACGCCAAGACGGCGCGCGCCTTCCTGAAACTGGTCGCGCTCGACCATCCGCTGGCGCGGCCGCTGCAGGAAATCGAGATCGCCGAACTGAACGTGAACACCCCGGCGGCGGCCCTGGGCCAGCTGCTGGCGCCGCTGCTGGCCGGACGCGACGCCGGCCTGGTGTCGGAAGCGGGAGTGCCGGCGGTAGCCGATCCGGGCGCCGACCTGGTGCGCCTGGCCCACCAGCATGGGATTCCCGTACGCCCCCTGGTGGGGCCGTCCTCGCTGCTGCTGGCCGTGATGGCAAGCGGCCTGAACGGCCAGAGTTTCGCCTTCAATGGCTACCTGCCGACCGACACCGGCCAACGCAGCAAGCGCATCCAGCAACTGGAAGGCCGTTCGCGCAGCGAGAAGCAGACTCAGCTGCTGATCGAGACCCCCTACCGCAACGGCCAGATGCTGGAGGCCCTGGTCAGCGCCTGCCAGCCGGGCACCCTGGTGTGCGTGGCAACCGACCTGTCGCTGCCGAGCGAATCGGTCAAGACCCTGAGCGCGGCCAGGTGGAAGGCGGCGCTGGCTGGCGGCAAAGGGCCGGACTTCCACAAGAAGCCGACCGTATTCCTGTTCCTCGCGCAGTAAGGAGCGCGCCGGCGTGGCGCTCAGTGCAGCTCTCAGTGCGGCTCGTGGGTCAGCTCGCGCACCCAGTCGAAGGCTTGCAGCTCGATGCTGCGGATCTGCGCCACCGACAGGTCCAGCCGGCATAGCGCATTGTAGAGCTTGCCACCGCCCTCGGCCGCCTCGAGCAGTTCGGCCACCCGCAGCATGGTGCCGAACTCCCCTTCCCGCTCGATCAGCGCGGCGCGCACTTCGTCCGGCACCTCGACGTTGTCGAGGATGTCGCGCATCGGGATCGAGAACAGGGCGTCCGCCAGCGACATGATGCCCACCGTAAAGGCGCGGTCGGCCCGTGCCGCATCCTGCGGCGCGCGCGCCAGCGACATCAGTTCCAGCAGCTTGCCGCGGGTGGTGGCCAGCTGCAGCAGCGGCGAAGCCAGTTCCGCGCCGCCGGCCGTCGTGTACAGCAGGATCTGCAGCCAGCGCTGCAGCTGGCGCCGCCCGAGCTGCTGCAGGGCCTGGGCCAGCGATTCGATCCGGGTACCGGACGCCGCGCGGCTGTTCACCAGGCGCAGCAGGTTCAGGCTGATCAGGGCGTCGCGCTTGACCGCCGTCTCGATGCTGGCGGCGTCGGCATCCGAGCTCACCAGCTCCAGCAGGCGCAGGATCGCCATTTCGGAGGGCGCGATCTTCTTGCCCGACAGGATCACCGGGCGGGCAAAATAATAGCCCTGGAAGTATTCGAAGCCGAGGTCCATGCAGAGCCGGAATTCGTCGAGCGTCTCGACCTTTTCCGCCAGCAGCTTCTTGCCGGTACCCCGCAGCGACGCCACCAGGCGCTCGAGTTCCTCGCGCGGCACCAGCTTGACGTCCACCTTGATCACGTCGACCAGCCCGACCAGCCGGTCGAGCTCGGGCGAATGCTCGACCACGTCATCGACCGCGAACTTGAAACCGAGCTCCTTCAGCTCGGCCACGCGCGCCAGCAACGCCTGGGTCGGCTTGACTGTCTCCAGGATTTCAAGGATAACCTGGTGGGGCGGCAGGAAACGCACGAAGTCGCTCATCAGGACGACCTCGTCCACATTGACGAAGGCCAGGCGTTCGCCCACCACCTGCTCCATGCCGAGCTGGGATGCGTGGGAAATGACGGCCGCCGTCGCCGCCGCATTGTCGGTCAGCTTGGCGTCGTCGTCCTCGCCCGCGGCGCGGAACAGCAGCTCGAATGCCACGAGGTGCTGGTCCCGGCCAAGGATGGGCTGACGCGCGAGGAAAAAATCGTTGGACGGCACGGATGCCGCTGCCGCTGCTTCGGCATGCATCGGTAAAACTCCTGGAAACGGTTGCGGCACGAAGGCGCCGGCCGGCGGACGCGCACATCCGCCTTGAAGACTATACTACAAATCCGACATTATTAGCATTTTTATATCGAATTGCGTGCTCAGCGCTTGCCACTCCGGTTGCCCGGGCGTGGCCCGGCCGTCCTGGGGCCGCCGTCCGAAGGACGCTTGCTTTCCGCGCGTGCCGGGCTGGAGGCTGGCGCCTGCGGCTTGCCCTGCGTGTTGCCGTCCGGACGCCAGGCGCGCCGCGGCGCCGGGGTGGCCGGCTTGGCCGGCTTGGCGCCCGGGCCGCGCCCTTCCTCCTCACCCTCGCGCAGCATGCTCTGGCCCGGCAGGCGCAGGCTGCCCTTGCCCGACAGCGGGCTGGCGCGGCGCGCATTGCCGACCGGCGCGCGCGGTCCTTCGCCCGCCAGGCGCGCCGAGGCGGCGCCCGTGAGCTGGGTGCCGCGCTCGATGGTGAAGCGCGCCCCGCTATCCTTGCCCAGCACCTGCACCAGGTAGGGCATGGTTTCGCGCAGCATGGCTTCCAGCGTATACGGCGGATTCAGGATGAACATGCCGCTGCTGTGCAGCCCGATGCCGTCCGGGCCGGGGGTCGAGATGGTGAGGGTGACGTTCAGCCATTCCTTGGCCGGCAGGCGCTTGAGCTTGTCGGGGAACTGGCGCGACTCCATGCGCTGCAGCACCGGGTACCAGACCGCATACATGCCGCTCGGGAAGCGGCCGAGGGCCTCTTCGAGCGCGTCGCGCACCTTCTTGTAGTCGTCCTTGACTTCATACGGCGGGTCGACCAGCACCAGGGCCCGGCGCGACGGCGGCGGCAGCAGCTTCTTCAGGCTCTGGAAGCCGTCGCCATGCTCGATGATGACGCGCTTGCCGCGCGCGCGTTCGCCCTGCTCGGCCTTGTGCGCCTCGGCCTTGCGCACGTTCTCGTGCAGGATCTTGACGTCCGCCGGGTGCAGCTCGAACAGGCGCAGGCGGTCGTCCAGGCGCGCCATCTGGTCGGCCACGTAGGGAGAACCCGGGTAGTAGCGCATCTTGCCGCTCGGGTTCATCGACTTGACCAGGTCCAGGTAAGGCTTCAGCGGTGCCGGCACCTCGGTCGCGTTCCACAGGGGGCCGATGCCGGTATCGAATTCCGCGGTCTTGGTCGCCTGGAAGCTGTCGAGCGCGTAGACGCCGGCGCCGGAATGGGTATCGATATAGGTATAGGGCACGTCCTTCTGGTTCATATACAGGTGCAATTGCACCTGGACGAAGTGTTTGAGGACATCGGCGTGGTTACCCGCGTGGAAGGCGTGGCGGTAGCTCAACATAAGCTGGAATTCCTGAGAAAGTGTCGGTGCCGGGTCTGAACGGCGCAATGGGCGCCATTATCCACTACATCGACACTTCCCGGGCTTTTGTAGGGTGGGCAAGTTCCTTGCCCACGCGGTCGCTGGCTCCGATCCCGTGCCGGATGACACTTCTGCAATCGATCACCGCGTGGGCAGAATCTGCCCACCCTACGAAAAAAGCCGCAGGCCCGACGGGCGCTGCGGCGTTCACGGCTCAGGCAGGAAGCGGGGCTTACGCGACCTTCTTCTCGTCGAAGAACTGCTCGTCCTCGGTCGAGCCATGCAGGGCCGTGGTCGAGCTCTGGTTCTGCTGGATGGTCTGGGTGACGGCATCGAAGTAGCCGGTGCCGACTTCGCGCTGGTGCTTGACCGCGGTGAAGCCCTTCTCGGCCGCGGCGAACTCTGCTTCCTGCAGTTCCACGAAGGCCGACATGCCACGGCGCGCATAGCCATGCGCCAGGTTGAACATGCCGTAGTTCAGGGCGTGGAAGCCGGCCAGGGTGATGAACTGGAACTTGTAGCCCATCGCGCCCAGCTCCTTCTGGAACTTGGCGATGGTGGCGTCGTCCAGGTTCTTCTTCCAGTTGAACGAGGGCGAGCAGTTATAGGCCAGCATCTTGCCCGGGAATTTCGCATGGATGGCTTCGGCGAACTGCTTGGCGAAGTTCAGGTCCGGCTTGCCGGTCTCGCACCACACGAGGTCGGCGAACGGCGCGTAGGCCAGGCCGCGCGAAATGGCCTGCTCGATGCCCGGTTTCACCTTGAAGAAGCCCTCGACGGTGCGCTCGCCAGTGCAGAAGGGCTTGTCGTTGTCGTCCACGTCCGAGGTGAGCAGGTCGGCCGCCTCGGCATCGGTGCGGGCGATGACCAGGGTCGGGGTGCCCATCACGTCGGCCGCCAGGCGCGCGGCGTTGAGTTTTTCGACGGCTTCGCGGGTCGGCACCAGCACCTTGCCGCCCATGTGGCCGCATTTCTTGACCGAGGCCAGCTGGTCTTCGAAGTGCACGCCGGCGGCGCCGGCATCGATCATGGCCTTCATCAGCTCGAACGCGTTGAGCACGCCGCCGAAGCCGGCTTCGGCATCGGCCACGATCGGGGCGAAGTAGTCAATGTCGTCCTTGCCTTCCGACCACTGGATCTGGTCGGCGCGCTGGAAGGTGTTGTTGATGCGGCGCACCACCTGCGGCACCGAGTTGGCCGGATACAGCGACTGGTCCGGATACATCTCGCCAGCCACGTTGGCGTCGCCCGCCACCTGCCAGCCCGACAGGTAGATGGCCTTCAGGCCGGCCTTGACCTGCTGCATGGCCTGGTTGCCGGTCAGTGCGCCCAGCGCGTTCACGTAGGGCTCGTTGTTGACCAGGTCCCACAGCTTCTCGGCGCCGCGCTTGGCCAGTGTGTGCTCGATCTGGACCGATCCGCGCAGGCGCACCACGTCGGCCGCCGTGTAGTTGCGCGTCACATTTTTCCAGCGCGGATTGGTGTCCCAGTCTTGCTGCAGTTCACTGATCTGTTGTTCACGAGTTGCCATGGTTGTTTCTCCTGAAGGTAGAACGATTGGTAGAGCGATTGGTAGAGGGATTCAAGCCGCGTTATTCACATCCGTTGGCACTATCATAGATCAGTTTGTGCGCAGCACAACAACTCTTATATAAGACATAGGAACTTTATTTTTTCTTTTACTTTCAATATCTTGCGAATGGTATTTCATGATCCGGCATGAAATTTCAAAAAATGGGAGTCCATGCTGCGGCTGATCGCGCCGCGCATTTCGCGATGCGGAGATATCGTTTCATATCGTGGGAAATCGTCGAGAATAGGTCGACGATGCAAGAAAAACGGCGCCACCCTTGCAGGTCGCGCCGTTCGAGATGAGAGCTCAAGCCGCCGCAGCGGCCACCGCGTGCAGGCTTACTTCGCCAGTTCCACCTGTTCGCCGAACACCAGGTTCCCGCCGCGCACCCGCACCGGGATGGTGTCCTTGGGTCCGAAGCGGCCGGCCAGGATTGCTTTCGACAGCGGATTCTCGATCTGCTGCTGGATCGCGCGCTTGAGCGGACGCGCCCCATACACCGGGTCGTAGCCCGCCTCGGCGATCTTCTGCAGGGCTTCGTCGTCAATGTCGAGCTGCATCTCCATCTTGGCCAGGCGTTCCTCCAGGTTGTGCAGCTGGATCTTGGCGATCGCACCGATGTTCTTCTCATCGAGCGCATGGAACACCACGATCTCGTCGATGCGGTTGATGAACTCGGGACGGAAGTGCCCGCGCACCTCGGCCATCACGGCCAGCTTCACTACGCCAGGCTCGTCGGTGTCCATAGACTGGATCTTGTTGGAACCCAGGTTCGAGGTCATCACGATCACCGTGTTCTTGAAATCCACGGTACGACCCTGGCCGTCGGTCATGCGGCCGTCGTCGAGCGCCTGCAGCAGGACGTTGAACACGTCCGGGTGCGCCTTCTCGATTTCGTCCAGCAGGATCACGCTGTACGGCTTGCGGCGTACGGCCTCGGTCAGGTAGCCGCCCTCTTCATAGCCGACATAGCCCGGTGGCGCGCCGATCAGGCGGGCGACCGAATGCTTCTCCATGAACTCGCTCATGTCGATGCGCACCAGCGCGTCCTCGGTATCGAACAGGAAGCTCGCCAGCGCCTTGCACAGTTCGGTCTTGCCGACCCCGGTCGGGCCCAGGAACATGAAGGAACCGTAGGGGCGGTTCGGATCGGACAGGCCGGCGCGCGAGCGCCGGATCGCATCCGACACCGCCTCGATCGCCTCGTCCTGGCCCACCACCCGCTCGTGCAGCTTTTCCTCGATGTGCAGCAGCTTCTCGCGCTCGCCCTGCATCATGCGCGACACCGGGATGCCGGTCGCGCGCGCCACCACTTCGGCGATTTCCTCGGCGCCGACCTGGGTGCGCAGGAGCTTGGGCTTGGTCGCATCGCCATCGGCGCCGGCGGCGGCTTCCTCGGCCTTCTTCAGCTGGGCTTCCAGTTCCGGCAGGCGGCCATACGACAGCTCGGACATGCGGCTGTAGTCGCTCTGGCGCTTGGCTTCCTCGATCTGGTGGCGGACCCGCTCGATCTCTTCCTTGATGTGCGCCGTACCCTGCACCGCCGCCTTCTCGGACTTGAGGATCTCCTCGTAGTCGTTGTACTCGCGTTCCAGGCGCGCGATCTCCTCGCCGATCAGCTCCAGGCGCCGCATCGAGGCTTCGTCGGTTTCCTTGCGCACGGCTTCGCGCTCGATCTTCAGCTGGATCAGGCGCCGTTCGAGCTTGTCCATCACTTCCGGTTTGGAATCGATCTCGATCTTGATCTTCGAGGCCGCTTCGTCGATCAGGTCGATCGCCTTGTCCGGCAGGAAGCGGTCGCTGATGTAGCGGTGCGACAGCTCGGCCGCGGCGATGATGGCCGGGTCGGTGATCTCGACCTTGTGGTGCAGCTCGTATTTCTCCTGCAGGCCGCGCAGGATGGCGATGGTCGCCTCCACGCTCGGCTCGTCGACCATGATCTTCTGGAAGCGGCGCTCCAGCGCGGCGTCCTTCTCGACGTACTTGCGGTACTCGTCCAGCGTGGTCGCGCCCACGCAGTGCAGTTCGCCGCGGGCCAGCGCGGGCTTGAGCATGTTGCCGGCGTCCATCGCGCCCTCGGCCTTGCCGGCGCCGACCATGGTGTGGATCTCGTCGATGAAGACGATGGTCTGGCCTTCGTCCTGGGCCAGCTCCTTCAGGACGCTCTTGAGCCTTTCCTCGAACTCGCCGCGGTACTTGGCGCCGGCCAGCAGGGCCGCCATGTCGAGCGAGAGCACGCGCTTGCCCTTGAGCGAATCGGGCACCTCGCCGTTGACGATGCGCTGCGCCAGGCCCTCGACAATGGCGGTCTTGCCCACGCCGGGCTCGCCGATCAGGACCGGGTTGTTCTTGGAACGGCGCTGCAGCACCTGGATCGCGCGGCGGATCTCGTCGTCGCGGCCGATCACCGGGTCCAATTTGCCCTGGCGGGCACGCTCGGTCAGGTCGAGGGTGTATTTTTTCAGCGCCTCGCGCTGGCCTTCGGCGTCCTGCGAGTTCACCGCTTCGCCGCCGCGCACCGCCGAGATCGCCGATTCCAGCGACTTGCGCGCCAGGCCATGTTCGCGCGCCAGGCGGCCGGCTTCCGACTTGTCCTCGGTCAGCGCCAGCAGGATCATCTCGGAGGCCAGGAACTGGTCGCCACGCTTCTGCGACTCGCGATCGGCCAGGTTCAGCAGGGCCACCAGTTCGCGCGAGACCTGCACGTCGCCGCCGGTGCCCATGACTTTCGGCAGGCGCTCGAGCGCTGATTTGAGGGCGTTGGCCAGCGCGCCGACGTTGACGCCGGCCCGCTGCAGCAGCGAGCGGGCGCCGCCGTCGTCCTGGTTCAGCAGGGCGAGCAGCAGGTGGGCCGGATCGATGTACTGGTTATCGTTGCCGACCGCCAGGCTCTGGGCATCCGCCAGCGCTTCCTGAAGCTTGGTCGTCAGTTTGTCTTGTCGCATGCTTGTGCTCCCTAGTGGTATCTTGGAATGGATTCCTAACTGAGGAGCAACATAGGGGTGATCCGGCGCTTTTCAAGATGTGCAACACCCCGGGCGCCGCCGCAGCGGCGCATGCGCTCATTCGCTCATTCGCTCACCCGGCGCGGCGCATCCTCGATGGCGCGCACGTCGCGCACGTTCTTCTGCACCGCCACCACCGCGAACAGGCTCAGCACGAAAGACATGGCATAGAAGCCCTTCTCGCTCGGCGCCAGGGTCGCGTTCCACAGGCCGACCGTGAGCAGCAGGAGGGCCGCCAGCAGCGAGATCCAGCACAGGCCCACATACATCGTGGTGACCGCCACGCCTTCGGCCCGGTCGCGCACGGTCTTCTGCAGCGACACGGCGGCGAACAGGCCGTACAGCAGCAGGGTCAGGTAGTAGCCCTTTTCGTTCAACTGCATCTCGGCATTCCACAGTCCCGCCAGGAAAGCGCAGCCACCGGCCAGCAGCGCACCCCAGGAGGCGCCAATGAAGGCGGCGGTCGGACGTTGAGTTTGCATGGCTATTTCCTCAAATTAATGGAGAAGGGGCAAAACTAGACGCGAACTTATCACGCCCGGGGCCGCCCGCCATTGAGCTATGCAAAGGTATCCGCTCCCGATACCGCTAGCCGCGCAGGGCGCGCCAGGTAGCGAAGCCGGCTGCACATAGCAGCAAGGAGCCCACCAGGTGCAGCAGGGTGTGCGCCAGCGCCCAGCCGAGTTCGCCGCGCTCGAGCAGCAGCACGGATTCGCCGGAAAAACTGGAAAACGTGGTCAGGCCGCCGAGGAAGCCGGTGATGGCGAACAGGCGCCATTCAGGCGGGATCTGCGGGTGAGCGCTGAAGAAACCCAGCGCCAGCCCGACCAGGTAGCCGCCGAGCAGGTTGGCCGCCAGCGTGCCGATCTGCAGCTGCGCGTGCTGGGCGCCCAGCCAGAGACCGAGTCCCCAGCGCAGCCAGGCGCCGAGCGCCGCCCCCAGGCCGACTGCCAGCCAGCTCAAGGATGGGGCTCCACTGCCATCCACTTGCGCTTGGCGGAATCGTCGCTGGCACGCGCATCGACCCAGCGCGCCCCGTCCGGCGTCTGTTCCTTCTTCCAGAAGGGGGCGTCGGTCTTCAGGTAGTCCATGATGAACTCGCAGGCGGCGAAGGCTTCGCCGCGATGGGCCGCCGCGCAGGCCACCAGCACGATCTGGTCGAGCGGCTGGAGCGGTCCGACGCGGTGGATGACCACGACCCCGTACAGCGGCCAGCGCGCCCGGGCCTGGCCGACGATGTCTTCCAGGGCGCGTTCCGTCATGCCCGGATAGTGCTCGAGCTCCATTTCAGACACCTGGGCGCCCTCGTTCAGGTCGCGCACGGTACCGACGAAGCTGACCACGGCGCCGACCCGGCCGTCGCCGGCGCGCAGGGCGGCCAGCTCACGGCCCAGGTCGAAATCGGCTTCCTGCACCCGGATCAGGGTGGAAGCGGCGTCAGGACTCTCCGGGAAATCGTTCACTTGCCCTCCTTCGCGTGGCGCAGCAATAACTGTTCGATACGGGTCTCGGTGCGGGTGTCGGCCAGGGCCGGCATCGCCAGCAGTGCCGGCAAGCCGGCCTGGCCGCCGGCCCGGGCGCCATGCCCCCCATGCCCGGCCTTGTGGCCGGACTGCAGCGAACTCTGCAGCACCTCGACCTGCAGCTTCAGACGCTCGCGCGCGAATTCGGCGCCGCTGTCGATGCCGGCCGCGATCTCCAGGCGCAGCAGTTCGTGCAGCAGCTGCTCGCGGTTCGTTTCCAGCTGCGCCACATGGGCGGCGCGCGCGGTCTGCTCGCCGTCGAGCGCAGCCAGGCCCGCCTCGAAGCGGCCGTGCAGCGCCCCCTCGTAGGGGGCGTCGAGCGGCAGCAGTGCCTCCCAGCGGGCGCGCCAGTCGGCGGCGCTGGTATGCGCTTCCGGATTGCGCAGCGCCGCCTCCAGTGCCAGCACCAGGCGCAGCTTGTCGCGCACCGCGCCCGCCAGGGCCAGTCCGGCGGCGCGCCGCGCCACCTCGGCATGGTGCTGCACCGCCGCCAGGGCGGCGTGGTAGCGCTTGTCGATGCGCGCTTCGTGGGCGCGCGGCACCGGACCGATCGCGCCCCACTCGGCGGCCGCTTCGCGCAGCAGCCTGCCGGCGCTGGCCGGCGTCGCCTCGGGTGCGGCGGCTTCCAGGCGCAAACACAGGGCCTCCTTGGCCGCTTCATGCGCAAGGCGCTCGGCATCGGCCGCGTGGGCATGCTCCTTGCGCTGCGCGAACAGGGCGTCGCAGGCGGCGCGGAAGCGCTGCCACAGTGCCTGCTCGGCCTTGCGTTCGAGCGGCAGCGCGCGCGCATGTTCCTGCCAGCGCGCCTGCAGCGCGCGCAAGGCGTCCACCGCATGGCGCCCATGCGGGTCGAGCGCCAGCGCTTCCTCGATCAGCGCTTCGCGCACCGCCATCTCGTCCTTGCGCTGCTCTTCCAGCGGGCGCTGCAGGGTGTTGAGCGTCGCGCCGAACAGGGTGTCGAGGCGTTTCTTGTCCTTGCGATCGATCGGGCCGAGGTGGCTCCAGGCGCTGCGCAGGCGCTGCACCGTGCCCGACACGTGCTTCCAGTCGGCCTCGCCCGATTCCAGGCGCGCGATCTCGGCCTGCGCCTCGTCCACCAGGGCCTGGGCACGCGCGGCGTTCGCGTGGCGCTCGTCGGCCAAGTGGCGGAAGTGGGCCGCGGCCGGCGCATAGGCGGCGGTGCAGGCGGTGTCGAAGCGTTCCCACAACGCACGCGGCGCGGCGCCGGACAGGCTGTCGAGCGCCTTCCAGCGCTCGCGCATGCTGCCCACCTTGCGCGCCCGTTCGCCCATCGCCAGGTTCTGGGTCTGCAGTGCCTCGACCGCCTTGATCAGTTCCTCGCGCGATACGTTGCCGCCCCAGCGCGCCCAGTCCGACAAGCGCTTGAATTCAGCCCGTACATGGTTCAGGCGCTCGGTCTCGGCCGGCGTCAGGCGCATGCCCTTGTCCTTGCTATCCTTCAGCGACTTGTCGAGCTCGGCGGCGGTGCCGAGCGAGCCATGCTGCAACGCTGCTTCCATGGCGTCGAGCCGGTCGAGGAAGTGCTGGTCGGCGCCCCGGACCGGCGCCCGGGACCTGGACGCCGCCGCGGCGCCGGCACCCTGCGCTTCAGGGGCCGCCTGCGCCTGCGCCTGCGCCTGCGGCTGCTGCAACTGCGTCTCCGTCTGCGTCTTGGACTTGCGCCCTTCGGCGGAAGCCTCCTGTGGCAGGCTGGCCAGCAATGTTTCGAAACGGCGCTGCAGTCCGGTCCCATCCGACGCCAGGGCCGGCAGCGCGCGCCATTCCTTGCGCAGCGCGTCGGCCTTCAGTTCGCCGGCCGGCCGGGCTTCCCACCCGGCCAGCATGGCCTCGCGCGCGGCCAGTGCGGCCCGGTCCTGCTCGAGGGTGGCCAGGCTGGCGCCCAGGCGCGCCAGCTCGGCGGCGAATTCGGCCACCAGCGCGCGCGGCAAGGAGGCTTGCCCTGGCGCCAGCAGCGCCGCGTCCTGGTCGCGCGCCAGGGCGGCCAGGCGTTCGCCCAGGGTGGCCGCGTCCAGCCCGGCGGAGCCCAGGGCGCGCAGCGCCCCCAGGCGATCGATCATGGCGCGCTGCAGCTGCACCTGGTCTTCCAGGCGCCTGCCGAGTTCGGCGCGCACGGTATCGAATTCCGGCGCCAGTTCGGGCGCGCGGATGACAGCCCATTTGCGGTCGAGTTCGGCGACGTGGTTGGGGGTCAGGAGGGCGTCGTCCAGCATGGACCGGGCCTGTGCCAGTGTTTCCTTGCCGCGCCGCAGCTCGGCTTCGTGGTGGCGGATCGCATCGAGGCGCGACTGCATCAGCTTGGCGACCCGGCGATCGGTATTGCGCATCGCCGCGTGCACGCGCTCGAGTTGCGGCCGGCTATGGACCTGTTCGGCCGCCGCCAGGCGCAGCTCGGAAAATTCGGAAGACAGGATGAAGGCGACGGCCGCTTCCTCGTCGCCATCCAGTTGCCTGAGCTGTTCGGCCTGCCGCTCGCGCGGGCCCGGTGCGCCGGCATCCTGGGCCGGCTGGGCCTCCGGCTGCGCGCCACTGGCACCGGCCGGCTTGTCGCCGCCCTGCCGCTTGAAAAGGAATTCGAACATGATGAAATCGCACTTCCAAAACCCCCATCATAGCAAAGAACCATGGGGGCGCCCGTCCGGCGCGCCGCTTCCCTGCCTTCAATGGGAGGCGCACTGCGCGGGCGCGGCAAGCGGGCGTTTCGGGGGGAAATTTCTGGCCGAAGCGTCCAATGTCGGCGGCCCGCTGCCGCGTTCCTCGCTTTGCCGGGCCTCCTGCGCCAGCATCTGGTTGGCGATCGCGAACCAGGCTTCGACGGGAACCTGGGTGCGGGCCAGCGGGAACAGCTCGCGCTCCTCGCGGTCCAGGCGTTCGAGCAGCAAGCTGCAGCAGCGCGCGAGCGCGGCCCCAAAGCCGGGATCCTGCACGGCGGCGGCCGCATGCACGTCGGCGCGCGCTTCGATCGCCGCCAGCCGCAGCACATCGAGTTCGGCCAGCAAGCCGGGCGCCACGCCGGTGCAACGCAGGGCCGGCAGCACATAGCGGTCGAGCTTGCGCCAATAGCAGCTGTCGAAGGCGGCGCCGAGGGCGGCGCAAGCGTGGGCGGTCTCGGCGCTCCCCCTGTCAGGCTGCCAGCGCTCGAGCAGCGCTTGCAGGCCGACGCGGGCGCTGGCCTGCTCGATGGATAGCACGACCAGGGTGTAGGTGGATGTCAGCACGGTGTCTCCTCCTGGAATGGCTGCGCCAGCGCAGGCGCGGTCGGCAAAGGCCGGCCGCGGGGGCACGGCCTTGCGGCCGGCCGCAATGTTGGCTGGGAAGCGTTTTTGTTGGGATCGGGCGGCTGTGCTTGTTGTTGTCGCCGGCCTCGGGGAACTCGTAGTGTAGAGAGCTACCCCGGCGCGGGTTTGAGATGGCGCAAGCCCGCCGTGGTGGACATTGGCGAGTTTTTAGAATCCGAAAATGCGCTCAAGGCCGCGCCACCCCGTCAGCCGGCGCCGCCAGCGCCGCACGCAGCGCCGTTCCGAAGGCCTGCGGCTCGCTGAACACCAGGCTGATCCGCGGGCAGCCGTGCCACTGCGCACAGCGCCGCAGCGCGCCGGCCACGTCCGCCACCAGGCGCGCGCTGGTGCGCGCCCCGGGTTCCAGGTGGATGCTGCGCAGTTCGAACAGCCCTTCCTTGCGGTGCGCCTTGGCATCGACCCGCCCCACCAGGCCCCCGCGGTGCAGGATGGGTAGCGTGAAATAGCCGTAGCGCCGCTGCGCGGCCGGGGTATAGCACTCCAGGCGGTAGTCGAAGCCGAACAGCTCGAGCGCGCGGCGGCGGTCCCAGACGATCGGATCGAAGGGCGAGAGCAGCGTCGTCAGGCGTGGCGCCAGCGCGCCGGCCATGGCCTGGCGCGCCAGTGTCGCATGGTCCGGATGGATATAGACCGGTTCGTCCCAGCCGGCGACCCGGCCGCGCAGCAGCAGTCCCTGCTCGACCAGCGCATCCGGATCCGGATGCGGGCGCCGGCTGCGGTGGTAGTCGGGAATCCAGGCTGCCCTGGCCAGCCCGAGCGCGCGCACCGTGTGCAGCACGAAGCGGCGCCGCACTTCCTCGATGGACGGCATCTGGCTGTCGTGCCAGACCGGATGGACGCGCTCGGCAAGGTCGTAGATGCGCTGGAAGTTGTGGCGCCGTGCGATCATCAGCTGGCCGGCGGTGAACAGCGCTTCCAGCGTACGCTTCTCGGGCTTCCATTCCCACCAGCCGCCGGCCTTGCCGTCGCTGCGCGCGAAATCGGCGGCCCGCACCGGCCCTTGCCGGCGCACCCGTTCCAGCAGCGCTGCGGCCTCGGCGGCGCGCTCGCGCATCCAGTTGGCCGAATACTTCCAGCCCAGGGCTTCCGGATCGAGCATGCGGTGGCGATACAGGCCATAGTCCTCGATCGGCAGGAAACAGGCTTCGTGCGCCCAGTATTCGAACAGCGCACCCTCGGCCAGCAGTTCGTCGAGCCAGGCCGGCTGGTAGTCGCCCAAGCGGCTCCACAGCACCAGGTAGGGGCTGCGCGCGACGACGCTGATGGTGTCGATCTGCAACATGCCCATGCGGCGGATCGCCGCCAGCACGTCGGCCTTGGCCGCGCGCCGGCGGCGCGGTGCCAGCATGTCCTGGGCGGCCAGGTGCAGGGCGCGCGCGGCCCCGATGCTCAGTTCGAACGCATTGCCACGATTGATTTCGCTCATGCTTTTATTCTAATAGCAAACCGATACTACTGTAAAAAAACACAGTCTTTTCCTGGGCACTCCGGCGAGTCTGCGCTATAGTTGCTTCGTTGCCACGAATCCAACATGTCACTCCTATGCGGCTGCTCCATACTTCCGACTGGCACCTCGGCCAGACCCTGCACAACTACGACCGCAGCTACGAGCACGGCTGCTTCCTGGACTGGCTGGTGGAGACGCTCGCGCGCGAACGCATCGATGTGCTGCTGATCGCCGGCGACATCTTCGACAATGCCAACCCTTCGGCCGCCGCGCACCGCCAGCTGTACCGTTTCCTGCAGCGGGCCAAGGCCCGGGTGCCGCACCTGCAGGTGGTGGTCATTGCCGGCAACCACGATTCGCCCGGCCGGCTGGAGGCGCCGACCCCGCTGCTGGAAGCCCACGGCACCGTGGTGGTCGGCAATGTCGGACGCACGCCGGAGGGCGCCATCGATCTCGAGCGCCTGCTGGTGCCACTGCGCGGGCGCGACGGGCAGGTGGCGGCCTGGTGCCTGGCCGTGCCCTTCCTGCGTCCTGGCGACCTGCCGCGCGCACCGGCGCAGCAGGAACCTGGCACCGCTGCCGAAGCCGCACACGACCCTTACCTGCACGGTAGCGCCCTGCTCTACCGCCAGGCCTACGCCCTGGCGCGCGCGCGCTGCGGCGCCGACCAGGCGATCATTGCCATGGGCCACTGCCACATGGTGGACGGCCAGTCGTCCCAGGACTCCGAGCGCCGCATCGTGATCGGCGGCACCGAGGCCCTGCCGGCCTCGATGTTCGACCCGGACCTGGCCTACGTGGCGCTGGGGCACCTGCACCTGGCCCAGCGTGTCGGCGGCCACGAGCGCCGGCGTTATTGCGGCAGCCCGCTGCCGCTGTCCTTTTCCGAAGTCGGCTACCAGCACCAGGTGCTGTGCGTCGAGCTCGAAGGCCGGCAGGCGACCTCGGTGACACCGCTGCCGGTGCCGCGCGCCGTGCAGCTGCTGCGCGTGCCGGCCCGGCCGGCGCCGCTGGACGAAGTACTGGCGGCGCTCGAAGCACTCGAGCTGCCCGACGCGGCACCGCCACAGCAGCCCTTCCTCGAGGTACGGGTCTTGCTCGACGGTCCCGAGCCGGGCCTGCGCAGCCGCATCGAGGCGGCGCTCGAGGGCAAGCCGGTGCGCCTGGCCAAGATCGAGCCCACCCGGCGCCACGCCGCGCCCGACAGTGCGGGCGAAGCCCTGAGCCTCGACCAGTTGGCCCAGCTGCAGCCGGACGACATCTTCCGCCGCCTCTGGACCCAGCGCTACGGCGGCGAGGCGCCACCCGAGCAGCTCGCCGCCTTCGCCGAGCTGACCCTGTCCCTGGGCGGAGACGCGGCATGAAGATCCTGCGCATCAGCGGCAAGAACCTGGCTTCGCTGGCCGCCGAATTCCAGGTCGATTTCGAAACCGAACCGCTCGCCTCGAGCGGCCTGTTCGCCATCAGCGGCCCGACCGGGGCCGGCAAGAGCACCCTGCTCGACGCCCTGTGCCTGGCCCTGTACGACGCCACGCCGCGCCTGCTCAAGCGCGCCGGTAGCCAGTTGCCCGACGTCGGCGGCGATACCGTGTCGGCGCTCGATCCGCGCACCCTGCTGCGGCGCGGCGCCGCCGAAGCCTGGGCCGAGGTCGACTTCGCCGGCAACGACGAGCAGCGCTACCGCGCCCGCTGGAGCGTGCGGCGCGCCTACGGCAAGCCGGGTGGCGCCCTGCAGCCCTCGAAGATGACGCTGCACCGGCTGCCGGAACTGGCGGCCCTGGGGGGCACCAAGACCGAGGTGGCGCAGGAAATCGTGCAGCGCATCGGCCTGTCCTTCGAACAGTTTACGCGCGCGGTGTTGCTGGCGCAGAACGAGTTTTCCGCCTTCCTCAAGACCGACGAGAACGAACGCGGCGAACTGCTCGAGACCCTGACCGGCACCACCATCTACAGCGACATCTCGCGGCGTGCGTTCGAGCGCTACCGCGCCGAGCAGGAGCGTACCCGCAACCTGGCTGCGCAGCTGGCCAGCCAGGCCCCGCTGGCGCCCGACGAGCGGCAAAAGCTCGACGCCGAACGGGTGAACGCCGAACTGGCGCTGGAGGCGGTGGACGCGCGCCGCTCCGCCCTCGAAGGCGAATTGCGCTGGCACCAGGAGGCCGCCAAGCTGGAGCGCAGCGAAGACCAGGCGCGCACGGCGCTGGCGGCGGCGCAGGCGGCCCAGCTGGAGGCGGCGGGCCGGCGCCAGCGCTTGGCGACGCTGGATGCGGTGCAGCCCGCGCGGCCGCTGGCCGCGGACGTCGGGCGCCTGCGCGAAGAGCACAAGGCGGCGCTGGCTTCAAGCGCGGCGCGCGAAGCGGCGCTGGCCACGGCGCTCGACGCGCGCCGCCAGGCCGAACTCGACGCCGGCGCCGCGCAGTCGGCGCTGGACGCGGCCGAAGGCGCGTTGCGCGCGGCGGCCCCCCTGCTCGACGGCGCCAAGGCGCTCGACGCCGCGATTGGGGCGCTGGCACCCTCCCATGCCCAAGCCAGCGCCGCGCTCGAGGCCGCGCGCCAGGAAGCGCGCCAGGCGCGCGCCCTGCACGGCGCCAAGACCGTGGAACACGATGCCGCGCGCGGCCAGCGCGAGCGCGCCACGGCCTGGCTCGCGGCGCACGCCCGGCTGGAGCCGATGGCACTCCAGTGGCCGCGCTGGGATGGCTTGCTGGCCCGTGCCGCGGACGCAGTGGCCGCCGAAACGGCCGCCGCCGCCGCGCTGGCCGGCGCCGGCCGCCAGGCGCAGGAGGCGGCCGCGCGCGAACAGGCCGCCAGTCTGGCGCTGGCGGATGCCGGCACCCGTCTCGCCGCGCTCGACGCCGCGCGCCGCGATGCCATGGCCGCGCTCGAAGCGGCCGACCCGCAGGCGCTTGACAGCGAACGCCAGGCGCTGGATGCGCGCCGCGAGCAGCTGGCCGCGGCGGAACGGGCCTGGACCGCGCTCGTCACCACGCGCCAGGAGCATGCCGACACCGCGGGCGAACTGGACCGCGTGGACACGGCCCGCGCCGGCGCCGCCCTGCTGCTGGACGGGGCGCGCGCCGCGGCGCCCAGCCTGGAAGCGGCCGCGCAACAGGCCGAGAAATCGCTGGCCGCCGCCGAGCTGGCGTGCGCCGCCGGGGTGGAGCAACTGCGCTCTTCCCTGCTACAAGACCACCCGTGCCCGGTCTGCGGTTCGGACCAGCATCCCTACCGCGACCATGGACGCGAAGACCTGTTGCGCAACATGCTGGCGACGCTGCGCACCGAGGTCGCCGACTGCCGCGCGCGCCTGCGCGAGAACGAAGCGCAGGTCGCGGCCCAGGCCGCCACGCTGGCTGCCGCCAGCGAGCGCCTGGCCGGACTCCAGCGCGAACGTGCCGGCCTGGCAAGGCTGCTGGGCGAACTCGAGGCCGAATGGACGGCGCAGCCGCTGGCCGCGCAAGCGCCCGAGCCGGCCCTGCGCGCAAGCTGGCTGGCCGAGAGCCGGGAAACGCTGCGCGGGGCGCAGGCGGCGCTGGACGCCCGCGCCGGCGCCCTGCGCCGCGCCGCGGCCGCTCGCGACGCCGCCCAGCTCGCCTACGACAAGGCCCAGCACGAGCATGCGGCCCTGCGCCAGGCGGCCGATGGCGCACGCGAGAACGGCGCGCGCCTGCAGGCCGAGCTGCGCGCGGCCGCGGTACGACAGGAAGCGGCCACCGCCCAGCTGGCGGCGCTGCTGTCCGAACTCGATCCGGTGCTGGCCAGCGCCTGTGGCGACGGCTGGCAGGACGGCTGGCGGCGCGAGCCGGCCGGCTGGCGCGCCGCGCGCGCGCAGCAAGCGAGCGAGTGGCAGGAACAGACCGCGCTGCTTTCGCGCAGCGCGGCGGCCGCCGCCACGCTGGAGGCCGAAGTGGCCGGCGCCGCTGCCCGCATCGCCCAGGCCGACCGCCATGGCGCTGGCGTGGCCGCGGAATTCAAGCGCATCGATACCGAGCTGGCCGAGCGGCGCGTGCAACGTGCCGCCCTGTGGGGAGGGCGCGCCGTGTCCGAGGTCGAGCAGGAACTGCAGGGCGCCGTCGAGTCCGCGCGGCGCCAGCTGTCGGCACGCCAGCAAGCCGCCAGCGGGGCGGCCGAGCGCGAAGCCAGCGCCCGCAGCGCGCTGGCGCAACTGGCGGGGCAGATCTCCGCACTCGACAGCGCCGGCGCAAAGGCGGCGGCGGTACTGGCCGAATGGCTGGAAGACTATCGCAGGTCGTCCTTCGTGGAGGGCCTCGACCCGGTCGAGGATACCGCCGAGCTCGACCGCCTGCTGGCGGTCGGCGCCGCCTGGCTGGCCCAGGAACGCGCCGCCCTCGGCGCGCTCGATGCCCAGGTGGCGGGCGCAGGGGCCGTGCTGGCCGAGCGCAGCGCCCAGCGCGTGCTGCACGAGGAAGCCCGGCCTGAAAGCGGCCTGAGCGCGGACACGGTGGCCGCGGCCTTCGAAGCCCTGACGGCCGAACGGCGCGCGGCGCACGACCTGGCCACCGAGCTGCGCATGCGCGCCGCGCAGGACGACACCCGCCGGGTGCAATCCCAGGCGGCGCTGGCGGACCTGGAGCGCCAACAGCTTGAAGAACAGCGTTGGGGCAAGCTGTCCGAGCTGATCGGTTCCAGCGACGGCAAGCGCTTCCGCAACTATGCGCAGCAGTTCACGCTCGACGTGCTGCTCGGCTACGCCAATGCCCACCTGGGGCAGCTGGCGCGGCGCTACCGCCTCGAGCGCGTCAGCCACAATGGCGCGCCCTCGCTGGCGCTGATGGTGCGCGACCAGGACATGGGGGGCGAGGTACGCTCGGTCAACTCGCTGTCCGGCGGCGAATCCTTCCTGGTTTCGCTGGCGCTCGCGCTCGGGCTGGCTTCCTTGTCCTCGAATCGGGTACGGGTCGAATCGCTGTTTATCGACGAGGGCTTCGGCAGCCTCGATACCGACACCCTCGGCGTGGCGATGGATGCGCTGGACGCGCTGCAGTCGCTCGGGCGCAAGGTGGGCGTGATCTCGCACGTGCAGGAAATGACGGAGCGCATCGCCACCAAGGTGCTGGTGCGCCCGGCCGGCGGCGGCAGCAGCGCGGTGGTGGTCGAATGAGACACATGCGCTGACACCGCGTTGGAAGGCGTACTGGACAGGCACTGAGCCCGCTCAAGAAGCCCGGCGGGTGCCGGTGCATGCTGGGCTATTTGCCTCCGATGGAGTTCTTCATGCGCACTGGATTTTCCGATTGCCCTTGCGCGCCACAGCGTGAAACCGACGGCAAGGCGCTCGCCTGCCGATTGACCGGCTTGCCAACCTGCGTATCAAGCCGCGAATCAAGCCGCGTATCAAGCCGCATCTCGACCTCCGTATTGGCTTGCGTCTTGCCTGGCTTCTTCGCAGTCCTGCCCGCGCGCGCCGCGCCAGCGGCCGACGTGGCGGCGGCGGCCAGGGAGCAGATCGGCGTCACCGTGCTCTACGATCCCAGCTACCGGCAGCTCGCCTATCCCGGGGGCGACGTGCCGATCGAGCGCGGCGTCTGCACCGACGTCGTCGTGCGCGCCTTCCGCCGCATCGGCATCGACCTGCAGGCGCTGGTCCACCGCGACATGCGGGCGGCCTGGAAGACCTATCCGCATCCAGCCGGCTGGGGATCGACGCGTCCGGACCCGAACATCGACCACCGCAGGGTGCCGAACCTGGCGACCTTTTTCGCGCGCCACGGGCAGTCGCTGCCGCCCAGCCGGACGCCGGCCGACTATGCGCCGGGCGACATCGTGACCTGGACGGTGCCCCCGGGCCTGCCGCACATCGGCCTGGTCGCCGACCTGCGCAGTCCGGCCGGGGTGCCATTGGTGATCCACAACATCGGCGCCGGCACGCGCATGGAAAACCGCCTGTTCGCCTGGCCGCTGACAGGCCATTACCGCTACCCGGCACCGGCATCGCGCATCACGGGCGGCAGTCGCTGAGCCCTCAATCCCTTGTACAATGCGCCCTTTGCACACGCTTCTTCGATCCCATGAAACCCGCCCGCATCCTCACCTTCAAGTGCGCCAAGTGCGCCAAACCGGTCAAGGTCTTCCTGCAGAAGGTCTCGGCCTGCTCGCACATCCAGCCCTACCAGGGCATCTGCGACTGCGGCGAAGTCAAGCGCCACGCGACCGGCAACCCGGACGCGGTCAAGTCCTACCTCGCGTCCACCGACGGCAACTGGCAGCACCACCACTGATGGGCAGTCCCGTGGGCGAGATCGCCTGGTCCGAAGGCGGCGCCGAACGCCGCGCCCAGTGGCGCTCGGAAAGCGGCTGGCCGGCGCCGAAGAAGGTGGTGGTGGCCGACGACACCATGAACGCCGACACCGCCTACCGCCTGGCGCTGGACGGCACCGCCCTGCTCTGGCGCGGCGACTTCCAGAACGCGCGCCAGCTGCTGGGCGCGCTGATGCGCCGCGTCGAGCACAAGGGCGCGCGCGCGCGCCGGGCCAAGGCGGGCAAGGCGGCCCTGGCGCAGCCCTCCCCGACCGAACTGTTCCACCGCCACCGATTGCAGCAGCTGCAGCGCGCGCGTACCCTGGCCATGCTCCTGATTCCCTTCGAGCCTGGCCACACGATCCCGCTGCGCCGCGCTCCCGACGTGCGTGAAGCCTGCACCGAAGCCTACGGCCAGGCCGATGCGCCCTATGTCGCTTCGCTGCGTGAACTGCTGGGCGTGATCGGCGCCCATGAATGGCGCCGCAAGGGCGTGCGCATCGCCGCGCTCGATGCCGCCATCCACCCCTGGTACGGCGTGTTTTCGCCGGTGCGCGGGGAGTACGTCGAACTGGTGGCGCAGGCGCCCCTGCCCGCGGGCGCCAGGCTGGCTTTCGACATCGGCGCCGGCACCGGCGTGCTGTCGGCGGTGCTGGCCCGGCGTGGCATCGCGCGCGTGGTGGCCACCGACATGGATGCGCGCGCGCTCGGCTGCGCGCGCGAAAACGTCGCCCGGCTCGGCCTGTCGTCGCAGGTGGAGGTGGTCGAGGCCGACCTGTTCCCGGAAGGCCGCGCGCCGCTGGTGGTCTGCAATCCGCCCTGGCTGCCCGGCAAGCCCAGCTCGTCCATCGAATACGCGATCTACGATCCCGACAGCCGCATGCTGAAGGGCTTCCTCGGCGGCCTGGCGGCGCACCTGGAAACGGGCGGCGAAGGCTGGCTGATCCTGTCCGACCTGGCCGAGCACCTCGGCCTGCGCACGCGCGCCCAGCTGCTCGGCTGGATCGCCGCGGCCGGGCTGGAAGTCTTCGCGCGCCATGATGTCCGTCCCAGCCACGGCAAGGCCAGCGACCCGGACGACCCGCTGCACGCGGCGCGGGCGCGCGAAGTCACGTCGCTGTGGCGCCTGCGCGCGCTTGCATGACAAGGCAGGTGCGCAGGCGGGCCGGCGCCACGAAATTGGCGATTGCGCCGGCCGGCGAAGCGCGCTATAATCTTTGTCTCAGACGCGGGGTGGAGCAGTCTGGCAGCTCGTCGGGCTCATAACCCGAAGGTCACAGGTTCAAATCCTGTCCCCGCAACCAAATACCGATCAAAAGCCCGACTCTTGTAGCCGGGCTTTTGTTTTCTGAGGCAGTGCAGCGACAGCTGATGAGAGACAAGAAAGACAACGCGACGATCGACCTGCCGGGTTTCGAACCGGCAGCCCCGCCCGCACCCGTTGTCGAGCCGAAGCGCAGCGGACCGCGTGCGCGCCGGGTCTCGCTGAAGCAGGAGCAGCTCGAACTGCTGGAAGAAACCGATACGACCGGCTTGCCCGTCTGGCGCCGCGACGACCAACTTGACCTGACCGGCCTGCCGGTCTGGGCGCCGGGCCCGACCTAGTCCGGCCTTCAGGCTAGACTACCCATGACGACCCAATCCTTTACTTCGCTGGCACTGGCGCCGCGCTTCCTGGCCAACCTGGCCACCCTTGGCTACCACGCGATGACGCCGATCCAGGCCGAGAGCCTGCCGGCCGTGCTCGAGGGACGCGACCTGATCGCCCAGGCCAAGACCGGCAGCGGCAAGACCGCGGCCTTCGGCATCGGCATCCTGCACAAGCTCAATCCCGCCTGGTTCGCGATCCAGGGCCTGGTGCTGTGCCCTACCCGCGAGCTGGCCGACCAGGTGGCGAACGAGTTGCGGCGGCTGGCACGCGGCGTCGGCAACGTCAAGATCCTCACGCTGACCGGCGGCGTCTCCATGCGTCCGCAGATCGCCTCGCTCGAGCACGGCGCCCACATCGTGGTCGGCACCCCGGGCCGCATCCGCGACCACCTCGGCCGCAATACGCTCGACCTGTCGAACGTCCAGACCCTGGTGCTGGACGAAGCCGACCGCATGACCGACATGGGCTTCTACGACGAGATCGAAGGCATCGTCAAGGCTTGCCCCCAGCGCCGCCAGACCCTGCTGTTCTCGGCCACCTATCCGGACGACATCCGCTTCGCCACCGCCGCCTTCCTGCGCGACCCGCTCGAGGTGGCGGTCGAGAGCCAGCACGGGGCCGAGCAGATCGCACAGCGCTTCTACGAAATCGGCTTCGAGGGCCGCGACGAGGCCGTAGCGCGCCTGCTCAGGCATTTCCAGCCGGTGTCCACCCTCGCCTTCTGCAATACCAAGGTGCACTGCCGCGAACTGGCCGAGCACCTGCGCGCCCAGGGCTTCTCCGCGCTCGCCCTGTACGGTGAACTGGAGCAGCAGGAGCGCGACGAGATCCTGGTGCTGTTTGCCAACCGCAGCTGCTCGGTGCTGGTGGCCACCGACGTCGCCGCGCGCGGCCTCGACATCGCCAACCTCGACACCGTCATCAATGCCGACATCTCGAAGGATCCGGAAGTGCACGTGCACCGCATCGGCCGCACCGGCCGCGGCACCGAGTCCGGCCTGGCATTGAGCCTGTGCGCCCCGAACGAAAAGAAATGGGTGCGCCTGATCGAGGAATACCAGGACGCGGCGGCCGACTGGCACCGCCTGGACGAACTGGGCGAGGATCCCGACGGCGCCGTCCCGGCGCCAATGGTGACGCTGTGCATTGCCGGCGGCAAGAAGGCCAAGCTGCGCCCGGGCGACATCCTGGGGGCGCTGACCGGCGACGCGGGGCTGCGCAAGGACCAGGTCGGCAAGATCAATGTCGGCGAGTTCGCCAGCTACGTGGCGCTCGAACGCGACGTGGCCCGGGACGCGGTGGCCAGGCTGGGCGACCGCCAGGCGCCTGGTCCGGACTTCGGCGCCATCAAGGGACGCTACTTCAAGATGCGTTTCGTCGAAGTCTGAAACGGCAGCGGCCGATGGCCGCTCCTGCAGAGTTGTAACAGACTTGTAACAGCGGCGCACGCTTGACCCGGCAATGACCCCGCCGACGCAAATCTGGCATTATTTGTCAAAATACAAATGCCGCTCCAGGGCACGCTCCTGTGTGTCGCGGCGCGGCGTGACGCTACGATGCCATGATGACCAGCACACCCGAAACCCAGTATCTGCAAACCGACGGCCGGACCGTACGCGAAGTCGTCGAGTTCAACCAGGAACTCGTCAACGAAGTCTGGTGCCGGCGCATCATCCGCCAGTTGTTGCAGTCGCTCGAACTGCAGTATGCGATGGGGCTGCCGCACCGTCCCATCACGCCCGACACCGTGCAGGTGCTCGATTCGGGTGACCCGATGCTGCTGCCGTCTTCCGAAACCGGCGCCGAATGGTCGGAGGCGGGCGACATGCACGACCTGGCCGCGATCGTCCACTACGCCATCACCCGTGAATATCCGCCGGAGGCACCGCTGCGCGGCCGGGTGCTGGGCGCCGGCGAAGGCTACAGCCCGGCTTTCGTGGGCGCCATCGACCGCTGCCTGGGACGCGACCCGCAGCAGCGCCCGCATAATGTCGAGCAATTGCGCGCGCTGTTCGGCATCGTGCCACGCAGCGCACCCGTCCCGGTGCCGATGATCGAGCCGCTGGAGCCGGAGGCGGAATCGGGGCAGGTGCCCCTGCCCGAGCCGGCTGGTGTCGCGGCTGCCGGTCCGGCCACGGACAGCGCCGTGCCTGCGGCGGCGCCGGCATCCGGTGTCCCACCGGAGCTGCCAGCCACGCCCGCGCCAGGCGCGAAGCGGCACCGGCCGATACTGGCCACCGCCGCCGTGGTGCTGGCCGCGCTGGCCGGCCTGTTCTTCCTGCTGGAGCGGACCGAAGCGCCTGGCATGTCCCCGCCCGCCGTACCGCAAGCGGGGCCGGCGCAGCCGCTAGATGCGCCCCCCGCTACCGCGGTGGACGCGCCGGTAGCGGCGGATGCGCCGGCGGCACCTGCCGCCGAGGCCGACACTGTCAAGGTCGCCGGCGAAGCGGCGGCCGGAAGCGTGCCGGCGGCGGATGGCGCCAACTACAAGCTGGTCATCAAGCCCTGGGGCATGGTCGAAGTCGATGGCGTGAACCGCGGTCCGAGTCCGCCGCTCAAGCGGCTGACGCTGGCGCCTGGGACACACACCATCCGCATCCTGAACCCGAGCTTTCCCGAACACACGGTCACGGTGAACGCCGTGAAGGGTACATCGCCCGTGATCGAACTGGACTTTACCGAGGAGGATGCACCTTGAACGCCCCAGCCACTTCATTCATCGCCCGCGCCGGCCTGCTGGGCGCCGCGCTGCTGCTCGGCGGCTGTGCGCAGCTGGGCGCCCCGTTCGCCGGAACGGCAAGCGAACCCGAGACGGCGCGTCCCCACCCGCGCGCCGAGGACGTGGCGCGCCGTTCCGAACGCAGCCGCCCGGTCCCGCGTTCCGAGCGCAAGGAGCGCCAGGAACGCCCCACCCCCGAGCGCGACGAGGCCGCCCTGCGCGAAGGCATCGCGCTCTACCACGAAGGCGAGTTCGACGCCGCCATCCGCCGCCTGAATGCGGTCGACCTGAACAGCGGACCGGTGCGCCGGCGCGTCAGTGCGCTCAAGTACATGGCCTTCAGTTACTGCGTCACCGAGCGCCCGGCACCCTGCCGCCAGGCCTTCGAACGCGCGCTGCGGCTCGATCCCGCATTCGAACTGGCGGCCGGCGAGGAAGGCCACCCGCAGTGGGGACCGGTGTTCGCCAAGGCGCAACAGAGCGCGGTTCGCGAAGGCACGCGCGAAGCCTCGCGCTAGTGTTAACCTTAGCTTAGCGTTAGCGCTATTCCAGCATTGCCTGGCCGATGAGCTGGCTTGGTCCGCTGCTTGCGTCAGCGGCGGCCACCGGCAGCGCTCGCTGCCCGGGCAGACCACAGCGCGACGATACGGGTGTTTGCGCGACGACAACTATTGTTACGCTATTTACAATAGTATCGGGAGGAATGTTCTATTGATCAATTTCTCCGGAGCTCATCATGTCGTCACGCCACCGCTTCTTCCTGCTGCCCTTCGCTCTCCTGGCCAGTGTGCTTCAATGCGCGCAAGCCGCCCCGCAATACGTGGTAATACCCCTGGGCAACGAGTCCACCACCCAGCTCAGGCCTGCTGCAATCAACAACCTGGGCCAGGTCATCGGCGTCATGCGCCATGAACAGGGCGAGGAACTGTTCCTGTCGAGCGGCGGTGCGCTGCGCTCGCTGGGCTGGATGGGAACCAGCATTCCCATCGACATCAATGATGCGGGAACCATGCTGTACGGAGACAAACTGCACTTCGCGGATGGAACGACGCGCGCGTTGCCCCTGGCGGCATGGGCGATCAATAATCTTGGCCACGCCACCGGCGAAGTCGAGAACCGCCGGCCTGTCGGCCCCGTCACCTATGCCGCCATTTACGGAGGCGGAGACGCCTTGACGCTGACCGGGTTGGCGGATCGGTGGAATACGGGCTGGGCCATCAATGATGCCGACGTCGCGGTGGGCGCAGTGCACGGATGGATCGTCGGCGAACCCGCTGGCAGCCCGAGCTTTCGCGCCGCGCGCTTCGAGGGCGGCAGGACCCAGCTGCTGGAGTCCCTGGGGAATGGCTACGGCGCAGCCTACGATATCAACAACCAGGGCTTTGCCGTCGGCTTCACGGCCGGGCATGCCGCGCTCTGGACACCGGAGGGCCGCCTGATCGACCTCGGCGCGATGCTGGAGGCGCAGTTCGGCGACGCCGCGGCGCTCGGCAGCGCCGCCTATGGCATCAACAACGCGGGCGAAGTGGTCGGGCGCTATGGCCACGAAGGGGGCTTCCTGTACAGCGACGGCGTCATGTACGACCTGCGCAGCCTGATCGCCGATCCGGACAACCTGTTCGTGGATGCCGAAGGCTACGACATGGCCGGCGGCTATGACATCAACGACCAGCACCAGATCATCACCCGCGGTATCTACGGCTGGGGCGGACTGCTGAGCCTGGCAAGTCCGCCGGCGGCGCAACCTGTCCCGGAACCGGCGTCCTGCTCGCTGTTCGGCGCCGGCCTGCTTGCGATCGGGCTCCTGAAACGCCGGCGCCAGTCGGGCCGTCCTACAGCCTGATGCTCGCCGGGTAGCCTGGCGGCCGGCGCCGCCGCGATGCCTGCTCGTACGCGAAGGCCATCCCGATCAGCGCTGCTTCGCTCCACGCCCCGCTCACGAAGGAGATCCCGACCGGGAGCCCGTGCACATAGCCGGCCGGCACCGTGACATGCGGATAGCCCGCCACCGCGGCCGGGCTCGAGAAGCTGCCGCCGTAATGGTCGCCATTGATGTAGTCGGTGAGCCAGGCCGGCCCGCCGGTCGGTGCGACCAGGGCGTCCAGCTTGTGTTCCTTCATCACCTGGTCGATGCCTTCCTCGCGCGCATAGCGGTGGCTGTTGGCCAAGGCTTCCCGGTATTCGCGTGCGGACAGCCCCGGTTTGGCCTGGGCCGCGAGCAGGTGCTCCTGCTTGAAATACGGCATTTCACGGGCGGCGTGCTGTTCATTGAATGCGATCACATCGCCCATGTTCTTCACCGGCGCGTGCGGCGCATATTTTTCCAGATAGGCCTGCAGTCCTGGCGCGAACTCATGCAGCAGCACCTGCATCTCGCTGGCATCGTACTTGCCCACGTTCGGCAGCTTCACGTCCACCAGGACCGCGCCTTGCGCCCGCAGCACGGTCAGTTCGCCTTCGACCAGCGCGTCCACCGCATCGTGGCTGCCGAAGAAGTTACGGGTCACGCCGATGCGCCTGCCCTTGAGCCCATCGGCGCGCAGGGCGGCCGCGTAGTCCGCGGCGCGCCCCTTGCCGGCGGCGGTTGCGGCGTCGTCCGGATCGGGGCCGGCCATCGCGGCCAGCAGCAGGGCGGCGTCGGCCACGCTGCGGGTCATGGGACCGGCCGTGTCCTGCGAATGGGCGATCGGGATGATGCCACTGCGGCTGAGCAGGCCAAGGGTCGGCTTGATGCCGACGATGCCGCAGCTCGAGGCGGGCGACACGATCGAGCCATCGGTTTCCGTGCCGACGGTGAGCGTGGCCAGCGCCGCCGCTGCGGCGGCGCCCGAGCCCGAGCTGGAACCGCTGGTATTGCGGTCGAGCGCATACGGATTGCGCGTCTGCCCGCCGCGTCCGCTCCAGCCGCTGACCGAATGCGTCGAGCGCATGTTGGCCCACTCCGACAGGTTGGTCTTGCCGAGGATGACGGCGCCGGCCTCGCGCAGGCGGGCCACGATGTGCGCATCCTTGATGGCGCGCACGCCGTCGAGGGCGAGCGAGCCGGCGCTCGTGCTCATCCGGTCGGCGGTGGCGATGTTGTCTTTCAGGAGCACCGGGATGCCGTGCAGCGGGCCGCGCACCCTGCCGGCGGCGCGCTCGCGGTCACGCTCGGCCGCGATCGCCAGCGCTTCCGGATTGGTTTCGATGACCGCGTTCAGGCGCGGCCCGGCCTTGTCGATGGCGGCGATGCGCGCCAGGTACTGGCGCGCCAGCGAGACCGCGCTCAGCTTGCCCGCCGCCATCAAGGCGCCCTGTTCGCGCACGCCCGCTTCCAGCACGGTGCCGGCGCCGAAGGCGGCGGCTTTGGCTGCCTGCGCGCCAGCCGCCATTCCGCCTGCTCCCGCCGCCCCTGCCGCCGCCATGCCCAGCCTGACAAACTCCCTGCGCTCCATCCTTGTCTCCGATGCTTTTATTGAAAGCAATAGCATAGCAGTGCCTCGCACCGCCCGGAGCATGGGCGAAAAAAAACGCTGCCGGAGCAGCGTTTTCTCTCGCAGGGGCGCACGATCAGTTGCGGACGACGCGCTTGTATTCGTTGGTGCGGGTGTCGATCTCGATGACGTCGTCCTGGCTCACGAACAGCGGCACCATCACGATGTGCTGCTTGGCTTCGATGGCGTTCTCGATCTTGGCTTCCTTCAGGACGTTGCCCGAGGTGTTGCCCTTGACGGCCGGTTCCGAGTACACGACCTGGCGTGCGATGGTGGTCGGCAGTTCGACCGAGATCGCCTTGCCGTCATAGAACACGGCTTCGCATTCCATACCGTCTTTCAGGTAGTTGATGGCGTCGCCCATGTTCTCTTCTTCGATCTCGTACTGGTTGTACTCTTCGTCCATGAAGACGTACAGCGGATCGGCAAAGTAGGAGTAGGTCACCGGCTTCTTGTCCAGCACGACGACGTCGAACTTGTCGTCGCCGCGGAACACGTTTTCCAGCGGAGCGTTGGTCAGAAGATTCTTCATCTTCCACTTGTAGGTGAAGCCCGTGCGGCTCGAGCCGTTCACATCGGAACGCAGCACGATGAACGGCTTGTCTTCGACCATGATGATGTTACCGACACGGATTTCTTTAGCGAATTTCATAGATGTTTTACGTAAAAAGTAAGTTGCATTAAATCAGCGGTGGCCGGTAAGCGAAGAAAGCCTTGAAGCCTACGTTTGATCCTGGGTGATTCCTTACAGACTAACCGCGCATTATACCGGATTTTCGGCACCGGTCTCCAGCGCACGGGCGAATTCGAGCAGCTGCGTCGCCAAATCGCCATGCGCGAGCACCTCCTCGCGCCAGGCCGCCGCACGCGCGACGATGCGCGGCAGCGTTGGCCGCAACGCATCCCAGGCCGCCGGCCAGGAATCGACGGCGGTTGCGCCGTTCCAGCCGAGCGAGAAATCCGCCAGCGCATCCAGCCCGACCGCATAGCGGCCGAGGAAGGCGCGCAGCTTCTTGTGGTGCAGGTTCTCGTCCTGCGGATAGATGTGCCAGACGAAGGGACGGTCGGCCCACTGGGCGCGCACGAAGGAATCCTCGCCGCGCACGACATTCAGGTCGCAGGCCCACAGCAGGCGGTCATAGTCGGGCTGGGGAACGAAAGGCAGCACGCGCAGCGTCAGCGCACCGCGCGCGGCATGCGCGCCTGCGCGCCCCGGGGCGCCCAGTAAAGCCTCCACCGCTGCCGCCGCCACGCCTTCGGGCACCAGGCACAGGACCGGTTCCTGTCCATGTTCCCAGGCATGCAGCAGTTCGGCGACGGGCGCATGCGGATAGCAGAACAGCGAGACCTTGAGCGCCTCGATCTCGGCGGCCGTCACGCCGAAGCGTCCCAGGAAGGCCGCCAGCGCCGCGCGGTCGGCCTGGAACGCGGCACGCGCCTCGTCCAGGCCGGCCTCGTGCAGCAGGCCGCCAGTTTTCGCCGTGAAGCCGGGGAAGAAGAAATGCTTGGTCAGCTTCAGGCGCGGATGCATCGACGGCAGGCGATGGCAACCCTCCACCCACTCTTCCGCGCTCAAGCCCTCGAGGTTGAACCACACCGGTCGCGGCCTGCGCTCGGCCATCGCGGCCACATAGCCCGGCGGCGGGTCGACCGCGAAGAATTCGATCACGATGTCGGCGACTTCGTCCGGCCCGTACGCGCCTTCCTGGCCTGCCCAGTGGCGCACCCGCACGCCCTGCACCTGCTGCAGCGCGGCCTGCGGATCGACCTCGGGGCAGATGCGGCGGAAACTCGCCAGGTCGTCCACCCACAGGGTGACCTGGACGCCGTGTTCATGCCACAGCTGGCGCGCCAGGCGCCAGCAGATGCCGATGTCGCCATAGTTGTCGACGACCTTGCAGAACAGGGCGAGCGAGGGAGCGGGGAGACGGGAGGAGATGGATGGCATGTCGATACGCGAATGCGACGGACAAAATGAAAAACCGGAGCACCTCTCCGCGCATGCGCGTTGGTTTACTCCGGCCTTGAACTGGCGTCCCCACGGGGATTCGAACCCCGGTACTCACCGTGAAAGGGTGATGTCCTAGGCCTCTAGACGATGGGGACCTAAAACTGTGTGCTGCTTTTCTTCTTGTGCTTACTGCCAAATTCTTGGCGTCCCCACGGGGATTCGAACCCCGGTACTCACCGTGAAAGGGTGATGTCCTAGGCCTCTAGACGATGGGGACCCTGGACTGTCAGAACTACTGTTTTTCCTACGTGGTGGAGGTAAGCGGGATCGAACCGCTGACCTCTTGCATGCCATGCAAGCGCTCTCCCAGCTGAGCTATACCCCCTACGGGAAAACAACATTCTAACATACTGCTACTGCTTGCTGCTACCGCGCGCCGCTGGTTGCGCGCTGGCGTCCCCACGGGGATTCGAACCCCGGTACTCACCGTGAAAGGGTGATGTCCTAGGCCTCTAGACGATGGGGACCTGGAACTGCCTCTTGCTACCTACTACTTACTGCACTTCAGGTGGTGGAGGTAAGCGGGATCGAACCGCTGACCTCTTGCATGCCATGCAAGCGCTCTCCCAGCTGAGCTATACCCCCTCTTTCACACTTCGCTTTACTGCTTGCTTGCTACCGTGTGCTGCTGAAGTGCGAGCATTATAGCGGAGCGCCTTGCATTTCGCAAATACCTGTTTTGAGAAAATGCGCACTCCGCGAAAAAGAATTTACAGGGACGTTGCCATGCGTGCCAGGACGGTCTCGCGGCCAAACAATTCCAGCACCGCGTCGATGGCCGGGGTCTGCAGCTGGCCGGTCACGATCAGGCGCAGCGGCATGGCGACCTGCGGCATCTTGAGGCCATGGGCAGCCAGTACTTCCTTGAACAGGGCGGCGATCGCGGCCTTGCTCCACTCGACCGTCCTGCAGCGCTCGGCAAAGGCGGCCAGCGCCGGGCGCACGGCGTCGGTCAGGTGCTGGTCCAGCAGCGCGGCATCGGGCTTGGGCTCGCGGTAGAACAGCATGGCGATGTCGGCCAGTTCGTTGATGGTGTGGGCGCGGTCCTTCACCAGCGCGATCACGGTGGGCAGGGCCGGGGCGCCCTCGAATTGCGCGCCCTGCTGCTGCAGCACCGGACGGGCCAGCGCGGCCAGGCGCTCGTTGTCGGCCTGCTTGATATAGTGGTTGTTCAACCACGCCAGCTTCTCCGGGTTGAACTGGGCCGCCGACGCCGTCAGGTGCTCGAGGTTGAACCACTCGGTGAATTGCTCCATCGAGAAGATCTCGTCGTCGCCGTGGCTCCAGCCCAGGCGCGCCAGGTAGTTCAGCATTGCTTCCGGCAGGTAGCCCTGCTCCGGATACTGCATCACGCTGACCGCGCCGTGGCGCTTGGACAGCTTCTGGCCATCGGCGCCCAGGATCATCGGCAGGTGGCCGTACTGCGGCAGCTCGGCGCCGAGCGCACGCAGGATGTTGATCTGGCGCGGCGTGTTGTTCACGTGATCGTCGCCGCGCAGCACGTGGGTGATCTTCATGTCCCAGTCGTCGACCGACACGCAGAAGTTGTAGGTCGGGGTGCCGTCCGGACGCGCGATGACCAGGTCGTCGAGTTCCTTGTTGGCGATCGTGATCGGGCCCTTGACCACGTCGTTCCAGGTCACTTCGCCATCCAGCGGGTTCCTGAAGCGCACCACCGGCTTGACGCCTGCCGGCACTTCCGGGAGCACCTTGCCCGGTTCCGGGCGCCAGGTGCCGTCATAGCGCGGCTTCTCGCCGTTTGCCCTCATGCGCTCGCGCATCGCCTCGACTTCCTCCGGCGAGCAGTAGCACAGGTAGGCCGTGCCCTGCTCCAGCATCGCGGCGACCACCTCGCGGTAGCGGTCCATGCGCTGCATCTGGTAGAACGGGCCTTCGTCGTGCGACAGGCCGAGCCACTGCATGCCGTCCAGGATCGCCTGCACGGCTTCCGGCGTCGAGCGCTCCAGGTCGGTGTCTTCGATGCGCAGGATGAAGCTGCCGCCGAAGTGGCGGGCGTAGGCCCAGGAATACAGCGCGGTGCGGGCGCC
Organism: Massilia hydrophila; assembly: GCF_020208145.1. Classification (NCBI taxonomy): domain Bacteria; kingdom Pseudomonadati; phylum Pseudomonadota; class Betaproteobacteria; order Burkholderiales; family Oxalobacteraceae; genus Massilia; species Massilia hydrophila. The sequence goes on along the minus strand of NZ_JAHYBX010000001.1, from coordinate 946,066 downwards.
GCCCAGGTGGAGGTAGCCGGTCGGGCTGGGAGCAAAGCGGGTGCGGACGGTCATGTCTGGATGCGGAAAAGGTAAAGGGTATATTCTACCCCGCCCCCGGGCGCGGCGGAACGCGCCAGGGAAGGCGCCGGGCCCGCCTTAATGCAGCACCAGCGGCGCGGTCCCCCCGTTCGCCCCCGCCCTCGCCCCCGCCCCCGCCTCCACGTCGACCCCGCCCTGGCGCGCCAGCATGGCGGCCACTCCCGCCGGCGGCAGCGGCCGCGCAAACAGGTAGCCCTGGGCGACGTCGCAACCCATCGCGCACAGGTCGGCCAGCTGCTCGGGCGTCTCGACCGCCTCGGCGATCACGTTCAGGCCCAGGCGGTGCGCCATCGCCACGATCGCCTCGGCCAGCGCGTACGAGCGGCCATCCCTGGATCCACCGTCCGTGCCTGTGCCCGCGCGCGCCGCCAGCCGGCGCACGAACAGGCCGTCCATCTTGAGGATGTCCACCGGCAGCTCGGACAGGTAGTTCAGGCTCGAATAGCCGGTGCCGAAATCGTCGATCGAGACCAGCACCCCGGCCTGGCGCAACTGGTTCATCAGCGCGCAGTTGGCGTCCAGGTCTTCGATCAGCATGCCCTCGGTGATCTCGAGGTCGAGGCAGCGCGCCGGCATGCCCGTCTCGCGCAGGATGGCGAGCACGCGCGCCAGCAAGGCCGGCTCCTTCAGCTGGCGCGCCGACAGGTTGACCGCGGTCTTGATTTCCGGGAGCCCGGCCGCGCGCCAGGCGCGGTTCTGCAGGCAGGCGGTGCGCAGCGCCCAGTCGCCGATCGGGACGATCATCCCGGTTTCCTCGGCCAGCGGGATGAAGCGTCCGGGCGCCACCAGGCCGTATTCCGGATGCTGCCAGCGCAGCAGCGCCTCTACCCCGACAACGCGCCGCGTCGCCAGGTCGACCTGCGGCTGGTATTCGAGGAACAGCTGACCCTGGGCCAGGGCGTCGCGCAGGCCATTCTTGAGGGCCATGCGCTCGCTCTGCGGCTGGGCCCAGTCGCCGGAATACACCTGCACGCTGTTTTCGCCCATGCGCTTGGCGCCGCGCATGGCGCTGTCGGCGCGCCGCAGCAGCGCATCGAGGTCGCAGTCGGCCGCCGGGTACAGGGCCACGCCCACCGCCAGCGTCACGAAGCACTCGCGCCCGCCGACCACCAGCGGCAGGCCGAAGCGGTCCAGGATCTTCTCGGCCACCGCCTGGGCGTCGGAAGCGAACACCAGGTCTTCCAGCAGCGCGATGAACTCGTCGCCGCTCCAGCGGCCCACGGAATCGGTGGCGCGCAGGCACTGGCGGATCGCCTGGCCCGCCTGGCTCAGCAGGGCGTCGCCCGCCTCGCAGCCGAGGGCGTGGTTGATCTCCTTGAAGCCATTGATGTTAAGCAGCAGCAGGGCCACCAGGCGGCGGTTGCCGCTGGCCCGCCGCATGGCGTCGCGCAGGCGCTCGCGCAGCAGCTTGCGGCTGAGCAGGCCGGTGAGCTGGTCGCAGCCGGTGCCGCCTTCCGCGCCAGGGCGACTGTCCGGCAGCAGCGCCGGCAGCCCTTCGTCGGACTCGTGGCATTGCACCCGGTTGCGGCCGAGCGCCTTGGCCAGGTAGAGCGCCTCGTCCGCGCGCGCGATGGTGTGCGCGCTCGGCTCCCCGGGACGGTAGGCGGCCACGCCGACCGACACGGTGAGGGTGATGAGCTCGGCGTCGTGCCCGCCGCCATCCTCGGCGCCAGTCCCGGTCGCGCAGCGCAGGCCGGCGGTGGCGATCCGGACGCGCTCGGCCAGCACCAGCGCGTCCGGCACCGGGGTCTCGGGCAGCATCAGCAGGAACTCCTCGCCGCCATAGCGCCCGAACGCATCGCTGGCGCGGATCTCGCCCTTCACCGCCTGGGCGAAGCTGCGCAGCACCTGGTCGCCTGCCCCATGCCCATAGGTGTCGTTGATGCGCTTGAAGAAGTCGATGTCGAACAGGCACAGGCAGAATGGCCGTGCGCTGCGGTCGCTGCGTTCCTTTTCCCGCTCGACCAGGCCGAGCAGGAAACGGCGGTTGTGGCAGCCCGTGAGTTCGTCGCGGATCGCCAGTTCATTGATGGTCGCCATCGCGCTTTGCAGCCGGACGAAGCCTTCGGTCTTGGTCAGCTCGAACAGCAGCACGAAGCCCAGCACCACCACGAACAGGCCGAGGTCGCATACCAGGTAGAGCAGCGGCATGTCCAGCACCGGCCCTTCCGGCAGCGGCGGCGCCAGCAGGCCGAAGGCGGGCAGGCCCCACAGCGCGGCCGCGGCGACGCAGCTCATCGCCAGCCACGCCAGGGCGCAGGCTGGCCCGCCGAGGAACATCGCCACCACCGGCGCCGTCAACAGCCAGCTGGCGGTGGGCGAATGGATGCCGCCCAGGAACCAGCTGAGCCAGACCAGGTTGAAGAACAGCGCGCTCAGGTAGAGGTCGCGCGCCAGCGCGATGCTGCCGCTCAGGCGCAGTATGGGCGGCGCCAGCAGCATCACCAGGGATGCCGCGAGGATTTCGAGCGCCGCCAGTTCCTGGCCCAGCATCCAGTAGACCAGGGCGTAGGCCGGTCCGGCGATGGCCGCCAGCAGCGACGCATTGATGACGTTTTCGGCGCGCGCAAGCACGGCGACGTCCTGCCGCAGGTCGGCCGGTATGAACCGGTGGGCAACGTCGAGGTAATATCCACGCCACCCTTTTGTGCTGCTGTCGCTCATCGGAGTCCCATGCGCCACACACGAAGCTCCGAGTGTAGGCAAGAAATTTCCTCTGATCTTTAATTTCAAACAGGAATTTCTCGAAAGCGTTCAAGCCTGTCGTAGCGGGATGCGGCGCGCCGGCTGCGCCCGCGCGCGCAGCTGGCCGCAGCCGCCGTCGACCTCTTGCCCGGCCGAGTCGCGCAGGGTGGTCAAGACCCCGCGTGCCCTCAACCCGGCCGCGATGTCCCGCGCCCGTTCCCAGCTGGGACGGCGATAGGCCAGTTCCGGCACCGTGTTATAAGGGATCATGTTGAGGATGGCGTACTTGCCGCGCAACAGTTCGACGATGCCGTCCAGCTCTTCCGGCCCATCGTTGACGCCTTCGAGCAAGGTCCACTGGTACTGGACCGGATAGCCGGACAGGCGCGCATAGCGCTCGCCATGTTCGGCCAGGTCGCGCGGTTCCAGTTGCGGCGCGCGCGGCAGCAACTCGGCGCGCAGCGCGGCGCGGGTGCTGTGCAGCGACAGCGCCAGCGCCGGCCTGACCCGCGCCTCGGCCAGGCGCTCGAAAGCGCGCAGGTCGCCCACCGTCGAGAACACCAGGTTCTTGTGCGCGATGCCGGCCTCGGTGCCGAGCAGCTCGATCGCTTCCATCACGTTGTCGAGGTTATGCGAGGGCTCGCCCATGCCCATGAACACCACTTTCTTCACGGGGCGGCGGGCGCGCGCCAGCACCACCTGGGCCACGATCTCGCCGCTCGTCACCTGGCGCAGCAGGCCGTCGCGGCCGGTCATGCAGAAGCGGCAGCCGACCGCGCAGCCGACCTGGCTCGACACGCACACCCCGTCGCGCGGCAACAGCACGGTCTCGACCATCTGGCCATCGCCCAGGGCGAGCAGGAGCCGCTCGGAACCGTCGGCGGCCGGGTGGCGCGATACCAGCCGCACCAGCGCCGCCAGCTCCGCGTCCAGCGCCGGCAGCGCCGCGCGCACCGGTTTCGGCAGGAAGTCGGAAGCGGGACGGCGCCCGCGCTCGTGGGCCGCACCCTGCACCCAGTCGCGCAGCACGCGCTCCTGGTGCAGCGGCAGCGCGCCGAGCGCCGCCAGGCGGGCGCGGATGGCGGAGATGCGCATTGCCTAGTAAAGCCGGAATTTGACCAACTGGTAAAAAACTTAGTCGTTCCTGACCACGATGCTCGGGAACTTGCTGCTCATGTCCTTCGCCTTCTCGGCTACCTTGACCGCCACCTTGCGCGCGATCTCCTTGTAGATGGTGGCCACCGGGCCTTCCGGATCGGCGACCACGGTCGGCCGGCCGGAATCGGTCTGCTCGCGGATCGACAGGTTCAGTGGCAGCTTGCCGAGGAAGTCGACGCCGAAATCGCGGCACATCTTCTCGCCGCCGCCGGCCCCGAAGATCTCCTCGTGGTGGCCGCAGTTGGAACAGATATGGGTGCTCATGTTCTCGACCACGCCGATGATCGGGATGCCGACCTTCTCGAACATCTTGAGGCCCTTGCGCGCGTCGAGCAGGGCGATGTCCTGCGGGGTGGTGACGATCACGGCGCCGGTGACCGGCACCTTCTGCGACAGGGTCAGCTGGATGTCGCCGGTGCCGGGGGGCATGTCGACGATCAGGTAATCGAGGTCGCGCCAGTTGGTCTGCTCGAGCAGCTGCTGCAGGGCGCCGGTGACCATCGGACCGCGCCACACCATCGGCTCGTCCGGATCGATCATGAAGCCGATCGACGAGACCTGCACGCCGTGGTTCTCCAGCGGCTCCATGGTCTTGCCGTCGCGGCTCTCGGGGCGTCCATTAATCCCCAACATCATCGGCTGCGAAGGGCCGTAGATGTCGGCGTCCAGGATGCCGACGCTGGCGCCCTCGGCGCTCAGGGCCAGCGCCAGGTTGACCGCGGTGGTCGACTTGCCGACCCCGCCCTTGCCGGAGGCCACGGCAATGATGTTCTTCACGTTCGGCATCAGCTTCAGGCCGCGCTGGACCGCGTGCGACAGCACCTTGGTATACACCTTCGCGCTCACCTTGCCCACGCCCGGCAGCGTCTGCGCGCCGGCCACGACGCGCTCGCGGATGCTGGCCAGCTGGCTGGCCGCCGGATAGCCCAGTTCCACGTCGAACGCGAGGTCGGCGCCCGAGATCTGGATATTCTTGATGGACCTGGAAGAAACGAAATCCTTCCCGGTATTCGGATCGATAACCGCCGACAGGACCGCCTTGACGTCGTTCTCAGTGATGCTCATGTAGTTCTCCATGGTGAGGGCCGCAGTGTAGCGCAAAATGCCACATTGCTCGTACTGCCCCGCCGCCAGGCGCGTCGCGCACCGGAAAGCGGCGGCGGCGCTTGCAGCGTCCTGCGCATGGGGGCCTTCCGCTGTTAAAATGCATCTTTTCCCAAACTCATAGCGCTTCGACCATGACCCGCAAGCTGTTCGTCACCACCGCCCTGCCCTACGCCAACGCTGCCTTCCACATCGGCCACATGATGGAATACATCCAGGCCGACATCTGGGTCCGGTTCCAGCGCATGCAGCGCGACGCCGACGGCCAGCCGCGCCAGGTGCACTTCGTCTGCGCCGACGACACCCACGGCACCCCGATCATGATCGCGGCCGAAAAGGAAGGCATCACCCCGCAGGAATTCGTGGCCAAGATCGCCGCTGGCCGCCCGCAATACCTGGACGGCTTCCACATCGCTTTTGACAACTGGTATTCCACCGATTCGCCGGAAAACGTGGCGCTGTCGCAGGGCATCTACCGCAAGCTGGTTGAGGCCGGCCTGATCGTCACCAAGACCGTGGACCGCTTCTACGATCCGGTCAAGGGCATGTTCCTGGCCGACCGCAACATCAAGGGCGAATGCCCGACCTGCCATGCCAAGGACCAGTACGGCGACAACTGCGAAGTCTGCGGCGCTGCCTACCAGCCGACCGAACTGATCAACCCGTTCTCGGTCTTCACCGGCTCGACCCCGATCCTGAAGCCTTCGGAACAGTATTTCTTCAAGCTGTCCGATCCGCGCTGCTACGCCTTCCTCAAGGAATGGCTGAACACCCCGGGCCGCCTGCAGCCGGAAATGGTGAACAAGGTCTCGGAATGGCTGGGCGAATCCGGCGAGAAGCTGGCCGACTGGGACATCTCGCGCGACGCGCCCTATTTCGGCATCCCGATCCCGGACGCGCCAGGCAAGTTCTTCTATGTGTGGCTGGACGCGCCGGTCGGCTACCTGGCCTCGCTGAAGAACTATTTTTCAAAGAAAGGCATCGACTACGAGGCCTTCCTGAACGACCCGGCCGCCGAACAGGTCCACTTCATCGGCAAGGACATCGTCTCCTTCCACCTGCTGTTCTGGCCGGCGATGCTGAACTTCTCGCAGCACCCGATCATCGACAAGCTGAAAGTGGCGGTGCACGGCCACCTCACCGTCAACAATGAAAAGATGTCGAAGTCGCGCGGCACCGGTATCTCGCCGCTGCGCTACCTGGAACTGGGCATGAACCCGGAATGGCTGCGCTACTACCTGGCATTCAAGCTCAACGCCAAGGTGGAAGACCTGGACTTCAACGGCGAGGACTTCGTCGCCCGCGTCAACAGCGACCTGATCGGCAAGTACATCAACATCGCCAGCCGCTGCGCCGGCTTCATCGCCAAGCGTTTCGACGGCAAGCTGGCCGACAGCCTGTCGGAATCGGCCAAGGCCTGGATCTGCAAGGCCCTGATGGTCGACGGCGCCGAGCGCCAGGCCAGCATCGCAGCAAGCTTCGAGGCGCGCGAATACGGCCGCGCGATGCGCGAGATCATGGAGATCGCCGACATCGTCAACCAGTACGTGGACGAGAACAAGCCCTGGCTGCTGGCCAAGGACGATAGCAAGCTGGCCGAACTGCACGACGTCTGCACCACGGCCCTGATCCTGTTCCGCCAGCTGTCGATCATGCTGTCGCCGGTGCTGCCGCACGTGGCCGCGCGCGTGGCCGGCTTCCTCGGCGACGAAGCCCTGGACTGGAGCGACACCCATGGCGCCGCCGTCTATGAAAGCATGCTGGGCCGCGCGATCGGCGCCTACAGCCACCTGATGCAGCGTGTCGACGCCAAGATGGTCGAGAACCTGTTCGACAAGCCGCCCGCGCCGGCCCTGGCTGCGCCGGCCGCTGCCGAACAGGCTGCGCCTCTGGCGGCGGACGCCCCGGCAGCCGAGGCCATCGAGGACCTGGCGCCGGAAATCTCGATCGACGACTTCCTGAAGGTCGACCTGCGGGTGGCCAGGATCGTCAACTGCGAGCACGTCGAGGGTGCCGGCAAGCTGCTGCGCCTGACCCTGGACGTGGGCGAAGGCCGCTACCGCAACGTGTTCTCGGGCATCAAGTCGGCCTACCAGCCGGAACAACTGGTCGGCAAGCTGACCGTGATGGTCGCCAACCTGGCGCCGCGCAAGATGAAGTTCGGCGTCTCCGAAGGCATGGTGCTGTGCGCATCAAGCGCCGACGAGAAGGCCAACCCGGGCCTGTACCTGCTCGATCCGATGCCGGGCGCGACCCCGGGCATGCGCATCCGCTGAGCGGGTAAAGCCCGTCCGTGGCGCCTTGGCGCCGCCGCCTCGGGCGGCGGCCGAAATCAATCCGGGGGCCTGTTGCAGCGTTATAATGGCGCGTTTTCTCTGAACCTCGCGCCCCTACGGCCACGCCGGCAGGCCTTTTCAGACTCACGACAAGGTAGATAACAAGATGACCGAATTCACCCCTCTCCGCCATATCCCGCAAGCCAACGTGTTCCGCAAGGGCGACGTGTTCGTCCTGTTCGGCGAACTGTTCGGCCGCGGCTATGTCAATGGCTTGATCGACGAGGCGCGCCAGGCCGGCATGACGGTCGTCGGCATCACCGTCGGCCGCCGCGACGAGGGCGGCGCCCTGCGCGCGCTTACCGCCGAAGAGCTGCTTGAGGCGGAAGAGAAGCTCGGCGGCAAGATCATCAACCTGCCGCTGATGGCCGGTTTCGACATGGATGCGCCGGAGGGCGAGCAGAACCCGACCGAGATGCTGTCCGGGATTACGCTCAAGAGCTGGCAGGAAGACAAGCTGGACTGGGAAAAGATCGAGCGCTGCCGCGAAGCCGGCGTGCGCCGCTTCACCACCACGGCCGCGACCGTGATGGCGGAAATCGACAAGCTGGTGCCGGACGGCGCGAACGTGTTCTTCGCCCACACCATGGCCGGCGGCATCCCCAAGATCAAGGCCTTCCTGGCCATTGCCAACCGCATCTACAAGGGCCGCGGCGAGCGCTTCATGTCCTCGCGCGCCCTGCTCGACAGCGACCTGGGCAAGCTGATCCTGATGAACTTCGACGAAGTCACGGCCAACACCCTGAAGTACCTGATCGATGCGTCCAGCACGATCCGCGAGCGCGTGACGGGGGCCGGCGGCGAGGTGCGCTACACCGCCTACGGCTACCACGGTACCGAGATCCTGATCGGCGGCCAGTATGTGTGGCAGACCTATACCAACTACACCCAGGGCTACGCCAAGATGCGACTGGAGTCGATCGCCCAGGCCGCCTGGAACGCGGGCGTGCATGCGACCGTGTTCAACTGCCCGGAAATCCGTACCAATTCCTCCGACATCTTCGTAGGCGTCGAACTGTCGCTGTTCCCCCTGCTCACCGCGCTGAAGAAGGAAGGCGGCGGCGCCTGGGCCGAGCAGCAGTGGCAGATCTGCCAGGACCTGCTGGGCGAAGGCGTTTCGCTGCAATCGCTGCTCGAGACCATCGAGCGCTACAACAACGACGCCACCAGCGCCGAGTTCCGCAACTTCGAGGCCTGGCCGATGGACAACACCCCGGCCCTGGCCGAGGTCATGATCGGCACCTCGGAACAGGTCACCGCCCTGCACAAGGACCGCAAGGCCCTGATCACCGATCACCTGTCGAGCCTCGTGCTGGAAGGCGCCGGTCCCCTGATGTTCCATGGTGCCTCGGAAAAGATCGCACCGGTACTGTGGCTCAGCCACGACATCATCGCGCGTCAGCTGAACGAACTGCACCGCCAGGCTTGACGCAGCCATGCCGGGGCGGAAGAATCTGCCCCGGCCACTTTATTTCTCTCTAAAAACCATGTTCTTCAAGAAACAACATTCGCTGTACGAGTCCGAGCACACCAAGTTCATCAAGGAACTGAAGGCCAAGCACCCGGGCATGGACGCGCGCCAGGTGGAAGGCCGCGCCCTGCTGTGGGACAAGGCGCCGCTGTCGCTGGACGAGCAGGAGCGCATCCAGCAGTCGCGCCTGCGCCAGCAGGCCTATCCGTACCAGACCAAGGTCTGAGGCCGGGGAAGCGCTCCCATGCTGCCAGTGCAGGCCGCGCCCGGTGCGCCGGCCGATTCCGGGCTGGTGGCGGAGCACGATCCCGCGAGCCATGATGCCGGCCTGAACGCGGCCGCCGACGCGGCCGAGGCCAGCATCGCGCGCCTGTACGGCGAACCCCTGCTGCGCCTGCCAAGCGACCTGTACATTCCGCCGGACGCGCTCGAGGTCTTCCTCGATGCCTTCGAGGGACCGCTCGACCTGCTGCTGTACCTGATCCGCAAGCAGAACTTCAACATCCTCGACATCCCGATGGCGCAGGTGACCCTGCAATACCTGGAGTACGTCGAGCAGATCCGCCAGCGCAACCTGGAACTGGCCGCCGAGTACCTGCTCATGGCGGCCATGCTGATCGAGATCAAGTCGAGGATGCTGCTGCCCAAGCGCCAGGATGACCTGGTCGAGGACGCCGGCGACCCGCGCGCGGAACTGGTGCGGCGCCTGCTCGACTACGAGCAGATCAAGGCGGCCGCCCTGGCGCTCGGCGCCCTGCCCCAGGAAGGCCGCGATTTCGTGCGGCCCCAGCTGTTCGTGGAACAGGGCCTGGCGCCCAGCCTGCCGGACGTCGATCCCTGGGACCTGCAGCGCGCCTGGCTCGAGGTGCTGCGCCGCGCCAAGCTGACCCAGCACCACCGGATCGGGCGCCAGGAACTGTCCGTGCGCGAGCACATGTCGGCCATCCTGCGCACCCTGCAGGCGCAGCGCTTCGTCGAATTTTCCGAACTCTTCGCCGGCCAGGGCACGGTGCCGATCGTGGTTGTACACTTTGTCGCCATGCTCGAACTGGCGAAGGAAACCCTGATCGAGATCACCCAGGCCGAACCGTTCGCCCCCATCTACGTGCGCCTGGCCTATTCGCCGGCCTGAGCCGTCACACTTACCGCTTCCGATACCATGAAAATCATCTCCTCCATCGACGAACTGCGCGACCAGCTGCGCGGCCAGCTGCGCACCGCCTTCGTGCCGACGATGGGCAACCTGCACGAAGGCCACCTGTCCCTGATGCGCCTGGCGCGCCGCCATGGCGATCCGGTGGTTGCCTCGATCTTCGTCAACCGCTTGCAGTTCGGCCCCAACGAGGACTTCGACAAATACCCGCGCACCTTCCAGGCCGACGTGGAAAAGCTGGAAAAGGAAGGCGTCTACGTGCTGTTCGCGCCGACCGAGAAGGACATGTACCCGGAGCCGCAGGAATACCGCGTGCGTCCGCCGGAGGGCCTGGGCAATACGCTGGAAGGCGAGTTCCGTCCCGGCTTCTTCGACGGCGTGTGCACCGTGGTGACCAAGCTGTTCTCCTGCGTCCAGCCGCGCGTGGCGGTGTTCGGCAAAAAGGATTACCAGCAGCTGATGATCGTTCGTAACATGGCGCGCCAGTTCGCGCTGCCCACCGAGATCATCGGCGCCGAGACCTTCCGCGCCGAGGACGGCCTGGCGCTGTCCTCGCGCAACGGCTACCTGTCGAGCCAGGAGCGGCAGGAAGCGCCGGTCCTGTACCAGCAGCTGAACGCCGTCGCCGAGGCGATGCGCGCCGGCAGCCGCGACCCGCTGGCAGTCGAGCGCCAGGCCATGGAGCACCTCGCCGCGCGCGGCTGGCAGCCGGATTACGTGTCGATCCGCAAGCGCATGGACCTGCAGGCGCCGAGCGTGGCGGAACTGGAAGCGGGTGCGCCGCTGGTGGTGCTGGCCGCGGCCAAGCTGGGCAATACGCGCCTGATCGACAACCTGGAAATCTGAGGCGATCCGTACGGTGGCGGGCCGCATCCGCCGCGGCAACCCGTAGGGTGGGCAGATTTCCTGCCCACGCGGTGATCGTCAGGTGATGAATATCCGCACGGGCAGCAGCACCGTGGTGTGGACGCGTGGGCGGGAGAACCCGCCCACCCTACGCAAGCGCGCGACGGCTCAGACGCCCACCGACTGGGCCCAGGACAGGGCCGACAGGTGGGCAATGTTCAGCTCCAGCGGACTGATGCCCAGTGACTCGGCCAGCGAAGCCACCAGCCGCGAGTTCAGCTCGCAGGCCTCGGCCAGCGCCAGGTAGGGGCCGTAGGGCCCTTCCCGCCCCAGCAGGGCCTTGACCACCTCGACCGGCAGCGGCACCGTGTCCAGCACTTCCTTCATGGGCAGGCCCAGCAGGCGGTCGAGCAGCGAGAACATGCCCGCCACAAACACATGTTCGCCCTCGCCGGGCAGGCGCTTCGCGGCGAGCAGCTCGGCCAGGCGCGCGCGCACCACCGCGGTTTCCATCAGCACCGGCGAATAGCCGCTCTGGCTGGCCGTCGCCAGCAACAGCACCAGCCAGCGGTACAGGGGCGCGTAGCCCATCAGCGCGATCGCCTGGCGCAGCGACTGCACCTCGCGCGCGGCCCCGAAGCCGGCCGAATTAATGTAGCGCAGCAGCTTGTAGATCAGCGCCGGATCGCGCTTGAGCACGTTTTCCAGGCGTGGTACGTCCTCGTTGTTCTGCACCATCTGCATCAGCTGCAGGATCACCTGCTGCGACGCGTTCATGCCCTTGACCAGATTGCCCGGACGCGGCGTCAGGTGCAGCTTGCCGACAAAGGCATCCAGGCCGAGCGCGGCGCAGGCGTCGAAATCGGCCCAGCTCGCCACCGGGCGGCCCACCATGCGCACCGCCGCGTGGCGCGCGGCGGCATAGCTGCGCGCCTGGGCCGCCACGTCCTGGCTGGCGAACTGCACTTCCAGGTAGGAGGCATACGGCGCCAGGTTGCGTCCCAGCAGCTTGGGATCGGCGCCGCGGATCGACACCCCGACCCCGCCCACCCGCACCGCCTGCACCGCAGCGCGCACGGCGGGGTCGGTGAACTTGCGGATGTGCAGGGTGAGGACGGTACGTTCCGGCGGCAGCGCGTGGAGGGCGTCGGTGGACAGCATTTCCGGCACCGCGTCCAGGAACAGGACCTTGTCGCGCAGCAGCCAGCCATGTTCGGGATGCTGGACGTGCTCGGCTACGAAGGCCAGCAGCGCTTCCAAGTGGGCGCTGCCGGCCAGCTTGCCGTCATGGTGCTGCCACGACAGCTCATAGCCGATCACGCGCTGCGCGGGGTCGAGCAGCGGCTCACGGACAATGAAATTGGTATGGTGCATGGCGGCGCGGGGAGAGTCTGGAGTCTGGAACGGGCACGCGGCCCGCGGGAGGTCAGAATCCGAGGCTGTCGAGCAGGTCGTCCACCTGGCCCTGGTCGGCCACCACTTCGCTCTTGCCTTCGGGATTGATCTGCGGCCCGTTGAGCAGGCCGTTGTCCAGCTCGCGCCGGATCTCGCTCGGCGCGAAATCGATCAGCACCTGCACCAGCTGCTGCTCGAGGTTCTGGGCAATGCCCGTGATACGGCTGATCACCTGGCCGGTCAGGTCCTGGAAGTCCTGGGCCATCATGATGTCCATCAGCTGGGCGCGGGTCGCCGCGGCGCCCTGGCGCGTCTCATCCAGCCCGGCCACGGTGCGCTGCGCCAGCGCCCGCCAGTCGGTCTCGGCGACGGCAGCGCCACTCGCCTCCTGGTCCAGCAGCGCCTGCCAGGAAGCGGACAGCTCGCCCGCGCGGCGCTCGATCGCGTCCTGCACCGGGCCGGCGGCGTCGGTAGCGTCCAGCACGCGCTTGGCGGCCTGTTCCGACAGGCGCGCCACGTAGTCGAGGCGGTCGCGCGCATCGGGGATGTCGCTGGCCGCCTTTTCGATCAGCTTGTCGAGTCCGAGGCCGCGCAGGCTGTCGTGCAGCGCGCGCGTCATGTGCCCGATACGGCTCAGCACCTCCTCGTGCGGCGCCCCCTGCTCGGCAAGCACGCCGTCCATCTGTTCCGACATCTCAGGCTCCGGCCTTGTCCAGTTTCTCGAAGATCTTGTTGAGCTTCTCGTCCAGGGTCGCGGCCGTGAACGGCTTGACCACGTAGCCGCTCGCGCCGGCCTGTGCGGCCGCGATGATGTTTTCCTTCTTCGCCTCGGCGGTGACCATCAGCACCGGCAGCTTGGCCAGTGCGGGATCGGCACGGATGTTCTGCAGCATGGTCAGGCCGTCCATGTTCGGCATGTTCCAGTCCGAGACCACGAAGTCGAAGGACTCGCTGCGCAGCTTGGCCAGGGCCATCACGCCGTCCTCGGCTTCGTCGACGTTGGCATAACCCAGTTCCTTCAACAGATTCCGGACGATGCGGCGCATCGTCGAGAAATCGTCAACCACCAGAAAACGCATCTTTGGATCTGCCATGAATTACTCCGTTTGAATCTTGTACTTTGGTTGAGTGGATGAGCACCGCATAAACAGGCTCAAGAATAGCATTTTTGTTGCTCTACGGCGATAAAATGGCGGCGATGGCACGCCATCCGGATCAAACACGCAACGCCCGGCTGCCCTGGGCCGCGAGATGTTCGAGCACCATCCGCGGCAGCTCGTTCAGGCTGCCGACCTCGTGCGCCGCGCCGAGGGCGATCGCCTCGCGCGGCATGCCGAACACGACGCAGCTGGCTTCGTCCTGGGCGAAATTGTGGGCGCCGGCCTGGCGCATCTCGAGCATGCCCGCCGCCCCGTCCTTGCCCATGCCGGTCAGGATAACACCGACCGCGTTCTTGCCCGCCGCCGCCGCCGCGCTGCGAAACAGCACGTCCACCGAAGGCCGGTGCCGGTTGACCGGCGGGCTCTGCTCGATGCGGGTCATGTAGTTGGCGCCGGAGCGCGCCAGCAGCAGGTGCGAGTGGCCCGGCGCGATGTAGGCGTGGCCCGGCAGCACCCGTTCGTTGCCGCTTGACTCCACCACGCTGATGCGGCACAGCGAATCGAGGCGCTTGGCGAACGAACTGGTGAAGCCTTCCGGCATGTGCTGGGTGATCAGGATGCCGGGGCAGTCCGACGGCATCTGCATCAGGAAGCTGCGGATCGCCTCGGTGCCGCCGGTGGACGCGCCGATGATGATCAGCTTTTCCGACGAGATCAAGGGGCTGCGCAGGGCCGACAGCTGGGGCGCCGGCGGCGCCCCCGGCGTCATGCGCCGGATGCGGGCGCGGCTGGCCGCGCGGATCTTGTCGGTAATCAGTTCCGTGTATTCGCGCATGCCGGTCTGGATCGAGATCTTCGGCTTGGTGACGAAGTCCACCGCGCCCAGTTCCAGCGCGCGCATGGTGATCTCGGAGCCGCGCTCGGTCAGCGAGGACACCATCAGCACCGGCATCGGGCGCAGGCGCATCAGCTTTTCCAGGAAGTCGAGGCCGTCCATCCGCGGCATCTCGACGTCCAGGGTCAGCACGTCGGGGTTGTGGCGCTTGATCAGTTCGCGCGCGACCAGGGGGTCGGGCGCGGTCGCCACGACTTCCATGTCGGGCTGGGAGTTGACGATTTCGCTCATCACGCTGCGGATCAGCGCGGAGTCGTCGACGATCAGTACCTTGATTGTCATGGGTCGTCCCTTTCAGGTCTTTCTTGTATTCTTCAGAACAGGTCGATGTCGCCGCCCACGGGTTCCACCCGCAGCCGCTTGGCGTAGTCGAGTTCGCGCTTGGCCAGCGTATCGTTCTGGGTCTGCATCAGCTTCTTCACCAGCACCTTGCCGGTCTTGGGGAAGAAATACACCTTGCGCGGATAGATGTCGTTCAGGTCCGAGGCCAGCACGGGAATCCGCTCGGTCTTCAGGAAACTGGTGACGAAGGCCGCGTTGCGTTCGCCCACGTTCATGGCCGTGAAGCCGCGCAGCACGGCCCCGCCGCCGAACACCTTCGCCTCCAGGTGGTCGCGCCGGGCGCCCGCCTTGAGCAGGTCGTTGATCAGGATCTCCATCGCGAAGCTGCCGTAGCGCATCGAGGCAGAGACCGGGCTGCCGCCGTCGCCGCCGCCATCGGGCAGCATGAAGTGGTTCATGCCGCCCAGGCCCGTCATCCGGTCGCGGATGCAGGCCGAGACGCAGGAGCCGAGCACGGTCACGATCAGCATGTCCTTGCCGGTGTAGTAGTACTCGCCCGGCAGGATCTTGGCGGCCTCGCAGTCGAAGGTGCGGTCGTAGTAGACGTTGGTGGCGAACTGGTTGTTCATGATCGGATCCGGTGCGGTGCGGTGCGGTGCAGCTTAGCGGCGCGAGGCCTGGTCCAGCTCGTACACGGTCTTGCCGCGCAGGCGCAGCGCATCCGACACGTACAGGAAGTTTTCGGAATGCCCGGCGAACAGCAGGGCATGCGGCTTCATCAGGGGAACGAAGCGCGCCAGGATGCGGCGCTGGGTTTCCTTGTCGAAGTAGATCATGACATTGCGGCAGAAGATGGCATCGAACTGCCCTTCCAGCGGCCAGTCGCCGGCCAGCAGGTTCAGCTGGCGGAAGCTGACCAGCTGGCGCAGTTCCGGGCGCACCCGCACCATGCCTTCGTTGGCGCCCTTGCCACGCAAGAAGAAGCGCTTCAGGCGCGCCGCCTCCAGGCGCTCGACCCGTTCCAGCGGATAGACGCCGGCCGCGCCGGTGCCCAGCACATTGGTGTCGATGTCGGTGGCGACGATCTGCACCGGCGGCGCCATTGTGCCGAAAGCTTCGCAGGCGGTCATCGCGATCGAATACGGTTCCTCGCCGGTGGACGCGGCCGAACACCAGATGGTGAAGGGCCGGCCGTCGCGGCGCTGCAGGCCCGCCAGCAGCTCGGCCAGCAGCGGGAAATGGTGGGCTTCGCGGAAGAACGAGGTCAGGTTGGTGGTCAGCGCATTGGTGAAGGCTTCCCACTCGGCGCCCAGGCGTCCCGCCTCCAGCTCGTCGAGGTAGCGCGCGAAGGACTGGATGCCGGTGGCGCGCAGGCGCCGCGCCAGGCGGCTGTAGACCATCTCCTGCTTGCTGTCCGCGAGCGAAATGCCGGCGCGCTGGTAGATCAGCGCGCGCACGCGTTCGAAGTCACTGCGCGTGAAGTCGAATTCCTTCGCCGTATCGGTTCTATGCTGCGGCACGTTCTGTCTCTTCCCTGGTATTGCTCTCTGCGTTGCGCGTGCCGGCTGGCCCCGGGTATCAGGCGGCCAGCTTGTCCATCAGGCCCATCTCGCTGGAGGACATCAGCTTGTCGATGTCGACCAGGATCAGCATGCGCTCGTCCACGGTGCCGAGGCCGATCATGTAGTCCGAGTTGAAGGCGGTGCCCATCTCCGGGGCCGGCTTGATCTGGTCCGGGGTCAAGGTGGTCACGTCCGACACGCTGTCGACCACCATGCCCATGATGCGCCCGCCGATGTTCAGGATGATCACCACCGTGAACTGGTCGTACACCGGGGTGCCGAGCTTGAACTTGATGCGCATGTCCACCACCGGGATGATGATGCCGCGCAGGTTGATCACGCCCTTGATGAATTCGGGAGCGTTGGCGATGCGGGTCACGGCTTCGTAGCCGCGGATCTCCTGCACCTTCAGGATATCGATCCCGTATTCCTCGGAACCGAGGGTGAAGGCCAGGAATTCGCTGCCGGCGCCTTCCGCGGCGCCGTCCAGGGGTTTGTTGTTCTGCACAGTCGACATGTTGATGTCCTCTTGGGTTGATATGGGTTGGGGCGCCTAGGAAACGACGGCATCGGCCAGCTGGCGCGAGGAACGCACCAGCGCGGCCACGTCCAGGATCAGGGCCACGCCGCCGTCGCCCAGGATGGTCGCGCCCGAGATGCCGGCCACCTTGCGGTAGTTGGCCTCCAGGTTCTTGACCACCACCTGCTGCTGGCCCACCAGTTCGTCCACGAACAGCGCGGCCTTCCTGCCTTCGGTCTCGAGGATCACCACGATGCCTTCGCTCGGCTCGGTGATGCGCGGCGTGATGTCGAACATCCGGTACAGCGGGATCAGGGGCAGGTATTCGCCGCGCACCTTCAGCACGCTGCCGCGGCCGGCGATCTCGCGGATGTCGGCGGGCTCCGGCTGGAGCGACTCGACCACGAAGGACAGCGGCAGGATGTAGACCTCGTCGCCGCTGCGGATCGACATGCCGTCCAGGATCGCCAGGGTGAGCGGCAGCGAGATCGAGATCGTGGTGCCGAAGCCGCGCGCCGAGCGGATCTCGACCGTGCCGCCCATCGAGGCGATGTTGCGCTTGACGACGTCCATGCCGACGCCGCGCCCGGAGACGTCGGTCACCTGCTCGGCGGTCGAGAAGCCGGGCGCGAAGATCAGCTGCCAGACTTCCTCGTCGCTCATGGTGTCGTGCACGGCCAGGCCGCTCTCCCGGGCCTTGGCCAGGATGCGCTCGCGGTTCAGGCCCGCGCCGTCGTCCGAGACTTCGATCACGATGTTGCCGCCCTGGTGGCCGGCCGACAGGAACAGGCGTCCCGCCTCCGACTTGCCGGCGGCCACGCGCGCGGCCGGCATCTCGACGCCGTGGTCGATCGAATTGCGCACCAGGTGGGTCAGCGGATCGACGATGCGCTCGATCAGGCCCTTGTCCAGCTCCGTGGCCGCGCCGTTGGTGATGAAGTCCACCTTCTTGCCGAGCTTGCCGGCCAGGTCGCGCACCATGCGCGGGAAGCGCGAGAACACGAAGTCCATCGGCATCATGCGGATCGACATCACCGCTTCCTGCAACTCGCGCGTGTTGCGCCCGAGCTGGCTGATGGAATTGAGCAGGCGCTCGTGCGCCATCGGATCGAGGCCGCCGCTTCTCTGCTCGAGCATGGCGTTGGTGATCACCAGTTCGCCGATCAGGTTGATCAGCTGGTCCACCTTTTCCACCGAGACCCGGATCGAGGACGACTCGGCATGCGGGTCCTTGCGCGCCGCGGCTTTTTTCTCGGCCGCATGCTCGTGGGCGTGTTCGGCCGCGTGCTGCTCGGCCTCGCCGTGTTCATGGACTTCCTTGTGCGCGGCGGCCTGCGGGGGGGTCTCGGCGCCGATGCCGGCCAGCGCGCGGATCTGCTCGATCGGCTGGAAGAAGCCGTAGCCGCGCTCGTCGTCCGACAGTTCTTCCTCGACCGCACCGGCCGGGTGCTCGTCGTCGAGGTCGAAGAAGCCGTAGCCCTGGGCATCCTCGATGCGCTTGCGCTCGGCCGCCTCGATGGCGCGCTGTTCCGGGCTCAGGGCCGGGGCCTCGAAGATCTTCAGGTCTTCCGGGTCCAGCACGAAGGAGCAGATCGCGATGATGTCTTCCAGGCTCTCGTGGGTCGTGATCACGATCGCGCTGCGTCCGCCGTCGAGCGGGGTCACCCGGGTGCGGCCCATCAGGCCGAGCTCGTCGACCAGGGCGCTGATGTCGCGCTGCTCCACATGGGGCAGCTCGATCTTGTAGCGGTGCGCGTTCTCCAGCCGGTGGTGCTGGCGGTCTCCGGCCGTCAGGTAGGACGGGGCCACCACCGGCGCCTGCGGCACCAGGCCCTCGGCCAGGTCGTGCAGCACCATGCGCACATTGGCCACGGCTTCCTGGTCGACGCTGGCGCCGTGGCGGTGGCCGTCGAGCTGCATCTTGAGGCAGTCCTTGGCGGCCAGGAAGGCGTCCACGTGGTTCGCGGTGAGCGCCATCTCGCCCTTGCGGATGCGGTCGAGCAGGGTCTCGAGCACGTGCGTGACTTCGCTCATGTCGGTCAGGCCGAAGGTCGAGGCCCCGCCCTTGACCGAGTGGGCGGTGCGGAACACCGCGTTCAGGTCTTCCGGATCGGGCGCGGCCACGTCGACGCCCAGCAGCAGCCGCTCCATTTCGGCGAGCAGCTCTTCCGCCTCGTCGAAGAAAACCTGGTAGAACTGGCTGATGTCGATCGTCATGATGAAAGTCCTTCGATTGCCCGCTGGGTCATGGCCTTAGCCGATGACCTTCTTGACCACCTCGATGAGGCGCTGCGGGTCGAACGGCTTGACCAGCCAGCCGTTGGCGCCGGCCGCGCGGCCCTTGGCCTTCATCTCGTCGGACGACTCGGTGGTCAGCATCAGGATCGGGGTCTTGGCATAGGTCGGCAGCGTGCGCAGGGTCTTGATCAGGGACAGGCCGTCCATGCGCGGCATGTTCTGGTCGGTCAGGACCAGGTCCACGCTCTGCTGGCGCGCCTTGTCCAGGCCATCCTGCCCGTCCACGGCCTCGAGCACGTTGTAGCCCGCCGCCTTGAGGCTGAACGCCACCATCTGGCGCAGCGAACTTGAATCGTCGACCGCGAGTATCGTTTTTGCCATGTTCTGCTCCTGCTGTCTTGTCCGGAAGCTTCCGGTTGAATGTTAAGTGGCGAAGTATAGGGCCTGGACCGGGGCGCGGTTCAGAAAAGCTCGATGTCGCCGCTTTCCAGGTGGCGCTGCTCGACCGACTTGCGCAGCATGCCGCGCAGCTCGAGCGACTGGATCGCCAGCGCCATGCTGACCTTGCCCAGGCGCTCGACGATCTCCTCGCTGTCGGTTTCCGGCGCGATCTCGGCGCCATGCTCGCTGAGCGTGCCGAGGAAATCGCGCAGGCCGGCCACGCGGCGCAGCGTGCGGTCGATCAGCTGGCTGGTCATGTCCTGGAACTGCATGCTGGTGATGGCCGAGTTCACGTGCTGCCCGATCTCGCCCGACATGTCGGACAGGCGCGCGCTGTCTTCCGCGCTCGGGGCCTCGCCCGCCAGCAGGCGGTTGATCGCGTCCTGGCGCGTGCCGACCGCGGAATGGATGGCCAGGAAGCTGCTGGTCAGCTTGTCGATGGCTTCGTCCAGCAGCAGCGCCGTCTGCAGCAGGTCGGTCTCGACCTCGGTCAGGTGCCGGCGGCCATGCAGCGCCACGCCCGACAGCAGGCGTTTCACGTGCGATCCCAGTATCTTTTTTCTTTTCATTCGAGTCTCCAGTCCCGGGCTACTTGGCCAGCACGGCGTCCGGGCGCAGGCCGCCGGCGCCCGCCACCGCGCCCGCTGCCGCCGCCGGCTGCTGCGCCGGTACCTCGAGCGAGGCGGCGTCGCGCTGCACGGCTTCCTCGGTGCGCTTGTTCATCACGATGATGCTGATGCGCCGGTTGATCGGGTTGAACGGGTCGGTGCGGTCGAGCGGCGTGGCCGATGCCAGGCCCACCACGCGCAGCACCTTGTCGTCGCCCAGCCCGCCGCGCACCAGTTCGCGGCGCGAAGCGTTGGCGCGGTCGGCCGACAGTTCCCAGTTGCTGTAGCCGGCGTCGCTCGGGTACGGCGTCGAGTCGGTGTGGCCGGACAGGCCGATCTTGTTCGGCACTTCGTTCAGTACCATGCCGATCACGTTCAGGATCTCGCGGGTGTAGGGCTGCAGCTCGGCGCGCGCCAGCGCGAACATCGGACGGTTCTGCTCGTCCACGATCTGGATCCGCAAGCCTTCGCTGGTGATGTCGAGCAGCAGCTGGTTCTTGTACTTCTTGAGCAGCGGGTTGACCTCGATCACCGCTTCCATCTTGGCCTTGAGCGATTCGAGGCGGTCCGCTTCGGCCTTGGCCACTTGCGCCTTGGCCGCTTCCAGGTTGTAGGTCTTCGAGGTCGGATCGATGTCGCCCTTCTTGACCTGGCCGTTGCGGCGGCTCAGGTCGGTGCCGCCGCCCTTGATCACGGACGAGGAGTCGCCGGCGCCGGAGCCGCCCGCCATCGCCACCTTGAGCGGGGTCTTGAAGTATTCGGAGATGCCTTCGAGGTCGCCCTTGGCGGTCGAGCCGAGCAGCCACATGAGCAGGAAAAAGGCCATCATCGCCGTCACGAAGTCGGCATACGCGATCTTCCAGGCGCCGCCATGGTGGCCGCCGGCCACCTTCTTGATGCGCTTGACGACGATGGGGCGCATGTTTTCGTCAGCCATGCTCCCCCCTTCCCTGCGCGTGATGTCGTTGCGGCGTCACGGCTTATTTCTTCTTCTTGATGTGCTCTTCGAGCTCGGCGAAGCTCGGGCGCTCGGTCGAGTACAGCACCTTGCGGCCGAATTCCACGGCCAGCGCCGGCGCGTAGCCATTCAGGCTGGCCAGCAGCGTGACCTTCACGCACTGGAACATCTTGGTCGATTCTTCCAGCTTCTGTTCCAGCACGCTGGCCAGCGGCGTCACGAACGCATAGGCCAGCAGGATGCCGAGGAAGGTGCCGACCAGGGCCTTGGCGATCAGGATGCCCAGCTCGGCCGGGGGCAGGCCCACCGATTCCATCGTGTGGACCACGCCCATCACCGCCGCCACGATGCCGAAGGCCGGCAGGCCGTCGCCGACCTTGGCGATCACGTGGGCCGGAATGGCACCCTCGTGATGGTGGGTCTCGATCTCGTTGTCCATCAGGTTCTCGATCTGCAGCGCGTCCATGTTGCCGGACACCATCAGGCGCAGGTAGTCGGTCATGAATTCGACGATGTGGTGGTCGGCCAGCACCGCCGGGTACTTCGAGAACAGGGGCGAGGCTTCCGGCGCCTCGATGTCGCCTTCGATCGACATCAGGCCTTCCTTGCGCACTTTCGACAGCACGTCAAACTGCAGGGCCATCAGCTCCATGTACATGTCCTTGGTGTACTGCGAACCCTTGAACACGCCCGGCAGCGCCTTCATGGTCGCCTTCACCGACTTCATCGTGTTGCCGACGAAGAAGGCGCCGAGCGCCGCGCCGCCGATCATCAGGAGTTCGATCGGCTGCCAGAGCGAAGCCAGGTGACCGCCGGCCAGGGCAAATCCACCGAACACGCAGGCGCAGACGATGAGGTAACCAAGAATGACTAACAAGAGAAATCCGCTCCAGAAAAGCCGGATCGACGCATCCGGCTGATGCACATAAAAATGCTAACAAAAGTGCCGGATAAAAAGTGATTCCAGGCAAAGTTGACGCAGGGAACCACTCTAGCGGGAGAACGGGCCATCGGCAAGCAAAAAGCCCGGTTTTGTCGCCTAAAAGTGCCAGATGTGCAGGGCGGGGCCGCCCTCTGTGGGATAGACGGTACGGTCGGGCGGACGATCGTCGATGATGAATTCGTAACTGACGAGCAGGGACCCCGGCCGCATCTCGCGCGCCGCCTTGCGCCACAGGGCCGGCATGGCGGCCGGCGACAGGTAGGCGAACACCAGGTCGTAGGCGCCGAAGTCGAGACTGTCGTAGTCGCCGCGCAGGAAGCGCGCCCGGCTGCCCGACAGGCGCGCACGCAGGCTGCTCAGCAGCCAGGGCAGCGGCGCCAGCTCGATGCCGCTGGCCGCGATATCCGGCCGGCGCCGCGCCAGGTCGAGCACCAGGCCGCCCAGGCCGCTGCCGATGTCGATCACGCGCAAGCCCGGCCGCTGCGGCAGCAGGCCCGCCAGCGCCGCGCGCACCGCGCGGCCCGACGGGTAGTACGGCACCTGCGTGCGGTAGGTGGACCAGTACAGCAGCAGCAGGAACAGGAAGGCGGCCAGGAAGGCCAGTGGCGGGATCGCCAGCTGGGCCGCGCCATACAGCGCCAGCGGGAACAGCAACTGGATCGGGCGCCACCAGCCGGCCAGGCCGCGCCACCAGCTGAGCGCGGCGGCAAACAGGCCCTGGACCAGGGCGACCGCGGGATAGGACATCGGCATGCCGGCCGTGGCCAGCAGCCAGACGGCGGCCAGCATCAGCGGGATGGCAGCCAGCTGCAGCAGCAGCGCCGCGACGGCCGGCTTCATCGGCGCCGTCAGCTGTCCTGGCGGGCCGCGGCGCTGGCGGCCTCGCTGGCCTCCCTGGCGTCCTTGGCGTCCTTGGCCTTGCGCGTCTTGCCGGCGCGCGAAGGCATGTGGCACAGGCCGCACAGGTAGCCGGCATTCAGGTCGAGCGCATTGACGATGAACTTGCCCTGGCATTTGTTACATGGCGCAAGCACCAGCATGCCGCTCTGGAAGAAGCGCACCAGGGTCCAGGCGCGGGTGAGCGAGAGCAGCGGCTCCTCGCCCGGCTCGGGCGGCATCTGTTCGAGATAGAGTTGATAGGCCTTCATCACGGCATGGATGCCGCTGGCGCCGGCGTGTTCCACCAGGAAGTGGTGGATATTGATGAACAGCGAGGAATGGATGTTCGGCTGCCAGGTCAGGAACCAGTCGGTCGAGAAAGGCAGCATGCCCTTCGGGGGCGAGACCCCTTTCAGTTCCTTGTACAGCTTGAGCAGGCGCTCGCGCGACAGCGAGACTTCGGTTTCGAGCAGCTGGAGGCGCGCTCCCAGGTTGATCAGTTCGATCGCAAGCTGGATTTCCTGCGCTTCCGAAACGACGCTCTTCTTGCTCATGTGCTGCTCCCGCTCTCCGGCGCGACCCCGGCGAGGCCGCTTCTGCGGGAATTATACGATTTCTTTATGCAATCTCTTCAACCGGCTGGCCGGCCATCAGGATGGCGGCGTGCGACTGGGCCAGGCTGCGCTCCTTGGTGTGGCTGGTGAGCATCGACAGGATGGCGGTGTCGTCGAAGCGGAAGCGGGCCAGCATCATGTTGCCGCTGGCGAGCTTCAGGATCTGGGCATTGCTCATGCTTTCGATCAGTTCGGCGATGTCGGCCGAGATACCCAGACGGAAGATTGCGGTGACCTTGTCGGCGCGGATCATTTGCTGGGCCAGCATCAGGTAGCTCAGGTTTGCGTCGCGGATTTCAGCCATCATGTCGTTCATCGTCATTTCCATCTCTCCGTAAGTTGTTGCCGTTGAGATAGATTCTGACCGTGAGGCAACTTTAGTGGAATTGGACGAACTCTGTATTTTTGGTCGGGGAATGGCGGACAGGACCCGTAGGAGTTTGTCTGACAAACCCTTCTGGATCGCTCTGGCGCCCCTATGAAAACGGGGGCGGTGGGCGGCGCTGGAAACCACCCGGATTGTTGGCGTCCGACCCGGCTGCTGTCGTGCGCTTGCTACGGTTTACGTCAAGCTTTCGGAGAACTTTAGGGTTTTCGCAAAATATTTTTCGATATTTCGCTGCCCTCTTCCCGAAGCTTCTTACTGCTTAACGGCGCCTGCGCCAGCAACTTGAGGGTATGTTGAAAATATTTTTTCAAAACCTGTATTCGGATGATTCCTTGCGCTTCTGAAACCGGTAACGGCAGGGATCGCGGGAACTTTAGGCCTGCGATGAAAAATAATTGAAATATTTTTTGTCATCTCTAAAAGTTACCCGTATAGCAACAAAACCGGGCGCGGCTGCGAGGAACTTGCTACACTGCCGCACTTGGAAATGCTTCAAGCCTCAACCAGTCAAAGGCGCCCATGGAATCATTACGCATCTGGGACATCAGTCCGACCATCCGCAGCGGCATCCCGGTATGGCCGGGCGACACCCCATTCGAGGCCGCCCCCACCTGGGAGATCCGGGACGGCTGCCCGGTCCGCGTCAGCCGCATGACGATGACGACCCACCTGGGCGCCCATACCGACGCGCCCAGCCACTACGACCCGGCCGGCAGGACCATCGACCAGGTCGACCTGCGTCCCTACCTCGGCCCCTGCCGCGTGATCGATTGCGTGGGCGCGGCGTTTGTCGAACCGCGCCACCTGGAAGGCCGGCTCGACGGGGTGCCGGCACGGGTGCTGCTGCGCACCTATGCCAGCGCCCCGCAGGACGCCTGGGACCCGGCCTTTCCCGCCGTCACCCCGGCCGCGATCGCCCTGCTGGCGCGCCACGGCGTGCAGCTGGTGGGCACCGACGCCCCGTCGCTCGACCCGCAGGACTCCAAGACCCTGGACGCCCACCATGCGGTGCGCGCGGCCGGCATGGCCATCCTCGAGGGCATCGTGCTGGACGACATCCCCGAGGGCGACTACGAACTGCTCGCCCTGCCCCTGAAATTCGCCGGCATGGATGCCAGCCCGGTGCGCGCCATCCTGCGCCAGCTGCCGCCCGCCCCGCCCCGGAAGGAAAACGCATGACCACCACCAGCACCCTCACCCGCGCCGACTGCCTGGCGCGCGACGCCCGGGATCCGCTGCGCGCCCTGCGCGCGCGCTTCGAACTGCCGCCCGGCATCATCTACCTGGACGGGAATTCGCTCGGCGCCCGCCCCAAGGCCGCGCTGGCGCGCGCCCAGGAAGTGGTGGCGCAGGAATGGGGCCAGGACCTGATCAAGAGCTGGAATAGCGCCGGCTGGTTCGACCTGCCCAAGCGACTCGGCGACCGCCTGGCGCCCCTGGTCGGCGCCCAGGCGGGCGAAGTGGTCGTCACCGACAGCACCTCGCTCAACCTGTTCAAGGCGCTCGCCGCCGCACTGCAGATCCAGGCCGCCAGCCCGGATCCGCAGACGGCCGCGCGCCGCACCATCGTCACCGAGCGCAGCAACTTCCCGACCGATATCTACATGGCCGAAGGCCTGGCCCAGTGGCTGGGGCGCGGCTACCGCGTGCGCCTGGTCGACGCGGTGGAGGAACTGGCGGACGCGGTGGACGCCAACTGCGCGGTGCTGATGCTCACCCACGTCAACTACCGCACCGGCTACCAGCACGACATGGCCGGCCTGACCCGCCTCGCGCATGCCCGCGGCGCGCTCGCGGTCTGGGACCTGGCCCATTCGGCCGGCGCGGTGCCGCTCGACCTGCACGGGGCCGAGGCCGACTTCGCGGTGGGCTGCACCTATAAATACCTGAACGGCGGCCCCGGTGCGCCGGCCTTCATCTGGGTACCGCGCCGCCACCAGGCCGCCTTCGCGCACCCGCTCACGGGCTGGTGGAGCCACGCGCAGCCGTTCGCGATGGCGCATGGCTTCGCCGCCTGCGAGGGGATCGGCCGCGCCCTGTGCGGCACCCAGCCGGTGGTGTCGCTGGCCCTGGTCGAATGCGGGCTGGAGGTGTTCGAGGAAACCAGCATGGACGCGATCCGCGCCAAGTCGCTGGCCCTGACCGACCTGTTCATCGAACTGGTCGAGTCGCACTGCGCCGGCCATCCGCTCGGCCTGGTGACGCCGCGCGAGCACGCACGGCGCGGCAGCCAGGCCAGCTTCACCCACCCGCACGGCTACGCGGTGATGCAGGCCCTGATCGGGCGCGGGGTGATCGGCGACTACCGCGAACCGGCCATCATGCGCTTCGGCTTCACCCCGCTCTACACCAGCTTCGCCGACGTGTGGGACGCGGTCGCCATCCTGAAGGACATCCTCGACAGCCAAGCCTACGACATCCGCGCCGAGCGCAGCGCCGTCACCTAGCCGAACGAACGGAACACCATGAACGACGAAACCAAGGGCGCGCCGCAGTGGCACGGCGCCAAGCTGGACTTCAAGGAGTCGATGAGCTACGGCGACTACCTGGGCCTGGACCAGATCCTGTCGGCCCAGCATCCGCTCTCGCCCAACCACAACGAAATGCTGTTCATCATCCAGCACCAGACCAGCGAACTGTGGATCAAGCTGATGCTGCACGAATTGCAGGCGGTGCGCGGCCATGTGCGCGAGGGCAAGCTGGCGCCGGCCTTCAAGATGCTGGCGCGGGTGGCGCGCATCATGGACCAGCTGGTGCACGCCTGGGACGTGCTGGCCACCATGACGCCGCCCGAGTACACGGCGATCCGCCCCTACCTGGGCGCGTCCTCGGGCTTCCAGTCCTTCCAGTACCGCCAGCTCGAATTCATCCTGGGGAACAAGAACCCGAACCTGCTGGCGGTGCACGAGAAATCGCCCGAGGCGCACGCCATCCTCGAACGCGAACTGCATGCGCCTTCGGTGTACGACGAGGCGGTGATGCTGCTGGCGCGCAGCGGCTTCGCGATCGCGCCCGAACGCCTGGCCCCTGGCCGCACCGGCCCGACCCAGGCCGACGCGAGCGTCAAGGCGGCCTGGCTCGGCGTGTATGGCGATACCGAGCGCCACTGGGCCCTGTACGAACTGGCCGAGAAGCTGGTCGACCTGGAGACGGCCTTCCGCTTCTGGCGCTTCCGCCACGTGACGACGGTCGAGCGCATCATCGGCTTCAAGCAGGGCACCGGCGGCACCGCCGGCGCCAGCTACCTGCGCAAGATGCTCGACGTGGTGCTGTTCCCGGAACTGTTCGCGCTGCGCACCGCACTGTAGGGCCGCGGCGCGGTATGATCGCATCGTCGCCATGCGCCGAAAGAGACCATGCCAGCGCCGCCACCGGCCCTCGGGAACGCGTTTTCCCTCTACCTCGACCTGACTCGCTTCGCCGCCGCGGTCATGGTCGTGCTGGCCCATGTCGAGTTCTTCGGCCTGATCGCGCCCCATGCCTGGGGCCTGCTCCCGGCCATGGGACGCGAGGCGGTGATCGTGTTCTTCGTCCTGTCCGGCTACGTGATCGCGGCCACGGTGGACGGGCGCCAGCCGTCGGCGCGCGACTACGCGCTGGCGCGCCTGTCGCGCCTGTACTCGGTGGCGCTGCCGGTGCTGCTGCTGGCCCTGGCCGGCGCGTTTGCCGTGCGCGCCCTGGCCGGCCGCGGCGCGGAGAGCGGCTACGTGCTCGACCAGCTCTACCTCTACCTGCCCTTCCACCTGCTGTTCCTGGGCCAGCACTGGACCTTGTCCGAAACCCCGCCGCTGCTGCTGCCCTACTGGTCGCTGTGCTACGAGGCCTGGTACTACCTGCTGTTCGGGCTGGCCTGGTATGTACGTGGCCGCCGCCGGCTGCTGCTGGTGGGGCTGGCGCTGGCCTTCATGGGCTACAAGATGTGGCTGCTGCTACCGGTATGGCTGGCCGGCGCTTGGCTGCAGCGTGCCTACCGTGCACCCTGGATGCGGCCGGGGGTTGCCCGCCTCGGCTGGCTGGCCAGCGTGCTGCTGTTCGCGGCCTGGGTCGGCTTCGGCGTGGAAGAAGCCCTGCGCGCGGCGGGGGGCGCCTGGTGGCCCTTCCCCGCGCTGCCGCTGGGCAGCGCCGACCGCTACCTGGCCGACTGGGTGCTGGCCCTGCTGGTACTGGTGAATTTCGCCTGCGCGCGCGACGCCCGCTTCGGCGCGCTGGCACGCATCGCGCGTCCGCTCCGGCTGCTGGCCGGGCATACCTTCACCCTCTACCTGTCGCATTCGGTGGTGATCGGCCTGTGGCTGGCATTCTACCCGCACCGGCGCGGCGCCCCCGGCGACCTGTTGCTGCTGGGCGCGACGATCGCCGCCACCACCTTCGTGCTCGGCACCCTCACCGAAGGCCGGCGCGACCTGTACCGCGCCGCCTTTGCGCGCCTGCTGGCGCCAGGCGGCAGCGCCCGGCCGCCGACGCCGGCCGGCGGGCCGGGCACCTGAAGCGCCGCGTGCCGGCGTCCCGGCAGCGTTCCTGAACCTTTCCCGAAAGGAGGCAGCATGCAGTCTGAGGTATTGATCCTGGCGGGCCTGTGGAATTCCGGGCCCGATCACTGGCAGAGCCAGTGGCAGCGCCGTCATCCGTCGTGGGCGCGGGCCGAACACCGTGACTGGAACTGCCCGGCGCGCGACGAGTGGGTGGCCGAACTCGACGCCGCGATCGGCGCCTGCAAGGGCGCGCCGGTCCTGGTCGCGCACAGCCTGGGCTGCATGCTGGCCGTGCACTGGGCCGCCAGCGGCTCGCCGCTGAAGGTGGCTGGCGCCTTCCTGGTGGCGCCGGCCGACGTCGAGTCGCCCGCCTACCCGGTGCCCGCCAACGGCTTTGCGCCGGTGCCGCTGGCGCCCCTGCCCTTCCCGAGCGTGGTGCTCGCCAGCGCCGACGACCCGCACGTCTCGGAACAGCGGGCCGTCGGCTTCGCCCGCGCCTGGGGCAGCGGGCTGCTGCGGATCGGCGCCGCCGGCCACGTCAACACGGAATCGGGCCACGGCCCCTGGCCCGAGGGCGAAACCATGCTGCAGGCCTTCTGCCGCCAGATCGGACATGCCCCATGACGGTGCTGCACACCGCGCGCCTGCGCCTGGAACCGATATGCCCTGCCCACTACGACGGGCTGCGCGTACTGAACGCCGACCCGCTGGTGCAGCGCTACATCGGCGGCCGGCCCGAGACGCCGGAAGAAACCACGGCCATGATCGCGCGCGTGGAAGAGCGCTGGCGCCGCTTCGGCCATTCCTGGTGGAGCTTCATCGAACCCGACACGGGAGAACTGGTCGGAGCCGGCTGCATCCAGCACCTGGGGCATGATCCTGCCAACGAGCACGAGATCGGCTGGCGCCTGCGCCCGGACCGCTGGGGGCGCGGCTATGCAAGCGAAGCGGCGCGCCGCATGGCGGCCTTCGCCTTCGACAGCCTGCAGGCGCCTTCGCTGGCGGCGATCTGCCACCCGGAGAACACCGATTCGCGCCGGGTGATGCAGCGCCTCGGCATGTGCTACCGGGGCGAAGAGCAGTGGCATGGGCAGGCAGTCTCGGTGTACGCGATCGACGCACACGACTTCGCCGCGGCGCGTGCGTCCGGCGCTTCCTGAGCTCAGTTTCCGGAACGGAGCCTGGGCAGCACCTGCTCCACCGGCACCATGCCGCTGGCGTCGTCGCCGAACCACGCGCGCTGCACCGCCTGCAGCGTGCTCACGAAGCGCTCGGGGTGGACCAGCACCTGGCCGTCGCGCAGCACGGCCGGGGTCCAGCGCAGCCGGGTACCGTCGTCATACACGACGATGGGCTGGCCCGTCACCGGGAAGGCCGGCCCCCATTCGCCGACACGCTTGCCGACGTGCCAGGCGCTGCCCTTCGCGCGTCCGCCGAGGAAGTCGCGTTCGACCTTGAGTTCCATGGCTTCGCAGCCGCCCGCGTTGCTGGCGCAGATGCGCACCCGGCCGTCGGGCAGCGTTTCCGCCGGTCCGCAGGGCGGCGGGCAGCCGTCCGCGCCGCTCGGCTGCTGGATGACTTTCTGGACCCGGCCTGCCAGCAGTTCCTCGGCGGCGTGCGCCGGCGCGCTCGCCGCGGCGAGCGCGCCGGCCAGCGTGATGAGCTGTCCGATCGTGGGCATTCCTGTCTCCCTGGTTGATGGCGGGTGTTCCCGCCGGCTGGCCGATCATAGCCTGCCGGCGCGCCGGGCGGGCGGGCCGGGACGCGTTTCATGCGAGGCAGGTCGACTTTCCCGCCGCGGCGGCCCGGCTTGCGGTATCGTTGAGCCGCACATGTTTACCCAGGAATAGCATGAAGACCTACCATGGCAGCTGCCACTGCGGCAGCGTACGTTTCGAAGCCGATATCGACATCAAGGCCGGCACCATCAAGTGCAACTGCACGATCTGCAGCAAGATGCGCTTCTGGGCGGTGCAGGTGCCATCCGGCGCGTTTCGCCTGCTGGCCGGGGGCGAGCGCCTGCGCGAGTACCGCTTCCATACGCGCCAGGACGCGCATTATTTTTGCGGGGAATGCGGCATCAACACCTTCTCGACCGGCAGCTCGGCGGCGCTCGGGCCTTTCCATGCGGTGGTGCTGGCCAGCCTGGACGATCTGCCGGTGGAGGAACTGGTGGCGGCGCCGGTGCGCTACCTGGATGGAAGGAACGACGAGTGGGTACGCCCGCCAGCGGAGACGCGCCACCTGTGAGGGCCGTTGGAATCGATGATACGCCCGGGACTGCGGGCGGGAATTGAACGCGCGGGCGGCGCACGGGAAGCGGGCGACGCCAGATGCGCGATGGAGCCGCCCACCCTACGCACCCAGCCGTAGGGTGGGCGGCTCCACCTTCGCCATTTGCCGGGCCGTACATGCAACGCCGCCCACGCGTTCAAACCACGCCAGCGCCACGGCGACCTGCGCGTGCCCATGCCGCGACCAAGACGAAAAAAAACCGGGGCACGGGCCCCGGTTCGCATGACAGGTGCAGCGCTTACTTCGCCGCCAGCAGCATCTCGTTCAGGCGCCTCACGAAACTGGCCGGGTCGCTCAGGCTGCCGCCCTCGGCCAGCATGGCCTGGTCGAACAGGATGTGCGACCAGTCGCCGAAGCGTCCGCCTTCCGCGTCCTCGTACTTGAGGCGCTGTACCAGCGGGTGGTTCGGGTTGATTTCCAGGATCGGCTTCGATTCCGGCGCGTTCTGGCCGGCCGCCTTCAGCATGCGCAGCAGGTTGCCCGACAATTCGTTCTCGTCTGCGACCAGGCAGGCCGGCGAATCGGTCAGGCGGAAGGTGACGCGCACGTCCTTGGCCTTGTCGCCAAGTGCGCCCTTCATCTTCTCGACCAGATCCTTGTAGCCGGCTTCCGTCTCGGCGTGCTCCTTCTTCTCGGCTTCGTCTTCCAGCGCGCCCAGGTCGAGGCCGCCCTTGGCCACCGAGACCAGTTCCTTGCCCTCGAACTCGGAGAGGAAGGACAGCATCCATTCGTCGACGCGGTCCGTCATCAGGAGCACTTCGACGCCCTTCTTGCGGAAGATCTCGAGGTGCGGGCTGTTCTTCGCGGCGGTGTAGCTGTCGGCGGTGACGTAGTAGATCTTGTCCTGGCCTTCCTTCATGCGGCCGACGTAGTCGCCGAAGGAGACGGTCTGGGCGTCGGACTCGCCCGCGGTCGAGGCAAAGCGCAGCAGCTTGGCGATGCGGTCCTTGTTGGCCGCGTCCTCGCCGATGCCTTCCTTCAGCACCTGGCCGAACTCCTTCCAGAAGCTCGCGTACTTGTCCTTGCCGGCCTGCTCTTCCGAGTTCGCCATCTCTTCCAGCATGCCCAGCACGCGCTTGGTCGAGCCTTCGCGGATCACCTTCACGTCGCGCGACTCCTGCAGGATCTCGCGCGAGACGTTCAGCGGCAGGTCGCTTGAATCGATCACGCCCTTGATGAAGCGCAGGTAGGTCGGCATCAGCTGCTCGGCATCGTCCATGATGAACACGCGCTTCACGTACAGCTTGATGCCGGCGCGCTTGTTACGGTCCCACAGGTCGAACGGGGCATGGGCCGGCACATACAGCAGCTGCGTGTATTCGCTGCGGCCCTCGACCCGGTTGTGGGTGTAGGCCAGCGGATCCTGGAAGTCGTGCGAGACGTGCTTGTAGAACTCGTTGTACTGCTCCTCGGTGATGTCCGATTTCGAGCGGGCCCACAGCGCGCTGGCCTGGTTCACGGTCTCGAGCTCGTCCTTCAGGACGGTGGCCTTCTTCTCTTCGTCCCACTCCTCCTTCTGCATCACGATCGGCAGCGAGATGTGGTCGGAATACTTGCGGATGATGGATTTCAGCTTCCAGGACGAGAGCAGCTCTTCCTCGCCGGCGCGCAGGTGCAGGATCACGTCGGTGCCGCGGCCGGCCTTCTCGATCGATTCGAGGCTGTAGTCGCCCTCGCCGGTCGATTCCCAGCGCACGCCTTCGGAGGCGAAGGCGCCGGCGCGGCGGGTATTGACGATGACGCGGTCGGCCACGATGAAGGCCGAGTAGAAGCCCACGCCGAACTGGCCGATCAGGGCCGCATCCTGCTGCTGGTCGCCCGACAGCTTGCTGAAGAATTCCTTGGTGCCCGACTTGGCGATGGTACCCAGGTGCGAGATGACTTCCTCGCGGCTCATGCCGATGCCGTTGTCGGATATGGTGATGGTGCGCGCTTCCTTGTCGAAGCTGACCCGGATCTTCAGTTCGTGGTCGTTGCCGTACAGGGCGTCGTTGTTGATCGCCTCGAAGCGCAGCTTGTCGGCCGCGTCGGAAGCATTCGAGATCAGTTCGCGCAGGAAGATTTCCTTGTTCGAGTACAAGGAGTGGATCATCAGTTGCAGCAGCTGTTTTACTTCTGCCTGGAAGCCAAGGGTTTCTTTTTCGGCGACTGCCATTTTATTTCCTCATGGGTGGGTTGGTTGCTAGACTGCTGCGAGATTGGGATGAGTACAGATAATTCAAGAGTTTTATCTCTTGGAAATTTTCTAACGTTTGGAGTGCAAAAATGAAATTTTCTTTCATCACTTTCCTGTTCGCCGGCAGCCTGCTCGGCGCCAGTGTCCCGGCCGCCGCCGCGCCTGCCGCTCCAGCCGCTCCAGCCGCGGCCGAATCAGTGCGCAGCGCCGAGATCGCGCCCGGCATCGCCGTCGCCGGCCAGCTGCGCGAAGCCGACCTGGCCGGGCTGAAGGCGCAAGGCTATACCGCCATCATCGCCCTGCGCCCGGACGGCGAAGGCCCGGACCAGCCTTCCTCGGGCACCATGGCGGCCGCCGCCGCGGCCCAGGGCCTGGGCTTTCGCTACATCCCGGTACGTCCCGGCGCGATTCCCGACGAGGCGGTCGAGCGCCTCGGAGCGGCGCTGGCGGCCAGTCCCGGCAAGCTGATGATCTATTGCCGCAGCGGCAGCCGGGCGGCGCGCACCTGGGGCCTGGCCGAGGCTTCCCGTCCGGGCGGCCGCGATGCCAGTGCGATCCTGGCGGCGATCCGCGCGGCCGGCCAGTCGGGCGAAGACCTGCATGACGCGCTGGCGCAGCGCATCGCCAGCCGCCCGGCGCCGTCCCGCTGAAGCGGCCGGCAGGCCGCAACACGCAAGGATGGGCAGGGCGGCGGGCAAGTCGTACAATACCGGTTTCATCCACTGCAACCTGGAACTAGCATGTCCGTCTACGACAAACTGAAGGAACTGAACATCACCCTGGCCGCGCCGGCCACCCCGGCCGCCGCCTACGTCATGTACGTACAGACCGGCAACCTGGTCTTCCTGTCGGGCCACATCGCCAAGAATCCCGACGGCTCGCCGATCGCCGGCATCCTGGGCAAGGACAAGACCACCGCCGACGGCCAGCTTGCGGCGCGCTCGGTCGCCATCGACCTGATGGGCACCCTGCAGGAAGCCGTCGGCGGCGACCTGAACCGCGTCAAGCGCATCGTCAAGGTGATGAGCCTGGTCGCCTCGACCCCGGACTTCAACGAGCAGCACCTGGTCACCAACGGCTGCTCGGAGCTGATCGGCGACGTGTTCGGCGAAGCCGGCAAGCATGCCCGCTCGGCCTTCGGCGTCGCCTCGCTGCCGCGCGGCACCTGCGTCGAGATCGAACTGATCGCCGAAGTCGCCTGAGGGCGGGTAAAGCCGCAATACCGCTTGCGGGCTGGGCCTACCCGGCCCGGTCCTTCCCTGAAGCAGCCTACCGGCGTGCTTTATAATGGCCCGGCACTACCCGTGCGGCCCTTCCTGTGAGACCAGTATGAAAATCGACAATCCCCATCCCATCCAGTGGCAGTTCTCGGAGCGCGCCCAGCAGCTGCAAAGCTCGTTCATCCGCGAAATCCTGAAGATCACCCAGCGTCCGGAGATCATCTCCTTCGCGGGCGGCCTGCCTTCGCCGGCCACCTTCCCGGTCGAGCGCATGAAAGAAGCGTATGACAAGGTCCTGAGCGAGACCGGCAAGGTCGCGCTGCAGTATGGCCCGACCGATGGCTACGCCCCGCTGCGGGAATGGATCGCCAATTCGCTGTCCACGGAAGGCAGCCGCATCCTGCCGGAACAGATCCTGATGACCTCCGGCTCGCAGCAGGCCCTCGACCTGCTGGGCAAGGTGCTGATCGACGAAGGCAGCCGGGTGCTGGTCGAGACCCCGAGCTACCTGGGCGCCCTGCAGGCCTTCTCGGTCTACCGTCCTGAATTCAAGTCCGTCGTGACGGACGACCATGGCCTGGTGCCGTCCTCGATCGAAGGCGTGGCGCAAGGCGCGCGCCTGCTGTACGCGCTGCCGAACTTCCAGAACCCGACCGGCCGCACGCTGTCGCTCGAACGCCGCCAGGAGCTGGTCGAGACCTGCGCCCGCCTGGGCCTGCCGCTGATCGAAGACGACCCTTACGGCACCCTGTCCTACCGCGGCGAGCCGATGCCGAAGATGGTCGCGATGAACCCGGACGGCGTCATCTACATGGGCTCCTTCTCGAAGGTGCTGACCCCGGGCATCCGCCTCGGCTACGTGTGCGCCCCGCTGCCGCTGGTGCGCCGCCTCGAGCTGGCCAAGCAGGCAGCCGACCTGCACACCGCCCAGCTGACCCAGATGGTCGTGCACGAGGTGGTCAAGGATGGCTTCCTGGACCAGCACATCCCGACCATCCGCAAGCTGTACGGCGACCAGTGCCAGGTGATGCTGGACGCGATGCAGGAACACTTCCCGGCCAGCGTCACCTGGACCAGGCCGGAAGGCGGCATGTTCATCTGGGTCACGCTGCCGAAGAGCATCGACGCCATGAAGCTGCTGGACCAGTCGCTGGCCGCGCGCGTGGCCTTCGTGCCGGGCGCGCCATTCTACGCCAACGAACCGGAAACCAATACCCTGCGCCTGTCCTTCGTGACCGTGCCGCCGGAACGCATCCGCGAGGGCATCGCCATCCTCGGCAAGCTGATCAAGGACATGCTGTAAGTCTCCGCCCGGGCCGCGCAGTGCGTAGCCCGGGCATCGCTACGATATTTGTAGCATTCGTGGATAATCGGCAACACAAGTTGCCGCAGGGTTCGATGATCAAGGTATGATCACCGACAGTCACCTTCGGCCTGAACCCGGTTTTATCCAGCTACAGTATGAAGCACCCCGCTCCAGGGCTCGCGGCTGCCGCCGAGCCTCCCGCCGCATACCAGTCCGCGCGCCCTTGCGCAGGTTCCGCCGCCGACGCCGCGCTCCCGCCCCAGGCCGCGATCCTGGTCGTCGACGACGCGCCTGCCAGCCTGGGCCTGCTGCACGACATGCTGCGCGGCCAGGGCTACCGTACCTTCGTCGCGATCTCCGGCGAGCGTGCGCTCGACCTGGCGCAGCGGGTCCAGCCCGACCTGATCCTGCTCGATGTCGTCCTGCCCGGACTGGACGGCCTGCAGACCTGCCGCCGCCTGAAGGACAACCCGGCCACCGCCGACATCCCGGTGATCTTCGTCAGCGCCTGCTCCGACACCGGCGACATCGTGGCGGGCTTCGACGCGGGCGCCGCCGACTACATCGCCAAGCCGCTGCGTCCGCTCGAAGTCTGTGCGCGGGTGCGCGCCCAGCTCAAGGCCCGCTCGGCGAGCCGCTCCGATACCCAGCAGGCGCGCCGCCTGAGCATGATCGTCGAAGGGATGGACGAAGGCCTGCTGCTGCTCGGCCCGGATGGCCGCATCCAGTACGCCAACCCGGCCGCCGAGCGCTGCCTGGGCTACCGCGAGGCCGAACTGGCGGGCCGCCCGCTGGCCGCCCTGCTGGCCGGCACCGCCGCTGCCGACTACACGGCCTATTTCAGCAAGCATGCGCCGCAGGCCCAGCGTGACAGTGGCAGTGGCGAAGCGCGCTGTCGCGGCACCCGCGAGGTACTGCTCCAGCAGCCCGACGGCGGCCTGCGCGCGATGGACCTGAGCCTGTCGGCGATGGCCTCGGGCGAGCAGCTCCACGTCGCCCTGCTGCACGACATCACCCATCACAAGCAGTCCGAGACCGCGCTGCAGCGCGCGGCCCTGGCCGACCCGCTGACCGGCATCGCCAACCGGCGCCAGTTCGACACCTGCCTCGAGCGCGAATGGCAGCGCGCGGTGCGCAGCGCGCGTCCGCTGTCGCTGCTGGTGCTGGACGTGGACCACTTCAAGCTGTACAACGACCTGCTGGGCCACGCCGCCGGCGACCAGTGCCTGCAGGCCGTGGCCAGCACCCTGCAGGCGCACGCCCTGCGCGCCACCGACCTGGCGGCGCGCTACGGCGGCGAGGAATTCGTGCTGCTACTGCCGGACACGCCGCATGCCGGCGCGGCCAAGCTGGCCGAATCGATCCGCGCCGACATCGAGCGCCTGCGCGTGCCCAATCCGCGCTCGCCCACCTCGGACTTCGTCACCGTCAGCGTGGGCGCGGCCAGCTTCGTGCCCAGCCTGTTCGACGACATCCGCTCGCTGTTCCTGGCCGCCGACCGCGCCATGTACGACGCCAAGGCGGCCGGACGCAACCGGGTGCTGGCCGTCGAGGGCGGCTATACGTGGGAAACCCTGCAGCGCGCGCTGGCGCGCTGAGCGCGCCTTTACCTCACACGCGCTGGGGGTAGCCGGTGATGCGCGCGATGTCGCGGTACATCGGCCGCAGCCGGCGGTACATCTTCAGGTACACCTCGCGGTACAGGCGCTCGTAGACGGCCTGGCTCGCCGCATCGGGCTCGAACACCCGCCCGACCCGGGTCATGGCGCGCAGCGCGGCGTCGAAGTCCGGATGCAAACCGAGTCCCACCGCCGCATCGATCGCCGCGCCCAGGCCCGAGGTCTCGTGCACGTGCGGCCGGGCGGTGGGCAGGCCGAAGATGTCGGCGGTGAGCTGCATTGCCACGTCGCTCTGGGAGCCGCCGCCCGACACGCGCAGCTCGGTGATGCGCGCGCCGCCGCGGCGTTCGATGCGCTCCTTCCCTTCGCGCAGCGCATAGGCCAGGCCTTCCAGGATCGCGCGGTACACGTGGGCCCGGGTGTGCACGTCGCCGAAGCCGATGATCGCGCCCTTGGCCTCGCGCCCCGGCACCCGGATGCCGGGCGTCCAGTAGGGCTGCAGCATCAGCCCCATCGCGCCGGGCGGCACCGCCCGCGCCAGCTCGTCGAACAGGCGTTCCGGCGCCACGTCTTCCAGCAGGGCGCGCGCCTGCTCGTGGTGGCCGAACTGCTCCTTGAACCAGTTGACCATCCAGTAGCCCCGGAACACCTGCACTTCCACGCTGTAGGCGCCGGGCAGCGCCGCCGGATAGGGCGGCACGAAGGGCGTCGCCTCCAGGTAGCGGGTGGTCGTGGCGTTGATGGTGGCCGTGGTGCCGTAGCTCAGGCAGCCGACATGGGGCGCGGCGCAGCCGGCGCCCAGCACCTCGCAGGCCTTGTCGGCGGCCGCCGCCAGTAGCGGCAGCCCCTGCGGAATGCCGGTGTCCCGTGCCGCCGCGGCGCCGATCTCGCCCAGCCGCGCGCCCGGCTCGGCCAGCTCGGGCAGCATGTGCGGCTCCACCGCCAGCGCCTGCCACTTCCAGTCGCGCCGGCCGGCCCAGCGCCGGCGCCGGTAGTCGAATGGCAGGTAGGCCACCTGCGAGCCGGACGAGTCGGCGAAGCGGCCGCACAGGCGCCAGTTCAGGTAGCCCGACAGCAGCAGGAACTTGTCGGTGGCGCGCCAGACCTCCGGCTGGTGGGCGCGGATCCAGTTGATCTCGGCCTCGCCGCGGAAGTAGTTCACCGTGCCATCCACCCGCGCCAGCTTGAAGGCGGCGCGCCACAGCGCACCGACCGGCGGCACCTCGTCGGTGCGGCGCTGGTCGAGCCAGGTGATGGCGGGACGCAGCGGCCGCCCCGCGCGGTCGAGGTTGATGACGGTGCCGCGCTGGGTGGTGACGGCAACCCCAGCGATGCGGGCCCGGTCGGCGCCGGGCTCCGCCCACAGGCGGCGGCAGGCCAGGCACAGGGCGCGCCAGAAGCCTTCCGGGTCGTGCTCGGCCCAGCCGGGATGGGGGCTGGTGTAGTCCTGCAGCGGCACCTGCGCCTTGGCCACCAGCTCGCCGCGCAGGTCGAACAGCAGCGCCCGCACACTTTGCGTGCCGTTGTCGATGGCGAGGATCAGCGGCTCATGCATGGGTGCTCCCGGCCGGGATGCCGTGCTGCGCCGCCCACAAGGCCAGGTAGGCCTCCTGCTCGGCGGCCCAGCGCGCATCGTCCCAGCCGAGTTCCGGCTGGCAGATGGCGCGGATGCGGGCCAGCTGGCCGGCGCCGCCGGCGGCCAGCTGCAGGCCGAGGCGGGTGCGGCGCAGCAGCAGGTCTTCCAGGTGGAACACGGCCTCGTGGCGCGCCGCCCAGCGCAGCTCGGCCCAGGGCGTGAGGGTGCCCGGCACGGCTTCCAGCTCGCCGGGACCGGCCGCATCGACCAGGGCCTGCGCGTGGTGGCCGTGGCGTCCGGCCAGGCGCTGCAGCACCGGCGCGCCGGGCCGTACGTGTGGCGCGGACGGCTGGGTGGAGGGCGCGAACAGCGGGCAAGGCGCCGCCTCCGCCCGCCCGCCCTGCCATTCCGGGAGCTGGCGCGCGACCCGGCGCAGCACGTCGCGCGCGATCACGCGGAAGGTGGTGAGCTTGCCGCCGGTGACGGCGACCAGGCCAGGCTCGTCCCACACCACGTGCTCGCGGTTCTCGCGCGACGGCGCGCCGCGGCTGCCGCCGTCGAGCACGGGACGCACCCC
Source organism: Massilia hydrophila (assembly GCF_020208145.1). Classification (NCBI taxonomy): domain Bacteria; kingdom Pseudomonadati; phylum Pseudomonadota; class Betaproteobacteria; order Burkholderiales; family Oxalobacteraceae; genus Massilia; species Massilia hydrophila. The sequence goes on along the minus strand of NZ_JAHYBX010000001.1, from coordinate 907,168 downwards.
CGCATAGGTGGCCAGCACGTCGCCATCGGCCAACCCCAGGTGGGGAAACTGGGCGCGCAGGGCCGCCATCAGGTAGTCGAATTCGGCGCGCGTGATGCGCGCCTCGTGCGCCAGGCCCTCGCGGTGGTCGACGTCGGTGGTGCCGGCCAGGGTCACGCCCTCCCATGGAAAAGCGAACACGGGCCGGCCGTCGGCGGGATGCATCAGGCTCACCGCCTGCGCCAGCGGCAGGCGCCAGGCCGGCAGCACCAGGTGGCTGCCGCGCAGCGGCCGCAGGCGCGGCGCGCCGTCCAGCGGCACCTGGCCGCCGGTGGCGCAGGCCCAGGCCCCGGTGGCGTTCACCACGACCCGCGCCGCCACCTCGCTGGCCGCGCCGGTGCGGGCGTCGCGCAGCAGCGCGCCGCGCACCCGGCCGCCCTCGCGCAGCAGCGCGCCCAGCGCCACATAGTTGCGCGCCTCGGCGCCATGGCGGCGTGCCTCGTCCAGCACGCGCAGCACCAGGCGCGCGTCGTCGGTCCTGGCGTCGGTATAGCAGACACCGCCCACCTGCCCCGCGCCGCGCACGTTCGGCGCCAGCATCTGGAACTCGGCGGGATCGAACCAGTGGCGCTCGCGGCGGCCCGCAAGCAGGTCGTACACGGCCAGGCCGGCGAGCAGCCTGCGCCGGCGGCGCGGATCGCCGCCGGCGTCGGGGAAGGCGAAGCCTTGCGGCTCGACCAGGCCGGGCGCGTCGCGCAGCAGCGCCTCGCGCTCGCGCACCGATTCGCGCGTCAGGCGCAACCGTCCCTCAGCCAGGTAGCGCAGGCCGCCGTGCACCAGCTTGGACGAGCGGCTCGAGGTGCCCCAGGCGAAGTCGCGCTGCTCGACCAGCAGGGCCTTCAGGCCACGGCGCGCCGCCTCCAGCAGGATGCCGGCGCCGGTGATGCCGCCGCCGACCACCAGCAGGTCCAGCCCGGAACGTGGGCGCGTCATGGCGCCACCAGCTTGCCCGGGTTCATGCGCCCGTCCGGATCGAAGTGGCGGAACAGGGCGGCCATCGCACCCAGGCCGAGCGCGCCCTTCTCGTGCCCGAGCCAGGGCGCGTGGTCGAGGCCGACGCCGTGCTGGTGGCTGATGGTGCCGCCTGCCTGGACGATCGCATCCGACACGCCGTCCTTCAGGCGGCGCCAGCGCGCCAGGTCCGTCTCGAAGCTGCCCGACAGGCGGAACACGAAGGTCGAATACACGCTGGCGCCTTGCGGGTACAGGTGCGACAGGTGGCTGTAGGCGTGCACCCGTTCGCCCCAGCCCTGCAGGGCGGCAGCCGCCGCCGCCTCGATCGCCCGCATCGCCGGCGTCACGCGTGGCCAGTCGAGCGCCGTCTCCACCGTGTCGATCGCGTAGCCATGCGCCCAGGCCGCGTTGCGCAGGTAGACGCTGCGAAAGCGCTTGCGGCGCCAGCGCTCGCCCAGGCCGCGGCCCGCGTGCACGCCGCCGTGGCGCCGCGCCAGCCCGAGCGCCGCGCGCAGGGCCGGCCGCGCCTGCGCGCGTGCCCCGCTGGCGCCGACCAGCAGCATGCACTTGCCGTCCCGGCAGCCGCGCAGCGCCAGCCAGGCTTCCAGCAGGCGCACGGCGCGCGTGTGGCCCGCCAGGGTCAGCATGGTACTGGTCTCGACCGCGTTCGACAGGCGCAGCATCGACAGCGGCAGCCCGCCCTGGGCCAGCGCCCGCACCGCCGCCAGCGCCGCATCCCAGCCGGGGAAGAACACGGCGTGGAAGGCTTCGACCTCGGGCAGCCGGCTGACCCGCACCGTGGCCTCGGTGAGGATACCGAGCCGCCCTTCGGAGCCGAGCACCATCTCGCGCAGGTCGATGCCGGCGCTGGAGGCGGGAAAGGTCGGGATCTCGAGCGGCCCCTGGGGCGTCTCGACGCGTCCGCCCGCGAACAGGCCTTCAATGCGCCCGTAGCGCAGCGACTGCTGGCCGGAGGAGCGGGTCGCCACCCAGCCGCCCAAGGTCGAGTATTCGAAGGATTGCGGAAAGTGCCCCAGCGTATAGCCGTGCGCGCGCAGCTGGGCTTCCAGGTCGGGGCCGCTGACGCCGGCGCCGAAGCGCGCCAGCCGGGCCTCGGGGTCGAGCGCGAGCATGGCGCGCATGCGGCCCATGGCGATCGTCAGCACCGGGCGCCCGCCATTGGGCACGGTAAGATGGCCGGCCACGCTGGTGCCGCCGCCGTAGGGGATCACGGCCGCGCCATGGGCAGCGGCGAAGGCGAACAGGTCGCGCACCTGCTCCCCGGATTCGGGAAACGCGACGCCGTCGGGCGCCGTATCGACGCGTCCGTAGCGCAGGCGCAGCCAGTCGGGCAGGCTCTGGCCCAGCGCATGCAACAGCCGGGTGCGCGCGCTGGCGTCGACCAGCGGATGCGGCGGCAGCCGCCCCGGCGCCAGGCCCGCGCAGGCCGCCTCGAAGCTGACGTCCTGCGGCGCCCTGCCCGCTCCCACCTGGCGCGCCAGGAAGGCCAGCGCGTTGTCGTCCAGCGCCATCCCGACCGCCTCGTCTCCCCAGCCATTCCAGCGCCGCATCGCTCCCTCCCGTGATTTTGCTTGTGGACTCGATCATGCCATTCGCGCCAGAATAGGACCTCTTTCCTCAACCGTATTGCGCTTTCATGCCACAGCCTTGTTCGAATGCGCCAGCGGCCGGTCTTGACGGCGGCCGGCTGCACGGCGCCGTCAGCGCCGCCTACCTGCAGCCGCTACTCGAAGCGGCCGCCGCGCGCGGCATCGACGCCGGGCAGCTGGCGCGCGGCGCCGGGCTGGCTACCGCCACGCTCGGGGCCGGGCCGCTGGCCGCGAGCGACTACCTGGCCCTGCTCGACACCGGCGCGCGCCTGGCCGCCGACCCGCACTTCGGCCTGCACGTGGGCGAGCGGGTGCGCCCGGCCACTTTCACCGCCTACGGGATGGTCCTGATGGCCTGCCGCGACTTCGGCCAGGCGCTGGAACAGACCCTGCGCTACGAACAGCTGGCGCACGACCTGGGCCGCTCGCGGCTGGCGCTGGACGGGGCCGAGGCGCAGTACGCGTGGAGCAGCCACTATCCGGCCGCATCGCGCCACCTGGTCGAGAGCGTGTTCGCCGGCATCCGCGTGTTCGGCAGCTGGCTGGCCGGTCGCCCCCTGGCGCCGCGCGCGCTCGCATTTACCCATGCCGGCCGGGGCGAGCCAGGCGAATACCTGCGCGTGCTGGGTGTGCAGCCATGCTTCGGTGCGCCGGCCAACGTGGCGCGTTTCGACGCCGCGCTGCTGGCGACGCCGGTGCCGAACGCGGACCCCAGCCTGTACCCGGTACTGCGCCAGCATGCCGAGCGCCTGCTGGAAGAGCGCGGCAAGGACGGCACCGGACTGGCGGCCCAGGTGCGCGCCGCGGTGCTCGATGTACTGCCCCAGGGCGGTGCGCGGCTAGCGGCGGTGGCGGCGCGGCTCGGCATGGCGCCGCGCACGCTGCAGCGCCGCCTGGCCGGCAATGGTTGCAGCTTCCAGGACGTGCTGGACGGCGTCCGCTACGAACTGGCCCGGGCCTACCTGCGCCAGCGCCGCTTGCCGCTGGCGGACATCGCCTTCCTGCTCGGCTACCAGGAGCAGAGCGCTTTTACGCACGCGTTTCGCGAGTGGTCGGGTATGAATCCGGGCGCTTGGCGCGATGCCGCCATGTGATGCAGTCCGGTGACGGAACCAGCGCTTGCAATATTTCTAACGAGGTCTGTGCAAATTGATGAAACGCTTTATAACGAAAGCAGGTTAAAGTAGCCGTAAAAAACTATTTTTTAGGGACAAGAATGCATAAAATCGCTCGGGTTGTCGTCGTGGCAGCCGTGTTCATCTGCATGCTGCCTGAGGCGCACTCGGCCAGTCCATGCACGCCGACCGAGACAGAGTTCGCTTTTAGGCAAACAGCGGCCGGCCCACTTAAGGTCCATGTATTCTCACCGCCCCACCACATCAAAACGCCCCGGCCGGCGATTGTGATTTTTCATGGGGGTGGATGGACAATGGGTGATCCATCATGGGCGTTTGGCCTTGTCAACCGTTATGCCTGCAAAGGATTGGTGACAATTGTTGCCCAGTACAGATTGTCCGACAAAAAAACGGCTACACCTGCCGACGCCGTGGACGATGCAATGGCTGCGATCAGGTGGGTACGTACAAACGCCACGACGCTCGGTCTCGACCCGGATCGCGTGGCGGCGCTTGGTTGGTCCGCAGGCGCGCATCTCGCAGCATCGGCGGCGATTTTCGCAAAGGATGACGATCAGCGTCCAAGTCTGTTAGCGCTAGTGTCGCCAGCGGTATCGGTTGTAGATGACGGCCATTTCAGTTCCTTGTTCCCTCTTGGTACAAAGACCGAGAACTTCTCCCCGGCAGAACATGTGGGACCATCGCTACCACCAACCATTATCGTTACAGGCCGAGACGACACAGTCACCCCTCTTAGAGCGGTCAAGAAATTTCATGAGCGAATGAAAGCCGCCGGGAACGTCTCGGAACTCCATGTTTATGACGATGTTGGACATATGTTTACCCCCAAAGGGCAGTCGGATAGTGGATTCCCTAATCCTGACAAGGCGGTTCGACAGCGCGCATACGAAGCAATAGACGAGTTCCTGATACGACAAGCTTACATGGCCAGATAGCCCGCCTGAACTCCGCATTTCATTATGGGTAAAGCTGGTTTTCATGGTCCTTCGAGAGTTTCGCCGCCTTGGGTGCGCACGCCTTTCCGCACGCTGAAAATTGCTTGACATTAAATTTAAGTGATCCTAAAGTGATATCACTTTAATGTCATTCATCAGCGAAGGAAACGACCATGCATGCAGCCCCCTCCCGCCGCGAAAAGGCATTCTCGTCCGCAAACGGCTACCTCGCAGCCGGCGCCGGCATCGTCCTGCTGGCGGCCGCGGCCTGGCTGTTCAATGGCGGTACCGGCCCGTTCGCCTTCCTGGCCAGCGTGGCGCTGGGCCTGGCCGGGGTACTGTGCTTTACCGGCCTGTTCATGCTGCAGCCGAACGAGAGCGCGATCCTGACCCTGTTTGGCAAGTACATCGGCACCGACCGCGGCGAGGGCCTGCGCTGGGCCTTCCCGCTCTACGTGAAGCGCCGCCTGTCGCTGCGCGCCCGCAACTTCAATGTCCCGACCATCAAGGTCAACGACAAGCGCGGCAACCCGGTGGAGATCAGCGCGGCGGTGGTCTGGCGCGTGCGCGACACGGCCCAGGCGGTGTTCGAGGTCGACGATTTCGAGCGCTACGTCGCGATCCAGGCCGAGGCCGCGCTGCGTCACCTGGCCTCGCAGTATGCCTACGACGAGGGCGAAGACCTGCACCAGGACGAGACCACGCTGCGCGCCGGGATGGACGTGGTGGCCGATGCGCTGCAGCGCGAACTGCAGGCACGCTTCGAAGCCGCCGGGGTCGAGGTGCTCGACGCCAAGCTGACCCATCTGGCCTATGCCGCCGAGATCGCCCAGGTCATGCTGCGCCGCCAGCAGGCCGAGGCCATCATCAGCGCCCGCGCCAAGATCGTGCACGGCGCCGTGAGCATGGTGGAGGCGGCGCTGAAGGGCTTGTCCGAGCGCGGCATCGTCGAGCTGGACGACGAGCGCAAGGCGGCGATGGTCAGCAACCTGCTCGTGGTACTGTGCTCGGACAAGGAAACCCAGCCGATCGTGAACACGGGCACCCTCTACAACTGACCGTACAGCATGGCGAGTCCAGGCAAAAAAGCGTATCCGCTGCGGATCGACCCCGCGCTGTGGGATGAACTGCAGCGGCTTGCCGCGCGCGACCTGCGCAGTGTGAATGCGCAGATCGAGTTCCTGCTGCGCGAAGGACTGGCGCGGCGCGGCATCCGCCCGGTCGAGGCCAGGAGCGGCAACGACAACCGGCGCCCGGACAGCGATACCAGCGCAGCCGACGATGACGCTGACGGCGGTCCGGCCTGAGCGGGCCTGGCGAGAACGCTAGCCCTTCTCCCCTTGCCGGCGCGCGGCTGTCCCGGCACGCATGGCGCAAACACTGAACAGCACGCTACCGACAAGGCTCGCCAGGCTGATCACACCCCAGAAGCGCAAGTTATGCCGAGCCCGCTCGCCGGCATACACGCTGCCGGCCTGCAGCAAGCCGAGCGCGGCGTACAGGCAGAGCGCCAGCATCGCCGCCGCGGCGCACCAGAACAAGCGTCGTTCCAGCCTGGTGCTCATCAGAGGCGCTCGTCTTTCTCAAGGGTGGCATTGTCATGCATTATGCCGCGATGTCGGCCGGGCGGCCCGCGCTGCTGCGCACCCTGCCCGCCGCGCCATCGAAGGCATAGGCGCCGGCTTCCATCGATTCCCAGCGCCCTTCCCCCATCAGGTGCAGGACGTGGGTATGGTGGCGCAGCACGGCCGCGCGGTGGGCGATGCTGACCAGGGTCGCGCCGCTGTCGCGCAAGCGCGCATAGAGCGCCGCTTCGCTGCCACTGTCGAGGGCGCTGGTCGCCTCGTCCAGCACCACGATGGCCGGCCGGTGCACCAGCACCCGGGCAAACGCCAGGCGCTGCTGCTCGCCCACCGAGAGCAGCTTTTCCCAGTCCTGCACGGCGTCCAGCCCGCCCACCCGTTCGGCCAGGCGCGGCAATTGCACCTGGTCGAGGATCTCCAGCAGGGCGGCGTCGTCCAGCGGCGAGTCCGGGCTCGGATAGGCAAGCTGGCTGCGCAGGGTGCCGGCCTGCAGGTAGGGTTGCTGGGGCAGGAAGAAGAACTGGTCCAGTGCCGGACGGTGGATGGTGCCGCTGCCATGGCACCACAGGCCGGCGATGGCGCGTAGCAGCGAACTCTTGCCGCAGCCGCTTTCGCCCGTGATCAGGAGCGCGTCGCCGGGCCGCAAGGCCAGGCTCAGTTCCCGCACCAGGACCCGGTCCGACTGCGGCGGGTGCAGGGTCAGCCGGTCAAGGCTCAGGTGCGCGGCGGGCAGGGTCTGGATGCGCGGCGCCTTGGCCGCGGTCTTAGCTGTGCCCCGGGTGCCACCCGCATCCGGCAGCACCAGCCGCGCCAGCGCCTGCAGGCGCTCGATGCCCGCCACGAAGCGGCTCAGGCTCTCGAAATTGTCGACGATCACCCCCACCGCGCCCAGCACGGCGGTAAACGCGCCCGCGGCCTGCACCGCCCGTCCCACTTCCATCTGGCCCGCCAGCACGCGCTCGGCCAGGATCATGCCCGGCAATACCAGGGTCAGCTGGCTGAAACCGCGCTGGAACACGTTCAGCGCGCACTGCTTGCGGATCAGGCGAGCGAAATTGCGGAACACCCCGTCGAAGCTGGCGTCGATGCGGGCCCGCTCCTGGGATTCGCCGCGGTAGAAGGCGATCGATTCGGCATTCTCGCGCAGGCGCATCAGGTTGAAGCGGAAATCCGCCTCGCGCCGCAGCTGCCAGAAGTTCAGCCTGATCAAGGGATTGCCAAACAGGTAGAGGGCGCCCACGGTTCCCGCCAGCGCATACACGACCAGCACGCCCACCAGCAGCTGCGAGATCGACCACAGCACGGCGCTGAAGGCCACCAGCTGCATCAGCGCACCGATGAAGACCAGCAGGAAGTGGATCGAGCGGCCGGTGAAACTGTTGATGTCTTCGCTGATGCGCTGGTCAGGGTTGTCGATCGCGCCGTCCGCGCCGAGGGAATAGTAGGTGCGTTCGCGCAGGTAGCCATCCAGGAAGCGCCCGGTGAGCCAGCGCCGCCACTGGTTGGCGAACAGGTCGCGCATGAAGTAGTACAGCGCATAGACGGGGACGGCGAAGGCCAGCACCAGCAGGCAGGCGCGCACCGTCTGCCAGAAACGCCCGCCCTCGCGCCCGGCCAGGGCCGAGGTCATCTCGCCGGCCTGTTCGTTCAGCAGCACCGCGAGCCGGGTCTCGACCAGCATCAGCACCAGCAGCAGCACCAGCAGGGTCCAGGCCTGGCCTTTCTGCTCGCCGAGCCAGTAGGGCCGGGCAACGGCGAGGAACTGCTTCCAGGCGGCCAGCGACAAGGCCGCGCCGCGCCGCGGCCCTTCCGCCGCGGAAACAGGAGGCGCGGCGGCGGGACGGGCGGAATCGGGCGTTTTCATGTTTCGAACCAGGGCGTAAGGCAGGCTTCCAGCATACGGGAGGGCAAGCGCGCGTTCCGTGCAAAAGCGGACATAGCGCGGCCCCGGCCATGCGCCGCGGCGCGCCGCGCAGGGGCACGCAGGACTGGTCAGTGGCCGAACGCGCCATCCTGGTGGGGCTATAATTGTCCGAATCTCCACATTGCAGCCGCCGGTACCGACGTGAATCCCCATCTCGCCCAGCTCCATCCCTACCCATTCGAACAACTGCGCCAGCTGTTCAGCGGCGTCACGCCGAATCCCGCCTACGCCCCGATCAGCCTGGGCATCGGCGAACCGAAGCATCCGACACCCGTCTTCATCGAGAAAGCCCTGATGCATGCGATGGCGGGGCTGTCGGTCTATCCGAGCACCCATGGCAGCGAAGCGCTGCGCGCGGCGATCGCCGGCTGGCTGGAGCGCCGCTACGGCATTCCGGCGCTCGACCCGGCCACCATGGTGTTGCCCGTCAATGGCTCGCGCGAGGCGCTGTTTGCCTTCGCCCAGTGCGTGGTGGACGGCGCGCGCGGCGACGCGCTGGTGATGAGCCCGAATCCCTTCTACCAGATCTACGAGGGCGCGGCCCTGCTGTGCGGCGCCACGCCGTATTACGTGAATTCCGAGCCGGGGCGCAACTTCGCGCCCGACTACGGCAGCGTGCCGGCCGCGGTGTGGGAGCGCGTGCAACTGCTGTACGTGTGCTCGCCGGGCAACCCGACCGGCGCCGTGCTCGGCCTGGACGACTGGCGCCAGCTGTTCGCGCTGTCCGACCAGTATGGCTTCGCGATCGCGGCCGACGAATGCTATTCCGAGATCTATGCCGGTTCGGTGCCGCCGCTGGGCGCGCTGGAGGCGGCGCATGCGCTGGGCCGCAGCGGCGGCGCGCATCCCTACCCGAGGCTGGTGGCGTTCTCGAGCCTGTCGAAACGCTCGAACGTGCCCGGCATGCGCTCGGGCTTCGTGGCGGGCGACCCGCGCCTGCTGAAGCAGTTCCTGCTCTACCGTACCTACAGCGGCGGCGCCATGTCGCCGCCGGTGCAGGCGGCGTCCTGCGCGGCCTGGAACGACGAGCAGCACGTGCAGGACAATCGCGCGCTGTACCGCGAAAAGTTCCGGCTCATCACCCCGCTCCTGAAACGCGTGATGGACGTCGAGCTGCCGGACGCGGGCTTTTACCTGTGGGCCGACGTGCGCCGCACCGGCCTGTCCGACCTCGAATTCACGCGCCGCCTGTATGCCGAATATAATGTGACGGTTTTGCCGGGCAGCTTCCTTGCGCGCGAAGCGCACGGCCTGAATCCCGGCCGCAACCGCATCCGCATGGCCCTCGTGGCCGGCGTCGACGAAGGACTCGAGGCGGCCAACCGCATCGTCGCGTTCTGCCAGGGCCTGTGACCGGCAGCGCCACCGAACCAACCAACCACCAAACCATCATGAGCCAACAACTCCAGAACATCATCGACACCGCGTGGGAACAGCGCGCGGAAATCAGCCCGGCCAGCGCCAGCGCGGAAGTGCGCGACGCGGTTGCCCACGTGCTCGCCGGCCTCGACAACGGCAGCCTGCGCGTGGCCCAGAAGGACAGCGGCAGCTGGGTCGTGAACCAGTGGATCAAGAAGGCCGTGCTGCTGTCCTTCCGTCTCGAGAACAACGTGCCGGTCGGCGCCGGCGACATCCAGTTCTACGACAAGGTCCCGACCAAGTTCGCCGACTATACGCCGGAAGATTTCGCCAAGGGCGGCTTTCGCGTGGTGCCGCCGGCGGTTGCCCGCCGCGGCAGCTTCATCGGCAGGAACGTGGTTCTGATGCCGTCCTATGTCAACATCGGGGCCTATGTCGACGAAGGCGCGATGGTCGATACCTGGGCCACCGTCGGCTCCTGCGCCCAGATCGGCAAGAACGTGCACCTGTCGGGCGGTGTCGGCATCGGCGGCGTGCTGGAACCGATGCAGGCGAATCCGACCATCATCGAGGACAACTGCTTCATCGGCGCACGCTCGGAAATCGTGGAAGGCGTGATCGTCGAGGAGAACTCGGTGATCTCGATGGGCGTGTACATCGGCCAGTCGACCAAGATCTACGACCGCGCCACCGGCGAGATCAGCTATGGCCGCGTACCCAGCGGCTCGGTCGTGGTCTCGGGCAGCTTGCCCTCAAGCGATGGCAAGTACAGCCTGTACTGCGCCGTGATCGTCAAGCGCGTGGACGCCCAGACCCGCGCCAAGACCGGCATCAACGAGCTGCTGCGCGGCGAGTGACCCGCGCGGGCGCCACGTGCGCCCGGCCTGTCCCGGGCGGGGGCCAGCGCGGCTCCCGCCGTCCTGCTTTCCCGGCCCGCGGCCTGCTGCCGCGCCGCGCCCTCCTTGTCCCGCTTTCGTCCTGGACAAACGCCTCAACCGCATGCCATATCCCTTGTTTTATTTCCATTGTGCAATGTATATTTCGCTTTGTCCTGGACAAACCCCGACAAACGACCATTCACCAAAGGGCAGCATGAGTAACTTGAACATCATCGCATTCGGCAAAGACGACATCGAGAACAAGCTGACGAACATGTCGGCGACGCAGATCGACCAACTCGCCTTTGGCGCCATCCAGCTCGACGCCCAGGGTACCATCCTGCGCTACAACGAGGCGGAAGCCCAGATCACCGGACGCCAGGCCAGCGCCGTCATCGGCAGCAATTTCTTCCGTGACGTGGCGCCGTGCACGAACACCTCGCGCTTCAAGGGCGTGTTCGATGCCGGCGTGCGCACCGGAACCCTCAACACCATGTTCGAATACGTGTTCGACTACAAGATGACGCCGACCAAGGTGAAGATCCACATGAAGAAGGCGATCAGCGACGGGACCTACTGGATCTTCGTCAAGCGCCTGTAAACCGATGTCGATGCCCCGGCCGCACCCTGCCCCCTGGTGGACCCAGCGTCCCGCGCTGCTGCGCTACATCGCCGACCTGGTGGCCGGCGAACTGGCGGCCCTGCGCCACGATCCATCCATCGAGCCCGGCGCCTGGACCGGCAGCCTGTCGCTGCAGCAGGACCTGGGCCTCGATTCGCTCGAACTGCTGCACGTGGCCGGCGTGCTGGCCACGGCGCTGGGCATGCAGCACAGCGGGGTCGAGGACTACCTGCTGGCGCGCCGCAGCCTGGGCGAGTGGGCCGACCTGGCCGCCACCGCCCTGGCCCACTGGGACCAGGAAATCGTGTTCGGCACCTCGGGCAGCAGCGGCCAGCCAAAGCGCTGCGTCCACGAACTGGCGTGCCTGGAGCAGGAGGCGGCGGCACTGGCCTCCCTGTTCCCGGGACGGCGCCGCCTGCTGGTGGCCGTGCCCAGCCACCATATCTACGGCTTCCTGTTTTCCCATCTGCTGCCGCGCCACCTGGGCCTGGGACCGGACGACGTGCTGAGCGTGCGCGCACGCCTGCCCGGCCAGCTGGCCCGCTACACCCAGCCTGGCGACCTGGTGATCGGCCACCCGCTGTTCTGGGAGGCGGTCAGCACCGCGCGCGCGCCGTTCGCCCCGGACGTGTTCGGGGTCAGCTCGACGGCGCCCTGCCCCGATCCGGTGGCCGCGGCGGCCGAGGAGGCCGGGCTGGCCGCCCTGTTCCAGGTCTATGGCAGCTCCGAGACGGGCGGCCTGGGCTGGCGCCGTACGGCGCGCGAAGACTACCGCCTGTTCCCTTACCTGGCGCGCGGCGCCGGCGAGCGCGGCCTGCTGCGCGCCGTGCCGGGCGGCGCCACCATCAGCCTGCAGGCCCAGGACGCGCTGGACTGGCGCGGCGCGCGCAGCTTTGCCGTGGGCGCGCGCTGCGACGGCGCGCTGCAGGTCGGCGGCGTCAACGTCTTTCCGGAGCGGGTGCGCGAGGTGCTGCGCGCCCATCCCGGCGTGGCCGACGCCGCGGTGCGCCTCATGCGTCCGGACGAAGGCCTGCGCCTGAAGGCCTTCATCGTGCCGCACGCCGGCCATGGCGAAGCGCGCGAGGACTTCGTGCGCGAACTGCGCGCCTGGGTCGATGCGCGCCTGGCGGTGGCCGAGCGGCCCAAGGCCTTCACTTTCGGCAGCGCACTGCCGCGCACCGCCATGGGCAAGGCCGCCGACTGGAGCATCGCATGACGCAGCCAGGCGCGCCCGCCACGCTGGGCATCGACGCGGTGGAGCGCGAGACCCGGCTGTCGAAGGACGTGCTGCGCGCCTGGGAAAAGCGCTACGGTTTTCCGCTGCCGGTGCGCGACGCGCTGGGCCAGCGCGCCTATCCGCTCGAGCAGGTCGAGCGCCTGCGCCTGATGAAGCGCCTGCTGGAGCAGGGCCTGCGTCCCGGGCGCCTGGCCGGCTTGCAGCATGCGCAACTGACGCAGCTCGTCCGGCAGGCGCCGCGCGCCGCGGCGATGTGCGCCGATACGCAAGCGCAGGCCCTGGTCGAGACGCTGCTGGCGGGCGTCGGGCGCGACCCGGCCGCGCTGCGCGACGCCCTGCGCCAGCAGCTGGCGCGCCTGGGCGTGGAGCGCTTCGTGGAACAGGTGGCGGCCCCGCTCACCACGGCCGTGGGTGCGCGCTGGGCGGAAGGCGGCCTCGACATCTTCGAGGAACACCTGTACACCGAGACCATGGCCGGCATCCTGCGCCACGCGCGCGCGGCCCTGCCCGAGGCCGCCGGTGCGCCCCGCATCCTCCTCACCAGCCTGCCGGGCGAAGCGCACGGCCTGGGCCTGGGCATGATCGAGATCCTGCTGGCGCTGGACGGCGCCAGCTGCATCGCCCTCGGTACCGGAACGCCGCCCGCCAGCATCGTGCGCGCGGTAGAACGCCAGGGCGCCGACATCGTCGCCCTGTCCTTTTCGGCCGCCTACCCGAAGCGCCAGGTGGGCGCGGCCGTGCTGGGCCTGCGCCGGCTGCTGCCGGACCGGGTGCAACTGTGGGCGGGCGGGGCCGGCGTGGCGGCGCTGGGCGCCATCGAAGGCGTGCGCCTGCTGCCCACGCTCGCCAGCGGGCGGGCCGCCCTGGCCGCGTGGCGCGCTGGTGGCGGCCAGCCCGGGTAGATCTTCCTGCGGTAGAATGAATCGAATACATTACCGCAACGCAAGAGGCCCGACATGATGATGGAACGCCTGTTCCAGTTGATGAAAGAGAAGAACGCTTCGGACATGTTCTTCGCGGCGAATTCGCCTGTGCACATCAAGATCAATGGAAGCCTGATTCCAATCAACCAGAACCGGCTGGAACCGGAAAACATCCGCGTCCTGCTATCGGAAGTCGTCTCGCCGGAGCAGATGGTTGAACTCGAGCGCGACAACGAGCTGAACATGGGCGTATCGATGCCCAACCTGGGGCGCTTCCGCCTGTCGGCCTTCCGCCAGCGCGGCTCGATCTCGGCCGTGTTCCGCTTCGTGCCGGCGAACATCCCGCCGATTGGCGAATTGGGGCTGCCGCCGGTGCTCTCCGAACTGATCATGGAAAAGCGCGGCCTGCTGCTGGTGGTGGGCGCCACCGGTTCCGGCAAGTCGACCACGATCGCTTCGATGCTGGACCACCGCAATGCCCAGCGCAGCGGCCACATCCTGACGCTGGAAGACCCGATCGAATACCTGTTCAAGAACAAGAAGTCGATCGTCAACCAGCGCGAGATCGGCAGCGACGCCACCAGTTTCGCCACCGCCCTGCGCAATTCGATGCGCCAGGCGCCCGACTGCATCCTGATCGGCGAGATCAGGGACAAGGAAGCGATGGCGGCGGCGCTCGCGTATGCCCAGTCCGGCCACCTGGTGCTGGCGACCCTGCACGCCAACAACAGCTACAACGCGCTGAACCGCATCATCAGCTTCTACCCGATCGAGAACCGCGCTGCCCTGCTGCAGGATCTTTCGTCCGCGGTGAAGGCGATCGTGTCGCAGCGCCTGGTCAAGTCCGCCGCCGGCGGCCAGCGCCAGGCGGCGGTCGAGGTGATGCTCAACACGCGCTACATCGCCGACCTGATCGAAAAGGGCGAGATCGGCCAGATCAAGGAGGCGATGGACAAGAGCCTGTCGCCGGGCTCGCAGTCCTTCGAGACGGCGCTACTGCAGCTGGTCAAGGATGGCCTGGTGACCCAGGATGAGGCGCTGGCGAATGCCGATTCGGCGACCAACCTGCTGTGGATGCTCAACAATGGGCCGGATAGTGCGCAGCCGCCCGCCCAAGCGCCGCAGGCGGGTAGCGATGCCGCGGCCACTTCATTTACCGAGTTCACGCTCAACCACTGAACGGCCGTCCTGCAAAGCGGCGCATGGCTAGACAGTTGCTCATAGTAATGTTTCCACAAGCAAGTAATTATTTGCGAATTAACAATTTTCAATAAATAAATAGCAATAGCATTGATGCGTCACTCACCACTCATGAGGAGCGCTTCATGCACCCTGTTTATCGATTCTCGTTCACCCTGCTTGGCCTCTTCGCGGGCGTCGTCCACTGTGCCCAGGCCGGGCCGCAGTATGTCATGTCCTCGCTCGGGGCCGACGACTTCGTCATTCCCATGGCCATCAACAATCGCGGCCAGGTGGTCGGCACCATGGGCCCGCTGTTGGGACACCGGCAGTTCTTCCTGTCGGAAGGGGGCGTGGCAAGGACGCTCGACGATGTGCGAGCCGGGACAAACCGGATCGACATCAATGATTCCGGCGTCATGCTCTACAACCAGGCCCTGCACCACACCGACGGGTCCACGACCGGGATTCCCATGACGGGATTTGCCCTGAACAATTATGACGAGGTGGCTGGCGAAACCCACAACGTGGCTCGGCTCAGCATGGCCGCAGTCTATCGCCCGAATGGATTGCTGAGCATGGCGGGCATCGGGGGCCGCTGGAATTCGGGCTACGACATCAACGACGACGGCGTCATGGTGGGCTCCGCCCATGGCATCAACCTGAAGACAGATCCGCCCGGGTTTCCCGCCTTTCGGGCGGCACGCTACGCGAATGGCCAGGCCCAGATCCTGGAATCCTACGGACACGGCTACGGCTTCGCCAACGCGGTGAACAACGCCGGCTATGCCGTCGGCGTAACGGGTGGCCATGCCGCGCTATGGAGGCCTGACGGAACCCTGATCGACCTGGGCGCCATCCTCGAACAACGCTACGGTCCCGAGCAGTACAGCATTGCCTACGGGATCAACAGTTTCGGTGAAGTGGTCGGGTCCTTCGGCGACTCCCAGGGCTTCCTGTACAGCAATGGCGTCATGTATGACCTGGAACCGCTGGTCCTGAACGACGACGGACTTTACTACATGGCCTACGGTATCAACGACCATCACCAGATCATCGCGGCTTCCGCCGTCGGCGATGGGGTCATCCTGAACCTGGCCGGCCCGGCTGTGGCGCAGCCGGTGCCGGAGCCGGCCGGCCACTTCGTATTTGCGACAGGCCTGGCCGCTCTCTGCTGCCTGGGGCGCAGGAAGCCCCGCTGCGCCCAGACCGGCAAGCTGGCGCCGGTGGCACCCGGCTGACACCCCGCACACGCCAGTACGAGCTGCGCCACCCGCCGGTCCTTCCACATACCGGCGCTTCCCTTCCCCCGTTGGACACAGTCGCGGCCCGCGCCCGTGGCGCAAACCCCGCGGCCCTCAAGGGCGGGGCCGCCATGTTATTCTCTCGCCTGCACCGGGCTCCGCTCGGTGCCCACGCCCTGCGGGCTCCCGCCGATCGAACAAACCCCAGCATCCGACTTGATGAATACGATTACCCTGTACGGCATTCCCAACTGCGACACCGTCAAGAAAGCCCGCACCTGGCTGAGCGAGCACGGCCACGATTTCCACTTCCACGACTTCAAGAAGCAGGGCTTGAGCCGCGAGCTGGCGGCCGGCTGGCTCGAACAGCTCGACTGGGAAACCCTGCTCAACCGCAAGGGCACCACCTGGCGCAACTTGCCGGACGAGCGCAAGGCGCAGGTCAAGGACAAGGCCAGCGCCCTCGACCTGATGCTGGAAAGCCCGTCCGTCATCAAGCGTCCGGTACTGGCTGGCGCGGGCCCGGTCTCGGTCGGCTTTTCGCCCGATGCCTACGCCGCCAGGTTCGCGGCCCGGTCGGGTGAAGCGGCATGAAAGCCTCGCGCACCCTGCTGCTCACCGAAGAGCTGATCGCCCTCGATTCGGTCACCCCGCACGACAGGGGCTGCCAGCAGCGCCTGATCGAGTTGCTGGCGCCGCTGGGCTTCGCCTGCGAGAGCATCGAATCGAACGGCGTCACCAACCTGTGGGCGCGCAAGGGCACGACCTCGCCGGTGTTCGTGTTCGCCGGCCACACCGACGTCGTGCCTTCCGGGCCGGAACACCAGTGGGCATCAAACCCGTTCACGCCGACCCGGCGCGACGGCAAGCTGTACGGCCGCGGCGCCTCCGACATGAAGGCCTCGATCGCGGCCATGGTGGTGGCCTGCGAGGAGTTCATCGCGGCGCATGCCGACCATAAAGGCTCGATCGCCTTCCTGATCACCAGCGACGAGGAAGGCCCGGCGGTGGACGGCACGGCCGTCGTCTGCGAGCGGCTGGAAGAACGCGGCGAAACCCTCGACTACTGCCTGGTGGGCGAGCCCACGTCGAGCCATGTGCTGGGCGACACGATCAAGAACGGCCGCCGCGGCTCGCTCTCGGGCCACCTGGTGATCAAGGGCATCCAGGGTCACATCGCCTATCCGCACCTGGCGCGCAACCCGATCCACCAGGCCGCGCCGGCGCTGGCCGAGCTCGCCGCCGAGGTCTGGGACGAAGGCAACGAATACTATGCGCCCACCAGCTGGCAGGTCTCGAACATCCAGGGGGGGACCGGCGCCAACAACGTGATCCCGGGCCAGCTGGCGCTCGACTTCAACTTCCGCTTCTCCACCGCCAGCACCGCCGACGGCCTGGAAGCGCGCGTGCACGCCATCCTCGACCGCCATGGGCTCGACTACGAGCTGGAATGGACCTTGTCCGGGCAGCCCTTCCTGACACCGAAAGGCACGCTGTCCGATGCCGTGTGCAGCGCGATCTTCGACGAACTGGGCGTGCCGACCGAACTGTCGACCAGCGGCGGGACCTCGGACGGCCGCTTCATCGCCCGCATCTGCCCGCAGGTGATAGAATTCGGGCCTCCGAACGCCAGCATCCACAAGATCGACGAACACATCGAGCTGCGCTACATCGACCCCCTCAAGAACATCTACCGCCGCACGCTGGAACAGCTGCTGGCGCCGCAGTAACGGTAGAACCAGAACAACCCTCGGGAGAAGGCCATGACCAACACCACTTTCAGCACGCCGCGCGACCTGCTGCGCTATGCGATCACCCGCTTCAACGGCGCGAAACTGTTCTTCGGCCACGGCAGCGCCGAAGCCTTCGACGAAGCGGCCTACCTGGTCCTGCACACCCTGAAGCTCCCCCTCGACCGGCTCGACCCCTTCCTCGACGCGCGCCTGCTGCCGGAAGAAGTGATCCAGGTGATGGAAGTGATCGAGCGCCGCGTCGGCGAGCGCGTGCCGGCCGCCTACATCACCAGGGAGGCCTGGCTGGGCGAATACCGCTTCTACGTGGACGAACGGGTGCTGGTGCCGCGCTCCTTCATCGCCGAGCTGATTCCGCAGACCTTCAGCCCCTGGGTGCAGGATCCGGAAGCCGTCGGGAACGTGCTGGAACTGTGCACGGGCAGCGGCTGCCTGGCGATCATGATGGCCGACGCCTTCCCGAATGCCGTGATCGACGCGGTGGACATCTCGAAGGATGCGCTGGCCGTGGCCGAGCACAACATCCGTGAATACAAGCTCGAAGGCCGGGTCAACCCGATCGAGTCCGACCTGTACGAGCACGTGCCCTTCAAGAAGTACGACCTGATCGTCACCAACCCGCCCTACGTGAACAGCGTCTCGATGGGCAAGCTGCCGCCGGAATACCTGCGCGAGCCGCAGATCGCGCTGGCTGGCGGCGAGGATGGCATGGACCTGGTGCGCAAGATCGTCGAAGGCGCGGCCGAGCGCCTGAGCCCGGAAGGTATCCTGGTGGTCGAGATCGGCAACGAGATCGAGTATGCCGAAGCGGCATTCGGCCACCTGGGGCTCACCTGGCTGAGCACCAGCGCGGGTGACGATGCCGTGTTCCTGCTGACCGCCGAACAGCTGCGGGCCCAGTAAGCCAGTTTGCTTCAACGATTTTCGTAGGGTGGGCGGGACACCCGCCCGCCCTACATGACACCATAAGTTTGCAATGATCCGCTTCCAGAACGTCAGCCTGATGCGCGGCACCAAGCCGCTGCTAGAAAGCGCCGACCTGACTCTCAACCCGGGCGACAAGATCGGCCTGATTGGCGCCAACGGCGCCGGCAAATCGAGCCTGTTCGCCATGCTGCGCGGCGAGCTGCATCCCGACCAGGGCGCCATCGACTTCCCTGCCAAGTGGCGCATGGCCTACGTGGCCCAGGAGACCCCGGCCCTCGAGCGCCCGGCGCTGGACTACGCGATCGACGGCGACGTCAACCTGCGCCGCCTGCAGGCCGAACTGGCCGAGCTGGAAGCCCACCCGGACGTGGCCGACCACGGCATGCGCCTCGGTGAACTGCACAGCGCGCTGGCGGACGCCGACGCCTACACCGTGCAGTCGCGCGCCGAACAGCTGCTGATCGGCCTGGGCTTCTCGCTCGAGCAGATGCACAGGCCGGTGGCAAGCTTCTCGGGCGGCTGGCGCATGCGCCTGAACCTGGCGCAGGCCCTGATGTGCCCTTCCGACCTGCTGCTGCTGGACGAGCCGACCAACCACCTGGACCTGGACGCGATCATCTGGCTCGAAGACTGGCTGAAGCGCTACCCGGGCACCCTGATCATCATCTCGCACGACCGCGACTTCCTGGACGAAATCGTCAACGTCATCGTGCACATCGACCAGCGCGGCCTGACGCGCTACTCGGGCAACTATTCCAGCTTCGAGCGCCAGCGCGCCGCCGGCCTGGTGCTGGCGGCGGCCGCCTACGAGAAGCAGCAGCGCACCCGCGCCCACCTGCAATCCTTCGTCGACCGCTTCAAGGCCAAGGCCACCAAGGCGCGCCAGGCCCAGAGCCGCATGAAGGCGCTGGCCAAGATGGAAGAACTGGCGCCGCTGCGCGCCGCCGCCGAGTTTTCCTTCGAGTTCCGCGAACCGCTGTCCGCGCCGAATCCGCTGCTGGTGCTGGAAGACGTCGACGCCGGCTACCCCGTGCTGGACGCGCACGGCGACAAGGTCGGCGGCAAGCCGATCGTCAGGCGCGTCAACTTCTCGCTGCAGATCGGCCAGCGCATCGGCCTGCTGGGCGTGAACGGGGCCGGCAAATCGACGCTCATCAAGACCATCGCCGGCGAACTGATGCCCCTGGAGGGCAAGGCGACCCTGGGCAAGGGCCTGTCGATCGGCTACTTCGCCCAGCACCAGGTCGAGATGCTGCGCCACGACGAGTCGCCCTTGTGGCACCTGGCGAAGATCGCGCCGACCGTGCGCGAGCAGGAACTGCGCAACTTCCTCGGCAGCTTCAACTTCCCGGGCGATATGGTGACGAGCAAGATCGCACCGTTCTCGGGCGGCGAAAAGGCGCGCCTGGCCCTGGCCCTGATCGTGTGGCAGCGGCCAAACCTGCTGCTGCTGGACGAGCCGACCAACCACCTCGACCTCGAGACCCGCGAGGCCCTGACCATGGCGCTGGCCCAGTTCGAAGGCACCCTGGTCCTGGTCTCGCACGACCGCCACCTGCTGCGCGCCACCACCGACCAGTTCATCATCGTCGCCGATGGCAAGCTGCAGCCTTTCGATGGCGACCTCGACGACTACAAGGAATGGCTGTTCCAGACCAAGCTCGGCAAGGGCACCGACACCCTGCCCGCACCCGCCCCGGCCAGGGACGGCAAGCTGGATGCGCCGCCGGCGGCCGCGGTCGACCGCAAGGAGCAGAAGAAGCTGGAAGCGGAAGCGCGCCAGCGCCTGGCCGCGTTGAGGAAACCCATCGAGAACCGCATCAAGCGCCTGGAGGAGCAGATGGCCAAGCTGAACGCGAAGAAGACCGACATCGATGCCCAGCTGCTCGACCCCGCCATCTACGAGGCCGGGAACAAGGAAAAGCTCAAGACCCTGGTGGCCGACCAGGCGTTTGCTTCGCGCGACCTGGAGCAGCTCGAATCCGAGTGGCTGGAACTGCAGGAGCAGCTCGAAGGGCTGGCCGCCTGAGGCGGGCCCTGGCGCCCCAGGCTCAGGCCACCTGGCGTGGCGCGGCCGGCGCCACCGACATCAGGCGCTCGATGTCGATCAGGACCATGCGGCGCGCGCCGAGCATGCCCAGGCCGATCAGGTAGTCGGCTTCGGGCCCCGCCCCCGCTCCCACCTCCCTTCCGGCTGCCGCTGCCGCTGCCGGCATCGGCTGCACCTGCCGCGGGCCGAGCCGCACCACGCCCGTCACGCGCTCCACCACCACCCCGACCAGGCCCGCGGCGACCCGTACGATGATCACCTCGGTCTCGGGAGCGGGCAGTGCCGGGCCGGGGGCGAAGGCCGCGCGCAGGTCCACCACCGGCATGATCACGCCGCGCGCGAGGGCCACGCCACCGATCAGCGCGCCGTCGCTGGAAAAACGCTCGAGCATATGGTACGGCCGTAGCTCCTGCACGGCGGCATAGTCGAGCCCGTAGTCGAGCCCGCCCAGGGTGAAACCAAGGAACTGCTGGGGTCTTGCGGCGAGGTGGTTCGGCATGGCGCTTCCTTTCATCGGGCCCACCTATGCTACGGACCATGCCGCTGGGAATTGTTGACTGTAGTCAGTTATTGTATTTGCTTGGGCGCAGCATCGCTCACGGCCGCGCCCAGCGCCTGCTTCAGTTTCCGGTTCTGCAGCAGCCCGTGCACCAGGCCGGCCGCGATTGCCAGCGTGAACAAGGCCGTGATGGCGATAGCGATCCTGGGCCCGCCCAGCGCCAGCCCGGCGCCGACGCACAAGGGACCGAACAGCAGGATGTCGCCGAGCGAGAACAGGCTGGCGGCCCAGCCCGGCCGCCTGAGCAGGACCTCGCTGGACGCCAGGTCACGGCAGCCCAGCACCGAGTTCCAGTCGCCGCGCTTGCCGAAGGCGACCGCGAAGCGGGAACCCGGGCGCGGAATCACACCGCTGTGGAGATTGACGCCGTAGACGGGACGGCCGGCGCAGCGGAAGCTGAAGTCGCCGCGGGCTGGCTGGACGTCGAACACCTCATCGAATTGCACTTGCTCGATATGCATGGAATTCCTCAACATGACTCGAAGCAAGTGTAGGACGGCTGCGCCAGCCGATGTTCCCATTTATTGGAAGCCAGACTTCGGTCCGACCGAAGCATGCGCCAGCTAGACCGGCAGGCGCAGCAGGGCCGCCACCAGCGGTGCATCGTGCGGGCTGGCCAGCAGGCCGGCCAGGGCGGCGCGCGGCACCAGCGACACCGCCTGGCTCTCCCAGCCCATGTCCGACGGGCAGCCGCCCACGCGCCGCGCCAGGTAGTAGCGCGCGTGGCTGAGGCTGCGGGTACTGTCGGCCAGGAAGCCGGTCAGCTCCACCTGCAGGCCGCTCTCCTCCCACGCCTCGCGCAGCGCGGTAGCGCGCAGCGAAACGCCCGGGTCGACCGTGCCTTTCGGGAAGGTAGCGGCATAGCCGCCGTAGGCGTTCGAGGGATGCACCACCCATACCCGCCCGTCCGGCTCGACGATCACGGCGCCGGCCGCCGCGTGCCTGCCCTCGGGCACCGTGAAGCGCGGTTCGGCGAAAGCGGCGCCGCACGCAGCCAGCGCGCTCCAGCCGGCGCTGTCGGCGGGCGCCGCGCGCCAGGGCGCGAACGGAATGCCGTTCAGGGCGGGCGGAAGCGCCCCGCCCGGTACCACCGTGGCGAGGCTCCCGGCCTCGAGCCAGCTGGCGGGCGCGCTCGGCGCGTGCGGCGCATGCAGGCGGACCGGCTGGCCGTCTTCGTTCTTCTTCAGGTGCAGGTTGGAGTCCATGCCGCCATTCTACGGCAGCGTGCCAGCATTGCTTCGCCCCGTCTTCTGTGCCAACATCGCCGAACCTGCTCCCTCGCGCAAATAACAATGAACAAGACGCCTGGCTCCGCTCCCATTACCCTTGCCCTCGACAACGTGCTGCTCGACATGCGGCCGCGCCAGCTCGGCGGCTGGCGCCGGGGTGGCGTGGAATTCCTGTATTTCGGCTTCAAGAACGCGCGCGCCTGCCTGTTCGTGGGCCTGTTCTTCGCCGCCATCATGCTGACCCCGCGCGCCGGCCTGGCCGGTATTCCGCGCTACGACCTGCTGTTGCTGGTGGCGCTGGCGATCCAGTTGTGGATGGTGAGATCCGGCCTCGAAACGGTGGACGAACTGAAGGCGATCTGCCTGTTCCACGCGATCGGCTTCGCGCTCGAGGCCTTCAAGGTGTCCGGCGCGATCCAGTCCTGGGCCTACCCCGACTTCGCGTATACCAAGGTGCTGGACGTGCCGCTGTTCTCCGGCTTCATGTACGCGGCGATCGGCAGCTACATCGTGCAGGCCTGGCGCCTGTTCGACCTGCGCATCCGCCACCATCCGCCGCACTGGATGGCGTGGACGATCGCGATCCTGATCTACCTGAACTTCTTCACCCACCACTACATCGGCGACTACCGCTGGTACCTGGCCGCCTGCGCGCTCGGGCTGTACTCGCGCACCACCGTGGTGTACCGGCCGCTCGACCGCGACCGCCGGATGCCGCTGCTGCTGGCCTTCGTGCTGATCGGCTTTTTCATCTGGCTGGCCGAGAACATCGGCACCTTCTGGGGTGTCTGGCGCTACCCGAACCAGCTCGGGGCCTGGTCGGTGGTCCACGTGAGCAAGTGGAGCTCGTGGTCGCTGCTGGTCATCATGACCTTCACGATCGTGGCCAACCTCAAGCACATCAAAGAAAAGATCCACGTCGCCCGCGCCTAGCCCGGGCCGAAAGGAGGAATCGCCATGGGCTCCCCCCTGCTCACCTGCCGCGCAGCCCTGCTCGGGATGGCCATCCTGGCCGGCGCGCCGGCCGGCGCCGAACAGCCGCCGCGAAGCCCGGCCGCCCAGGATGCGCGCGCCGCCGTCGCCGCCCTGGAGCGCCAGCGCGCCGCGGCCTTCCAGCGGCGCGACATCGCCGCCCTGCGCAGCCTGATGGACCGCCAGTACTATCACGTGGAAAGCCGCGGCCGCGCGCGCAGCAAGACCGAGCTGCTCACCGCGCTCGAGCACGACGGCCTGCGCGTGCGCAACTACGAAATCGAGTCCAGCGAGATCCAGCTGCTGGGCGACGGCGGCACCGCCCTGGTCACCGGCACCTTCCGCACGTTAATGGAAGGCCCGCCGCCAAAACCCTTCCGCGGGCGCTTCGCGCGCCTGTGGGTGCGCCAGCCGGATGGCTGGAAGAACACCTTCCACCAGGCCACCGAGATCCGCCCGGCGCAGGACAGCTGCGAATGCAACTGACCCGCCGGCGCTGGCTGGCGCGCGCGTTCAGGAAGCGTGCACCATCCCCGTGCTCCAGCTGAAGCTGCCGCCGGCGCCGGCGAACAGCAGCTCGGCGCCGCTGGCGTCGCGCAGCCGCGCCTTGATCTCGCGCGGCGCCAGGCTGAAGATGGCGCTGCGCTCGGCCGCCGCGGTGTCCGGCTCCACGTTCAGGGCACGTACCGTGAGTTCGCCCCCGACCTGCACGATGGCGACGCTGACCGCGCCGCTGTGCTCCAGGCGCTGCTGGTCCAGCCGCGCCAGCAGCGCCATGCCGGACCCCTGCTCGGCCTCGATGTCCTTCACTTCCTGGGTCAGCGCGGCCATCTGCTTGAGCGCCGGGGCCACCGAGGCCGCCAGCTTCTGGAAGGCCGGCTGCTGTTCCCGGGTCAGCACCAGCTCGCCCTTGCGCACCCGGGCCGCCAGCCTGACATAGCTGCTCACTTCCTCGCGCGCGGTGAGTTCGGCCATTACCGCGCGACGCTGCGCCGCCAGCCGTCCGAACTCGCCCACGCGCTCGCGGATCATGGCGATCGCCTCGTCGATGCGGCCGCAGTCGGGACGCAGCACGAATACCCGCATCTCGCTGTGCCCGCGCGGCGCGGCGCGTTCGATGGCGATCCGGCGCGCGGCGATGGCGCAGCCCTCGGCCTGGCCGATCTCGACCACGTCGGCCATGATGTCGCAGTTGACCGCTTCCACGATCCTGACGGTGGCGCCGGTGATGGTGCAGTTCTCGGCGCGCTGCAGCCGCACTTCGCCGTTCGCACTCTGGATGGTGGCGGCCGAGGCCACGCCCACCACCTGCACCGGGCCATTGGCATTGCGCGCGCTGCCGCCGACCAGGTTGCGGTTCAGGCACACCACGCCGCCGCGCGAGAGCACGTTGCCGAACACGTCGGCATGCACGGTGATGCTGTCGCCTTCGACGATGCGGTTTTCCTGCACCTCGCCGAATTCCTCGTAGTCGCCTTCCAGCTGCAGGTTGCCGGTGGTACGCGCGCTGACCCCGTCGCGGCTGACGATCTTGTCGCCCACCGACAGGCGGCTGCCTTCCACACTCAGGAAGCCGTCCTGCTGCGCCACCACGAATTCGCCGTCCGGCACCCGCTCCACGGCCGTGCCGGCGCCGCTCCAGTCGGCCAGTTCGAGGTCGGATGGCGGCGGCGGCACCAGCGCGATGCCGGACAGGTCGAAGCCCGGCGCGCCCTGCACCCGCGGCAGCTTCTGCAGCAGGCGCTTGCCGGCCTGGATCTGGGGGAAGCGGTTCTGGAAACTCATCAGGTCAAGCTTGCCGTTGGCAAGCTGGCGCGGCGCATCGCTGCGGTGCAGCTCGGCGGACACCTCGACCACCCGCGCATCCTGCCCGGGCGAAGGCGGGAGCCGGCGCGCCACCACGATGCGCCCGAGGCTGCCGTCCGCGATCGCGGCGCGCACCGCATCGACATCGATGCCGAAGCGGACTCCCTTCATCCACATGTCGGCGATGAACTCGTCGATATCGAGCCGGGCCGGCTGCTCGATGCCGGCGGCATCCGGCAGGAACAGCTGCTCGAAATAGTACTCGGCCTCGCCGTCGGCGATGCGGGCGGCGCGGTACAGCGAGCGCCGCACGGGAGAAAACGGCCGCATGGCGTCCGCCAGGCGCAGCACCGGCTCGCCACGCGCATTGCGCGGCAGCGCCGGACCGTGCCCGTACAGGGCCTTGATCAGAACCGGGTAGTCCAGGCCGGAGAAATACTGGTTCCTCAGGAAGACGCTGTCGACCGCGGCCAGCAGGGTCGGGCCGAGGGCCGCGACATCGCACCAGACGCCGTCGTCATAGCAGGCGATGCAGGCCTCGGGCCCGCCGGCCACAGGAGAAGTTGGGGACGCACCCGAATGCGTTGCGGGCGCAGCTGGGGCACTCGATGGAACGGATTCGGACAAGGCTCACTCCCGGCTTGGTCAGTGCGCCCTACGATAGCATGTTGTGCAACATAAATAAACATATTGCAACAAAATCGATGTCAAAAACACACATGCCGGCCCAGGAGGAAGCGGCGCCAGAAACGGCAACGGCGCCCGCAGGCGCCGTCGTTCGAAGGGGGTGGGCGCGGCTTCAGCGGCGCCGTGCGTTGGGGTACAGGTCCTTGCCCGCTTCGTTGATCTGGCGGCGCAGGTCGCTGCGCTCGTCCGGCGTCATGCGGCCGCGGCGACCTTCTTCGCGCATGCCCTGCTCGCGCATCGCCTGTTCGCGCATGATCTGTTCACGCATCGCCTGCTCCTGGCGCCGTTCGTCGCGCCGCTCATCGCGCATCTCGTAGGCGCGCTGGTCGAAGCGCGGATCCTGCACGCGGCTGTCGTAACGGTCGCGCATCGGCGGCTGGCCGCGGTCCTGGCCGGCAGCCATGGCGCCGGCGGCAGCGCAGGCCATCATGCAGGCCAGCACACCATGGCGCACCAGGCCGGCCAGACGCTGGCCCTTGCCGCATGCGCGGACGGCGCTTCCTGCCTGGTTTTTGATAAACACGTCGTTCATGGTGTTCCTCTTCCGCGATACGATATAAACAGATAAGCTGTGCTCTCCACTTGCAGCCAGTGTAGGTGCATACCGTTCGAGGTGTAAGACCGAATGGGTAAAGTTTGTAACACAATGTAATGGCTGAGCCATATGGACGAGATGTCCAAACGATATGACGTTACCATAGCGACATGCTCCTGACAAATCCGGAATCCATATGAACACGACGAACAACACGGGCAATGCAAGCGGCGCCAGCCCAGGCAGCCAGGGCGGACACTCCGCGCGGATCATGGTGGTGGACGACGACGTCCGCCTGCGCGACCTGCTGCGCCGCTATCTGACGGAACAGGGCTTCCAGGTGGTGACCGCGGAAAGCGCGCCGGCCATGAACAAGCTATGGCTGCGCGAGCGCTATGACCTGCTGGTGCTCGACCTGATGTTGCCGGGCGAGGACGGCCTGTCGATCTGCCGCCGCCTGCGCGGCGCGGGCGACCAGACCCCGATCATCATGCTGACCGCGAAAGGCGAGGACGTCGACCGCATCGTCGGCCTCGAGATGGGCGCCGACGACTACCTGCCGAAACCCTTCAACCCGCGCGAGCTGGTGGCGCGCATCGGCGCGGTCCTGCGCCGCAAGGGACCGGACGAGATTCCGGGCGCGCCGAGCGAAACCCCGCAGACCTTCGAGTTCGGCGACTTCGTGCTCGACCTGGGCACCCGCACCCTCAAGAAGAACGGCGAGACCGTGCCCCTGACCACCGGCGAATTCTCGGTGCTGAAGGTGTTCGCGCGCCATGCGCGCCAGCCGCTGTCGCGCGAGAAGCTGATGGAACTCGCGCGCGGCCGCGAGTACGAAGTGTTCGACCGCTCGCTCGACGTGCAGATCTCGCGCCTGCGCAAGCTGATCGAGCCCGATCCATCGAGCCCGCTGTACATCCAGACCGTGTGGGGCCTGGGCTACGTGTTCATCCCTGAAGGACAGCCGCGCTAGTGTTCGCCCCACTTTCGGCGGCGCGCCGCGCCGCGCGCTTCGCCTGGTACCGCAGCGGCCTGTTCTGGCGCACCTTCCTGCTGATGGCGGCGCTCACCGCGGTCTCGATCGGTTCGTGGATCGGGATGATCAGCGTGTTCCAGCGCGGCCCGCAGGTGCAGCAGACCGCCGAGCTGGTGGTGTCGGTGGTGACCCTGACCCGGGCCGCCCTCACCCACTCCGCGCCCGACCTGCGCCGCGAACTGCTGCTGGAGCTGGTGTCGAACGAAGGCATCCGCATCCTGACCCTGAACGACGACGACCTGGTCGAGCCGCCGCCGGACAATCCGCTCATGCCCGAGATCGCCGCCAAGGTGCGCGAGCGCCTCGGCCAGCAGACCCGCTTCTCGAGCGGCGTGAACGGCGTGCCCGGCTTCTACATCAGCTTCAACATCGACGAGGACGAATACTGGCTGATGCTGGAACGCGAACGCCTGGCCGGACTGACGCGCGGACAGTGGCTGGGCTGGGCCGCGCTGGTGGGCCTGCTGTCGCTGATCGGCGCGGCCTTCATCTCCTCGCTGGTGAACCGCCCGCTCGCGCGCCTGACGGCGGCGGCGCGCGCCATCGCCAAGGGAGAGCGTCCGGCCCCGCTGCCCGAGAAGGGCTCGCAGGAGATCATCGAGGCCAACCGCAGCTTCAACCAGATGGTCGAAGACCTGGCCCAGGTCGAGAAGGACCGCGCCGTCATCCTGGCCGGCATTTCACACGACCTGCGCACGCCGCTGGCGCGCATGCAGCTCGAAGTCGAGATGGCCAAGCTGCCGCAGGATGCGCGCGAAGGCATGCAGTCGGACATCAACCAGATGGATGCGATCATCGGCCAGTTCCTCGACTACGCCAAGCCGACCGACGCCGCCACCTTCGTTGACGTCAACCTGAGCGAGATGCTGTCGGACGTCGGGCGCGAGGCGGGCCGCATCCGCGACCTGCGCCTGACGCTCGACCTGATGCCGGGTGTGCACGTGATGGGCAATGCCACCGACCTGCGCCGCGTGGTCAACAACATCATCGAGAACGCCCGCAAGTACGGCAAGACGCCGGGCCAGGACTATACCGAGATCGCGCTCGTCTTAAGAGTAAAAGCGACAGGCCACGGACGGCGCGCGGTGGTCGAGATCTGCGACCATGGCGTTGGGGTGCCGGACGACCAGATCAACCAGCTGCTGAAACCCTTTACGCGCCTGGACAGCGCGCGCGGCCAGGCCAATGGCGCCGGCCTGGGCCTGGCCATCGTGGAGCGGGTGCTGAGCCGCCATCACGCCGAATTCACGGTCGGCAACCGCGAGGGCGGCGGCCTGGTGCTGCAGCTGGCGCTGCCGCTGGCCAACCAGGGCCTGGCGGAGCGCTGGAGCGCGGGACCGAAACCCGTCTAGCGCAGGCTGGCCAGCGCCCCTTCCAGGCGCGGGTAGCGGAACACGAAGCCTTCGCGCTGCAGCCGGCGCGGCGCCACGCGCTGCCCTTCCAGCAGCAGGTCGGCCTGCTCGCCCAGCAGCAGGCGCACCGGCCAGCCCGGGGTCGGCACGATGGCCGGACGGCGCCACAGGCGCGCGGCGCAGCGGCTGAATGCCAGCTGGGTGACGCACTCGGGCGCCGTGACATTCGTTATACCGGCCCGCGGCGGGCCGGACGCTTCGAGCGCCAGCCGCCAGCGGTGCGCCATGGCGCCCACCACATCCTCGACATGGATCCAGGACATCCACTGGCGGCCGCTGCCCAGCCGGCCGCCCAGGCCGAGGCGGATCGGCAGCAGCAGCATGGGCAGCGCGCCGCCCCGTCCGAGCACCAGGCCGAAGCGCATGCACTCCACCCGTACGCCGTGCGCGACGGCGGCGCCGGCCGCCTCCTCCCATTCGCGGCACAGGTCCGACATGAACACCGGCTGCGGCGGCGCGGATTCATCGAGTTCGGTCGCGTCGCCGAGCCGCTGCACGCCGTAGTAGCCGATGGCGGATGCGTTCAGCAGCAGGAATGGCTTGCGCTCGGCGCGTGCCATCCAGTCCACCAGGCGCCGCGTCAGCGCGACCCGGCTGCGGCGCAGCGCGGCCTTGCGCGCCGCGCTCCAGCGCGGCCCGAGGATGCGCGCACCGGCCAGGTTCACCACCACGTCCACCGGGGTCGAGGGCGGCAGTTCGTCGAGCGTGGCGACCCAGCGCACCGCGCCGGCGATGCGCCGCGCCGCCTGCGGGTCGCGGCTCAGGCCGATCACGGCATGGCCGTCGTCCAGCAGGGCGCGTACCAGGTGCCCGCCGACGAAGCCGGTGGCGCCGGTGACCAGCACCGTGCGCTTGCAGGTGTCGAAGGAGATCGGCGCGGCGTTCATGGCTGCTCCTTGGCGGCCGGGCCGAGGAAGCGCGCCAGCTTGCCGCCCATCTTGACCATGCGCTGCACGGTCTGCGGCGGCAGGTGCTGGTAATCCTGGAAGCTGGCGCCGAGCATGTCGAGGAATGCGAGCACGGTCTGCATGCGCGCCAGCGTGGCGGCATCGAGTTCGCCGTCTTCCTCGCCTTCGATCGCGCACTCGCGCAGCACGCTCAGGGTGGGATCGATCTCGCGCCGCTTGCGTTCTTCGAGGATGACGCGGAAGATTTCCCACACGTCCTGCAGCGCCGCGAAATGGTCGCGGCGGTCGCCCAGCACGTGGCTGACGCGCACCAGCTTCCAGCTCTGCAGCTCCTTGAGGCTGGTGCTCACGTTCGAGCGCGCCACGCCCAGGGTCTCCGCGATGTCTTCGGCCGTAAGCGGGCGTCCCGCCAGGTAGAGCAGCGCGTGGATCTGCGCCACCGTGCGGTTGACGCCCCAGCGGGTGCCCATTTCTCCCCAGTGCAGGACGAACTTCTGTGCGGTCGGGCTGAGCGACATGATATTTTCCTTATTTCTGTTAATACTGAAATTAAAGAACAAAATGACGCATATGGCAAGCAATATCGCAAGCAAATATCGCAAGCAATCTGACAAGGTGGACGCACGGGCCGCGCGGGCCGGATTGAACGCGTGGGCAGGCCGGCACGGGGCGGCAGGACCTTGGCTATACTGGTGGCTTTCGACTTCTGCGAGCCCGACCGACATGCCTGACACCGCCCTCTCCTACCACGACGTCGAACTGGCGGCCGAGCGCCTGGCCGGCGCCGCCCACCGCACGCCGGTGCTGACCTCCAGTACGGCCGATGCGCGCACCGGCGGCACCCTGTTCTTCAAGTGCGAGAATTTCCAGCGCATGGGCGCCTTCAAGTTCCGCGGCGCCTACAACGCGATCGCGAAGTTCGACGCGGCCCAGCGCGCGGCCGGGGTGCTCACCTATTCGTCCGGCAACCACGCCCAGGCGATCGCCCTGTCGGCGCGCCTGGCCGGGATCCGCTCGACCATCATCATGCCGCTCGACGCGCCGGCGTTGAAGGTCAAGGCGACCCGGGAATACGGCGGCGAGGTGGTCACCTATGACCGCTACACCGAGGACCGCGAGGAGATCGGGCGCCGCCTGTCGCAGGAACGCGGCATGACCCTGGTGCCGCCCTACGACCATCCGGACGTGATCGCGGGCCAGGGCACGGCGGCCAAGGAACTGTTCGAGGAAACGGGCCCGCTCGACATCCTGCTGGTGTGCCTGGGCGGCGGCGGCCTGCTGGCCGGCTGCGCGCTGGCGGCGCGCGCGCTGTCGCCGCATTGCAAGGTGATCGGGGTCGAGCCGGAGGCCGGCAACGACGGCCAGCAGTCGCTGCGCAAGGGCGAGATCGTGCACATCGCGGTGCCCAGGACCATCGCCGACGGCGCCATGGTGACCCATGTCGGCGCGCACAATTTCGAGGTGATCCGGCGCGCCGTCGACGAGATCGTCACCGTCAGCGACGCGCAGCTAGTGCAGACCATGGCCTACTTTGCCGAACGCATGAAAATGATCGTCGAGCCGACCGGCTGCCTGGCGGCGGCCGCGGCGCTGCACGGCGTGGTCGACGTGAAAGGCAAGCGCGTCGGCATCCTGGTCAGCGGCGGCAACGTCGACCTGGCGCGTTTCGCGGAACTGGTCGCGACGGCATCGGCGTGAACGATTCCTGCTGGAATGGCGAATACCGTTCCAGCGCGCGCACGCGTGTGACAGCGAACAGAAGCGTGTAAGACGGGCGCGGACAATGGAGGCTCAATCCAAGGAGCCGACCATGAAGCGTCATCTGTGCCTCAGCATCCTCGCCGCGGCGCTGGCCGCGTCCGCCGTCCCTCCGGCACTGGCCGGCTCGGAGATCGTCAAGTGCGTGGGCAGCGACGGCCGCATCACCCTCACCGACCAGCCCTGCGCGGGCCGCGCCAGCACCGTGCGCCTGCCCGGCGGCGGCGCCGACGCCCCGTCCGGCCAGGCCCGGCACGATGCCGGCCGCGTGGCGCCCTATCCGCTGGCCGTCGAGCAGGGCGTGCTGCCGCCCCCGCCGCAGCGTAGCGCGGGCTTCGTGCGCACCCGGGGCAAGCCGCTGACGCGCGACATCGCCACCCTGAAGGCCGCGCGCGCCCAGTTCCTGCTGATGGATACCGGCACCCGCCAGACCCTGGCCACCCTCGACTGAAGCGCCGCCCTCAGCCGGGCACCAGGCCCGCGCTGGCCCGGGCATCGAGTTCGCCCAGCAGTTCGAGCAGCTCCGGATCGGTGATGAATTCCGCCGCCGAGCGTGCCGCCAGCAGGCGCTCCGCCGGCTGCGAACGGGCCACCACCCAGCCCTGCACGTAGTCGACCCCGATGCGCGCGAGCGTACGCACCGTGGCCGCGTCTTCCGCCCACTCCGCCACCGTCTTCATGCCCAGGTTGCCGGCCAGGCTGACCATGGCTTCCACGATCGCCACGTTGGCCGGGTGGGCATTGATGTTGACGATGAAGTTGCCGTCGATTTTCAGCACGTCGGCCGGCAATTCCTTCAGGTAGGAGAACGAGGTATAGCCGGCGCCGAAGTCGTCCAGCGCCACCTTCACGCCGAAGCTGCGCACCTGGTCGATGAAGCGGCGCGTGTTGTCCAGGTCGTGCAGGGCGACGCTCTCCGTGATCTCCAGGCACAGGCGGCTGGCCACGTGCAGGTACTGGCCCAGCACCGCGAACGTATCCTGCACGAAGCGCTCGTCGTTGAGCGAGGCGCCCGACAGGTTCATGCACACGAAGCGTGTATTGCCGAGGCGCTCGGCATGCTCGGCGATCCAGGCCAGGGTCGTGTTCAGCACCCAGCGGTCGATCAGGCTGGCGCGCCCGCTCTTCTCGGCCGCGGCGATGACGGCGCCGGCCGGCACCACCCGCCCGTCCGGCTCGTGCAGGCGCAGCAGCACCTCGAAGTTGAGCGTGTCGCGCGGGCTGCGCAGCGACATGATCGGCTGCATCTCGAGCAGCAGGCTGTCGGTGGCTCCCGGACCGGACAGGCGCGCCACCATGTCGAGTTCCACCTCGCGCTGGCGGAAGGCTTCGGCGCCGCGCTCGTACACCACCAGGCCTTCGCCGGTGCCCAGCTTGGCCTCGCGGCAGGCGCGGTCGGCGGTCGAGACCGCGTCCTTCATCGGGATGCCCGGCGCCAGCTCGATCAGGCCGACCGATGCGCGCACATGGAAGGCCTTGTCGCCCACCCGGAACGGCGTGCTGCCGAGCCGGTCGACGATGCCGCGGCAGATGATGGTGGCCAGCGCGATCGCCGTATCCGGCATCACGATCACGAATTCGTCGCCGCCCACGCGCCCGACCTGCTGGCCGCCGGCCAGGATCCCCGCCATCCGCTCGCAGACCTGCTTGAGCACCTCGTCGCCGGCCGCGTGGCCGAACAGGTCGTTGATCAGCTTGAAGCGGTCGAGGTCGACGTAGGCCAGGGCCATCGGCTTGCCGGCCGCCAGGGCGGCCGCCGCCTGCGCATATTCCTGCTCGATGCCGCGCCGGTTGAAGACCTTGGTCAGCGGGTCGTTATTGGCCATGAACTGCAGTTGCTCGGTGACCTTGTGCTTTTCGGTGGTGTCCTGCAGCACGCCCTCGATGCGCGCGCGGGCCAGGGTGGCGCTGACCTGGAAGCGCTGGCCACCGTCGCGGCTGCTCAGCTCCATCTCGGCCTCTTCGCGCGCATGCACGCGCTGCTGCAGGGCGGTCCAGCTGCCTTCGCTGAAGTATTCGCGCCAGGCGGTGCGGCCCGGCACGAAGCGGCCGATGCCGAGCATCTTGCGCAAGGCCGGATTGACACTCAGGAAGTGGCCCGCCATGTCGAGCGTGAACAGGCCGACCGGCATCGCCTGGTAGGCGTGCTCCAGCTCGCGCTGGGCCGCTTCGCGCTGCTCGGTTTCGATCCGCATCTGCTCGGCCACGGCGAGCGCGGCCAGCAGGCTGGACGCAAGCGCCGCGGTCACGCTGTTGATGACACCCAGCAGTTCGCGCATGCCCAGCGCGGCCGCCGCGACCTCGGCGATGGTGGCCAGGAAGCTCACCGCGAACGAGGCCGCGAACCACGAGGCGACCCGGTTGCGCGATTCGACGATGATCTTGAACAGGCCCACCGTCATCACCGAGAAGCAGCAAACCGTGATGCCCCACAGCAGCGGCAGATACATGCCGTAGGGCAGGAACATGGCGGCGGCCAGCATCGGCGTGCACAGCCATTGCATGATGCGCACCGGCAGCACGTAGCGCAGGGCCGCGATGTTCTGCTTCAGCAGGGCCTGGTACAGGGTCAGGGTCGCGATGCCATACAGCGTGATGGTGACCGAGCGGCTGCGCAGCAGCCAGTCCGAAGGGACGGTCTGGCCCAGCCACTGGATGTCCCAGCCGGCCGAGAGCGCGCCCACGCGCAGGTTCAGGATCAGCCAGCCTGCGAACAGCACGTACAGCGGCTGGCGGTTGATCAGGGCCGTGATCAGGACGAACAGGGCCAGCACGACCATGCCGCCATCGAGCAGGCCGGACTTGCGGTGGTACTGTTCGACCGACAGCGTGTACTGGGCAGCCGGCCATTGCAGCACCGACAGGCGGGCCGGGCCCGCGGAACGGACGCGGCACAGCAGCTCGGCAGGCAGCGGCTGCAGGTCGAGGACGAAGCCGGCCTTCGAGGCGGAGATCACGCCGCTGCCGCCGGCGCGCGTGGCGGCGCCGAGCGGGGCCAGGCTGGCGGCATCCCAGCAGGCCACGTCGAGCGCGTGGCGCGAAGGGAATTCGATCACCTGGCTGCCGCTGCGCGGCATCGGCTCGAAGGCGAACCAGACCGGCGCCTCGGACAGGTGGGTATCGTGGCCGCTCACCAGGCTGCTGGCGCGGAGGCGCGCCAGCGCCGCGCCCGGCGCCAGCGCGCCATCCTCCTGGGACAGCACGTGCATCGACAGCGGCACGTCGCCGCTGCTGCGGTACTGGTCGTGCCAGAACAGCAGGGCAAGCAGGGAGACGAAGCCGATCCCGAGCGGAATCAGGTAGTAGGCGAACAGGTTCAGCACCCACTCGACGACCGCGTGTGCAGCGAGCAGGAGC
The DNA here is from genome assembly GCF_020208145.1 of Massilia hydrophila. Taxonomy (NCBI): domain Bacteria; kingdom Pseudomonadati; phylum Pseudomonadota; class Betaproteobacteria; order Burkholderiales; family Oxalobacteraceae; genus Massilia; species Massilia hydrophila. The sequence continues at coordinate 872,558 of NZ_JAHYBX010000001.1, read as the reverse complement.
GAAGAACGACGTTGGGGTGTCGAGTTGGGCATAAACGGGAAGCAAGCGCTCGAAAACCGCAAACGGATGCCGACTGCGGTGTCAAAGCGCAAGGATACAGGCTTAGGCAAATACCGTCATGCAATATCTGGCAAACGGCGCGCAGGCGTCGCCGCCTGGCCGCATGCAGCCTGCCCGCCTGCCCCCCCTTAGGCCGGGCCGTCCATCACGCGCGCCGTGCCGGACACGCGGATCGAGGCACCCGGCGCCGGTCCGATGTCGGCGCGCAGGCGCGAGCGCATGCCCATATCCTCGCCTTGCACCACCTCGATGGTGCCGCCATGCGGCCAGCCAAGGTCGCGCAGGTAGCCGGCCAGGGCCGCGGTACCGGCACCGGTGGCGGGATCTTCCAGCACCCCGCCGGAAGCAAAGGGGTTCCGGGTATGGAACAGCTGCGGCCCCTCGGCCCAGGCCAGCACCACCGTCACCAGGCCGTGTTCCTGCATCAGGCGCCGGCCCGCTTCGAGCGCATAGGACATGCGCGCCAGGGCTTCGCGGCTGTTCAGGGCCAGCACCAGGTGGTCGGCGCCGGCATGGGCCAGGGCTGGCGGGATGCGCGGGTCGAGCTCGGCGCGGGTATAGCCGAACAGCGCCAGCGCGGCCTCGACCAGGGCCACGGGCGCCGGCGCGCTCCAGGTCGGCGGCGACTGCAGGCTGGCCGCCACCCGGGCGCCTTCGCTGCGGCCCTCGACCGAGATCGTGGCCGCGTTCAGCTGCAGCGTGTAGCGGCCATCGCCGAAGCGGCGCGCCAGGGCGGCGCCCAGCGCGATCGTCGCGTGGCCGCAGAACGGCACTTCGGATTCGGGCGCGAAGTAGCGCACCCGCCAGGCCTGCGGCGCCGAACCGGGACCGGCGCCGCTACTCCCGGCGGTCGCGGGGGCGGCGAAGGCGGTTTCCGAAAAGCCGAGTGCGCGCGCCAGCGCCGCCATCTGCGCCTGCGGCGGCAGCACCGCGCCGATCCACACCCCAGCCGGGTTGCCACCCGCGTCGCCGTCGGAAAAGGCGGCGATGCGTTCGATATCGTTCAGGCTGGCGGGTGGCGCTACGGCTGGCTGCATGGCGGTCTCGTTTCTGGTCTGGTTTGCGGGACCATCATCATAATCCGGCACCGCTCCGGCTGCAGGCGCAGCTCCGCGTGCCCCAGGGGCAGCCGGGCTGCCCCTGGAAAGCTTGACGCGGCGCAGGGGCGCTGCTAGTATTTCGATATTCATCTAATTAGAAAGCGATCAAACATGGGAGTGCCGCTGAACGAGGTGTTCAAGGCGATCGCCGATCCGACGCGGCGCGAGATCCTGCGCCTGCTGCGGCACGAGGAGATGAGCGCGGGCGACGTGGCGGCGCGGTTCGACATGACCAAGCCGACCATGTCGCACCATTTTGCAGTGCTCAAGGCGGCCGGCCTGATCACCAGCCGGCGCGAGGGACAGACCATCTGGTATGCGCTCGACACCACGGTGCTCGAAGACGTGCTGGCCTGGTCGATGGACATGGCGCGCGGCGCCAGGGGAGACAAACAATGAAACGACGTTTTATCGTGGTTTGCCTGGCGGCCCTGCTGCTGGGCCTGGGCATGGTGGCCGTGTTCTATGCGGAGCTGCCGGCACGCATCCCGATTCACTGGAACGGCTCCGGCCAGGTGGATCGCTGGGGCGAACGCCATCTGGTGCTGCTGCCTTCCGCGTTCGTGCTCGGCCTGGCGGCGCTGTGGCTGGCGCTGCCGAAGCTGTCGCCGCGCCGCTTCGCGGTGGAGTCCTTCGAAGACACCTGGTGGTTCAGCGGCATGGCCGTGGTCTGCCTGCTGGCCTACCTGCAGTGCGTGCACCTGTGGGCCGCGCGCGAACCCGGCTTCGCGGTGGACCGCGCCATCGTCGGCGGCCTCGGCCTGTTCTTCGTCCTGACCGGCAATGTGATGGGCAAGCTGCGCCGCAACTTCTGGCTCGGGGTACGCACACCCTGGACCCTCGCCAACGAACGGGTCTGGTATGCCACCCACCGCCTGGCCGGCAAGACCATGGTCGTCGGCGGCCTGCTGAGCCTGGCTGTGGTGCTGGCCGGCCTGCCCTCGCCGGCGGCGGTGGCGCTGCTGGTCGGCGCGGCGCTGGTGCCGGTGGCCTTCTCGCTGGTCTACTACAAGCGACTCGAGCGCGCCGGGACCCTGGAGGCGTAGCGCAGGCTGGGTGCGCTAGCGTGGGCATGCACGGTGGCCTGTCGATGGAACACCGCCCACAGGGAGAACGAACTATTCGTCCAGTTCCGGATAGTGGCGGAAGATGCCGTTCTGGTTGTACGGGATGCGCCGCGGCGAAGCCAGGTAGGCCGCGATGTTCGGCCTTGCCGCCACCCGCGCGTGCAGTGCCGCCAGCGCCGGGTACTCGCCTTCGAGGCGCTTCATGGCGTTCGGGAAGGCATAGCGCAAGCCGTCCACCACCTGGAACAGCGACAGGTCGGCATAGCTCGGCTTGTCGCCCGCCAGCCAGTCGCGCGGCTCGGGATTGGTGAGCAGGCGCGAGAAATAGCCGAAGAATTTGGGCAGGCGCGTCTCGACCAGGTCGGCGGCGCGGCGCTGCGCTTCCGGCTTCTGGTCTTCGTAGTAGAGCGAGGTGGAGATCGGGTGGTGGGTGTCGTGGATCTCGGCCACCAGGTCGGCGATGGTCAGCTGCAGCTGGTGCACCCACAGCCGGCCCGGATCGGAGCGCGGCGCCAGGCCATGGCGCTCGCCGAGGTAGAGCAGGATGTTGGCGACCTGTCCGATGGTCGCTTCGCCGGCGCGCAGGAAGGGCGGCGCGAAGGCCGGATGGGTGCCATTCTCGAGCGCCGCCAGCATGAGTTCCATGCCCCCTTCCCGGCGCGCCACGTCGACGTAGTCGGCCCCCGCTTCCTCCAGCGCCAGCCTCACGAATTCGCCACGGCCCTGGATGCCCGGCCAGTAGAACAGTTCATACGCCATCTCCGCCTCCGCTGTGTTTCGGTGTGCGGCAATTATCGGGGAGGATCCGGAAGCATGGCGCGCCAAACATGGTAACCTTGTCTGCATGTCAGGCGAAAACGACAAGTCGCACGAGCGACGCCACGCCAAGAATGAGAAAGACAACATGAATGCCCTCGCGACCAGCGCTTCCATGCAGCTCCCCGCTTTGCCGCAATTCCCCTGCGCCATGCGCACTCCCCCCTGCCCGGCAGGCGGCGGCTAGCCGCGCCCTGCCCGCCTTGAGGGCGGGCCCGAAGATAAAGACAGTGGCGCCGAGGCGGCGCCGCGCAACTTTACGCCGACTGGGAGCAACGCATGATACTGGCCCACCTGTCCTCCTCCTGGCGCGCACGGCGCCGCCAGCATTCGCCCGCCGCCTGGGTGCTGGGCGTCGTGCGCAGCCTGCGCGTACTGCGCTACTGGCGCGAACACCAGGCCCTGTGCCGCCTCGACCTGGTGCGCCGCCACGTGGCCGGCGCCCCGGGCGCGGACCTGTTCCGCCACCTGAGCCAGCGCAGCTACCTGGCGCGCGGCCTGAGCGTGCGCGAGCGCGTACAGTGCGTGCTGTCGCATTACCGCTTCGAGGACGCCAGCTTTGGCGGCGCCTACCACCAGGCCGTGCATGGCGGCAGCGGCCTCACGCTGTGGCAGCACGAAGCGGCGCTGGACGACGGTCAGCACGTGTTCAGCCTGCGCCTGCAGGCGGCGCGGCGCGCGCTGGCCGAAGGCGAAGGCGGGCTGGCGATTTCGCTGCTGGCCGACGGCAGGCCGCTGCACCGCCTGTGCTACAGCTGGGTCGACGGCGCACTGGCCGGCGCCGCCCTGCCCACCGTACCCTTCATCACGCGCAACGAAGGGCGCTGGCACGATGCGGGTGCCGCCTTCGCCGCCTTCGAGCAGGCCTTCCCCAACAATTCGCCCAGCTTCTTCTGCTTCGCCGCCATGCAGGGCCTGGCCCAGGCGCTGGGCATCGACCAGGTGGCGGCCATCAAGTGCGCCGAGCGGGTCAGCGGCGATGCACGCGCCCCGCAGCAGGCCGACAACGCCTACGACGGTTTCTGGCGCATCCTGGGCGGGATCGAGCAGCCAGGGCGCGCCTACCTGGTCCACCTGCCCTTCTACCTCAAGCCGCTGGCCGACATGCCGTCCAAGCACCGCAAGCGCGCCGCCCAGCGCCGCGAATGCTGGCGCGCCATCGGCGACGCCGCCCGCGGCACGCTGCTGCGCCACCTGGCGCCGGCCACGCGCCCGCGCACCGAGGCGCAGGCCGCGCCGGCCACCGCACAGGCCTGAGCGGCTCCTGCCGCGAGTCCCGGCCTTCGGCACCTGCCGCGGGTCCCTGCTTTCGGCATCGGCCCTTGCCACCTTCACCACACACGCCCGGGACCGTGGTACACTCGCGCCTCGCTAGGGGTCCTGGCGCGCGCGAACAGCGCGCCGCCGGGTGAGAGATACCCTTCGTACCTGATCTGGATAATGCCAGCGAAGGAAAGCGCAACGCAGTTCCCATCCTTGTTTGCCCTTCCCCCACGTTGGCTCCGGCTTTTTTATCAAAAGCAGCGCGCCCTGTCCGACGTGGCGCGCGAAAACGAGCAAACCATGACTTTCAAGCTGAAGCAATCCCTCCTCGCCTGCGCCATCATGCAGGCCTTCTCGAGCGCCGCCTGGGCGCAGCAGTCCGAGCCCGTGGCCTCGGTGGTGGTCACCGGCAGCCGCGGCCCCGGCAGCGAACGCGCCAGCATCGGCGGCTTCGGCGACGCCCCGCTGCTCGACACCCCGGCCGCGATTACCGCGATCGACCGCGCCCAGATGCTCGACCTGTCGATCCGCAACGTCACCGACGCGGCGCGCTTCGACGCCTCGGTGGGTGACGCCTACAACGCGGTCGGCTATGCCGAGCAGTTCTCGGTGCGCGGCTTCGCCCTCGACAACGCCAGCAGCTACCGCAAGGACGGCATCGCGATTCCCGCCGACACCCAGATTCCGCTCGAGAACAAGGAACGCATCGAGGTGCTGCGCGGCCTGGCGGGCCTGCAGGCCGGCGTGGCCGCGCCGGGCGGCATGGTCAACTTCGTCACCAAGCGCCCGACCAGTGCGCCGCTGCGCTCCGCGCTGGTCGAGGTGAGCGAACGCGGCACCGTGCACGGCTCGCTCGACCTGGGCGGACGCTTCACGGACCGCCGCTTCGGCTACCGGATCAATGCCGCCGCCGAAGACCTGAAGTCCTACGTGCGCCGCGCCGACGGCGAACGCCAGTTCGTCTCGGCCGCCTTCGACTGGCAGGTGACGCCGGACGCGCTGCTGGCGCTCGACCTCGACCACCAGCACCGGTCCCAGGTCACGGCGCCGGGCTACCAGCTGCTGCGCAACGAAGTGCTGCCGACCGGCGTGTCGCCGAAGACCCTGCTCAACGACCAGCCCTGGACCAAGCCGGTGGAAACCGACAGCAGCAACCTGGGCCTGCGTCTCGACTACCGTGTGAATGCGGACTGGAACGCGCAGGTCAGCGCCAACAAGCACTGGTTCAAGCGCGACGACTACACTGCCTTCCCCTATGGCTGCAGCTACGAGGGCGACGGTTTCTATCCGGGCTACTGTTCGAACGGCGACTTCGACGTCTACGACTACCAGAGCACGGGCGAGCGCAAGACCCCGTGGGGCATGCAGGCCATGCTGCAGGGCCGCTTCGCCACCGGCGCGGTGCGCCACCGGCTGACCCTCGGCACCGCGCTCTCCGAGCGCCACGACAGCTACGGCGAATATGTCTATGACGGGGTCGGCTACAGCAACATCTGGAATCCGCGCGTGGTGGACCCGGTCGCCCCCGATCGCCGCACCGGCCCGGTGATGGAGCGCCGCACCGACCGCGAGACGGCCCTGTTCGCGCAGGACGTCCTGAGCCTGGACGAGGGGCTCACGCTGCACGCCGGCCTGCGCTGGGTGAAGCTCAAGCGCGACGAGCTGGACGACCTGGAACAGGGCTGGGTGCATGCGCAGGACAGCTTCGTGCTGCCGAGCGTGGCGCTGGTCTACAAGCCGGCGCCGGACTGGAGCCTGTATGGTTCGCTGAGCCACGGCCTGCAGCACGGCGGCATCGCCGAGATGGGCACCGAGAACGAAGGCAGCGTGCTGCCGCCCGGCCGCGCGAAGCAGGCCGAACTGGGCGCCAAGGGCGTGCTGAACCGGGCGATGACGGTGTCCGCCGCCGTGTTCGACATCCGCCAGGGCCTCGAATATGTCAACGCGGCCAACTACCTGGTGCGCGCCGGCCGCCAGCGCCACCGCGGACTGGAGTTCGCGGCCCAGGGCCGGCTGGACGCCCGCCTGCAATACAGCCTGTCACTCATGGCGCTGCAGGCCAGGCAGACCGGCACCGGAGACGCCAACGTCGAAGGCAAGCGCGTGACCAACGTGCCGCAACTGCGTTCCACCGCCTGGGTCGAATACGCGGTGCCGGCCGTGGCGGGCCTGAAGCTGGACGCGACCTGGCAGTACGCGGGCAGCAAGGCCTTCGATCCGGAGAACCGCGCCATCGTCCCGGCCTACCACGTGGCCGCGCTGGGCGGGTCCTACGCGCTGCGGGTCGGCAATGTCAACACGGTGCTGCGCGCGCGTGTGGACAACCTGTTCGACAGGTTCTACTGGCGCGACGTGTCCCAGTCGCTGGGCGGCTACCTGCTGCCGGGTGCGCCGCGCACCTTCCGGGTGTCGGCCCAGTTCGACTTCTGAACTGGCTGGCGTCGGCATCACGCCGATGCCAGCAGCGCCTCCACCCGCCGCAGGCGCTGTTCCAGGCCACCTTCCAGCAGCACGTACGCGATCTGCCTGCGCGCGAGCGTCTCGACCAGCATCGCGTGCACCTGCTGGCGCACGGCCTCCGATTCGCGCTGCAGGCCATCTGGCTCCCACGGGCCGTCCGGCGCCGTGACCAGGGTCCAGGCATAGTCGTGCCGGCGGTCCAGCTCGGCCAGCTGCGGATCGACCCGCCCCCAGTACTGGCGGCTGTACAGCGCCGTCATCAGCGGCGTCGTATCGCAGAACAGGAAGCGCCTGGCCTGCGCCGCCGCTTCTTCCTCGCGCGCACGCTGGGCCAGCGCGATCGGATACTGGTCGCTTTCGAAGGGCACGCGTCCATGGGTATCGACGAACTCGCGCAGGTATTCCGGCACCCACACGGTGCCGAAATGCCGCGCCAGCGCCTCGCACAGGGTCGACTTGCCGGACGATTCCGCGCCCAGCACCGCCACCCGCCGCACCGGCCCCTCCACGACAGCTGCGCTCACGCATCCCTCCGCGCGATGTTCGACCAGGCGCGCCAGCCGGTCCAGGCCAGCACCACGAACACGGCGTACAGGATGGCGGTCAGGTAGAGGTCCTTGTACACGTACAGGCCGACATAGAGCACGTCCACCACGATCCAGACCAACCAGTTCTCGACCTTCTTGCGGCCCAGCAGGAGCTGGCCGAGCAGGCTGCCCGCGGTCAGGAAGCCGTCCGCGTGCGGCACGTCGGTGTCGGTGAGGTGGTCGAGGAATTGGGACAGCAGCACGAAACCGATCGCCCAGCCGGCGATGGCCCAGCCCCAGCCGCCGCGCTTGAAGCGCGTCACCACCAGCGGCTGCTCGCCGGCGCCGTGCAGCCACTGGTACCAGCCCCACACCGAGGCCGCGATGAACACGAACTGCAGGCCCATGTCGCCATACAGCCTGGCTTCGAAGAATACCCCGGCATACGTGGCCGAGGAGACGATCGAGAACAGCCAGGCCCAGTGCTTCTGGCGGATGTTGAGCAGCACGGTGATCGCCGCCAGCAGGAAAGAGACGAGTTCCAGCGGGGTGGTGCTGAAACCGAGGACGGCAAGCGGTTCGTTCATGCGCGGCAGGAAGGGAGGATGTCAGGTCAACAGGCGATTATGGGAGGTGGCGCGCGAATCCGCAAGCTGCGCGGGTTTGCCCTCCCCGTCTGTCCTTCCCGAACTGCCCGGATCCGGACACCAGTGCCCGCGCACGGGCAGCGCGGCGCCGTCCGGCATCCCTGCCCCCCAGGAAAGCCCGGCTGGCACGATGCTTGCAATGGAAGGACACATCTCGACTCAGTAAAGCCAGCATCCCATGGACCAAGCCATTGGCATCGACATTCTGCGGCACCGCCGGCTCCTGCGCCTCGGCAGCGGCATCCTGCTGTGCGCAGGCTTCCTGGGCGCCGCCTGGGGCATCAACCGCGCCGTGCGCCCCGGCGTCGACGCCGCCGACATCGTCGTCGCCGAGGTCAGGCGCGGCACGGTGGACAACACCATCAACGCCGCGGGCGTCGTGATTCCCGTGCACGAGGAAGTCGTGTCCAGCCCGGGCATGAGCCGCGTCGCCCGCGTGCTGGCCAAGCCGGGCCAGCAGGTGAAACAGGGTGAGCTGCTGCTGGAGCTGGACGACCGCGAAATCCGCCTGGCGCTCGAATCGCTGAAGGAGCAGCTGGCGCAGCAGGAAAACAAGGTCGCCACCTTGGGAATCGAGATGGAACAGAAACTCAAGCAGACAGCGTCGGCCATCGAACTGCTGGAGATCGACCTGCAGGCCAGCCGCGCGCTGCGCGAGCGCAACCGCAAGCTGCGCGAGAGTGGCCTGGTGTCCGGGCAGGATCTCCTGACCTCGGAGCTGAACGTGCAGCGCAACGAAGTGCAGCTGCGCCAGCAGCGCGCGCTGATCGAGGACACACGGCGCGCCACCGCCGGCAGCATCGCCGCCGCGAAGCTGCAACAGGCGATCCTGCAGAAGCAGATCGTGCGCCAGGAAAGCCTGCTCGAGCAGACCCGGGTACGCGCGCCCTTCTCCGGCATGCTGACCTCCCTCGTCGAGGAAGCCGGTGCCAGCGTGGCGGCCGGCCAGCTGGTGGCGCGCGTTTCGGAACTGAACAACTACCGGGTCGAGGCGACCCTGTCCGACTTCCATGCCCGCCAGCTGGAGGTGGGCCAGCCAGTGCGCGTCGAGCAGAACGGCGAGGTACTGGCCGGGCGCGTCCACACCATCCTGCCCGAGATCCAGAACGGCAGCATCAAGCTGCTGGTCGACCTGGAACAGCCGCACAACCCGATGCTGCGCAACAAGATGCGGGTGGACGTTAACGTCGTCACCGGCCACAAGGCGGACGTCCTGGTGATCGACAGCGGCACCGCCTTCAATGGCAAGGGCCGCCAGCCGGCATTTGCCGTGCGCGACGGCATGGCCCACAGAACCCTGCTGGAACTCGGCGCCAGCGACGGCAAGGTGGTCGAGGTGGTGAGCGGCGCCCGCCCGGGCGAGCGCTTCATCGTGTCAGGCACCGGCGCCTTCAAGGACCTGGACAACATCCGCATCTCACAATAAGGAGAACGATATGATCAAACTGAACAAGGTCAGCAAGACCTACCGCACCGACAAGGTCGAGACCCTGGCCCTGAAGGACATCGACCTGCACGTCAGGGAGGGCGAATTCGTGGCCATGATGGGCCCCAGCGGCTGCGGCAAGAGCACGCTGCTGAACGTCATCGGCCTGCTCGACCGCCCCGGCCAGGGCAGCATCGAGATCGGCGGCGCCGTCCTGCAGCGCCCCGGTGACCGCGAACTGGCCAGGCTGCGCAACGAGACCTTCGGCTTCATCTTCCAGAGCTTCCACCTGGTTCCCGACCTGCGCGTGATCGACAACGTCGAAGTGCCCCTGCTGTACCGCCGCATGTCCGGCGCCGAACGCCGCCGCCTGGCGCGCGCGGCGCTGGAAAAGGTCGGCCTGGGGGCGCGCATGGATCACTATCCGAACCAGCTGTCGGGCGGCCAGCAGCAGCGCGTGGCGATCGCCCGCGCCATCGTCGGCCAGCCGAAGATCCTGCTGGCCGACGAGCCGACCGGCAACCTGGACAGCAAGATGGGCGAGGAAGTCATGGACATCCTGCTCAAGCTGAACGCCGAGGGCACGACGGTGGTGATGGTCACCCACGACGAACAGGAAGCGCGCCGCACCCATCGCATCGTGCGCGTGTTCGACGGCCAGCTGGTCAGCCCGGCCGGCGCTACCGGAGAGCGCGTCCATGCTGCGTAACTACCTGCTCACGGCCTGGAAGGTCTTCATGCGCCGCAAGCTGTTCACGGCGATCAACCTGGCCTGCATCGTGCTCACCCTGATCGTGCTGATGGTGATTACCGCGATGCTGGAGACGGCTTTCTTTCCGAAGGGCGTGGAAGGCAAGAGCGACCGCATGCTGCAGGTGGCGCTGATGCGCCTGGACAGCAAGGATGGACACCGCACCAGCCACCTGCTGCTCGGCTACAAGCTGATCGACAAATACCTGAAACCGCTGCAGGGCGCCGAACGCGTCTCCGCCGTGACGATACCCGAGACCGTGGCCGTCTACCAGGACCAGCGCGTCACCGAACTGCAGATGCGGCGCGCCGACGCCGACTACTGGAAAGTGCTGGACTTCCGCCTGCTGGCGGGGCGCCTGCCCACGCCGGACGACGACATCGCGGGACGCAGCGTGGCGGTGCTGAACCAGACCAGCGCACGCAAGCTGTTCTCCGGCGAAGCAGGCAGCGCCATCGGCCAGCGCATCGACGTCGGCGGCCGCAACTTCGAGGTGATCGGCGTGGTCGGCGACGAACTGCACCTGAACGCCTATGCCGACATTTGGGCGCCGATCACCAGCCTCGCATCGACCGACTACCGCGAGCAGTTGTCCGGCACTTTCAATGCCCTGATCCTGGCGCGCAGCCCGGCCGACCTGCCGCGCATCCGCCAGCAGGTCGAGCACATCGCCCGGAGCATGCAGACCGACGACCCGAAGGAGTGGGTTAGCGCGCACTTCTGGGCCGACAGCAAACTCGACCTGTTCGCGCGCACCGTGTTCCATCGCTACCTCGACCGCGATTCGGGCGCCGGCCGCCTGGTCGCGATCATCGTCGGGGCCATGCTGCTGTTCATGCTGCTGCCGGCACTGAACCTGGTCAACCTGAACACCGGCCGCATCATGGAGCGCCGCTCCGAGATCGGCGTGCGCAAGGCCTTCGGCGCCACCAGCGGCCAGCTCGCCATGCAGCTGGTGATCGAGAACATCCTCCTGTGCCTGGCAGGCGGCGTGGTCGCGCTGGCGGCTACCGCGGGCGTGCTGCACTGGATCGAAAACGCCGGTCTCATCCCCTATCTGAAGGTCGACATGGACCTGGCCGTCTTCGGCTACGGTCTCCTGGCCGCCTCCGTGTTCGGCGTGCTGTCCGGCGTGCTGCCGGCCTGGCGCATGTCGCGCCTCGATCCCGTCCATGCCCTGAAAGGAAACCTGTGATGCTGCGCCACCTCCTCAAGCTGACCTGGAAGCGCAAGACCAGGAACCTGATGCTGAGTCTCGAAATCCTGCTCGCCTTCGCGATCGTGTTCGCGGTCGCGGCCTTCGCAATGCGCTACTGGCAGCTGTCGCGCATGCCAACCGGCTTTGACGCCACCGACGTATGGGCGGTGAAGGTCACGCCGAACAGGAATAGCGCGCGGATCGACGCCGCCAGCTACGACGCGTTTCGGCGCAGCCTGCGCGAACTGCCGGAGGTGCAGCAGGTCGCCTTTGCGACCGCTGAGCCGTATTCGATGTCGTCGATGGGTGGCAGCTGGAAGGCCCCCGGTGGTGGCGAAGTCGATACGGGCATGCTCGATGTCAGCGACGACCTGGACAAGGTACTGGGCCTGCGCGTGATCGAGGGCCGCTGGTTCTCGGCCCTGGACGACGGCGCGGCGGCGATCCCCGTGGTGCTGAACCGACGCATGGCAAGCGCCATGTTCCCCGGCAAAGCGGCGGTCGGCCAGCAGTTCGAGGACAGCGACCGCGGCGCCAGGGTGTTCTACAAGGTGGTCGGCCTGGTGGACGAGTACCGCACCAGCGGCGAACTGTCCGCGCCCGACAACTTCACCTTCGTGCGCTTCGTGCCCGGCGCCGGCGAGCGCGCGGCCAGGACCATCCTGCTGAAACTGCGCCCCGGCGTCGAGCGCAGTTTCGAAACCCGGCTGCACCGGCGCCTGAAGCTGGTCAACAATGCCTGGACCTACCAGATTGCGCCGGTGCGCGATACCCGCGACACGATGATGAAGACCCAGCTCACGCCGCTCATCATCCTTGGCGTGATCGGTGCCTTCATGCTGCTGATGGTGGCCTTCGGCCTGTTCGGCGCCCTGTGGCAGAACACCACCCAGCGCATCCCCGAGATCGGCCTGCGCCGCGCGGTCGGGGCGCGCACCACCGACATCTACGGCCAGATCATCGCCGAGCAGCTGCTGCTCAGTTCCACCGCCATCGTGCTTGGACTGCTGCTGCTGGTGCAACTGCCGCTCACCGGGGCCTTCGGCGACAGCCTGAACTGGACCGTCTTCACCGCCGCCGCCGGGCTGTCGATGGGCGTGATCTATCTGCTATCCTTGCTATGCTCCCTCTACCCGGGATGGCGTGCAAGCCGCCTGAGCCCGAGCGAAGCGCTGCACTACGAATAGCAACAGGAACCACATGGAACGACAACGCAGGCGCCGCATCCTCATCGTCGACGACGATGGTGCAGTACAGGTCTCGCTCGCCCTCTTACTCAAGCAGTCCGGTTTCGATGCCGTCTGCGCCGACAGCCCGCAGCAGGCCATCGCGCAGCTGCAGGCGGGACCGGTCGACCTGGTCTTGCAGGACATGAATTTCTCGCTGCAGACCAGCGGCGAGGAAGGCCTGGACCTGCTGGCCCGCGTCAAGGGGCTGCAGCCCGGCCTGCCGGTGCTCCTGATGACGGCCTGGGGCTCGATCTCGCTCGCGGTGCGCGGGGTGAAGGCCGGCGCCGCGAACTTCTTCACCAAGCCCTGGGACAACGGCCAGCTGGTGGCGCTGGTCGAGGCCACGCTGGATCTTGCCGCGCCGGCCTCGGTCCCAAAGCCCACGCGCCGTGCGCTCGATGCGCAATGCGATTTTTCCGCCATCGTCGGCGAACACCCGAAGCTGCTGAAGGTGCTGGAGACGATCGCGCAAGTGGCGCGTACCCGCGCGCCGGTGCTGATCCTGGGCGAGAGCGGCACCGGCAAGGAGCTGGTCGCCGACGCCATCCACCGCAACAGCCCGCGCGCAGGCAAGCCCATCGTCAAGATCAACATGGGCGCGGTCACCAGCTCGCTGTTCGAGAGCGAAATGTTCGGCCACGTGCGCGGCGCATTCACCGATGCGCGCAGCGACCGCAAGGGCCACGTCGCCGCGGCCGACGGCGGCACCCTGTTCCTCGACGAGATCGGGGAATTGCAGCGCGGCGACCAGGTCAAGCTGCTGCGCGTGCTGCAGGACCAGCGCTACCAGCCGGTCGGCGCCAGCACCTCGCTGCAGGCCGACCTGCGCGTGGTCTCGGCCACCAACCGCGAACTGGCGGAACTGGTGGCGAGCGGCGAATTCCGCGAAGACCTGTTCTACCGGCTGAACCTGATTACCATTCGCCTGCCGCCGCTGCGCGAGCGCCGCAGCGACATCGCGCTGCTGGCCCGCCAGATCGCCGAATCCGTGGCGCAGGGCTATGGCCTGGGCGAGGTCGTGCTTGCGCCCGATGCGCTGGACTGGCTGACGAACCAGCCCTGGCCGGGCAATATCCGCCAGCTGAAGCAGACCCTGGAACGCGCCCTGCTCCTGGCCGGCAAGCAGCACCTCGGGCAGGCCGACTTCCTGGCCGCCAGCGCGGTCGACGAAGGCAGCGCCCACCATCGGCCCGGCATGGACGGGATGACGCTGGAACAGGTGGAGCGCCACATGATCGAACAGGCGCTGCAGCAGCATGCGGGGAACATCTCGCGCATGGCCCGGGCCCTGGGACTGTCGCGCACCGCCCTGTACCGCCGCCTCGAACGCCACGGCCTTGGCGCGGACCTGCGCGAGGAATGAAGCTGCCCGCCATCCGGTTGCCGCTCCAGACGCAGCTCACGGCTTACCTGGCGCTGCTGCACCTGCTACTGGCCGGCTGCGCGCTCCTGCTGCTGCCTGCCCGGCCGCTGCTGTTCGTCGGCGCCGAGCTGCTGCTCGCGGCCAGCATGGCGCTGGGCTGGTGGTTGATGAAGCGCGCGCTGGAGCCGCTCGGCTACACGCGCCGTTTCCACGACCTGCTGCAGGACCAGCAATACGCGGCGCGCCTGGCCGCGCCGGGCGTGACGGAACTCGATGAACTGGTCGCCATGTTCAACGGCATGCTGGGCGCCCTGCACCGCGAACGCCTGGCGGCCGGCGAGCAGCAGGGCCTGCTCGAACGCCTGCTGGAAGCGACGCCGAGCGCGGTGCTGGTATTCGATTTCGACCACGCGATCAGCCTGATGAATGCGAGCGCCGCCGGCCTGCTGGGCCTGGGTGCGCCGCTCGGCAGGCCGCTGTCGGCCTGGCAGGACGCCGATGCCGTCTTCGATCCGACGCTCGATGCGCGCGACATCGCGCGCAGCCGCGACCTGCTGCGCCAGTTAGATGCGCTCGAACTCGGGGACAGCCGGCTGCTGGTCGACCTCGACGGCCGGCGCTACCGCGCGCAACGCAGCCGCTTCTTCGACCGCGGCTTCGCGCGCCACTTCCTGATCGTGGAGGACCTGAGCGCCGAACTCGAAGACTCGGAACGCGCCACCTATGCACGCCTGATCCGCGTGCTGGCGCACGAGGTCAACAACACGGTGGCCGCCACCGGCTCGGTGCTCGATTCCCTGCTCAGCTACCGCGGCCAGCTCGACGAGCGCGACGCCGGCGACTTCGTCACCGCCATCGTCGCCGTCAAGCGCCGTAACGTCAGCCTGGGCGAATTCATCGACCGCTTCACGCGCGTGGTCAAGATGCCGGCGCCGGAACTGCGTCCGACCCGCCTGCAGGACGTGGTGGACGACATCCTGTGGCTGAACCGCGAACAGTGCAAGGCGCGCGCCATCCAGCTCGGCTGGGGCCGCTGCGATGCCGTGCCCGCGCTGCTGCTCGACGTGCAGCTGATCGAAGGGGCGCTGCTGAACGTCGTCAAGAACGCGGTGGAGGCGATCGACGAGCGCAATGCGCGCGACGCCTCGGCAGGCGGCGCGATCCGTGTCGAGCTGGAAGACCTGGGCGAGCGCGTGCGGCTGTCGGTGATCGATAGCGGGGCACTGCTGGAACAAGCCTCGGCCCAGCGTCTGTTCACGCCCTTCTTCAGCACCAAGCGCGGCGGCCAGGGAATCGGCCTGATGTTCGTGCGCGAGGTGCTGCAGCGGCACGGCGCGACCTGCGCGCTGGCGCCTGGCGTGTCAGGCGAAACGCGCTTCGATATGTGGTTTCCTGCCCTTCAGTCCAGCGCAAGCTGATCCCCGGGCACCCGCTACCGGGTTTCGAACTGGGTGGATAGCACCATCGAGGTCGAGGTCTTGCCGATCCGGGCGAGCGATTTGAGCAAGGCCTCGAGATGTTCCGGGCTGCGCACGGCGAGCCGCAGCAGCGCACAATGCGCGCCGGTCGTCGCATGCAGCGCCAGTACTTCGGGATGCGCGTGCGCCCAGCCATCGAGCGCATCGTGCGAATCGACCACGATGCTGACAAAGGTTTCGAAGCTGTAGCCGATGGCCCGCAGGTTGACATTGGCCGAAAACCCGCGGATGACGCCAACTTCCTCGAGCCGTCTTACGCGCTCGGCAATCGCGGGTGAACTCAGGTGTACCCGGCGCCCGATCTCGGAATACGACAGGCGCGCATCCTGCTGCAGCAGGGCCAGGATCTTGCGGTCGTATGCATCCAGTTCAAAAGCCAAAGCCACACTCGCCGAAAACCTTGAAAAGACCGGAACAGCAGGCCCGTATCCTTCGATCCTGCATTGTCCGCACCAAGTCTTCACCCTACCATAGTTCGTCAATGAACTGGAGAGGATGATGGACGCGAATGCATTCGATTTCCTGCTGGGAGACTGGAAGGTCGGCAACCGCCGGCTGCTCAGGCGGCTGCAGGCCTGCAACGAATGGGAAACCTTCGACGCCTTGCAAACCAACCGCCGGCTGCCGGGCGGGATCGGTAACTACGACGACTTCGTGGCCGCTACCTGGCGTCCGGGTTACGTCGGCCTGTCGCTGCGCCTGTTCAATCCGCAGACTGGCCTGTGGAGCATCCACTGGCTGGACAACATGAACGGCGGAATGCACGCATCCGGCCTGCTGCTGCCGCCGGTGGTTGGGCGATTCGAGAACGGGGTCGGCGTCTTCGAAGGCGACGATGAACTCGACGGCCGGCCGATCCGGGTCCGCTACACCTGGTCGGACGTCGCCACCGGGCGTCCACGCTGGGAGCAGGCAATGTCGGGCGACGGCGGGCGCACCTGGGAAATGAACTGGTCGATGCTCTTCGAGGCATGCGCCAGATAAAAAACACCGCGCCGGGATCGCTCCGTGGCGCGGTGTCCTCGACGGCGCACCGGATTACTTCTTCGGATACTTGATCGTCATTTCCTTCAGCAGGTTGTCGGCCCCGTCGACTTCCTTCATCAGCCACAGCATGTAGCGGATGTCGACGTGGATCGCGCGCGTGATCACCGGGTCGAAGTACCAGTCCTTGGTGATCGATTCATAGGTCGAATCGAAGTTCAGGCCCACCAGTTCGCCGCGCTTGTTCATGATGGCCGAACCGGAGTTGCCGCCGGTGGTGTCGGCGCTCGACAGGAAATTGACCGGCACCGTGCCCAGCACCGGGTCCTTGAACACGCCGTAGCGCTTGGCCTTGATCGCGTCCAGCAGCGGGGCCGGGGCGATGAACGGGTCCTTGCTGGTGGCTTTCTCGACGATGCCCTCCACCGTCGTGAACGGACCCTTCACCAGGCCGTCGCGCGGCGAATACGGCGCCACAGTGCCGAAGGTCACGCGCAGCGTCGAGTTGGCGTCCGGGTAGACCGGCTTGCCCTGCGACTTCTTCCAGGCGATGACGGCCGCCATGTACTGCGGGATCACGCGTTCCAGGTTGCCGTCGATCTCGTTGCGGCGGTTCTCCAGCGCCATGCCGGTCTCGTGCAGGCGCACGGCGAGCTGGATGAACGGGTCGCTAGACTTGCGGAAGGCATCCGGATCCTTGCCGATCCAGGCCAAGCGCTTGGCGGTGTCGGCCAGCTCGGTGGTCTTGTACATGGCGTTGATCGCGGTCGGCGCCGGCAGCAGCGCGTCCAGGCCCTGCGGGCGCAGCCTGGCGTCGACGCGGGCGTAGCGCGCCAGCGCGGCGCCCCAGCGCGCTTCGTCCACCTGCGGCACGAAGGATTGTTCGAGGCGGGTCAGCCGCGCCTTGATGAAGGACAGGTCGCGTTCCTGGTAGCCGGCTTCGCGCTGGGCGTCCGGCTTCTGGCGCTCGAGCGCCAGGCGGTACAGCGAGCGGGCGCTCTTGAGCAGGTCGCTGTGGGTCGCTTCAAGCCAGGCGCCTTCCTGGCGCGAGGCGGCCATGTCCTGCGCGATCACGCTGTCCAGTTCACCCAGCAGGTTCTTCGAGGCGCCGGCGCCATTCGCCTTGTGCCAGGCGCGGAACTCGGCGTCCTGCACGTCCTTGATGGCGGCGATGTCCTTGCGCGCGAAGCCGTCGAGCAGGCCCTGGGTCTTCTTCAGCACGTTGTTCAGGCTCTTGGCGACGCTGGCGTAGCGCACGTCCCAGGCCGGGTTGCCCATGGTGGCGGCCGAGATCACCGACAGGTCGGCGGTGATGGTGGCCACCTTGCCTGGGAAGTCGACGTCGCGCGCGAAGCGGATCTCGCTCGGCAGCTTGTAGCGGCTGGTGCGGCCCGGGTAGCCGGCCAGCAGGATCGGATCGCCGTTCTTCAGTCCCTCGGCGGACACCACCAGGAAGTCCTTCGACTTGTACGGCACGTTGTCCGGTGACGGGTCGGCCGGGCGTCCGTCCTTGCCGACGTAGGCGCGCAGGAAGGAATAGTCGCCGGTCTGGCGCGGCCATTCGTAGTTGTCGATGTCGCCGCCGAAGTTGCCGATGCGGTCGGACGGCGCGTACACCAGGCGCACGTCGCGGATCATCAGCTGCTTGATGCGGTAGTACTCGAGGCCGCGGTGGAAGGCCGGCACCGAGCAGCGCGCCGATTTGTCGGTCTCGCATTCGGCCACCAGGGCCTTGATGCGCGACTCCACCAGTTCGTGGCGCTCGCGGCCCGACAGGTTCGGCGCCAGGCCCTTGAGCACGCGGTCGGTGACGTTCTCCACCTTCTCGGTGACGTAGACCAGGGTGTTCGGGCCGCCCGGCAGTTCCTCGGCGCGGGTCTTGGCCAGGAAGCCGTTGACGATGAAATTCTTTTCCGGCGTCGAATTGCGCTGGATGGCGCCGTAGGCGCAGTGGTGGTTGGTGACGATCAGGCCATCGGGCGAGACGAAGGAGGCCGAGCAGCCGCCCAGCGACACCATCGCACTCATCGGATGCTTGGTGAGGTCGGCCAGCTTCTCGGCCGGCATGGTGATGCCGATGCGCTTCAGTTCGGATTTGAGTTGCGGCAGCTGGTGCGGCTGCCACTGGCCCTCGTCGGCCATGGCGGCGCCCGCGGCGCCCAGGAGGACGACGGGCAGTACGATCGATTTGAACAAGGTGAACCCCGGATGAGTAAAAAAGGCAGTCCGGAGTATAACTTTCTTGTATGTGTGGCGGGTCGTTTTTTGGCGTATTGACGGGCGCGCCGTGACGCTGCCCCCCCTTCCCGTGGCCGCCCTTATTGCCCTGCGCGCCAGCCACCGCCGAGCGCCTGGATCAGCGCCACCGCCGCCGCCTGGCGGTCGGCCTGCACCTGTACCAGCGCGCGCCGCGCATTCAGCGCTGTGGCCTGGGCCTGCACCACTTCGGAATAGCTCACCTGCCCCGCGCGGTAGCGGTTCATGATCTGCTGCTCGACCTTGTCGGCCGCTTCGGACGCCACCTGGCGCAGCGCCTGCTGCTGTTCCAGCACGCGCACCGCGGTCAGCCCGTCCTCGACCTGGCCGAAGGCGTTCAGCACCGTCTGGCGGTAGCGAGCCACCGCGGCCTGGTGGCGCGCTTCGGCACCCGCCACGCTGGCCCGGGTGGCGCCGGCATTGAAGATGGCCTGGGCAGCCGACAGGCCGAAGGACCAGGCCGCGTTCGAGGCCGAGACCAGGTCGCCCACCCGGCTGCCGCCCGTACCCAGCGAGGCCGACAGGCCGATGTTCGGGAAATAGGCCGAGCGCGCGATGCCGATCTCCGCATTGGCGGCCGCCACGTCGCGCTCGGCGGCGGCGATGTCGGGACGGCGCTGCAGCAGCAGCGAGGGCACGCCGACCGGCACCGCCGGTACCGAGGCGCGCCAGTCGGGCAGCGCGGCCAGCGCGAACTCGGCCGGCGCCCGCCCCACCAGGATCGCGATCGCATGCTCGAACTGGGCGCGCTGGCGGGCAAGGCCAAGGGCGTCGTTGCGCGCGCTGGCCAGCTGGGTCTGGGCCTGCAGCACGTCGGTACGGGCCACGATGCCGACATTGAAGCGGTTCTCGGTGATGCGCAGCTCGCGCTCGTAGCCGGCGATGGTGCGCCCCAAGAGCGCGCTCTGGGCATCGAGCGCGCGCAGGGCGAAGTAGTTGGCGGCCAGCTCGCCCTGGGCCGACAGGCGCGCGCTGGCCAGGTCTGCGGCGCTGGCATCAAGGCCCGCCTGGGCGCTGGCGACGCCGGCGCGCAGGCGCCCCCACACGTCGGGTTCCCAGCTGCCGCCCAGGTTCAGGCGGTAGGACGTATCGGCGCCCTGCCCGCGCACGCCGGAACGGTCGGCGCCCAAGTTCAGGCCCAGGCTCGGGAACAGCGCGGCGCGCTGCTGCTGGACCAGGGCGCGCGCCTGGGCATAGTTGGCCACCGCCAGCGCCACGTTCTGGTTCGAGACGTCCACGCTGGCCGCCAGCCCGTCCAGCACCGGATCGCCGAAAAGCTGCCACCAGGGGCCGCGCTCGAGCGCGTCGGCGGGCGCGGCCGCCACCCAGCCCTCGGCTTCCTTGAAGGCCGCCGGCTCGGGCGTACCGGGGCGCTGGTAGGCGGGGCCGACGGCGCAGCCGGCCGCCAGGCTGGTGGCCAGGGCGAGGGTGGTCAGGCGGAAGATGGCGTGGATTCGCATGGGTATCATGGCTGTACGGTGTTCGGATAGGCGGCATCGCCACCTTCGGCATGGCGGGTCAGTTCGTGCTCGTTCGGCTTTTTCGTGCGCAGCTTGTCGAGCAGGACGTAGACCACCGGCGTGGTGAGCAGGGTCAGGAGCTGGCTGGCGACCAGGCCGCCGATGATGGCGATGCCGAGCGGGCGGCGCAGCTCGGAGCCTTCGCCAAAGCCGATCGCGAGCGGCAGCGCGCCCAGGGCGGCGGCCAGGGTGGTCATCAGGATCGGGCGGAAGCGCAGCAGGCAGGCCTCGCGCACCGCGGCGGTGGCCGACATGCCGCGCGCGCGTTCGGCCTCCAGCGCGAAGTCGATGATCAGGATCGCGTTCTTCTTGACGATGCCGATCAGGAGGAAGACCCCGATCAGGGCGATGATCGAGAACTCCATGTCGAACATCAGCAGCGCCAGCACGGCGCCCACGCCGGCCGAGGGCAGCGTGGACAGCACCGTCACCGGATGCACCAGGCTCTCGTACAGGATGCCGAGCACGATGTAGATGACCACGATGGCGGCCAGGATCAGCATCGGCTGCTCGTCGGACGATTCCTGGGCGGCGCGCGCCGTGCCCTGGAAGCTGCCGCGTACATTCGACGGCATCGCAATGTCGGCTTCGGCCTGCTTGACGGCGTTCTGGCCGTCCTCCAGGTTGTAGCCCTCGGCCAGGTTGAACGACACCGTGGTCGCCAGTTCGCCGTCCTGGTGGTTGACCGAGGTCGGGGTGGAGCTCTCGGCGAAGCTGGCCAGGGCCATCAGCGGCACCATGGTGGTGGCGCTGGATGACAGGGCCGCGCCGCTGGCCGGGTCGCGCGCGGCGGTCAGGTTGGACGAAGCGGACGACGCACCGGATGCGACGCCGGAAGCCTGTGCCCCCGCCCCGGCGCCGCCACCTCCGCGTGCCGGCACGTACACGTCGCGCAGGGCTTCCGGCGACTGGGCGTAGCGCTGGGCCACGCCCATGATCACCCGGTACTGGTTCAGTTCGTCGTAGATATTGGCCACCTGGCGCTGGCCGAAGTTGTTGTACAGCGCATTGTTGACGTCGCGCGTGCCGACGCCGAGGCGCGCCGCGGTATCCTTGTCGATGGTCACGAAAGTCTCGACCCCGTTCTCGGCCTGGTCGGTGTCGACGTCGACCAGGGCGGGCTGGCGCTTCATCGACTCGGCCAGGCGCGTGGCCCACTGCTTCAGGTCGGCCGCGTTGTCGCTCTTGAGCGTGTACTGGTAGGTCGAATTGCTGGAACGGCCGCCCATGCGCAGGTCCTGCACCGGGTTCAGGAAGATCGACACGCCGGTCACGCGCGCCATCCGGGGGCGCAGGCGGGCAATCACGGCCTGGCCGGTATCGCCCTCGGCGCGCTCGGCGACCGGCTTGAGGTTGATGAACATGAAGCCGCCACCGGCGCGCCCGCCGCCGGTAAAGGCGACCACCGTGTCCACCGCCGGGTCGCGCTTGATGATGTTCACCAGCTGGCGCAGCTTGTCCTGCATGGCCTGGAACGAGATGCTCTGGTCGGCGCGGATGCCGCCGTTGAGCTGGCCCGTGTCCTGCTGCGGGAAGAAACCCTTGGGCGCGGCGCTGAACAGGTAAACGTTCAGCGCCACCACGAAGCCGAGGATCAGCATCACCAGCAGCTTGCTGGCGAGCGCCCAGTCGAGCGCGTGCTCATAGCCGCGCAGCACCTTGCCGAAGCCCCGCTCGGACCAGCGCGCGAGCACGCCGGGTTTCTTGTCCTTGTCTTCCTTGCGCAGCATCCAGGCGCACATCATGGGCGTGGTGGTCAGCGAGATCACCAGTGAGATCATCACCGCCGCCGACAGGGTCACCGCGAACTCGCGGAACAGGCGCCCCACCTGCCCGCCCATGAACAGCAGCGGGATGAACACCGCCACCAGAGACAGCGAGATCGACAGTACCGTGAAGCCGACCTCGCGCGCGCCCAGGAGGGCAGCCTTCATGCGGTCCATGCCCGCTTCTATGTGGCGCGCCGTGTTTTCCAGCACCACGATGGCGTCGTCGACCACGAAGCCGGTCGCCACCGTCAGCGCCATCAGCGACAGGTTGTTCAGGCTGAAGCCCAGCAGGTACATGACGCCGAAGGTGCCCAGCAACGACACGATGGTGGCCACCGCCGGGATGATGGTGGCGCGCACGCTGCGCAGGAACACGCTGACCACCAGTACCACCAGCAGGATCGACAGCACCAGGGTGAATTCGATCTCATGCAGCGAGGAGCGGATCGAGTTGGTGCGGTCCGAGGCCACCTGCAGGGTGACGTCGCCAGGCAACTGGGCCTGCAGCGTCGGCAGCAGCGCGCGCACGCCATCCACGGTCTCGATGACGTTGGCGTCCGGCTGGCGCGTCACCAGGACGATGACCGCCGGCTCGCCGTTGAACAGGCCGAGCGTGTTGACGTTCTCGACCCCGTCGATGACCTCGGCCACGTCGCGCAGGCGGATCGCCGCGCCGTCGCGCCAGGCCACGACCAGGTCGCGGTAGTCGGCCGCCAGCGGCCGTCCGCTGTTCGCGGCCCCGGCCGGCTGTGAATAGATCTGGAAGCGGTTGCCCGCTCCTTCGATCGCTCCCTTGGGACGATTGGCGTTGGTGGACTGGATCGCGGCGCGCACATCCTCGCTCGACAGGCCGACCTTGTTGAGCGCGTAGGGCAGCAGCTCGACGCGCACCGCCGGCAGCGAGCCGCCGCCGATTTCCACTTCGCCCACGCCTTTCACCTGGGCCAGGCGCTGCTGCACCAGGTTCGACACCGATTCATAGATCTGGCCGGGAGAGCGCGTCCTGGAGGTGAGCGCCAGGATGATCACCGGCGCGTCGGACGGATTGGCCTTGCGGTAGGTCGGGTTGCTGCGCAGGGTGGCCGGCAGGTCGGCGCGCGAAGCGTTGATCGCGGCCTGCACTTCGCGCGCGGCCGAGTCGATCTTGCGGTTCAGGTCGAACTGCAGGCTGACCCGGGTCGAGCCGTTGCCGCTGTTCGAGGTCATTTCGTTCACGCCCGCGATCACGCCCAGCCTGCGCTCCAGCGGCGTGGCCACGCTCGAGGCCATGGTCTCGGGGCTCGCGCCTGGCAGCGAGGCCGACACCGAGATGGTCGGGTAATCCACCTGCGGCAGCGGCGACACCGGCAGCACGAAGAAGGCCGCGATGCCCGCCAGCGCCAGGCCGATCGTCAGCAGGACGGTCGCGATCGGGCGCTCGACGAAGGGGCGCGACAGGTTCATGCGCCGACCCTCTCCGGCTTGTTCGGCGCTTTACCAGTCCGGCGCTGCGCCAGGCGATCGAACGCGAGGTAGATCACCGGCGTGGTGAACAGGGTCAGGAGCTGGCTCACGATCAGGCCGCCGAAGATCGCCAGGCCCAGCGGACGGCGCAGCTCGGCGCCCTCGCCCGTGCCCAGCATCAGCGGCACGGCGGCGAACAGCGCGGCCAGCGTGGTCATGATGATCGGGCGGAAGCGCAGCAGCGCGGCCTGGCGGATCGCGTCGAGCGGGGACTTGCCTTCGTCGCGCTCGGCCTCGATCGCGAAGTCGATCATCATGATCGCGTTCTTCTTGACGATGCCGATCAGGAGGATGATGCCGATGATGCCGATCACTCCCAGCCCCTGCCCGGTCACCCACAGGGCCAGCAGCGCGCCCACGCCGGCCGAGGGCAGCGTGGACAGGATGGTCAGCGGATGCACGTAGCTCTCGTACAGCACGCCGAGCACGATGTAGACGCAGACCACGGCCGCCAGGATCAGCCACAGCTGGTTCGACAGCGAGGCCTGGTAGGCGCCGGAGGCGCCGAGGAAGGTCATGCTTACCGCGTTCGGCATCTTGATCTCTTCGGCGGCCGCGCGGATCGCGTCCACCGCGGTGCCGAGCGAGACGCCCGGCGCGGTGTCGAAGCCGACGGTGGCGGCCGGGTACTGGGCCACGTGGGTGACCTGCAGCGGCGCTTGGGCTTCACGAATGGTGGCCACCGCGGACAGCGGGGTCGGCTGGCCGGAACCCGTACGCAACTGCAGCCGGGACAAAGCCGCCAGGGACATCGCTTCATCCTGCTGGGCCTCGAGGATCACGCGGTACTGGTTGGTCTCGGTGAAGATGGTCGAGACGATGCGCTGCCCGAAGGCGCTGTAGAGGGCGTCGTCGATCGAGGCCGCCGTGATGCCAAGGCGCGAAGCAGTATCGCGGTCGATGTCGATGTAGGCGGCGCTGCCGAGCGCGCCGGCGTCGGTGGTGGCGTTGCGCACCTCCTTCGTCTTCGCCATCTGGGCCACCAGTTTCTGCGCCCATTCGTTCACGGTGGCGCTGTCGGCGCCCTCGATCGACAGACGGTACTGGGTCGGGCCACTCTCGGCGTCGATGGTCAGGTCCTGGGTCGGCTGCAGGAATAGGGTGACGCCGGCCACGCTGGCCACCCTGCTGCGCAGCCGGTTCATGATCGCTTCCTGGTCGCCGCGCTCCTCATCCTTCAGGTTGATCAGCATGGTGCCGTTGTTGAGCATGGTGTTGTTGGCCGCGTCCACGCCCACGTAGGAACTGAGCGAGGCGACCGCGGGGTCCTTCAGCACTTCGGCGGCGGCCGCCTGCTGCAGCCTGGCCATCTCGGCATACGAGATCGACTGGCGCGTCTGCAGGCGTGCCTGCAGCTGGCCGGTGTCCTGGGTCGGGAACAGCCCTTTCGGGATCACCGCCCACAGCAGCGCGGTCAGCACCAGGGTCGCCAGCGCCACCAGCAGGGTCAGGCCCTGGCGCGCCAGCACCCAGCCCAGCGCCACGTCATATTTCTGGATCACCTTGTCGAAGAAGGCCTGCGACTTCTGCGCGAAGCGGCTGGGGCGCTCGTCTTCATGGCGCTTGAGCCAGCGCGCCGACATCATCGGCACCAGGGTCAGCGACACCACCATCGAGATCAGGATGGTCACGGCGAGGGTCACCGCGAATTCGCGGAACAGGCGGCCAACCACGTCACCCATGAACAGCAGCGGAATCAGGACCGCGATCAGCGACACGGTCAGGGAAATGATGGTGAAGCCGATCTGGGTCGCTCCCTTCAGGCTGGCGGCCATCGGCGTTTCGCCTTCCTCGATGTAGCGCGCGATGTTCTCGATCATGACGATGGCGTCGTCGACCACGAAACCGGTGGCGATCGTCAGCGCCATCAGCGACAGGTTGTTCAGGCTGTAGCCCATCAGGTACATGATGCCGAAGGTGCCGACCAGCGAAATCGGCACGGCCAGGCTGGCGATCACGGTGGCGCGCAGGCTGTGCAGGAAGGCGAAGATCACCAGCACCACCAGCACCACGGCCAGCAGCAGCTCGATCTGCACGTGCTTGACCGAGGCGCGGATGCCGGCGGTGCGGTCGCTCAGCACGTCCATGCGTACCGAGCTTGGTAAGCCGGCCTGCAGCTCCGGCAGGCGCTCCTTGATGCCGTCCACGGTGGCGATCACGTTGGCGCCCGGCTGGCGCTGCACGTTCAGGATGATGGCCGGCTTCATGTTGGCCCAGGCGCCGATGCGCACGTTCTCGGCGCTGTCGACCACGCGCGCCACATCTTTCAAGCGCACGGGGGCGCCACCGTTGTTGCCATTCCTGTAGGAGACGATCAGGTTCTCGTAGTCCTCGACGGCCAGCAGCTGGTCGTTGGCATTGATGGCATAGGAACGGGTCGGGCCGTCGAAATTGCCCTTGGCGCTGTTCGCATTGGCCGCCGTGATGGCGGAACGCAAGCTGTCCAGGCCCAGACCATACGAAGCCAGGGCCTCGGTATCGGCCTGGATCCGCACCGCCGGCCGCTGGCCGCCGGATAGCGTCACCAGCCCCACACCCGAGACCTGGCTGATCTTCAGGGCCAGGCGGGTGTTGACCAGGTTCTGCACTTCGGTGAGCGGCAGCGTATCGGAGGTGATGGCCAGGGTCAGCACCGGCGCGTCGGCGGGGTTGACCTTGGCATAGACCGGGGGTGCCGGCAGGTCGGTCGGCAGCAGCGAGCCGCCGGCATTGATCGCGGCCTGCACTTCCTGCTCGGCCACGTCGAGGGTCTGGCCCAGGCCGAACTGCAGCGTGATGACCGAGACGCCGGAGGCGCTGGTGGAACTCATGCGCGTCAGGCCCGACATCTGGCCGAACTGGCGCTCGAGCGGCGCGGTGACGGTGCGCGCCATGACTTCCGGGCTGGCGCCCGGGTACAGGGTCTGCACCTGGATGGTCGGGAAGTCCACCTGCGGCAGCGCCGACAGCGGCAGGAAGCGGTAGCCGACCAGGCCGGACAGCACGATGGCCAGCATCAGGAGGGCCGTCGCGACCGGGCGCTTGATGAAGGGGGCGGAGGGGCTCATTGGATTCTCACTCGGGCCGCGTCAGTGCAAGCGTGGCCTGGACGGGTGGGCGGGGAACAGTCCAGTGAACTGTTCCCCGCCCACCCGGACAACGCAGGTGCATCATTGCTGCGCTCCCTGGCGTTGACGGCGCCCCTCGCCCTGCTGTCCACCTGCGCGCGCACCTTGCGGCCGGTCGCCCGGCAGCGTCACTTTGGCGCCATCGCGCAGGCGGTCCGCACCTTCCGTGATCACCTGCTCGCCCGCCTTCAGGCCGGTCTTGATCTGCACCTTGTCCACCGTCGCCTGCCCGCGCGTCACCGCGCGCTGCGACACCGTCTTGTCCTGCGGGTTCAATACGTACACGAAGTCGCCGTTGGCGCCGTGGCGCAGCGCCGTCACCGGCACCACGACGGCATCCTCGACCGTGTCCATTTGCAGGCGCAGGTTCACGAACTGGCTGGGGAACAGCTTGTTGTCGGCATTCGCGAAGCGCGCCTTGGCGCGCACGGTCCCGGTCTGCACGTCGACCTGGTTGTCGAGGGCGATGAAGCTGCCGCTGGCCAGGGCCTCGCTGCGGGTACGGTCGAGGGCCGTCGCCGGCAGCTTCGCTCCCTGGGCGATGCGCCCCTGCAGGGCCGGTACCTGGTCCTGGGGCACGGTGAATTCGACGTCGATCGGCGCCAGCTGGGTGATCACCGCCACGCCGTTCGCGTCGCCCGTGTTCACCAGGTTGCCGATGTCGACGGTGCGCAGGCCCACCCGCCCGGAAATCGGCGCCTTGACCTGGGTGTAGCTGACGTTCAGCCGCGCCACGCCCTCGGCCGCGCGGTCGGTCATGACCGTGCCTTCGAGCTGCTTGACCAGGGCCGCCTGGGTATCGACTTCCTGGCGCGCGATCGATTCCTGCTCCAGCAGCGTGCGGTAGCGCGACAGCAGCAGGCGGGCGTTCTCGAGCTGGGCCTCGTCGCGCTGGCGCTGGCCGCGCGCCTGCAGCAGCGCCATCTCGAACGGACGCGCATCGATCGTGGCCAGCACCTGGCCGGCCTTGACCGCCTGCCCTTCGCTGAACAGGATTTTCTGGACCACGCCCGAGACCTGCGGACGCACGGTGGCCGTGGCGGCCGGCACCACGGTGCCGAGCGCGTCGAGCTGGATCGGGATATCGACCTGTTCGGCGGTGGCGACGCCCACCGTGGTGGCCGGCGCGCCGCGCCCGCCCCGGCCACCGCCGCCCCCTCCGCCTCCTCCGCCACCCGGTCCGCCTCCGGCGCGGGCACCGGGCGCGCCCGGCGGGCCGCCGGCACCGCCGCCGGCCGGCTGGTGCGTCAGGCGCCAGGCCAGCAGGGCCAGGCCGATCATGGCCAGCACGGCGATGATGGTACCGAGCAGGCGTTTGCGACGCGCGGGTGGCGCTGGCGGCGGGCTCGTGAGGGCGGACTTGGGAGGGGCGTTCGGATCCATGCTCTACCTTGTTCTTTTGGCCAGAGTGATATGCAGATAAGTGGCAAAAAGAGTAGCACGGCAAATCCGGCTGATATGTTTCGTAACGTACACTAGCGGGCCCATCCTGCAGCATGCTGTTACATGACCGGGTCAGCCCTGGGCCGCGTTTCTGTCGGCAATCCCCGGCGGGCCAACGCAAAACGGGTACGGAATCGCTTCCGTACCCGTTTTGCCGATGTTGCAAGCAGTTACAAACCTGCTACAAATGACTCATGGCGTGGCGCACAGGCAGTGGGTCACGGCCGCGAAGGGCTTGCGGCCGTCGGCCACGTCCTTCAGCCAGGCCATGTCCTGCGCCACCTGGGCGACCGGGCCGGCCGGCAGCGCCGCGTCCATCAGGCCCAGCCTGACCTGGATGTTGACGGCCTGGGCGGTCGAAGCGCCCATCATGTTCAGGAAGCGCTCGAGGCGGCCGACCGGACGCTCGACGTAGGCGACACGGTAGTCGTCGCCCAGTTTCGCGCGCCTGGCGGCCGAGGCCAGCGCATCGCCGTAGCCGCCGAGGCGGTCGACCAGGCCACGCTCCTTCGCCTGGGCCCCGGTCCAGACCCGGCCCTGCCCGACGGCGTCGATCTTGGCCACTGTCGTCTTGCGCGCCTGCGCGGCCTTGCTGGTGAACTCGCCATACACGTGGTTGATGCTGCTCTGGAGCAGGCGCGCGAAGCGCGGGTCGAGCGGGCGCAGCGGGTTATAGGCGTCGGCCAGCCAGGTGGTGGTGACGCCGGCCGTGTGGATGCCCAGCTTGTCGCCGATCTTTTCCGCGGTCGGCAGGATGGTGAACACACCGATCGAACCGGTGATGGTGGCCGGGTCGGCGATCACCTCGTCCGCCGCCATCGAGATCCAGTAGCCGCCCGAGGCCGCCACGCTGCCCATTGACACGACCACCGGCTTGCCGGCGGCGCGCGTCAGCTCCAGCTCGCGGCGGATGAGTTCCGAGCCATAGGCGCTGCCGCCGGGAGAATCGACCCGCAGCACCACGGCCTTGATCTCGTCGTCCTCGCGTGCCTGGCGGATCAGGTTGGCGGTGGTGACGCCGCCCACCGTGTCCGGACCGCTGCTGCCCTCGGTGATATTGCCGGCCGCGACGATCACGCCGACCGCGTCGCCGAACACGCGCGGCTGGTGGCGCTCCAGGTAGTCGTGGAAGCCGATCTGGCGGAAGGACTTGATCCGCTCGTCATAGGCGCCGCGCTTGACCATCAGCGCGCGCAGCTGGTCGATGGTCTTGACGCCATCGACCAGGCGGCCCTGCTGGGCCACGCGCGCGGCGCTGCCGCCCAGGCTCTCCATCTGCAGCGGCAGGGTGTCGATCCATTCGGCCAGCTGGCCGGCGCGCAGCTTGCGGTTCTTTTCGACCTGCGCCGTGTAGTCCTGCCACAGGGCGTTGTACAGGTAGCTGTCGGCCTCGGTGGCTGCATCGGACGGGCCGTTCGCGATATAGGGTTCGGCGAAGCTCTTGTAGGTGCCGACCTTGATCAGGTTGACAGTCACGCCCAGCTTGTCGAGGGCATCGCGGTAATAGTTGCGGCGCGCGCCGAAACCCTCGATCAGCACCATCCCCATCGGGTGCACATAGACTTCATTGGCATGCGAGGCGAGCAGGTAGCGCTTCTGGTCGTAGCTGCCGCCCCAGGCCACCACCTTCTTGCCGGCCGCCTTGACCCGGTCGATCGCCGCGCCGACTTCGCGCAGCTGGGCCAGGCCGCCGCCGTTGAGCTGGTCAAGCAGCAGCACCACGCTGCCGATGCTGTCGTCTTTCGCGGCGGCGTCGAGCACGGTGAGCAGGTCGCGCAGCCGCACGCTACGCTTGCTGTCGCCGGCCACCGAGTCCAGCAGCGCATCCTCGAAGCTCGACTGGTACTGCTCGACCAGGTCGCCCTTCAGGTCCAGCACCAGGGCGGTCCTGGCGCCGATCGGCGTGACGCCGCCCGAACTCATGACCGCCACGACGATGATCACGAACAGCAGGAACAGCAGGTTCATGAAGGTGCGGCGCGAGACGTCGACCGCGCGCCACAACATGGCGAAGCCGCGCCGCAGCGCGCCCAGGGGTTTGAATGCCATCGGAACTCCGTTGATCAGTAGTTTCAGCGCCTTCCAGGGCGGTTCAGGCCGCGACTGCGGCGCTGCCCGCTTTTACCTTGTGCGAGATTGCGAACAGGCCGGCATAGACGAGTATGCCATTTACCATGAGCAATTCCAGCCCCAGACGGTAGGAACCGAGCAAGTGTTCCTGATTGTACTCAAGGACTGCGCAAAGAATCGGCGCGCCGATTGTAATGTACGGCACCAGGCGGTCGGTCACGCCGCGGCGGGTCAGCATGCCGAAGGCGAACAGGCCGAGCAGCGGACCATAGGTGTAGGCCGCCAGCTTGAGGATCACCACGATCATGCTCGGGTTGTCGGCCGCCTTGAAGCCCAGCACCATGAGCAGGAACAGGCCGGCAAAGCCCAGGTGCACGCGGCGGCGCAGGCTTTCCTTGGCCGCTTCCGTCAGGTCGCTGCGGCGCTTGATGCCCAGCAGGTCGATGCAGGTCGACGAGGTCAGCGCCGTGATCGCGCCGTCGGCGCTGGGGAACAGGGCCGAGATCAGCGCGATCAGGAACACGACCTGCAGCGCCGCCGGCAGGTGGCCCATCACCACGGCCGGGAAGATCTTGTCGCCGCTCGCCGTGACACCCGCGATCGGCGCGTACAGGTACAGCAGGCCGCCCAGGAACAGGAAGGAGAGTAGGACCACGACCAGCACCGCGGTCAGGGTCAGCATGTTCTTCTGCGAGTCCTTCAGCGTCTTGACCGAGATGGTCTTCTGCATCATTTCCTGGTCCATGCCGGTCATCGTGATCGTGATCAGGGCACCGGCGATGATCTGCTTGAGCCAGAAATTGGGGCTGTCCAGGTCGTGCGTGAAGATCCTGGCCAGGCCTTGCGACTGCATCTGGTTCAGGCTTTCCAGCACCGACATGTTCAGTTCGCCCAGCAGGATCCAGACGCACGCGAACAGGCCGAACAGCATGGCGCTGGTCTGCAGGGTGTCGGTCCAGACGATGGTCTTGACGCCGCCTTTGTAGGTATACAGCAGGATCATGCCCAGCACGACAAGGGTGCTGAGCCAGAACGGGATGCCGAGGCTGTCGAGGATGATCGCCTGCAGGATATTTACGACCAAGTACAGCCGCGCGGTGGCGCCGAGCAGGCGCGAAATGATGAAGAAGCCCGCCCCGCTCTGGTAGGCGCGCCGGCCGAGGCGCACGTCGAGGTAGTGATAGATCGAGGTCAGCTGCAGGCGGTAGTACAGCGGCAGCAGCACGTAGGCCACGGCGATGTAGCCGATCACGTAGCCGATCACGATCTGGGCATAGCCGAAGCCGTCGGCGCCGACCGCGCCCGGCACGCTCACGAAGGTCACGCCCGACAGGGTGGTGCCGACCATGCCGAAGGCGACCAGCATCCAGTTGCTGCTCTTGTTACCGATGAAGAAGCTGTCGTTGTTGGCGTTGCGGGAGGTGGCCCAGGCCACGCCGAGCAGGAGCGCGAAATAGGCGATGAGGATGGCAAAGAGGAGTGCCGGAGACATGGGATTCCAGTGCGGTTGTCGTTTCGCCCAGCAATATACACCGAAGCCAGGCTAGCGGAAACGCCGCAAACGGCAGCCACGCATAACGCAGGGTGATGGCACCGGCCCGGTTCAGGCTTCCTCGCCGCGCACCCGTTCGAAGGGGCCGATGCAGGTATTCATGGTCTCGTCCGCGCACATCAGGAACAGCTTGCCCGACGGGTGGAAACGGATGAAATTGGTGGCCGTGGCGCCGGGCTTCATGACCGCGCCCGCGCAATCCTTCTTGCCATTGTCCTTGACCACGCGGTCTTCGAGCCGGTAGAAGCCCTTGGCGCTGGGCCTGGCCGGAATCCGGTACTCGCTTTCCGAGATTTCCTCGGCGCTGGTGACAAGGGTGGTGCCGTCGCCGCGGAAACGGTAGGTTTCGGAACAGCCGAGCTCGGGCAGGCTCAGTTTCCAGATGCCGAGGATGGGGTGGTCGGCAGGCGGCGCGGCCTCGGCGATGTTGAGGGCTGACAGCATCAACAATCCGGCAAGCATACGCATGGCAGCTCCTTCGCACGTCGCGCCAGCCGCGGCGGCCGCCACGGCAGGCCCGCGCCTGCGGGCGGTGTCATTATTGCAGCAGCGGCGCGCGCACGTCGCACGCGTCGCCGCCGCAATTGACTGGCTTGTCGCAGGCGGATCAGCCCTTCGACGGCGCCTTCGGCTTGGCCGGGCGGCGCCCACGCGGCGCCGTGCTGCGGGCTGCCGGCTTGCGGGCCGGGCCCGCAGGCTTCTTGCGCACCACCGTGCCTTCGGCGACGTTGCCGTCGACATCGTTGCTGGTGTCGTCGTCTTCGTCATCGCCGGCATCGCTGCCGGTCGCTACAGGCGCACGGACTTCCGGCTCGGCTGGCGCCGGCTCGACCGGCGCTGCCACGCTGTCCGCGACTGCAGCGCTGTCCGCGGCCGCGGCCTTCCTTGCGGCCGGCTTGCGCGGCGCGCGGCGGCGTTCCTTCGCGGGCGGCGCGACGTCAGCCACCCCGTCGGCCGCCCCGTCGGCCGCCACGCCGTCCGCCGGCGCCTCGTCGGCTTGTGGCGCCGCTTCTTCGGCCAGCGCTGCGGCGGGCGCCAGTGCTTCGATGTCGGCTGTGCCGGCTGCTTCCGTCTCCGGCGCCGTCGGTGTCACCTCGCCGCGGTAGCTGCTCTTGTTGCGGCCGCCACGACCGCGGCGGCGCGTGTCCGGCTTGTCTTCGGCCGGGACGGCAAGGTCCGCATCCAGCATGGCCGGCTCGGAATCGGCCGCGTCCAAGGTCGCATCCATGCTCACCTCGGCAGGCGCGTCGAACGACGACGCCACCGCCGCCTCGCCGCGTCCGGCTCCCTTGTTGCGCCCGCCACGGCCGCGGCGGCGCGGCTCCGGCCGCGCGTCCATCGCCGCGCTGTCGTCCGCGCCTTCCTCGACCTCGGCGGCGCCGGCTTCCGGCACCACCACCAGCTCGGGCGCCGGCATGGCGAGCGATGCGCCGGCGCTGCGGTACACGTAGGTGCCGGATTTTTCGTCACGGCCGAAATCGAACAGGCCGCGCGCCTGGGCTTCTTCGAGCAGGTTGCCGAAGGTGCGGAAGCCGTAGAAGGTCTCGGAGAAGTCCGGACGGCGGCGCTTCAGGGTGTCCTTCAGCAGCGACGCCCAGATCTTGCCGGTGTCGCCGCGCTCGGACACCAGTGCATCGAAGGTCTCGACCACCATCTCGAGCGCCTGCGCCTTGCGCGCTTCGAGTTCTTCCTTGCGCTTGTCGTCGCTCGGGCGGCGCGCTTGCGGCTGGCCGCGGCGGGCGTCGAGTTCTTCCTTGCGCTTGGCGGCGGCGCGGTTCTTCTCGCGCACCAGGTCGTCGTAGAAGATGAATTCGTCGCAGTTCGCCACCAGCAGGTCGGAGGTGGACTGCTTGACGCCCACGCCGATCACGCGCTTGGCGTTCTCGCGCAGTTTCGATACCAGCGGCGAGAAGTCCGAATCGCCCGAGATGATGACGAAGGTGTCGACGTGCGACTTGGTGTAGCACAGGTCGAGCGCGTCCACCACCAGGCGGATGTCGGCCGAGTTCTTGCCGGACTGGCGCACGTGCGGGATTTCGATCAGCTCGAAGTTCGCTTCATGCATGGGTGCCTTGAAGCCCTTGTAGCGGTCCCAGTCGCAATAGGCTTTCTTGACCACGATGCTGCCCTTGAGCAGCAGGCGCTCCAGCACCGGCTTGATGTCGAATTTCTCGTAGTTGGCGTCGCGCACGCCCAGCGCGACGTTTTCGAAGTCGCAGAACACCGCCATGCTGATGTTGTCGGAGGAAGCCATGAATGATTGCTTTCAGATAATGATGGGACAGACTGAGCGCGATTATACGCAACCCGCCACGTGCTGGCGCCATGTGCCGCGCGGGTCGGACCGCCGCAAGGCGGAATCCCCGGCGACGCCGGTGGCCGTGACCGCTACGGCCAGGACAAGGACCGCGCCAGGTACTGCGGCCCGCTCCGGATCAGAGGCGCGCCAGCGTGGGGTCGTCAGGCCTGCCGCCGAAGTAGCGGTCGATACATTGCTGGAACACGGCGTCGCCTGGAGCCACTGCGGCGAACAGGGTCATCGACGAATGGAACTTGCGTTCGTCCGGATCGCCGAAAATCTGCAGCGCGGTGACGCCTTGCTGCCTGGCCACGATGTCGGCGCAGGCGCGCAGGCGCTCGCCCAGTACCGGATGGGCGAGATAGGCAGCGGCCTCCTCCGCCGAGCCGATCGCGTAGCGGCGCGCCATGTCGCTGCGGCCCAGCCCCGCGATCTGCGGGAACACGAACCACATCCAGTGCGTGCGCTTGTGGCCGGCCCGCAGCTCCTGCAGCACCGCCGCCAGCACGGGATCCTGGGCACGCACGAAGCGCTCCAGGTCGAATCGGTCGTCCATGCTTGCGTCCTCCCCTGGCGCCATGCTACAAG
Organism: Massilia hydrophila; assembly: GCF_020208145.1. Taxonomy (NCBI): domain Bacteria; kingdom Pseudomonadati; phylum Pseudomonadota; class Betaproteobacteria; order Burkholderiales; family Oxalobacteraceae; genus Massilia; species Massilia hydrophila. The sequence continues at coordinate 838,082 of NZ_JAHYBX010000001.1, read as the reverse complement.
GTTCGCGCTCCTGACAGAACAGGCGCACGCCATGCGCCCCGCAACGATGAACACCGACCACCTGCCCCTGCTGCTCGAACGCGAGATGCCCTTCGGTAAATACCAGGGCCGCAAGATCGCGGACCTTCCCGGCCACTACCTCGGCTGGTTCGCGCGCGAAGGCTTTCCGCGCGGCGAGCTGGGCCAGCTGCTGGCCCTGATGTACGAGCTCGACCACAATGACCTGCGCGCCCTGCTGGACCCCTTGCGCCCATCCTGCCCATCCTGCCCATCCCGCCCGTTGCCCCGGCGCTAGTGCGTCCGCACCACAATGGTGCTGTGCAAGATAGCTTCTTGTATATTTTTGTATGTATATGGAACTATCATGGCAAACCACCAATACCTGCTGGAATGCCATGTCGATGATCGTTTCTCGCGCGAACCTTTCCCTGGGCCTGCTGGCGCTGTGCCTCGCTTGCCCTTCCGTCCTGGCCCAGCCGGCCGCGGCCCCGCCGGCCGCCGCTGCACCGTCAGCCGCGCAGGGCGCCGCCACGGTGACCACCAGCGACGGCGTGGCCCTGGCCTATACGGCGGCCGGCCAGGGCATTCCCTGCCTGTTCGTCCACGGCGGCCCCGGCTCGGGCAGCGAAGTGGTGCAGCGGCTGGCGGGCGAGGTGCTGGAGAAGCGCTTCCGCATGGTCTACCTCGACCAGCGCGGCAGCGGCCGTTCGGCCAGCGATCCGCACAAGGATTATTCGCTCGAACGCGTGGTACAGGACATGGAAGAGCTGCGCGCCAGCCTGAAGATCGACAAATGGGTGCTGATGCCGCATTCCTTCGGCGGCATCATCGCGACCGCCTACGCGCGCAAGCATCCGGACCGGGTGGCTGGCATGGTGCTCATGAACGGCATCCTGCACCTGCCGGCCTCGATGGAAAGCACGGTCACGCACGGCTACGCCCTGCTGCCGGCCGATGCGCGCCCGCCGCTGGATCCGGCGGCGCCGCTGCCGCAGCGCTTTGGCATGGTGATGGGCCTGCTGGGCCAGGCCAGGCTGACGGGCCGGTTGATGTATGCGGACCCGGCCACCGAGGCCCGCGTCGGCGCCGCCATGCGGGGCCTGGCGGCCAACCGCGACTTCGCCTCCACCCTGTTCGCCAGCGGCGCCATTGCCGGCTACGCGCACGACATGGCGCCCGCCACGGCCGGCCTGGCGATGCCGGTGCTGGTCATCAGCGGCAAGGAAGACCATGTGAGCGGCGCCGAGCATTACCGCAGTTTCCGCTTCCCGCGCCAGCAGGTGGTGCTGGTGCCGGGCCGGCATTTCTCGATGATCGAGCAGCCGGCCGAGGTCGGCCGGGCGCTGGACGGCTTTGCCGCCTCGCTGCGCGCGCTCGCGCTGTGACAATCCGTGACGCTTGCGCGCCGCGCTTGCTGTAGCCTATGGGGCAAGGAGGAGTCACATGAACGCATCGATGCGCGCCGCGCCTGGCTACGGCACCCTGGCTGCCCTGCTCACCTTGTTCACCCTGCCCTGCGCAGGCGCGGCCCAGGAAGACCCGGCCTCGGCGGCCTCCAAAGCGCGCTACGCCGCCGCCTGCTCCTACCTCGAGGGGGAAATGGCACGCCTGGATGCCATGGTGGCCCGGTCCATGCCCGCGGACCGGCTGCTCAGGCGCGATCCCGCCAGCGGCGCCCGCCTCTACAGGCGCCAGGCAAAGGATGCCCGCATCGACTACCTGGTGCTGGCGGACGGCAAGCGCATCGTCAGCCAGGCCGAACTCGGCCCGCACCACCTGGGCCTGTCCCTGACGGCGCCCGCCCTGCAGCGCAAGCTTGGGCTGGACCATCCCTTGCCCCCGACATTCCAGACCGGCTGCGACGGCTGGGACATGCAGGCCAGGACCAGGGGCACCCGGCTGCTCGGCATGACGATCTCGGTCCATATCGACTAAAGGGTTCGCAAGCCTTTCACGTTGTAGCAATCAGGAAATTGCAATACTATCCAGAACCGTGTGGCCACCTGCCGGCTGTTCGTTTCCATCGTAAGGACCTGATTGCATGAAGATGTCTCCCCTGCCCCTCCTGCTGGCCGCCTGCTTCGCCTCGGCCGCTTCCGTGCCCGCGCATGCGGCCAAGCCCGCCGCCAGCGCCGCGGCCGGCGCCCAGCTGAAAGTGGACTACCAGAAGTTCACGCTGCCCAACGGGCTGGACGTGATCTTCCATATCGACCGTTCCGACCCGGTGGTCGCCGTCAACCTGACCGCGCACGTGGGCTCGGCGCGCGAAAAGGCCGGCCGCACCGGCTTCGCTCACCTGTTCGAACACCTGCTGTTCCTGGAATCGGAGAACCTGGGCAAGGGCGGCCTCGACAAGATGACCGCCCGCATCGGCGGCTCCGGCGCCAACGGCTCGACCTCGACGGACCGCACCAACTACCTGCAGACCGTGCCCAAGGACGCGCTGGAGAAGATGATCTGGGCCGAGGCGGACAAGCTGGGCTGGTTCATCAATACCGTCACCGACGCCGTGCTGGCCAAGGAAAAGCAGGTCGTCAAGAACGAGAAGCGCCAGGGCGTGGACAACGCGCCCTACGGCCACACCCGCTACGTGATCAACAAGGCGCTGTACCCGCTCGACCACCCGTATAACTGGCAGGTGATCGGCTCGCTGGAAGACCTGCAGAACGCGACCCTGGACGACGTCAAGGAATTCTTCCGCCTGTGGTACGTGCCGAACAACGTGACCCTGGTGCTGGCCGGCGACTTCGATCCGGTCCAGGCCCGCAAGTGGGTCGAAAAGTATTTCTCCGAAATCAAGCGCGGCGCGCCGGTCGCGCCGATCGCCAAGCGCGCCGGGGTAGTCAAGGAAACCGTGAAGCTGGCGCACGAGGACAACTTCGCCAAGCTGCCCGAGCTGACCATGGCCTGGCCGACGGTGGAAGACCTGCATCCCGACTCGTACGCGCTCGAGGTGCTGGCCGAATACCTGTCGCAGACCAAGCGCGCGCCGTTCTACAAGGTGGTGGTGGAAGACGGCAAGCTGGCACCGAGCGTCCAGATCGGCAACCAGACTGGCGAGATCGCCGGGCAGTTCATGCTGCGCGTGCGCGCCTTCGAGAACAAGCCGCTCGACGAGGTGATGGGCGCGGTCGGCAAGGCCTTCGCCAAGTTCGAGGACGAAGGCATCTCCGAGCGCGACCTGAACCGCATCAAGGCCGGCCTCGAAACCCGCTTCTATGCCTCGGTGTCGAGCGTACTGGGCAAGTCGGCCCTGCTGGCCGAGTACAACTACCTGACCGGCAATCCGGGCTATGTGGCGGACGGCATCAGGAAAACGCTGGCGGTGACGCCGGCCGACGTGCGCCGCGTGTACGACACCTACATCAAGGGCAAGCCCTACGTCGCCACCAGCTTCGTCCCGAAAGGCAGGCTGGCGCTGGCCCTCTCCGGCTCGGCCAAGGCCGACGTGGTCGAGGAAAAGGTGGTGCAGGGTGCGGAAGCGGCGGTCGATCCGAGCGCCAACGCCACCTATGCGAAGACCCCGTCCAGCTTCGACCGCAGCAAGGAACCCGGGTATGGCGAGACGCCGGCGGTGAAGGTGCCGCAGGTGTGGGATACGAGGCTGGCCAATGGCATGCGCGTGCTCGGCATCGAGAACCGCGAAGTGCCGCTGGTGCAGTTCGACATTGCGATCGACGGCGGCCTGCTGCTCGACCAGCCGGACAAGGTGGGCGTGGCCAACCTGATGGCGCGCATGCTGACCCAGGGCACCGCCAAGCGCACCCCGCAGGAACTGGAAGAAGCGATCCAGCAGCTCGGCGCCAGCATCAACGTGTCGGCGCGCGCCGAGGATGTGCGCGTCAGCGTGACCACGCTGGCCCGCAACTTCCAGCCGACCCTGGACCTGGTGCAGGAAATCCTGCTCCAGCCGCGCTGGGACGAGAAGGAATTCGCCCTCGTCAAGCAAAGCGTGCTGAGCCAGATTCGCCAGCAGGACGCGGAACCGAATGCGATCGCCAGCCGTAACTTCGCCAAGCTGGTGTATGGCAAGGACGATCCCCGTTCGCGCAACATCCTGGGCACGGCCGAGAGCGTGAACGCGATCACCATCGCCGACCTGCAGCGCTACTACGGGGCGAACCTGTCGCCGTCGGTGGCGCGCATGCACGTGGTGGGCGCGCTGCCGAAGGCTGCCGTTACCCGTTCGCTGGCCGGACTTGGACGCGCATGGAAGGCGCATCCGGTCAAGCTGCCGTCCGCCACCGCCGCGTCGGCCCCGGCGCCGGCCAGGGTGTATTTCGTCGACGTGCCGGACGCGAAGCAATCGGTGCTGCAGGTCGGCTACCGGGCGCTGGCCGCCACCGACGCGGATTACTATCCGGCCACGGTGGCCAACTACATCCTGGGCGGCGGCGGCTTCGCCTCGCGCCTGACCCAGCAGCTGCGCGAGGGCAAGGGCTACACCTACGGCATCAACTCGGGCTTCTCGGGCAGCAATAGCGCCGGCCCCTTCATGATCGCCAGCGGCGTGCGCAGCAATGTCACGCTCGAGTCGGCCCAGCTGGTGAAGCAGATCCTGCAGGACTACCCGGCCACCTACTCGGCGGCCGACCTGGAGACCACCAGGAACTTCCTGGTCAAGAGCAATGCGCGCGCCTTCGAGACGGCCGGCGCCAAGCTGGGCATGCTCGACAACATCAGCAAGTACGGCTGGCGCCCCGACTACGTCAAGGAGCGCGAGGCGGTGGTCGGGTCGATGACGCTGCCGAGGGTCCAGGCGCTGTCGCGGCAGTATTTGGATCCGTCGAAGATGGTGTGGCTGGTGGTGGGCGACGCCAAGACCCAGCTGCCGCGCATGAAGGAACTGGGCTTCGACGAGCCGGTCGTGATCCCGCGCTGAGTTCCCGGTGCCGGCGCCGGGGCCGCTCCCCGCACGGGGGGAGCGGTTTTCCGGTAAACTGCACGGTTACTGCAACACGCTTCGACACGAGAACACCATGCCTGCCACCGCCCCTTCCGATACCGCCGCCAGCGCCAACGACCAGCAGCTCGAGTACGTCACCTCGTGCGCCCTGCCGACGCCGTGGGCGCAGTTCACGCTGCACGCCTTCATCGAGCACGGCACCGGATCGCCGGGCGCCGGCAAGGAGCACCTGGCGATGGTGCTGGGCGACGTCGGCGACGGGGAGCCGGTACTGGCGCGCGTGCATTCCGAATGCCTGACCGGCGACGTGCTGTTCTCGCAGCGCTGTGACTGCGGCGCCCAGCTCGAGGGCGCCCTGCGCCGCATCGCCGAGGAAGGCCGCGGCATCCTGCTCTACCTGCGCCAGGAAGGACGCGGCATCGGCCTGGTCAACAAGATCCGCGCCTACCGCCTGCAGGAAGCGGGCGCCGACACGGTCGAGGCCAACCTGCAGCTGGGCTTCCATGCCGACGCCCGCAACTACGAACTGTGCAGGCCGATGCTGGAACGGTTCGGGGTGCGCTCGCTGCGCCTGATGACCAACAACCCGCGCAAGATCGACGCCATGACCCGGCTCGGCATCGCGGTAGCCGAGCGGGTGCCGCTGCTGGTCAACCGCAATGCCTACAACAACAGCTACCTGAACACCAAGCAGGCCAAGCTCGGCCACATGATGACGCCGCCCGCCGCGGTGCCGGCCGACCAGGCGCCGGCGCCTGCCGCCACGCCCGATGTGATCTGATCGCGCCGGCACTCAGTGGTGCATTTGCCCTGGAACAGATTCTCCTGAGGGTAACGCGCGCACAGCCCCCGCGTCCAATGGCAAGATAGCGTTTCGTCCTGCCATGATGGGAATGCATGAAACGACTCCTCGCCGCCCTCCTGTTGTCCAGCCTTGCCGCCAGCGCCGGCACGGCGCCGCCCGCGGACCGGACGGTCCAGGCCAGCAGGAACGGCGCAGTATCCAACCCGGCACCCGCCGCCAGCCCGGCGCCACCGCCGCACCTGTCGCCGGAAGCGCCACCCGGCGCCAGCCCGACGGCCCCGGCCCCGGGAGAGGTCGATAGCCAGGATGCCCTGCCTCCGCCGTCCTCGGCCGCGCAGGACCTGTACGCCTCGGCGCGCGGCGACCTGCTGCAGATCCGCATGCTGCTCAAGAACGGCCGCACGCAGTCGACGGTCGGTTCCGGCTTCCTGGTCGGCACCGGCAACCTGGTGGTCACCAACTACCACGTGGTGTCGCAGATGGCGCTCGACCCGGACGTCTACACCGCCGAATACGTGGACACCGACGGCAACAGCGGCCCCGTCGAGCTGATGGCGGTGGACGTGCTGCACGACCTGGCCGTGGTGCGCGTCAACCGCGAAGGCAGCGGCTTCTTCAAGGTGCCCGAACACCCGGTACGCCTGACCCAGGGCCAGCGCCTGTACTCGCTCGGCAATCCGCTCGACCTCGGCTTCGCGATCTCCGAGGGCGCGTATAACGGCGTGGTCACGCGCAGCTTCTACGACCAGTTGATGTTCGGCGGGCCGATCAATTCCGGCATGAGCGGCGGGCCCAGCGTCACCGGCAACGGTACGGTGGCCGGGGTCAACGTCTCCAAGCGGCGCGATGGCGAATCGGTCAGCTTCCTGGTGCCGGTGAAGTATGTGCAGGAACTGCTGCGCAAAGTGGAAACCCAGCCGGTCCCGCCGAAGGATTTCAATCCCTTGATCGCGGCCCAGCTGCTGGAGCACCAGCGCGCCATGGTCGACCGCCTGCTGGAAGAGCCGCTGGCGATCAAGAGCATGGGCCCCTACCTGGTGCCGGTGCGCGAGTCGGGCCAGTTGCGCTGCTGGGGGCGCTCCAATGTGAAGGCCCAGACCGCCTACACCCTCGATGCGATGAGCTGCGCGATGGAGTCGGCGATCTACGTCTCCTCGTCGCAGCAGACCGGGCATGTGGCGATGACCCACCAGTACATTCGCTCCGACAACCTGGCCCGGCTGCCCTTCGCGGCCCTGGCCAGCCAGATGTTTCGTACCGATAAGCTGGGCAGCGCCTGGGACCGGCGCCTGACCAAACCGGTGTGCAGCGAGCGCTTCGTGCACACGCGCACCCTGCCGCTGCGCGCGGTGACCTGCGTGCGCGCCTACCGCAAGTTCGAGGGCCTGTACAATTTCACGCTGCTCACCGCCAGTACGGATGCCGCCGAATCGAGCCTGCAAAGCCGACTGGATGTGTCCGGTGTCTCCTACGAGAACGGCATGCGCATCACGCGCGCCTTCCTGGGCTCGTTCGGGCGCAGCGTGCGGCGCGCGCCCGCGCCGGGGAACAAGCCATGAAGGGCCCCTGGACCGTCGAGATCCTGGCGCGCAACGGCGAGGTGCTGCATCGGCACCGTGCGCACAGCCTGCCGATCCGCGTCGGCCGCGCCTACGACAACGACTTCATTCTGGACGACGAATACGCGGCGGCCCACCACGCGGTGATCGAAGCAGACCCCGACGGCGCACTGCTGATGCGCGACCTCGGCACACGCAATGGCCTGAACCACGGCCGCAAGCGGGTGCAGCAGCTGGAGCTCGGCGGCGACACCGTGGTACGCATGGGGCATACCTCGCTGCGCGTGCGGCCGGCCGACTTCCCGGTACCGGCCGAGCTGCGCGACCGCACCATGCACGGCTGGGAGGGCCTGTTGCCCGGCCTGGTGGGCGTGCTGCTGGCGGGCCTGGTGGCTCTGCTGCTGACCTGGCTGTTCGACGCCCAGCCCTTCGAACTGCTGAACTACGTGCTGGCCCCGGCGGCCGGCATCGGCGCGGCCCTGCTGTGGAGCAGCCTGTGGGCGTTCATGAACCGCCTGTTCGGACGCTACACGCGCCTGGGCCGGCATCTGTTCATCTTCGGCTGCGGGATGACGGCCCTGGTGGGCTTCCGCTTGCTGGCGGCCGTCGTCGCCTATGCCTATTCGCTCGAATGGCTGACGCGCTACGGCTCGCACGTGGCGGTGGCGACGATCGCCGGCATCATCTACTTCCACCTGGCGACCATCAAGCCGTCCTTGCGGCGGCGCCTGCGCGCGGCCTGCGCCGCAGTCGCCGTGCTGGCATCGAGCCTGGTACTGATCGTGAACCAGCAACGCCAGGGTTTCGTCGCGGACGAGCTGTACATGGCGGTGCTGCTGCCGCCCGAACTGCGCGCCAGTCCGGATGCGACCGTGGCGGAATACATGACGGAGGTCGAGGCGATGCGCGCCGAGCTGGAGGCGGAGCGCGCCAGGCAGCCCGACTGAGACCCCGTTCCGCTTCGGTGCCAGCGCTGCCGGCGCCATTGCCCGCGGCGTCAGTGTTTCCCCATCACCGCAGGCAGCTCGGCACCGCAATCCCTGCAGAATCGCGCGCGGCCTTCGTGGCCGCCGCTGCCGCAGGCGCTGCAGTTGCGCGGCAGGCGCGCCGGTCCGCGGCGGCGGTCGTTACGGCGCGCCGACATCTCGGCGGTGACGATACCCGTGGGCACCGCCAGGATACCCCAGCCGAGCAGCATCATGAACGAGGCGATGGCCTTGCCGAGCGTGGTCTGCGGCGTGATGTCGCCATAGCCGACCGTGGTCATGGTCACCACCGCCCAGTACATGGCGGTCGGGATGCTGGTGAAGCCGCGGGCCGGCCCTTCGACCACGTACATCACGGTGCCGAGGATCAGCACCGCCATCAGCACCACCGAGAGGAAGACCATGATCTTGCGGCGGCTGGCGGCCAGGGCCTCGCCCAGCCGCGTGTATTCCTCGATGTAGAGGGTCAGCTTGAAGATGCGGAACACGCGTAGCAGGCGCAGGATGCGGATGTCGAGCAAGGCTTCGCTGCCCGGCACCAGCAGCGACACATAGGTGGGCAGCACCGACAGCAGGTCGACGATGCCGAAGAAACTGGTGGCGTAGCGCAGCGGCTGGCGCACGCACACGAGGCGCGCCACGTATTCCGCCGTGAACAGCAGCGTGAAGCCCCATTCCAGCATGTGCATCAGGTCGGTGTGCCGGGCGCGGACCATCGGTACGCTGTCGAGCACGACGACCAGGATGCTGAGCAGGATGGCCCCGACCAGCGCGATGTCGAAGCGGCGCCCGGCCGCCGAATCGCTCAGGAAGATCAGGTCGTACAAGGCACCGCGCCAGCCGTCCGGGCGGCCGTAGCGGGCCGCGGGTCGGGCGGCGTCGGGGGCTCTGTCTGCAGTGCGCGCCTTCATCGGGGATAAGGCGGTCCCTTGAGCTCGACGGTATTGCGTTCGGGGTCGAGCAGATAGATCGAGGGGCCATCGCCTTCCGCGCCGTAGCGCGATGCAAGCGGTCCTGCGTCCACGCCATGCGCCTCCAGGTGGCGCCGGATCGCGGCTTCGTCGAAGGGCTCGATGCGCAGGCATAGGTGGTCGAGGTTGCGCCCGCCCACGCCGGGCGCGGCGCCGCCTTCGCGCCCCAGCGTGCCATCCACCGGCACCAGGTCGATCAGGGAATGCCCGGCGCGCAACTGAACCAGGCCCAGTTCGTCGAGGCGGCGCTCGACCGGGCAGCCGAGCACCTCGCCGTAGAAGGCGATCATGGCATTCAGGTCGGCGACGCGCAGCACGATGTGGTCGAGCCCGCGCACCGCGATCGGATGCTCACCTGGCATGGCGCTCGACCCAGCCGGCGAAGGTGTCGATGAAGGTCTGGAAGAAGGCGCGGCTGGCGTCGTCGACCAGGCGCTCGCCCTCGTACTTGCCGGCCACCATGCCGACATAGGCTTCGGGCGCCGGCATGCAGGGCATGTCGAGGAAAGGCAGCATCTGGCGCAGGTGGTGGTTGGCGCCGAAGCCGCCCAGCGCGCCGGGCGAGACGCTGACGATCGCGCAGGGCTTGCCGGTATAGGCCGCCTTGCCGTAGGGACGCGAGCCGACGTCGATGGCGTTCTTCAGGGCGCCCGGCACCGAGCGGTTGTATTCCGGGGTGCAGAACAGGATGCCGTCGGCCTGCCTGATGCGCTCGCGGAAAGCGGTGAAAGCGGCCGGCGGGTGATCGGTCTCGTCGTCCTGGTTGTAGAGCGGCAGGTCGCGGATCTCGACGATCTCCATGTTCAGGCTGGCCGGGGCCAGTTCGATCATCGACTGCGCCACCTTGCGGGTGAACGAGTCCTTGCGCAGGCTGCCGACGATGACGGCGATGTTCCTGGTGGTCATGGTGTTCCTTTCGGTTCGGTCTCAAAACCTGATGGTAACCATTTTCACAATATTGCGCCGATTGCGGCTAGATCCGCAGGCGCCGACGTTCCTCGAGAAAGCGCTTGAGCGCGGCCTTGCTCATCACCGCCACCGGGTCGCCATGCCAGGCATACAGGTAGCGCTCGCCTCCCTGGCGGTCGGTGAGCTTGGCGGAAATCAGGAAGCGCGTGCCAACCGGGTAGCGCTCCGGGTCGGACAGCAGGCGCGAACAGTGCACCCGCAGCGAGGTCGCATACGCCTGGCCGGAGACCGGCCGGATGGCAACGCGCCCGCTGCGCGGGTCGCGAAAAGACTCGACCGCCACTTCGCGATAGGCCCAGGCTTCGCGCGCCATCGTGTCAGGCCTCCAGCGCTGCCGTGCGCGCCACCGGCGCCTCGCGGATCGGCAGGTTGACCAGGGCCGCCGCCAGCGCCAGCAGGATATCGGCGTACCACATCCAGGTGTAGTCACCGAAGCGCACGAAGGACAGGCCGCCCAGCCAGGCGCCGAAGAAGCCGCCGATCTGGTGCGACAGCAGGGTCAGGCCGAACAGCGTGGCAAGGTAGCGCATGCCGAACAGTTTGCCGACCAGGCCGGCGGTCGGCGGCACCGTGGCCAGCCAGGTGAAGCCGAGCGCGCCGGCGAACAGGTAGAAGCTCAGCGCGGTCTTGGGCGCCAGCAGGTAGAGCACGACCATGACCGCGCGGCTGGCATAGATGACCGCCAGCAGCGACTTCATGCGGTAGCGGCTGGCCAGGGCGCCGGCGGCCAGGCTGCCGCCGATGTTGAACAGGCCGATCAGGGCCAGCGCAGTGGCCGAGACTCCGGCCGGCAGGCCGCACAGCGCCACTTCCTGCGGCAGGTGGGTGACCAGGAAGGCGATATGAAAGCCGCAGGTGAAGAAACCCAGGTGCAGGCACAGGTAGCTGCGGTCGCGCATGGCCTGGCGCAGTTGTTCGGTGAGGGTCATGCCCGGCTGGACCGGCGCGGCCGGCGCCGCGGCTGCCGGAACCGCCACCGGCTGCGCTGGCTTGTTGCGCATGCCCAGCGCGAGCGGAATGGTGAGCAGGGTCGAGGCGGCCATCGCCAGCATCGCCGCCACCCAGCCGGCGCTGGCGATGATCGCTCCCATCAGCGGCGCGAACACGAACTGGCCGAAGGAGCCGCCGGCGTTGATGAAACCCGAGGCGAAGGCGCGCCGCTCGGGCGGCAGGCGCTGCGCGGTGACGCCGATCAGGATCGAGAAGCTGCCGGCACCAGCCCCGGCCGCGGACAGGATGCCCATGGTCAGCAGCAGGCCCCATTCGGAATCGACGAAAGGCGTGGCCGCGGTACCGGCGGCGAGCATGAGGCCGCCGATGACGATGACGCGTGCCGCGCCAAGCTTGTCGGCGATGGCGCCGAACACCGGCTGCGAGGCGCCCCACACCAGCTGGCCGACCGCCATCGCGAAGCTGATGCTGGCCACGCCCATGCCGGTCGCGGTATTGATCGGCGACAGGAACAAGCCCGTGGTCAGGCGCGCGCCCATCGTGATCATCAGGATCGCACTGGCGGCCAGGATCAGCATCCAGGCCGCGCGCGGCGTCATCGCTCCCTGCGCGGGCATGCAGGATATTCCTTCAGCGGGAGCGCGGCGCGCGGCATGGGCCGCGCGTCATGCCGCGGCGCGCACGAGCAGCGCCACCGCCTCGGCCGCCATGCCCTCCTCGCGCCCGAGGAAGCCGAGCTTCTCGTTGGTCTTGGCCTTGATGTTGATCTGCTGCGGCGATACGCCCAGGTCTTCGGCGATGCGCGACACCATCTGCGGGATGTGGGGCGCCATCTTCGGCTGCTGGGCGATGATGGTGGCGTCGATGTTGCCGATCGTATAGCCGGTGGCCACCACGCGGTGGGCCACTTCGCGCAGCAGGGTACGCGAATCGGCGCCGGCGAACATCGGGTCGGTGTCCGGGAAGTGCTTGCCGATGTCGCCCAGCGCGGCCGCGCCCAGCAGCGCATCGATGATGGCGTGCAGCAGCACGTCGGCGTCCGAATGGCCAAGCAGGCCGAGGCGGTGCGGGATGGTCACGCCACCGACGATGAGCTTGCGCCCCTCGACCAGCGCGTGGCAGTCGTAGCCGGTTCCGATGCGAAACGGCGGTGTGGGATTGAAGGATGCTTGTGTCATGGTGGTTCAGTTCAGTTCAGTTCGTTGTTCGTTTCATGACGAAAGGCGGCCAGGTACATCTCGGCGATCCGGATGTCGACTGGCAGCGTGACTTTCAGGTTGCGCGGATGCCCTTCCACCAACCTGGGGGCCAGTCCCAGCGCTTCAACCGCGCTGGCGTCGTCGGTGACGGCGGCGGGGTCGGTCGCGGCATCGAGCGCGCGGCACAGCAAGCTGTAGCGGAACATCTGCGGCGTCTGCGCCAGCCACAGATTGTCGCGCGGCACGGTCGCCAGCGCACCCGGCGTGCCGCGCTTGACGGTGTCGACCACCGGCAGGGCCAGCAGGCCGCCGGCCGGATGCTCACCCGTTTCGACGATCAGGCGCCTGATCAGTTCCGCATCGAGCCCGGGACGGGCCGCGTCATGCACCAGGATCCAGTCCTCGCCGTCCACGCTGCCCTGCAGCGCGCGCAGCCCGTTGCGGATCGATTCCATCCGGGTCGCGCCGCCGCAACGCAGTACCGTCACCCCTTCGGCCGGCGCGACCGCGTCGATGTACGGATCGTCGGCGCTCACCACCACGTAGGTGTGGGCGATCAGGGGGCTGGCGCGGAAGGCGTCGAGCGCATGGCGCAGCATGGGCTTGCCGGCGACGGGCAGGTATTGCTTGGGGCTGGACGCGCCCATGCGCGCCCCGACGCCGGCGGCGGGAATCAGGGCATGGTAGGAAGGTGAAGCCGGGCTCATCGCTGTGTCATTCTCTATTACTGGTGTTTTCGTACCGGTCGAAGCAGCGACTGTACCTCAGCTCCGCAAACCTTGCCGAGCCGGGCATATTCCTGGGGCGAGTCGATGGCCGCCTGCAGCGTTTCCACCTTGGCCATCTCGCTCTTGATGTAGGGCATCCAGCCGCGGTCGACCTCGCGCTGCAGCAGCCCCTGCGCCTGGCCGATGCGCGCATACAGCGGCTTGTCCTCGAAGCGCCGCGCGAGCGCCAGGCGCACCCGCGCCTCGGCCCTGGGCAGGTAGTCGAGGTAGGTCTCCAGGTGGCGCCATTCATGCGCGAGCACTTCCTCGTAGGCGCAGGAGCCGGGCCGCAACTCGCGGCCGACGTAGACCACGATCGGCGGATAGCTCAGCCTGACCTGGATATGCGGCGCGATGCACTCGTAGCCGCTGGCCGGATCGCTCAGCAGGCGCCCGCCGACCTGGATGCTGACGCGCGACTCGGTGCGGGTCAGGCCCAGCACGAACTGGCCGGGACGCGCCCTGCCCTTCATCGCCGTCAGGGTCCGGAAGCTCAGGCTGTTGTCGATGCGGTAGCCGTCCTGGGCCGCGCTCAGCACCGACAGCGTGTCGCCGATGCTGTCTTCGCAGCGCGCCTGGAACGGCGTGCGCGCGGCGGTGGCGGTGGCGGTGGCGGCAGCGGCGGCGCCGGCAGCCGGGAGCGCCCAGCAGCACAGCAGCAGCGCCAGCAGCCGCTTCATGGCTCAGGCGGGAAGCCAGGCGCCGGACAGGATCTTTTCTAGCCAGAAGGCGCCGATGATGGTCTTGACGTCGGTGATCTCGCCGCGCTTGACCATGTCGAGCAGCTCGGGCAGCGTGACGCTGAACAGTTCCAGGAACTCGCCCTGGTCGAGCTTTTGCGGACCGGGCCGCAGGTCTTCCGCCACGAACAGCTCGAGGTGCTCGTCGGAGTAGGCGATCGCGTTGTGGATGGTGCAGACAAAGCGCCACTTGCCGGCGGTATAGCCGGTTTCTTCTTCGAGCTCGCGCCGGGCGCAGGCCAGGTGGTCCTCGCCTGGGTCGATCTTCCCGGCCGGGAATTCGATGAAGACCTGGGCGTTCGGATAGCGGAACTGGCGCTCCAGCAGGATGCGGCCGTCGGGCAGCAGCGGCAGGATCACCACGGCGCCGGGGTGGCGGAAGTATTCGCGGTGGGAAGTGGAACCGTCGGGCAGGCGAACCTTGTCGCGCTCGACCTTGAGGAAGGAGCCGTCGTAGACGACGCTGCCTTCGATGCGGGTTTCTTTCAGTTCAAGCGTCATGCGGGCTCCGTTTCATGCAAGGTCGTCGACCTTCGTTGGACGCGTGGGCGGCGCAGCCGCCCACCCTACGGGCGGCGCTTGCGCAGGTAGCGCAGGACGAAACCGGGGAAGGCCAGTACCAGGAACAGGCAGCCGGTGATCGCATAGAACTCCCAGTTCTGCGCGAACACGCCGCCGATGCCCGATTCCAGCAAACGTGCCAGGAAGCCGACGACGAAGTATAAGACAATTAATTCAAGCAGGCGCAGCGCGAGCGGCTTGGTGCGTGCGGAGGAAGCGCCGTCACCGGCCGCCTTCGGCTTCAGGGGTATGAAGCCGAACACGCGCTCGGTGAGGAAAGGCAGGTTAGCGGCCGCGATCGAGATCGCGACCACCAGCCAGACAGCGAGGGAGGAATCCACGCTGCCCGTTACTTGGCGAGGGTCGCCTGCATGGCGCTGTAGCACACGGCCAGCAGCCAGCCCGGCACGACGCCCAGCAGGACCACGGCGAGGCCGTTGAGCGACATCACGACGCGCATGTCGCCCGGCGCGTGGATCGCGGCCGTATCCACCGCGTCGTCGAACCAGATGGTCTTGACGATGCGCAGGTAGTAATACGCGCCCACCAGCGAGAACATCACGGCCACGACGGCCAGCCACACCATGCCGGCATTCGCCACGGCCTGCAGCACGGCCCACTTGGCCATGAAGCCCACCATCGGCGGCACGCCGGCCAGCGAGAACATCAGGATGGTCATGACGATCGCGAACCACGGCGAACGCTTGCCCAGGCCCTTGAAGTCCACGATGTTCTCGGCTTCATGGCCGGCGCGCGCCAGCATCATGATCAGGCCGAAGCTGCCGACCGTGGTCAGCACGTAGGTGATCATGTAGTACACGGCGGCGCTGTACGAGGAGGCGGCGTCCGAGCTGTCGCCATCCACCACGCCGGTCAGCATGGCGAGCAGCACGAAGCCCATCTGCGCGATGGTCGAGTAGGCCAGCATGCGCTTGATGTTGGTCTGCGCGATCGCGGTCAGGTTACCGACGGCCAGCGACAGCACGGCCAGCACCATCAGCATCTGCTGCCAGTCGAAGGCCATGCTCGGGAGCGCCTCGACGAGGATACGGATGGTCATGGCCAGGGTCGCCAGCTTCGGCGCGCCGCCCAGCAGCAGGGTCACGGTGGTCGGTGCGCCCTGGTAGACGTCCGGCACCCACATGTGGAACGGGACGGCGCCCAGCTTGAAGGCCAGGCCGGCCACGATGAACACCAGGCCGAACACCAGGATGGTCGAGTTGGTGCCTTCGGCCGCGCTGACCTGGCCGATGGTGGTGATGTCGAGCGAACCGGTGGCGCCGTACACCATCGAGATACCGTACAGCAGGAAGCCCGAGGCCAGTGCGCCGAGGATGAAGTACTTCATCGCGGCTTCGGTCGACACCGCGTGGTCGCGGCGCATCGCCACCAGCGCGTACAGCGACAGCGACATCAGTTCCAGGCCCAGGTACAGCGACAGCATGCTGTTACCCGAGATCATGATCATCTGGCCCAGCATCGAGAACAGGGCCAGCACGTAGAACTCGCCACCCAGGTTACCCGACATCATGGCGCGCTCGCCCGCGTACTGGCGCGAATACACCAGGGTCATGGCGGTGGCCAGGTAGGTGAACAGCTTGAGCAGGTTGGCCAGCGGATCGGACACGTACATGCCGTTGAAGGTGTACACGGTCGCGCCCGCATTCATGTCGGCGAACGAGAACACGGCGCAGCCGGCGATGGCCAGCAGGCTCAGCGCGTACGTCAGGGTACGCTTGCCCTCCTTCAGGAACATGTCGATCAGCAGGATCGCGGAGGCCGCGATCAGCAGGAAGATTTCGGCATAGACCGGCGCCAGGTTGGCATCGGTCGCCGCTAACATTGTGGAGTTCATTTCGTTCATGGCAGTTTATTGAGGCAGTTTGCCGGCAGCGACGTGTTGCAGGAGGTCGGTGACCGACACCTGCAGCGTTTCGGCGATCGGCGCCGGGTACAGGCCCATCCACAGGGTGGCGATGGCCAGCACGCCCAGGATGGCGAACTCGCGGCCGTTCAGGTCGGTCAGTTCGGCGACATGCTTGTTGCCGACCGGGCCGAACACGACGCGCTTGACCATCCACAGCGAGTAGGCGGCGCCCAGGATCAGGGCGGTGCCCGCCAGCAGGCCGGTCCAGAAGTTGAACTCGACGGCGCCCAGGATCACCATGAATTCGCCGATGAAGCCCGAGGTGGCCGGCAGGCCGGCATTGGCCATCGAGAACAGCACGGCGAAGGCGGCGAACTTCGGCATGGTGTTGACCACGCCGCCGTAGTCGGCGATTTCACGCGAGTGGACGCGGTCGTACAGCACGCCGATGCAGAGGAACATCGCGCCCGACACGAAGCCGTGCGAGATCGACTGCATCAGGCCGCCCTGCACGCCCAGGTCGTTGAACATGAAGAAGCCCAGGGTGACGAAGCCCATGTGCGCGATCGACGAGTAGGCGACCAGTTTCTTCATGTCCTTCTGGACCAGGGCCACCAGGCCGATGTAGATCACGGCGACCAGCGACAGCACGATGACCACCGGGGCCAGGTACTGCGAGGCGTCCGGGGTGATCGGCAGCGAGAATCGCAGGAAGCCGTAGGCGCCCAGCTTCAGCATGATCGCGGCCAGCACGACGGAACCGCCGGTCGGCGCTTCCACGTGGGCGTCCGGCAGCCAGGTGTGCACCGGCCACATCGGCACCTTCACGGCGAAGGCCATGAAGAAGGCGATGAAGATCAGGATCTGCTCGTTCATCGTGAGCGGCAGCTTGTGCCATTCCAGGATGTCGAAGGAGCCGGATGCGTTGTACAGGTAGACGATCGCGACCAGGGTCAGCAGCGAGCCGAAGAACGTGTACAGGAAGAACTTGAATGCCGCGTACACACGATTCGGACCGCCGAACACGCCGATGATGATGTACATCGGGATCAGGGTAGCTTCGAAGAAGAAGTAGAACAGCAGGCCGTCCAGCGAGGCGAACACGCCGATCATCAGGCCCGACAGGATCAGGAAGGAACCCAGGTACTGGCCGACGCGCTCGTCGATCACCTGCCACGCCGCCAGCACCACGATGATGGTGATGAAGGCGGTCAGCGGCACGAACCACAGCGACAGGCCATCCACGCCCAGCTTGTAGAACACGTTGAAGCGCTCGATCCAGGCGGCCGCTTCGTAGAACTGCATGCCGTGGGCGGCGCTGTCGAAGTTCATGATCAGCGGCAGCGTCGGCAGGAAGCTGACGACCGCGCCGCTGAGTGCCAGCATGCGGGTCAGGCCCTTGTTGCCTTCACGGCCGACGGCCAGCACGACCAGGCCGAAGACGATCGGGAGCCAGATCGCCAGGCTCAGGTAAGGTGGAAATGTAGAAATTGACTGCATCATTTTTCGCTTTTCTTAGCTTTGCCTGTGATTAACCGCGCCAGAACGGGAAGAAATACATCAGCGATGCCAGCACGCCGACAATCATCAGGAAGGCGTAGTGGTAGATGTAACCGGTCTGGAGGTGGCGCACGACGGTCGAGAACCAGCCGACCAGCTTGGCCGAACCGTTGACCAGCAGGCCGTCGATCAGGCCGCGGTCGCCCACCTTCCACAGGCCGCCACCGATGGCGCGCGCGCCGCCGGCAAAGACTGCCTGGTTGAACTTGTCCATGTAGTACTTGTTGTCCAGCAGGGTGTGCAGGAACTTGAACTTGGCATAGAACCAGGCCGGGACGCGCGGGTTGACCATGTAGCAGTAGTAGGCGGCCACGACGCCGGCCAGCGCCAGCCAGAACGGTGCGGTCTGCAGGCCGTGGATCGCCATCGCCATCGGGCCGTGGAACATCTCGTTCAGCTCGGCCATGGCCGGGTGGCTCGGGTTGACGGTGATGACGCCCTTGAAGAAGTCGCCATGCAGCATCGGGCCGATCGCCAGGTAGCCGATGATGACCGACGGGATCGCCAGCAGGACCAGCGGCAGGGTCACGACCCATGGCGACTCGTGCGGCTTGTCGCCCGGCTGCAGGCCGTGGTGGTGGTGGTCGTCATGCGCGTCGTGCGCGTCCTCTTCATTGTGCGCATCCGAATCGTGGCCGTGGCTGTGCGGCTGCGGCTTGTTCCAGCGCGATTCGCCATGGAACACCAGGAAGTACATGCGGAACGAGTAGAAGGCGGTCACGAACACGCCGGCCAGCACGGCGAAGTTGGCGAAGCCGGCGCCCGGCAGGTTCGATGCGTGCACCGCTTCGATGATCGAGTCCTTCGAGTAGAAGCCCGAGAAGAACGGGGTACCGATCAGGGCCAGCGAGCCCAGCAGCGAGGTGATCCAGGTGATCGGCATGTACTTGCGCAGGCCGCCCATGTTGCGCATGTCCTGGTCGTGGTGCATGCCGATGATGACCGAACCCGCGCCGAGGAACAGCAGCGCCTTGAAGAAGGCGTGGGTCATCAGGTGGAACACCGCCACCGAGTAGGCCGACACGCCCAGCGCGACGGTCATGTAGCCCAGCTGAGAAAGCGTGGAATAAGCAACGACGCGCTTGATGTCGTTCTGGATGATGCCCAGGAAGCCCATGAACAGCGCGGTGATCGAGCCGATCACGATGATGAACGAGAGTGCGCCGTCCGACAGTTCGAACAGCGGCGACATGCGCGACACCATGAAGATGCCGGCGGTAACCATGGTTGCCGCGTGGATCAGTGCCGAGATCGGGGTCGGGCCTTCCATCGAGTCCGGCAGCCAGACGTGCAGCGGGAACTGCGCCGATTTACCCATCGCGCCGATGAACAGGCAGATGCAGGCAGCGGTCAGCAGCGGCCAGCCGATGCCCGGCACGGTCATGCCGGCCAGCTTGTCGGCCTGCGCGAACACGTCGGTGTACTGCATCGAGCCGGAAGCGGCCAGCAGCAGGCCGATGCCCAGGATGAAGCCGAAGTCGCCGACGCGGTTGACCAGGAAGGCCTTCATGTTGGCGAAGATCGCGGTCGGACGGGTGTACCAGAAGCCGATCAGGAGGTAGGAGACCAGGCCCACCGCTTCCCAGCCGAAGAACAGCTGCAGGAAGTTGTTGGACATGACCAGCATCAGCATCGAGAACGTGAACAGCGAGATGTACGAGAAGAAGCGGTTGTAGCCTTCGTCCTCGGCCATGTAGCCGATCGTGTAGATGTGCACCATCAGCGAGACCGAGGTGACCACGCACATCATCATCGCCGACAGGGTGTCGATCTGGAAGCCGACGGCCAGCTTGAGGTCGCCGACCATCATCCACGTATAGATGTCTTCGTTGAAGACCGGTGCGCCGTCCAGCACCGCCATCAGGGTCTGGACCGAGATGATCAGCGCGACCAGCACGCCGAGGATGGTCGCGGTGTGCGAAACCTTGCGGCCGACGACATTACCAAAGAACTTGGTGCCCAGCAGGCCGGCGATCGCCGAGCCTGCGAGCGGCGCCAGCGGCACCGCCAGTAACATTGAGGAAGAGAGTTGCCCCGCCATGTTGAACCTTAATCGTTATTGTTTATCTAGCCGAGACCGGATCAACCCTTGAGGGTGTCGAGGTCTTCCACATTGATCGTGTCCAGGTTACGGAACAGGACCACCAGGATCGCCAGGCCGATTGCCGATTCGGCAGCCGCGACGGTCAGGATGAAGAACACGAAGATCTGCCCCGCCGCGTCGCCCAGGTAGTGGGAAAACGCGATGAAGTTCAGGTTCACTGCCAGCAGCATCAGTTCGACGGCCATCAGCAGGATGATGATGTTCTTCCGGTTCATGAAGATACCGATCACCGAGATCGCGAACAGGATCGCGCCCAGGATCAGGTAGTGTGCGAGCGACAAAGTCATGGTGCCTCCTTCGGTACTGCGGCTGCGGCGGCTGCAGCTGCTTTTTCAGCATTGGCTGCATCGATCGCGCGCTGGTTGACCGCATCCATCTTGACGATGCGCAGGCGGTCGTTACGCTTGACGCGGACGGCGAGGCCCGGGTCGATTGCTTTGGTGTCCTTGCGCTTGCGCAGGGTCAGGGCGACTGCGGCAATGATCGCCACCAGCAGGATCACGGCGGCGATTTCGAAGCCGTAGATGTACTTGGTATAGATCAGCAGGCCCAGTTCCTTGGTGCCGCCGATGTTCAGCGCGGCGGCCTCGGCCGACAGGTCGGTCTGCTTGTAGGCGCGGTACAGGACGGCGGCCATTTCCAGCACGATCACGGCGCCGATGCTCGACGCCACCGGCAGGTAGCCCCAGAAGCCTTCGCGCATCTTGTCGATGTTAATGTCGAGCATCATGACGACGAAGAGGAACAGCACCATCACGGCACCGACATAGACCAGCACCAGCACGATGGCGAGGAACTCGGCCTTCAGCAGCAGCCAGATGCCGGCCGCGTTGAAGAAGGCCAGCACCAGGAACAGCGCGGCGTGGACCGGGTTCTTGGTGGTGATGACGCGCAGGCTGGCCAGCACCATGATGGCCGCGAACACGTAGAACAACACAGATGTGAATGAGAATTCCATGACTTTTAAGCCTTCTTATTAGCGGGCCATTAGCGATAGCGCGCGTCCGCTTCGCGAGCGGCGGCGATGTCGGCTTCGTAGCGGTCGCCCACGGCGAGCAGCATCTCTTTGGTGTAGTAGAGGTCGCCGCGTTTCTCGCCGTGGTATTCCAGCACGTGGGTTTCGACGATCGAGTCGACCGGGCAGGACTCTTCGCAGAAGCCGCAGAAGATGCACTTGGTCAGGTCGATGTCGTAGCGCGTGGTGCGGCGGGTGCCGTCTTCGCGCTGCGCCGACTCGATCGTGATCGCCATGGCCGGGCAGACCGCCTCGCACAGCTTGCAGGCGATGCAGCGCTCTTCCCCGTTGGGGTAGCGACGCAGGGCGTGCAGGCCGCGGAAGCGGTTCGACATCGGCGTCTTCTCTTCCGGGTACTGGACCGTGATCTTGCGCGACAGCGCATACTTGCCGGTCAGGGCCAGGCCCTTGAAGAGTTCGGACAGCATCAGGCTGCCGACGATTTCTTTAATCCGATTCATTTTCGTTTGATTCCTTACTTCACAGGCAGCCAGATGTTCCACGGCGAGTGCATCCAGATGGCGACCACGACCAGCCAGATCAGGGTCAGCGGGATGAACACTTTCCAGCCGAGGCGCATGATCTGGTCATAGCGGTAGCGCGGGAAGGTGCCACGGACCCAGATCATCAGCGAGACCATGATGAACATCTTCAGGAACAGCCAGAAGAAGCCAACGACGGGGCCGAGGTCCAGGAAGCCGAACGGTGCCGACCAGCCGCCCAGGAACAGGATCGATGCCAGGGTGGCGATCAGGATCATGTTGGCGTATTCGGCCAGCATGAACATCGCATACGACATGCCCGAGTACTCGACCATGTGGCCGGCAACGATCTCGGATTCCCCTTCCACCACGTCGAACGGGTGGCGGTTGCATTCGGCCAGGCCGGACACGAAATAGATCACGAACAGCGGCAGCAGCGGCAGCCAGTTCCACGACAGGAAGTTCAGGCCCATGTCGGCGAAGCTGCCCATTTGCTGGCTGACCACGATATCGGTCATGTTCAGGCTGCCGGTCACCATCAGCACCACCACCAGCACGAAGCCGATCGGGATTTCATACGAAATCATCTGGGCCGAAGCGCGCATCGCGCCCATGAACGAGTACTTCGAGTTCGATGCCCAGCCGGCGATGATGATGCCGTAGACTTCCATCGAGGTAATCGCCATCAGGAACAGCAGGCCGGCGTTGACGTTGGCCAGCGCGGCCTGCGGGCCGAACGGGACCACCGCCCAGGCCGCCAGGGCCGGCATGATGGTCATGATCGGACCGATCACGAACAGGCTGCGGTTGGCCCTGGCCGGGATGACGATTTCCTTGAGCAGCAGCTTGACCGCATCGGCGATCGGCTGCAGCAGGCCGCCAGGACCGACGCGGTTCGGACCGACGCGGATCTGGATCCAGCCGATCAGCTTGCGCTCCCACAGGGTCAGGTAGGCAACCAGGCCCATCAGCGGCAGCAGGACCACCACGATCTTCAGCAGGTTCCAGACCAGCGGCCAGGCCTGGCCGAGCATGTCGGCCCCGCCGGCGTTCAGCGTATCGATAAAACCGGGCGTTGCCATTATTTGCCGCCTCCTACCTGTGCAACTGCTTTTTCAACATTGATCGGACCGAACATCGCGCCCAGCGCCGCGACGGCCGGATGGCCGGCGGCCACGCGTACGGCGTTCGACGGCAGGCCGGCGTCCACGGTGGCAACCAGGACGGCGCTGCCGCTGCCCTGCACCACGCGCACGGTGTCGCCGGAGCGCACGCCGATCTGCTCGGCCACGGCCTTCGACAGGGTCACCAGCGGCGCATTCGCGTCGGCGGTGCGCTGCAGCGGTTCCGAACGGCGCGCCAGGGCGTCGGTGAAGTAGATCGGCACGTCGGCGACGCGCTCGAGCTGGCCGGCGGGAGCGTAGCTGCCCGCGCTCGGCGCCAGCTTCGCCACATTGTTCAGCTTGGCGGACAGGTCGGTGACGCCCTTGCCGATCGCTTCGTCGCGGATCGATTCCGAGGTTTCGTAGTCGAAGCCCTGCAGGCCCAGCAGGTTGCCGAGCACGCGCAGCACTTTCCAGGCCGGACGGGTCTCGCCCAGCGGCTTGACGGTGCCGTTGAAGCTCTGGGCACGGCCTTCGCAGTTCACGAAGGTGCCGGCGGTCTCGGTAAACGGCGAGACCGGCAGCAGCACGTCGGCGAAGTCCATGCCGTGCTTGAAGGCCGACATGACGACGACCATGTCGGCCCCGTCGAGAGCGGCACGGGCCTGCTGCGGGTTGGCCGCATCCAGTTCCGGTTCCGCGTTCAGCAGCACGTAGGCCTTCTTCGGCGATGCGAAGACGGCTTCGCCCTTGCCGGTTGCGCCGACGATGTGGCCGCCGACGGTGTTGGCGGCGTCGACCAGGTAGCCGAAGGAGCAGCCGGTCTGTTCGGCGATCCACTGCGCGGCGGCGTGGATCTTCGAAGCTTGCGGGTGGTACGAAGCGGCATTACCCAGCAGGACGGCGCCCGGGGTGTCGACACCGACCAGGGTCGCGGCGATGGCCTTGCCGCCTTCGCTCGGTTCGACGTTGCCGAAGCCGGCCGGGGCGGCGATGTCCTTGGCCAGGGCCACGGCAACCACCACTTCCGACAGCGCGGCCAGCCAGTCGCCCGGTGCGGCGACCAGCTTGTTCGCCACCGGCATCAGGAGTTCGTCGTCGCTCGCGCCCAGCAGCGACAGCTTGGCGCCGCCCTTGGTAGCGGTGCGCAGGCGGGTCGCGACCAGCGGGTGGTCCTTGCGCAGGTTGGAACCGATGACGAAGGCGCGCTTGAGCTGCGAGAAGTGCGCGATCGGCATGCCCAGCCACGGCGTGACCTGGCCGCTAAGGGCGAAGTCGGTCTGGCGCAGGCGGAACTCGATGTTGTCCGAGCCGAGGCCGCGGGTGACCTTGTTCAGCAGGTACAGTTCTTCCAGCGTCGAGTGCGGGGTCGCGACGGCGGCGATGCTGTCGGCGCCGTGCTCATGGCGGATGTTACGCAGGCCGTGGGCGACGTACTCGAGGGCGGTCTGCCAGTCGGTGTCGATCCACTTGCCGTCCTGCTTGATCATCGGGCCCGTCAGGCGGTCGGCGTTGTCCAGCGCTTCGTAGGAGAAGCGGTCCTTGTCCGACAGCCAGCATTCGTTGATGGCTTCGTTTTCCAGCGGCAGCACGCGCATGACCTTGCCGCCCTTGACCTGGACGATCAGGTTCGAGCCCAGCGAGTCGTGCGGCGCGATCGACTTGCGGCGCTGCAATTCCCACGGACGGGCCGAGTAGCGGAAGGGCTTGCTGGTGAGCGCGCCGACCGGGCACAGGTCGATCATGTTGCCCGAGACTTCCGAGTCGACGGTCTTGCCCACGAAGGTGGTGATTTCCGAGTGCTCGCCGCGGCCGACCATGCCGAATTCCATCACGCCGGCCACTTCCTGGCCAAAACGCACGCAGCGGGTGCACTGGATGCAGCGCGACATCTCTTCCATCGAGATCAGGGGGCCGGCTTCCTTCGGGGCCACCACGCGCTTTTCTTCGTCGTAGCGCGAGTTGCTCTTGCCGTAGCCGACTGCCAGATCCTGCAGCTGGCATTCGCCGCCCTGGTCGCAGATCGGGCAATCCAGCGGGTGGTTAATGAGCAGGAACTCCATCACCGACTTCTGTGCCTGCACCGCCTTGTCGCTGTGGGTGCGCACGATCATGCCGGGCGAGACCGGGGTCGCGCAGGCCGGCAGCGGCTTCGGTGCCTTCTCGACTTCGACCAGGCACATGCGGCAGTTCGCTGCGATCGACAATTTCTTGTGATAGCAGAAGTGCGGGATATAGGTCCCGAGTTTGTTTGCGGCGTCCATCACCATGGAACCTGGTGCGACTTCGACTTTTTTGCCGTCTAATTCAATTTCAACCATTTGATCGTTACCTGACCTGGTTTAAAGGTATGCGGGCACGAGGCAGTGCTTGTGCTCGATGTGATATTCGAATTCCTCGCGGAAGTTCTTGATCATCGCTTCCACCGGCATCGCGGCGGCGTCGCCCAGCGCGCAGATGGTGCGGCCCTTGATGTTGCCGGCGATGTTGTTCAGCAGGTCCATGTCTTCCGGACGGCCCTTGCCATGCTCGATGCGGTGGACCATGCGGTACATCCAGCCGGTGCCTTCACGGCACGGGGTGCACTGGCCGCAGGATTCCTCGTAGTAGAAGTACGACAGGCGCAGCAGCGACTTCACCATGCAGCGGGTCTCGTCCATGACGATCACGGCGCCCGAACCCAGCATCGAGCCGGCCTTGGCGATCGAGTCGTAGTCGAGGTCGGTATCCATCATGACCTCGCCGCGGATCACCGGCGCCGACGAACCGCCCGGGATGACCGCCTTGATCTTCTTGCCGCCGCGCATGCCGCCGGCCAGCTCCATCAGCTTGGCGAACGGGGTGCCCAGCGGAACCTCGTAGTTGCCCGGACGCTCGACGTCGCCCGAGATCGAGAAGATCTTGGTGCCGCCGTTGTTCGGCTTGCCGAGGGCCATGTAGTTTTCCGGGCCCAGGTTCAGCAGGAACGGAACCGCCGCGAAGGTCTCGGTGTTGTTGATCGTGGTCGGCTTGCCGTACAGGCCGAACGAGGCCGGGAACGGCGGCTTGAAGCGCGGCTGGCCCTTCTTGCCTTCGAGCGACTCCAGCAGCGCGGTTTCTTCGCCGCAGATGTAGGCGCCGTAGCCGTGGTGCGCGTGCAGCTGGAAGCTGAACTGCGAACCCATGATGTTATCGCCCAGGAAGCCGGCGGCGCGCGCCTCTTCCAGCGCTTCTTCGAAGCGCAGGTATTCCTGGAAGATCTCGCCGTGGATGTAGTTGTAGCCCACGGTGATGCCCATCGCGTAGGCGCCAATGGCCATGCCTTCGATCAGCGCGTGCGGGTTGTAGCGGATGATGTCGCGGTCCTTGAAGGTACCCGGCTCGCCTTCGTCGGTATTGCAGACGAGGTATTTCTGGCCCGGATACTGGCGCGGCATGAAACTCCACTTCAGGCCGGTCGGGAAACCGGCGCCGCCGCGACCGCGCAGGCCCGAGGTCTTCAGGTCGGCGATGATCTGTTCCGGGGCGATGCCCTCTTCCAGGATCTTGCGCAGCGCCGAATAGCCGCCACGCTTGACGTAGTCGGCCAGGTGCCAGTTCTCGCCGTTCAGGTCCTTGAGGATCAGCGGATTGATGTGACGGTCGTGCAGGCTGGTCATTTGTTCTGTCCCTTCAGTTCCGCGATCAGGGCGTCGATCTTCTCGTCGCTCATGAACGAGCACATGTGGTGGTTATTGACCAGCATCACCGGTGCGTCGCCGCAGGCGCCCATGCACTCGCCCTCGACCAGGGTGAACTTGCCGTCCGCGGTGGTCTCGCGATAGTCGATGCCGAGCGCATCCTTGATGCGCTGGCCGGCGCGCTCGCCGCCCGACAGGGCGCACGGCAGGTTGGTGCACACGGTGATCTTGTGCTGGCCGACCGGCTTGATGTTGTACATGTTGTAGAAGGTCGCCACTTCCTGCACGGCGATGGCCGGCATGCCGATGTAGTCGGCGATTTCCTGCATGGTTTCCGGCGACAGCCAGCCCAGCTCGACCTGGGCGTGGGCCAGCGAGGCCATCACGGCCGACTGGCGTTGATCGGCTGGGTACTTGGCCAGCTCGCGATCGATCTTTTTATAGCATTCCTGCGATAACATTTTGGTTGTCCTTCTTACCTATCGATACTGCCGAACACGATGTCCTGGGTGCCGATGATCGCGACGGCGTCAGCGATCATGTGGCCGCGCGACATTTCGTCGAGGCTCTGCAGGTGGACATAGTCCGGGGTGCGGATCTTCAGGCGGTAGGGCTTGTTGGCGCCGTCCGACACGATGTAGATGCCGAACTCGCCCTTCGGGTGCTCGATCGCCGCGTAGGCTTCGCCTTCCGGCACGTGGAAGCCTTCGGTGAACAGCTTGAAGTGGTGGATCAGCGATTCCATGTTGGACTTCATGTCCATGCGGTTCGGCGGCACGATCTTGTGGTTGTCGATCATGACCGGACCCTGGTTCACGCGCAGCCAGGCGATGCACTGCTTGATGATGCGGTTCGACTGGCGCATTTCTTCGATACGCACCAGGTAGCGGTCGTAGGAGTCGCCGTTGGTGCCGATCGGGATATCGAACTCGACCTTGTCATAGGCCGCGTACGGCTGGGTCTTGCGCAGGTCCCAGGCGATGCCCGAGCCGCGCAGCATCGGGCCAGTGAAGCCCATGGCAAGCGCGTCTTCCGGCGACACCACGCCGATGCCGACGGTACGCTGTTTCCAGATGCGGTTATCGGTCAGCAGGGTCTCGTATTCGTCCACGTAGCCGTCGAAGCGCTTGGTGAAAGCGTCGAGGAAGTCCAGCACCGAACCCTGGCGGTCGCGGTTCAGGTCGTCGATCGCCTTCTTCGAGCGGATCGGCGATTCCTTGTGCTGCGGCATGCGGTCCGGCAGGTCGCGGTAGACGCCGCCCGGG
Source organism: Massilia hydrophila (assembly GCF_020208145.1). Classification (NCBI taxonomy): domain Bacteria; kingdom Pseudomonadati; phylum Pseudomonadota; class Betaproteobacteria; order Burkholderiales; family Oxalobacteraceae; genus Massilia; species Massilia hydrophila. The sequence continues at coordinate 810,613 of NZ_JAHYBX010000001.1, read as the reverse complement.
CGGTAGTAGGCCGCATGCATGCGCGCGCCCGACACCGCCTCGTACACGTCGAACAGGTCTTCGCGGTCACGGAAGGCGTACAGGAAGGGACCCATGGCGCCGATGTCGAGCGCGTGCGCGCCCAGCCACATCAGGTGGTTCAGGATACGGGTGATCTCGTCGAACATGGTGCGGATGTACTGCGCGCGGATCGGCGCTTCGATGCCCAGCAGCTTTTCGACTGCCAGCACGTAGCCGTGCTCGTTGCACATCATCGACACGTAGTCGAGGCGGTCCATGTACGGGACCGACTGCAGGTAGGTACGGGTCTCGGCCAGCTTCTCGGTGCCGCGGTGCAGCAGGCCGATGTGCGGGTCGGCGCGCTGGATCACTTCGCCGTCCAGCTCCAGCACGAGGCGCAGCACGCCGTGCGCTGCCGGGTGCTGCGGACCAAAGTTCAGGGTGTAATTCTTAAGCTCAGCCATTATTTCGATGTCCCGTAGGTTTCTTCACGGATCACGCGCGGGATGTTCTCGCGCGGCTCGATCGTCACCGGTTGGTAGATCACGCGTTTCTGTTCAGGGTCGTAGCGCATTTCGACATAGCCCGTGATCGGGAAGTCCTTGCGGAACGGGTGGCCGATGAAGCCGTAGTCGGTCAGGATACGGCGCAGGTCGCCGTGGCCGTCGAACAGGATACCGAACAGGTCGAAGGCTTCGCGCTCGAACCAGTTGGCGGCGCGCCAGATGCCGGTGATCGACTCGACCATCGGCATGTCGTCGTCCGGGCAGAAGGTGCGCACGCGCACGCGCCAGTTGTTGGCAACCGACAGCAGGTGCACGACCACCGCGAAGCGCGGGCCATCCCAGGTGCCTTCGCCGTATTGGGAATAGTCGACGCCGCACAGGTCGATCATTTGTTCGAAGCGGAGCGCCGGCGTGTCGCGCAGCGCCTGCATCGTCTTGATGTAGTCGGCGGCCTTGACCACCACAGTCACTTCGCCCAGCGCCGAACTAATGGCAGCGCCCTCGCCCAGTGCATTTTTCAGGGCGAGTTCAAGGGTTTCGAGTTTCGTCGTCATGGTGTTTCGCTGTTCTTAGCGCGCGATGGTGTTGGTGCGCTTGATCTTGTTTTGCAGCTGCATGATGCCGTACAGCAGGGCTTCCGCGGTCGGCGGGCAGCCCGGCACGTAGACGTCGACCGGCACGATGCGGTCGCAACCGCGCACCACCGAGTACGAGTAGTGGTAGTAGCCGCCGCCATTGGCGCAGGAACCCATCGAAATGACCCAGCGCGGTTCGGCCATCTGGTCGTACACCTTGCGCAGGGCGGGAGCCATCTTGTTGCACAGCGTGCCGGCGACGATCATCACGTCGGACTGGCGCGGCGACGGGCGGAACACAATGCCAAAACGGTCGAGATCGTAGCGGGCGGCGCCCACATGCATCATCTCGACCGCGCAGCATGCCAGGCCGAACGTCATCGGGAACATCGATCCCGTGCGCGCCCAGTTGATCAGCTTATCGGCTGTGGTGGTAATGAAACCTTCGTTTAATACGCCTTCAATTGCCATGGCTTATTCCCAATCAAGGGCACCTTTCTTCCAGATGTACCAGAAGCCCACGACGAATTCGGCGATGAACACCATCATCGTGATGAAACCGGTCCAGCCCAGTTCGCGCATCGAGACGCCCCATGGGAAGAAGAATGCCGTTTCCAGATCAAACAAAATAAACAGGATCGCCACCAGGTAGTAGCGAACGTCGAACTTCATGCGCGCGTCTTCGAAGGCCTCGAAGCCGCATTCATAGGGGGACAGCTTGGCTGCGTCGGGACGGTGCGGACCGAGCACGCGGCCGAGCACCTGGGGAGCGACACCGACGCCGATGCCAACCAGGATAAAGAGAAGTACGGGGAGATAATTTTCGAGGTTCACGATGAAGCCTGTATTGAACGATCGGTTAATGAAACACTGCAGGGATGCAGCGCCGACCCATCCGCCCCTGGCTGAGGACCTTCCACCAGGACCAGTTGAATCGTAAAAAAGCCAGCTCAGGCAGGAGAGCGAATGCTCAGTGCGCCCTTGCTGGCTTCTTTGTATCTTGGTGCCGACGGCGAGACTCGAACTCGCACAGCTTGCGCCACTACCCCCTCAAGATAGCGTGTCTACCAATTTCACCACGTCGGCTGGAGACCAGTATTTTAACCTGCTTTAGCGATACTTTTCAATGCACAAATTGCGCCATCACAAGGAAATTACGCATTTGCTCATCTTTTCATTGAAGCGTGCCAAACTTTATAGCAGGGCTGGCAGCAATGATCGGATTCCGTCCGCCCTTGCGAGCGTTCTTGCATCGTCCGGCATCTGGCGCCACAGGCGGCGCGCCTGATAGCGAGCCGCATTCTACTCCGAATCGGGAACGGGCGTGCGCCCGCCCCGCTTTACTTCGCCGGCGCGGCAGGCGCGGCCGGTGCCGGTGCCGGCGCTGCGGGCACTGCCGGTGCCGGCGCGGCCGCGGTGGACGGCGCCGGATTCGACACGCCCGGGGTTTGCGGGATGTCGTTGACCGGGACGGCCGGGGCGTTGGCCGCACCGGCGTTCGGGCCCGCGCCCGGCACGTCGCTCGGGATACCCGTGGCCGGCGCCTGCGAGGACGGCACCGTGACGCGCTCCATCACGCCGCCATCGACGCTGGCAGGGGCACGGCTGTTGCCGGCCCAGGCCAGGGCCAGGGTCGAGGCGAAGAACACGGCGGCCGCGACGGCGGTCGACTTCGACAGGAAGTTCGACGAGCCCGAGGCGCCGAACAGGCTGCCCGAGGCGCCGGAGCCGAAGGCCGCACCCATGTCGGCGCCCTTGCCGTGCTGGACCAGCACCAGGCCGATGATGGCCAGGGCCGAAATAACCTGCACGACAATAATCAGATTGAACACGGTGTTCATTGCAATTCCATTTCCAAGTTAACGACGATTGATACAGCGACGATTGATACAGCGACGATTGAATACTGCTGTTCTTGTTGAATTATGCGGCGTGGACGATGCCAAGGAAATCCGCCGCCTTCAGGGCCGCGCCGCCGATCAGGCCGCCGTCGATATCGGGTTGGGCCATCAGGTCCGCCGCATTATCCGGCTTCATGCTGCCGCCGTACAGCAGCAGTGTAGTCTCCGCGGCCGCGGCGTTGCAGGCGCGCAGTTTCTGGCGCAGTGCGGCGTGCACTTCCTGGGCCATGGCCGGGGTGGCGGTCCTGCCGGTACCGATCGCCCACACCGGCTCGTAGGCCAGCACGATCTTGCCGACGGCCTCGGCGCCGACCGCTTCCAGCACGGCGTCGAGCTGGGCACCGACCACGGCCATGGTATGGCCGGCTTCGCGCTGCTCCAGGGTTTCACCGACGCACACGATCGGGGTCAGGCCGGCGTCTAGCGCCGCCTTTGCCTTCTTGGCCACCAGTGCATCGCTCTCGCCATGGTAGGCGCGGCGTTCGGAATGGCCGACGATCACGTAGCGGGAACCAAAGTCCTGCAGCATCGACATGCACACCTCGCCGGTATAGGCGCCGACCGGATGGCAGGACACGTCCTGCGCGCCCCAGGCGATGGGCGAACCCTGCAGCAGTGCTTCGCACTGGAACAGGTAGGGCGCGGGCACGCATACCGCCACCGCCGCCCTGGGCTGGCCCAGTCCTTCCAGGATACCGTTCAGCAGCGTGGCATTGGCCGCGCGGCTGCCGTTCATCTTCCAGTTACCTACGACGAGTTTGGAGCGCATACGAGTCCACAATGAAATAACCCGCTATTCTAGCGGTCGAATATGTGGCGGTCAAACAATGGCTGAGCATCTGCCGAGCCGCCACTTCCCTTTTTGATTCAATCCCTTAGCGCACTTCGAGCACGATCTTGCCGACGTGCGTGCTGGACTCCATCAGCGCATGCGCCGCAGCCGCCTCGGCCAGCGGGAAGCTGCTGTGGATGACCGGCTTGAGCCTGCCTTCGGCAAACAGCGGCCACACCCGCTCGCGCAGGCTGCGCGCGATCGCGGCCTTGAAGGCGACCGGGCGCGGGCGCAGGGTCGAGCCGCTGATGGACAGGCGCCGGCGCAGTACCTGGCCCAGGTCGATCTCGGCCTTCGCGCCGCCCAGCAGCGCGATCAGGGCGATGCGGCCGTCGTCGGCCAGGCAGTCGATCTCGCGCGGGATGTAGTCGCCGGCCACCATGTCGAGGATGACGTTCACGCCCTTCCCGCCCGTCAGTTCCTTGACCACCTGGACAAAGTCCTCGCTGCGGTAGTTGATGCCGCGCTCGGCGCCCAGCGCCTCGCAGGCGCGGCATTTGTCATCGGTGCCGGCGGTGGCGAACACGCGGTGGCCAAGGGCCGCGGCGAGCTGGATCGCGGTCACGCCGATGCCGGAGCTGCCGCCCTGCACCAGCAAAGATTCACCCGGCGCCAGTCGCGCACGGTCGAACACATTTGACCAAACGGTAAAAAATGTCTCCGGCAGCGATGCGGCTTCCAGCGCGCTCAGGCCGGGCGGAACGGGCAGGCATTGCTCGGCGGGCGCCGTGCAGTATTCGGCATAGCCGCCGCCCTGCACCAGGGCGCAGACCAGTTGACCCTTCTCCAGGCCGGCCGCTGCGTGGTCGCCGCCGACGATCTCGCCGGCCACTTCGAGGCCGGGCAGGTCGGAGGCGCCGGGCGGCACCGGGTACTTGCCGAGGCGCTGCAGTACGTCCGGACGGTTGATGCCGGCCGCGTGGACCTTGATCAAGACTTCCCCCGCCTTCGGCACCGGCATCGGCCGCTCGCACAGCTGCAGAACTTCCGGCTTGCCGGGCTGGGTGATTTCGATGGCGCGCATGGCGACTCCTGCCTTACAAAAACCGCAATTGTAAGGGAGTGCGCGCAAAGCTGCCCGCGCGCCATCGCTGCCCGTCGGCAGTTCAGGGGACATAGGGGCCGTAAAAGGGGTTCCAGAACTCGTCGGCCGGATGGCAGTGTTGCATGCGGCGGCGCTCGGCGCAGCGGCCATTGGCGGCAACCAGTCGCAGCGTGCACTGGAAAGGATCGCCATATTCGATGTAGCCGGGACGCTTTGGCACTGGCGGCAGGCCGAAAGCGACTGCGATGCTTGCCTCCGTCAGCCCGCCCACGGTCTCGCCATGGCGGCCAAGCGCAAGTTGCAGGTAACGCTGCCAGGTGTGCGCCATGCTGGTACTAGCCGGCAGAGCCGGGAAGGCGCTGCCGGCCAGCAGATCGAGTTCGACCCGGTTGCCGGCCTGGCGCGCTTCGCAGTACAGCACGCCGAGCGCCCAGTGGCATTCATAGCCATTGTTGCGGCCGATGAACTTGTCGAGTAGTCCAGCCGCCATGTGGTTCAGCTTGTAGCGTGAAAGCATGGCCATCGCTCCCTTTCAGGGCAGTGTCGCGGCCGCCTCGCCTTGGCCGTACAGCGGCGTGCGTCCCTCGTCCACCGCCTGCAAGGCTTGTCGCGCCATCGCGTACGCGCCCTCGTAGGACTTGGCGGCGGCGATGAAGCGGCCGTTGTGGCAGAACTTCGCGTCCGGCACCCCGGTCACCGCCGCCAGGTCGGCGTCGCGCAGGCCGGCCCAGCTCTCGGGCAGGTCGGCGCGCGCATCGAAGCTGTCGACCGTGGCCGGCACCGTATGCAGCATGTAGCGGTCTTCCGACAGGCTGTGGCTGAGCACGAAGAGCACCTTCGGCATCTCCTTGCGCACCACCGAACTCCAGGGCAGCGCCGCGTTCTTCAGGAACAGCAGGCGGCCGTTCTCGATGGTCTCGGCCTGGCGCACCTGGGCCAGGGCCAGGATCGCGCCGACCCGGTACTTGACCGAGTTGACGATCACGTCGGTGAGGAACGCCATCGCCTTGCGGAACTGGGCCAGGCGATAGGCGTCGGCCGCTTCGCCATAGCCCAGGCGCTGCTCGTCCAGCCAGTTCGGGTTGAAGCCCGATACCACGGCCGACATGCCATAGCCCCCCGGCGCATTGCGCGCCGCGCCGACGTCGGACAGGTCGAGGTATTGCACGATGTCGGCGTCGATCGCATACGCCATCTGCTGGGCCGTGTCGTCTTCCAGCCGGTGGCCGGTGTGGGCGGCCGCGAGCTGGGCGACGCAGCGCGCGCCGTATTCGCGCCAGACCAGGCCGGCGCTGGCATAGGGCACGCCGCTGGCGCGCGCGCCATCGAAACCCTTCTGGTGGTGGTCGAAGCGGCCGCCGGCCGGGTCCCAGATGCCGCCGACGTCGACCGCGAAGTCGGCCACCTCGATGCGCGCCGGTTCGCGCGTGCGCACGATCTCGGCGTCGGGGAAAAGAATGTGCAGGACGGCCACCGCCCATGCGTCATCCGCATGAAACTTGCCGTTGTGGGTCACGATGACCATGCTTGCTCCAGATGCCGTGTTCAAGGAGCGCATCATACCCCGTCCGGCGCCAGCCGTTGCGGGTGGGTGTACAGGATGTGGCGCCCGTCGCGCACGAAGCCGGCCAGGGTCAGCCCGCTGTCCTGCGCCAGCTGCACCGCCAGCGCGGTGGGCGCCGAGATCGCGGCCAGCAGCGGCATGCGGGCGCGCGCCGCCTTCTGCACCATCTCGTAGCTGGCGCGGCTGGTCACCACGGCGAAGCCGGCACCGGGGTCATACCCGCCCCGCGCCAGGGCGCCCACCAGCTTGTCGAGCGCGTTGTGGCGGCCGACATCCTCGCGCACGCACAGCAGCGCGCCGTCGCGGTCGGCCCAGCCGGCCGCATGCACGGCGCCGGTCGCGTGGTGCAGGTCCTGGCGCGCGGCCATTGCCGCCATCGCGCGGTGCAGGGCGTCGGGCGCGATCGGTGCGGCCCGCGCCGCCGGCACGGGCGGCGCGCCCAATTCCTCGCCAAAGCGTGCCAGGCTCTCCACGCCACACAGGCCGCAGCCGGTGCGCCCGGTACGGGCGCGGCGCGTTTCCTTCAGGCGCATCATGGCGCCGGAAGCGATCCGCAGCGCAACCACGATGCCGCGTGCCTCTTCCTCGACCTCGATGTCGTAGATCGCGCGCAGGTCGGGCACGATGCCTTCGGAGAGCGAGAAGCCGACCGCGAAGTCTTCCAGGTCCTGGGGCGAGGCCAGCATCACCGCGTGGCTGATGCCGCCGTAGACCAGGGCCACCGGCACCTCGTCCGCCACCAGCTCGGTCCCGCCCTCGATGCGGCCTGCGCGCCAGCGCGCGGCCGGGAGGCGGCAGGCGCCCGGCGGCGCAAAGCCGCCGTCGGCCGCGTTCAAGTCGCCCTCCCGCGTTCCAGCACGACGTCGATCGCCTTGGCCGCCGGCACCTTGCTTTCCTTCGCATGGTGCCACAGCGGGATCAGGGGATTGAGTTCGGGGAAGTAGCCGGCGATGCAGCCTTCCGGTACCTCGTAGGGCACCACCGCCAGGCCGTCCACGCGGCGCGCGACACCGTCGTCGGCGGCGCAGCGCAGCGCCACCAGTTCGCCCTGGACCAGGCCATACTTCGCCATGTCGGCGCGCGCCATGAAGATCACCATGCGGCTGCCGTACACGCCGCGGAAGCGGTCATCGTGGCTATAGATCGTGGTATTGAACTGGCCGTCGCTGCGCACCGTGAATAGGCGCAGCGTCGCGCCGCCGCCCTCCCCCGCCACCGCGGCTGGCGCCAGTTCTTCCGGCACCGTGAACCCGGCCTTGCCGCTGTCCGTATGCCAGATCCGGTTGGCGGCGGCCAGCGGCTTGCGGAAGCCGCCGGGGGTCCACATGCGCGCATTGAAGTCGTGGAAGATCTCGGGATAGGTCGCGGCGATGGCGTCGCGGATGCTGGCGTAGTCGTCCACCCAGCGGTCCCAGTCCACGCGCGGATTCGGCGCCAGGGTCGCCTTGGCGATCCCGGCCACGATCGCCGCTTCCGAGCGCAGGGTCGCCGCCACCGGTTCGGCCATGCCGCGCGAACCGTGCATGCAGGCGGTGGAATCCTCGATGGTCACGTCCTGCGGCCCGCTGCGCTGGCGGTCGATCTCGATCCGCCCCAGGCAGGGCAGGATGTAGGACGCCTTGCCGTGCACCACATGGTTGCGATTGAGCTTGGTGGAGACCTGCACCGTCAGCGGCAGCGCGCGCCAGGCCGCTTCCATCAGGGCCCGCTCGGGCACGGCGCGCACGAAGTTGCCGCCCAGGCCGATGAAGGCCTGCACCCGGCCCGCCAGGATGCCTTCGCAGGCCTCGACCGTGTCCATGCCCTTGTCGCGCGGCGGCTCGAAACCGTACTGCTCCTTCAACTTGTCGAGCGGGGCCAGCTCCGGCTTCTCGGTGATCCCGACCGTGCGCTGGCCCTGCACGTTGGAGTGGCCGCGCACCGGACACACGCCGGCACCCGGCTTGCCGATGTTCCCGCGCAGGAGCAGCAGGTTGACCACCATCGCCACGTTCTGCACCCCGTTGCGGTGCTGGGTCAGGCCCATGCCGTACACCCCCATCACGGCCGCCGAACGGCAATACACGGCCGCCGCGTCCTCGAGCGCGGCGCGGCGCAGGCCCGACTCGCGCTCGATGTCTTCCCAGGAACAGGCGCGCACGGCGGCCTCGAATTCGGCCAGGCCCTGCGTATGCTCCTGCAGGAAGGCGGTGTCGAGCACGCGCTGTTCGCCGGCGGCGCGCGCTTCGTCGTCGCGCGCGAAGATGGCCTTGCACAGGCCCATGATGGCGGCGGTGTCGCCGCCGGGCTTGACCTGGTGGTACTGGGTGCTGATCGGCGTTTCCGCGCCGCTGAGCATCTCGCCCGGCGACTGCGGATTGGTGAAACTGACCAGGCCGCGCTCGCGCAAGGGATTGAAGGTGATCACCGGCACCCCGCGCCGCCGCGCTTCCTGCAGCTGGTGCAGCATGCGCGGGCTGTTGACGCCCACGTTCTGGCCGAAGAAGAAGATGCAGTCGGTATGCGCGAAGTCGTCCAGGGTCACGGTGCCGACCGGCACCCCGATGGTCTTTTGCAGCCCGACCGAGGTGCTCTCGTGGCACATGTTCGAACTGTCGGGCAGGTTGTTGTTGCCGTACATGCGCGCCAACAAGCCATACAGGTAGGAAGTCTCGAGCGAGGCCCGGCCCGAACTGTAGAATACCACCTGCTTCGGATCGAAGCCGCGCAGCGCGGCGCCGATCTCGGCGAAGGCGAGGTCCCAGTCGATTGGACGGTAGCGGTCGCTGGCCGGATCGTAGCGCAGCGGGACGGTGAGGCGCCCCTGGTCTTCGAGCCGATGGTCGTCCCAGCCGGCCAGCTCGGCGACGGTGTGGCGCTCGAAGAAATCGGCGCCGATCGCTTTACTGGTCGTTTCCCAGGCGGTGGCCTTGGCCCCGCTCTCGCAAAACTCGAAGGGATGGGGATTGGCCGGCTTGGCCCAGGCGCAGCTGACGCACATGAAACCGTCCGGCTTGTTCTGGTGCAGCAGCAGGCGGCTGTCCTTCAGCGGCACCCGCTGCTGCAGCAGGATGGTGCCGACCTCCTGCACCGATCCCCAGCCGCCGGCGGGCATGGTCGGTCTTTCGATGCGGAGCTTGCGTGAATCCTGGCTCATGGCGCCTCCTCCCGTGTGAAGGAATCACGCTAAGCCGGTTTCGCCGCGCGCACGGTGCGCGACCGAACAATAGGAGAAAAAGTGCGGGACAAGGGGGAGACAGACCAGGGACAGGCGCCGTGCGCCGTCCCCGGCTCAGGAATTGTTGCCGGTGCGCGAGCTGGTCGGCAGCGGGCGGCCCGGCTTCCACAGCCGCGACAGCGACTGCGCTTCCTCGATCTGTTCCTGGGTCATCTGGCGCGAGATGGCGGCGCGCTGCTCGACCGCGTTGTGGTTGCCGCCGGCCGCGGCCAGGTTCCACAGCATGTAGGCCAGCACCATGTCCTGCGGCATCCCGGCCTGGTGGTAGCGGTACATCAGCCCGAGCGCGTGCTGGGCCTCGGCATGGCCTTGCTCGGCCGCCTTGCGGAACCAGGTGACCGCATGGCGCTGGTCCTGCGGCACCGCGTTGCCCGTGTAGTACATGGCGCCCACCACGTACTGGGCATCGGCCTTGCCCTGCTGGGCCGCCTTGTGGTGCCAGGAAAAGGCCTGCTTGTAGTCGCGCGCCACGCCGCGTCCCATGTAGTACATCAGGCCCAGCAAATGCTGGGCATCCACATGGCCGGCCTTGGCGAGCGGGACGATCTCTTTCAGTGCCACCGCGTAGTTGCGCGCGTTGTAAGCACTGGCGCCTTCCGCGAAGCCCGCCTGCGCCCCTGCCTGCAGGCCGAGCGCGAGTGCGATCGCTACGAATAGTTTTTTCATGTCTCGTTCATGGAATCAGGATCTCTGCGTACCCTTGGTCCTTGTGATGGGCCTGCTCTGTTCTTGTAGGTTCTTGTTCTGCTGCCTTATTTCCAGCTTACCTTGCCCAGGCCATCGACGCTCACCTTGCGGTTCTGCGGCTTGCCATGCACCGTTACCGAGCCAAGGCCGGACAGGGTCAGGTTGGCGCTGTCCCTGGCGGTGACGGTGGCATTGCCCAGGCCCGACAGCTCGAGGACGACGCTCTCGGCCGAGAACTGCTGGGCATCGAGTCCGCCCAGTCCGCCCAGCTCTGCCTTGAGCCTGCGGCTGCGGCCCGAGAGGGTCACGTAGCCTGCCCCGCTCAGGTTCAGCTCCACGCTGTCACTGTCGATGCCATGGACTTTCATGCTGCCGACGCCACCGAGCCTGGCGCTCAGCGTCCTGTAATTACATGATACATTCATCGAGCCGGCGCCATCGAGGTTGAGCTCGAGTTCATCGCCGGAAAAGCCACTGACGACGGTGCCGCCCACGCTCTCGGAGCTGACTTCGCGCAGGTTGGGCAGGGTCAGTTCGGCGTGCAGGCCCATGCTGCGTCCGAGGTTGATGCTCGCGCCGCGGGTCTCGGTGCCGATGTTGAGCGTGTCGCCACTCTGCAGGGTCGTGGTCTTGGCGAGCAGGCGCGGGTCGCCCGTCAGGACCAGCAGCGGGGTATTGCCCTGGCGGATCTTGAGGTCCACCACGCCGTCCAGCTTGACGCGTACCACGCGCGCGTCTACCGGACGCGTCTCGGTTGCCATCTCGGGCGCGGCCCTGGCCATTCCCATGCAGGTGAAGAGCGCGGCGCACAGTGCCACGCACGCCAGGCCGAACTTGGAAAGCTGCTTCATCGAATTCTCCGGATACATGTTCTTGATTATGTGTTGCTGCCCAGCGAGGGCTGGAATTAGCATGTTGCAACTATATCGCCTCGTCCGCCTTCTGCCCATGGATCTGCGATGAACTGCACAAAACGCCAACCAGAGCGGCCTATGGGTGGATGGCCGTGCATGCGCCGCAGGCGCGGATTTTTCGCAACAAAAAAATTACTTATTGGCATGTCATTGCGCCAACTTGCGTTAAGATGCAGCGCAGGCGGCGTTGCCGTCGGTACGAGCAATCCAACAACGCATCATTCCGAGTTTATTTTCGAGGTCAACCCATGCGCATGCGCCAATTACCTGTATTGCTGGCCGGGCTCACGTTCTCGCTGTCGGCATTCGCCGCCACCGCGGACCAGTGGACCCTGCCGGTCGCTGTCAAGAAGCTCGACAATGGCCTGACGGTCATCGTCACCGAAGACCACAGTTCGCCAACCGTGGGCGTGTCGGTGGTCTACAAGGTGGGCATGCGCCTGGAGCCGAAGAACCGCACCGGCTTCGCCCACCTGTTCGAACACCTGATGTTCCAGGGCACGCCGAACGCCAAGAAAGGCGTGTTCGACACCACCATCACCGGCGGCGGCGGCCGCAACAACGGCTCGACCCGCGCCGACTTCACCAACTACATCGAGACTGCGCCGGCATCGGCGCTGGAGCCGATCCTGTGGCTGGAAGCGGACCGCATGAAGACCCTCGATTTCAATCCGGCCACGCTGAAGAACCAGCAGGACGTGGTGAAGGAAGAGATCCGCGTAAACGTGAAGAACCAGCCGTACGGCGGCTTCATGTGGATTGACATCGGCCAGCACGCCTTCCAGAAATGGGAGAACAACCATGACGGCTACGGCAGCTTCGAGGACCTCGAGAACGCCAGCCTGGAAGACGTGCGCGCCTTCCACCGCGATTACTACGGCCCGAACAATGCCGTGATCGCGATCGCCGGCGACATCACGCCAAGCCAGGGCTTCGCGCTGGCCGAGAAATACTTCGGCAAGATCCCGGCCCGTCCGACCCCGAAGCCGTCCGACTTCAGCGAAGGCCTGAACACCCAGGAGAAGCGCCTGGTGCAGAGCGACGCCCTGGCCCAGGTGCCGGCCATCGCCGCGGCCTGGAAGATGCCGCCGCGCGGCCACAAGGACCAGGCGGCCATGGCCGTGCTGGGCGAACTGCTGGCCGGCGGCGACGCGTCGCTGTTCTACCAGGGCCTGGTGAAGGGCCGCGAAATCGCGCTCAACGTCGATTCGCTGTTCGGCCTGACCGGTCCGTTCGAATACGACGGCCCGACCCTGTTGACCGTGTTCGCCCTGTACAAGCCGAACAGCAGCGCGGACGCGGTGCTTAAGGCCATGGACGAAGAGATCGCCAAGGTCGCCCAGAACGGCGTCGACGCCGCCACCCTCAAGCGCATCAAGACGCGCATGCTGGCCGACTGGAACAACCAGCTGGAAAGCTTCATCAACCGCGCCGACATGATGGCCAAGATGCAGGTGATGTGGGGCGACGCCAACGTGGTCAACAAGATCCCGGGCTGGGTCGAGGCCGTGACCTCGGAAGACATCCAGCGCGCGGTGCGCACCTACCTGGTGCAGACCAACCGTACCGTCATTGACCGCAAGCCGGCCGCGATGCTCGCGGCGCCTGCGAACGCCACCCCGACCGCGCCTGCCGGCGCGGCCAAATAATAGGAGCGCATCGATGAAAAAACTGATGCTCGCAATCGCCGTCTCGCTCGCCTTCGCGCCGGCGGCCTTCGCCGCGCCCGCCGCGGACAACCTGCCGATGCCGGCCTACGGCAAGGACAAGCCGATCCCGGTGCCGAAGATCAGCAAGAAAACCCTGGCCAACGGCCTCACCGTCTGGGTCGTGCCGCGCCAGGGCCTGCCGCGCGTGGACTACGTGCTGGCGGTGCGCGGCGCCGGCTTTGCTGCCGATGCGCCGGCCACCCCGGCCTTCGCCAGCATGCTGGCCAGCCTGCTCAATGAAGGCACCGCCAAGCGCGACTCGCGCGCGATCGCCGAAGCGGCCCAGGGCATGGGCGGTTCGGTCGGCGCCAGCGCCAGCTCCGACGGCATCGTGGTGTCGGGCAATGCTCTGGTGTCGCAGGCAGCCCCCATGATGGGACTGCTGGCCGAAGTGGCGCGCGCGCCGAGCTTCCCGGACAAGGAAGTGGCGCTGGCCAAGGCCAACGCGCTGCAGTCGCTGCGCGTGTCCGAAACCCAGCCGGCCTTCCGCGCCGAGCGCGCGATCAGCAAGGCGATCTACGGCGACCATCCGTATGGCCGCACCACCCCGACGGTGGAAGCGATCAATGCCGTGACGCAGGACATGCTGCGCACCGAGCACGCCAGGCGCATCCGCCCGGACCGCGCGCTGCTGGTGATCACCGGCCCGCTCAAGGAAGCCGAGGCCCTGAAGCTGGCCGAGGGCGCCTTCGGCGACTGGAAGGCGAACGGCCCGGCGCTGCCGGACACCGCCGCCGCGCCGGCCAGCGCCGCCCCGGCGCGCATCCTGCTGAACCGTGACAAGAGCGTGCAGTCGGCGGTGCGCCTGGGCAGCCCGGGCATCGCCGCCAGCGCCCAGGACCAGATCCCGCTGCGACTGGCCAGCACCATCCTCGGCGGCGGCTTCTCGAGCCGCGTGAACATCAAGCTGCGCGAGGAAAAGGGCTATACCTACGGCGCCTCGGCCGGCGCGCGCATGAACCGCGCGGGTGGCGCCATCGTCGGCGGCGCCGACGTGCGCAACGAAGTCACCGGTGCCGCGCTGAACGAGTTCTTCTCCGAGTACAAGCGGATCGGCACCGAGCCGGTGTCGGCCAAGGAGATGGAGATGAACAAGCGCTACGTGGCGGGCGGCTACATGATCAGCAACCAGCTGCAGCGTTCGGTCGCCGCGACCCTGGCGCAGAACTGGCTGGTCGGCCTGCCGGCGGAGTTCCTGGGCGAGTACGTGCCGCGCATCCAGAAGGTCACGCCGCAGCAGGTGCAGGCGGTAGCGAAGAAATACTTCGCGCCGGAGAACCAGTCGATCGTGGTGGTGGGCGATCCGAAGGCGGTGGGCGAGCAGCTCAAGGCCTTTGGCGAGTTCACGGTCACCGACAAGTGATCCGCGTGCCTGCCTGATGTGGAAGGCCCCGCGCAAGCGGGGCTTTTGCTTTAATCGGAGGCCAGCTTCATCATCACCAGCCCGCACACGATCAGCACCGCGGCCACGATGCGCATGGCGTTGACCTGCTCTCCCAGTACCGCGATACCGACCACGAAGGCGCCGACGGCGCCGATGCCGGTCCAGATCGTATAGGCGGTGCCAAGCGGAATACTGCGCATCGCGGCGGCCAGCAGGACGAAGCTGGCAAACATGCCGGCCAGGGTGACAAGGGAGGGCCACAGGCGGGTGAAGCCATCGGACTGCTTCATGGCGTAGGCCCAGACCACTTCGAGAATTCCCGCTACCAGCAACATCAACCAAGCCATGTCGGCTCTCCTTTCGAAAAGCCGGGCCGTCCCGGTCATTGTTCCCACGGCGGGGGAGGACGTTCCTCCTGAAGGCGATATTCTACCCCGGCTTGGCCAGCCGCGCAGGCTGCGCTGCCGCGGTTCGACCGCGTGGGCGGTCCTTTAGTCTCCCGCCACTTTCATCAGCAGCAGCCCGGCCACGATCAGCACCGCCGCCAGCACGCGCAAGGCGTTTGCCTGCTCCCCCAGCAGCACGATCCCCGCCACGAAGGCGCCCACGGTGCCGATGCCGGTCCAGATCGTATACGCGGTGCCGAGCGGGATGCTGCGCATGGCGGCCGAGAGCAGCAGGAAGCTGGCGATCATGCCTGCCAGCGTGATCACGCTGGGCCATAGCCTGGTGAAGCCATGCGACTGCTTCATGGCCACCGCCCACAATACTTCGAACAGACCTGCAACGACCAACATGATCCAAGCCATACCGGCTCTCCTTGCGAAACCGGGGCGGCCCGGATGTTGTTGCCTACGATGGCGGAGCTTGCTGCTCCAGGACGGCAGTATACCGGCCCTAGCCTTTCAGCGCGCGTTCCAGGTCGGGCAATTCGGCCGGCTTGACCAGGTGGGCATCGAAGCCCGCTTCCATCGCACGCCTGCGGTCTTCCGGCGAGCCATAGCCGGTATGGGCCACCAGCCGGATGTGCGCCAGCGCCGGATTGCTCTTGATGCGGCGCGCCACCTGGTAACCGTCCACGCCGGGCAGGCCGATGTCGAGCACGATCACCTGCGGCCGGTGGCGCAGCGCCAGCTCCTCGATCTGGCTGGCATCCGAGGTGGTGCTGGTGACATAACCCATCTCGGCCAGCAGGAAGCCCATCATCTCCATCGCATCGACGTTGTCGTCCACCAGCAGCACGCGCAGGCCGCTGCCGCCCGCATCGGCCTGCGCGGCCTGTTCCTGGCCGGCGGCCGGCGCGCTCGCGCGCAGCAGCGGCAGCTCGACCGTGAAGATGCTGCCTAGGCCAATGCCGGGGCTGGCGGCCGCCAGGCGCCCGCCGTGCAGCTCAATCAGGTGCGAGACCAGCGACAGGCCGATGCCCAGCCCTTCCGGCGCACGGTCCGGCGGCACGTCGACCTGGGCGAACATGGTGAAGATGCGTGCCAGGTTGTCGTCGGCGATGCCGATGCCGTTGTCGCGCACGGCGATCTGCACCCGCTGCTCGGGCGCCAGGCTGACCGCCACCTCGATCCGCCCGCCCTGGGGCGTGAACTTGGCCGCGTTGTGCAGCAGGTTGCCGACCGACTGCGCCAGGCGCACCGGATCGCCCATCACCCACACCTGCTGCTCCGGCAGCCGCACGTCCAGGTGGTGGCCGCGCACGGCGATCAGGGGACCGGCAGTCTCGATCGCCTGCTGGATCACGGCGCCCAGGTCGACCTCCTCGGTGCGCAGCACGATCTTGCCTTCCGAGATGCGGGCCACGTCGAGCAGGTCGTCCACCAGGTGTGCCAGGTGGTCGACCTGGCGCATGATGACTTCGCGCGCGCGCGCCTGGTGCTCGGCGGCGCTGCCGCCATCGGCGCCGGCCCCCAGCAGCGCGGCCGCGTTGCGGATCGGGCTGAGCGGGTTGCGCAGCTCGTGCGCCAGCGTGGCCAGGAACTGGTTCTTGTTGCGGTCGGCCGCGCGCAGCAGGGCTTCCATCTCCTTGCGCGCCGTGATGTCGCTGGTGACGCGCGCCACCCGGTACACTTCGCCGCGCGCGTTGCGCACCGCGAACAGCCGGTCGCGCACCCAGCGCGTGCGCCCGTCCGGGCCGAACACGCGGAACTCGTCGTCGTAATGCGGCACCTGCGCCAGGTCGCGCCAGCGCTGCGCCAGGCGTTCGCGGTCGTCCGGATGGACCGCGTCCAGCCAGGCCTCGGGCCGCTCGCGCAGCAGTTCCAGGCTGCTGCCCCAGATCTCGACATAGGCGGGGCTGACGTACACCAGGCTGCCGTCCGGCACCGCGAACATCCAGAACACGTCGTCGATGTTGTCGGTGATCTGGCGGAAGCGCTCCTCGCTGTCGCGCAGCTCGACCTGGGTCTGGTGCATGCGCAGCAGCGCGTTCACGTTGGCGATCAGCTCGTCGGCCTCGATCGGCGCCGCCAGGTAATTGTCGGCGCCCCCTTCCAGGCCGCGGATCTTATCGGCGCGACCGGTCAGCGCGGCCGAGGTCTGCAGGACCAGCACCATGCTGCTGTCCGGATTGGCCTTGATGCGGCGGCAGACTTCGATGCCGTTGATGTCGGGCAGCTTCACGTCCAGCAGCACCAGCGCGGGATTCAGGCGCTTGACCATCTCCAGCGCGTCGGTGCCGTTGGCCGCCTCGACCACTTCGAAGCCGGCGGCCTGCAGGATGCGGTTCTTGGCATAGCGTGCGCCGTCGTTGTCGTCAACGTTGAGGATCAGGGTCGAATTGGCTTTCATGAATCGGTTCCGTCTTGGCTAGGCTGGGTGGCCTGGTCCGGCATGCGCCGCGGCAGGATCAGCGCGAAGGTCGAGCCCTGCCCTTCGGTACTGGCGACCTCCACGCGCCCATGCAGCAGGTCGGCCAGCTTGCGGCACAGCGGCAGGCCCAGGCCGGTGCCCTTGCTGCGCCGCTGGAGCGGGTGCTCGATCTGGCTGAATTCCTCGAAGATCAGCTGCAGATTGTCGGGACTGATGCCGATCCCGGTATCGGCCACCGCGAAGGCGATGGTGTCGGTGGCGGCATCATAGCTGGCCGAGACGCGCACCGCGCCCCGTTCGGTGAATTTGAGCGCGTTGGAGATGAAGTTGCGCAGGATCTGGGAGATCTTGCCTTCGTCGGAGTCGAAGGGCTCCAGCATGTCCGAGGCTTCGAACACCAGCTCCACGCGGCCGTCGTCGACCAGCGGGCGCATCATGCCCTTGAGCGCGCGGAACAGGTTCTCGACCACGACCGGCGCCAGCTGCACCTCGATCTTGCCGGCCTCGATCTTGGCCAGGTCGAGCAGGTCGTTGACCAGCTCGGACAGGTCATTGGCGGCCGTGGCGATGAATTCCACCTGCCGCTCCTGCTCCGGTGTCAGGTCGCCGTCCATGCGGTCCAGCAGCAGCTGGGACAGGGCGCGGATCGAGGACAAGGGGGTGCGCAGCTCGTGGCTCGTATTCGACAGGAAGCGCGACTTCATCTCGTCGGCGCGGCGCAGGCGCTCGGCCTTGTCTTCGATCTCGGCGTACAGGGCGACGATGCCGCGGTTGGTGTCTTCCAGTTCGCGCGTGAGCGAGAGCAGGTCTTCCTGGCGCTCGCGCAGCTCGGCCAGCGTGGCCAGCAGCTCGCGGTTCTGCTGCTCCAGCTCCTGCAGCGTGTTCGAGACCGGGCTGCCGGCCAGGCGCGCGCTGATCTCGGCCAGGCGTACGCTGTCGACCATGGCCTGGGGCGGCAGCGCCTTGCGCATCGTGACCGCGGTGACCATGCCCTCCTCCGGCTCGACGTCGCAGGAATCCATCAGGCGGTGCGCGCTGATCAGGGCCAGCTGCGGCAGCGCGCGGCTGATGCCTTCGTCAGGCCCGGGCGGCGCCGACAGCAGGCGCTCGCCGGCGCCCGGGTTGATCGTCACTTCCAGGTGCTGGCGTCCGAGGTTGCGGCCCAGCAGGAAGGACGCGCGCCCGCCCGAGCCCTGGTGGCAGGCCGCGCGCGCGATCTCGGACACCGCGGTGGCCACGCGCACCTGGTCCTGCTGCGAAAAGCCGAGCAGCTGCGACACCTGGCGCGCGCGCTGGCGCACCACCACCACGTCCTGGTCGCTGTCCAGGGCCACGCTGAGGATGCGGTGCAGGTTCATCGCGGGCTCCCGTGCCGGCGCACCACCAGCACCATGGCGTCGTCGCGACGGCGGATGAAGTCGCGCATCAGGATCGCCGCCACCAGCATCGGGCTGCGTCCGGCCAGGCCCGGATACCGGTCCAGGTCCCACTGGGTCTGGATGCCGTCCGAATGCATGATGCACAGCGCGCCCGGCGCGAAGGGCAGCGCGAATTCCTGCACCTTGCGCACGTTGTGGCCGACGATGCCGTTGTGCGAAACCAGGGCGCGGCGCCCGCCGTCGATGACGCAGCCGCCGATGTTGCCGACGCCGGCGAAACGCAGTTCGCCGGCCTCGTAGTCGATGCGGGCGGTGCCGAGCGCGGCGCCGCGCGTGGGGCGCAGGGCGTCGTGGGCGGCCTGCATCAGTGCGCCGGCCCCGGCGTCCTTGCTCGCCGCCAGCGCGTGCACCGCGGCGGCGGCGGCGCGCGCCGCTTCCGGTCCGTGGCCCAGGCCATCGGCGGCCAGCAGGGTCGCGCCGCGGCTGTCGCAGCGTACCGCCCAGCCGTCGCCGCATTCTTCCTCGCCCGCCATCGGCATCCACAGCGCGCCGACCTCGACCCCGCAGGGTTCGGGTGGCGGCAACTCACGCCACAGGCGCATGAAGAAAGCGGCGCCCTTGCCCGGCTCGGTGTGGACATCGAATTCATCGGCCAGCCGGCGTAGCGCGCCCAGGCCGGTGCCGGCGGTGCCGGCGGTGGACACGCCGTCGACCAGGCAGGCCGCCAGGTCGGCAATGCCGGGCCCCTTGTCGACCGCGAGCACGTCAACGCCCACGCCGGCGCCCGACTGGGCCGGCCCGACGTGGATCTCGCCCTCCCCTGCATGCTTGAGGATGTTGGTGGCGGCCTCGGTGATGATCAGCGCCAGCTGGCCGGCGCGGGTCTCGCTGAAGCCGAGCGTGTCGGCCAGCCGCTGGCCTGCACGCCGCACCGCCGCCACGTCGCTCGCATGGGTCAACGCGAACACCTGCTGTGCATTGAGCGAACTGATCAGCGCTTCCATTTCACCACCAGCACGGCCGTGCCCTCTCCCGGACGGCTGTCGATCTCGAACTCGTCGGCCAGGCGCTTGGAGCCGCCCAGGCCCAGGCCGAGGCCGCCGCCGGTGGTGTAGCCGTCGCGCAGCGCGGTCTCGACGTCGGGGATACCCGGTCCGCCATCGATGAACAGCAGGCCGATGCCCTGGCGGATGCCATCGGACAGGCTGTCGAGGTGGACTTCGCCGCCGCCGCCGTACTTGATCGTGTTACGTCCCAGCTCGCTCGCGGCGGTGACCAGCTTGGTCTGGTCGACCAGCGACAGGGCAATCGCCACCGCCCGCTCGCGCACCTGCTTGCGCAGGCCTACAACGTCCTCGTCCGACTGCAGGCGCAGGGTGGCGCGTGCAACGCGGTGCTGGCGGTGGCGGTCCAGCAGCACGGTCTCGAACAGGACTGCGTCGGTTTGCGCGCCGTTCATTATCGATAGCTCTTTCCGAGCAGGGCCATGCCTTTTTCGACATTCAGGGCCGTCTTGACGCCGTGCAGGGTCAGGCCCAGCTCGACCAGGGTAATCGCCACCGCCGGCTGCATGCCGACGACGACCGTCCTGGCATCGAGCACGCGCGCCATGGCGGCGGTGTTGCTGATCATGCGGCCGATGAAGGAATCGACCAGGTCGAGCGCCGAGATGTCGATCAGGACACCCTTGGCGCCGTCACTGACGATGCGTTCGGTCAGGTCGTCCTGCAGCTGCATGGCAAGGCGGTCGTGCATGTCGACCTGGATCGTCACGAGCAGCAGGTCGCCCATGCGCAGGATAGGGATGCGTTCCATGTTTGTTTCGCTTATGCCTTGGCGACGACGGAAGTGCCGGTGCGCTCGAGCGCGACCAGGAAGGCGTCGGCCAGGGTGGCCTTGGTGACGACATCCTCCAGGTTCACGCCCAGGTGCACGATGGTCTGCGCGATCTGGGGACGGATGCCCGAGATGATGCAGTCGGCGCCCATCAGGCGCGCGGCGGCGATGGTCTTCATCAGGTGCTGCGCCACCAGGGTGTCGACGGTCGGCACGCCGGTGATGTCGATGATGGCGATGACGGCGCCGGTGTCGACGATCTTTTGCAGGATGTTTTCCATCACCACCTGGGTGCGGGCCGAATCCAGGGTGCCGATCAGCGGCAGCGCCAGGATGCCGTTCCACAGCTTGACGACCGGCGTCGACAGCTCGAGCAGCTCCTGCTGCTGGCGCACGATGATCTGGTCCTTGGTCTTCTGGAACACTTCGATGGTGTACAGGCCGAGCTTGTCGAGCAGGGTACTGATGTTCCACGAGCTGACGGCGACTGCCTCGGCATCGGCGCCGAAGCCCTGGCGCAGCGCCGCGAACAGCGGCTGCTTCAGCGAAAACACGAAGGTGGCGGTCTCGCTCGGGGTCGAGCCGGACTTGGCGCGGCTCGAGGAGATCTCGGCCAGCAGGTCACGTACTTCGTCCCACGAGCGATGGTCGATGTTGCCCAGTTCGCCGCCGCGGGTGGCACTGGCAAAGGCCGACAGGAACTGCTGGCAATGGCTGCGCAACTGCTCTTTCGAGCTGGAAGTTCCGCGCACGATCAGCGCTTCCAGCTGCGCGATCCATTCCGCGCCGATGTCGGCCTGGTGTTCCTGGATGAGCTGGCTGATGAGGGCGGCGTAATCCTTCGTGGTCATCTGTTCGATTCCTAGCATTGGATGGTTGAATGGAGTGGGTACTACGCGGAACACGAGCGTGCGATCCCATCCTTAAAGTAAATAATCAACTATAACACTTCTTGCATTATGGTCACGACACACTTGCAGGATGCGCCCCTGCTCCCACAACAAAAAACCGCCAGGCTCACGCACTGGCGGTTCTTTCTATTTCGAGCGGCGAGCCGCCCAGGCTAGGCGAGGATTACTGCGCCGCGCCTTCCACCGGATCGGCAGCCTTCATCGACAGCTTCAGGCGGCCGCGCTCGTCGGTCTCGAGGACCTTCACGCGCACTCCCTGGCCTTCCTTCAGGTAGTCAGCCACGGCGTTGACGCGCTCGTTGGCGATCTGCGAGATGTGCAGCAGGCCGTCCTTGCCCGGCATGACCTGGACGATCGCGCCGAAGTCCAGCAGCTTGAGCACGGTGCCGTCGTAGGTCTTGCCCACTTCGACCGATGCGGTCAGCTCTTCGATGCGGCGCTTGGCTTCCTGGCCGGCAGCAGCGTCGACCGACGCGATGGTCACGACGCCTTCGTCGGTGATGTCGATCTGGGTGCCGGTCTCTTCGGTCAGCGCGCGGATGACGGCGCCGCCCTTGCCGATCACGTCACGGATCTTTTCCGGGTTGATGCGGATGGTGATCAGGCGCGGGGCGAAGTCCGACAGCTCGGTCTTCACGCTCGGCACGGCCTTCTGCATCTCGCCCAGGATGTGCTGGCGCGCTTCCTTGGCCTGCGCCAGCGCCACCTGCATGATTTCCTTGGTGATGCCCTGGATCTTGATGTCCATCTGCAGGGCGGTGATGCCGGCCGGGGTACCGGCCACCTTGAAGTCCATGTCGCCCAGGTGGTCTTCGTCACCCAGGATGTCGGTCAGGACCGCGAACTTGCCGCCTTCCTTGATCAGGCCCATGGCGATGCCGGCGACGTGCGCCTTCATCGGCACGCCGGCGTCCATCAGCGCCAGGCAGCCGCCGCAGACGGATGCCATCGACGAGGAACCGTTCGATTCGGTGATTTCCGAGACCAGGCGCACCGAGTATGAAAATTCGTCCGCCGACGGCAGCGCGGCGACCAGCGCGCGCTTGGCCAGGCGGCCGTGGCCGACTTCGCGGCGCTTCGGGGTGCCCACGCGGCCGGTTTCGCCGGTGGCGAACGGAGGCATGTTGTAGTGCATCATGAAGTCGTCGGTGTACTCGCCCATCAGCGCGTCGATCTTCTGGCTGTCGCGCGCGGTGCCGAGGGTGGCGACCACGAGTGCCTGGGTTTCGCCGCGGGTGAACAGGGCCGAACCGTGGGTACGCGGCAGCACGCTGGTGCGGATCGCGATCGGACGCACGGTGCGGGTGTCGCGGCCGTCGATGCGCGGCTCACCGTCCAGGATCTGGGTACGCACGACCTTGGCTTCCATGTCGAACAGGATGTTGCCGACTTCGGCCGCATCGGCTGCGACGCCCTGGGCAGCCAGGGCCGCCATCACTTCGCCCGAGATCGACTTCAGCTTCTGCTGGCGGGCCGATTTCTCGCGGGTCTGGTAAGCGTCGCGCACGGCGGCGCCAGCCAGTTCGTTTACCTTGGCGATCAGTTCTTCGTTTTTCGGTGCCGGGCTCCATTCGACTTCCGGCTTGCCGCCTTCGGCCACCAGGTCGTGGATGGCGTCGATCACGGCCTTCATCTGCTCGTGGCCGAACACGACCGCGCCGAGCATGACTTCTTCCGACAGCTGCTGGGCTTCCGATTCCACCATCAGCACGGCGTGCTCGGTACCGGCCACGACCAGGTCCATCTGCGAGGTCTTCAGCTCGGTGGTGGTCGGGTTCAGGATGTACTGGCCGTTCGCGTAGCCAACGCGTGCCGCGCCGATCGGGCCGTTGAACGGGATGCCGGCGATGCACAGCGCAGCCGAGGCGCCGATCATGGCCGGGATGTCCGGATCGATCTCAGGGTTGACCGACAGGACGTGGATGATGACCTGGACTTCGTTCAGGTAGCCTTCCGGGAACAGCGGGCGGATCGGACGGTCGATCAGGCGCGAGGTCAGGGTTTCCTTTTCCGAAGGACGGCCTTCGCGCTTGAAGAAGCCGCCCGGGATCTTGCCGGCTGCGTAGGTTTTCTCCATGTAGTCGACGGTCAGCGGGAAGAAGTCCTGGCCCGGCTTGGCGTCCTTCTTGGCGACCACGGTGGCCAGGATGACGGTGTCTTCGACCGACACGACGACAGCGCCGCTTGCCTGGCGCGCGATTTCACCCGTCTCCAGGGTGACCGTGTGTTGACCGTACTGGAAGGTTTTCGAAACTTTATTAAACATGGGTATTCCCTTTCTATTTGCCGACAGATTTTCAGGAGCTGTCGTTCACCTCACCACGGGCGGTTTTTTAAACCGCCATTTACTCAACAACAAGCAACAACAGAAACAAAAAATGCCCGCGACAGGTATCTGGCGCAGGCATTTCGTGACTAAATCGTCTTGACCAAGGATTACTTACGCAGGCCGAGCTTGGCGATCAGGTCGCGGTAGCGGTTGGCGTCCTTGCTCTTCAGGTAAGCCAGCAGGCTCTTGCGGCGGTTGACCATCATGATCAGGCCACGACGCGAGTGGTGATCCTTCTGGTGTGCCTTGAAGTGGCCGTTCAGTTCGTTGATGCGTGCGGTCAGCAGTGCGACCTGGACTTCCGGCGAACCGGTATCGTTCTGGCCACGTGCGTTGTCGGCGATGATCGCCGCTTTGTTGATGTTTTCTACGGTCATGATGTTACCTTTCACATGCGGTGCATGAGTCGAAACCCAGCGCACCGTGATTGTCAAATTGCTTCTTTCTCGACTGCCCAAAACGGACAGACCCGCCAGTATAGGGGAAAACCGGATGCGCGGCCACCCTTTGCAGCGCCCAAATGGAGGATGATGGCGATTTGCGGCGTCTGGAGGGCTGGATAATGAACAAATTGATCAGTTTTACAACAGTCGCGGCGCTCGCCCTGCTCGGCGGCTGTGCCGGCCTGCTGCGCCAGGCACCCAGCATCGGCGACTCGGCCGAGGTGGTGCAGCAGAAGATGGGCGCGCCGACCGCCATCTACGGCGCCGGCAACGAGCGCCTGTTCGAATATGCGACCGGGCCGATGGGCCAGCACACCTGGATGGCGCGCATCGGACCGGACGGGCGCCTGGCCTCCTACGAACAGGTGCTCACCGGAGAAAAATTTGCCACGATCAAGGTGGATGCTGCCACCAAGGAAGATGTCCTGCGCACCATTGGCAGGCCGTCGGAAACCTCCTTCGTCGCCATGCGCGACTGGGAGGTCTGGTCTTACCGCTACAAGGAAGCCGGCGTCTGGAACTCGCTGATGCACGTGCACTTCGACCGCCAGGGCGTGGTACGGCAGATGCTGAACGGGCTGGACCCACTGTACGAGCCGAAGGACAAGATGGGATGGTGAGGCGCCGCGGCGCGGGCCGCCTCCCTGCCAGCGCCGCCAGGCTAGCGGCGCAGGCGCTCGTCCGGTTCGTCGTCGTCGAGCGGAATGATGCTCACCGGCTTGCCCTTGGCGGCGCGCCAGGCGAACACCGCGTAGCCGGACAGGCCATAGATCACGAAGATCGGCCACAGCACCTTGGGCGGGTCGATCGCCAGCAAGGCCAGGGCCAGTGCGATCAGGAACACCACGATGAAGGGCACCGACTTGCGGAAATTGACGTCCTTGAAACTGTAGAAGGGCACGTTCGACACCATGGTCAGGCCCGCGAACACGGCGATGCCCCAGCTAACCCAGTCCACCTGGCGCGAGCTGACGTTGATGTCGGGGTCGGTCATCATCATGATGAAGCCCACCACCAGCGCCGCTGCGGCCGGGCTCGGCAAGCCCTGGAAGAAACGCTTGTCGATGACCTCGATGTTGGTATTGAAGCGCGCCAGGCGCAGCGCGGCGCCGGCGCAGTAGATGAAGGCGGCGATCCAGCCCAGCTTGCCCAGGCCGCGCAGCGACCATTCATAGATCACCAGGGCCGGTGCGGCGCCGAAGGACACCATGTCGGACAGCGAATCGTACTGGGCGCCGAACTCGGACTGGGTATTGGTCAGGCGCGCGATACGGCCGTCGAGCCCGTCGAGGATCATGGCGATGAACACCGCCCAGCAGGCGTGCTCGAAACGCTGGTTCATCGCCATGACGATCGCGTAGAAGCCGCAGAACAGCGCGCCGGTGGTGAAGGCGTTCGGCAGCAGGTAGATGCCGCGGCCGCGCTCGCCCTGGACACGGTCGGCACGGCGTCCGAAACGCTTTTTCAGGCGGGAAAATCGTGGCGGCTTGGGCGCGGCGCCCGGTGGCCTGCGTCGTGGAAAGGTCGGCATAAGGATCCGTGGTCATGAATGCGTTCCCGGCATTATAGAGGCGCGGACCCTTGTTAGCGAATAGCTATTGCTACTTGAATCGCAACTTGCCCACCAGACGCATTTGCAGCGTGGTCTCGCCCGGTTCGAAGCTCGGTTCCGGCATCGCGTCGGCCCCTTCCCGCTTGGCGCTCATGCGCATCATCATCGGTTCCGCCGCCGGCCTGGCTTCGCCCGCGTAATTGCCCGAACCCTCGAAGTCGACCGTTTCCAGCACGGCGTCCTGCAGCGAACGGCCCATCGCGCCGGCGATCGATGCCATGCGTTCGTTCAGGTTGCGGTAGGTGGCGGCGATGCGCTGGTCGTCGAGGCGCTTTTCCAGGGCCGGACTCAGGTCGAAGCTGACGCCATTGATCTGCAGGACCTTCTGCGCGGCGGCGGCCGTTTTCGGCAGCTCGGCCAGGCTGGTGGTCTTTACTTCCAGGTATTGCCCGACGCGCCAGGACACCGGCACCGGCGGCGCCGGGGTGCGCGTGGCCGGCTGCGGCATCGGCGGCACCTCGGCGTAGACCGGGTAGGTATAGTAGCCCATGGTCTTCAGCTCGGCCTTCGGATCGGCGCGGCGCACCAGTTCGGTGCCTTCCTTCATCTTGCGGTTCACGCGCGCCGCGGCGGCATTCTTGTCCTTGTCATGCTCTTCGACGGCGAACGTCAGCGTGGCCCGGTCGTTGGCATGCTTGACTTCGCCGAAGGCAGGGACCACGACCAGGGTGCCGGCGGTGGACGGGGCGGTCTGGGCCTGGGCGCCGGCGTGGAAGGCCAGCACCAGGGCGGCGGCGACGAGCGATCGGGAAAGCTTCATTTTTTATTCTCCAGTAACAAGTAAACAGGCGGATGGTGGCCTTACTTATACGATACTGGCTTCACGCGCGCTTTCGTGAATTTGTAATGGACAGTTGCAACTGTCTTCAATTGTAGGGTGGGCGGCAGAGCCGCTCACCCTACGAAACCGCGGCAGCTTAGTTCTTCGACTGATCGACCAGCTTGTTTTTCGCGATCCACGGCATCATCGCGCGCAGCTTGGCGCCGACTTCCTCGATCTGGTGCTCGCTCGTCAAACGGCGGCGCGAGATCAGGGTCGGGGCGCCGGCCTTGTTCTCGAGGATGAAGCTCTTCGCGTATTCGCCCGTCTGGATGTCCTTCAGGCACTGCTTCATCGCCTCTTTCGTTGCCGAGGTGACGACCTTCGGACCGGTCACGTACTCGCCGTATTCCGCATTGTTCGAGATCGAGTAATTCATGTTCGCGATGCCGCCCTCGTAGATCAGGTCGACGATCAGCTTCAGTTCGTGCAGGCACTCGAAATAGGCCATCTCGGGCGCGTAGCCCGCCTCCACCAGGGTCTCGAAGCCGGCCTTGATCAGCTCGACGGTACCGCCGCACAGCACGGCCTGCTCGCCGAACAGGTCGGTCTCGGTCTCTTCGCGGAAGTTGGTCTCGATGATGCCGGCGCGCCCGCCGCCGTTGGCCATGGCGTAGGACAGCGCGATGTCGCGCGCCGCGCCCGACTTGTCCTGGTAGACCGCGACCAGGTGCGGCACGCCGCCACCCTGGCGGTAGGTGCCGCGCACGGTGTGGCCGGGCGCTTTTGGTGCGATCATGATCACGTCGAGGTCGGCGCGCGGCACCACCTGGCCGTAGTGCACGTTGAAGCCGTGGGCGAAGGCCAGCACGGCGCCCTGCTTGGCGTTCGGCTCGACGTTGTTCTTGTAGACCTCGGCGATGTTCTCGTCCGGCAGCAGGATCATGATGACGTCGGCGTTCCTCACCGCCTCGTCGACCTCGGCGACCTTCAGGCCGGCCGCTTCGACCTTGTTCCAGGACGCGCCGCCGCGGCGCAGGCCGACGGTGACGTTGACGCCCGATTCGCTCAGGTTCTGGGCGTGCGCGTGGCCCTGCGAGCCGTAGCCGATGATGGCGACGTTCTTGCCTTTGATGAGGGAGAGGTCGCAGTCTTTGTCGTAGAACACTTTCATGATTATTCCTTGTAATTTTGGATGTATGAGGTAGGCAGGCGGCGGTTGAACGCGTGGGCGGAGGACCGCCCACCCTACGAATGCGATGTATCGTGTTAAACCTTCAGAATGCGTTCGCCGCGGCCAATGCCGGAGCCGCCGGTGCGGACCGTTTCCAGGATCGAGGCGCGGTCGATGGCGTCGATGAAGGCATCGAGCTTGCTCTTGGCGCCGGTCAGCTCGATCGTGTAGGTCTTCTCGGTCACGTCGATGATGCGGCCGCGGAAGATGTCGGCGGTGCGCTTCATCTCTTCGCGCTCCTTGCCGACCGCGCGCACTTTAATCAGCATCAGTTCGCGCTCGATGTGCTGGCCTTCGGTGAGGTCGACCACCTTCACCACCTCGATCAGGCGATTGAGGTGTTTGGTGATCTGCTCGATGATGTCGTCCGAGCCGCTGGTGACGATGGTCATGCGCGACAGGGTCGCGTCTTCGGTCGGCGCCACGGTCAGGGTTTCGATGTTGTAGCCGCGTGCCGAGAACAGCCCGACCACGCGCGACAGCGCGCCGGCTTCGTTCTCGAGGAGGACGGAAATGATGTGTCGCATTACAGGTCCTCCGAGCCGAGCAGCATTTCATTCAGGCCCTTGCCGGCCTTGACCATCGGCCAGACGTTCTCGCTCTGGTCGGTGATGAAGTTCATGAACACCAGGCGGTCCTTCATCGCGAAGGCTTCGCGCAGTGAGCCCTCGACGTCGCCCGGCTTCTCGATGCGCATGCCGACGTGGCCGTAGGCCTCGGCCAGCTTTTCGAAGTCCGGCAGCGAGTCCATGTAGGACTCGGAGTAGCGCGAACCGTAGTCGATCTGCTGCCACTGGCGGACCATGCCGAGGAAGCGGTTGTTCAGCAGGATGATCTTCGGCGTCAGGTGGTACTGCTTGCAGGTGGCGAGCTCCTGGATGCACATCTGGATCGAGCCTTCGCCGGTGACGCAGGCCACCGTCGCGTCCGGGTTGGCCATCTGCACGCCCATCGCGTACGGCAGGCCCACGCCCATGGTGCCCAGGCCACCCGAATTGATCCAGCGGCGCGGCTTGTCGAAGCCGTAGTACTGCGCGGCCCACATCTGGTGCTGGCCGACGTCCGAGGTGATGAAGGCGTCGCCGTCCGTGACCTTGTACAACTGCTCGATGACCGATTGCGGCTTGATCAGCTCATTCGACGGCGCATAGGCCAGGCATTCCTTGCCGCGCCATTCGGCGATCTGCTTCCACCATGCCTGCAGCGCACTGGTATTGGTCGCGGCCTGGCTGGCATCGAGCTGCGACAGCAGTTCGACCAGCACGTCCTTGACGTTGCCGACGATGGGGATGTCAACCTTCACCCGCTTCGAGATCGACGAAGGGTCGATGTCGATATGGATGATCTTGCGCGGGTTGCTGGCGAAGTGCTTGGGGTTGCCGATCACGCGGTCGTCGAAACGCGCGCCGATCGCGATCAGGACGTCGCAGTGCTGCATCGCCATGTTCGCTTCGTAGGTGCCGTGCATGCCGGGCATGCCCACGAAGTGCGGGCTGGAAGAGCGCGAGGCGCCCAGGCCCATCAGGGTGTTGGTGACCGGAAAGCCGGTCTTGTCGACCAGGCGGTTCAGTTCGTCCGAGGCATTCGCCAGGATCACGCCGCCGCCCGCGTAAATCATCGGCCGCTCGGCCCCTTGCAGCAGTTGCACGGCCTTGCGGATCTGGCCGGCATGGCCCTTGTCCACCGGACGGTACGAGCGCATCTCGATCTCGCGCGGATACGCGTAGGCGCACTTGTGCATGCTGATGTCCTTCGGGATATCGACCAGCACCGGGCCGGGACGGCCGGTACGGGCGATGTAGAAGGCTTTCTTGATGGTCGATGCCAGTTCGCGCACATCCTTGACCAGGAAGTTGTGCTTGACCACCGGACGGGTGATGCCGACGGTATCGCATTCCTGGAAGGCATCCTGGCCGATCGCATGGCTCGGCACCTGGCCGGTGATGACCACCATCGGGATCGAATCCATGTAGGCCGTGGACAGGCCGGTGACGGCATTGGTGACGCCCGGACCGGAGGTCACGAGGGCGACGCCGACGGTGTTGGAGCTGCGCGAATAGGCGTCTGCGGCGTGCACCGCGGCCTGTTCGTGGCGAACCAGGACGTGCTGGAACTTGTCCTGCTTGAAGATGGCGTCGTAGATGTAGAGGACTGCCCCGCCGGGATAACCGAAGACGTGCTTGACGCCCTCTTCCGCGAGACAACGCACCACGATTTCAGCGCCGGTGATGGGCGCCGACGACCCGGAGGCCGATGTTTCGTTACTCATGTTCATTCCTTTCAAGACCCAAAGGGAGTTTGATCGGATGCCCGTTCCTAACGAAATGCGAAGTGCGCGACAACCCTCATGCTTCCCTTCTCTCTGCGTGCACGTCTGTGTTTCGGGACACCAATAGGGTCCTTACGCACGGGCGCTGGGCGCAACTCGTTCGGCTTGAGTGTCTGTAGCGTTTATACGCATCTCTCGCGCTTGTGGCGCGGGTCGGAGCAAACTGCCTACAAATGAAAGCGCGTCAATCCGGAGATGGCTTGTGGGCCTTCACCAGGTGACCGGAGAGCTTCGGGGGTGCAAAGCGTCAGAACACATTACTGCGTTGCACCATTCTGGTCAAGGCATAACGCGGATTATTTTTGTGCGCCAGAATGGTGCGCCAGGCCGCTGTGCGCCTGCTGCGCCGCGGCCTGGGCCGGCGACGCTGGAAGCCGCGGCCGGAAGGCCGCTGCGCGAATTGGATGCACGGGCGATGGTTTTTTGCTAGGATTCGTGGGTTTTCCTTACGGCATTCGCAATACGCCCCTTCCCGCACGCATGGCCACAGACAAAGAACTCAGCGACTTCCTCGAGAATGTCGAACGGCGTGCGTTCAAGCAGGCGGTATACGCGGTGCGCAAGGACGAGTCGGCACTGGACATCGTGCAGGATGCGATGATCAAGCTGGCCGAGAAATATGGCGACAAGCCGGCGGCCGAGCTGCCGATGCTGTTCCAGCGCATCCTGCAGACGACCATCCTTGATTACTTCCGCCGCGAAAAGGTCCGCAATACCTGGATCAGCCTGTTCTCGGGCTTCAGCCGGCCGGACGGGGAGGATGAGGAGTTTGATATACTTTCTTCCTATGAAGCCGAGCAAGGCACGGCCGCCGCGGAATCCACCGCCGACCAGTTTGAGCGCGCACAAACTTTGCGCCTCATCGAACAGGAAGTAGAAAAACTCCCCACGCGTCAACGGGAAGCTTTCCTCATGCGTTACTGGCAGGACATGGACGTGGCCGAAACGGCCGAAGCGATGGGTTGTTCCGAGGGAAGCGTCAAGACGCACTGCTCCCGCGCTACCCACGCCCTCGCCGAGGCGCTCAAGGCCAAGGGAATCAAGCTATGAACACCGATGACATCAACCTGGCGTACAAGCTGCGCCACGCCCTGAACGAGAACCTCGACGCGCTGCCGGCCTCCACGACCGAGCGGCTGGCCGCCGCGCGTGCGCTGGCCCTGTCGCGCAAGAAGCCCGATGCGTCCCGTACCAGCCGGCCGCTGTTCGGCCTGCCGGCCTTCGCCGCCTCCCTGTTCAGCGCCCCCGGACTGGCGCGCCTGGCGGTGGCGGCGCCGATGCTGGCCCTGGTCATCGGCATGGGCGGCGTGTACCAGTATGAACAGCAGCAGCGGCTGGCCGCCATGGCCGAGCTCGACGCCGCCGTACTGGCCGACGAACTGCCGCTGACCGCGTACCTCGACCATGGCTTCAATGCCTACGTGGAGTCGCGCCAGCGCCAGCAATGACGAACAGCGCGCCGAAGCCCCGCCTCGCCGTCGTGTTCACCGCGGCCGCGGTCCTGGTCGCCGGAGTGGTGACCTGGGCGCTGTACAACCGCTCCGCGTCGACGGCCCCGGCGCCCGGCGCCGGCGCGCCTCCGGCCGCCGTGGCCAAGCCACCCGCAAAAACCCTCGACCGCCCGCTCTGGCGCGAACTGACGCGCGCCCAGCAGGCGGCACTGAAGCCCCTGCAGCCCGAATGGAACAGCCTGGAAGGCATGCGCAAGCGCCGCTGGCTCGAGATGTCGCAGCGCTTCGCCTCGATGACCCCGGCCGAGCAGGCGCGCGTGCACGAACGGATGCGCCAATGGATGCGCCTGACGCCGGCCCAGCGCGAGCTGGCGCGCGAGAACTACAGCAAGACCCGCAAGCTGGCCCCCGACGAGAAGGCCGCGAGCTGGGAAAGCTACAAACAGCTGTCGGAAGAGGAAAAGCGGCGCCTGGCCCGTTCGGGCGGCAGCCGTCCGCAGGGCGCGCCGGCGATGCCGCATACGCCCATGATCGCCGCGCCGGTCAGTTGCCCGCCGGGCGCGATGCGGCGCGGCACCGCCTGCATCGTGCCGCCGGCCGGCGCGCCGGCCACCGCTACCGGCCCTGCCCCGGCGCCGGCCGCCGCCCCGACCGCGCCCGGCGCCGTGCCACAGGCGCCGGCTGCCGCCCCCGCGCCTGCCCCTGCGCCGGCATCGGTGGCATCGCCCGCACCGGCTCCCCCGTCACCCGCTGCCCAGCCCGCACCGAATGCAAGCAACGCACTCAATGTCCCCTTCTAAGCCGGTCCCGGTCGCCACTCCCAGTATCCTGCGCCGCGTCACGGCCATGCTGTACGAAGCGCTGCTCCTGTTCGCGGTCGAGATGCTGGCGATCGCGGCCTACATGCTGGTGACCCTGAACAGCCAGCATCCGCTGGCCAGGGAAGGCATGAAGCTGTGGCTGCTGCTGGTGACGGCCGCCTACTTCATGTGGTGCTGGATCGACAGCGGCCACACGCTGGCCATGAAGACCTGGCGCATCAAGGTGGTCAAGCTGGGCTGCCACAAGCTGCCACTGCGGACCGCCGCGGCGCGCTTCCTGCTGGCCTGGGGCTGGTTCGCGCCGGCGCTCGCCGTGTGCTGGGCCTTTGGCCTGCACGACAAGGCGCAGGTCGGCATCGCGCTGGCGCTCGGCATGGCGGCCTGGGCGCTGACGGCGCTGTTCGACAAGGACCGCCAGTTCCTGCACGACCGCCTGGCCGGCACCCGCCTGATCGCCCTGCCGAAGGCGCCGCGCAAGGCCGCGCGCTAGGGTCTGTCTGACTGAGTTCAGGGAAGCCATAACATTATTGTCGCCACGATGACTGCGGCGAGGTAGTTATGGCCGCGCTTGTCGTAACGCGTTGCAACGGCGCGGAAGTCCTTCAGCCGGTTGATCGCCCGCTCGACGACGTTGCGGCCTTTGTAAGCTTCGACGTCGAACCTTGGTGGCGCGCCACCGTTGCGTCCTTTGCGCAGTCGGCTTTTCTGCGCATCGAGACGTTCAGGACACACACAGCGTATCCCGCGGTTTTGGATCTGCTGTCGATAATGACGTGCGCCATAGGCGCGGTCGACGCGCAAGCATGAGGGACGTTTGCGAGGCCGGCCACGGGCAGGACGCGGTACCGAGATGGCATCGAGAACCTGTCCAAGATTTGCC
The DNA here is from genome assembly GCF_020208145.1 of Massilia hydrophila. Lineage (NCBI taxonomy): Bacteria > Pseudomonadati > Pseudomonadota > Betaproteobacteria > Burkholderiales > Oxalobacteraceae > Massilia > Massilia hydrophila. The sequence goes on along the minus strand of NZ_JAHYBX010000001.1, from coordinate 777,477 downwards.
GCATCGCTGCATTGTCCAGCAGTGACGACAATCGACAAGGGCAGACCGTGCCCATCAACACACAGGTGAATCTTGCTGGTGATGCCGCCGCGCGATCGGCCGAGCCACTCGTCAGTTATGAGCCCCTTTTTTCCGCCGCAGGCAATTTCTTGCGGGCCCCGGCGGCGCTACGGTGAGCTTTGATGTGTGTAGCATCGAGCGCAGCGCCATCCCAATCGATCAGGCCAGCTTCATCGGCTGCCGCTTGCATGACTGTGAGCAAGCGCTTCCAGGTACCGTCGCGCGACCAGCGGACAAACCGGTCATAACAGGTCTGCCAAGGCCCGTAGCGCGCTGGAATGTCGCGCCAAGGCGCCCCAGTCCTTAAACGCCACAGGATTCCATTGATCACATGTCGGTGCTCGACATAAGCATGACCGTGATGCGGATTTGGCGGCAGATGGGATTCCAACCGCCGCCATTGCTTCTCGGTTAGATCAGTTCGGCTCATCTTCATAGCCCTCCCGATCTAATTCTCTCATTCTTCGCCTTCGCTCAGTCAGACAGACCCTAGGGCCAGCCCGGCTGATCAGCGCTTTCCGCGCGGCATTCGAACGCGCCCCATCCGCAAAGCACGGAATAATCGCAGGCTTCCACTGAACCTTGAAGAAGGGTAAGCCATGAAGCTTTCGGACAAGCGCATCGTCATCATGGGCGCCTCGAGCGGCATCGGGGCCGCCACCGCCATTGCCTTCGCGCGCGAGGGCGCCCAACTCGTGCTGGGCGCGCGCGGCAAGGAGGGACTGGACGACATCGTGCGGCGCTGCCGCGAAGCCGGCGGCAGCGCCGAGGCCGTGGTGGTGGACGCGATCGATGCCGCCGCGGTGGAAGCGTTCGCGCGCCAGGCGCGCGCCACCCTCGGCCGGATCGACCTGTGGTTCAGCAACGTGGGCGCGGGCGTGGTCGGCAAGTTCGCCGACGTGCCCATCGATGACCACCGCCGCGTGATCGAGACCAACCTGCTGTCCCACATGAACGATGCCCATGCGGTGCTGCCGATCTTCCTCGAGCAGGACCACGGCATCTGGGTCAACATGATCTCGGCCGGCGGCTTCGTCGCCTCGCCCTACGCGGCGGCCTATTCGGCCAGCAAGTACGGGCTGCGCGGCTTCAGCGAAGCCTTGCGCGCGGAACTGGGCAAGCGGCCGCATATCCACGTCTGCGACGTCTACCCGACCTTCGTGGACACGCCGGGTTTCGCCCACGGCGCCAACTACACGGGCGCGAAGATGTCGTATCCGCCAGGAGCGCTCAGGCCCGAGACGGTGGCGGACGCCGTGCTCGCGCTGGCGCGCCATCCAAGGCCGACCACCGCGGTCGGGGCTCCGGCCACCCTGTTCAGGCTGAGCAATTTCGTGGCGCCGAACCTGATCGCATCGGGCATGAACCTGTATCTCGACCGGTGGGCCCGGAAAGCCGAGCGCGTGCCGCAGACGCGCGGGGCGCTGTATGCGCCGCCGTCCGCGCCGAGCGGCATCCACAGCGGGCAGCGGCGCGACCCGCCGCCGAACGGGGCGCTGGTACTGGCGATTGGCGCGCTGGCGGTGGGTGCCGCCTTCGGGCTACGGCTGCTGGGGCGGCGCGCCGGCTAGAAGCGTTCGTAGTCGAGCAGGTAGCGCCACTGCCCGGGCTGCAGGCCCGCCATCGGCAGGCGTCCGATGCGGATGCGCCGCAGGTCGACGATCTCCAGGCCGACTTCGCGGCACATGTGGTCGATCAGCCCCGGTTTGACGCCCTTGAGGGCGAAACGCAGGCGGCGCTCGTTCTGCCAGCTGACCTTCATCGGCGCGATCGGCTTGCCGTTGAAGTGCAGGCCATGGTTCAGCAGCGCCAGGCCGCCGTCCCGGATGGCGCCGCTGACGTCGACGATGAATTCCTGTTCCACCCGCTCGCCCTCTTCCACCAGCTTGCGCACGACGCGGAAATCCTGGGTATACACCACCAGTCCGCTGGCATCGGTTTCGAGCGGGCTGGTCAGGGTCAGCTTGTGCAGGTGGCGCTGCAGGAAGCGCGGCTGGCCGTGGGCCTGCGCCAGCGTTTCCGGCGCCAGGCAGGCCAGCGCGGGTTCGCCGCGGGTGCCGACGCCGGAGTTCATGCCGGCCGGCTTGTGCAGCAGGATGGTGACGGGCGGCGCTTCCTCGGCCGAGGCGCCCGGCAGCACGCGCACGTCCTGTGCCGGCAGGACGCGGCTGGCCGGGTCTTCCACCACGGCGCCGTCTACCTCGACGCCGCCGCCCGCGATGTAGCGCTCGGCCTCGGCGCGCGAGCAGCCCAGCTGGGCGGCGACGCGCTTGGCCAGGCGGATGGCCTCGGCCGTCATTGTTCCCGCCATTGCGCGAAGAAGTCCGCGAACACGTCGACGGTGCGCGCCACGTCGGCGGCGCTCACGTCCAGGTGGGTCACCAGGCGCATGCGTGGACCGACCGTCGCGCGGATGCGGGCAGCCGCCAGGGCCTCGCGCAGCGGCGCGCAGGCGGCGGCCGGGATGTCGAGCCAGAAGATGTTGGTCTGCGGCGTGCCGACCTTCAGCGCCGCGATCTGCGCCAGCCCCTGGGCCAGCGCGGCGGCGTTGTCATGGTCCTCGGCCAGGCGCTCGACGTTGTGCTCGAGCGCATACTGCGCCGCTGCCGCCAGTACGCCGGCCTGGCGCATGCCGCCGCCCAGCATCTTGCGCCAGCGCTTGCCCTGCTCGATGAAGGCCCTGGGACCGAGCAGTACCGACCCGACCGGCGCGCCCAGGCCCTTCGACAGGCAAACCGAGACCGTGTCGAAGCCCTGTACCGCCGCGCGCAGGCTGATGCCGTTCCTGACGGCCGCGTTGGCGATGCGGGCGCCGTCCAGGTGGGTGGCCAGGCCGCGGCTGTGCGCCAGGCCGGTCGCCGCCCTGACGTAGTCCTGCGGCAGCACGCGCCCGCCGATGGTATTTTCCAGCGCCAGCAGGCGGGTGCGCGCGAAGTGCATGTCGTCGGGCTTGATGTAGGCCTCGATATCGGCCAGCGCGATCGAACCGTCCGCCTGGTTGGCGATCGGCTGCGGCTGAATCGAACCGAGCACCGCGGCGCCGCCACCTTCGTACTTGTAGGTATGCGCTTCCTGGCCGACCAGGTACTCATCGCCACGCGCGCAATGCGTCATCAGGGCGATCAGATTGGTCTGGGTGCCCGAGGGCGCGAACAGGCCGGCCTCGAAGCCGAACAGCTCGGCCGCGTACTCCTGCAGGCGATTGACCGAGGGGTCGTCGGCATACACGTCGTCGCCGACGCTTGCTGCGGCCATCGCGGCACGCATCGCCTCGGACGGCTGGGTCACGGTATCGCTGCGCAGGTCGATCCACTCTTGATTCGGGTCGCTCATCTCGTTCTCGGTCCGCTAGGTTTGCTTGGTTTGCTTGGTTTGCTGCTTAGTTTGCTTCAATGGGGGTGTAGAAGCGCTGCTTCATCTCGTCCAGGCCCAGTTCGGCCATCACCTCCTGCAGGCGCTCGGCCGGGCGGCGGCGCGGCAGGTTTTTATACGTAGCGACGATCAGTTCGTTCTTCATCGAGTGCTCCCACCCCACCAGTTCGGTGACCGTGACCTGGTAGCCGTGCGCCTCCAGCCGCAGGCAGCGCAGCACGTTGGTGATCTGGCTGCCGAACTCGCGGGTGTGGATCGGGTGGCGCCAGATCTCGGTCAGGGCACTGCGGCCCAGGTCCTTGCCCTTGTTCTTGCGCAGCACGCTCGCCACCTCGGCCTGGCAGCAGGGCACCAGCACCATGTGCCTGGCGCCTTTCTTGAGCGCGAAGTCGATCGCGTCATCGGTGGCGGTGTTACAGGCATGCAGCGCGGTGACGATGTCGATGGTCTCGGGCAGCCGGGTCGAAGTGGTCGATTCGGCCACCGACAGCGGCAGGAAGGACATGCCGCCGAAGCCGAGGCGCGCGGCCAGCTCGGTCGACTTGCGCACCAGTTCGTCGCGGGTTTCGATGCCGTAGATGTGGGAACCGTCCTCGCGCCCCTTGAAGAACAGGTCGTACAGGATGAAACCGAGGTAGGACTTGCCGGCGCCGTGGTCGACCAGGGACACGCCCCCCTTGCTTTCCAGCACGTTGTTGAGCAGCGGCTCGATGAAGTTGTACAGGTGGTAGACCTGCTTCAGCTTGCGCCGGCTGTCCTGGTTCAGCTTGCCGTCCCGGGTGAGGATGTGCAATTCCTTCAGCAGCTCGATCGACTGGCCGGGACGGACTTCCGGCGGCAGTTCGGGCGCCGCGGTCGGTTTGGGGGTGTGCTTAGCTTGCTTCATCGATCCATGCCGCCTGAATGGCTTCCAGTACGCGTTCGCCGCCGCGGTGGCGGTCGTCGTCGAAGCCGTCGAGGGCGACGACCCAGTTGTGGAGGTCGACGAAGCGCACGGTGGCGGGGTCGACGTCCGGATAGAGCTCGTACAGGGCCTCGGCGATCGCCGAGACATCGGTCCACTTCATGGCGGCCCTCCCGTTCAGTGGTTCTTCTCTGCTGCGTGGTTGATGGTGTACTTCGGGATCTCGACCACCAGGTCCTCGTCGGCGACGATCGCCTGGCAGGACAGGCGCGAGTTCGGCTCCAGGCCCCAGGCCTTGTCGAGCATGTCTTCTTCCTTTTCTTCCTGCTCGTTGAGCGAGTCGAAGCCTTCGCGCACGATCACGTGGCAGGTGGTGCAGGCGCAGACGCGGTCGCAGGCATGTTCGATCTCGATGTCGTTCTCGAGCAGGACGTCGCAGATCGACTTGCCGGCGGGGGATTCGAGCACGGCGCCGTCGGGGCAGAAGACCGGGTGGGGAAGGATGACGATTTGTGGCACTTGATTACCTCGTTGATTGTTTTCGTAGGGTGGGTGGCTTTGCCGCCCACGCGTTCAACTATCGGTCGCGTTGCCGCAATGCATGCTCGATTTGAACGCGTGGGCGGAAGAACCGCCCACCCTACGTATAGATGATGCTTAGACCTCGTCCAGCGATTTGCCTGCCAGGACCTTGCGCACGCTCTTGTCCATCCGGCGCGCCGCGAATTCCTCGGTGCCCCTGGCCAGCGCCTGCACCGCCGCGTGCAGCCCGTCCTGGCGCTGTCCGGCTTCCAGCGAGGCGTCGTTGGAACGGTGGATCGCATCGCGCACGCCGTGTACCAGCTTCGCCACCTCGTCCTGCTCGGCCGCGTCCAGCAGCTCAGCATCCGCATCCAGCGCGGACTGCGTGGCCAGCAGGATGCGCTCGGCCTCGACCTGTTCCTCGCGCAGCGCGCGCATCTGCATGTCGCCCTGGGCCGAGGAATAAGAATCCTGCAGCATGCGCGCCACTTCGTCGTCGCCCAGGCCATAGGACGGCTTGACGGTGATCGACGCTTCGACGCCGGAACGGGTCTCGCGCGCCGACACCGACAGCAGGCCATCGGCATCGACCTGGTAGGTCACGCGGATGCGCGCGGCGCCGGCGGCCATCGGCGGGATGCCGCGCAGCTCGAAGCGCGCCAGCGAGCGGCAGTCGGACACCAGCTCGCGTTCGCCCTGTACCACGTGTACCGCGAGCGCGGTCTGGCCGTCCTTGAAGGTGGTGAACTCCTGGGCCCTGGCGCAGGGGATGGTCGAGTTGCGCGGAATGATCTTTTCGACCAGGCCGCCCATGGTCTCGATGCCGAGCGACAGCGGGGTGACGTCCAGCAGCAGCCAGTCGTCGCCCTCGGCGCGGTTACCGGCCAGCAGGTTGGCCTGGACGGCGGCGCCCAGCGCCACTACCTTGTCCGGGTCGATGTTCGCGTGCGGGATGGTGTGGAAGAAGTCGCCCACCGCACGCCGCACGTGCGGCATGCGGGTGGCGCCGCCCACCATCACGACGCCGTCGACATCCTCGACCGCCACGTTCGCATCGCGCATCGCCTTGCGGATCGCGTTCATGGTCTTGCCGACCAGGTGCCTGGTGATCTCGGCAAAGACCTGCGCGGTGACGGTCACCTGCACGATCTCGCCCGACTTCAGGATCGCCTCGACCGTCGTTTCTTCGTTAGTGGACAGCAGTTCCTTGGCCTGGCGCGCCTTGACCATCAGGGTGGCGGTGTCCTGGTCGGACAGCGGGGCCAGCCTGGCCTGCTCGACGATCCAGCAGAACAGGCGGTGATCGAAGTCGTCGCCGCCCAGGGCCGAGTCGCCGCCGGTGGACAGCACCTCGAACACGCCCTTCGAGAGCTTGAGGATCGAGATGTCGAAGGTGCCGCCGCCGAGGTCGTACACGGCGTACACGCCTTCCTTGCCTTGGTCGAGGCCATAGGCGATGGCGGCGGCGGTCGGCTCGGACAGCAGGCGCAGCACGTTCAGGCCGGCCAGCTGGGCCGCGTCCTTGGTGGCCTGGCGCTGGGCGTCGTCGAAGTAGGCCGGCACCGTGATGACGGCGCCGACCAGTTCGTCGCCGAGCGAATCCTCGGCGCGCTGGCGCAGCGTGGCCAGGATCTGGGCCGAGGTTTCGACCGGGCTTTTCACGCCGGCCACGGTGTTGATCTGCACCATGCCGGGGCCGTCGACGAAGTCGTACGGCAGGTTCTCGGCATGAGAGATGTCCTTGAGGCCGCGGCCCATGAAGCGCTTGACCGAAACGATGGTGTTCTTCGGATCGGTGGTCTGGCATGCCTGCGCCTTGTGGCCGATGTTGGCGTGGCCGTTCGGGAGGTAGCGCACGACCGATGGCAGCAGCGAGCGGCCGTCCTCGTCGCTCAGCACTTCCGGGCTGCCGCTGCGGACGGTGGCAACCAGCGAGTTGGTGGTGCCGAGGTCGATGCCAACCGCCAGGCGGTGCTGGTGCGGGGCGGTGGACATGCCGGGTTCGGCGATTTGGAGTAGTGCCATGGTCGTGTTACCTGTATTGTTCTTGTAGGGTGGGCGGCTTCGCCGCCCACGCGTTCAACTATCGGTCGCCTCGTCGAAATGCATGCTCTATTTGGACGCGTGGGCGTACGCACCACATGCCACCGGCATGTGGTGCCCCGCCCACCCTACGTATCGCGACCATTCGACGTTTACCTTTTACGCGTCCAATGCTTCGAACGCGTACTGTACCTCTTCCCCGAACTTGTCGAGGAACATCATCGCGCGCACGGTCTGCGCCGCGCCATGATAGTCGCCCGCATCGAGCTGCCCGCCGACCTGCTCCAGCATGTCCTTGCGCTCGCGGCGCAGCTGCGCGTCGAGCGCATCGAGCGCGCCGGCATCCTTCGCGGCGCGGGCGTCTTCGAGTGCCTCGCGCCATTCCATCTGCTGCATCAGGAAGCTGGCCGGCATCGCCGTGTTGGACTCGGTCTGCAGATCGACGCCGTTGATCTCGCAGAGGTACTGGGCGCGCTTCTGCGGATTGCGCAGGGTCGCATAGGCTTCGTTGGCGCGCGTCGCCCACTGCATCGCGACACGCTTCTCGGCGTCGGTCGCGTTCACGAAGCGGTCCGGGTGCACCCGGCCCTGGACTTCGCGGTAGGCCGCGTCCAGCGCCTCGCCATCGACGGTGAAGCTGCTGGGGAGCTGGAACAGCTCGAAGTGGTTCTGCTTCATCGTGGCGTCAGATGCGGAAGCTTTCGCCGCAGCCGCAGTTGTCCTTGACGTTCGGGTTATTGAAGCGGAAACCCTCGTTCAGGCCTTCGCGCGCGAAGTCCAGTTCGGTGCCGTCGATGTAGGGCAGGCTTTTCGGGTCGACGAAGACCTTCACGCCATGCGATTCGAAGACATTGTCGTCCGGGGTCGCATCGTCGACGTACTCGAGCTTGTAGGCCAGGCCGGAGCAGCCGGTGGTGCGCACACCGAAGCGCAAGCCGATGCCCTTGCCCCGGCGTTCGAGGTAGCGGTTGACGTGCTTCGCGGCTTTTTCAGTCAGGGTGATTGCCATGTCGGTGACTCCAGTCTGTGCTTGCGGTTTACGCCTTCTCGGCGTGCTTTGCCTTGTAGTCGGCCACGGCGGCCTTGATCGCGTCCTCGGCCAGGATCGAGCAGTGGATCTTCACCGGCGGCAGCGCGAGTTCTTCGGCGATCTGGGTGTTCTTGATGGACAGCGCTTCGTCCAGCGACTTGCCCTTGACCCATTCGGTCACGAGCGAACTCGAGGCGATGGCCGAGCCGCAGCCGTAGGTCTTGAACTTCGCGTCCTCGATCAGGCCCTGGTCGTTGACCTTGATCTGCAGCTTCATCACGTCGCCGCAGGCCGGCGCGCCGACCATGCCAGTGCCGATCGCATCGTCGCCCTTGTCGAAGGCGCCGACGTTGCGCGGGTTTTCGTAGTGGTCCAGTACTTTGTCCGAATATGCCATGGTGTTACTCCTTGAATGCTTGCGAAATTAGTGGGCTGCCCATTGGATCGAGTTCAGGTCGATCCCTTCCTTGAACATGTCCCACAGCGGCGACAGTTCGCGCAGTTTGCCGACCTTGGCCTTCAGCAGATTCACTGCGAAGTCGATGTCTTCCTCGGTCGTGAAGCGGCCGATGGTAAAGCGGATCGAGCTGTGCGCCAGCTCGTCGCTGCGGCCCAGGGCGCGCAGCACGTAGGACGGCTCCAGCGAGGCCGAGGTGCAGGCCGAACCCGAGGACACGGCGATGTCCTTGATCGCCATGATCAGCGACTCGCCCTCGACGTAGTTGAACGAGACGTTCAGGTTGTGCGGCACGCGGTGGTCCATGTCGCCGTTGATGTAGACCTCTTCGATCTCCAGCAGGCCCTTGGCCAGGCGGTCGCGCAGCGCCTTCACGCGCTCGAGTTCCGACGCCATCTCTTCCTTGGCGAGGCGGAAGGCTTCGCCCATGCCCACGATCTGGTGGGTCGGCAGCGTGCCCGAACGCAGGCCGCGCTCGTGGCCGCCGCCGTGCATCTGCGCTTCCAGGCGCACGCGCGGCTTGCGGCGCACGTACAGGGCGCCGACGCCCTTCGGGCCGTAGGTCTTGTGCGCGGTGAAGGTCATCAGGTCGCACTTGGTTTTGTTCAGGTCGATCTCGACCTTGCCGGTCGCCTGCGCGGCGTCGCAATGGAAGATGATGCCCTTCGCGCGGCACAGTTCACCGATCTCGTCGATCGGCTGGATGACGCCGATCTCGTTATTGACCAGCATGACCGAGACCAGGATGGTGTCCGGACGGAGCGCCGCTTCCAGCTGGGCGACGGTGATCAGGCCATTATCTTGCGGCTCGAGATAGGTCGCCTCGAAGCCCTGGCGCTCCAGTTCGCGCACGGTGTCCAGCACGGCCTTGTGCTCGGTCTTGACCGTGATGATGTGCTTGCCCTTGGTCTTGTAGAACTGGGCGGCGCCCTTCAGGGCCAGGTTGTTCGATTCGGTCGCGCCCGAGGTCCAGATGATCTCGCGCGGATCGGCGCCGACCAGGGCCGCCACGTTGGCGCGCGCTTCCTCCACCGCCGCTTCGGCGCTCCAGCCGTACATGTGGCTGCGCGATGCGGGGTTGCCGAACTGCTCGCGCAGGTAGGGGATCATCTTGTCGGCCACGCGCGGATCGATCGGCGTCGTCGCCGAGTAATCCATGTAGATCGGGAAATGCGGGGCAGTGACGAAGCTCTGCTCGATTTGTTTGTCCAAAGGCGCGTTCATGGGTTCACTCCGGTTTCAATTTTGTACGGCGGCGCTGGCGGCGGTACGGTGCACCACCACAACGGCTTGTTCTTTCTGCTTCTGCTGGTCGACCAGGTCCTGCAGCGAGACCGAGTCCAGGTAGTCGACCATCTTGGCGTTCAGCGTGGTCCACAGTTCATGGGTCATGCAACGGGTGCCGGAAGCAGCGTCGGCGCCGTGACAGTTTTCTTTGCCACCGCACTGGGTGGCATCGAGCGGTTCGTCGACCGCGATGATGATGTCGGCCACCGTCACCCGGTCGGCGGGGCGGGCCAGGCTGTAGCCGCCGCCGGGGCCGCGGATCGATTCGACGATCTCGTGGCGGCGCAGCTTGCCGAACAGCTGTTCGAGGTAGGACAGCGAAATGGCCTGGCGCTGGCTGATGCCCGACAACGTAACCGGACCATTGCCCTGGCGCAGGGCGAGATCGATCATCGCAGTAACAGCAAAACGGCCTTTGGTGGTCAGACGCATCGCAACCCCGGTTCTTGTAAAATATTGCACTTCTTCAAGTCATCGGTGCGGCGCAACATGGTTTTCCACTGCGCGTCTTGAAATAAACCGATTACCCGATTGATTTAGTCAAGTATAGCAAAATCCCGACCGCTTGTCTCGGGACCCGGTTTTTCCCAGCCCCCCCGCGCGACCTTTCTGCGCCCCTTGGCGTTTATCGCAGGCGCAGCAATTCCATCGGCCCGAACAGCGCCTGCATGCCGGCGTGCTGGATGAAGGACAGGTTATAGGGATGCTCGGCCTGGATCCGTGGCAGGCGCGCCGTCTCCGGCAGCTTCTTGAGCTGCTCGGCGATCTTTCCCCATAGCACCAGCAGCGGCGGCTGCGGCCGGCTGGCCAGGGCCGCCAGCACCGCCTGCAGGAAGGGCTGCCAGGCACGCGCATCGACCGCGGGCGGCACGTGCCTGCGAAATACCAGGGCCGCGTTCAGCAGCAGGAAGCCCTGGGCCAGCAGATTGTCCTGCAGCTGGGCCAGGGTCTGGATCGTGCTTGAGGCGGCATCGCGGGCGTGCGCGGCTACCGGCACCAGCGCGCTGCCGCCGGTGTCGCCGGCCTCCAGCCTGCCACCTGCCACCAGCAGCATCTTCATGAAGTTGCGCAGCGAGGTGGCGCGGTTGACCGGCTTGGACAGGCCGGTCTCCGACCACAACCCGTCCACCGCCCCGTCCATGAAGCAGACCCCGGTCGCGCTCTCGGCGCGCGGGTAAGGCCCTTCTCCCACCAGCACGTAGCGCACCCGGTCCAGCGGCTGGGCGAAGGCGGCGAACAGGCGGCCTTCCGTCGGCAGGTAGTCGTCGGCGGCCAGCGCCGGCAGGTAGGCGGGATCGGCGGCGGCGAGCGCTTGCAGGCCCGCCTCCAGCACCGGGCGCCAGGAAGGGTCGGCCAGGTCGAGGGCGGCGCGGATCGGGTCGGGAATGGGATGCTTGGGCATGCGGGTCCGGTGTCAGGGAAGAGGCGGGATTGTAGCCTGCCCGGCCGCGCCCGGGAGCCGCATTCCCACCGTCAAGCTGGCGTCCGCCTTTTGCGATTCAGGGCATGATTTTGTGCCAACCGAACAGGAGGACAGCATGCAAACGATCCGTGAAGTGATGACACCCGATGTGCAGACCATCTCGCCGCAGGAAACCATCCAGCGCGCGGCGCAGATGATGGACGACCTGAACGTGGGCGCGATCCCGGTCTGCGACGGCGAGCGCCTGGTGGGCATGATCACCGACCGCGACATCGCGGTGCGCTCGGTGGCGGCGGGCCAGGCGCCGGACCGGACCTGCGTGGGCGACGTGATGAGTACCGACGTGCGCACCTGCTTCAGCGACCAGGGCGTGGACGAAGTGATGAGCACCATGGGCGACGTGCAGATCCGGCGCGTGCCGGTGATCGACGCAGCGTCGAAGCAGCTGGTCGGGATCGTGTCGCTGGGCGACATCGCCACCAAGTCGGCCGGCTCGGCGGACGAGGCGCTCGACGAGATCTCGACGCCGTCGGCGCCGGACCGGTCGCCGACCCGGCATTGATCGTTGCGGCGCCCCGCCGCGATGGCCGGACGCCGCCCCGCCCCAGCCCCGCCCTATTCCGCGTCGGGCTGCAGGGACGGATGCGCGGCCTTGAAGGCCGGCAGGTCCGCGCACAGGGCGTCGATGCGGGCGATGGTCGGGTAGGCCTCGACGTCGATGTCGAAGCGCTTCGCGTTGAACACCTGCGGCACCAGGAAGCAGTCGGCCATGGTCGGCGTGTCGCCGTGGCAGAAAGCGCCCGTGCCCGGGTTGCGCGCCAGGTGCGCTTCGAGCGAACGCAGGCCCTCGATCACCCAGTGGCGGTACCAGTCGGTCTTGACCTCGTCCGGCTGGCCCAGCTGCTTGACCAGGTAGCGCAGCACGCGCAGGTTGTTGATCGGGTGGATGTCGCAGGCGACGATCTGCGCCAGCTCGCGCACGCGGGCACGGCCCAGCGCATCCTTCGGCAGCAGCGGCGCCACCGGATAGACCTCGTCGAGGTATTCGAGGATGGCCATCGACTGGCTCAGCACCAGGCCGTCGTCCTGCAGCGCCGGCACCAGGCCGCTGGGGTTGACCGCCAGGTAGTCCGCGCCCAGCTGCTGGCCGCCGTCGCGCAGCAGGTGCACCGGCACGGCCTCGTAGTCGAGCCCCTTCAGGTTGAGCGCGATGCGTACCCGGTACGCGGCCGAGCTGCGAAAGTAGGTGTAGAGCTTCATGCCGCTTCCTTTCACGACTTGCGATGGTAGCGCGCGACTTCCTGGTCGATGGCGCCGAAGATGCTGGCGCCGTCGCCGTCGACCATCTCGATGCGCACCGTGTCGCCATACGCCAGGTAGGGCGTGGCCGGCTTGCCCTGTTCGATCGTCTCGTACATGCGTACCTCGGCCAGGCAGCAGTAGCCGACGCCGCCATTGGCGATGCTCGAGCCATGCAGGCTGCCCTGCTTGTTCGACACCGTGCCCGAGCCAATGATGCTGCCCGCGCCCAGTTCGCGCGTCTTGGCCGCATGCGCCACCAGCTGGGCGAAGCTGAAGCTCATGTCCTCGCCCGCGTTGGGGCGCCCGAAAGGACTGTCGTTGAGCGTCACCAGGAGTGGCAGGTGCAGCTTGCTGTCCTGCCAGGCCTGGCCCAGCTCGTCGGGGGTGACCGCCACCGGGGAAAAAGCGCTGGCCGGCTTGGACTGGTAGAAGCCGAAGCCCTTGGCCAGCTCGTTCGGGATCAGGTTGCGCAGCGAGACGTCGTTTACCAGCATTACCAGGCGGATCGCGGCGGCCGCTTCGTCGACGCTGGCGCCCATCGGCACGTCGCCGGTGACCACCGCCACCTCGGCCTCCAGGTCCACGCCCCAGTCTTCCGACAGCACGGCGATCGGGTCGCAGGGGCCGACGAAGGAATCGGAGCCGCCCTGGTACATCAGCGGATCGGAATAGAAGGATTCCGGCACCTCGGCATTGCGCGCCTTGCGCACCAGCTCGACGTGGTTGATGTAGGCCGAGCCGTCGCACCACTGGTAGGCGCGCGGCAGCGGCGAATGGCATTCCTCCTCGATGAAGGACTCGGCCTTGTCGGCCGTGCCGAGGTTCAGGCGCTCGTACACCTTCCGCAGCTGCGGCGCGGCTTCCTCCCAGTGGTCGAGGGCGTACTGCAGGGTAGGAGCGATCTTCGGGACGGCCTGGCAGGTCACCAGGTCGCGGCTGACGACGACCAGGGTGCCGTCGCGGCCGCCGGTCTTGAGGGTGGCGAGTTTCATGGGGTTTCCTTTGCTGGGTGTTTGCTTTTCGCCATTATGCGAACAAAAGGTACTATCATTCAAACAGTATTTTTCGCCCGATTTATCAGATTATCTTATGAATCCGACCCTGCGCCAGATGCGCGCGTTCGTGGCCCTGGCCAAGACAGGCAACTTTACGCTCGCCGCGCAGGCGATGCACGTGACGCAGTCGGCGCTCTCTGGCCTGATCAAGGAGCTGGAGCAGACCCTGGGTGCCAAGGTGGTCGACCGCAGCACGCGGCGCGCCCTCCTGACCGACATCGGGCGCGAACTCTATCCCCTGTTCAGCCAGATGATCGACGACCTCGACGGCGCGCTGGCCAACGTGGCCGACCACACCCGCCTGAAGAAGGGCATCGTGCGCATCGCCGCGCCGCAGCTGCTGTCCTGCACCCTGATGCCGGAGGCGATCGCCGCCTTCCGCAAGGACTATCCGGAGATCGAGGTGCGCCTGGGCGACACGGCGGTCGAAAGCGTGATCGCGCGCGTGCTGTCGGGCGAGGCCGACTTCGGCGTCGGACCCGAACGCGAACCCGCGCCGCCGCTCGATGCGCGCCTGCTGTTCGAGATGCCTTTCGCGCTGGTCTTCCCGAAGGGACACCAGCTTGAAAGCGCCGCGCGCCTGACCTGGAAGGACGTGGCGCGCCATCCCCTGATCTCGCTGCAGGGCCAGTTCACCGAGCGCCTGCTGGACGAGGTCCACGCCCTGCATGGCGCGCTGCGCGAGGTGCCGGTGAAGCCGGCCAACGAGGTGACCTTCATGACCACGGCGCTGGCGATGGCCGCGGCCGGGCTCGGGGTGACGGTCTGCCTGCCCTATGCGGCGCCGCTGGCCAGCCTGTACGGCCTGGTGATGCGGCCGCTGGAAGAGCCGGTGCTGAGCCGGCGCTTCTTCATCTATACGCGCCCCGGGCGCTCGCTGTCGCCGGCGGCGGAACGCTTCATCGGCTTCCTCGAACGGTTCGTGCAGCGGACCAGCGCCTGACGCGCGGGCGAGCCGCCAGCGCCGGCCCTGCCACGGCGCCGCGCGAAGCCGCACCCGTGCACGGCGCGGGCGTGCGCCCTACAATACGGACCTGCATTTCCTGTTTCTTACACCGATGTCACTCAACACCATCGCCATCAACCGCCTGATGGACCGCTTCGACCGCCACGCCAGCGTGTGGCTGTTCGGCTACGGCTCGCTGATCTTCAAGGCCGACTTCCCCTTCCTCGAACGGCGTCCGGCCAGCATCCGCGGCTGGAGCCGCCGCTTCTGGCAGGGTTCGCACGACCACCGCGGCACCGAAACCGCGCCGGGCCGGGTGGCAACCCTGGTGCCCGACGAAGGCGCCGTCTGCCACGGCATGGCCTACCTGGTCACGCCGGAAGAATTCGCCCACCTCGACCACCGCGAGAAGAACGGCTACCTGCGCCTGGCCACCGCGATGCAGTTCGAGGATGGCGACGCGGCCGAAGGCATCGTCTACATCGCCACCGAGCAGAACGCCGCCTTCCTCGGCCCGGCCAGCGAACGCGAGATCGCGCACCAGATCGCGGGCGCACGCGGTCCCAGCGGCCCGAACAGCGATTACCTGCTCGACCTGGCGCAAGCCCTGCGCGCGCTCGGCCACCACGACGCCCACGTGCACGCCATCGAAGGCCACCTGCTCGCCTGCCTGGGCGGCGCGCGCTAAGCCTGCCCTGTCGCGCAGGGTGGCGCGCGGGCCCGCCCTTGTATCTACCCCACCCGCGCCACGTCCAGCCGCAAGGCCTGTTTCGGCCGCAGCGAAATATTCAGCACGGCTTCGGGCGCGCCCTGGCCTTCCGGCACCGACCATGCGAATCGCTGCAGCAGCATGGCCGCCACGGCCGTCATCTCCGCCTGCGCCAGGTGCTGACCCAGGCACACGCGCGGGCCGGCACCGAAGGGCATGAAGGCGCCGCGCGGGATCGCCGGCGCATCCGGCGCGAAGCGCTCCGGCCGGAACGCCTGCGGCTCGGGAAACCAGCGCGGATCCTGGTGCATCAGGAATACCGGAATCATGAACATCGTGCGCGCCGGGATGGTCCAGCCATCCAGCACGAAGCCGCGCGTCGCGCGCCGGCTCATCAGGACCGGCGCGGCCGGATACAGGCGCATCGCCTCGTTCAGGGTCTGGCCCAGGTAGCCGAGCTGCGCCAGGGTATCGGGCGCCGGATCGCGTCCCTGCAGCACCTTCCCGACCTCGCGCCGCGCCGCCTCCTGGGCGGCCGGGTTGGCCGCCATGCACCAGGCCCACCAGCTCAGGCTCGCGGCCGTGGTCTCGTGTCCGGCCAGGAAGGCGGTCATGCATTCGTCGCGCACCGCATCGAGCGGCCAGGCCGCGGCATCGGCGCGGTGCAGCGCCAGCAGGCGGCTGAGCAGGTCCCGGGGCCAGTGCGCCTCCGGCAAGTCCAGGCGCGCCTGCACATGCCGCCCGATCAGGCCGGACAGCAGGGCGCGGGCGCGGCGCTTGCGGCGCTTCCAGGGCAGCCAGTCGGGCGCGCTGGCCGGCCAGAACATCTCGGCATTGCCCGCCACCAGCGCATCGTGGACCGCCGCTTCCATGCTGCGCGCCTCGTCGCCGAGCGCGCTGGAGAACATCATGCGCTGGATGACGTCCATGGTGAGCGCGGTCAGCGCGCTCTCGATCGGCATGGCCGGTCCGGCCTCCCAGTGCGCCATCGCGCCGCGCGCCGCCGCCGCGATGGTCGGCACGAACTCCTGCACCGACTTCGGTGCGAAGGCCGGCTGCAGCGCCTGGCGCTTGGCGGACCAGGGCGCAACTTCCGCCACCAGCACGCTGTTGCCCTGCAGGTAGGAAAACACCCGGATGCCGCGCTCCCAGCGCACGATGGAAGCATGGTGATTCACCAGCAGCTCGCGCACCAGGCGCGGATCGCTGACCACCAGCTGATGTTCGGGCCACATGCGCAGGTGCACCAGGTCGCCGTACTGGCGGCGCCAGTCGGCCAGGGCTTCGGGCAGGCCCCGCGCCATGCGCGCCAGCAGGCTCCAGCCGGTGAGACCGGAGGGCGGGCCCGGCGGCCAGGCGCCGCTCGGCTGCAGGATGGCGTGTTCGTGCTGGCCGTCGCCGGAGGGCGCCGGGCTGGCTTGCGCATGGAAGGGGCATCGGGTCGGTGTGGTCGTGTCCATGCAGCGCATTCTTCCCGCTTGCGGGGCCGCTGTCTTGAACGCAAACGACATCGACAGGCCGGCCGCGGATCCCTATACTGCTGGCGCATGGCCCCAGACAGTCATCAGCGTTTCGCCCCCTGCCCCGACCGATCGGCGCGTGCGCCGCGCGTACGCCTGGACGGCAAGGCGCCGCCGGACCGGCTCACCCTGCCGCGCATCGCGCTGCAGGGCGCGCTGCTGGCCCTGGTCAGCCGCGACGTCGCGCAGCTGGCCTTGACCCCGGCCCAGCGCCTGTCGCACTTTCCCGCCTCGCCGGTCGTCACCCTGTCGTGGTTCGACACCGAGGACATCGGCCTGGTCGACGCGCAGGGGCAGTGGCAGCCCTTCGGTGCCCGGATCGTGATCTCGGGCAGCCATTCCCATCCGACCACCAGCTGGTCGCCGCACTGCGACCGCGGCTACATGGCCTGCTTCCTGCCGGAGGCCGCCGCGCGCCTGTTCGGGATCGCGCTGGGCGCCATCCAGGACCGCTTCCAGCCGGCACACACCGTGCTGGGCGCCGACTGGCACCCCCTGCTCGACGCGCTGCTGGGCGCGTGCGACGATGGCGCCGCGATGCGCGTGCTGGAGGCCCATCTGGCCCCGCGCTGGCGCGCGGCGCAAGGCGGCGACGCGGCCCGGCCCTCGCTGCGCCAGATGGGCCGCCATTGGGTGCAGCGCCTTGCCTGGCAGGCGCACCAGTGGCGCGGCACGCACAGCGCGCGCCAGGTCGAACGCCGCATCAAGACCTTCAGCGGCCGCTCGCTGCGCGAGTGGCAGACCCTGACCCGCACCGAAGGCCTGTTCTTCGCGGCCCGCGAACGCTACGAGGCCGGCCGGCCCTTCGACTGGGCCACGCTGGCGCTCGACGAAGGTTTTTCCGACCAGGCCCACCTGAGCCGCGTTACGCGCCAGATCTGCGGCTTCCCGCCCACCGAGTTCGCCGAGCGCTACATCGAGGACGAATCCTTCTGGATCTACCGGCTGTGGGTCTGAGGACCGCCCCTGCCGCGGACGAAGCTTGCTAGAATCGCGGCACACGACTACATGCGCCCGCCCCTTTCCGGGGCGCGCCAGAACAGGGAGAACGGGATGACCAGGAAGATGCTGGGAACGCTGGCCTGCGCGCTACTGTGCGCATTGCAGAGTGCCTCCGCCCAAACCGCGGCGCCCGCGCCGCACTACGACGCGGCACTGGCGGCATCGCTCGGCGCCGACGAGCGCGGCATGCGTCCCTACGTGTTCGTGATCCTCAAGACCGGTCCGAAGAAGGTCGAGGACAAGGCCGAGCGCGCCAAGGTCTTCGAAGGCCACTTCGCCAACATGAACCGGCTCGCGGCCGAGAAGAAACTGGTCGTCGCCGGCCCGCTGGACGGCAAGGAAGGCCGGCGCGGCATCTTCGTGATGGCGACGCCGGACATCGAACAGGCCAGGACGTGGGTGGAGACCGACCCGGTCATCACCAGCGGCGAGATGGTCGCCGAGTACCACAAGCTGTACGGCTCGGCCGCGCTGATGATGGTGAACGACATCCACGGCAGGATCGGGAAGCAGCGGTAAGCCCGCTTCGCGCACGGCGGCTGGCCCCTAAGCTAGAACAGATCCAGCTGCCCCGCAGCCCTGCCCCTGGCCTCCCCGGCCGGACCGGCCGGCACCACCAGCGGCTTGCGGAACTGCGAGCCGTCCAGTCGCCCGAAACGTCCGCGGAATTCCCCCATGCCCAGACGCTCGACGGCTTTCGTGAAGCGCTGGCGGATCAGGTCCGCCCACACGCCTTCGCCGTGCATGCGCTTGCCGAAGTCGCTGTCGTAGTCCTTCCCGCCGCGCAGGTCGCGCACCCGGTTCATCACGCGCTGTGCCCGCTCCGGGAAATGCGCCTGCAGCCATTCCTGGAACAGCGGATTGACCTCATGCGGCAGGCGCAGCACCACGTAGTGGGCGCCGATGGCGCCGGCGTCGGCCGCCGCTTCCAGGATGCGCTCGATCTCAGGCTCCGTCACGAAGGGGATGATCGGCGCCACGCTCACGCTCACCGGAATGCCCGCCTCGGTGAGCGTGCGGATGGTGCGCAGGCGGCGCGCAGGAGCGGCCGCGCGCGGCTCCAGCGTGCGCGCGATCTCCGGGTCGAGCGTGGTGAGCGTGATGGCGGCGCAGGCCAGGTTGCGCGCGGCCATCGGCGCGATCAGGTCGATGTCGCGCTCGATCAGCGCCGACTTGGTGATCAGGCCCAGCGGATGGCGGCACTCGCTCAATACCTCGAGCACCGCGCGCGTCAGGCGCCGTTCGCGCTCGCAGGGCTGGTAGGCGTCGGTATTGACGCCGATGGCGATGTGCTCGGGCAGGTAGCCGGGCCGGGCCAGCTCGCGCCGCAGCAGGTCGGCCGCGTTGACCTTGGCGAACAGGCGGCTTTCGAAATCGAGCCCGGGCGACAGGCCGAGGTAGCTGTGGGTCGGCCGCGCGAAGCAGTAGATGCAGCCGTGCTCGCAACCGCGGTAGGGGTTGAGCGAGACATTGAAGGGGATGTCGGGCGAGGCGTTGCGCGTGAGGATGCTGCGGGCCTGTTCGTCGCTGACGACGGTGCGCAGGCTGGCGCATGCATCTTCGTCGCGCTCCCAGCCGTCGTCGAAGTCCTCGCGGCCATTGCGTTCGTAGCGCCCCTGCAGGTTCGAGACCGCGCCGCGGCCCTTGCGCGCGAGCGGACGCGGGGCGAGCATCGGCTGCTCGTCCAGAGGCTGGCGCTGCCCAGGGGGATCGCGGTCAGGCACATCGACTCCATACTGTATATTCATACAGTATCTTACGCCCTGGCCGCCGCGAATTCAAGCGGCTCCAGCCTCCTGCCGCTGCGGCACATACCCCGCCTGCTGTTCCACGAAGCCCGCGAACGCGTCCAGCAATGGCCCCGCCAGCGCCGGGTCGCCTTCCAGCTGCCCCAGCGCCAGCGCCCCCGCTTCCAGCGACGACAGCTGGTGCGGCGCATGCGCCTTGCGGATCCGGTAGTTCGACGGCGCCACGTCGCGCAGCGCCAGCCGCGGCAAGCGCTGCAGCGCCGGATTCAGGTACAGCATCTTGCGGCTCTTGCGCCAGGTCGCGTCGAGCAGCACCAGGCGCAGCTGGTCGGGGCCCGCCTCGTCGTCAGGCGCCGCGGCCGTCTCGCCCGGCGTCTCCGGATACAGCAGCACGGGGCGCCGCCCGCCCGCGTGCAGCAGCTCGTCGAGCTCGTCCGCTCCGAATGCCTCTCCCACCGCCAGCACGCTGCCCGCCACGCTCAGGTGCAGCAGGCGCGCGCTGTTCTTCGCATTCGCCGCCTCCAGCGGATGCTGCAGCACCAGCAGCGCGGCGCGCGGCGCCACCGGCGCGATCCAGCGGCAGATGCAGGCCGATCGCGGACGCAGGCAAGCCGCGCAGCAGGCCCGTCGGCCCGGCACGCCGTCCGCCGCCGTCATCGCGCCGCTCATTCGGACGCACTCCAGCCGCCGCCCAGCGCCCGGAACAGGTCCACGTGTGCCGCCAGCAGGCTGGCCCGCAGCTGCAGCACCGTGTTCTCGGCGCTGAAGGCATTGCGCTGCGCATCCAGCTCTTCCAGGTAGGAGGCGTAGCCGTTGGCGTAGCGGTTGTGCGCCACGCGCAAGGTCTCGCCGGCGGCGCGGCGGCGTGCCTCGGCCTGCGCCAGCTGGCGCGTCAGGCCGTCGATGGCGGCCAGCGCGTTTTCGGTCTCGGCAAAGGCGCCGCGCACCACGTTCTCATAGGCGAACACGGCGCGGTCGCGCACCGTTCCCGCGATCTCGGCCTGCGCGCGCAGGCGGCCGCCATCGAACAGGGGCGCCAGCACGCTGCCGCCGATGCTCCACAGGGCGGTCGGCGACTGCAGCAGCTCGCCCAGGCTGTGGCCCTGCGCCCCGAGCGTGGCGCTCAGGCGGATCGATGGCAGCAGCTGGCTGCGCGCGGCGGCCAGGCTGGCATCGCTGGCGGCTACCGCGCGCTCGGCCTGGGCGATGTCCGGACGGCGCCGCAGCAGTTCGGACGGCAGCCCGGGCCCGATGGCGGGCAGGCGCAGCGCCAGCAGCGGCGCACCGCGCGCCACCGGGCCGGGGCTGGCGCCCGCCAGCAGGTTCAGCGCCCCCTCCTGCTGCGCGATCGCGCGCTCCAGCTGCGGCACGACCGCGGCGGTGGCGTGCAGCTCGGCCTCGGCCTGCGACATTTCAAGGCGCGAGCTGTAGCCCACCTCGAACTGGTGGCGCGCCAGCGTGAAGGAGCGCTCGCGCGAGGCCAGCGTCGCGCGAGCCAGCGCCAGCTGGGCGTCCAGGCCGAGCAGGTTCAGGTAGCCGGAGGCGGTGTTGGCCGCCACCGACAGCGCCACGGCTTCCAGCGCCGCCTCCTGCGACAGCGCCTCGAAGCGCGCCGCTTCGGTCGCGCTGCCCAGGCGCCCGAACAGGTCGGGCTCGTAGGCCGCCTGCACGCTGCCGCTCACCGAGGTCACGACGACGGGCTGGCCGAGCGGGCCGATGGCGCGCGCCCGGCCCGGCCCGAGCGCCAGGCTCAAGGCCGGCTGCTGGGCGCCGGCGGCGATGCGCACGCGGGCGCCGTATTCCTGCAGGCGCGCGCGCGCAATGCGCAGCTCGCCGTTGCTGGCCAGGGCGCGCCGCACCAGCGCGTCGAGCTGCGCGTCGCCGAAGGACTGCCACCAGCCGGGCGCCACGGCGGCGCCGGTGCCGGCGTGTGCTGCGGCGCCGCGCCAGGCCGCTGGCACATCCAGGGTCGGTGATGGTGCCGGCTGCGGCGCCATCGCGCAGCCTGCCAGCAGCAGCGGCGCCAGGCTGCGGACCGCGCGCATCGCCCGCTTCATCGCACTACCCTGCCCGCAGGCGCGGCGGCAGTGTCGATCGTCACCACCACCGACATTCCCGGCCGCAGGCGCTCGGCCAGCGGCTGGCCGGGAGCGATGCTGATGCGCACCGGGATGCGCTGCGCGATCTTGACGAAGTTGCCGGTCGCGTTGTCCGGCGTGATCACCGCGAATTCGGAGCCGGTCGCCGGCGCGATCCGCTCCACCTGGCCGCGCAGGGTGGCATTGCCGAGCGCATCGACCGTGAAGCGCACCGGCTGGCCCAGGCGCACGTTGGCCATCTGGGTTTCCTTCAGGTTGGCGATGACCCACAACTGCTTCGGCACCAGGGCCGTCAGCTGGGCGCCGGCATTGACGAAGGCGCCGTGGCGCACCGTCACCTGGCCCAGCTGGCCGTCGCGCGGCGCATGGATGCGGGTATTCGACAGGTCGATCTCGGCCAGCTTCACCTGGGCTTGGGCATTCGCCACCGCCGCTTCCAGCGAAGCGCGGCTCACGCCCACCGAGCGCTGGTTCTGGCGCGCGATTTCCAGCGCGGCCCTGGCCTGGTCGCGCGCGGCCAGCGCCTGGGCGCGCGCGGCGCGCGCGGCGTCGCGTTCGCGCGCCGACAGCGAGCCGTCGGCCGCCAGTTCCTCCACCCGGCGCAGGTCGGCCTCGGCGCGCCGCGCCTGTGCTTCGCCCGCTGCCAGCGTGGCCTGGCTCTGTTCGATGGTGGCTTGCGCGCTGCGGCTGGTCTGCGCGTAGTTGGCGAGCGCAGCGCGGCGCGTGGCCAGTTCGGCGCGCGCCTGTTCCAGGCGCTGCGCCGGGATGCGGTCGTCGATGCGTAGCAGCAGCTGGCCCTGGCGCACCGCCTGGAAGTCCTGCACCAGCACCTCGACCACATACCCGCTCAGCTGCGGACTGATGATCGTCACCTGGCCCGCCACCCGCGCGTTCTCGGTGCTCTGCAGCGTGGTGCGAAAGGGCGGCAGCTTCCAGGCGTAGAGCACCAGCAGCGCGCCGGCCACGGCGATGGCGCTGAACAGGAGCGCGCTCAGCAGGATGCGGCGCGAGCGCTTGTTGGGGGGAGAGGTCGTTGGTTCGGGCATGGCTTTGGGCTCAGTCGGTGACCGGTTCGGGTGGAGGTGGCGTCCCCGGCGCCGGCGGCGCCGGCACGGCCTTGGGAGCGGGGAAATAGTGCAGCCAGGCGGCGTGCAGGAAGATCCAGGCGGCGCTGCTTGCTGCCAGGAGCGCCAGCACCAGGAACACGTCGTTGTAGGCCAGGATATTGGCTTCGCGGGTGGCGCTGGCCGCCAGCGAGGCCACGCCCTGGCGGGTGCGCGCGGCCGGGTCGGCCACCAGCTGGCCCACGGCGGCGGCGCCGGCCTGGATCCGGCCGGCCACCAGCGGATCGAGGCTGCTGAGCTGCTCGACGATGATCGAGGAATGGAATTTCTCGCGCACGATCTGGAACGTGCCCACGAGAGCCGAACCGAGCAGGCTGCCCAGGTTCTGCGTCAGGCCGAACAACACCGAGAAGCTGATCAGGTTGGCGGGATTGGCGATCACGCTGCCGATCAGCGAGATCACCAGCGGCCCCAGGAACAGGGCGCCGCCGAAGGCGAGCAGGCTCTGGCTCAGGTACATCTGCTCGGGGCGGGTCTGGTTGCTGGCGTGGGCGTCGATCCAGGCGCCGAGCGCCATGATCAGCAGCG
Organism: Massilia hydrophila; assembly: GCF_020208145.1. NCBI lineage: Bacteria > Pseudomonadati > Pseudomonadota > Betaproteobacteria > Burkholderiales > Oxalobacteraceae > Massilia > Massilia hydrophila. The sequence goes on along the minus strand of NZ_JAHYBX010000001.1, from coordinate 754,346 downwards.
AGATCACCTGTGGCGCCATCAGGTGCGCGACGTTGATGGTCAGCGCCGAGACGACCACGCCGGCGATGGTGGCGCACAGCACGATGCCGTACAGGGTCTGCAACTGGTCGTTGTCCAGCCCCACCGCGCGCAGGAAACCCACCGCGCCCACGCTCTGCTCGGACAGCACGATGCGCACCAGGAGCATCGACAGCGCCAGGCGCACGATGTTCGCGCTGGTAAAGAAGCGGATGTTCAGCAGCGGATTGGTACGGTTGTGCTCGACGCACACGGCGGCCGCCAGCAGGACGAAGGCGGCGGCCAGCGCCACGCCGATCCACGGAGCCTCGAACCACCAGAGCACGCGCCCGAAGGCGATCGCGGCGCACAGCAGGGCCATGCCGGGCGCGAACAGGGCGAAGGTGACGAAGTCCATCGGCCGGAAGGCCTGGAAGCGGTCGCCCGGCGGCAGCTTGAGCAGCAGCACCGCGCCCAGCGAGACCAGGGCCAGGCCAAGCTCGAACATGTACAGGCCGCGCCACTCGGCGATCTGCAGCAGGTCGCCGGAGAACAGGTAGGCCAGCGGCAGGGCCAGCTGGGCGCAGCCGAGCGCCAGCACCACCCCGCGCAGGCGCCACTCCTTCTTGAAAGCCTGCAGCACATAGTACAGGCCGAGCGGCGACACCGCCGCCGCCAGCATGCCATGGGCGGCGCGCACAGCGATCGCCGAGCCGAGGTCGCCCACGAACAGGTGGGCGAAGGTGACCAGGGCGTACAGCACCAGGAAGAACTCGGTAAACAGGCGCAGCCCGAACTGCTGGCGGAACTTCACCAGCAGCAGGTTCATCGAGGCATTGGCCATCACGAACACCGCCGGCAGCCACGCGGTCTCGGTGGAATAGGCGCCGAGCGTGCCCTGCAGGTTGACCAGGTTGACCGATACCAGGGCGTTGCCGAGTCCGCCGGTGATGGTGATCAGGATGCCGACGAACAGGTAGGCGAAGCGCAGCGGGGTCGAATGGGCAGGCGTGGAGGGCGAGCCCGGAAGCATCGGCTTTTCGTCGGGCGCCCACTCACGCGGCGCGTACTTGCTCATCCGCCGTTCCTTCCCGTTCGTTGTGAGGTTTGCATGAGTTGCGCATGAGGTGAGCATCATAGCCGCTCGCGAAAAACCGCGTCGGACGCCCATCCATCCGCCTGTCCGGCTGCCGGGCACGCCGGTGTGATCACTTTTGCACGCCACGAAAATTTTGCTTCGGAACTGAACTACTTGATATTGCTCTGCCTTTTCTGCGTACTTAGAATCAATTTATGCCATGCGGAAATTGTTCCTCATCGCAAGCAGCCGAGTCAGAGTCAACATGCTTCCACGTTTCACGCCACGAAACCTGATCGCCGCCGTCCTGGCTGCCGCCGCCATGATTCCCGGCATCGCAGTCCAGCAGGAGCTGCAGCTCGATTACCGCATGAACGAGCACATCGAGCAGGTGCCGGCCGGCCCACAGGGCCGCGCCATGCTCGAGACCACGGTGTTCCAGCCGAACGGCCCCGGCCCCTTCCCGCTCATCATCATCAACCACGGCAAGGATCCGGGCCGCCCCAGCCTGCAGCAGCGCGACCGCTTCTACCACATGGCCACCGCCTTCGTGAAACGCGGCTATGCGGTAATGGTACCGATGCGCCAGGGCTTCGCCAACTCGACCGGCCGCTACCGCGACCATGGCTGCGACATGAAGGCCAACGGCTACGCCCAGGCCGAGGACATCGCCGCCACCCTGGCCTATGCACGCCAGCAGCGCTGGGTCGACGCCAGCCGCATCGTGGTGGCCGGCCAGTCCTATGGCGGGCTGGCCACGATCGCCCTCGGCACCCGCCACCAGCCGGGCGTACGGGGCCTGATCAACTTCGCCGGCGGCCTGCGCGACGACAGCGACCGCTGCGCCTGGCGCACGGCCCTGGTGTCCGCGTTTTCCGAGTACGGCGCGCGCGCCACCCTGCCCACCCTGTGGATGTATGGCCAGAACGACTCCCTGTTCGGCCCGGAACTGGCGCAGCGCATGCATGCCGCCTTCGAGGGCAGCGGCGGGCGCGCGCGCCTGGTCGAGTTCGCGGCCTTCAAGCGCGACGCGCATGGCATGCTGGCCAGCCGCGACGGAGAAAAGGTCTGGCTGGACGAGACCATGCGCTTCCTGAAGGGGATCGGCATGCCGACCGAAGTAATCCACGAGGTGCCTGCCCCGCCCTCTCCGGCGCGCACCGACTATGCCCGGGTCGACGACGTCGAGGCCGTGCCCTACCTGTCCGAGAACGGGCGCCGCGCCTACCAGGAATACCTGACCAAGATGACGCCGCGCGCCTTCGCGGTCGCCCCGAGCGGCGCCTGGACCTGGGCCGAGGAAGGCGAAGACCCGGATGGCCGCGCGCTGGCCACCTGCACCGCGAAAAGCAGCGAGCCCTGCCGGCTGTACTCAGTGGACGACTACGTGGTCTGGACCGGCGACATCGACGCCGCCGAGAAGGCCAGCATGACCGCCTCCGTCACCGCGCCCCCGGCGGGCGCGCCCGATGCCGGCGCGGCGCCGAGCACCTCGATCGGCTCGAACAAGGCCACCAACTAGCCCGCGCGGTCAAGGACCTAGGCCCGGGCATCCTCAGGACGCAGGCCCGCCCTGCCCGGCGCTACGCAGCCCGCGTGCCAGGTCGGACAGGCGGTAGGGCTTGCTCACGAAGGTGTAGTTGCCCAGCTGCGCGCCCTCGAGGCCGAGCTTGGGCGGCGGGTAGCCGGACGCCAGCATCAGCTTGACGCCGGGGTAGTGCGCGCGCGTGTACTCGGCCAGCTCGATGCCGTTCACGCCCTCCGGCATGACGATGTCGGTAAACAGGATGTCGACATCGCGGCTGGCCAGCACGTTCTTCGCTTCCTGGCCGCTGGCGGCGGTGGCGACGTCGTAGCCCATGCTGATGAACAGGGCCGAGGCCACGTCCAGCAGGTCCGGCTCGTCCTCGACGATGAGCACGGTCTCGCTGCCGCCGTGCGCCGCTTCGCGGTCCTGGGTGCCGACGGCCGGGAGGTAGATCGTGATCGTGGTGCCGACGCCAGGTGCGCTGTCGACCAGCACTTCGCCGCCAGACTGCTTGATGAAGCCGTACACCTGCGACAGCCCAAGGCCGGTGCCCTTGCCGGTTTCCTTGGTGGTGTAGAAGGGTTCGAAGGCGCGCCGCAGCGTCTCGGGCGTCATGCCGGTGCCGGTGTCGGCCACGGTCACGCGCACATAGTGCCCCGCCGCCAGCCCCGTCACGTCGCCCTCGGCCAGGGCCACCTGGGCCGTTTCCAGCCGCAGGGTACCGCCCTCGGGCATGGCGTCGCGGGCGTTGACCACCAGGTTGAGCAGGGCGGATTCGAAGCGTGCCGCATCCACCACCGCGCTGCCGGCCTGCGGGTCGAGCTGGAATTCGAACTCGATCCCCGAATGGCCGGCGCGGCGCAGCACGGATTCGAAGCCCGAGATCAGGCGGTTGATGCTGCGCGTCTCCGGCTGCAGCGGCTGCTGGCGGGCGAAAGCGAGCAGCTGCTGGGTGAGCGTGGCGCCGCGGTCGATGGCGCGCCGCATGCTGTCGATCGTCTTGGCGTCGCTGCCGCTGCGGCTCAGGCTCAGTAGCTCGAGGCCGCTGGCCAGCACCGACAGCAGGTTGTTGAAGTCGTGCGCCACGCCGCCGGTGAGCTGGCCGATCGATTCCATCTTCTGCGACTGGAACAGGGCGAGCTGGGCCTGTTCCAGCGCTTCCTGGGCCTGCTTCTTCTCGGTGAGGTCGCGCGTGATCTTGGCGAAGCCGAGCAGCTTGCCGTCTTCGCCCTGGATCGCGTCGATGATCACGTGGGCCCAGAAGCGGCTGCCGTCCTTGCGCTGGCGCCAGCCCTCGGCCTCGTAGCGCCCCTCGCGCGCGGCGGTGCCGAGCGCGTGCGCGGGCAGGCCGGCGCCGCGGTCCTCGTCCGTGTAGAAGCGCGAGAAGTGGCTGCCGACGATGTCGTCGTGGGTATAGCCCTTGATGCGCTCGGCGCCGACGTTCCAGTTGGTGACCACCCCTTCCGGCGACAGCATGTAGATCGCGTAGTCGGTCACGCCCTGCACCAGCAGCCGGAACCGCTGTTCGCTCTCGCGCAGCGCATCCTCGGCCTGCTTGCGCTGGGTGACGTCGCAGGTGACCTTGGCGTAGCCGAGCAGCTTGCCCTGCTCGTCGTGGATGGCATCGATCACCACATTGGCCCAGAAGCGGCTGCCGTCCTTGCGCACGCGCCAGCCCTCGGCCTCGTATTTGCCGTGCGCCAGCGCATGCGCCAATGCGCGCGCCGGCAGGCCATCGGCCTGGTCGTCCGGCGTGTAGAAATGCGAGAAGTGCTGTCCCAGGATCTCCTGCGGCGCATAGCCCTTCAGGCTCTGCGCGCCCGCGTTCCAGCTGGCGATGCGGCCGGACGGGTCGAGCATGTAGATGGCGTAGTCGCTGATGCCCGCGATCAGGTACTGGAGGCGCTGCTCGTCGGTCAGGGAAGGATTGAGGGGGTCTTGCATGGCGCGGCTGCCTGTCTGCTATCGCAAAATATGCATCATAGCGCTACTTGACAAAAAACATCCGCCCGCCTGACTCGCTTTTGACTTGTATAGACAGATTGCCATCCGAATTTGTGTCCTGACTGCAGAGATATGCCGGATTTGACGTTACAATAGCGCGTTGTTCCTTTTGCAGCCCGCCCTTCCCCCATGAGCCAGGCCCCCACCGACACCCTCGATCTCAGCCGCTGTGCCGATGAACCGATCCGCACCCCGGGCAGCATCCAGCCGCATGGCTTCCTGCTGACGCTCGGGTCCGCGCTGCAGGTGCTGCAGGCGAGCGCCAACCTGGCCGACTGGACCGGCGTGGCGGCGCGCGACGTCGTCGGCCTGCCGCTGGCGGCGGTGGTGGGCGAAGCCGCCATGGAACGCATCGCGGCCGAGATCGCCGCTACCGAGCTGATCGCGCGTCCGTCCTATATCGGCACCGTCACCACCGCCAACGGTGCCCACTTCGACGTGCTGGCGCACGCCTGGGACGGGGTGACCATCCTCGAGTTCGAGGGCGTGAACCGGCGCCGCGCGGCCGACTTCCGCAACCTCTATCCGCTGGTGGGCGATTTCCTGGTGAAGGTCAACCAGGCCGCGACGATTCCGGCGCTCTCCGATCTGGCGGCGCGCCGGGTGCGCGAGGTGAGCGGCTACGGCCGGGTGCTGGTCTACCAGTTCGACGCCGACGGCCATGGCCGCGTGCTGGCCGAATCGAAGGAAGACGGCTACGACTCCTACCTCGGCCAGCACTTCCCGGCCAGCGACGTGCCGGCCCAGGCGCGCGCGCTGTACACGCTGTCGCCGATCCGGGTGATCCAGGACGCGAACTACACGCCGGCGCCGCTGGTGCCCGAGCTCAATCCCGTGACCGGCGCACGCAACGACCTGTCCTTCGCGGCCCTGCGCAGCGTCTCGCCGGTGCACCTGCAATACATGCGCAACATGGGCACCCTGGCCTCGATGTCGGTATCGCTGGTGGTCAAGGGCAAGCTGTGGGGCCTGATCTCGTGCCACAACGCGGCGCCCTGCCCGGTGCCGGTCGACAAGCGCACCGCCTGCGAGCAGCTGGGCCAGATCCTGGCGCTGTGCATCGAATCGCGCGAGGACGCCAGCGAGCTGCAGTTCCGGCTCGAGGTGCGTCGCATCATGGTCGAGATGCTGGGCCGCCTGACCAAGGGCGCCGACTTCCTCGAGAACATGAGCGCCGTGTTCCCCGAACTGCTGCGCTTCGCGCGCGCGGGCGGGGTCGCGATCGTGGTCGACGACCGCGTGCTGACCTATGGCGACACCCCCGACGAAACGCAGATCCGCGCCCTGGCCGACTGGCTCTCGCTGCACGGCGGCCACAGCGACATCTACCATACCGACCACCTGAAGGACGCGTATGCGCCCGGCGCCGACCTGGTGCGCAACGCCAGCGGCCTGCTCGCGCTGCCGATCTCGCGCATCCACCAGCACTACCTGCTGTGGTTCCGCCCGGAGGTGGTGCAGACCATCGAGTGGGCCGGCAACCCGCACGGCAAGCAGGCGTCGCCTTCCGACCCGGCCCAGCTGACCCCGCGCCTGAGCTTCCAGGCCTGGCGCGAGACCATCCACGGACGCAGCCTGCCCTGGCACGTGGCCGAGATCGAGCTGACGGTGGAATTTCGCAGCGCGCTGCTGGGCATCGCCCTCGAGCGCGCCGAACAGATGGCCGAACTGGCGGAAGAACTGGGGCGCGCCAACAAGGAACTGGAAGCCTTCTCGTACTCGGTCTCGCACGACCTGCGTGCGCCGCTGCGCCACATCGTCGGCTTCTCCGACCTGCTGCTCGAGCCGGGCGGCGCCGAGGACCCGGAACGGCGCCAGCGCTTCCTGAAGAACATCAAGGAATCGGCGCGCCTGGCCGGCAAGCTGGTGGACGACCTGCTGTCCTTCTCGCAGATGGGGCGCGCCGCGCTGCGTCCGACCATGGTTGACATGAACGAGCTGGTGGCCGCCTGCATCGACAAGCTCGGCATGGAGATGCAGGGCCGCAACGTCGACTGGCATATCGAGCCGCTGCCGTCCGTCTGGGCCGACCCGAGCTTCCTGCACCTGGCCTTGCTCAACCTGCTGTCGAACGCGGTCAAGTTCACCGGCGGGCGCGACCCGGCGGTCATCACCATCACGTCCGAAGAAGACGAGGACTTCATCGTGTTCCACGTGGCCGACAACGGCGCCGGCTTCAACATGGAATACGTGCACAAGCTGTTCGGCGTATTCCAGCGCCTGCACCGGATGGAAGACTTCCAGGGCACGGGCATCGGCCTGGCCAACGTGCGCCGCATCGTCGAGCGCCACAACGGCCGCGTCTGGGCCGCGTCGAAGCAGGGAGAAGGCGCAACCTTCTCGTTCAGCATTCCGAAACATCCATCCCATTGAGGCAAGCGATGCTCAAGCCCATCCTGCTGGTCGAGGACAATCCCCACGACCTCGAACTGACCCTGATCGCACTGGCCAAGAGCCAGCTTGCCAACGAAGTGGTGGTCGTGCGCGATGGCGCCGAAGCCCTGGACTACCTGCACCGGCGCGGCGAGTTCGCGCAGCGCATCGCCGGCAACCCGGCCGTGATCCTGCTCGACCTGAAACTGCCCAAGGTGGACGGGCTCGAGGTGCTGAAGGAAATCCGCGACACCGACGCCCTGCGCAGCATCCCGGTGGTGATGCTGACCTCGTCGAAGGAAGAGCAGGACGTGCTGCGCAGCTACGAGCTGGGCGTGAACGCCTACGTGGTCAAGCCGGTGGACTTCGCCGAGTTCGTGCGCGCCATCGCCGACCTCGGGATCTTCTGGGCGGTCCTGAACGAACCGCCGCCGGGCTCGCGCCGCTACGTCAAGCCGAAGTGAGGACGCTGGCCTGAAACCGGCGCCTGGTGCAGGTCGGCCTGGCGCGCGGCGGCCTGCTGGCCGCGCCTGGCGTGACGCAGCAGGTGACGGATGCGCATGCTCAGCGCGTCCGGATGGTAGGGCTTCTGCAGCAGGTGCACCGAGGCATCCAGCTTGCCCTCGTGCGCCAGCACCCCTTCCGCATAGCCCGAGGTATACAGCACCTGTACCCAGGGCAGCCAGCGACGCGCGATCTCGCCCAGCTGCAGACTGCTCACCGGACCCGGCATGATCACGTCGGAAAACACCAGGTCCACATGGCGGCCGCTCTCGATGATCTTCACCGCGCTCTCGGCATCGGGCGCTTCCAGCACGTCGTAGCCGAGCGCGGACAGGATGCCGCAGGTCGAGGAACGCACTTCCGGCTCGTCCTCGACCACCAGGATGGTTTCCAGGCCGCCGGTGAGCGGCGCGCTGGCCACCTGTTCGACAGGGGCCGGCGCGGCGTCGCTGCGCGGCAGGTAGATGCGCACGCTGGTGCCCTGGCCCGGTTCGCTGCGCAGCACGATCTCGCCGCCGGACTGCTTGACGAAACCGTAGGCCATCGACAGGCCCAGGCCCGTGCCCTGCCCGGTCGGCTTGGTGGTGAAGAAGGGTTCGAAGGCGCGCAGCAGCACTTCCTGCGCCATGCCCCTGCCGGTGTCGGCCACCTCGATCATCACGAAATGGCCGTGCGGTATCTCGGCCGGGAGCGCGGAAGCGGGAGCGGAGGCGGGCTCGGCACCGGCCGGCGCATCGATATTGCAGGCGCGGATGGTCAGGGTGCCGGCCCCGCCCATGGCGTCGCGCGCATTGATCGCCAGGTTCAGTAGTACATTGTTGAGCTGGTTCGGGTCGACCATGGTGCTGCCCAGGCCGGGCGCGATCTCGGTGACCACCCGCGCGCTCGGGCCCAGCACGCGCCGCATCATGTCGTCCATCTCGCGCAGCAGGTGGCCGGGATCGATCACCACCGACTGCAGCGGCTGGCGCCGCGCGAAGGCCAGCAGGTGGGCGGCCAGCTTGGCGCCGCGCTCGACGCCTGACAGCGCCATCTCGACCCGGCTTTTCGCGCTGTCGCTCAGGTTGCCCACCAGTTTCAGCAGCTGCAGGTTGCCGCCGATGATCTGCAGGACATTGTTGAAGTCGTGCGCCACGCCGCCGGTGAGCTGCCCGATCGCTTCCATCTTCTGGGCCTGGTGCAGCGCCGACTGGCTGGCGGCCAGCTGCTCCTGGCTCACCCGCAGCGAGGCGAAAGCGGCGTCGCGCTGGCGCCGCGCGATGCAGGCGCCGCTGTGGTAGCGCACCCGCGCCACCAGTTCGCGCGGATCGGGCCACTTGACCAGGTAGTCGTTGGCGCCCACCGCGAAGGCGCGCGCCTTGATGTCGGGGTCGTCTTCGGAGGAGAGCACGATGACCGGCAGGTCTTCGGTGTCGGGATGGGCGCGCAGGCGCGCGGTCACCTCGAACCCGTCCAGGTCGGGCATGCGCAAGTCGACCAGCACCACGGTCGCGCGCACCTCGCGCGCCACCTCCACCGCGCGCGCCGGACTCGACTCGTAGCACAGGGTGTGGCCAGTGCAGCCCTGCAGGCCGTGCGCAATGATGTCTTGCGCGAAGGGCTCATCGTCGATGAGGAGAACGGAACATTCAGGGCGATCGTCAATCATTGCGGCGGACTCGAAGATGCGTCACGATCTTGCAAAAAGGTAAGCGTTGATTCTACTACATTCGGGAGAGTGGACAGAAATGATGGATTTGAGGCGTGCGCCTTGCGTTTCAGGACTGCCGGCGCCATCTTGTCCCCATGTTCAAGCGCCGCGCCGAACCCCAGGAGACGCCCCCTGCACAGGAAGCCCACTGCCCGCTGTGCGGCCGCGTGCTGGGAAACGTCAACATCGACCGCCACCACCTGGTTCCGAAAAGCTTCAAGGGCAAGGAGCAGTTTCCGATCCATAAAATCTGCCACCGCAAGATCCATTCCGCCCTGACCGAACGCGAACTGCTGCAGCACTACCACACCTGGGACGCGCTGCGTGGGCACGCGGATATACGGGGCTTCATCGACTGGGTGGCGAAGAAGCCGCCCGGCTTCTATGCCCGCACCGCCACATCGAACCGCAAGAAATTCCGCTGACACGGCGGCGGCAGGCCGGGCGGGTGCCGGGCACGCGCGCCGAATAAACAAAAAGGGCCGCGTTCACACGCGGCCCTTCGTATTCTGGCTCCCCGACCTGGACTCGAACCAGGGACCTGCGGATTAACAGTCCGTCGCTCTACCGACTGAGCTATCAGGGAAAGGAGGCCGCATTATAGCGACCCGGTCTGGATTTGACCAGTGTCTTTTATAAACTATCCGGCACCGGCCACGACCAAACAAGAAGGGCCGCGTTCACACGCGGCCCTTCGCATTCTGGCTCCCCGACCTGGACTCGAACCAGGGACCTGCGGATTAACAGTCCGTCGCTCTACCGACTGAGCTATCAGGGAAAAGAGGCCATATTATAGCAGCGCTTTTCGATTATGCGAAGCACTATGCTATCGAAAAGCAAGATTCTCAGCGCCTCGCGCGCCGCGCCAGCGCCGCCAGGCTGTCCAGCACCAGCTGCGGTTCCGACGACTGCGGAAAGTGGGCGCTGCGCGTGGCCAGCACCCGCTCGCCCAGCGGCGACAGGCGCGCCAGGCCGTCCTGGTTGCGCGCCCGCTCCTGCGCCGCAGCACGCGAGACGATCCAGCGCGGCAGGCGCCGTGCGCCCGACAGCACCGTCACCGGTACTGGCGGGAAGTCCGGAGCCTCGGCGATCTCCGCCACGGTCTCTTCTTCGTTGCTGACTTCGTCATCCGGGTCCAGCGGCGACACCCGGTCGAGCAGGCCGGCCGCCGCCCGCTGCAACCAGGAGCGCCGGCGCTTCAGGTGCAGCACGTCGTCCGGCGCCGTCGCTTCCAGGAACAGCACGCCGCAGGTTTCTTCCGGATAGAGCCGCGCGAACAGGTTCGCATGCAGGCCGCCGAAGGCGTGGCCCACGAGCAGGAAAGGCGGCCTGGCGCCGGATTCGCGAAGCAGCGCGCGCAGCTGCAGGACCACGGTCGTGCCCAGCTGTGCTTCGCGCGCCCGGCTGCTGCCGCCCACCCCGGCGCGGTCGTAGGCCAGCACCGTGCCGAGCTCCTCGATGTCGGGGTACAGCTTGTGCCAGGTTTCCAGCGCACTGCCCGACCCGCCGAGCAGGACGATGGTCGGACTGCCCTGCTCCGACAGCGAAAAGCGCAGGACCTGTCCCGCGATGGCGATGCGTTTGCTCGATGGTAGATGCTTCACTGGGCGACCCCGAAAAACAAAAAAGGCCACATCCTGCGATGTGGCCTTCCGAATTCTGGCTCCCCGACCTGGACTCGAACCAGGGACCTGCGGATTAACAGTCCGTCGCTCTACCGACTGAGCTATCAGGGAATTGATTGCAGCATTATATGTTTGCAGTGCCACGCTGTCAAATTCAGCGCATGTCACACAGCCACTTTTGCTGCTCTCCGGAATCGAAACTGCTGCAATTCCGAAGAGCCGCGATTTTAAAGCACCTTTGCCACGGCGTCAACGACGCGGTCGAGATTGGTCGAATTCAGGGCCGCCACGCAGATGCGGCCCGTGTCCACCGCATAGATCGACTGCTCGCGCAGCTTGCCGACCTGCTCCTTGGTCAGGCCCGAGTACGAGAACATGCCGACCTGCTCGCGCACGAACTCGAAATCGTGGCCCGGCGCCTTTTCCTTCAGCTTCTCCACCATGGCGCCGCGCATTTCCTTGATACGCACGCGCATGCCGGCCAGTTCCTCTTCCCACAGCTGGCGCAGTTCCGGGGTCGACAGCACCATCGCGACTACCTTGGCCGTATGGGTCGGCGGGTTCGAGTAGTTGGTGCGGATCACGCGCTTCAGCTGCGACAGCACGCGCGCCGCTTCATCAAAGCTGGTGGCCACGATCGACAGCGCGCCGGCGCGCTCGCCGTACAGCGAGAAGGACTTCGAGAACGAGTTCGACACCAGCAGCGGCACGCCGGTCTCGGCGAAACGGCGCACCACGGCGCCGTCTTCCGCGATGCCGGCGCCGAAGCCCTGGTAGGCCATGTCGAGGAAAGGCACCAGGCCATTGTCGACGACGGCCGAGATGACCTGGGTCCACTGGTCCTGGGTGAGATCAGCACCGGTCGGGTTATGGCAGCAGGCGTGCAGCACGACGATCGAGCCGCGCGGCATCGCCCTCAAGGAAGCCAGCATGCCCTCGAAATTCACGCCGTGGGTAGCCGGGTCGTAATAGGTATAGTTGTTGACGGTGAAGCCGGCGCTCTCGAACAGCGCGCGGTGGTTTTCCCAGCTCGGGTCGCTGATGTAGACATCCGAACCAGGCGCGAAACGCTTGAGGAAATCGGCGCCCAGCTTGAGCGCGCCGGTGCCGCCCAGGGCCTGCACGGTGACCGCACGCTTCTCTTGAATTACGGCGCTGTCGGCCCCAAATACCAACTCTTGCACGGCCTTGTCGTAACTCGCCAGCCCTTCGATCGGCAGGTAGGTACGCGGCGCCGGCTGCTCCATCAGCTTCGCTTCCGCCTTTTGCACGCACTGCAGCAAAGGAACCTTGCCTTTATCGTCATAGTAGACGCCGACGCCCAGGTTGATCTTGGCCGGGTTGGTATCGGCGTTGAACGCTTCGGTAATGCCCAGGATCGGGTCGCGGGGCGCCATGTCGATGGCGCCGAAGAGGCTGGCGGAGGCTGTGGAAGTCATCGTGATAAACTGGATTTCGTCGGTGGGTTCGCAGCGGTTGTAGAGAACGACACTGCTTGTATAGTCATGCTGCAGTGCCGCAAGCGGACTCCCATTCTAGCAAAGGTCTGAAAGTATGGCTGATTTATCCATCGCAAACGCTCCGGAACCCACCGTCATCACCTACCCCGGCTCGCCCTTCAAGCTGCACCAGCCCTTCCCGCCGGCCGGTGACCAGCCGACCGCGATCGAAGGCCTGATCGAGGGCATCGACGACGGCCTGATGTACCAGACCCTGCTCGGGGTGACCGGTTCCGGTAAAACCTACACGATGGCGAACGTCATCGCCAAGGCCGGCCGTCCGGCCATCGTGTTTGCGCCGAACAAGACGCTGGCGGCCCAGCTGTATGCGGAATTCCGCGAGTTCTTCCCGCAGAACGCGGTCGAGTATTTCGTCTCCTACTACGACTACTACCAGCCGGAAGCCTACGTGCCGCAGCGCGACCTGTTCATCGAAAAGGACTCGTCGATCAACGAGCACATCGAGCAGATGCGCCTGTCGTGCACCAAGTCGCTGATGGAGCGGCGCGATGTCGTCATCGTCGCCACCGTGTCGGCGATCTACGGTATCGGTAACCCGAACGAATACCACAAGATGATCCTGACGCTGCGTCACAAGGACAAGGTGGCCCAGCGCGACATCATCGCGCGCCTGATCCAGATGCAGTACACGCGCAACGAGATGGACTTCGCGCGCGGTTCCTTCCGCGTGCGCGGCGACACCATCGACATCTTCCCGGCCGAGCACGCGGAACTGGCGATCCGGGTCGAGATGTTCGACGACGAGATCGAATCGCTGCAGCTGTTCGATCCGCTCACGGGCCGCGTGCGGCAGAAGATCCCGCGCTTCACCGTGTATCCGGGCTCGCACTACGTGACGCCGCGCTCGACCGTGCTGCGCGCGGTCGAATCGATCAAGGCCGAGCTGCGCGACCGCCTCGAGTACTTCCGTAAAGAGAACAAGCTGATCGAGGAACAGCGCCTCGAGCAGCGCACCCGCTTCGACCTCGAGATGCTTGCCGAGATCGGTTTTACCAAGGGCATCGAGAATTACTCGCGCCATCTGTCCGGCTCGATGCCGGGCGAACCGCCGCCGACCCTGATCGACTACCTGCCCAAGGACGCGCTGATGTTCATGGACGAGTCGCACGTGATGATCGGCCAGCTCAACGCGATGTACAACGGCGACCGCTCGCGCAAGGTCAACCTGGTCGACTATGGCTTCCGCCTGCCCTCGGCGCTGGACAACCGGCCGCTGAAGTTCGAGGAATTCGAGAACAAGATGCGCCAGACCATTTTTGTGTCGGCCACCCCGGCCGAGTACGAGAAGGGCAAGGCCGACAACGTGGTCGAGCAGGTGGTGCGCCCCACCGGCCTGGTCGACCCGAAAGTGATCGTCAAGCCGGCCCGCTCGCAGGTGGAAGACCTGATGAGCGAGATCACCGACCGCATCGCCAGGGACGAGCGCGTGCTGGTGACCACGCTGACCAAGCGCATGGCCGAGCAGCTCACCGAATACCTGAGCGACCACGGCATCAAGGTGCGCTACCTGCACAGCGACATCGAGACCGTGGAGCGCGTCGAGATCCTGCGCGACCTGCGCCTGGGCACTTTTGATGTGGTGGTCGGCATCAACCTGCTGCGCGAAGGCCTGGACTTGCCGGAAGTGTCGCTGGTGGCGGTGCTGGATGCGGACAAGGAAGGTTTCCTCCGTTCCGAACGCAGCTTGATTCAGACCATCGGCCGCGCGGCGCGCAACCTGAACGGCGTGGCGATCCTGTACGCCGACCAGATGACCGACTCGATGAAGAAGGCGATCGACGAGACCGAACGCCGGCGCGCCAAGCAGATCGCCTTCAACGAGGCGCACGGCATCGTGCCGAAGGGCGTGAACAAGAAGATCAAGGACATGATCGACGGCGTCTACAGCAACGCCGCGCAACGGGCGATGGGCGAAGGCCTGGTCGACGAGGCGGCCACGGCCAAGGTCGAGTCGATGAGCGAGAAGCAGATCAGCAAGGAGATCAAGCGTCTCGAGAAGCTCATGGTCGACCATGCCAAAAACCTCGAGTTCGAAAAGGCGGCGCAGGTGCGCGACCAGCTGCATGTGCTCAAGCAGCAGGCCTTCGGGGCGCCGGGGGCGGACAACGTGGTGTCGATCCTGGGCAAGTAGGGTTCCCGTCCGTCCCGCGGCCGGTCATGCTACGCGGGCCGGCCGAACATCCGCGGATCGAAGCGGTAGCTGCGCGCGATGCTGAGCTTTACCCGGGCATACGCCGGATGCGCGGGATTGATGACCAGGTTGCCCCCCTCGCCCACGATTACCGAGGGCACCCGCATGTAGAGGTGGTGGCGCTGTTGCAGGAAGGCGGTACCGAATTCGGCAGCGCTGCCGCCGTCGTCCAGGTCGTCCCAGCCGTCCGGTAGCGCATCGCGCGCCACGTCCAGACCCAGCGCCGGGTCGTCCGGCAGGTCCACCGCCACCAGCACCAGGTCCTGCTGGTCGCCCTCGGCGTGGACGAATTTTTCCAGCACCGCCAGCTCCACCGTCATGGCCGCGTACAGCGCCGGGCAGCCCTCGGCGTGCCAGTGTCCCCCGCTCTTGCGCGCGCCTTCGCAGCTGCGGTCGAGCGCCACGTCGCGCTCCGCGATTCTCCAGCTTCTCATGACCTGCCCCGTTGTTGTCCCGGGCTCAGCTTACACCGGCCGCGCCCACGCGCCGCGCACGGATGGCCGGGCGTTCAGCCGCCCGTGCCGCGCACCGCCGCCAGGATGTGCAGCAGTTCGGACAGGTCGGCCGGCTTGACCAGGTGGCGGTCGAAGCCGGCTTCGCGCGCGCGTTCGCGGTCTTCGTTCTGGCCATAGCCGGTGAGCGCGATCAGGCAGGCGCCGGCGGTATCGGGCGCGGCGCGCAGGCGGCGCGCCAGCTCGTGGCCGTCCATGTCGGGCAAGCCGATATCGAGCAGCATGACCTCGGGCTGCTCGCGCAGGGCGCGTGCCAGGCCGGTGGTGCCGTCGTACTCGACGCTCACGGCGTGCCCGTGCGCCTCCAGCAGGGTGGCCAGCATCTGGGCCGCATCGGCATTGTCGTCGACCACCAGCACCCGCACCGGGCCTTCCTGCCCCTGCGCTTGTGGGCGCCCCGCGTCCGGCGCCGGCGCGGCGCGCAGCAGCGGCAGGCGCACCACGAATTCGCTGCCGTGGTTGACGCCTTCGCTGTGGGCGGCCACCCGGCCGCCATGCAGGGCTACCAGGCTCTTCACCAGCGCCAGGCCGATGCCCAGGCCACCCTGGGAGCGGTCGGGGGTGCGTTCGGCCTGGGTGAACAGGTCGAAGATGTAGGGCAGCACCTGGGGGTCGATGCCCTGGCCGTTGTCGCGCACGGCGATCACGGCTTCGCCCTCTTCGCTGCGCACGCGCAGCGCGATCTCGCCGCCGGAAGGGGTGTACTTGGCCGCGTTGTTCAGGATATTGGACACCACCTGCACCAGGCGCGTGCGGTCGCCCGAGACGTGCAGAGCCTGCGGCGGCAGCTCGATCCTCAGCGCGTGGCGCCTCGCGTCCAGCAGCGGCCGCACCTGCTCCACGGCGCCGTGCACGATGCTGGCCACGTCCAGGTCTTCCTTCTCGATCTCGGCCAGTCCGCGCGTCACGCGCGAGACGTCCAGCAGGTCGTTCACCAGGTCGGTCATGTGCTCGGCCTGGCGCACGATGATCTCGCTCGCATGGCGCGCCCGCTGCGGATCGAGGCTGCCGCGCTGCAGCAGCTGGGCGGCGGTGGTGATCGGGGCCAGCGGGTTGCGCAGCTCGTGCGCCAGCATCGCCAGGAACTGGTCCTTCTGGCGGTTGGCGGCGCGCAGGTCATCCTCCACCCGTTTGCGCACGGTGACATCGCTGCCTTCCACGAAGATGCCTTCCACCTCGCCCTTGGGACCGCGGATCGGCTGGTACACGAAGTCGACGTAGCGCTCTTCCAGCGGCCCGCTGGCGTCGCGCTGGACCCGCACCGGCACCGCATGGCCAACGAAGGGCTCGCCCGAATGGTAGACCTGGTCGAGCAGTTCGAAGAAACCCTGCCCGGCCACTTCGGGCAAGGCCTCGCGCGCCGGCTTGCCGATCAGCTCGCGGCGGCCGATCAGCTGCAGGTAGGATTCGTTGGCGATCTCGAACACGTGGTCCGGGCCGCGCAGCACGGCGAAGATGCCGGGCGCCTGCTCGAACAGCGTCATCAGGCGCTGGTTCTCCTGTTCGCGATAGCGTTCCGCCAGCACTTCGCCGGTCATCTCGACGCAGGCGCAGTACATGCCGGCCACGGTGCCGTCCTCGTCGCGCACGGGCGAATAGGAAAAGCGGAACCAGGTGTCCTCGTCGTAGCCATGGCGGTTCATGCGCAGCGGCAGCCGGTCCATGTAGGTGGACTCGCCCTTGAGCGCGCGCACGATCAGCGGGTGGATGTCGTCCCAGATCTCGCGCCAGATGTCGTGGAAGCGCCTGCCCAGCGCCTGCGGGTGCTTTTCGCCCAGGATGGTCGCGTAGGAATCGTTGTACAGGAAGCCCAGCTCCGGACCCCAGGCCACGAACATGGGGAACTTCGAATTGAGCATCAGCCCGACCGTCGTGCGCAGCGCCTGCGGCCAGCCGCGCGGGTGCCCCAGGGGCGAGACCGACCAGTCATGGGCCCGCATCATGGCGCCCATCTGGCCGCCCCCGCTGAGGAAGGGCAGCCATTCGGAAGGCGTCTGGTGTTCGCTGTTCATTCTCTGTTGCATATGGCCTTGGCCGTACTGATCGTCTTGGCAAGAGTGTGCCAGAAAGAGGTCGCTTGCCTCCGCACGCCTGCGGTCACAGGGTTTGCACGAACTCGCGAATACCGCCCAGCAGCATCTCGACCGACATCGCCGTCAGGATCAGGCCCATCAGGCGCTCGAAGGCCGTCATCACCTGCGGGCCGAGCTTTTGCTGCAGGCGTTCGGCGCTGAGGAACACGGCCAGCCAGACGACGCCCACGGCGGCCAGCGCCGCCACATGCACCATGGTCTCGGCAAGGCTGCCGGAACTGAACAGCAGCACCGTGGCCAGCGCCGATGGACCGGCCAGCGCGGGAATCGCCAGCGGCACGATGAAAGGCTCGCCCCCTTCACTGCGGCCGAGCACGCCGTCAGGATGGGGGAAGATCATGCGGATCGCGATGATCAGGAGGATCACCGCGCCGCCGATGCGCAGCGCCACCGGCGACAGGTGCAGGGCCGCCAGGAAGTGCTGGCCGAAGAACATGAATACCAGCAGCAGCAGGAATGCGATCGCGCATTCGCGCACGACGATGCGGGGCCGGCGCTGGACCGGAACGTCCTTCAGGGCGGCCGCGAACAGCGGCACGTTACCGAAGGGATCGGTCACCAGGATCAGCAGGATGAAGGTCTGGAAAAAACTTTGGGTCATGATTGTTATTGTCGAGGGTCCGGCGCGGCAGGCCGCATCTTAACAGAGTGGCATGCCGCCACACACATTTGATCGGTTTCAGGGCTCTACCGAATGGACCCGCTTCAGGGTGCGCAGCACGAAGGTCGAGCGGCTGTGGCGGATGCCGGGGATCTTGTACAGGCGGGTGCGCAGGAAGCGTTCGTAGCCTTCCGTGCCGGAGACCGCCACCTTGATCAGGTAGTCGTAGTCGCCGGTCAGCAGGTTCGCCTCCATCACCTCGGGCAGCCTGGCCAGTTCCTCGCCGAACCGGACCAGCATGTCGTCGTCGTGCCGGTCCAGCGTCACTTCGATCAGCACCGTGTCCGGCAGGCCCAGCGCGCGCTGGGACAGGATCGCGGCATAGCCTTCGATATAGCCCTGCTCTTCCAGGGCGCGCACCCGGTTCCAGCAGGGCGTGGGCGAGAGGTGCACACGCTCGGCCAGCGCCTGGTTGGTGATGCGGCCCTCGACCCGCAGGATGCGCAGGATCTTGCGGTCGATCTCGTCGAGTTCGTCCTTTTTGGGCTTTGCATCGAGGTGCATGAGAAGAAATCCCTATGTTTTCTAATTGACACAGGAGATTCTCCCATAAATCCGGAGATACCGGGAAACTACGAAAGCACCTTTTTGCATGCTGTCACTATGATGAAGGGACTTTATCGAGACCTTGCCGCGCCGCTCCGAACCTCCGCCACGAACGGAGCTGCATCGCGCGCCGCGGGCGCCGCTTCACGAGAGCGGCTGATCAATGCGAAACGGGCAGGAAAGGCTTGCGCCTTTCCTGCCCGTTCGCTTTGCCTGGATGGCGAAGCAGCTTACTGTTCGAACTTCTTCATCCACGCCGCCAGCTGGTGCGGACGCAGGCCGTCGTAGTCTTCGAAGGGCTGGTGGATCCACGGATTGTGCGGCAGGTCTTCCAGGTGGTAGTCCGGCGTGAAGCTTGACGTGCCTTTCACCCAGATCACGGCCGAACGCACTTCCGAGACGTCCGGGTAGTTGGCCTGCAGGTGCTCGCGCACCCGTTGCAGGGTCACGCCCGAATCGGCCAGGTCGTCGACCAGCAGGATGCGGCCTGCCAGCGGGCCCTTGGTCATCGTCATGTACTTGGCGATGTCCAGGTTGCCCTGCTTGGTGCCGGCTTCTTCGCGGTAGGAGCTGGTCGACAGGATCGCCAGCGGCACATCGAAGATGCGCGAGATCACGTCGCCCGGACGCACGCCGCCGCGCGCCAGGCACAGCACCATGTCGAACTTCCAGTTCGATTCGTACACTTGCAGCGCGAGGCGCTCGACCAGGCGGTTGTACTCGTCCCACGAAACCCAGAGGTCCTTGTCGGTCGATGCAGGGGTGTTCATTTCAGGCTATTCCTATTTTTATAATGGGTCTTATGCAGCGAACGGATGGCGCAGCACGATGGTTTCTTCCCGGTCCGGGCCGGTCGACACCATGTCGATCGGCACGCCCACCAGTTCTTCGATGCGCTTGATATAGGCGCGGGCATTGGCCGGCAGTTCTTCCATCGACTTGGCGCCGACGGTCGAGTCAAGCCAGCCAGGCATCTCTTCGTACACCGGTTCGCACAGCGCGGCTTCTTCGGCGCCAACCGGGAAGATGTCCACCTCGCGGCCGTCGATCTTGTAGCCGGTGCACAGCTTCAGCGACTCGATACCGTCCAGCACGTCCAGCTTGGTCAGGCACATGCCCGACACGCCGTTGATCTGCACCGAGCGGCGCAGCAGCGCGGCGTCGAACCAGCCGCAGCGGCGGGCACGGCCGGTCACGGTGCCGAACTCGTGGCCGATGCGCGACAGGTGCTCGCCCACACCGGCGTCGGTCGGCAGTTCGGCCGGGAACGGACCCGAACCCACGCGGGTCGTGTAGGCCTTGGTGATGCCGAGGATGTAATGCAGCATGCCCGGACCGACGCCGGCGCCGGCGGCGGCATTGCCCGCCACGCAGTTCGACGAGGTGACGAACGGGTAGGTGCCGTGGTCGACGTCGAGCAGCGAGCCTTGCGCGCCTTCGAACAGCAGGCTGCCGCCGGCCTTGTGGGCGGCGTACAGCTGCGACGAGACGTCGCCCACCATCGGGCGCAGGCGCGGGACCAGGGCCATGGCGTCGTCGTAGGTCGTCTGGAAGTCGATCGGATCGGCGCCCAGGTAGTTGACCAGCACGTGGTTGTGGTACTCGAGGTTTTCCTTGAGCTTCTCGGCGAAGCGCTCTTCGTTGAGCAGGTCGGCGATGCGGATCGCACGGCGGGCGACCTTGTCTTCGTAGGCCGGGCCGATGCCCTTGCCGGTGGTGCCGATCTTGTTCTCGCCGCGCTTGGCTTCACGCGCCTTGTCGATGGCGACGTGGTAAGGCAGGATGACCGGGCAGGCTTCCGAGATCTTCAGGCGCGACACCACTTCGATGCCGGCGGCCTGCAGCTTGTCGATTTCGCGCATCACGTCCGGGACCGAGACGACAACGCCGTTGCCGATGTAGCAGGCCACGCCTTCGCGCATGATGCCCGAGGGGATCAACTGCAGCGCGGTCTTCTGGCCCTTGATCACGAGGGTGTGACCCGCGTTATGGCCGCCCTGGAAACGGACGACGCCGGCCGCATGGTCGGTCAGCCAGTCGACGATCTTGCCTTTACCTTCATCGCCCCACTGGGTGCCGATGACAACGACGTTCTTTGCCACGTTAGTATTTGACATCACTTAACCTAAGTTTTTGAGAATCCAATTTCCGTTTTCGAGGACGAGCACGCGGTCGCACTCGAACTCGTCCTGAACATTGTCGTGACCCGGCATGGACTGGATCACGACTTCGCCTGCCTTGCGCAGGTCAGCGATTTTTTCCTTCAGTTCCGGCGCATTCCCCCACGGCGCGCGGATCGAATGCTTGCGCGAAGCAAGCGGCAGCAGCCGCGCCAGTTCGCGCAGGTCGAGCGAAAAGCCGGTGGCCGGACGCGCGCGCCCGAACGCTTCGCCCACATGGTCGTAGCGCCCGCCCCTGGCCACCGCGTTCGGCAGGCCCGGCACGTAGAGCGCGAACATGGCGCCGCTTTCGTACTGGTAGCCGCGCAGGTCGGCCAGGTCGATCGCCACTTCGGCGCGGCCGATGGCGCTCGCCGCCAGCGCGGCCAGTTCGGCCAGCGCACGGGTGATGCCGGGCAGCGCCGGCAAGGCTTCCTTCGCGCGGCCCAGCACCTCGACGTCGCCGTACAGGTGCGGCAGCGCCAGCAGGGCCTTGCGGGTCGCGGGGTAATAATTTTGCGTGATGGCGTCCAGGCCGGGCGTATCCTTGGCACGCAGCATGGCGATGAGCTGGGCTTCGTCGCGGCGCGCGGCCGGGTCTTCGGCCAGCAAGGCGCGCAGGATGCCCACGTGGCACAGGTCGAGGCGAACGCTGTCGAAGCCGGCCAACGCGAGCGCACCGAGCGCCAGCTCCTGGATCTCGGCATCGGCTTCCAGGCCGGCGTGGCCGTAGATCTCGCAACCGATCTGGATCGGCTCGCGGGTGGCGTGCAGGCCCGAGGGACGGGTGTGCAGCACGCTGCCGGCATAGCACAGGCGGGTGACGGTGTCGCGGTTGAGCAGGTGGGCGTCGATGCGCGCCACCTGCGTGGTCATGTCGGCACGCAGGCCGAGCAGGCGGCCGGACAGCTGGTCGACCACCTTGAAGGTGCGCAGCTCGGTGTCCTGCCCTGCCCCGGCCAGCAGCGACTCGACGTACTCGAGCAGCGGCGGCATCACCAGTTCATAGCCGTACAGGCGGAAGGTATCGAGCATCTTGCGGCGCAGATCCTCGATCTTGCGCGCCTCGGACGGCAAGACATCGGCGATATTTTCAGGCAATAGCCAATTTGGCATGGGCAGACAGCTTACGGGTTGTTTGTAAAGAGCAATGCAATAGGCACAGGCGTGCCGGCGCACGGTGCGCGCGCCGAATCGTCAATTTTACCCGAAAATGATAAGGCGTAGGCGGGGGATGTTGGTTTGACAGGCTGGATAGCTTGTCAGAGTGCCATGTTGCAACGCTTGTATAGACCGATAGGCAGGGTGAGCGGGGAGTCCGCCCACCCTGCGAAAGCCACACCGGATTACTTGCTGCCCGGCTGCTTGAAGTACTTGAAGAATTCCGAGTTCGGATCCACCACCATCACGTCGCCGCGGTTCTTGAAGGTCGCGCGGTAGGCTTCGAGCGAACGGTAGTACTTGGCGAACTCCGGGTTCTTGCCGAAGGATTCCGCATAGATCGCGGTGGCCTTGGCATCGCCCTCGCCCTTGACCTTCTCGGCCTCGCGGAAGGCTTCGGCGATGATCACGGTGCGCTGGCGGTCGGCGTCGGCGCGGATCTGCTCGGATTCAGCGGCGCCGGTCGAACGCAGTTCGTTGGCCACGCGCACGCGCTCGGCCTTCATGCGTTCGTACACCGAGTTGTTGATCTGCTCGATGTAGTCGACGCGCTTGAGGCGCACGTCCACCACGCCCACGCCGATCTCCCTGGCCTCGGCGATCACCTTCTGCTTCACCGCTTCCATCACGCGGCCACGCTCGCCGGAGATCACTTCGCGCACGGTGCGCTTGGTGATCTCGTCGTTCAGGGCCGCCTTGATGATCTGCGACAGGCGGTCGCGCGCGCGGTTCTCGTCGCCGCCGAAGCTGACGTAGTACAGGCGCGGATCGGTGATGCGCCACTTCATGAAGGCGTCCACCAGGATGTTCTTCTTCTCGGCCGTGATGAAACGGTCGGCGTCAGGGGTATCCAGGGTCAGGATACGCTTGTCCAGGTAGATCACGTTCTGGAACGGCGGCGGCAGCTTGAAGTGCAGGCCCGGTTCGGTGATCACATCCCCGACCTTACCGAGGGCAAACACGATGGCGAAGCGGCGCTGGTCCACCACGAACACGGTCGAGGACAGCAGCATCAGGGCAATGAAGCCCGCCACAAATAAAGTTACGAGGCGGTTCATTAACGGCTCTCCCGGTCACGTGAGGAATCGCGGCTGCGGCTGTCGCGCTGGCGCACCGAATCCATGGCTTGCATGACGTCCGCCGGCGGCGCCGACTGCGGCACCGGCACCGGACCCGATTTGCTGCCGACGCCGTCGGCACCGGCGTTCTGGCCGATCAGCTTGTCCAGCGGCAGGTAGATCATCGGATTGCCGGCGCGCGAATCGACCATCACCTTGCTGGTGCTGGAGAAGATCTGCTGCATGGTGTCGATGTACATGCGGTCGCGCGTGACGGCCGGGGCCTTGGCATAGGCCGCCACCACCTGGTCGAAGCGCGAGGCGTTACCAGTCGCGTTTTCCACCACCATCGAGCGGTAGGCTTCGGCGTCCTGCTGCAGGCGGAAGGCCTGGCCGCGCGCCTGCGGAATCACCTGGTTGGCATAGGCCTCGCCTTCGTTCCTGGCGCGGGCACGGTCCTGGCCGGCCTTGACGGCGTCGTCGAAGGCTTCCTGCACCTGCTCCGGCGGCTGCACGCCCTGCATGGTCACGTTGGTGACCAGGGCGCCCAGCGCGTAGCGGTCCAGGATCTGCTGCATCATCTGGTGCACGTCCACCGCCACCTTCTCGCGGCCCTCGTACAGCACGAAGTCCATCTTGCTGCGGCCGACCACTTCGCGGATCGCGGTCTCGGCCACCTGGCGCACGGTCTCGTCGTTCTCGCGGTTGTTGAACAGCCACTGCACCGGGTCCTTCAGCGTGTACTGCACCGCGAACTGGATGTCGATGATGTTCTCGTCATCGGTCAGCATCAGCGATTCCTGCGGCTGCTTGTTGCGCACGTTCGCGCGGTAGCCGATTTCGGCGGTACGAATCTGCGACACGTTCACCGTCTCGTGGGCCTGGATCGGATACGGCCAGCGCCAGTTGAAGCCAGAGCCGGTCGTATGGCTCAGCTTGCCGAAGGTGGTGACCACGCCGGTCTGGCCTTCCTGCACGATGAAGGCGCCGCTGGCGAGCCAGATCAGGGCCACGATGGCCGCGACCACGCCGGCCGTCACGCCGGCGCCGCGCATGTCGCCGCGGCCCGTGCCGCCATTGCCGCCGTCGCCGCCGCCATTGTTGCGGCCGCCGAACATGCGGTTGAGGCGCGCATTGAAGTCGCGCCAGAGTTGATCGAGGTCGGGCGGGCCTTCACCCGGCCGGCGGCCCTCCTGGGCCTTGTGGTCGCCCTGCGGCCGGTGGCCCCAGCGCGGGTCGTTGAGCGACAGTTTGATGCCGCAACGCTTGAGTAAAGAAACGAGCATAGGCTAGTGTGGCCCGAGATGGGTGGAGTTGGTCATATTGTTCTCTGTGGGATTGACCGGGGAGCCGCCCACCGCCGGTTCTTCCCCATCGCGCACATCTTCCGAGCGTGCCGCCTTCGCCGCCTCGACGATGGCTTCGCGCAGCAGGTCCAGGCCTGCTCCGCTGTGGGCACTGACGAAAACGCGGCTGATCTTATCATACTCATCACGCTCGACTCCAGGCTCGAGCCCGGCCGCGTCGATCTTGTTCCAGACCAGGATCTGCGGGACGTGGTCGGCGCCGATCTCGCGCAGCACCTCGTTGACCTGCTCGATCTGCTCCATGCGCACCGGCGAATTGCCGTCGACCACGTGCAGCAGCAGGTCGGCATGGATGGTCTCTTCCAGCGTGGCGCGGAAGGCCGCCACCAGCTGGTGCGGCAGTTCGCGCACGAAGCCGACCGTGTCCGAGATGACCACGCTGCCCACCTCGTCGCCCAGGTACAGGCGGCGGCTGGTGGTGTCGAGGGTGGCGAACAGCTGGTTCGCCACGTACACGCCGGCCTTGGTCAGCGTGTTGAACAGGGTCGACTTGCCGGCGTTGGTATAGCCGACCAGGGACACGGAGAAGGTCTGGTTGCGTCCGCGCTGGCGGCGCTGGGTCTCGTGCTGCTTGCGCAGCTTGGTCAGCTTGACGCGCAGCTGCTTGACACGTTCGCCGATCAGGCGGCGGTCGGTCTCGAGCTGGGTTTCACCCGGACCGCGCAGGCCGATACCGCCCTTTTGCCGTTCCAGGTGGGTCCAGCCGCGGATCAGGCGCGTGGCCAGGTGCTGCAGCTGGGCCAGCTCGACCTGCAGCTTGCCCTCGTGGCTCTGGGCGCGCTGGGCGAAGATGTCGAGGATCAGGCTGGTACGGTCGACCACGCGCACTTCCAGGCGGCGCTCGAGGTTGCGCTGCTGGGCCGGCGACAGGGCGTGGTTGAAGATGACGATGTCGATCGCGTCGAGCTGGCAGGCCAGCTTGATTTCGTCTGCCTTGCCGCTGCCGACGAAGTGTGCGGGATCGGGACTGCTGCGCCGGGCCGTGATCGTGGTGATCGGGTCGGCGCCGGCGGAGCGCGCAAGCAGGGACAGCTCTTCCAGGCTGGCGGTGAAGTCGCCAGTACCGAAGTCGATGCCGACCAGCGCTGCGCGCATGGTGGTGTTGCCGGGGGCGTCAGCCATCGGCCTTACTCTGCTTCGGAGTCGAGGTTAAGGTTGACGGCGCGAGCCGGGACGACGGTGGAAATGGCATGCTTGTAGACCATCTGGGTCACGGTGTTACGCAGCAGGACGACGTACTGGTCGAAGGATTCGATATGGCCTTGCAGTTTGATGCCGTTCACAAGGTAGATGGAGACGGGGACGTGCTCCTTGCGCAGTGCGTTCAGGAATGGGTCTTGTAACAGTTGCCCTTTGTTGCTCATAACAGCTCCGTAATGTTGTTGTAGTTAAAAAGTCGAGGCGATTTGCCAAATTTCAAGTGCTTGGGCCCGATTCAGCTTGGCGAATGAAAGCCCTAAGCTACTGTAACCTGTTTCGCCACTCTTTGTCGTACTGCACTGGCTATTTCTGCTCCTTGGCAAACGGGTTCTTACCGGTACGCAGCTCCAGGCGCACGGGGGTCCCGACCAGGTTGAAGGTATCGCGGAAGTGCCTCTCCAGGTAGCGCTTGTAAGGCTCGCTGACCGCTTCCAGCGCATTGCCGTGGATGACGATGACCGGCGGATTCTGGCCGCCCTGGTGCGCATAGCGCATCTTGGGACGGGTGCTGCCCTTGCGCTTCGGTTCCTGCTTCTCGATCGCTTCCTGCAGCGCGCGCGTCAGGCGCGGCGTCGACAGGTTGGCGGTCGCCGCGGCGTAGGCCGCATCCACCGACTTCATCAGCTGGCTGATGCCGGTACCCTTCAGGGCCGACACGAAGTGGGTCTTGGCGAAGGACAGGAAATCGAGCTTGCGGTCGAGGTCCGTCTTGACCTGGTCGCGCTGGTCCGACTGCAGGCCGTCCCACTTGTTGACGGCCACCACCAGCGCCCGGCCCGATTCCAGGATGAAGCCGGCGATGTGGGCGTCCTGCTCCGAGATGTCCTGCTGGGCGTCGAGCAGCAGGATGATCACGTTGGCGTCCGAGATCGACTGCATGGTCTTGACCACCGAAAACTTCTCGATCGCTTCGAAGATCTTGCCGCGGCGGCGGATGCCTGCGGTGTCGATCAGCGTGTACTTCTTGCCTTCGCGCTCGAAAGGCACTTCGATCGAATCGCGGGTGGTGCCCGGCATGTCGAAGGCGATCACGCGCTGCTCGCCGACCAGGGTGTTGATCAGGGTCGACTTGCCGACGTTCGGGCGGCCGACGATGGCGATCTTGATGCCATGGTCCGGGTGTTCCGGCTCGTCTTCCTCGTCGGGACGGTTCTCGAACGCGAAGTCGAGCGCCTCGTTGACGAGGTCGTGCACGCCGTCGCCGTGGGCGGCGGAAATCACGTACGGGTCGCCCATGCCGAGTTCGTAGAAGTCGGCGGTGACCGAGGTGTATTTCATGCCTTCCGACTTGTTCACCACCAGCATCACCTTGCGGTTCTGCTTGCGCAGGTAGTCGGTGATGGTCTTGTCGTGCGGAGTCAGTCCCTGGCGGCCATCGACGATGAACACGACGACGTCGGCTTCCGCCACCGCCTGGCGCGTCTGCAGCGCCATCTCGTGCATGATGCCCTCCTTGGCGACCGGTTCGAAACCGCCCGTGTCGATGACCAGGAACGGCCGTTCGCCGATCCGGCCTTCGCCATAGTGGCGGTCGCGGGTCAGGCCAGGGAGGTCGGCCACCAGCGCGTCCCGCGAGCGGGTCAGGCGGTTGAATAGGGTCGACTTCCCGACGTTTGGGCGACCAACGAGTGCAATTACCGGCTTCATTGTTTTATTCTATTCGACCGCGATCGCGGCCACAGTTCCGTTTTGTGTTTGAAAGATCAGGTGCGATCCGGCCACCAGCGGCGTACCCACGATCGGGCTGCCATCGGTGGCGGCGCGCGCCAGGAAAGCGCCATCCTCGCGCGACAGGAAGTGCACGATGCCCTGGTAGTCGCCCACCGCCACGGCGCGGCCGTAGGAGACGGGCGTGGACAGGCGGCGGAAGGCCAGCTTGTCGTTCTTCCAGGCGTTGGCGCCGGTGTCGCGGTTGTAGGCGTACAGTGCGCCCTTGTCGTCCGGCGCGAACACGAAGCGCTGGTCGACCGCCACCCCGACTTCGGACGACATGTCGCGGGTCCACTTGGTCGAACCGGCGGCGGCGTCGAAGCAGCCGATCCGGCCCTGGTAGGTGACGGCGCAGACGTCGCCCTCGAACAGCACCGGGTAGCCGCCGATGTCGGTCACGCGTTCGAGTTCGGTGGCGCCGCGGCCGACGCCCACTTCGACGTCCCAGCGCGGTGCGCCGGTGGCCAGCAGGAAGGACGACAGGCGGCCGGCCGGCTGGGCGATGATGACGTCGCTGCCGCTCACCACCATGCCCGGCGCGGTGCGCAGGGTCAGCGCGGGCGAGGTGCGCTGCACGGTCCATTTCTTGTCGCCGGTCTTGGCGTCCAGGCCCACGATGCGGTTGTCCAGGCTGCGCGCGACGACGATGCCCTGCCCCACGGCGGGCGCCGACAGCAGCTCGCTCGACAGCTGCGAGGTCCACAGCTTGTTGCCGTCCATGTCGAACGCGATCAGGCTGCCCTTGGCGCCGCCGACCACGATCAGGTTACCGTCGGTGCCGACGCCGCTCGTCAGTTCGCTGCCGGCCTTGGTGCGCCACAGCAGGCGGCCGGTCGTGGCCTCGACCCGTGCGATGTCGCCGCCGGCGCCGGCCACCACCACCGTGTTGCCCGCCAGCGCGGGCGAGAACTGGTAGGCGCCGGCCTTGCCGATGTCCAGCTTCCACGCGGTGCGCACGGCCATCGTCGCCTGCAGTTCGACCAGCGCGGCCGGCTGGTCGGCCTTCGACTTCGACGAGAACGGATTCAGGCCGCTGAGTTTGTTGATCGCGCTGGACGGGCTCAGGCTCGAACAGCCCGTCATCAGGGCCAGTACACCAACACCGACAAGTTTGCTGCTAATACGCATATTCTTTAACCTTGTTCCTGGACTGTAGAGGACGCAAAGCCCGCGCTCGCCGCAGGGGCGGGCGCGGGCCTGTCGATCGGGATCTTAAGCGGCGGCGGCGGGCGCTTGCGCTTGTTTCGCCCCATCCGCCGCGGCCGGCACGGTGCCGCCGATGGCTTCGAGCTTCACCTGGACCAGCTGGCGGCCCGGATGATCCTTGTGCATGGCGGCCAGCGCGGCCACGTAGGCCTGGCGTGCTTCGGCCAGCTTGTTCTGCGCCGCCAGCACGTCGCCCTTGCGGTCCGCCACTTCGGCCGCGTACTGCTCGGGGAACTTGTCGTTCAGCAGCTTGAGGGCGGCGTCATAGGCTTTCTCGTCGAGCAGCACGCCGGCCAGGCGCACCTTGGCGATGGCCTGGTATTCCTCGCCGCCCTTATCCACCACCCATTGCAGCTGGGTCTTGGCGGTCTTCAGGTCGTTCGCCTCGAACGCGGTCTTGGCCGCGCCCAGGGCTGCCATCTGCGCGTACACGGTGCCCGCGTATTTTTGCTGCATGTCGCCGGCGATGCGCTGGACCTTGGCATTGTCGTTCGCGGCCAGCGATTCCTGCAGGCTGTCGTACAGGGCCGAGGCTTCCACCGCCTGGTTGCGCTGGTGCGACTTCCAATAGTTGTAGCCGGCGTAGGACAGCAGCGCGACGATCAGCACGCCCATGATGAGGTTGCCGAAACGGGCCCAGAAGGCCTTGAAGTTCGCTATCTGTTCCTGTTCTTCGAGGTCGTATGCCATGGTCTGCTCTATGTTTTTCTAGTGGTGGTGGATCGGTCTGTTGCTGGATCAGGGACGGTGGTGGTGGCCGTGCTCGTTGCAGTTCTCGTCATCGCAATCGTGTCCGCCGCCGACGATCTGGTCGACCACGTGATCGACCACCGCCTCGAAGGCCACTTTCGACTGCTGCTGTTCGCTCGCCTCGCCGCGCATGGCTTTCACCACGGCCTGGCCGGACGCGACCTCGTCCTCGCCGATGATCACGGCGAAGGCGGCGCCGCTGCCGTCGGCCTTCTTCATCTGGCTCTTGAAGCTGCCCGCGCCGGCCGGCGTTGCGCAATGTAACACAACATCCAGGCCGGCATCCCGCAGGCGCTCACCCAGGATGAAGGCCTGCTGCTGGGCTTCCTCGCCCTGGTGCACCAGGTAGACGTCGCACTGGCTTGGTGCCTGGGTGTCGCCCAGGCCCTTCATCAGCTCGATGATGCGCTCGATGCCCATCGCGAAGCCCACCGCCGGCGTCGGCTTGCCGCCGAACTGCTCGATCAGCGGATCGTAGCGGCCGCCCGCGCAGATCGTGCCCTGCGAGCCCAGTTCGTCGGTAACCCACTCGAACACGGTGCGGTTGTAGTAATCCAGGCCGCGCACCAGGCGCGGGTTGATGGTGTACTGCACGGCGTTGCGATCGAGGATCTTCTTCAGGCCTTCCAGGTGGGCCAGCGACTCCTCGCCCAGGTAGTCGAGCAGCTTCGGCGCGCCATTGACCATTTCCTGCATGGCCGGGTTCTTGGTGTCGAGGATGCGCAGCGGATTGCTGTGCAGGCGGCGCTTGGCTTCGGCATCGAGGATGTCCTCGTGCTTCTCGAGATAGGCGATCAGGTCGGCGCGGTGGCGCAGGCGCTCGTCGGCATTGCCGATCGAGTTCAGCTCCAGGCGCACGTTCTGCAGGCCCAGGTCGTCCCACAGGCGGCGGCACAGCATGATCAGCTCGGCGTCGATGTCCGGGCCCGAGAAGCCGACGGCTTCCGCACCCATCTGGAAGAACTGGCGGTAGCGGCCGCGCTGCGGACGCTCGTGGCGGAACATCGGGCCCTTGTACCACAGGCGCTTCGGGCCGTCGTAGACGAGGTTGTGCTCGATGACGGCGCGCACCGCGCCGGCCGTGCCCTCGGGACGCAGGGTCAGCTGGTCGCCGTTCATCGAATCCTCGAAGGAGTACATCTCCTTCTCGACGATGTCGGTAACGGCGCCGATCGCGCGCGCGAACAGGCTGGTGTCCTCCACGATGGGGGTGACGATCTTCTGGTAGCCGTAGCTTTTCAGGATGGTCTCGGCGGTGTTCTCGAACAGCTCCCACATCGGTGCGTCTTGCGGGAGGATGTCGTTCATGCCTTTGACGGCGACGATTTTTTCTGGTTTGGACATATTGTTAGCTTTCTTTCGTACGGTGGGCGGCTTTGCCGCCCACCGTACGGATATCTTATTGCGCCACTGCCTCTTGGCTGTAGTTCTTCTGCACGTAGTTCAGCACGATGGTCTTGAACTCCTCCACGATGCGCTCGCCGCGCAGGGTGGCGTATTTCTGTCCGTCGACGAACACCGGTGCGGCCGGCGACTCGCCCGTGCCCGGCAGGCTGATGCCGATGTTCGCATGCTTCGATTCGCCCGGACCGTTGACGATGCAGCCCATCACGGCCACGTTCATCGCTTCCACGCCCGGGTAGGTCTTCTTCCACTCCGGCATCTGCTCGCGCAGGAAGGTCTGGATATTGTCCGCCAGTTCCTGGAACACGGTGGACGTCGTGCGCCCGCACCCCGGGCAGGCGATCACCATCGGCGTGAACTTGCGCAGGCCCATGGTCTGCAGGATTTCCTGGCCGACCACGACTTCCTTGCTACGGTCGCCGCCCGGTTCCGGGGTCAGCGAGATGCGGATGGTGTCGCCGATGCCCTCCTGCAGCAGCACCGACAGCGCCGCGGTCGAGGCGACGATGCCCTTGCTGCCCATGCCGGCCTCGGTCAGGCCCAGGTGCAGCGGGTAGTCGCAGCGACGCGCCAGTTCGCGGTACACCGCGATCAGGTCCTGCACGCCCGAGACCTTGCACGACAGGATGATCTTGTCGCGCGCCAGGCCCACTTCCTCGGCGCGTACGGCGTTCTCGATCGCGGAAGTGATGAGCGCTTCGTACATCACGGCCTGCGCGCTCCACGGATTCGCACGCGACGCGTTTTCGTCCATGATGCGCGCCAGCAGCGACTGGTCGAGCGAGCCCCAGTTGACGCCGATACGCACCGGCTTGTCGTATTTCGCGGCGATCTCGATCATCTGGGCGAACTGGGTGTCGCGCTTGGCGCCCTGCCCCACGTTGCCCGGGTTGATGCGGTATTTGGAGAGCGCCTGCGCGCATTCCGGATAGTCGCGCAGCAGCAGGTGGCCGTTGTAGTGGAAGTCGCCTACCAGCGGCACGTCGATCTCCATGCGGTCGAGCTGCTCGCGGATCGCCGGCACGGCGGCCGCCGCTTCCGGCGTGTTCACCGTGATGCGCACGATCTCGGAACCGGCGCGCGCCAGTTCCTTCACCTGGATCGCGGTGCCGATCGCGTCGGCGGTATCGGTATTGGTCATCGACTGCACCACCACCGGCGCGTCGCCGCCGACCCAGACGGTGCGCTGGCCGTGCGAGACCGCCACCTTGCGGCTGGCGCGGCGCGCCAGCGGGCCGGAGGGAATCGGTCCTGCCGGCGCTGCCGGGCAGGCGTCGTTGACGATCATGTTCTGTTCCATGCTCTGGCTGTCCAATGCTTATTTCAGGGAGACGCGGGCGATGGTCTTGCCCGGCACCTGCGGCAGGCCGACGGCCGCGCCGCGCAGGGTGGCCGACACGCCGCCCGGGTTGCCGACCACGAGGCTGACCGGCTCGGCCACCTCGAGCGTCTCGGTGCTGCCCCCCTTG
Organism: Massilia hydrophila; assembly: GCF_020208145.1. Taxonomy (NCBI): domain Bacteria; kingdom Pseudomonadati; phylum Pseudomonadota; class Betaproteobacteria; order Burkholderiales; family Oxalobacteraceae; genus Massilia; species Massilia hydrophila. Next base: position 722,540 of record NZ_JAHYBX010000001.1, on the reverse strand, counting down.
ACCAGGCGCGACAGCAGCGGCTTGCCGCCGCGGGCCGGACGCACTTCGATCCAGGAATCCTCGCGCACGTCCAGCACCAGGGGATTCGCGCCGGCGGCCGCAGTAACGGTGGCGGCGGTGGCCGGCGGCGCGGCCAGGCTGGCGGCAGGAGGCGTCGCGGGCGTGGCCGGCGCCGTCGTGCCGGGTGCGGTGCCTGGAGCCGGGGAGGCGGCCGGGGCCGGCGGCGTGCTGCCCGGGGCCGGCACCGAGATCAGGGGCACGGACGGGTTCTGCAGCGGATCATGCACGGCCGGGGCAGCCGGCGCCGCCGGACTCACGATCGGCGTCTCGAGCACGGCGCCGGCGGCGGCATCCTCGCGCTGGCTGCCCGGCAGCAGGCCGAAATGCCAGAGCGCGGCGCCGGCCGCGATCACGGCGATGGCGCCGGCGATCAGGCCGGCCGGCACGCGGTTGCGCTTGCCGCCGATCGGGAAGCGGCTCTGCGAAAACGAGGTCGGACGCTGTTCACGGCGCGGCAGGCTCGCGGTAGCACCGGCGCGGGCTTCCGGCGGCATGTTCATCTCGATCTTGGCCACCAGCGGGGCGGCGTCGATCTTCAGCAGCTTGGCATAGGCGCGCACGAAACCGCGCGTGACCGCGGGGCTCGGCAGCGAGGCGTAGTCGCCCGCTTCCAGCGCCACGACCTGGCGCGGCGCCAGTTTCAGCTGGTCGGCCACCTGCTCCACGCTCCAGCCCATCGCCTCGCGCTGGGACTGCAGGGTGGTGCCGGGAATGCCGGCGTCCTTGCCAGGCGTGGCCGGCTGGTCTGCATGCTCGTTCATGGTACTTGTCTCACTCATCAAATGCGCCGCGCTCGAAAGCCGCATATTCGGGCGAACCGGGGAAGCGGCGCCGCAACTGGGCAGCCAGGCTCGGCTCCAGGCTGCGCTCGCCGGTCTTGCGCTGCACCCGAAGCGCCAGCCAGAGCGCATCCGCCGACAGCGTGTCGAGTTTCGAAGTCTCGATCAGGCGGTTAATGAAAAAACCGGCGCGCGTGTAGTCGCGCCGCTCGTAATAAATCCGCGCCAGTCCCGCATTGGTGGCTTGCAGGTCGGGGTTGTAGCGCAAGGCGTCGAGCAGATAGCGCTCGGCAGCCTGGAAATTCTTGCCGCGGATACTGCACACGCCCGCATTCACCAGCGCGCTTACCGGCGTCTGGTAGGCCGGATTGCGCAGCGCGGCGTCGAAATAAGACATCGCCTGCGCCGGCTTGTTCAGCGACTGGCACAGGAAGGAACCGTAATTGTTCGACAGGTCCGGGTTGCGCGGCTCGATGCGCAGGGCATGCTGGTAGTTGTCGTCGGCCAGCTGGAGCTGGCCCATCGCCGTGTAGATGAGCGCGCGCAGGCCATAGGCTTCGGCATTCGAGGGATCGATGGCGATCGCCTGCTTCACCTCGTCCAGCGCGGTCTCGTAGCGGCCGTTCTGGTAGTAGCCGACCGCCAGCTGCAGGCGGATCGCGGCGCGCTTTTCCGTCACGGTCACGTCGGACGCGGTCTTCAGTTCGCCGCCGCTGCCGGCGCCATTGCTGGCGCAGCCGGCCAGCAGGGCCAGCAGGCCGAACGCAAGGACGGGCGCCAGGAACACGGCGCGGCCGGCTGCGCGCACCATCAGGACGGGATCTCCACGATGCGCCCGAAATCGGCGCCGAACTTCTTCTGGTACTCGGCCATCTTTTCCATGCGCTCGGCCACGCGGGTGCGGTCCTTGACCTCCCCTGCCAGCTGGCCGCAGGCGGCGTCGATGTCGTCGCCGCGCGTCTTGCGCACGGTGGTGACGATGCCGGCATTCATCAGGACCTCGGCGAAGGCCTTGATGCGCGGGTTCTTCGAGCGCGTCAGGCCCGATTCCGGGAAGGGGTTGAACGGGATCAGGTTGAACTTGCAGTTCACGCCGACCACCGGGTCGTTCACCAGCGCGATCAGCTCGCGCGCGTGCTCGTCGGAATCGTTGAAGCCGTCGAGCATGCAGTACTCGAAGGTGATGAAGTCGCGCGGGGCGAATGCCAGGTAGCGCTTGCAGGCGGCCAGCAGTTCGCGCAGCGGGTATTTCTTGTTCAGCGGCACCAGGATGTCGCGCAGGGCGTCGTTCGACGCGTGCAGCGACACGGCCAGGGCCACCGGCACGTCCTGGGACAGCTTGTCGATGTTCGGCACCACGCCCGATGTCGACAGGGTGACACGGCGGCGCGACAGGCCATAGGCGTTATCGTCCAGCATCAGCTTGAGGGCGGTAACGGTCGGCTCGTAGTTGAGCAGCGGCTCGCCCATGCCCATCATGACCACGTTGGTGATCTGGCGCTCGCCCTTCGGACCCGGCTCGATGCCCTTGGTACGGCGCAGCTCGAACTCGGCCATCCACAGCTGGCCGATGATCTCGGCCACGGTCAGGTTGCGGTTGAAGCCCTGCTTGCCGGTCGAGCAGAAGCGGCAGTTGACGGCGCAGCCTGCCTGGGTCGAGATGCACAGCGTGCCGCGGTTTTCTTCCGGGATGAACACGGTTTCCACGGCATTGCCATTGCCGACGTCGACCAGCCACTTGCGGGTGCCGTCGCTCGACGTGTGATCGCTGATGATGCCCGGCGCACGGATCTCGGCGCGGGTCTTGAGCTTCTCGCGCAGCGACTTGGCCAGGTCGGTCATGTCGTCGAAATCCGACGCGCCGAACTGGTGGATCCAGCGTTGGAGCTGCTTGGCGCGGAACGGTTTCTCACCCAGCTCGGCGCAGTACGCAACGAGTTGCGCGGGATCGAAGTCCAGCAGGTTGGTGAGCGTCGTCATGGCAAAATCCTTTATTTCCTGAAACCACTCGCGCCGACCCGAGGCCGCGGGCGAGTGGTTTACTCATTTAAATTAGTCCGGGGGAAATTTACCGGGGCGCGCCCCGGATGCGCTCCCCCTACTAATTAACGCGAGTAGACGTTCAGTGCCGGGAAGAAGTACGCGATTTCCACGGCAGCGGTTTCAGCAGCGTCCGAACCGTGCACGGCGTTGGCGTCGATCGAGTCGGCGAAGTCGGCGCGGATGGTGCCGGCGTCGGCTTTCTTCGGATCGGTGGCGCCCATCAGGTCGCGGTTCTTCAGGATCGCGCCTTCGCCTTCGAGCACCTGGATCATCACCGGACCCGAGATCATGAAGTTGACCAGGTCCTTGAAGAACGGACGTGCGGCGTGCACGGCGTAGAAGCCTTCGGCTTCGGCCTGCGACAGCTGGGTCATGCGGGCAGCAACGATTTTCAGGCCAGCGCCTTCGAAGCGGCTATAGATTTGGCCGATCACGTTTTTTGCAACTGCGTCCGGTTTGATGATCGACAGGGTGCGTTCGATTGCCATGTAAACTCCAATATTAAAAATGATTTTTTTCAAGAACTTGAAGGGGTTCTTGCGACCCGATTTGGAACTGAATCAACCTTTAATTTTACCATACATCCCTCATATAGCCGATATTGCGGCACTGGCAAGCAAAGTGGTAGAGTTGCTGCGCAAAATCGTCCCGATTTAAGGCTCTGCTAAGCATTTGCTAGTATGGTTTTCAGTGACGCTCATCCACCAACCGGAGGCACCATGTTCCCTAATTCGCAACCCCGCAGTACGATCGACCTGACCAAGGCAGGCCGTGGCCAGGTCGCGCGCAACAATGTTCTGCGCAACACCTACTGGCTGCTCGCGCTGTCGATGATCCCGACCGTGCTGGGCGCCTTCGTCGGCGTATCGCTGCAGCTCGGCGGTCTCGGCCTGATCATGTTCATGGTCGTGGCCTTCGGCTTCATGTTCGCGATCCAGAAATTCAAGGATTCGGCCATCGGTGTCGCACTCCTGCTCGGCTTCACCTTCTTCATGGGCCTGATGCTGGCGCCGCTGCTGACCCATACGCTGGGCTATAGCAACGGAGGCACGCTGATCATGACCGCCTTCGGCGGCACCGCCTGCGTGTTTGCCGTGATGGCCAGCATCGCCACCACCACCAAGCGCGACTTCTCGGGCATGGGCAGCTGGCTGTTCGCCGGCGTGATCGTGATCCTGCTGGCGGCCGTGGCCAACATCTTCCTGCAGATGTCGGTGCTGTCGATCGTGATCTCGATGCTCGCGATCGGCATCTTCTCGGCATTCATCCTGTACGACGTGCAGCGCATCGTCAACGGCGGCGAGACCAACTACATCTCGGCCACGCTGTCGATCTACCTCGACGTGTACAACATCTTCACCAGCCTGCTGCACCTGCTGGGCATTGCCGGCGGCGACCGCGACTGACGGTTCCAGCCGAAACGAAAAAGCCGACCGCTGGTCGGCTTTTTTATTGCCCGCGTCGCTAGAGCGGATTTCGTAGGGTGGGCGGGTCCCCGCCCACGCGGTGATCGTTGTAAGTTGAACAGCTGCGCGGGCTGCAGTGCCGTGGGTTGACCGCGTGGGCGGCAAAGCCGCCCACCCTACGCTTATACGGCTTCGGCGGGAAGCTCGAATGCGGCGGCAGCCGCCGGCTTCGCACCGAGCTCGAACACCGCGATCGACTCCACGTGCGAGGTATGCGGGAACATATTGCACACCCCTGCCTTCTTCAGCACATAGCCCGCCTTGTGCACCAGGATGCCGGCGTCGCGCGCCAGCGTGGACGGGCTGCAGGACACGTACACGATCCGCTGCGGCATCAGCTCCTCGTGCGTCTCCCGCAGGTCGGCCAGCGCCAGCGCCAGGGCCATCGCGCCGTCGCGCGGCGGGTCGACCAGCATGCGGTCGAAACGGCCGAGGGCGACCAGGTCGTCCTTGGTCACCTCGAACAGGTTGCGGGTCGAGAACGAGGTCTTGCGCGCCAGGCCGTTGGCCTGCGCGTTTTCCAGCGCGCGCGTGGTGAGCGCCGTACTGCCTTCGATGCCTACCACCTCGCGCGCCTGGGTCGCCAGCGGCAGCGTGAAGTTGCCCAGGCCGCAGAACAGGTCGGCCACGCGCTCGCCCGGCTGCACGTCCAGCAGGCGCAGGGCCTTCGCCACCAGCACGCGGTTGATCTGGTGGTTCACCTGGGTGAAGTCGGTCGGCTTGAATGGCATGCGGATGCCGAATTCCGGCAGCGTGTAGTACAGCTCCTTGCCGAGCGGGTAATAGGGATAGGCGGTGTCCGGGCCCTTCGGCTGCAGCCACCACTGGATGCCCCACTGGTCGGCGAAGGCCTTCGCTAGTTCCTCGTCCGCCGGGCTCAAGGGAGCCATGATGCGCATCACCAGTACGGTCACCTCTTCGCCGATGGCGACTTCGATCTGCGGCATCTGGTTGTAGATCGACAGCTGGCCGACGAACTCGCGCAGCGGCACGATCAGGCGCGCCACGTGGTCCGGCAGAATCTCGCAATAGGTGATGTCGGCCACGTAGGACGAGGCGCGCTCGTGGAAGCCGACCAGCACCCCGCCCTTCTTGGCCACGTGGCGCACCGACAGGCGCGCGCGGTAGCGGTAGTCCCAGGTCGGGCCGTACATCGGGCGCATGATCATCTCGGACTTCACCTTGCCCAGGTGCCAGAGGTTATCTTCCAGCACGCGCTGCTTCATCGCCACCTGGCTTGATGCCTCCAGGTGCTGCATCGAGCAGCCGCCGCAGTAGCCGAAGTGTTGGCATTTCGGCTCCACCCGCATCGACGAGGCGCGCTGCAGCGTGAGCATGCGTCCCGACTCCCAGTTCTTCTTCTTGCGCAGGGTCTCGAAGCTGACGCGTTCGCCGGGCAGCGCGCCTTCGACGAAGATCACCTTGCCGGGGCTGCCGTCTTCGTTCTCGAGGTGGCCGACGCCGCGCGCGTCCGCATCCAGGGATTTGATGTCGATGAAAGTTTCTTGCATGCTGGTCAAAAGAAAATAGGGAGTGGGCACAGGACTGGCTGTGCGGGGAGTTCGCAAATAAAAAATGGGCGCAAGCGGCCCGGCGGGCATGATAGCAAGGAAACGGGGCCGGCGCTACCTGGCGCCGGCCGGGCCGGTCAGAGCAGCGAGTCGCGCACCACGCCGCGCGCGGCCATCGAGCGCTTGAGCTTGACGAGGGCTTCCTGCTGGATCTGGCGCACCCGCTCGCGCGTCACGCCCATCTCCTCGGCCAGGGTTTCCAGCGTCGCCGGGTCATCGTTGTCCAGCCCGAAGCGGCGCGTGACGACAAGGCGCTGCTTGTCCGGCAGGCGCGCCATCCAGTCGCGCACCAGCTCGGTCATCTCGTGCTGCTCGGCGCGCGCGTCCGGACTGGCCCCGCCGTCGTCGGGCAACATGTCCATCAGGCTCGAACCCGGGTCGCTGTCGAGCGGCGCGTCGAGCGAGGCGGCATGTTCCGACAGGGCCAGGATGTCCTGCACCTCTTCCACCGGGCGCCCGACCAGGCTGGCGATGTCCTCGGCCGAGGCGTCCTTGCCGTCGCGCTCCTTGGCCTCGAGGTGGTACTTGGCGCGCAGCACCGCGTTCAGCTCGCGCACCATGTGCACCGGCAGGCGCACCGTGCGCGCCTGGTTCATGATGGCGCGCTCGATGCTCTGGCGGATCCACCAGGTGGCGTAGGTGGAAAAGCGGAACCCGCGCTCCGGCTCGAACTTGTCGATGGCGCGCATCAGGCCGATGTTGCCCTCCTCGATGAGGTCGAGCAGCACGACGCCGCGGTTGATGTAGTGCTTGGCGATCGAGACCACCAGGCGCAGGTTGTGCTCGATCATCTTCTGGCGCGCCGCGAAGTCGCCCGCCTTGGCCTGGGTGGCGATGCCGACTTCCTCGGCGGCCGACAGCAGCGGCCGGGTACCGATCTGGTTCAGGTAGTGCTGGGTGGTATCGGTGGCGAGCTCGGCCTGCAAGACCTTGCGCAGCTCGTCCACCGAGGCGACTTCGGGATGGGGGGACGCGAGCTCCTCCTCTTCAGCCGCAGGCGCTCCTTCGCGCTCCGGATCGTCCGGAAACTCGTCTGTATCCTGCTGGTCCAGCGAGTGCGGAGGCTGCGTCATACCCTTCCTATCGGCCGGGCAGGAACCTCGACGGGTCGACGGGTTTGCCCTGTTGGCGAATTTCGAAATGCAGTTTCACCGAATCGGCATCCGAATCGCCCATTTCCGCGATCATCTGGCCCTTGGCCACGTTGTCGCCTTCCTTGACGACGATCTTGCGGTTGTGCGCGTATGCCGACAGCAAATTGTTGTTATGCTTGACGATAACAAGATTACCATAACCGCGGATGCCACTGCCAGCGAAGACCACCTTGCCGGCGCCGGCCGCCACCACCTGCTGGCCTGGACGGCCGGCGATGTCGATCCCCTTGTTGCGCGCCTCGTCGAAGGTGGCGACGATGCGGCCGTCGGCCGGCCACATCCAGCTCAGTTTCTCGTCGTCGCTGGCGGTGACGGTGGTGCCCGCCGCGATGGCGGACGCCGGCGCGGCCGGTGCTGGTGCTGGTGCGGCCGGGACCGGGACGCTGCGCGGCTCGGTGCGGGAACCCGATTCGGGCTGGGCCTGGGCGACGCTGTCGTTGTACGGCTGCTTGTCGGCGCGCGGCGCGGTCTTGCGCGGCGGGGTCGCGCTCGGCGGCGTTGGCACCGGCTGGGTCTGCACGCTGGCGGCGCGCGCGTTGCGCTCCGGCCCGGCCACGCGCAGGGTCTGGCCTACCTTGATGTCATCCGGATCGGCCAGGTTGTTCCAGGCCACCAGGTCGCGGTAGTCCTGGCCATGGTCCAGCGCGATGCGCAGCAGGGTGTCGCCGCGGCGCACGGTGTACATGCCTTTCTCGTCCTTCGGTTCTTCCGCGCGCGCGGCCTGGTTCGGACGGGGACGCTCGGCCGCCGGCCGCGTGGTGCGTTCGACCACCGGGGCCTCGCGGGTAAGGGAGTTGCAGCCGGCCAGCAGGCCGAGGGCGAGGGTGAGCAGTGCTAATCGGGGTGCTTGGTTCATTGTCTTTCTGTTTTCCGTTCATGTTCTGGCGCGCGCCTCCGGTCCACGGGGGCAGGACGGGACGCGCCGGCGGACATCGTCGACCATGCACCGTCAAGGTGCGGCCATGCCAGGCGGACCAGGCTCTTCAACGCCGGCCGCGCCGGCTGGGTTGACCCGGCAGTGGCCAACAGGCCACCCGCGCGCAGCGCGCTAGACGGTGCCGGGGCGCAGCGGCACGAAATGGCAGGCTTCCAGCGTCTCGCTGGCCCATTCGTTCTTGCCGATGCGGGTGATGCGTTGCAGGTGCTGGACCTGGGCGCCAACCGGCGCGACCAGGTGCGCGCCGATGGCCAGTTGTTCGAGCAGGGCGCGCGGCACTTCGAGCCCCGCCGCGGCGAGGATGATGCCGTCGAAGGGCGCAACCTGCGGCAAGCCTAGCATACCATCGCCATATTGCAAACGCAGGTTCGCCATCCTCAGCGGCCGCAGGTTGTTCTTGGCCAGCTCGTGCAGCGGTCGGATGCGCTCGATCGAATACACCTCGCGCGCCACCAGGGCCAGCACCGCGGCCTGGTAGCCGCAGCCGGTGCCGATCTCGAGCACCCGGCCCAGCAGGCCGCCGGCCGGCTGCGCTTCGCGCATCGCCTCGATCATGCGCGCCACGATGTAGGGCTGCGAAATGGTCTGGTTGTGCCCGATCGGCAGCGAGGCGTCGACATAGGCCTGGGCCGACAGGGCCGGCTCGATGAACAGGTGGCGCGGCACCGCTTCCATCGCGCCCAGCACGGTCCCGTCGCGCACGCCCTGGCGCGCCACGCGCGCCACCATGGCGCGCCGCACGGCCTCCGATGCCATCAGTTCGGAACGCGGCGCGACCGGGGCGCTGGCCGGATGGACCTGCGCATAGCCGGGCGGACGCGGCGAGGGCAGCGGCGCCGCCGGCGGCAGCGCGGCGCCCTTGCCGGCCGCCGTGTGGGCGGCGTTGCGGGTGGCGGTCTGGGGCGTGGCAACCGGCGCCGGCGCTCCCGGGCGGCGCGTGCCGGATCCGGTCACCGAAGACAGCGGCAGCGGAAAGGTGCTGCGCTTGTCGTCGCCGCTGCCGCTCACAGGATGCCCCGCAGCAGGTCGAGCTGGGCCCGGTGGGTGAGATCGACCTGCAGCGGCGTGATCGCCACCCTGCCCTGCGCGGTGGCATGGAAGTCGGTGCCCTCGCCCGCATCGCGGCAAGCGCCGGGTGCGCCGATCCAGAAGATCTCGCGTCCGCGCGGATCCTGCGCGCGCACCACCGGCTCGGCCTGGTGGCGCCGGCCCAGGCGCGCCGGCGTCAGCGGACCGATCTCTTCGTACGGCAGGTTCGGGATGTTCACGTTGAACAGGAAAGGCAGCTCGAGCTTGTCGAAGCGGCGCTCGACGATCTCGCGCGCGACCCGGGCGGCGGCGTCGACGTGGGCCCAGCCCGGATTCACCTGTGAAAAGGCGATTGCCGGGATGCCGAACAGATAAGCCTCGGTTGCGGCCGCGACGGTACCGGAGTACAGGGTGTCGTCGCCCATGTTCTGGCCATTGTTGATGCCGGAGACGACCAGGTCGGGCGGGGCGTCGCCCATCGCGGTCAGGGCGATGTGCACGCAGTCGGTCGGCGTGCCGTTCACGAAGTGGAAACCGTTGGCAGCCTTCTGCACCGTCAGCGGACGGTCCAGTGTCAACGAATTCGACGCGCCCGAGCGGTTGCTGTCGGGCGCGACCACCACGATGTCCGCGATCGCGGACAAGGCCTCGGCCAGCGCGCTGAGACCAGGCGCCAGGTAGCCGTCATCGTTACTGATAAGAATTCGCATGTCTGGGATTTTACCTGAAGCAACCCCACCTTCGTTCGCCGGGGCTGCGTTTTTTGTTGCCCAAAGGCGACTTATCTCACCAAGGATGTTGCAATTGTATTGCCACGCAAGCCATTCCGGTACCGGGCGCCCTTCAGGCATAATGCGCCCGCTAACGAACCTGAGGAGAAACAACATGAAAGCCGTGCGTTGCAAGGACTGGGGCCCGATCGACCATCTCGTCATCGAGGACCTGCCCGACCTGGTACCCGGTGCGGGTGAGGTGGCGGTGGACGTGAAGGCGGCCGGGGTCAACTTCCCGGACGTGCTGACGGTCCAGGGAAAGTACCAGGTGCGGCCCGAACTGCCGTTCACGCCGGGGAACGAATTTGCCGGCACGGTGCGCGCGGTGGGTGAAGGGGTGACCGGCTTCGCGCCGGGCCAGGCGGTGATCGGCTTCACCCGCACCGGCGCCTTTGCAGAACAGGCGCTGGCTCCGGCCGCGGCCCTGATGCCGATCCCGCCTGGCATGGACTTCGATACCGCGGCCGCGATCACCCTCACCTATGGCACCTCGCACCATGCCGTGGTGGACCGCGCCGCCCTGCAGCCGGGCGAGACCCTGCTGGTGCTGGGCGCGGCTGGCGGCGTGGGCCTGGCGGCGATCGAGATCGGCAAGGCCGTGGGGGCGCGCGTGATCGCGGCCGCTTCGAGCGATGACAAGCTGGCGGTGTGCCGCGCCCACGGCGCGGACGTGCTGGTCAATTATGAACGGGAAGAGCTGCGCGAGGCACTGAAGGCGGCCACCGGCGGGCGCGGGCCGGACGTGATCTACGACCCGGTTGGCGGCAAGTACAGCGAACCGGCGCTGCGCTCGATCGCCTGGCGCGGGCGCCACCTGGTGGTGGGCTTCGCGGCGGGCGAGATCCCGAAGCTGCCCTGGAACCTGATGCTGCTGAAAGGCGCCTCGGTGGTCGGCGTGTTCTGGGGCGACTTCGTGCGCAAGGAACCGGCGGCGAACCTGGCGGCGATGCGGCAGATGCTGGGCTGGATGGCGGAAGGCAAGCTCAAGCCGCTGGTGTCGGCGCGCTATCCGCTGGCGGAGACGGCGCGGGCATTGACGGACATGGCGCAGCGCAAGGTGACCGGAAAAGTAGTGATCTGCCCGTAACGCCCATCGTAGGGTGGGCAGGTTCCCTGCCCACGCGGTCAGATCACGCATCCCTGTCCGCTCCGTAGCGCATTACTGCTTGTTGAACGCGTGGGCGGGGAACCCGCCCACCCTACCAAAGCCCCGTCAGGCGTTCAGGTCCGCCGCGTCAGCCAGGGCTCCGGGGTTGAAGAAGTCGATCACCTCTTCCTGCACCCGCGTGCGCTTGAAGGGCGGCAGGCTCTGCCAGATGCGGCGCCCGTAGGGCTTGGTGATGATGCGCGGATCGCAGATCATCAGCACGCCACGGTCGTCGACGTCGCGGATCAGGCGCCCCGCGCCCTGCTTCAGGGTGATGATCGCCTCCGGCAGCTGATGGTGCATGAAGCCGTTCAGGCCCTGCTTTTCCATCACCTCGATGCGCGCCGCCAGCACCGGGTCGTCGGGCGGGGCGAAAGGCAGCTTGTCGATGATGACCAGGGACAGCGCATCGCCGCGCACGTCCACGCCTTCCCAGAAGCTCTGGCTGCCCACCAGCACCGCATTGCCGGCGTTGCGGAAGGAATCGAGCAGCTCGGTGCGTCCCCGCTCGCCCTGCACGAACAGGGGGAAGTCCAGCCCGCGCGCGGCGAATTCCTCGCGCAGGCGCTCGGCCACCTTGTTCACGGCGCGGATGGTGGTGCACAGGAAGAAGGTACGCCCGCCGGCCGCCTCGATCACCGGCAGCGCCTTGTCGACGCAGGCGTCGGTGTACTGGAAGGAATTCGGCTCCGGCAGCCCGGTCGGCACGTACAGGATGCCCTGCTCGCCATAATTGAAGGGACTGGGCCAGGTCATGGCCGGCTCGCCGGTCAGGCCCATCTGGTCGGAAAAATGCTTGAAGTCGTTCTTCACGGCCAGCGTCGCCGACGTGAAGATCCAGCTGCGCGGCGTGCCTTCGCGCTGGCCGGTGAAGATCGGCGCGATCGACAGCGGCGTCTTGTGCAGCTGCAGCGAGGAATTGAACGCCTCGACCCACAGCACGGCCGCGTCGTCCCCTTCCACCGCCTTGCCCTTCTTCGTATCCGGCTTCCAGGCGTCGAAGGACGCCGCCAGCTCCTGGGCGCGGACGCGGCAGGCCTCGACCGTTTCGGCGCGCGCGGCGTGCTCTTCCAGCACCGTGATCATGCCGGCCAGTTCTTCCTTGAGCTTGTCCAGCGCCGGGAAGAAGGCGGAGGTAGGCAGGATCTGCGGCAGCGACAGGCGGGTGCCGCCTTCCGGAAAGGTCAGGCGCAGGTCGCGCGCGGCCTTTTCCACCACGGTGACGACCTTGGCCCAGTCCGGCCCGCGGGCATGGGCCAGGCCCTCGGCCAGCACGTCGCGGCACAGTTCCAGCACCTGCGAAGTCGAGACCGACTGGCCGAAGAACAGCGTCGCCGTGTCGGGCAGCTGGTGCGCCTCGTCGAAGATGATGGTGTTGGCCGACGGCAGCAGCTCGGCCACGCCGGTATCCTTCAGCGCCACGTCGGCGAAGAACAGGTGGTGGTTGACCACCACCACGTCCGCCTGCTGCGCTTCCCTGCGCGCCTTCATCACGAAGCAGTCCTGGTAGTACTGGCACTCGGCGCCCATGCAGCTGTCGCGGGTCGAGGTGACCAGGTTCCAGACGGTGGCGGTCTCCGGCACCTTGGCCAGCTCCGCCTTGTCACCCGAGTTCGTCATCTTGATGAAGCGCGAGATCTCGCGCAGGTGGCCGACGTCGTCGCGCGAGGTCAGGCGCCCGTTGTTCAGCGTGCGTTCCAGGTGGAAGTGGCAGACGTAGTTCGAGCGGCCCTTGAGCAGGGCCACCGACACCGGGGCGCGCAGGGCGGCGCGGATGGTCGGGATATCGCGCAGGAACAGCTGGTCCTGCAGGTTCTTGGTACCGGTCGAGATGATCGTCTTGCCGCCCCAGAGGAGCGCCGGGACCAGGTAGGCGAAGGTCTTGCCGGTGCCGGTGCCGGCTTCGGCCATCAAGACCTTCTGGTCGGCGATCGCCTGGGCGATGGCCTTGGCCATCTCGGTCTGCGACTGGCGCGGCTTGAAGGTGCCGACCGCGGGCGCCAGCGGGCCGCCGGGGCCGAACAGGCGGTCCAGCTCGTCGTCGTACTTGCCGGGAGTGCAGGCGGGCGGCAGGACATCGCCGCTTCTGGCGCCAGCGCCGGAATCCGCAGCGGAGGCGGGAAGGTGGTCGGTCAAAATGCGTATTTCTTAATGGCTGTTGTTGGGTTCGCCGGTGGCGGCTTCCGGCCGCGCTCTCAGGCCCGGATCTCGGGCTGCGGTTCCAGGCCGCGGTTTCAGGCCGCGGATGCAGGCCGCAGTTTAGGCCGGAATATCGGGCACCAGCTGCATCTTCAGCAGCGTAATATGATCCTTGAGCTGCAGCTTACGCTTTTTCAAACGGCGCAGCTGGAGCTGGTCGGCATGGCCGTCCGCGGCCAGCATCGAGATGACGGCATCCAGGTCGCGGTGTTCCACGTCGAGTTCGATGATGCGGCGCTGGATATCCTGGACGTCGGTCATGGTAGCTGTTCCAAACAGTTCGGTTCAAGGCGTTTGCGGGAGCGTGGCAATGGCGCCGGCATGCTGCGGCTGGGTAGCGGCCGGCTGTGTTCGGCTTGCAACACCACGGCTTCTGGGTGCATAGTTTAATCCAGGCTGAGGTTGCCGCCAACAAAGATCGGCGCAGGCGTCTAGGAAATAGTGGTTTATGACAACATTCAAGATCGAAGCCGGGACTGCCCAGCACATCGGAAACCGCCCGCAGCAGAATGATCGCGTCGCCCTGCTGACCGGGGCGCGCGCCCCTGGCTACGTGCTGGCCGTGCTGTCCGACGGCAGCGGCGGCGCGGCCGCCTCGGACCAGCTGCTGCACACGGCGCGCCAGGTCTTCGACGAGTTCAAGCCGGGCGAGGGGCCGGGCCGCGAGCGCCTGGCCCGGCTGCTGCGCGACATCGTCGACGAGACCCACCTGGTGATCAAGATGAACGCGGTCGCCAGCCAGGCCGAAGCCCACGCCAGCTTCGTCGGGCTGGTACTTAGTCCGCACGGCGAAGCGGTCTGGGGCCACGTGGGCGATTCGCGCCTGTACCGTTTCCAGGACGGCAAATGCGTCGCGCGCAGCAACGATGCCGCCTACGTCCAGCACCTGGTGGCCAGCGAACGCCTGCCGGAAGAGGCGGCCAGGAACCACCGCAAGTCGAAGCTGCTGCTGAACGTGCTGGGCAACAGCCGCAAGCACCCCTTCGTCACCATCGGCAGTCACGAAGGGCTGGCGCCGGGCGACGGGTTCCTGCTGTGCTCGGATGGGTTATGGCACTTCTTCACCGATGCGGAACTGGCGGCCGCGACCAGCAGGGCCACGCCGCGCCAGGCGTCCGAAATGCTGATCAACAAGGCGCAGGAACGGTCCCAGGGCAAGGGGGGCAACTGCTCGCTGGCAATCATCAAGCTGGTCCAGCCGCTGCAAGCGGGAGCGGCCGGCAAGCCCGGCCGGGCGGGCTGAGCGCCGCGCGCCCTTAGCGCTTGGGCGCGGGCGCGGGTACCGGCTGCTGCTGCGCCCTCTTGGCCTTGGCCTGTTCTTCCTCGGCGCGGCGGGCGGCCGCCTTGGCCTCGCGCTCGGCGACCCGTTCGGCCACGTCGCGCTGCTTCTGTTCCGCGCGGCGCTTGCGATCTTCAAAGGCACGCGCATTCTCCGCCGCCTCGGCCGCCTCCAGCGGCGCCCTCGCCGCCTCTTGCGCGGCGCGGGCATCGCGGCGCGCCACACGTGCGGCCGTGGCCGACGGCTTGGGCGGCGGCAGCTCGCTGGTCTCGCGCGGCTTGGGTGGCGCCGACTCGGCCGCCAGCTGGGCTTCCTCGGCCTGGTAGGCGGCTTCTGCGGCGGCCATCTCGCGGTCCCGCTCCTCCACCTTGCTGCGGCGCTTGAAGCGCTCGGCCTCGATCTCGATGTTGCGCTGGGCGGCCAGGGCCACGCGGCGGCGCTCCTTGGCTTCGTCCAGGCAGTGGTTGACGAAGAATTTCTCGTAGCAGAGCGCTTCCCGTTCGGCATAGCGCGCTTCGATCGCCGTGCGCTCGACGGCCACCGCCGTCAGCCGCGCGTCGGCCTGGGCCAGCGACGTGCTCGGCTCGACCGCGTCGGCCGTCGGGCCGGGCGCGACGCTGGCGCAGGCGCCCAGGCTCAGGGCCGCGGCCAGCGCCAGGCCGGCCGCGCGTGCGCGCAGGATGGGATGCGTGTTCATGGTTTCCTTTCGGTTCAGGCGATGGCGTCCGCCGCGCCGCGGCGCTCGGCCAGCATGTATTCGCGCGACTGCATTTCAATGATACGCGAGACGGTGCGGTGGAATTCGTTTGCCAGCATGCCTTGCGTGTACAGTTCTTCCGGCTCCACCGCGGCCGACATGATCAGCTTGACCTTGTGGTCGTAGAACACGTCCACCAGCCAGGTGAAGCGGCGCGCTTCCGAGGACTGGCCGGCCGACATGGCCGGGATGCCGGACAGGATCACGGTATGGAAGCGCGAAGCCAATTCCAGGTAGTCGTTCTGCGAGCGCGGCCCGCCGCACAGGGTGGCGAAGTCGAACCAGATCACGCCGCCGGCGCGGCGCAGGGCGCGGATCTCGCGGTTCTCGATGTGCACGATCGGACTCTCGTCGGCGGTGTCGGCCACCTTGGCGTAGGCCGCGCGGAGCAGCTGGTCGGACTTCGCGTTGAGCGGGGTGTAGTAGGCCTGCACCTGCTCCAGCGCGCGCTTGCGGTAGTCGTTGCCGGCGTCCACGTTCAGGATGTCGAGCTTGTCCTTCAGCAGTGCGATGGTCGGCAGCATGCGGTCGCGGTGCAGGCCGTCCGGATACAGGGTGGAAGGCTCGTAGTTCGAGGTCATCACGAACGAGACACCGTTGTCGAACAGGGCCTTGAGCAGGTTGTACAGGATCATCGCGTCGGCGATGTCGGAAACGTGGAACTCGTCGAAGCAGATCAGGCGGTATTTTTTCGCGATGCGCTTCGCGACTTCGTCGAGCGGATCGGCCACGCCTTTCAGTTCGTCCAGCTGGCCGTGCACGGCGCGCATGAATTCGTGGAAGTGCAGGCGCGTCTTGCGCACCACCGGCACCACGGAATAAAACGAGTCCATCAGGAAGGACTTGCCGCGCCCTACCCCGCCCCACATGTAGACGCCCTTCGGGACGTCGGGACGGTTGATGAGGCGCCTGAAAGCGGACGACCGCTGGGCCTTGTACCGGACCCAGTCGTCGTACGCCTGCTGCAGGCGGTCCACGGCGGCCTGTTGCGCCGGGTCGGACGTGAAGCCGCGCTCGGTCAGCGCGTGCTGGTAATACTCTTGGACGTTCATCTAATTCAATCGTTAAAACGTAGGGTGGGCGGGTCTCCCGCCCACGCGTTCAAACCAGGCATCCTGGCCCGCTCCGAGGCCATTCACGCGGAAGTTGAACGCGCGGGCGGGGAACCCGCCCACCCTACCAAGGCGGTAACGCCTGTGTTACTTAGAAGTTCAGCGAACGCTTGTCCACCGCCAGCGCGGCTTCCTTGACGGCTTCCGACAGCGACGGGTGCGCGTGGCAGATGCGGGCGATGTCTTCCGACGAGGCCTTGAACTCCATCGCGACGACGGCTTCCGAGATCAGCTCCGAGGCGACCGGGCCGACGATGTGCACGCCCAGGATTTCATCGGTCGTGGCATCGGCCAGGAACTTCACCATGCCCGAGGTATCGCCGAGCGCGCGCGCACGGCCGTTGGCCATGAACGGGAAGGTGCCGGCCTTGTACGCCACGCCTTCGGCCTTGAGCTGCTGCTCGGTCTTGCCGACCCAGGCGATTTCCGGCGAGGTGTAGATGACCCAGGGGATGGTGTTGAAGTTGACGTGGCCGTGCTGGCCGGCGATGCGCTCGGCAACCGCGACGCCCTCTTCTTCCGCCTTGTGCGCCAGCATCGGGCCGCGCACCACGTCGCCGACTGCCCACACGCCCGGCAGGCTGGTGCGGCATTCGTCGTCCACGACCACGAAGCCGCGCTCGTCCAGCTGCAGGCCGACCGCTTCGCCATTCAGGCCGTTGGTGTTCGGCACGCGGCCGATCGAGATGATCAGGCGGTCGAACGTCGCGGTCTGCTCGGCGCCGGTCGCATCGGCGTAGTTGACGGTGACGTTGTTCTCGCCCTTGGTGATCGCGCCGATCTTGCAGCCCAGGTTGATTCTCAAGCCCTGCTTGGTGAACAGCTTGTGCGCTTCCTTGGCGATCTGCTCGTCGACCGCGCCGAGAAAAGTAGGCAGGCCTTCCAGCACCGTGACGTCGGCACCGACGCGGCGCCATACCGAGCCCATTTCCAGGCCGATGACGCCGGCGCCGATCACGCCCAGCTTGCTCGGCACGGCGTCGATCGCCAGTGCGCCTTCGTTCGACAGGATCAGCTTCTCGTCGAATTCCGCGCCCGGCAGCTGGCGGGCGTTCGAACCGGTCGCGATGACGACGTTCTTGGCAGTCAAGGTGTCATTGGTCGGACCGGTCACGTTGACGGTGTAGCCGTTTTCATCCTTGCCGCCGAACGAACCGAGGCCGTGGAAGAAGCTCACCTTGTTCTTCTTGAACAGGAACAGGATGCCGTCGTTGTTCTGCTTGACGATGGTGTCCTTGCGCTTGAGCATGGTCGGCAGGTCGAGTTCCAGGCCGCCGACCTTGATGCCGTGGTCGGCAAAGGCGTGGCCGGCGTGCTCGAAGTGTTCCGACGACTGCAGCAGGGCCTTCGACGGGATGCAGCCGACGTTGGTGCAGGTGCCGCCGGGGGCCGGCTTGCCTGCCGCGTTGCTCCAGGCGTCGATGCAGGCGGTCTTGAAGCCGAGCTGGGCTGCACGGATGGCGGCGATGTAGCCGCCGGGGCCGCCGCCGATCACGACGACGTCAAATTGTTTCTCGTTACTCATGAATAGCTTCCTTATTTATTCTTCTGGGATAAAGATCCACAGCGCCAGATAAGCCAGCGCCCCGACACCGGAGGTTACTAGGGCCAGCAGGACGAACACGAGGCGCCAGGCATAGATGTCCATGCCGAAGCCGATGCTCAGGGCGCCGCAGACGCCGCCGAGCCAGCGGTCGTGGCGCGAGCGGCGCAGGGAGCGCAGCTTGGCCTCGAAGCTGCCGGGCGCCGGGCCCTCGCTGGCGCTGGCGCTGGTGCCAGTGCCGGTGCTGCGGCCATCCTTGTCCAGGCTCACCTTCTCGCTGGCCAGGACTTTCGCCTTGGCCTGCTCGAATTCGGCGTCGGAGAGCGCGCCGGCCTGGTGCAGTTCGTGCAAACGCCGGATTTCATCGGAGATCATGGCGGTCCTCACTGGTGTTGGGGACATGCCCGCGAGCGCGGGCATGTCTGCATACAAGCCTGCCGTCGATTACAGGTCGAGCAGCAGGCGCGACGGATCTTCCAGCGCATCCTTCATGGCCACCAGGCCCAGCACGGCTTCGCGGCCGTCGATGATGCGGTGGTCGTACGACATCGCCAGGTAGTTCATCGGACGGATCACGATCTCGCCGTTTTCCACGACGGCGCGGTCCTTGGTGGCGTGCACGCCCAGGATCGCCGACTGCGGCGGGTTGATGATCGGGGTCGACATCATCGAGCCGAAGGTGCCGCCGTTCGAGATCGAGAAGGTGCCGCCGGTCAGGTCTTCCAGGGTCAGCTTGCCTTCCTTGGCTTTCTGGCCGAATTCGCCGATCTTCTTCTCGATGTCGGCGATCGACATCTGGTCGGCGTTGCGCAGGATCGGCACCACCAGGCCGCGCGGCGAACCGACGGCGATACCGATGTCGAAGTAGCCGTGGTAGACGATGTCGTTACCGTCGACCGACGCATTCAGGATCGGGTAGCGCTTCAGCGCGGCGACGGCGGCCTTGACGAAGAAGGACATGAAGCCCAGCTTGACGCCGTGTTCCTTCTCGAACTTGTCCTTGTACTTGGCGCGCAGGTCCATGACCGGCTTCATGTTGACTTCGTTGAAGGTGGTCAGGATGGCGTTGGTCTGCTGCGACTGCAGCAGGCGCTCGGCGATGCGGGCGCGCAGGCGGCTCATCGGCACGCGCTCTTCCGGACGGTCGCCCAGGTTCGCGACCGGGGCGGCCACTTGCTGCAGCTTCGGTGCCGGAGCGGCGGCCGCCGCGGGAGCTGCGGCCGGCTTGTTGGCAACGGCGGCCAGGGCGTCGCCCTTGGTCACGCGGCCGTCGCGGCCGGTGCCGGTGGCATCCGATGCGCTCATGTTGTTGTCAGCCAGGATCTTGGCGGCGGCCGGCATGGCGACATCGCCTTTCGAGCCGGACGGCGCTGCGGCGGTGGCAGCGGCTGGGGCTTCGATCGGCGCATTCGGGGCGGCCGACGGGACGGCTTTCACCGCGATCGGGCTGGTCTGGGCCGAAGCTTCGGTGTCGATGATGGCGATGACTTCGCCAGCGACGACGGTGGCGCCGTCGGCCTTGAGCAGCTGGACGATCACGCCTTCGCTCGGGGCCGGCAGTTCCAGGACCACCTTGTCGGTCTCGATGTCGATCATGTTCTCGTCGCGCGACACGTGTTCGCCGACTTTCTTGTGCCAGGACAGGAGGGTTGCTTCAGCAACCGATTCCGACAGTTGGGGGACCTTGACTTCGATTTGTGCCATTTGATGTAGCTCCGTTTATGTATTCTGTATGCAAAGGCCCCCGGGCCTGAGCGCCGGGGGCAGTGGTGTTTTTCTTCTTGCTTACTTGGTGAGGATGAAACCCTTCAACTTCGAGAACGCGGTCTCCAGCAGCTCCTTTTGCTGCGCCACATGCTTGTCGGCATAGCCGACCGCCGGTGACGCCGATGCCGAGCGGCCGGCATAGGCCAGGCGCTGGCCATCTTCCATGTTTTCGAAGATGTTGTGCTGGATCTGGAACCACGGACCCTGGTTCTGCGGCTCGTCCTGCACCCACACCACCTCGGTCGCGTTGCTGAACTTCTTCAGTTCGGCGGCGAAAGCCTTGTGCGGGAACGGGTACATCTGTTCGATACGCACGATCGCCACGTCGCTGGCGCCACGTGCCTTGCGGGTGTTGACCAGGTCATAGTAGACCTTGCCCGAGCAAACCTGCACACGCTTGACCTTGGACGGATCGATCTTCTCGTCCACCTCGCCGATCACCGGCAGGAAGCCGCCCTTGGCCAGGTCGGTCAGCGGCGAGCCGGCATCCTTGTTACGCAGCAGCGACTTCGGCGTGAAGATCACCAGCGGCTTCCTGAACTGGCGCACCATCTGGCGGCGCAGCAGGTGGAAGATCTGGGCGGCCGTGGTCGGCTGCACCACTTGCATGTTGTTGTCGGCGCACAGCTGCAGGAAGCGCTCGATGCGGGCCGACGAGTGCTCCGGACCCTGGCCTTCGTAGCCGTGCGGCAGCATCATGGTCAGGCCCGAGGCACGGCCCCACTTCACTTCGCCCGAGGCGATGAACTGGTCGATGACGACCTGGGCGCCGTTGACGAAGTCGCCGAACTGGGCTTCCCAGATGGTGAGCGTATTCGGTTCGGCGGTCGAGTAGCCGTACTCGAAGCCGAGCACCGCTTCTTCCGACAGCACCGAGTCGATCACGGTGAAGTTGGCCTGGTTGTCCGAGACGTTGGCCAGCGGCAGGTAGATGCCCTGGTCCCAGCGCTCGCGGTTCTGGTCGTGCAGCACGGCGTGGCGGTGCACGAAGGTGCCGCGGCCAGCGTCCTGGCCAGACAGGCGCACCGCATAGCCCGAGGACAGCAGCGAGGCGAAGGCCAGGTGCTCGCCCATGCCCCAGTCGAGGTTCATCTCGCCCTTGCCCATGGTGGCGCGGTCGTTCAGGACTTTCTCGACCAGCGAGTGCGGCTTGAAGCCTTCCGGCACCTTGGTGATGCGTTCGGCCAGGCGCTTCAGTTCGGTCAGCGGCACGGCCGTGTCGCAGGCGTCGGTCCATTTCTTGTTCAGGAACGGCGCCCAGTCGACGGCGTACTTGTTCTTGAAGTTGGTCAGCACCGGGTCGACCGTGTGCTTGCCTGCATCCATCGCGTTGCGGTATTCGGCCACCAGCTGGTCGCCGCCAGTGGCTTCGATGGTGCCCTGCGCCGCCAGCTTTTCCGCGTACAGCTTGCGGGTGCCCGGGTGCTTGGCGATCTTCTTGTACATCAGCGGCTGGGTCAGGGCCGGGGTATCCTGCTCGTTGTGGCCGAGTTTACGGTAGCAGACGATGTCCACCACCACGTCCTTGCCGAATTCGGTGCGGTAGTCCATCGCGATCTGCGAGGCCAGCACGACCGCTTCCGGATCGTCGGCGTTCACGTGCAGCACCGGCGCCTCGATCATCTTGACGACGTCCGAGCAGTAGATGGTCGAACGGGCGTCGCGCGGGTCCGAGGTGGTGAAGCCGATCTGGTTGTTGATGACGATGTGGACGGTACCGCCGGTGCCGTAGCCGCGGGTCTGGGCCAGGTTCAGGGTTTCCATGACCACGCCCTGGCCGGCGAATGCGGCGTCGCCGTGCACCAGGATCGGCAGCACTTCCTTGCCCTTGCGGTCGCCGCGGCGTTCCATGCGCGCCTTGACCGAGCCTTCGACGACCGGGTTGACGATCTCGAGGTGGGATGGATTGAAAGCGAGTGACAGGTGGACCGGGCCGCCCGGGGTCGAGATGTCGCTCGAAAAGCCCTGGTGGTATTTCACGTCGCCCGCCGGCAGGTCGTCGGCGTGCTTGCCTTCGAATTCTTCGAACAGGTCGGCCGGGCTCTTGCCCAGGGTGTTGACCAGGACGTTCAGGCGGCCGCGGTGGGCCATGCCGATGACGATTTCCTGCACGCCCTTTTCACCGGCGCGCTGGATGACTTCGTCGATCGAGGCGATGAAGGATTCGCCGCCTTCCAGCGAGAAGCGCTTGGCGCCGACGTACTTGGTGTGGAGGTAGCGCTCCAGGCCTTCGGCCGCGGTCAGGCGCTCGAGGATGTGCTTTTTCTTGTCGCCGGTGAAGGTCGGGGTCGAGCGGATCGACTCCAGGCGCTCCTGCAGCCAGCGCTTCTCGGTCGGATCGCTGATGTACATGAACTCGGCGCCGATCGAACGGCAGTACGTATCACGCAGCATGTTCAGGATTTCGCGCAGCGGCGCGGTTTCTTTCCCGAAGTAGGTATTGCTGATGGTGAAGACGGTGTCGAGGTCGGCTTCGGTGAAGCCATAGAAGGCGGGATCGAGTTCCGGCAGGGGCGGACGTTCCTGGCGCTGCAGCGGGTCCAGGTTGGCCCAGCGCGAACCGAGGTAGCGGTAGGCGGCGATCAGCTGGGTGACGGCGACGCGCTTGCGGCCGAGTTCGGGGTCGGGGTTGGCGACCACGGTGCGAATCGGACCCTGCTTGGCGCGTTCCGCGAAGGAGGCGACGACCGAGGAGTGCACCACGTCCGGGCGGCTGGAGCCGTCGACGGCGGGCACGTGCTGCATCTGGTCGAAATAGGCGCGCCAGTTTTCCGGGACCGAACCCGGATTGTTCAGGTAGGCTTCGTACAACTCTTCCACGTACGGCGCATTACCGCCGAACAGGTACGAGTTCGCATTCTGTTGCTGCATCATTCTTGCTCACCTTTCTTCGCGCTTCGCGAGGTTGGGGCGGGTTAGTCTAACCTTCCGCGACACGGCCTGACCGGTTAGCGGATCGCACTTACTACATCAAGTTGTGGGGGAAGGACGTATTTCATTGGCTGGCCGGGCCAGGACGCGTCCAGGCGGCCTGGCACGGCCCGCAACATTGTAACGCAAGCTTTCGCGCCGGACAGTCACTGCCGCCAGTTTTTATTATTTCTATTTGTAAAGGTGCACGCAGGCGGTTGACCACGTAAATGATAATCGTTATCATTTGACGATGAGCTCAACCGGACCATCCACGTCAGCCACTTCCTCGCCAGCAGCGCCCGCCCTGCCCGGCGCGCGGCGCGCCGTCTATCTCAAGCAGCTGCACCAGTGGCACTGGATCAGCTCGGCGATCTGCCTGATGGCCATGCTCCTGTTCAGCTTTACCGGTTTCACCCTCAACCACGCGGCCCAGATCGAGGCCAAGCCCGAAGTCACGCGCCTGAAACGCACGCTGCCGGAACCGCTGCGCGCCCAGCTGGAAGCATTCGCGGCGCAGCATGTCGATGCCCAGGTGCCGCTGCCGAGCGAGATCGCGGACTGGGCCAACGCCAGCTTCCCGCTCGACGTGCGCGGCAAGCGCGCCGAATGGAGCGAGGAAGACGCCTACGTCGCCCTGCCGCGCCCGGGCGGCGACGCCTGGCTGCGCATCGCCGTCGATGGCGGCGCCGAATACGAGGCAACCAGCCGCGGCTGGATCTCCTGGCTCAACGACATGCACAAGGGCCGCAACACGGGCACCGTCTGGAGCTGGTTCATCGACATCTTCGCCATCGCCTGCGTGGTGTTCTGCGTCACCGGCTTCCTGATCCTGAAATACCACGCGGCCAACCGGCCTTCGACCTGGCCGGTGATCGGCTTCGGCATCGTGCTGCCGGCCGTGATCGCCCTGCTGTTCGTCCATTGATTGACAAGCTGATCTTCTCGTTACCTCATCCCTATAAGGCAAGCTCATGAAACTGTCCCACTCGCTCGCACTGACCCTGCCCTTCGTATCAAGCTGGGCCGTGGCTGCCGACCTGTCCGTGAAGTTCGAACTGCCCCAGTTGCAGGTGGCTGAATACCACAAGCCCTACGTCGCGATCTGGATCGAGAAGGGCGACGGCGCCATCGCCTCCAACCTGGCGCTGCTGTACGACGTCAAGAAGAAGGACAACGCGGGCGAAAAATGGGTCAAGGACCTGCGCACCTGGTGGCGCAAGGCGGGGCGCGACCTCACGCTGCCGATCGATGGCGTGAGCGGCGCCACCAGGGCGGCCGGCAGCCACAGCATGAAGTTCGCGGGCGCCACCGATAAGCTCCCGGCCGGCGACTACAAGCTGGTGGTGGAAGCGGCGCGCGAAGCTGGCGGACGCGAACTGGTGCGCGTGCCCTTCACCCTGCCCGCCAAGGGCAAGCTGGCGGCCAGCGCCAGCGGCAAGGAAGAACTCGGCGCCGTCGCGATCGCCATCCAATAACACCGTCCGGAGACCCCACGATGAAGCACCTCGCCAAGAAGTCCGTCCTGCTGCTGGCCCTGGCCAGCCTGTCCTTCGCCGCCAGCGCCCACCGCGGCTGGATGCTGCCCTCCACCTCCTTCGTCGAGAAGGAAGAAGCCTGGGTCACCATCGACGGCGCCGTCTCGGAAGGCCTGTTCGAGTTCGACCACGTGCCGCTGCGCATGGACGGCGTGACCGTCACCGGCCCGGATGGCATCACCGCCCTGGCCCAGGGCGCCGTGCTCGGCAAGCTGCGCAGCACCCTCGACCTGCGCCTGCCGCAGGACGGCACCTATCGCATCGCGATGGTGTCGAACAACGTCATGGGCAGCTACAAGGTCGGCGGCGAGACCAAACGCTTCCGTGGCACCGAACAGAGCGTGGCCAAGGAGATCCCGGCCGGGGCCACCGACATCCAGCAATCCACGACCCACACCCGCATGGAGACTTTCGTCTCCGCCAACAAGCTGTCGAACGGCGCATTGAAGCCGAGCGGCCAGGGCCTGGAGCTGGTGCCGGTCACCCACCCGAACGACCTGCGCGCGGGCGAGCCGGCGAAGTTCCGCTTCCAGCTGGACGGTAAGCCGCTCGCCAACTTCCCCTTCAGCATGGTGCCGGCCGGGGTCAAGTACCGCGGCACGATCAACGAGATCCGCCTCAGCACCGATGCCAAGGGCGAAGCCAGCTTCACCCTGCCGGCGCCGAACCGCTATTGGCTGAGCGCCAAGTATCCAGTGGACCAGGGCAAGGGACCGGGCGAGCCGGGCTCGCGCCGCTACGCCTATTCCGCCACCTTCGAGATCCTGCCGGAATAAGGGGAGCGATGCGCGCCGTCCTGGTTCCCCACGCGATCGACCTGGCCCTGCCGCCAGCGGGCAGCACGTTGCGCCAGGCCGCGGGCCGGTCCATGGGGACGGGCTGGTCGGCTAGCATGCTGGTCCCGCCCGGCCAGCAGGCGGACCTGGCCGCCGCGCTGCAGTGCGAACTGGACGAGATCGTCGAGCAGATGAGCCACTGGGAAACCGATTCCCTGCTCTCGCGCTACAACCGCGCGCCTGGCGGCAGCTGGCACCCGCTGCCGCCGCAGTTCCACGAAGTGATGGAAC
The DNA here is from genome assembly GCF_020208145.1 of Massilia hydrophila. Lineage (NCBI taxonomy): Bacteria > Pseudomonadati > Pseudomonadota > Betaproteobacteria > Burkholderiales > Oxalobacteraceae > Massilia > Massilia hydrophila. Next base: position 697,409 of record NZ_JAHYBX010000001.1, on the reverse strand, counting down.
TGGCCCTGCAGGTGCATGCCGACACCGACGGCGCCTACGATCCGGCCGCCGGCGCCCTGGTGGCGATGTGGGGCTTCGGCCCGCACGGGCGCCACGACGCCCCGGACTTCCAGCCGCCGCAGGAGCGGGACCTGGCCGCCGCCCTGGCGCGCCGCGCCGGCAATACGCCGCGCCTGGAGCGTGCCGGGCGCCGCCTGCTGCAGCCGGGCGGCGTGCAGCTCGACCTGTCCGCGATCGCCAAGGGCTATGGCGTGGACCGCCTCGCCCTGTGCCTGGAACGGCACGGCGTGCGTCACTACCTGCTCGAAGTCGGCGGCGAACTGCGCGGCGCCGGCATGAAGCCGGACGGCGAACCGTGGTGGGTCGAGATCGAGGGCGTGCCGGATGGCGCCGCGCCGCAGGCCGTGGTGGCCCTGCACGGCCTGGCGATCGCCACCTCGGGCGACTACCGTAACCATTTCACCCACGACGGCCGACGCCTGGCGCACACGCTTGACCCGCGCAGCGGCCGCCCCCTGGACAACGGGGTCGCGTCCTGCACGGTGGTCGCCGACCGCTGCATGGCGGCGGACGCCCTGTCCACCGCGCTGACGGTGATGGGTCCCGGCGCCGGCATCGCCTTTGCCGACGCGCGCGGGATCGCGGCGCGCTACCTGGTGCGCGGCAGCGGCAGCGCCCTGGTGGAACACCGCTCGGCCGCCTGGCGCGCCCTGCTGCAATGATGCTGGCGGCATTCAGCACCGACCCGCTGCGCTGGGGCAGCGCGCTGGCCCTGTGCGGCGGCTACCTGGCCATGTGCCTGGCGATCTGGCGCGCCCGTGCGCCGCGCCCGAAGCCGCAGCCCGGGTCGGGCGAGGCCGACTGGCTGGTGGTCTATGCCAGCCAGACCGGCAGCGCCGAGTACCTGGCCGGCCAGAGCGCCGCCACCCTGCGCACCGGCGGCCTGCCGGCGCGCGCGGTCTGCATGTCGGACCTGGCGGACAACATGCTGGCGCGCGCGACGCGCGTGCTGTTCATCGCCAGCACCTATGGCGAAGGCGATGCGCCGGACAGCGCCGCGCGCTTCGCCGGCGCCACCATGGCCGGCGCACCCGACCTGGCGCACCTGCACTATGCGGTACTGGCGCTGGGCGACAGCAGCTACACGCATTATTGCGGCTTCGGACGCGCCCTCGACGGCTGGCTGGCGGCGCGCGGCGCCACGCCCCTGTTCGAGCGCATCGACGTCGACCGCGGCGACCCGGCCGCGCTCACGGCGTGGCAGCAGCACCTCGGACGCCTGGCCGGCACCAGCGACGCGCCCGACTGGGAAGCACCGGCCTATGGCGACTGGCGCATCCTGGAACGCACCGTGCTCAATCCCGGCAGCGCCGGCGCACCGCTGCTGCGCATCGCGCTGGCACCGCGCGCAGGCGCGCTGCCGCACTGGGAAGCGGGCGACCTGGCCCAGGTGAGCGTGCCGGCGGACCCGGACCACCCGCGCGAATACTCGATCGCTTCGCTGCCGTCCGAGGGCCGGCTGGAACTGCTGGTGCGCCTGCAGCGGCGCCCTGATGGCAGTCCCGGCGCGGCCTCGGGCTGGCTATGCCAGGGCGCCACGCCGGAAGACAGGATTTCATTACGGGTCCGCGCGCACGCGCGTTTCCGCCTGAATGGCAATGCCGCGCGGCCGCTGGTCGCGATCGGCAACGGCAGCGGCCTGGCCGGCCTGCGCGCGCTGCTCAAGGCCCGCATCGATCAGGGCAAGGGCGATAACTGGCTGCTGTTCGGCGAGCGCAACGCGGCCCACGACTTCGTGTGCCGCGAGGAGCTGCAGGGCTGGCTGGCGGCGGGCGCACTGGCGCGCCTGGACCTGGCCTTCTCGCGCGATGGCGGACCGGCCCCGTACGTGCAACACAGGCTGCGCGAACAGGCGCAGGAACTGCGCCGCTGGGTAGAAAATGGCGCCGCGATCTACGTCTGCGGCAGCCTGCAAGGGATGGCAGGCGGCGTGCACGAGGCGCTGCTGGAGATCCTCGGCGCCGGCGGCCTCGACGCGCTCAGCGCCGAAGGCCGCTACCGCCGCGACGTATATTGAGCTTGCCAAGGGGCGTGGCGCGCGCAGCCAGCAAGCGCGCCCACGCCCCGCACCGGGCCTCAGCCCTTGTCGTTCTTGTGGCTCTGCGAGCCGGCACGCGCATGCTGCTCAGGCGTGCCGCCGCGGGTGCCGCCGCTACTTGCCTGGTTGCCGCCCTGACCCTGGCCACGCTGGCCGCCCTGCCCACCCTGGCCACCCTGGCCACCCTGGCCACCTTGGCCGCCGCTCTGCTGGCTGCCGCCACCGCCGCCGCCGTGGCTCATCGAGCCGGCACGGCGCGCTTCTTCCGAGTCGAACTCGTGCGCATTGCCCGAGGCGTGCGCGGCACGGCCGCCTTCGGAAGCGATCTCACGCTGACGCTGCGGATCCATCGAAGCGAAACCGCGGTTGCTGGTGTCGCCGCTCTGCTTGCTGCCGCCCTGGTTGCCGGACTGCTTGTTGGACTGGTTGCCGCCCTGGTTGCCGCCCTGGTTGCCGGTTTGCTTGTTCGATGCCATAGTTGCCTCCTGTTCATTGTTGAATGACCAGCCGAAGTGGCTGAGACAGGGTCATCCTAACCAAGGCCTCCATAGCACACCACGGACTTTCGGCAAGCGATTTGTAGGACAATACCTTGCCACCTTCAGTGAATTTGCTGGCATTCAGGAAGTAATTATTCGTGCAAAATTTTTATGATTTGCTGCCGTGGTAGAACAGATGCGGCGCTGGAAAGCAATACTTAGAACAAATTGATTTGCACCATGTAGTCCCGGACTGACCTCCTATTGTGAAATTCTCCATTGGCCATCGCCTCTTCCTGTCGGTCCTGCTCGCCATCCTCGCGGTAGCCGCCAGCGCCGTTTACCTGCTGCGCCAGAACGTGCTGGCGAGTTTTGGCGACTATGCGGTTGGCATCGAACTCGACCGTCTCGACGAATTGTCGGGCGCCCTGGCCGCGCGTTACCGCGATGCGGGCGGCTGGACCTTCCTGCCCGCGGCCGATGCCAGGCGCGGCTGGGTCGCGGCCGAACTAGCGCGCCTGCACGAGGCCCGCCAGCGCCGTGTGCCCGCCCCGCCTGCCGTGCCTCCCGTGCCTCCCGTGACTCCCGTAACCGCCGCCCCGCAGGCGCCGGCCGCCGCCGCGGCGCCGCAGCTGCCCACGCCGGCCAGCGCGAGCGCGGACCATGCCGAGCGCGGGGAGCGCGGGGCGGGGCAGCCGGACATCCGCCATGCCCTGTCGCTCGCGCCACCTGCTCCGCCGGCGCCTCCCGCGCCCTCCGTACCGCCAGCCCCACCCGCGCCCCCGGCGCTCCTGCCGCCCCTGCCCTTCGCTCCAGCGCCGCCATCCGTCCCGGCCGACGCTGCCGACCCTGCCGGCGCTTCGCTCGCGCAGCGCGTCACCTTGCTCGATGCCGGGGGCGCCTACCTCGCGGGCCGCGCGCTGCCGCCGGAGGGTGTCTTGCCGCTGGCGCGCCGCCCCATCGTGCTCGATGGGCGCACGCTGGGCTACCTGGGCGTGGCCCGCAGCCCGCGGCCGAGCGACGCCATGGCGCTCGCCTTCCTCGAGCAGCTGCGCAGCAGCCTGGCCCTGATCGTGGCCGTGGCGGTGACCCTGAGCGCACTGGCGGCGGTGCTGCTGGCGCGCCACTTCCGCCAGCCGATCGCGCGCCTCGCCGCGGGTGCCGGCGCCCTGGCGCAGGGCGACTTCACGGTGCGGCTGGCCGATACCCGCAGCGACGAGTTGGGCGAGCTGGCCCGTCACTTCAACGCGCTCGCCGAACAGCTCGGCAGCGCCGAGGGCGCGCGCCGCCAGTGGGTGGCCGACACCTCGCACGAGCTGCGCACCCCGCTGGCCGTGCTGCGCGCCCAGCTCGAAGCGCTGCAGGATGGCGTGCGCAGCGCTACCCCGGACACGCTGGCGGCGATGCTGCGCCAGGTACTGAGCCTGAACAAGCTGATCGACGAACTGTATGCGCTGGCGCGCGCCGACGTCGGCGCCCTCGACTGCAAGCCGGTTGCGCTCGACCTGTGGCGTTTCGCCACCGCCCACGCGCAGGGCTTCGCCGCGCGCCTGCAGGCCGCCGGGCTGGCGCTGGAGCTGGGTGCGCCGCCCGTTGCCGGCCCGGTGCTGGCCGACCCCGACCGTCTGCGCCAGGTGCTCGACAACCTGTTCGAGAACAGCCTGCGCTATACGGCGCCGGGCGGACGCCTGCGCCTGCAGGCCCAGGCCGGATCCGCACATCTGCACCTGGTGCTCGAAGACAGTGCGCCCGGCGTGCCCGATGAAGCGCTGGCGCGCCTGGGCGAACGCTTCTACCGGGTCGACGCCTCGCGCGGCCGCGCCCACGGCGGTGCCGGGCTCGGCCTGGCGCTGTGCCGCCGCCTGCTCGAGGCGCAAGGCGGGCGGCTCGACTTCGCCCACTCGACCCTGGGCGGCCTGCGCGCGACCCTCGCGCTGCCGCTGGCCGCGGAAGAAGGCCGGCGCGCATGAGCCAGACCATCCTGATCGTCGAGGACGAAGCGGAACTGGCCGCGCTGGTGGCCGACTATGCGCGCGCGGCCGGCTACACGGCGCGCGTGATCGGCGACGGCCGCGCGGCGCTGGCGGCGATCCGGGACGAGCCGCCCGCGCTGGTCGTGCTCGACCTGATGCTGCCCGGCATGGACGGCCTGGCCCTGTGCCGCGCGCTGCGCGCGCGCAGTGCGCTGCCGGTCATCATGGTGACCGCGCGCGTGGAGGAAATCGACCGCCTGCTCGGGCTCGAGGCCGGCGCCGACGACTACCTGTGCAAGCCGTTCAGCCCGCGCGAGCTGATGGCCCGTATCAAGGCCATCCTGCGCCGCGCCGGGGGTACGGCGTCCGCCCCTGCCCCTGCTGCTGTCCTGCTGGTCGACGAGGCGGCGCGCCGGGTCCTGGTGCATGGCCAGCCGCTCGACCTGACGCCGAGCGAGTTCGCGATCCTGGCCGCGCTGGCGCGCCGTCCGGGCCAGGTCTTTTCGCGCGCCCAGCTACTCGACTGCGCGCGCGCCGACAGCCTGGATGCGACCGATCGCGCCATCGACAGCCACGTCAAGAATCTACGGCGCAAGATCGATGCCGCCGCGCCCGGGCTGGACGCGATCCGCTCGATCTATGGCCTCGGCTACCGCTACGACCTGTAGCGGCGCCGCTCCACGTTTTCTCCACATTTGGGGGGCATGATGCATCCATGGCCCGCCACCGGCGCGGGCCGCAGCCAAGGAGACCACCATGCACCGCAACCACACCTCACGCAAGCCCGTCCTGGCCATCCTGGCCACCCTGGTCCTGCTGGGAGGGAGCACGCCCGGCGCCCACGCCGGCGTGTTCGTCCACGTCACCTGCACCGCGACCGTGAACGGGAACTGCCCGTCGCCGCCGGCCCCGCCAGCTCCGCCACCTCCGCCGGCACCGCCCGAACCGTCCGCGATCCCGGCGCCTCCGGCCCCGCCGGCAGCGCCGGCGGGACGGCGCGCACGGCATGCACCGGCCCTGCCCGCACTGCCCGCGCCGCCCGCATTACCCGCGCTCCCCCCGATGCCTGCCATCCCTGCGCTGCCCGCCATGCCACCGGCACCGCCCGCCCCGCCACCGCTGCCGGAAGTACCCGAGGCGGCCCACGCGGCCTGCGCCGGCAAGCCCGAGGGCAGCCGGCTCACCCACGTCCTGGGCAAGGACGAAACCATGGACGGTGTATGCGGCCGCGCAGGGGGCAGGCCGGTATTCCAGCTGCACACCTACCGGCGCGGCTAGCGAGGGGCAGCGGGGCGCGGCTCGACGCAGGGGCCTGGATCATTTATTCTCGTTCCATGAACACGCCCGACGTCCCCGTGCCTGCGTCCGCCCGCCCTGTCCCGCCCCTTGCGCCGGAGCTCGAGGATTGCTGCCGCAGCGGCTGCGTGCCCTGCGTGTTCGACCTCTACGAAGAATCGCTGGCGCGCTACCAGGAGGCGCTGGCCGCCTGGGAAGCCGCGCAGCCGCCTGGCTCCCCGCCCTGCCTGCCTCCTCCGTCCGGATGAGCCCGGGCGCACGCTTGAAACCAGGATGTTGACGATTTGATTACAATAGTCCGGTCGGTGTCATTCACGGAGTGGATATGTTCGACATGGATTTGCCCTGGTGGGAATTTATCGTCCGCGGCCTGGCCGTCTACCTGCTGCTGCTGGTCATGGTGCGCCTGTCCGGGCACCGCACCGTGGGCCAGTTCACGCCCTTCGACCTGCTGGTCGTGATGCTGCTGTCCGAGGCGGTCTCGAACTCGCTGAACGGCGGCGACGACTCCCTCGTCGGCGGCCTGATCGCCGCGGCCACCCTGGTGGCCATCAATTCCCTGGTGGCCCTGGCCAGTTCGCGCAGCGCGCGCTTCGAGAAGTTCGTCGATGGCAGCGCCGTGCTGATCGGGCGCGACGGCGTGTTCTTCGAGAAGATCGTACGGCGCTGCCGCCTGTCCGAGTCCGACCTCGAGGAAGCCTTGCGCGAGCACGACTGCCCGCGCCCGGAAATGAAGTGCGCCTTCCTGGAAGCGGACGGCCAGATCACCATCATGCGCAACCCGCAATAAGGCAAGGGCCGCGGGCGGATCGCGTCGCGTCCTCAGGCCAGTGCCGCACCCGGCCGCGACGCCAGCAAGCGGCGCCAGGCCGGCAGCGCCGCATCCCAGAACGCCGCCAGCGATGCCGGCTGGCCTGGTCCCAACTCCAGCTCCAGTTGCAGGAAACGCGCGGCCTGCAGCAGCGCTTCCACCGCTCCTGCCTCGTCGCCCGGGGTCAGCGCCAGCGCGCCGGTCTGCTTGGAAAGCTTTTCGCCATCGGCATTGCGCACCACCGGCACATGCAGGTAGCGCGGGGTCGGCACCCCGAGCACGCGCTGCAGGAAGATCTGGCGTGGCGTCGAGTCGAGCAGGTCGGCACCGCGTACCACGTCGGTGACGCCTTGTTCCGCATCGTCCACCACCACCGCCAGCTGGTAGGCCCAGAAGCCGTCGGCACGCTTCAGCACGAAGTCGCCCGACTCGGCCGCCAGGCGCTGGCTCACGTCGCCCGCGAAGCGGTCGCTGAAGCCGACCACGTCATACCCCGGCTCCGGCACCCGCAGGCGCAGGCTGCGCATGGCGCGTCCTTGCGGCAACCCATGGCGGCAGGTACCTGGATAGATGGCCGCGCCGTCGGGAGCGAAACCGAGGCGCGAATCGGCGATCTCGCGCCGGTTGCAGCCGCACGGATAGGTGTGGTGGGCGATGCGCTCGGCCGCCGCCTGGTACAGGTGCTTGCGCCGGCTTTGCCACACGACCTCGCCGTCGGCCCGCATGCCCAGCCGTTCGAGCAGGGCCAGGATGGCCTCGGCCGCGCCGGGCACGCTGCGGCCCTCGTCGATGTCTTCGATGCGCACCAGCCAGCGGCCATGGTGCGCCCGGGCGTCGAGATAGCTGGCCAGGGCCGCGACCAGCGAACCGGCGTGCAGCGGGCCGGTCGGGGATGGCGCGAACCGGCCGACGTAGGGAGGATTCAGGTGCATCATGGGTGGATGATACCCGCAGCGCGTACGGTGCGTGGCGGACGGGCCGCCTTATTTTCCGGTGGCGATCAGCTTCGTCACCTGCCCCGCCAACTCGTTCGGTACCGCCATCGACAGCTGGTAGTGCACGATCTCGAAGCCGGTGGCCGTCTTGCGGATCACGCCGCTGGCCATGCAGGGGCCCATGTTCGGGGTGTCGAGCAGTTCGTCGAACCAGATCAGCGACTTGTCCGCCGAGGCGTAGACGTTGCGGCGGGTCGCCTTGAAGTTCCAGGCCGACTTGCGTTCGAAGTACTTCCTGGCCCAGGCCTTGAACGCGTCGCGCTGCCACAGTTCAGTGCGGTCGGTGCCGATGTAGACGCCGTCCGGGGCGATCTTGTCGAAATACGCCATGCGCGCGTGGGCGGCGTCGTCGTGCCATGCGTCGACGAAGGCGTTCACCTGGCTGGCCAGGGCGGGATCGGCCGGGGCGGCCCGGGCGGTGTTGAGCACGCCCAGGAAACCCAGGCAAAGGATGGCGGCGGCAAGGAGTCGTGGCATGGCGGCTTTCGGTAGCGGTCGGGAAGGCTTCGAGGCGAAGCGCGTGAAAACCTGCCTACGATAATGCAAGCCTGTCCGTTTGCCAACGCCGCCGTACCGATGGATGGCTGAACACGGCAGCTGTGCACTAGAATAGGCGGATGCGCATCCTGATCGTCGAAGACCACCCTGACATCCTCGCCAACCTCTACGGTTTCCTGGAACCGCGCGGCCACCAGCTCGATTCGGCCCGCAACGGCTACGGCGGACTGGCGCTGGCGTCCGAGCACGACTACGATGTGATCGTGCTCGACGTCATGCTGCCCGGCCTGAACGGGCTGGAACTGTGCCACAAGCTGCGCACCGAACTCGGCAAGCCAACGCCGGTGCTGATGCTCACCGCCCGCGACAGCCTGAGCGACAAGGTGGCCGGCTTCGACAGCGGCGCCGACGACTACCTGGTCAAGCCCTTCTCGCTGGTCGAACTCGAAGTGCGCCTCAAGGCGCTGGTGCGGCGCGCGGCTTCGGCCCACGCGCTGCACGCTACCCTGCGCTTCGGCGAACTGCGCTACGACCCCGGGATGCAGGAAGCCAGCCGCGCCGGCGTGCCGGTGCAGCTCACCCGCACCGGCTATACGCTGCTGCGCTGCCTGCTGGCGGCGGCGCCGCGCATCGTCAGCCGCGAGACGCTCGAGCAGGCCGTGTGGGGCGACGACCGTCCCGACAGCGACGCCCTGCGCACTCACATCCACGCCTTGCGCCAGGCGCTCGACAAGCCCTTCGCCACACCGATGCTGCAGACCGTCGCCGGCGTCGGCTACCGCCTGGTGCAGCCGGAACCGGACCCTCGCCCGTCCGAGCGCGATGCGCCGCGCTGACTCGCTGAAGCGGCGCATCGTGGTCGCCTTTGTCCTGTTCGGACTGGGCGCGTCCGCCCTGTTCGCCGCAATCGCCGCAGTCGCCGTGGAAGGCATCGAGGTGCAGCTGGTCGACAAGCGGCTCGAGGCCGCCGTGGCCTGGGCCGCGCCGCGCCACACCGCCGGCCTGGACGTGGACATGCCTGCCGGCTTGCGCTTCCAGCGCGGCGCGGCGATTCCCGCCCCGCTGCGCGGCCTGGCCGACGGCGTGCACAAGGTGGACGTCGGTCCCACCCGCCTGCACGTGCTGGCCGGGCACGACGCGCAGGGCGGCTGGGTGCTGGTCGACCATGAAAGCGACTATGACAAGATCGAGCTGGTGGTGTACTCGATGTTCGCCGCCGTGTTCGTCGGCTTCATGCTGCTGGCCACGCTGCTGGGCGGCTTCCTGGGCACGCGCGTGGTGACGCCGATCCGCGAACTGGCGCAGGCGGTCGGCCAGGACAGCGTCCCGCCAACCCTGACCGGGCGCAAGGACGAACTGGGGGTGCTGGCCCGCGCGCTGCAGGCCCACACCGCGGAGCTGCGCGCCTTCCTCGACCGCGAACGCTACTTCACCGGCGATGTCAGCCACGAGCTGCGCAGCCCGCTGACCGTCATCATGGGCGCCGCCGAGATCCTGCTGCAGGACGCCCCGCCCGCACTGCGCGCCCCGGCCGAGCGCATCTACCGCGCCGCCCGCGAAGCGGCGGAATGCGTCACCGTGCTGCTGTTGCTGGCGCGCGCCCCCGAACTGGGGAGCCAGGCCCCGGTCGACCTGGCCAAGGTCGCGCGCGACGAAGCGGACAAGTACCGTTCGCTGTTGGCAGGCAAGCCGGTCGCGCTGCGCTTCGACGAGAGCGCGGCGCTGGCGGTGCGCGCGCCGCGCGAGCTGTGCGCGGCCGCGATCGGCAACCTGGTGCGCAATGCCTGCCAGTACACCGACGCCGGCGAAGTCGTGCTGCGGGTGCTGCCCGGCCGGGTCGTCGTCGAAGACACCGGGCCCGGCCTGCCGCCCGCCGTGGTCGCCACCCTGGGCAGCGGCGGCGGCGTGCCGTCCAGCGGGTCCGGCGGCACCGGCCTCGGGCTGGCGCTGGCGCGCCGCATCTGCGACTTCCTCGGAGCCGGTTTCGCCTACGAAGCCCGGGCCGAGGGTGGCAGCCGCTTCACCATCGGCTTCACGTCGGACCCGGGTTCACGCCAGCCTAACGTCCCGCTGACGGGGCGCTGACGCCGCGCTGCGTATCCTTGCCAGGACTGCCGCCATTCCGGCTGCACGCCCTGAAACGATACCGAAGTGCACAAGCTCTCCTCCCCGCGCATCAGCGCCAACCTGCTGGTCTTTGCCGTTTCCCTGCTACTGGCCAGCGCCGCCAACATCAACTTCTGGTCGGCCTTCATCCACGCCGTCGGCGGCGTTTCGCTGGCCCACCTGCCACTGCTAGCCGGCAGTTTCGCCATCGTGCTGCTGCTGTTCCACGCGCTCCTGACCCCGTTCAGCTTCCGCTTCGTCGCCAAGCCGGCGCTGATCGCCTTCCTCCTGATCGCCTCCGCCTCGGCGTGGTTTATCAACGAATACGGCATCCTGATCGACCGGACAATGATCCAGAACGTGGTCGAGACCGACCTGCGCGAAGCGGGCGAGCTGCTGAACTGGCGCCTGGCCGCCTTCGTCGCGCTGACCGCCGGCCTGCCTTCGCTGCTGGTGGCGCGGGTGCAGGTCCGGTTTCCAACAGGGGCGCGCGGTCTGGCGCAGCGGGTTGGCATCGCCGCCGGCGCGCTGGCCGCGGCCGTCATCCTGCTGGTGCTGCTGTTCAAGACCCTGGCGCCGGCCGTGCGCGAGCATCGCGAACTGCGCTACCTGCTCACGCCCACCAACGTGGTGCAGGCGCTGAACGGCTACCTGCGCCAGCGCTGGAGCAAGCCGACGCCCTTGACCCCGATCGGCCGCGACGCCGTCAAGGGCAGCCGCTGGGCCGGCCAGGCGCGCCGCACGGTGACCGTGATCGTGGTCGGCGAGACCGCGCGCGCCGCCAACTTCTCGCTGGACGGCTATGCGCGTCCGACCAATCCGCTGCTGGCGCGCGAACCGGGATTGATCAACTTCACCCGGGTCCGCTCCTGCGGCACCGCCACCGCGGTGTCGGTGCCCTGCGTGTTCTCCGCCCTTGCCCGCGAGCACTACGACGACAGTAGCGCCGGCAACCAGGAAGGCCTGCTCGACGTGCTCGCGCACGCGGGCTTGCGCGTGCTCTGGCGCGATAACAATTCCGGCTGCAAGGGCGTCTGCGCGCGCGTGGAATTCGCCGACCTGTCGGCGCCGGCGCCCGGCAAGCCGCATTGCAGCAGCGACGAATGCCATGACGAAGTCCTGCTCGACGGCCTGCCGGAACTGATCCGGCGTCCGGGCAAGGACCTGGTCGTCGTCCTGCACCAGAAGGGCAGCCACGGTCCGGAATATGCGAAGCGCTATCCGGCAGGCTTCGGCCGCTTCGGGCCGGTGTGCGAGACCAGCGAATTCGAGCGCTGCACGCGTGCCTCGATCGTCAACGCCTACGACAACACGATTCTCTACACCGACACCTTCCTGGCGCGCACCATCGACATGCTGCGCGAGGCAGCGCGCGACAGCGACCTCGACACCTCGCTGCTGTACTTCTCGGACCACGGCGAATCGCTCGGCGAAGGCAACCTGTACCTGCACGGCGCGCCCTACCTGTTCGCGCCCGACGAGCAGACCCATGTGCCGATGATGCTCTGGATGTCGGACGGCTTCAGCCAGCGCTTCCGCATCGACCGTGCCTGCCTGCAGGCGCGGCGCGACCAGACGCTTTCGCACGACAATGTGTTCCACTCGGTGCTCGGCATGCTGAACATCGAGACCGCCGTCCTGAATCCCCGCCTCGACCTGTTCCATGCCTGCGTTCGCAACTGATTCCCTGCCTGCGGCCCAGGCTGAAGCGGATGCCCCGGCCGGCGTCCACCCGGAGCGCGAGGCGGTCCCGCGGCGGCTGCTTGGCGCCGCGGCCTGCGGCTGGAGCGCCGCAGCGCTGGCGCTGGCCGCGCTGGGCATCCTCGCGCTCGGATACTGGACGGATGCCGACCTGCTGCTGGCCGACCTCCTGTACGACCGCGCCAGCGCCTCCTTTCCGTGGCGCGAGGCCTGGCTGACGCTAAGCTTCGGCCATACCTTCCTCAAGGCCGTGCTGACGGCGCTGGCGGTCCTGTTCATCGGCGCCGCGCTGGCCGACGCGCTCTGGCCGCAGGCGCCGCTCGACCGGCACTACGCGCGGCTGCGGCTGCGCGTGATTGCCTGGGCGGCCGTGCTGGTGCCGCTCGTCACCAGCCTGCTCAAGCAGACCAGCAACGCCTACTGTCCCTGGGACCTGGCGCGCTACGGCGGCGCCGCGCCCCATCTACGCCTGTTCGCGTCCTTGCCGCCCGGCGTCCTGCCCGGCCATTGCCTGCCGGCCGGCCACGCCTCGAGCGCGCTGTGGCTGGTATCGCTGGTGGTGTTATGGCTGCCCGGTCCGCCACGCCGGGCGCTGCGCGCCCTCGGCCTGTGCCTGCTGCCGGGGCTGGCGCTGGGCTGGATGCAGCAGATGCGCGGAGCGCACTTCCTGAGCCATACGCTGTGGTCGGCCTGGATCGCCTGCGCCATCGTGGCCGCCCTGGTCGCGCTGCTGCAGGGAGGCGAAGCGCGCCCCGCTAGCGGTGGTATTTCCCGTCGCTTTCAGGCTGGTATTCGATGCCGCGCACGGTGAGTGCGAACATGGCGCCGTCCGGCCGCTCCCAGCGGATGGTGTCGCCCACCTTCAAGCCGAGCAATGCGGTGCCGACCGGCGTCAGGATCGACAGCTGGTCGGGCTGGCCGGCCATGTCCTTCGGATAGGTGAGCGTCATCGTCACCTCTTCCTCCGCGTCGTCGAAGGAAAAACGCACGCGCGAGTTCATGGTGACCACGTCGGGCGGGATGTCCTGGGGTTCGGCCAGGGTGGCGCGGCCCAGTTCTTCGAGCAGGGCGTCGCGCGCGGCGACTTGCGAGGCCGGCACGGCATCAAGCATGCGGTCGAGGCGGTCCATGTCCAGCCAGGACACGAGGATGGTCGGTTTCATTGTCTACTCCTGATAGTGTGCCCGCGCCATGGCGGGCGGATGGCGTACCGGCGCTGAAGGAAGCCGGCTGGCGCGATAGTCGAAGATGCGGGGCGCTCGGGAGGACGGAAAAACGCGTGCGGACGGTCCTCACCGAGCCCGGACGAGCCAGGCGAGGTTGCGCGAAGACTGCTGCACCGCTCGCGACACGGCCGCGCAATCACGCTCCACGGACGCGGCAAAGCCCCTGCCCTGGCGGCAGGCGCCCGAGTGCGGCGATGGAAAGCGTGGTGAATGCATGGGTGGACCGGTCTGGGAGCGTCTGGGTGAAATGGCGGGACTGTCAGGCCAGTATAGCCTTTCCAGCGAATCCGTCAACGGCGCGCCGTCCGTTCGAGCCCGGCGCAGGCGGCAAAGGGCAGCAGGAACGGATACAGGCCCCACACCGCGCGGCCATCGACGCGCACGCACAGGGCCGCGTACAGCGGCGGCAGCGCCATCAGGGCCAGCAGCCCCGCCAGCGGCCGCACGACAGGCGGCGCGGCGCGCCAGCCCAGCAGCGCGAGCGGCGCCACCAGCACGGCGCTGCCGGCGATCGACGCCAGCGAGCGCCAGTCGCCCAGCGCGCGCAGTACCTGGCGCCAGCCGGGCGTCCAGCGATAGGCCGGCAGCCCGGTGACCAGCCACCAGCGCACCGCGACGATCCATGCGAGCGCCGCGGCCAGCACGGCCAGGCCGGGCAGGATGGCGATGCGGCGCATCGCGACCAGCCACACCAGCAGCAGGATGTTCTCTTCGCGCACGGCGGTGCCGGCCAGGCCGGCCGCGGCGGCCAGCCAGGGCTGGCCGCTCACCACTCCGAGCACGAAGGCGGCGCGCGCGCAGACCGAACCAGGATCGACCACCAGGTAGGGCGCATACCAGAAGGTCGGCAGCGAGACGATCAGCAGCAGCCCGGCCGCCACCGCCCGGCGCGGTCCGAGGCCGGCGCGCAGCACGGCGGCCGACGCCAGGCAGGCCGCCAGCGTCACCAGCAGCCAGTTGAGCATGGCGAAACCGTTGCGCAGTTCGCCGGGCAGCGCCGCCGCCAGGGCCGGCACCAGGAGCCGGTACGGGAAAGGCGCCTCCAGGCTGCTGGCCGGGAGCTCGCCGCGCAGCCAGCGCGCGGTGTCGTAGTAGGCCTGCGAATCGGCCACCGTGCCGCCCCAGCGCCACACCATCACGATGCAGGACAGCAGCGCGAAGCCGGCGGCCACCTGCAGCCAGTCGAGGCGGCGCTGTGCCGGTGCGGGAGCGATGAGGGTGGCGGACTGCTTCATGCTGCGAAATGCGCGGGATCGAAGCAGGCGAGGATAGCAGATGCGCAAGCGGATCGGCTCACGCATTGTCACCGCGCCGCAAGCGTCCCCGCCTTATACCGACAGCGGCATGCCGCCGATCAGCTTGTCGAGCGTGATCGGGTACTCGCGCACCCGCACCCCGGTGGCGTTGTAGACCGCGTTCGCGATCGCCGCCGCCACCCCGCAGATGCCCAGCTCCGCGATGCCCTTGGCCTTCATGGGCGAGGACATCGGATCGACCTCGTCGAGGAAGATCACTTCCTGGTGCGGGATGTCGGCATGCACCGGCACCTCGTAGCCGGCCAGGTCGTGGTTGACGAAGTAGCCGAGCCGCTTGTCGACCGCCAGCTCTTCCATCAAGGCCGCGCCCGCCCCCATCGTCATGGCGCCGATCACCTGGCTGCGCGCGGTCTTCGGATTGAGGATGCGCCCGGCCGCGCACACGGCCAGCATGCGCCGGATGCGCACCTCGCAGGTCACCGCGTCCACGCCAACTTCCACGAAGTGGGCGCCGAAGGTGGATTGCTGGAAGCGGGTGTTGATGTCGCCGTATTCGATCAGGTCCTCGCCCACCAGCTCGCGCCCGCCCACCGCCTCGCCGAGGGGCAGGCTGCGCCCGCCGGCGCGCACCAGGCCATCGGCGAAGATGGCGCGTTCCGGATCCAGCCCGGCCTGGCGCGCCACCGCCTCGCGCAGCTTCATGCAGGCCGCATACACCCCTGCCGTCGAATTGTTCCCGCCCCACTGCCCGCCCGAGCCGCAGGATGCAGGGAAGCTCGAGTCGCCCAGGCGCACCCGCACCCGCTCGAGTGGCACGCCCATCATCTCGCTGGCGGTCTGCGCGATGATGGTATAGCTGCCGGTGCCGATGTCGGTCATGTCGGTTTCCACCGTCAGGATGCCGCGCCGGTCCAGGCGCACCCGGGCCGCCGACTTGGTGAGCAGGTTGTCGCGGAAGGCCGCGGCCATGCCCATGCCGACCAGCCAGCGGCCGTCGCGCACCGAGGCCGGCCTGGCGTTGCGCCGTTCCCAGCCGAAGCGCTGGGCGCCCGTCTGCAGGCACTGGATGAACTGGCGCTTGGAAAACGGCGGATGCGGATTGTGCTTTTCCTTTTCCGGCTTCTTCGACTGGGGATCGCTGGACGCCGGCTTTTCCGGATTGTCCGGCACTACCTGGGTATCGTTCAGGATGCGCAACTGCACCGGGTCGATGCCCAGCTTTTCCGCCATCTCGTCCATCGCGATCTCGAGTGCCGCCATGCCGGGCGCCTCGCCGGGGGCGCGCATCGCGTTCGCTTCCGGCAGGTCCATCTCGGCCACGCGGTTGGCGGTCATGCGGTGTTCGCCGGCATACAGCGCGCGGGTCTGGGTGGCGGCGTTTTCCGGCGAGCCGTCCTTCAGGTTGCCGGACCAGCTCTCGTGCGCGATCGCGGTGATTTTGCCTTCGCGCGTGGCGCCGATGCGGATGCGCTGCACCGTCGCCGAGCGGTGCGTGGTGTTGTTCGGGATGAGTGCGCGCTGCAGCGGCACCCGCACCGGCCGCCGCGCCGCCCTTGCTCCCAGCGCCGCCAGCAGCACGTCGGCGCGCAGGAACAGCTTCGAGCCAAAGCCGCCGCCGATGTAGGGCGACAGCACGCGCACCTTGTCCTTCGGGATGCCCAGCGTCTTCGCCAGGTCGCCCCGGGCCCAGGCGATCATCTGGTTCGAGGTCCAGACCGTGAGCTGGTCGCCGTCCCAGGCCGCGACGCTGGCGTGCGGCTCCATCATCATGTGCGACTCGTGGGCGGTATGGTATTCGCCGTCGTGCTGCACCGGGCTGGAGGCAAACGCGCCGGTGAAGTTGCCGACCCGCGTCTCGGCCGCCTCCTTCTTCGGCGCCACCGCCTTGTGGCGCACCGCCTGCAGGTCGTAGGCGCCCTTGTCGCGCTCGTAGCGGATGCGCACCAGGGCGGCGGCGTCGCGCGCCTGCTCGAAGGTTTCGGCCACTACCAGTGCCACCGCCTGGTGGTAGTGCTGGACGCGCGGCCCGCCCAGCAGCAGGGCGGTATTGAAGTTGCCCTTGGCGAGCTTGCCCGCGTTCTGGGCGGTGACGATGGCGATCACGCCCGGCGCCGCCTTCGCCGCCGCCAGGTCGATCGCCACGATGCGCCCGCTGGGAATGGCGGAGCCGATCACGTAGCCGTGCGCCTGGTTCGGCACCACGTCGTGGCGGTCCATCGCATACGGCGCGGTGCCGGTGGTCTTCAGCGGGCCGTCGATGCGATCGACCGGCTGGCCCACCACCTTCAGCTGGTCGATCGGATTGGTGCTGGCTGGTTCGTTGAATTTCATGGCTGTCCCTTTCCCTTATGCGCGCATGGCCGTTCCGGCGTCGGCGATGGCCGCGGCCAGGACCCGTCCGACCAGCGGCACCTTGAACGCGTTGTCCTCGGTGGTGCGGGCACCGGCCAGCAGCGCGCCGGCGACGGCCTGCGCGCCGCGCGCGAAGGCGCCGTCGGCCGCCTCCACCCGCCACGGCTTGTGGGCGACGCCGCCCAGCGCCACCCGGCCGCTGCCGTCGGACAGCACGATGGTGGCGGCCGAGACGATCGCGAAGGCATAGGACGCCCGGTCGCGCACCTTGCGATAGGCCTGCACCCCACCGACCGGCGGCGGCAATGTCACCGCCGTGATCAGTTCACCCGGCTTCAGGTTGTGGTCGAGGTGCGGCGTGTTGCCCGGCAGGCGATGGAAGTCGGCGATCGGAATCACGCGCGTGGCCCCGCCCGGCGCCACGGTCTCGACCTGTGCGTCGAGCACGCACATGGCCACCGCCATGTCGCTCGGATGGGTGGCGATGCAGGCCTCGCTCTGGCCGACGACGGCGTGCAGGCGGGTGAAGCCGCCGATGGCGCTGCAGCCGCTACCGGGCTTGCGCTTGTTGCAGGGCACGTTGGTGTCGTAGAAATAGGGACAGCGGGTGCGCTGCAGCAGGTTGCCGGCGGTGGTGGCCTGGTTGCGCAGCTGGCCGGAGGCGCCGGCCACCAGCGCGCGGGTCAGCACGCCGTAGTCGCGCCGCACGCGCAGGTCGGCCGCCAGGTCGCTGTTTCTCACCAGGGCGCCGATGCGCAGGCCGCCGGAAGGCAACGGCTCGATGCGGTCGAGCGCCAGGTCGTTGACGTCGATGAGGTGGGATGGCGTCTCGATCTGCAGCTTCATCAGGTCGAGCAGGTTGGTGCCGCCGGCCACGAAGCGCGCGTTCGGCTGGCGCGCCGCGGCGTCGGCGGCTTCCTGCGGGGTCCTGGCCCGTTCGTAGGTAAAGGCTTTCATCGCCTGGCTCCTCCTGCCGTGGCCGGGCTGGCGATGCCGGCCACCTCGGCGATCGCTTCCTGGATGTTCGAGTAGGCGCCGCAGCGGCAGATGTTGCCGCTCATGCGCTCGCGCAGTTCCATGTCGCTGGCCTGCGGCGGCGCGTTCAGGTCGGCCGTCACGTGGCTCGGCGCGCCCGCACGCATCTCGTCCAGCATGCCCACCGCGGAACAGATCTGGCCCGGGGTGCAGAAGCCGCACTGGTAGCCGTCATGCTTGATGAAGGCGCGCTGCAGCGGATGCAGGTTGGTCGGCGTGCCGAGGCCTTCGATGGTGGTGATCTCGTGGCCTTCCTGCATCACGGCCAGGGTCAGGCAGGAGGTGCTGCGGCGGCCATCGATCAGGACCGTGCAGGCGCCGCACTGGCCCTGGTCGCAGCCTTTCTTGCTGCCGGTAAGGTGCAGGCGGTCGCGCAGGGCGTCGAGCAGCGTGGTGCGCGGATCGACCTGCAGCTGGTGCTCGATGCCGTTGACTTTCAGCCTGACGTTCATGGTGGCGGGCGTGGTGGAGGCGGCGGGCGCTGCCGCGGGCGCAGCCTCGGCCGGCGCGGCAAGCTGCGCGGCCACGGCGACACCGCCGACGGCGACCGTGGACGCCTTGAGCAGCTGCCGCCGGTTGTGATCGAAGTCGGGCATCGTTCTTCCTTTCTGGGCAGGGGCAGGATGGGCGCTGGCGCAGCGGGAACGCGCTCCCGAATTGACGCCATTGATGCGCATGGCCGTGTATTCACGCAAATTGACAAAAATGCGTGCACGACCGAAGCCAAGAACATAACGCTTTTCCGGTTTTCGGGGCGTGCAGTTCGCGCGCGCGGCCGGTCCCGAACGAGGCCGGCCGAACCGCTCAGGCAAGGCAGCCCCGGGAAGTTTGCTGCCGAGAACGCCTAGGACTTCGGCTTCTTCGGCTTGGGGGAGGGCATCAGGGCGGCCGTCTCCTCGAGCAGGCGGCGCAGCGCGGCCGGCTCGTCGAGCAGCTCGTCGGCGATCGGGTAATCCTTCGCACCCGGATAGGGCGGGTCCTGGGGCAGGTCGGGCGCCAGCGCGGCCGCTGCCCTGGAAGGCTTGATGTACAGGCTGTTGTCGCAGGCAAAGGCGGTCACCTTCCCATCCAGGTACAGGGCATATTCGCCAAACATCTTCTTGTGCGTCAGGCGGCCGCCCAGCCCGGCCACCTCGACGACATGGTCCACGAAGCGCTGTTCCGTCCCCATTGTTTCTCCTTTTATCCGCTGCTCATAATCTGGTGGGCCTTCATGCTCCCATAAGCATTTTGCCAAGAGATCTGGCTACAGTCAGCAGCTCATCCACAGCGCGCCCCGACCATGACCCAAGCCCGGCTTCCGATCGTCCTTGCCGCTGTGGCGGCCTGCTGCGCGTGCGCGGCTCATGCCGATGCGCCGCCCTCTTCCGGCGTCGCCACGCCGGACCCGTTCGCCCTGCCCGCCAATGCCCCGGAACCGGTTGCCGGCGCCCGGCCGAGCGAGGAAGCGATCCGGGCGGCCGTGCGCGCCACCCTCGACGAGCTGCCCGCGACCTCCTTCTCGGCGTCGAGCCAGGCCCTGAGCGGCGGCCCCTACCGCGAATTCGCACGCAAGTTCGCGCAGGCGGCCAAGCCCCATTGCCTGGGCCCCGACCCGCTGCGCCACCAGCCGCACAGCACGGTGGTCAAGACGGTCTTCGGGGACTACGTGGTGGGCGTGGGCGGCATCTATGCCCTGCCCTTCTGGGGCGCGGCCGTGCTCAGGGGGAAATGCAGCTGGACGCGCTGAGCGTGCCGGCAGGCTCGCGTTCGGCGCCGCAGCTACGCATCGGGGATCCACTCGAGCAGGTCGGTCACGCCGATATCGACGCCTGCTTGCGACAGCAGGGTACTGGCCTGGCCGCGGTGATGGGTCTGGTGGTTGAAGAAATGCAGCAGCAGGTGGCCGAAATGCTTCCGGTTGTCGCCACGCGCGTTGCGGTACGCGAGCGGCTGCGCCAGGTCGGCGTCAGTGAGCTCCGCGGCCAAAGCCGTGATGATCCCGTCGATCCTGACGCGGTGCGTGTACAGGAGCGACAGGTCATCGCTGTAGCGCCAGGCCAGTGCGCCAGGCATGGCGATAGCGGCCATCGGTTTCAAGGCCGCGAAATCCGCAGGATGTCCCATGAAGCGGCGCAGCCAGATGGTATCGCCCGCCACGATGTGGTTCAGGGTGCCGATGAGCGAGCCGAAGAACGCACCGCGGTCGATGCGCAATGCTTCCTGCGGCAGGCGTGCGGCGGCGGCATACAGCCTGCCGTTCATGTCGGCGTTATAGGACGCGAGCAAGGCGATAGCTTCCCGGTTCGGCATGCGTGTTCCCGTCGTAAAAAAAGCGGACCGAAGTCCGCTTTTTGTCGAGCCGATCGCTGGATCAGCGCTTGTCCATCGCCGGCACGTCGCGTACCGGCGAGCCGACGAACAGCTGGCGCGGACGGCCGATCTTCTGTTCCGGATCCGCGATCATTTCGTTCCACTGGGCGATCCAGCCGATGGTACGGGCCATCGCGAAGATACCGGTGAACAGCGAGACCGGGATGCCCAGGGCCGACTGCACGATGCCCGAGTAGAAGTCGACGTTCGGGTACAGCTTGCGCGAGACGAAGTATTCGTCTTCCAGCGCGATGCGTTCCAGTTCCATGGCCAGCTTGAACAGCGGGTCGTCCTGCAGGCCCAGTTCGTTCAGCACTTCGTGGCAGGTTTCGCGCATCAGCTTGGCGCGCGGGTCGAAGTTCTTGTACACGCGGTGACCGAAGCCCATCAGCTTCACGCCCGAGTTCTTGTCCTTGACCTTCTCGATGAAGGCCGGGATGTTCTCGACCGAGCCGATTTCCTTCAGCATGGTCAGTGCGGCTTCGTTGGCACCGCCGTGTGCCGGGCCCCACAGGCAAGCGATACCGGCAGCGATACAGGCGAACGGGTTGGCGCCCGACGAACCGGCCAGGCGGACGGTCGAGGTCGATGCGTTCTGCTCGTGGTCGGCGTGCAGGATCAGGATACGGTCCAGGGCGCGCACCAGCACGTCGTTGACCTTGTACTCTTCGCACGGGTTGGCGAACATCATGTACATGAAGTTGGCGCTGTACGACAGGTCGTTGCGCGGGTACATGAACGGCTGGCCGACCGAGTATTTGTAGGCCATCGCGACCAGGGTCGGCAGCTTGGCGATCAGGCGGATGGCCGAGATCTCGCGCTGCTTCGGATCGTTGATGTCGAGCGAGTCGTGGTAGAACGAGGCCAGCGCGCCGACGGTGCCGACCAGGACCGACATCGGGTGCGCGTCGCGACGGAAGCCGCGGAAGAAGAAGTTCATCTGCTCGTGAATCATCGTGTGGCGGGTCACGGTGTTCTCGAACTCGGCCTTCTGCGTTTCGTTCGGCAGTTCGCCGTTCAGCAGCAGGTAGCAGGTTTCCAGGAAGTCGCAGTTGACGGCCAGCTGCTCGATCGGGTAGCCGCGGTACAGCAGCTCGCCCTTGTCACCGTCGATGTAGGTGATCTTCGAATTGCACGAGGCGGTCGACATGAAGCCAGGGTCGTAGGTGAACTTGCCGGTCTGGCCGTACAGCTTGCGGATGTCGATGACGTCCGGGCCGATGGTGCCCTTGTAGATCGGCATGTCGATCGACGGGCTGCCGTCGGAGAACGACAGGGTGGCTTTGGTATCAGAGATATTCATGGCACTTCCTTCTTGTGGGAGTGGATCTAAAAACAAATACGAATTCTGGCTGTAGGTCTCGAACTACGCCTGCCGCAGGCGTGCCAGCAAGGCGCGCACGTGCGGCTGGTCGACCTCGCCTTCAGGCTCGGTCCGGCCCAGCAGCAGGTCCATCAGCGGGTTGTCCGCTAGGTCCAGCAAGCGGGTCAGCGCATCGACGTCCTCGTCGCTCAATTCTTCTTCATGCGCATCCAGGAAGCGCGTGAGGATCAAATCGTTCTCGAGCAGGCCGCGGCGGGCGCGCCAGCGCAGGCGGGCGCGGTTGGCGGGGTCGGATTGATGCGTTTTCACTTGAGTCCGTTGTTGGGTCAACATCATACTCCGCATGCCGTGTTTAGGCAGTACGGTACTTTTACTGTATTTGCGGCATCTTTATATGCAGATGTCGCAAGTTGCTGCCATGTGCTGCAGCTTGTTGAACGCGTGGGCGGGAGACCCGCCCACCCTACGAACATCGTGATACCCGTAGGGTGGGCGGCTTGTCCGCCCACGCGTTCAAATCACGTCCGAGAAGACGCGACTTAAATGGCGCGACGAACCAGCAGTTCCTTGATCTTGCCGATCGCCTTGTTCGGATTCAGGCCCTTCGGGCACACGTCCGTACAGTTCATGATCGAGTGGCAGCGGAACAGGCGGTATGGGTCTTCCAGGTTGTCCAGGCGCTCGTTGGTGGCTTCGTCGCGCGAGTCGGCGATGAAGCGGTAGGCCTGCAGCAGGCCGGCCGGACCGACGAACTTGTCCGGGTTCCACCAGAACGACGGGCAGGAGGTCGAGCAGCAGGCGCACAGGATGCACTCGTACAGGCCGTCGAGCTCTTCGCGCTCTTCCGGCGACTGCAGGCGCTCCTTCTCCGGCTTGATCGAGTCGTTGATCAGGAACGGCTTGATCGAGTGGTACTGCTTGAAGAAGTTGGTCATGTCCACGATCAGGTCGCGGATCACCGGCAGGCCCGGCAGAGGACGCAGCACGATCGGCTGGGTCAGCTCGTTCAGGTTGGTGGTGCAGGCCAGGCCGTTCTTGCCGTTGATGTTCATCGCGTCGGAACCGCACACGCCTTCGCGGCAGGAGCGGCGCAGCGACAGCGAGTCGTCGACGTCGGACTTGATGCGCTGCAGCGCGTCGAGCAGCATCTTGTCGGTGTCTTTCAGCTCGACGGTGATGTCTTGCATATAAGGCTTCGAATCCTTGTCCGGATCGTAGCGGTAAATCTTGAGTTGGACGGTGCGTGCCATGTTTTACCTATCTCGTCACGGCCGGGACACGGGTCCCGGCCACAAAAATATTTGTTAGAAAGTACGTGGTTTCGGCTTGAAGGTGTCGACGGTCAGCGGCTTCTGCACCACGGCCTTGTACTCGAGGCGGTTGTTCTCCGAGAACCACAGGGTGTGCTTCATCCAGTTCTCGTCGTCGCGCTGCTCGTAGTCGCTGTGGGCGTGGGCGCCGCGCGATTCCTTGCGCGCCGCGGCCGAGACGATGGTCGCTTTTGCGGTCTCGATCAGGTTGTCCAGTTCCAGCGCTTCCACGCGCGCCATGTTGAACACCTTCGACTTGTCCTTGAACGAGACGTGCTTGCGGCGCTCGTCGAGCTTCATGATTTCCTTGACGCCCTGGTTCAGCAGTTCGTCGGTACGGAACACGCCGCAGTACTTCTGCATCGTGGCGCGGATGTCGTTGGCCACGCCCTGCACCTTTTCGCTGCCGGTCGAGGTCTCGAGGCGGTTCAGGCGGTCCATGGCGAAGTCGGCCGCATCTTTCGGCAGGGCCTTGTTGACCTTCTGCTTCAGGTTCGAGGCCACCACGTGGTTGCCGGCCGCGCGGCCGAACACCACCAGGTCGAGCAGCGAGTTGGTGCCCAGGCGATTCGCGCCGTGCACCGACACGCAGGCGCATTCGCCGATCGCGTACAGGCCGTTAACAATCTTTTGACCTCCAGTGCCGTCCGGCGCAACAACTTGACCGTGGATGTTGGTCGGGATGCCGCCCATCTGGTAGTGGATGGTCGGCACGACCGGGATCGGTTCCTTGGTGGCGTCAACGTTGGCGAACTTGTGGCCGATTTCCAGGATCGACGGCAGGCGCTTCTCGATGGTGTCCTTGCCGATGTGGCGCAGGTCGAGCAGCACGTGGTCCTTGTTCGGTCCGCAGCCGCGGCCTTCCTTGATTTCCTGGTCCATCGAACGCGAGACGAAGTCGCGCGGCGCCAGGTCCTTCAGGGTCGGCGCGTAGCGCTCCATGAAGCGTTCGCCGTTCGAGTTGATCAGGATACCGCCCTCGCCGCGCACGCCCTCGGTAATGAGGACGCCCGCGCCGGACACGCCGGTCGGGTGGAACTGCCAGAACTCCATGTCCTGCAGCGGCAGGCCGGCGCGTGCCGCCATGCCCATGCCGTCGCCGGTGTTGATGAAGGCGTTGGTCGATGCGGCGAAGATGCGGCCTGCGCCGCCGGTGGCGAAGATGGTGGTCTTCGCTTCCAGGATCATCACGTCGCCGGTTTCCATTTCCAGGGCCACCACGCCGACCACGTCGCCGTCGGCGTCGCGCACCAGGTCGAGGGCCATCCACTCGACGAAGAAGTGGGTGCGGGCACGGACATTGCGCTGGTACAGGGTGTGCAGCAGGGCGTGGCCGGTACGGTCAGCGGCCGCGCAGGCGCGCTGGACCGGCTTCTCGCCGAAGTTCGCGGTGTGGCCGCCGAACGGACGCTGGTAGATGGTGCCGTCCGGGTTGCGGTCGAAAGGCATGCCGAAGTGTTCGAGTTCGTACACGACCTTCGGGGCTTCGCGGCACATGAATTCGATCGCATCCTGGTCGCCCAGGTAGTCGCCACCCTTGACGGTGTCGAACATGTGCCAGTACCAGTCGTCTTCGCTCATGTTGCCCAGCGAAGCACCGATGCCGCCCTGGGCAGCCACGGTGTGCGAACGGGTCGGGAACACTTTCGACAGCACGGCCACGTTCAGGCCGGCTTCGGCCAGCTGCAGCGATGCGCGCATGCCGGAACCACCGGCGCCAACGATGACCGCGTCGAAGCGGCGGGAAGGGATTGCGGTTTTAATTGCTGCCACGATTACACACTCCAGAGAATTTGCACGGTCCAGGCGGCGCAGGCGATCAGCCAGAAGATCGTCGCCAGCATCAGGATCAGGCGCAGGCCTGCCGATTTGATGTAGTCCATCCAGATGTCGCGGATGCCGACCCAGGCGTGGTAGAACAGGCCCAGGAAGGTCACCAGCGCGAACAGCTTGAACCACTGGCGGGCGAACAGGCCGGCCCAGCCTTCATACGTGAAATTCTGGCCGGTCAGGAAGGAGACCAGCAGGACGACCGTGAACACGGCCATCACGATGGCGGTGACGCGCTGCGCCAGCCAGTCCTTGACGCCATAGTGGGCACCGACGACGAGGCGGCGCGGTCCGATATTATTCTTGTTTGCCATGATTAAAAGACTCCGAACAGTTTCAGTGCAACGAGCGCGGTCAGCACGAGGCTGATGATCAGCACCCAGCGCGCGGTCTTCTGGGCGGCGTCCTTGTCCAGGGCCAGGTGGTTGTCCATGAACAGGTGGCGCACGCCGGCCACGAAGTGGTGCAGGTAAGCCCAGGACAGGCCCAGAATGATGATTTTCGCGAACGGGTTGCTCACGACACCGCGGAAGTGCTCGAACGAGATTTCCGACAGCAGGCTTTCCTGCAGCAGGTAGAGCAGGAACGGCAGGAACAGGAACAGGCCGGCGCCGCTGACGCGGTGCAGGATCGACACGATGGCCGATGGCGGCATGCGATATTTACCAGTAATATCCCCAATGCCAACGTTGCGGAACTCCGGCCGCCCTTTTTTTGCAGCTTCTCTCACGGCTTCGGACATGTAACACCTCCCTTATGACAACAGATTTTAGTGAACCCTTCATTTTCGCCGATTTTGTGACGGGGCACCAAGCATCTGCATGCAGATAGTCGGGACATCCCTGCGGCGAACCGGGCACTGTTCGTCGCTTACCCAAAACCAACTTATTTTAATCGCTCCGTGCGATCCCTGCAGGGGCTAGCGCCCTACGGTCATCTCTTACGACAACTCGTTTTGATAATGGTGACGCGCCGTCGAATAAATCCCGCGCCGCAGTTCCACCGGCTTGTCTCCGTAGCTGAACGACACCCGGTCCGCGCACAGCAGCGGCGTTCCTTCCGCCACCTTCAGGTGCTCGGCCGCCACCGGATCCGCCGCCACCGCGCGGATCTTTTCGGTGGCCCGGATCATGCGCGTGCCGAATTCCGACTCGAACAGGCCATACATCGGCCCCCTGTACTCGACCAGGCGCTCCGCCGTCAGGCCCTTGAACAGCTGGCCCGGCAGCCACAGCTCTTCCAGGATGGTCGGCACCCCGTCGAAGGACTGCACACGCTTGATGTACACGACGGCGTCGCCCGATTTCAGCTCGAGCAGGCGCGCGACCTCGGCCGTGGCGCGGATGCGCAGCACGGCGATGAAGCGGTTGTCGGGATGGTGGGGGACGCCCTCGTCGGGCATCAGGCGCAGGAAGCGGAAGTGCGCACGCTCTTCGGCATGGGTGGCAACAAAAGTGCCCTTGCCCTGGCGGCGCACCACCAGGTTCTCGGCGGCCAGTTCGTCGATGGCCTTGCGCACCGTGCCCTGGCTGACCTTGAAGCGGCCGGCCAGCTCGACTTCGCTCGGCATCATCTCGCCCGGCTTCCATTCGCCCGACTGCAGGCTCTGGGTGATCAGGGCCTTGATTTGCTGGTACAACGGACGGAACGACGGCGATGCGTCGGTGCCGGCCGCATCGCTGCTGTTGGGCGAAAGGGGGTTCATAGACCATGATTTCACCACAAAACAAGCATGGCCGTCCAGTACGTATCGCTCGACACATGTGTCTTATATAAGACATATGATATGAATTGACAGATAGAACACCGGAGGCATAAACTCGCGGTCGGCCTGGAGCTCCGCGCCTGCCTCGACGCATGCGCGCGATATCCAATTGACAGCTTGCCGCTTTTGGTATCATTGCAGTTTTCCCCGGCCGCCGCCGCGGAAAACCGGCACCCGGCTCGACCGTTTTCATTTCCCACTTTGGAGATTCATCATGGCTAAAACCCCTATGCGCGTCGCCGTCACCGGCGCGGCCGGCCAGATCGGCTATTCCCTGCTGTTCCGCATCGCCAACGGCGACATGCTGGGCAAGGACCAGCCGGTCATCCTGCAGCTGCTGGAAATCGACAACGAAAAGGCACAGAAGGCGCTCAAGGGCGTCATGATGGAGATCGACGACTGCGCATTCCCGCTGCTGGCCGGCATGACCGCCCACGCCGACCCGATGACCGCCTTCAAGGATGCCGACGTGGCCCTGCTGGTCGGCGCCCGCCCGCGCGGCCCTGGCATGGAACGCAAGGACCTGCTGGAAGCCAACGCCCAGATCTTCACCGTGCAGGGCAAGGCGCTGGACGCCGTCGCCTCGCGTGACGTGAAAGTGCTGGTGGTCGGCAACCCGGCCAACACCAATGCCTACATCGCCATGAAGTCGGCCCCGAACCTGCCGGCCAAGAACTTCACCGCCATGCTGCGCCTGGACCACAACCGCGCGCTGTCGCAGGTCGCCGCCAAGACCGGCAAGCCGGTCGGCGCCATCGAGAAGCTGGCCGTGTGGGGCAACCACTCGCCGACCATGTACGCCGACTACCGCTTCGCCACCATCGACGGCGCTTCGGTCAAGGACATGATCAACGACGACGCCTGGAACCGCGACACCTTCCTGCCGACCGTCGGCAAGCGCGGCGCCGCCATCATCGACGCGCGCGGCGCCTCGTCGGCCGCTTCGGCCGCCAACGCAGCGATCGACCACGTGCGCGACTGGGTGCTGGGCACCAACGGCAAGTGGACCACCATGGGCATTCCGTCGGACGGTTCGTACGGCATCCCGGAAGGCACCATGTTCGGCTTCCCGGTCACCTGCGACAACGGCGAGTACACCATCGTCCAGGGCCTGGAGATCGACGCCTTCTCGCAGGAACGCATCAACCTGACGCTGAAGGAACTCGAAGAAGAGAAGGCCGGCGTCGCACACCTGCTGGGCTAAGCCGGCGCCAGCAGGATTTTTTCGGGGCGGTCCGCCAGGCGGGCCGCGCTCACCGCGCCATGCCAGCGATCCTGTCGCGGCATGGCCGATTCGCTTCAAGACATACCATGCATCCTTCCGAGGTTTTATTCCAGGGCAAACGCCAGCCGCTCCTCCTCCCCGCCTGCGACCATTATTGCGGCTCGGAGAAGCTGATGCGCAAATCGATGGCCCTGCAACAAGAGCTTGGGCCGGTCTTCGACATCACCTTCGACTGCGAGGACGGCGCCGCCGCGGGCAGCGAAGCCGAGCATGCGCTGCTGGTCACGCAGTTGCTGGGTAGCGAGGACAACCGCTTCAACCGCATCGGCGTGCGCCTGCACGACACCAACAGCCCGCATTTCGCGGGCGACGTCGCCGCCATCGTCGGCGCCAACGCAAACCGACTGGCCTACGTGGTGCTGCCCAAGGTGGAGAGCGCCGACGAAGTCGCGCAGGCGATCGCCCTGATCAACCAGCACGCAGCCAGGGCCGGCCGCCACGACCTGCCCGTACACGTGCTGATCGAGACCCACGGCGCCCTGCACGCGGCCTACGGGATCGCCGCCCTGCCCCAGGTCGAATGCCTGTCCTTCGGCATCATGGACTTTGTCTCCGCCCACTACGGCGCGGTGCCGGCCAGCGCGATGCGCACCCCGGGCCAGTTCACCCACCCGCTGGTGGTGCGCGCCAAGCTCGAGATGGTGGCGGCCTGCCACGCGCACGGCAAGGTGGCCTCGCATAATGTCACCACCGACATCAAGGACAGCGCGGTGGTCGCCAACGACGCCCAGCGCGCCGGCGCGGAATTCGGCTTCACCCGCATGTGGAGCATTCATCCGGACCAGATCAAGCCGATCCTGAAAGCCTTCACGCCGCGCCTGTCGGAAGTGAACGAGGCGACCAACATCCTGCTGGAAGCGATGGCCGCCGGCTGGGGCCCGATCGCCCAGCATGGCCGCTTGCACGACCGCGCAAGCTACCGATATTATTGGACCGTTTTGCAGCGCGCGAAGCTGGCCGGCCTGGCGCTGCCGGAAGCCGCGGCGGCAATCGTCAACCAAACGGATTCCCATTGATGGCCACCCTCCTCTTCCGATTCCTTGCCGCGGGCGCGTTCGCGCTGGCGGCAGCCGGCGTATGCGTACCGGCCCAGGCTGCACCCGACACCCATCCGAAGGCCGAAGCGGTCCTGAAGGCCAAGGCCAAGGCCGAGGCCAAAGCCAAGGCCGGTCCGAAGGCGAAGCGCGCCGCCACGGCGGCAGGAGCGGGCGCGGCGGCGGCCACGGCCGCAGCGGCGGCGCCCGCCGCCAGCCCCCAGGACGAAGCCGAGCCGGACATCACCGACACGCTTGTCACCGAATACGCCTGCGAGCTGGGCAACAAGATCACGATCTACACCAACGCCAACGACGAAGGCCATATCGCGCTGCGCTGGAAGAAGCGCCTGCACCGCCTGAACCGGGTCGGCACGACCACCGGCGCGCTGCGCTTCGAGAACCCGTACTGGGGACTGATCTGGATCGGCATCCCGGCCAAGGGCATCCTGCTGGACTCGAAACTGAACCGCCAGCTGGCCAACGAATGCAAGAACGCCGAGCAGGCCGCGCCCATCGTGGCGGCGGCGCCGGCTCCGAAGAACGGCTGATCCGCGGCTGACACCGTCGGATCGCCTGCTTGTGTAGTGAAGTACCGGAATAACAACATATCCCCACAGAAGGAGAGATCATGTCTCGCAACACCCTGAACACACTGAAGGAATTCCCGGCCGGCGCCGGCCGCACCGGCCAGTACTACTCGCTGCCGGCGCTGGGCGAAGCCCTCGGTGTGAACCTGTCGCGCCTGCCGGTGTCGATCCGTATCGTCCTCGAGTCCGTGCTGCGTAACTGCGACGGCAAGAAGGTCACCGAAGAGCACATCAAGCAGCTCGCCAACTGGGGCGCCACCGCCGAGCGCACCGAAGAGATCCCGTTCGTGGTCGCGCGCGTCGTGCTGCAGGACTTCACCGGCGTGCCGCTGCTGGCCGACCTGGCCGCGATGCGCAACGTCGCCGCCAAGACCGGCGCCGATCCAAAGAAGATCGAGCCGCTGGTGCCGGTCGACCTGGTGGTCGACCACTCGGTCACCATCGACCACTTCCGCGAGCCGAACGCGCTGGACCTGAACATGAAGCTGGAATTCCAGCGCAACAACGAGCGCTACCAGTTCATGAAGTGGGGCATGCAGGCCTTCGACACCTTCGGCGTGGTGCCGCCGGGCTTCGGCATCGTCCACCAGGTCAACCTGGAATACCTGGCGCGCGGCGTCATGAAGCAGGGCGACGTGTTCTACCCGGACACCCTGGTCGGCACCGACTCGCACACCACCATGATCAACGGCGTCGGCGTGGTCGGCTGGGGCGTGGGCGGTATCGAAGCCGAGGCAGGCATGCTCGGCCAGCCGGTCTACTTCCTGACCCCGGACGTCATCGGCGTCAACCTGACCGGCAAGCTGCGCGAAGGCTGCACCGCGACCGACCTGGTCTTGACCATCACCGAACTGCTGCGTAAAGAAAAGGTCGTCGGCAAGTTTGTCGAGTTCTTCGGCGCCGGCACCCGTTCGCTGTCGACCACCGACCGCGCCACCATCGCCAACATGGCCCCGGAATACGGCGCGACCATGGGCTTCTTCCCGGTGGACGAAGCGACCGTCGACTACTTCCGCGGCACCGGCCGTACCGAAGAAGAACTGGCTGCATTCGAAGGCTACTTCAAGGCCCAGGGCATGTTCGGCATCCCGCAAGCCGGCGAGATCGACTACACCCGCGTGGTGGAGCTGGACCTGTCGACCGTTACGCCTTCCCTGGCCGGCCCGAAGCGCCCGCAGGACCGTATCGAACTGGGCCACGTGAAGAACACCTTCACCGACCTGTTCAGCAAGCCGACCACCCAGAACGGCTTCAACAAGTCGCCCGACGACCTGCACAAGGTCTACGAGACCACCAACGGCGTGCGCGTGAAGAACGGCGACGTCCTGATCGCCGCGATCACGTCCTGCACCAACACCTCGAACCCGAGCGTGCTGCTGGCTGCCGGCCTGCTGGCCAAGAAGGCCGTCGAGCGCGGCCTGACCGTGGCTCCGCACATCAAGTCCTCGCTGGCCCCCGGCTCGCGCGTGGTCACCGAATACCTGACCGCCGCCGGCCTGCTGCCCTACCTGGACAAGCTGGGCTTCGGCGTGACCGCCTACGGCTGCACCACCTGCATCGGCAACGCCGGCGACCTGACCCCGGAACTGAACGCCGCGATCGTCGAGAACGACATCGTCGCCTCGGCCGTCCTGTCGGGCAACCGTAACTTCGAAGCGCGTATCCACCCGAACATCCGTTCGAACTTCCTGGCTTCGCCTCCCTTGGTGGTGGCCTACGCCATCGCCGGCAACATGACCCGCGACCTGATGAGCGAGCCGCTGGGCAAGGACCAGAATGGCGTCGACGTCTACCTGGGCGACATCTGGCCGTCGTCGCAGGAAGTGGGCGAACTGATGCGCTTCGCGATGAACTCGGAAGTGTTCCAGAAGAACTACGCCGACGTGAAGGGCAACCCGGGCGAACTGTGGCAGCGCGTGTCGTCGACCGAAGGCCAGGTGTACAACTGGCCTGAGTCGACCTACATCGCCGAGCCGCCGTTCTTCGCCGACTTCGAAATGACCCCGAAGGCAGCCGCCACCGGCATCCAGGGCGCGCGCGCGCTGGGCGTGTTCGGCGACTCGATCACCACCGACCACATCTCGCCGGCCGGCTCGATCAAGGAAGACGGTCCGGCAGGCAAATGGCTGAAGGACCACGGCGTCCTGAAGGCCGACTTCAACTCCTACGGCTCGCGCCGCGGCAACCACGAGATCATGATGCGCGGCACCTTCGCCAACGTGCGCATCAAGAACAAGATGATCCCGGCCAAGGCCGACGGTTCCGCGGTCGAAGGCGGCATCACCATCCACCAGCCGTCGGGCGAACAGCTGTCGATCTACGACGCGGCCATGAAGTACGTGGCGGAAGGCACCCCGACCATGATCTTCGGCGGCGAAGAGTACGGCACCGGCTCGTCGCGCGACTGGGCCGCCAAGGGCACCCAGCTGCTGGGCGTGAAGGCCGTGATCTGCCGTTCGTTCGAGCGTATCCACCGCTCGAACCTGGTGGGCATGGGCGTGCTGCCGCTGCAGTTCATCGGCAACGACAGCGTCGAGACCCTGGGCATCACCGGCAAGGAAACCTACGACCTGAAGGGCCTGGAAGGCGAGATCAAGCCGCAGCAACTGGCGACCCTGGTGATCCACCGCGAAGGCGGCGAATCGCAGGAAGTCCAAGTGCTGCTGCGTATCGACACCCCGATCGAAGTCGACTACTACAAGCATGGCGGCATCCTGCCGTTCGTGCTGCGCCAGCTGCTGGCTGCGTAAGCGACACCCCGTGACGGCCCGCGCAAGCGGGCCAGGTCAAGCGCGAAAGGCCGGGACCCGACAGGGTTCCGGCCTTTTGTTCGTCGATCGCGTGTGGCGGCTAGCGTCCGATGCCGATGCCGATCCCGATGCCCGATCCGCGCCCGCCGCTGCCAAAGCCGCCGAAAATAGATGTTGATATGCCACTGCGGCCGCTGCGCTGGGCCGACTGCAGCACGCAGTCGCGCCAGGGGTCGGACTGCATCGCGTAGCCGAGCTGGCTGCAGGCCGGTCCGAACTCGGCCATCATGCGCTCCATCTCCAGCTGCTGTTGCTGCGCCCGCTCCTGCGGCGTTGCACAAGCCATCAAGCACAGTGCGCTCGCTGCTGCCAATATCACGTTTCGCATAGCATTCTCCTTACATGAACAGGCCTTCGAACGGTCGACACGATGCCGGGATTCTGGCACACCCGGCTTGCCTGTCATAGAGGACAAGCGCTCATCGCGTCGTCGGACATCGCCCCGGTGCGCCACCCTTCCCGGCCCCGCACTATGATCGACCACCTCACCCACCGCAGCGAAGGAGAAAGGATGAACCGCTTCCAGGATCACGTCGTACTCGTCACCGGCGCCGCTTCCGGCATCGGCCTGGCCGCCGCCCGCCGTTTCCTCGATGAAGGTGCCCGGGTCGTCATGCTCGACATCGACGAAGCCTGCCTCAAGGCGTCGGCCGCACCCCTCCCGCAGGACCGCGTCCTCGTGCTGGTCGGCGACACCGCGCACAAGGACACAGCGGCCCGGGCCGTCAAGGCCGCCGTCGAACGCTTCGGCGGCCTGCACGTCCTGATCAACAACGCCGGCATGGCCACCGAAGGCGACATCCTGCACACCAGCGAAGAAGACTTCGCGCGCGTGATGGCGGTCAACGTGGGCGGCTATTTCCACATGGCCAAGGCGGCGATGCCGGAACTGGTGAAGAGCCGCGGCGCGATCGTCATGACCTCGTCCGTTTCCGGCCTCGGCGGCGACTGGGAACTGTTCGCCTATAACACCTCGAAAGGCGCGGTCAGCAACATGGTGCGCGCGATGGCCATGGACGCGGCCAGGGACGGCGTGCGCGTCAACGCCGTCAATCCCAGCTTCACCGTGAGCCGGATGACCGAGGACATGCTGGCCGACCCGGACCTGGTCGCGAAGTTCAGGGAACGCATGCCGCTTGGCGCCCCCGAGGATCCGGAAGGCGTGGCGGCGGCCATGGCCTTCCTGGCAAGCAAGGAGGCGCGGCTCATCACCGGCGTCAACCTGCCAGTGGACAACGGCCTGCGCGCGTCGAACGGCCAGCCACCGATGTCGTGACCCGTAAAAATGTCTGAATACCAAGCACTGTGTACGGCCGCGCACGGATCAACCAGGGTGCGAGGCGGATGATGGACTCATCGGGATCGCAGGCAGCGCCAGGTCTGCTCCCTCATCCAACGGAGGTCAACATGCTGTATACCATCGCCATCATCCTGCTTGTCCTGTGGCTGCTCGGCCTGGCCACCTCGGTCGCCGGTGGACTGATCCACATCCTGCTGGTCGCCGCCGTCGTCGTCATCCTGATCCGCCTGTTCACCGGCAAGAAGGTGCTTTGACGACCTGCCGCGCACCCAGCTAGCGCCAGCGCCAGGGCCGGAACCGGGGGTTCCGGCTCTTTCTCGTCCAAGCATGCGACACGGCCTGGCAGGAGTTGTTAGGATTTCGTCAATTCCACCATTCGAGGACACTCCCATGTCGACGTCCGTCACGGCCCGTCCGGCCTACCGGAGCCCGCCAGGCACGCTCCATACGATCCTGCTGGCAGGAACCGTTCCCCTCTTCCTCGGCGCCTTGCTGAGCGACATTGCCTACTACCAGAGCTACCAGATCCAGTGGAGCAATTTCGCCTCCTGGCTACTGGCGGGCGCCGAACTGTTCGGTGGCCTGGCGCTGCTGTTCGCGCTGGTGAACCTGGTGCGCACGCCGCGCAAGGGCGGCCGTCCCCTGCACTATGTCCTGCTGCTGCTGGCCGCCTGGGTGGTGGGCCTGATCGCTTCATTCCAGCATGCCAAGGATGCCTGGGCCGTGATGCCTGCCGGCCTGCTGCTGACGATCGTCGCCACCGTCCTCGCCTGCGCCGCGGCCTGGGCCGGGCTGAACACGCGGACGGAGGTGGCGCCATGAAACGGCCGATGCCCTTCACCCTGCTCGGCGCGGCCCTGCTGCTGGGCGCCTGCTCGAACGAAGCAAACAACACGCAAGCCTACGGGGCCGATCCGAAGCTGCCGGAACCGCAGCGCGGCCTGCTGCCCAGCATGAAGATCGCCGAGCCCACCGCCTGGGGCGACCGCAAGCCCAGCGTGCCGCAGGGCTTCACCATCACGGCGATCGCCACCGACCTGGGCATCCCGCGCCAGACCCTGGTGCTGCCGAACGGCGACATCCTGGTGGCCGAAGGCCGCGGCGGCAAAGCTGCCAAGCTCAAGCCCAAGGACGTGATCGCCGGCTACATCAAGGCCAAGGGCAATACCAAGGTCAAGAGCGGCAACCGCCTCACCCTGCTGCGCGACGCGGACGGCGATGGCAAGTACGAGCTGAAGACTGTGTTCGCGGACCAGCTCGATGCACCCTACGGCCTGGCCTTCGCCAACAACAAGATCTACGTCGCCAACCAGGGAGAGCTGGTCAGCTTCGACTACCAGCCTGGCCA
The DNA here is from genome assembly GCF_020208145.1 of Massilia hydrophila. Taxonomy (NCBI): domain Bacteria; kingdom Pseudomonadati; phylum Pseudomonadota; class Betaproteobacteria; order Burkholderiales; family Oxalobacteraceae; genus Massilia; species Massilia hydrophila. The sequence goes on along the minus strand of NZ_JAHYBX010000001.1, from coordinate 662,635 downwards.
GACCAAGGCCGCAGGCGCGCCGGCCAGCGTCGCGAAACTGCCGTCCGAGATCAACCACCACTGGACCAAGGCGCTGACCGTCAGTCCCGACGGGCGCTTCCTGTACGTCGGCATCGGCTCCAACAGCAACATCACCGAGCGCGGCATGGAAGCGGAAGTCGACCGCGCCATGGTGTGGCAGATCGACGCCGCCACCGGCGCCCACAAGCCGTATGCGACCGGCCTGCGCAATCCGACCGCACTGGCCATGCATCCGGAGACCGGGCAGTTGTGGTCGGTGGTCAACGAGCGCGACGAACTCGGTCCGGACCTGGTGCCGGACTATCTGACCTCGGTGCGCGAAGGCGGCTTCTACGGCTGGCCCTACAGCTACTGGGGCCAGAACGTGGACCCGCGCGTCAAGCCGCAGGATCCGAAGAAAGTGGCGTCCGCCATCAAGCCGGACTACAGCCTGGGCTCGCACGTGGCCGCGCTGGGCCTCTCGTTCTCGATCCCGGCCATGGGCGAGCGCTACGGGAATGGCGCCTTCGTGGGCGAGCACGGCAGCTGGAACCGCGACCACCCGGTCGGCTACAAGGTGATCTTCGTGCCCTTCCGGGACGGACGCCCGGCCGGCGAGCCGATCGACTTCGTCACCGGTTTTCGCGATGCGAACGGCAAGACGCGCGGGCGGCCGGTGGGCGTGACGGTCGATCCGCGCGGCGCCCTGATCGTCGCCGACGACCTGGCCAACACGGTGTGGCGGGTGACGCGTACCCCTTGAGGCCGCTAGCCGGCGTCAGGCAGGCGCGTGGCGTTCGAAATGCAGGCGGTCGTACCACAGGCCGCCGTGCTCGAAGCTGCGGCGCGAATGGCCGAACTGCACGAAGCCGTTGCGCGTCAACACCCGCGCCGAGGCCAGGTTGTCGATGCGGCAGTCGGCCTCGATGCGCTGCAGGCGCAGCCGGCCGAAGGCGATCTCCAGCAGCTGGCGCACGGCCTCGCCGGCATGGCCCTGGCCGCAGGATGCCTGCCCGATCCGGTAACCCAGCACCGCGCTGTGGAAATGCGCCCGCTTCACCAGGCTCAGGTTGACCCGCCCGATGATCCGTCCCGTTTCGTCCAGCGCCAGGAACTGGTAGCCGGTATCGGCGAAGGCATCCGCCATCGCCTGCGCCACCGCCAGGCCCACCCCTTCGCGCGAATAGTAGGAGGCCGGCCGCGCATTGATGCGGGCCTCGAAGAAGGCGCGGTTGTCCAGCTCGAAGGCGAGCAGCGCGTCGATGTCGCCGTGCGCCGGCGCGGCCAGGCGGATCATAGTTCAGCCCACATCCTGAGCAGGTTGTGGTAATGCCCGGTGATGCCGACCGTGGCCTCGTTCTCCCCATGGGTGGCGCGGATCTTCTGGATGTTGGTGTCCAGCTCGTACAGCATGGCGCGCCTGCCGTCGTCGCGCACCATGCTCTGGGTCCAGAGGAAGGATGCGACGCGCTCGCCGCGCGTCACCGGCAGTACCTGGTGCACGCTGCCGGCCGGATACACGATGGCGTCGCCGGCCGGCAGCTTCACCTCGTGCGTGCCGTAGGCATCGACCACCACCAGCTCGCCGCCCTCGTAGTCGTCCGGGTCGCTCAGGAACACCGTGGTCGAGACGTCGGCCCGCACCGGCGGCAGGCCGCCGCGCTGGGGCCGCACGGCGCCGTCCACGTGCAGGCCGTAGTGCTCGCCGCCGCCGTAGGCGTTGAAGTAAGGCGCCAGGATGCGCAGCGGCAGCACCGCCGAAAAGAACTGCGGGTTGGCCATCAGGGCCGCGCTGACCAGCTGGCCCAGCTCGACGCACAGGGGCGACCCTTCCTTCAGCTGGCGGTTGCGCTTGACCTGGGCGCCCTGCGGGCCGACGCTCTCGCGTCCATCGACCCATTCCGGCGCCCCCGCCATACGGGCGCGGATAGCGGCGACCTGCTCGCGCGTGAGCACACCCGGGATATGCAGCATCATGATCGTCGTCCTTCTCGAAAGAAAAAAGCCCTCCGGATCATATCAGGAGGGCAAATCCGGTTGCCCGGCGGGGGTGGTACCCGGGAATCAGAACTTGAGGTTCGCCATCAGCGAGGCCGACCGGCCCGCGCCCACGCCGGCGTAGTGCGGCGAGGAGACGCGGTCGAAGTACAGCTTGTTCGTCAGGTTCTGGATGTTGAGCTGGAACGACACGTTCGGATTCAGCGTATAGGTGGCCATCGCATCGAAGCGGGTGTAGGCCGGCGAATACTTGGTGTTGTTGACGTTGGCGAACTGGCGATCGACGAAGTTGGCGCCGCCGCCGATCGTCAGCGACTTGTTGAGCGCGTAGGTGGTCCACAGCGAGGCGCTGTGCTTGGGCGTGGTCGGGAAGGCATTGCCGTTGAACGGCGACGGCGTCCAGTTCGGCACCGCTGCCGTGCCGCTGTTCACGTAGCCGTTGTCGGCGATCACGCCGTGCAGGTAGGTGTAGCCGCCGAACACGGTCCAGGCGTTCGTGATGCGGCCGGACAGGCCGAACTCGACGCCTTCCAGCTCCTTGCGGCCCACGTTCTGCGTGGTGCCGTCCGGGGCGGTGACGCGGGCATTGTCCATGTCGCTCCTGAACACGGCGGCACTGGCCGACAGGCGGCCGCCCGGCAGCACTTCCCACTTGGTGCCCAGCTCGATGCTGCGGCTCTTCTGCGGCTGCAGGTTCTGCACCTGCACGGTCAAGGCGTCCAGGCCATCGCCGCCGTCATTGCCCGGCGGGGTGGCCGAAGTCGCCCACGAGACGTAGATGCTGCCGTTCGCCTTCGGCTTGTAGACCAGGCCAGCCTGGTAGGTGTCGAAGGTAGAGTTGACCTCGGCGCGGGTGGCGGCGGCGGTCGCCGTAGCCGGGGTATCCAGGCGGCTCTGGAAGTCGTCCCAGCGCGCGCCGATGTTGAGCAGCCACTGCGGCGTGAATTCGATGGTGTCGAAGCCGTACACGGCGCGGGTGCGGGTCTTGACGCTGGTGAGCGTCGGCGACTGACTGCGGGTCGTGTTCCAGGGCTCGTAGGGGTTCGGATTGACCAGGGTGGTGCAGTTGTAGAGGGTCGTGCTGCCTGCCGTCGGGCAGGTGAAGGTACCGGTCAGCGGGTTGTTGGTGCCGGGGCTGAACACATAGCTGCCGCGGTCGGTCTGCTCGCGCGAGAACTCGACGCCCGCATTGAAGCTGTGCTTGATGCCACCGGTGGCGAAGTTGCCGCTCAGGCTGGTCGAGTTGGCCAGGGTCTCGGTGTCGACGACGCGGGTGTTCGCGCGGCGCCACACGGTGCCGTAGCGGACGGTGTTGCCCTTGGAGTCGTCGGGCTGGGTCCAGACATAGTCCTGGCCGCTCTTGCCCCAGCGCGTCACGTTGCGCAGTGCCAGGTTGGCGCTCAGCTCGTGGCGCAGGTCGACCGTGGCGACATCGGTTTCGGTGTCGCGGAAGTCGCGGTTGGCCAGGCCATAGAAGGCTTCGCGGTCGACCGTGAACGGCGTGCCGCCGCCGTTCTTCGCCATGTCGGGACCGCTGCTGACCGGGTTGTCGAAGGGGATGCCGGTATCCGGGATCTCGCTGCTCTGCATGTGGTAGTAGCTCAGCACGGCGCGGGTCGGGCCCGTCAAGCCGAAGGTCACGCTCGGGGCGATGCCCCAGCGATCGCCGCCCACAACGTCACGGCCGGGAACGTCGTTCTCGTGCGCCATCAGGTTCAGGCGGAAGGCGGCGTTATTGCCCAGCACGCGGTTGATGTCGCCGGTGACGCGGCGGTACTTGTCGGTGCCGATGCCGAGGGTAGCGTTGTTGAAGTCGTATTCCTTCGCGGTCTTGGTCACGATATTGATGCCGCCGCCGGCCGAGGAGCGGCCGCCCAGCGCCGAGTTCGGACCCTTGACCACTTCGACCTGCTCGATCGCGAAGATCTCGCGCGACTGCGAGCCGGAATCGCGCACGCCGTCGATATAGGTGTCGGTCTGGGCGTTGTAGCCGCGAATGAACAGGTTGTCGCCCACCGGGTTGCCGCCTTCGGCCGCACCGATGGTGATGCCCGGGACGGTGCGCAGCGCATCGGTCAGCGACACGGCGCCGGTCTGGGAGATGGTTTCCGAGGTCACCACGGTGACCGATTTCGGGGTATCGAGCAGGGGTGCGGTGAACTTGTCGGAGCTGGCGCGCACCGGGCCCTGCACCGAACGGTCGGCGCCGGCATTGATGCGCACCTGCGGCAGGCTGGCGCCCTCCGGCAGCTCGGGGGCGTCCTCGACCCCGCTGGCGGCAGCCAGCGGCATCGCCAGCGACGCCAGCATCGCCAGGGCCGGGGCTACCAGGGCGGGAACGGACGAACGGACGTGTTTCTTGCTCTTGATGAAGGTCTTGCTGGCCTGCGCAGTGATCTTGGTCATTTTTTCTTGAGTGGGAAAACGGATCCTGGCGGCCCGAATTCTAAATTTAAATGAGAACGATTCGCATTATGGTTTCGATTTAGATTTTTTGCAAGCGCTTCGTCCCATCCGGCGCGGTGCAAGCATGAACGCGTGGCCTGTGGCCGAATCAACTACAATACCGGGGATATGGGTTTATCATGACCTTGACCATTACTTGAAAAAAGAGACCCCTAGCGCCATGCGTCGTCCTTCCAAAGATTCATCCCCCAAACTCTCCGCCGAAAGCCAGCGTCTCGTCAGCATCGCGCAAGCCATCATGCAGGCCGCCAGCCGCGTCGAGGAACGGACCTGGGAGCGCCAACTGGACACGCAACTGCAGAAGCTGCTCAAGACGAATCACCAGGACAGCATCGACAGCGCGCTGAACGCCCTGTTCCGCGACGACCTCGGCGCCTATGACGTGCTGATGGATGCGGTGGAAGCCGTGAGTGAATCGGCCACCATGGTCGAGCAGCAGGAGGGCGGCGACGTCACCTGGCAGGCCCTGCTGGTGGCCGCGCCGGTGCTCGCCTGGACCCGCTTCAACATCGCCTCCGGCACTATCCCGCCAGAGATGCTGAGCACGCTGCAGGCGCATTTCTCGGCCCACCTGCTGGCCGAAGGCACCCGCGTCGCGATGGCCCCTACCCTGTACTCGATCGACCAGCTGCCGCGCACCCATGCCGAAACCTATGCGCTGACCCACAAGCTGGCAGCCGCCGCGCACAAGGGCGGCACGGTCAAGCCGGCGGCGCGCGGCGAGGATACCGCGCCCTTCCTGGCCGACACCCGCTACCTGCTGGTGGCGATCGTCGCCCCGCAAGGCGCACCCATGTTCCGCTGGCAGGAACCGCAACACCACATCGGCTTCGCAGAAGAACGCAACCGCGCGCTGGAACAGTGGCGCGCCCAGGGTTCGGCGAACATTGCGCGCCTGCTGCCGGGTTGCGGCGTCGAACTGCTGCTGCCGGAAGCGTATTACGTGGCCTGCCGCGAGGCCGACAAGCTGATCCGTCCAATCTCGATCCGCGCCGCCGTCCATTACCTGACCCATACGCTGGGCGTGGAGGCATCGGACCTGCGCGCCGTGATCGCCGGCTTCGGGGAGGAATCGGCCGATATCCAGATCGACGAATACCGGGTCGCGTTCACGATGCGCCAGGACAGCGAAGTCATGTACGGCATCGTGTGGCCGCTGTACGGCCAGGAAGACGAGAACGGCACCCCCATGGAAGGACCGTTCGCGGCCGGTCCGGCCCCGCTGACCCCGATCAACGAGATCGTGGCCCACCTGAACGAGGCCGGCATCGCGCACATCAAGCGCATCGGCGAACGCTATGTCGCCGAATACTGCGACGACTGCGGCGCGCCCCTGTTCGCCGACCCGACCGGCGAGCTGGTGCATGCGGAAATGCCGGAAGACACGCCGGCCGGCACCGAGCACTTCCACTGAGCCGCCGGGGGCGGCCGGGGCCATCCAGGCCTATGCCCGGCCCAGGCCGTTCTTGACGGCGTAGACATACAGCTTGAGCCGGTTGTCGACCTCGAGCTTCTGGTAGATCGAGGACAGGTGGTTGCGCAGGGTGTGCTCGCTCATGCACAGCACGGCCGCCAGCTCGCGGTTGCCGAGCCCGGAATGTTCGACCAGCTTGCGCACGATGTCGTTTTCCTTGGCGGTCAGCAGCGCATGCCGGCTCTGGCGCGCCGACTTGATCTGCTCGCGCGCCTGCTGGTACTGGAAGACACGTGCGGTGGTCATCCGGTCCAGCCACAGTTCGCCCCGGTGGACACTCTCGATTGCCTTCAGCACGACCTCGGCATCGGCCTCTTTCCTGACGACGCCATGCGCGCCGTGCAGGACGGCCTGGTCGGTGCGCGCCTCGTCGCGTACCCCGGTCAGGACGAGGATCCTGGCGCGGCAGCAGGCATGCAGCTGCGGGATCAGCTGCACGCCGTCGGTGGCGCCCAGGTCCATGTCAAGCACGATCACGTCGGGCTGGAGCGCGCGCGCCAGTTGCAGCGCGTCCTCGGCACCGCTGGCGGCGCCCGCCACCGCCATGGCGGGCTGGCGGCTGCCGAACAGCAGCACGCTGAACAGGACATAAGCGGCGATCACGGCCCGGGTCAAGGCGACCGAGTAGACATTGCCGGGAACGTCGATCAGATAGGCGACGAGCACGATGCTGGCCAGGACCAGGCGTGCGCTGGCGACCAGGGAAGGACGGTCTCGAGAGGAGATCGAGACGGTGGCCGCGACGGTGCTTTTGCCATTCTTGGTATGTCCGTTGACGGAACACCAATTTAACGGGCACAAGCGTAAATATCAAGGCCTCACGATTCAGGCGGCCGCGGCAACAACGGCAGCGGGCCGGCGTGCTGCGGCCCGACCGGCGTCAAGGCTGCCGGACCACGCCGGCCGCCGGTTCCCGGATGGCGGCAATGACACGCGTCGCGAACTCGGCCACATTGCCCGCATGCCAGCGCCAGACGATCACCAGGTCGTGCTCGGGCGAGACGAGGATACTGTTGCTGCCCGCACCTAGCGCGGCATAGGCACTGGCCGGCAGGCCGGGCAGGTTCTTGCCCTGGGTATTCAGCCACCACAGGTAGCCATAATCCGGCCCGTGCGCGCTGGGACTGAGCGCTTCCCTTACGTAGGAGGCTGGCAGCAGCTGCCTGCCGTTCCAGGCGCCGCCGCGCAGCCACAGGTAGCCGAAGCGCGCCATGTCCCAGGAATCGATCCACATGCCGCCGCCCCAGCGCGTACCGCCGCTGACGGACGGAAGCTGCTTGCCGTTCAATTCCACATAGCTGTTGTGGTAAGGCACCCACTTCCAGCGATTCGACGCGCCGATCGGGTCCATCACCTGCTCCTTGAACACCTGCGGCACCGGCTGGCCAAACACGTGCAGCAGCGACAGCGCGAAGCGGTTGATCCGCACGTCGTTGTATTCATAGTAGCTGCCCGGCGCCTGCAAGGCGCGCGGCTTGCGCTCGCCCGCGCCAAAGGCTGCCTGGCCGACGAAGTCGGCGTTCTTGCCCCACAGGCTGCCTTCCCACTCGGTTTCCTGCTGCAGGTGCTGCTTCCAGGTGACCTGGGCATTGCGCGCCGAGGCATAGCCGCCATCGAGGACGCGCCTGCCCACCGCTTCGTCCAGTGCGATGCGGCCGTCGCGCACGGCCACGCCGGCGACGGTGGCCAGCATGCTCTTTGCCACCGAATAGGTCGGGTCGACGAACCCGGTGTCGCCGAATTCGGCCACCACATACCCCTTGTAGATCACCAGCCCGTTGGTGCGGGCGCGCTCGGTCGGCATCGAGCCCAGGCGGGTACCGAAGGTGGCTTCCTGGTCGGAGAAATCGAGGGCGCGGGTGGTCTCGCGCGCTTGCGCGAACTGCACGGCGGCAGCCAGGGCCGCCGGGTCGATGCCGAGCTCGGCGGGCGCCTTGCGGGCCCACCCGCCGGGCGGCGGAAAATAGGGGGCGGCAACGGACGCGGGGCTGCCTGCCGTGGCGGCGCAGCCGGCGAGCGCGGGCAGCAGCGCGGCCAGGCCCAGCATCAACATGCCGCGGCGCGACGCTTGCGCCAGAGAGTTCGTGAGGTCGACGTTCACCGGGTGCTCCACTGCGAATAGGGAAAACGGATCAGGCTGGCGTTGTAGTAGCGCGGATCGCCGCTGACTTCCGCGCCGATCCAGTCCGGCTTGTCGAAAACGGCATCCTCGGATGGCAGTTCGATCTCGGCCACCACCAGGCCTGCGTTCTCGCCCAGGAACTCGTCGACCTCCCATGTAAAGCCGGCATGCGCGATGCGGCGCCGGTATTTTTCGACCAGCGGACGCTCGCACAGGTTGTCGAGCAACTCCTGCGCTTCGGAAAGCGGAATCGGATATTCCCACTCGCCGCGGCTGACGCCCGTGCCCTTGCTCTTGATGGTAAGCACACCGGCATCGCCCTCGATGCGCACGCGCACGGTGCGCATCGGGTCCGAGCACAGGTAGCCCTGGCGCAGCAGGACCGGCTCACCAAGCTGGCGCCAGGCCTCGCCGCTGGGCAGGAATTTGCGCTCGATCTCGATGCCCATGCCCTGCCCTCAGTCGAGCGTCTGCAGGATCGGCGTCAGGATCGCCGCGCCCAGCGCCGCGCTGCGCGCGCCGTTCCAGCCGGTGTGCGGGTCGGGCAGGTTGGCATTGTCCTTGAACGGCATTTCCAGGGTCAGCGACAGGCACTTGAAGGTATGGCCGATGTACTTCGAGGCCAGGGTCAGCAGTTCCTCGTTGTACTTGCTGGCCGCGTAGCCGTATACGTTCTGGAAATCGGGGCTGGCCGCCATGTAGCGTTCGATGAAGGCGGTCTGGGTCGCGAGGCGCTCCGGGGTGAAGTCGGCCAGCATTTCGCTGCCGGCCACGAAATTGTAGGGAAGCGCTTCGTCGCCGTGGATGTCGAAGAACATGTCGACCCCGGTCTCATGGATCTTGTCCTTGACGCACAGCACTTCCGGGCTGCGCTCGCGCGAAGGCGTCATCCATTCGCGGTTCAGGTTGGCGCCGGCCGCGTTGGTGCGCAGGTTGCCGCGCACCGAGCCGTCCGGGTTCATGTTCGGCACGATGTAGAAGACGGCGCGCTGCAGCAGCTTGCGCGCCACCGGGTTGGCGCTGTCCAGCAGCGCATCCATCATTCCCTCGACGAACCATTCGGCCATGGTCTCGCCCGGATGCTGGCGCGCGATCACCCAGATCTTCTTTTCCGCCTGCGGATTGCCGATCACGACCAGGTTCATGTCGCGGCCGTCGACCGTGGTGCCGATGTCCAGCACGCGTGCCACCGGGTTCTCGGCCACTTCGCCCAGCAGGCGCAGGTGGCGCTCCCAGGTGTAGGGCTCGAAATAGGCGTAATAGATGCTGTCGAGTTCCGGCGTATGGTTGACCGTCATCACCTGCCCGTCGAAGCTGGTCGGCACGCGGAACCAGTTCTCGGTATCGTAGCTGGCCGCCACCTGGTAGTCCTCGAAACCCTTCGGATAGGTGGCCTGGCCGGCGTTCAGGAAACGGATCGTGCAGGCCTGGTCGCGCACGCCCTGCAGGCGGAAGTGGAACCACTGGTGGATGTCGGCGTGCGAGTCCTTGCGCAGGTTCAGGTCGATCGCTTTCGGGCCGTCGGCGCGCACGACCTCGATGGCGCCGGAATCGAAGCATTGGCTGATTTTGATGGGCATGGCGGTTCCTTCTTTAGCGGGTCGAAAAATGCGCACCGTGCCGGAGCGGGCGGGCGCTGCCGGCCCTGCGCGCCCGGCGCCGGATCACTGCGCGTCGAGGTCGATCAGGTCCTTCGCGTACATGATCATGATCTGGCGCATCAGCTCGACGTTGCCGCGGTCGAGCACGACGGTCAGGTCTTCCTTGGCGTCGAGGACGAAGGTCATGCGGATCGCGCCGGGCAGTTCCTTGCACTGCACGTACTGGGCGCGCGGGGTGTAGGGATTGTCCCAGTCCTGCTGGGTGATCGCGGGAGGGGCCGGCGGCGCCTGCAAATTCGGATCCTGGTTGACCGGCAGGTGCTTGAGCAGCCAGAACACGATGACGGCTGGCACGTAAATGCAGAGGTCGCTTGCGCCCTTGCTGGAAAACTTGACCAGCAACAGATTGCCGACCCGGTCGCAGGACATGGACATGCTCTTGACTTGACGAATTACCGCTGGTTTCACGACGACGTTCCTAGGGAAAAGGTTGAAAAAGGCGCAGCGATTCTACCGCATCCCACCGTCCCGTTGTGTGGTATCGCGGTCGCCAAAACAAAACGGGGAGCTTGCGCTCCCCGTCATCATCTGCCTGTCACCCGTGGCGGGGCAGGCCGCGCCGCGCCCTATTCCTTCGAGCCACGGCCCCCCTGGGAATTGCGGCCGCCCTTGGAGGAAGCGGCGCGCGATGGACCGCCCGAACCGGCGCTGGCCGACTGGCGGTTGCCGTGGCTCATGCTGCCGGCGCGGCGGGCTTCTTCCGAGGTGAATTCGTGGGCCGTACCCTTGGCATGGGCGGCCTTGCCGCCCTGGCTGGCGATTTCCCGCTGGCGCGCCGGATCCATCGATGCGAAACCACGGTTGCGGGTACCGCTGCTCTGGCTGTTACCGCCCTGGTTGCCGCCTTGCTTGTTACCTTGATTACCTGAGGCCATGATCATGTTCTCCCTTGTACGCTATGAACCGCCGCGTCCTGCGGCAGGCTTGCTCCGGCTGCACCCGAAGCCCGATGAGCAGCCAGCGAAATCATCTTAGGTAGGACGGATGAATGCCGGTATAGGACGTTTTCAGATGACTTTGTAGGACTTCACGCGACAGAAAATGCACCAGTGAAAATACACTTCCGGTAGTCAACAAACCTGCGGCCAGCCCTTCAGTATCCGTCCTACACGACACCCCTACGTCTTCCTATACTGTATCCATGGATGGCGGAGCATCATGGCAATTCAGGCGCGGCCGAGGCCAGCGCCGGCATCTCGAAAGGAGTCGACATGGACGCGAACCAACGTAGCGAGTTCAACAACCAGACCAATAACGGCGCCAACGAAAAATGGACGCCCGGCGCCAAGGGCAACACCGGAAGCGGTCCGCTCGACCACACTTATCCGCAGGGTCCGGGACAGGACGCGGTGATCCGTGGCGAGAATGAAATGCAGGCTGCGCAGGACCCGTCGCGCATGGGCCAGCAGGAAGTCGCCGCCGAGGATGGCGGCCGGGCCGACCATGAAACGACACTGCCGGGCGCCGTTCCGACAGACTTGCCGGGCGGTTCGCTGCAGAGCCAGCAAACTGGCGGCTCGGGACCGCAGCAGGGCATTACCGACAGCCACCAGCGCGCCATGGAGCAGCATTCGCAGGCCTGGGGCCTGCTCGAGCAACCCGTCGGCCACCGCGCCAGGGATTCCGGCACCGACCTGCGCGCCCATCCGGCCAACCAGGCCGGCCACAGCCAGGACGCGCATGCCATGAACCCGCAGGATCCGGCCCAGCCCGAACTGCAGGGCGGCTCGCTTGGCGCCCACCACGGCATGGCGCCCGGCACCTACCAGTCCCAGGGCACGACCGCCCAGGTCGGCTACGGCAACCAGCAGAGCGCGGCAGCCCATGGCGAGGGGACCGGCATGGCGATCGGCCCGCATCCGCAGCAACAGCCCAGGAGGGAACAATGAACAATCCACATCAGCAGGAGCAGCAGGACAGCACCGACCGTAGCGGCTCGCAGACCGGCCACGACGGACGCGAAGCCGGCAGCGCCGACGTGCACCAGTCGAACGACGTGGCCGGCGGCCTGCCGCGCAGCCCGGGCAATAGCGGTCCGCGCACCGAGGACCAGGGCTGGAAGCCGGGCCAGAGCGTGCAGGCCGAGACCGATCCGGTCCACGAATCGAACGACGTGGCCGGCGGACTGCCGAAGAGCCCGGCCGGTGCCAACCGGCTTGCGGGCGACCGCAAGATGGACGACGACACCGGTTTCTCGCGCCAGTAGTCTTTTCCCCATCGCGGGGAGGCTGTCCCCTCCCCGTTCTCTCCCATGGATCCTTGTGGATCCTTGATCCACATCCAGGCTAGCCCAGCCGGGGGGAACCGCGCATCCGCGCCTGACTCCAAACCTACTCGACACGCCCTGGCATTCGCGGGTGCACCCGTGACTCGCGATCCGGCGGGCGCGTGCGGGCCAATGTGGAGACGGGACATGCCTGATAGTACGGATGAGGACAACATTGCGGTATCGGTGATCGTGCCCGCTTGCGGCCGCCTCGACCTGCTCGACCGCTGCCTGGACGCACTGGTGCGCCAGGCGCTCGACCCGCGGCACTACGAGATCGTCGTCGTCGATGACGAGCCCAACCACAATACCCTGCACCTGGTCTCCGGCTGGCGCAGCCGCAGTGTCGAGCGCGGCCCGCACCTGTCCTATGTTGCCAATCCGGGACCGGCCGGCCCCGCCTCGGCCCGCAACCGCGGCTGGCGTACCGCGCGCGCGTCCATCCTTGCCTTCACCACCGATGACGCAGTGCCCGGCCCGCGCTGGCTGGCGGCCGGGCTGGCCGCCTTTGGCGACGGGGCCGATGTCGTCTGCGGCCGCATCCAGGCATCGGCGCCCGCCCGCGCCGCCGAGCGGCAGTTGCGCGCGCCGGGTCCCGAGGAAGCCGGCTTTACCAGCGCCAGCTGTTTCTTCCGCAAGCACGTGCTGGAGGGCCTGGACGGATTCGACGAGCGCTTCAGCCTGCCGCGCGCGGGTGATGCCGACATGTACTTCCGCCTGCTGGAACAAGGCGTGCGGATCGTGCGCGCGCCGGACGCGCTGGTGGACTATCCGCTGCCCCCGCCGCCCTGGGGCGCGAGCCTGCTGCAGATCCGTCATGTGGTGTTCGATGCCCTGCTCTACAAGAAACATCCGGCGCTGTACCGGCAGATGGTGGAGCCGCGCCCATGCTGGAACCACTACGCGATCACCGGCCTGCTGCTGCTCGCGCTGGCCGGGCTGCTGGCTGGACTGCCGGTCCTGGCTGGCCTGGGCTGGGCCGCCTGGCTGGCGCTGACGGCGCGCCTGTGTGCGCAGCGCCTGCGCGGCCTGGCGCACACGCCGCTCCAGCTGGCCGAGATCGTACTCACTTCAGCCCTGCTGCCGCCCTTGACGGTGTTCTGGCGGCTGGCGGGCGCGCTGCGCTACCGGGTGCGATTCGCATGAGGCCTTCATGAGCGGACCGGTCACCAGCACGCGTTACCACATCGCCCTCATCAGCGCGCATGCCTCGCCGCTGGCTGCGGCCGGTACTGCGCATGGGCTCTCCGAAACCTGCGTGGCAGGGCTCGCACGCGAACTGGCCCGCGCCGGACACGGCGTCGACGTGTTCACGCGCCGCGTCGCACCCGGGCAGGAGACACTGGTGCACTGGCACGACCGGGTCCGTGTGATTCACGTGCCGGCCGGGCCGGCAGGCTACCTGTCCGGTGCGCAGCTGCTGCCCCACGCCGATGCGTTCGCCCGCTTCGTCGCCCGCTTCGCCGCCCATTCAGGGCGCCGCCAGGACCGGCCCTACGATATCGTCCATGCCAGCGCGACCGCTTCCGGCCTGGTCGCCCGCCAGCTGAAAGACCTGCTGGGCCTGCCCTTCGTATTCACCGTCCACGCGCTGGCGCGGCCGCGGCGCCATGGGCCGGGCGCGGCCGACAGCCTGGCTGCGGCCCGCATGCGCATCGAAGCCGAGCTGATGCGTGCAGCCGACCGCGTCATCGCCGGCAGCGAGCAGGAGCGCCATGACCTGGAGCGCCTGTACGCGGTACCGCTCGCGCGCATTGCCGTCGTGCCCTGCGGTTTCGCGCCCGAGGAACTGTGGCCGCTGCCGATGGCCGAAGCCCGTCCCCGCCTCGGCCTCGATGCGGAGCGCTTCACGGTCCTGCAGCTGGGACAACTGGTGCCGCGCAAGGGCACCGATACCGTCCTGCTGGGCCTGGCCCTGCTGCGCCAGCGGCACGGCATCGATGCCCAGCTGCTGGTCGTGGGCGACGCTGGCGCCAAGGCCGACGGGCGGCCGGGCGACAGCCTGGAAATGGCCCGCCTGCGCGGGGCCGCGGCCGACCTCGGCATCGGCGCGCACGTGCGTTTCACAGGCCAGGTGCCGCGTGGTGCGCTGCGCGACTACTATGGTGCCGCCGATGCGGTGGCCTGCCTGCCCTGGTATGCGCCCTGCGGCATCACGCCGCTCGAGGCTATGGCTTGCGCGCGCCCGGTGCTCGGCTCGGAAGTGGGCGGCATGCCCAGCCTGGTCGAAGACGGGGTGAGCGGCTTCCTGCTGCCCCCGCGCGATCCGGCGGCGCTCGCCGAGCGCCTGGCGCGCCTGCAGCGCCACCCCGCACTGGCGCTGGCGATGGGCGCGGCCGGACGCCGGCGCGCCTGCGAGCGCCATACCTGGCGCCAGCTTGCCGGCCAGCTGGCGATGCTATACACCGAGGTACTGGCCGCCGGGCAGCCCGGGCCTGGCGCCGGGCCTGGGTCGCGGCGCATGGTGCTGACATGAAAGCGGTTTTCCTCGACAAGGACGGTACCCTGGTCGACGCCCCGCCCTATAACCTCGAACCGGGCCACGTCCACCTGGTCAGTGGTGCCGGTGCCGCGCTGCGCCTGCTGGCGCGGCTCGGCTACCGCTTCTTTGTCGTCGCCAACCAGTCCGGCATCGCGCATGGCTGCTTCGGCGAAGAGGCCATGGCGCCGATGGCCAAGCGCCTCGCCGAACTGCTGCTGGGTGAACAGCTGAGGCTCGAAGGCTTCTATTACTGCCCGCACCATCCGCTCGGCACGGTCGGGGCCTATGCCCGGTCCTGCGCCTGCCGCAAGCCTGCGCCGGGCATGCTGCTCAAGGCGGCCGCCGAGCATGCGATCGACCTGCGCGCCTCCTGGATGATCGGCGACATCCTGCACGACGTGGAAGCAGGCAACCGCGCCGGGTGCCGTACCCTGCTGATCGACAATGGCAACGAGACCGAATGGCGGCTCGGTCCACGCAGGGTGCCAACCCGCATGGCGCCCGACCTGTATGCGGCTGCGGTGCTGATCGCAGGCCACGACGAGGCCCGCGGCGCGGCGCATTGACGTGCTTGCCTGTGTCACCGCAAGAAGCTGGTGCGCGGCCTATTACAAAAACTCAAGTTTTTGGACGAGCTCTGATATAATTTCGGAGTTCGTCGGGGCGTAGCGCAGCCTGGTAGCGTACCTGCATGGGGTGCAGGGGGTCGGAGGTTCGAATCCTCTCGCCCCGACCAACACAATCAATGAGTGAGGCCAGCCATGAAGCTGGCCTTTTTCATTTCAGCTGGCGCTGGTGTCCGGCAAGCAGCGGACTCACGCGTTGTCGCGCTCGTCGGCTTGCTGGACAATACGCAGGCGATCGAAGGTGAGCTTGGCAAGGCGGATCGCCTTCGCCTACCGCCAGTCACCCCGCAAGGCCAGCACCTGCTGCTGCAGGTATTCGGGCGAAGCCGCTTCCGGCGCCACCGGCTGCCCCACCGCCAGGGCCAGCTTCGAGCGGATGCCGCGCGCAAACGAGCGCTCGAACACGTTCGAGGGGTCGCGTGTAAACACGCTGCCCCACAGGCCGCGCAGCGCCATCGGGATGACCGGCACCTTGCTGCGCTCGACGATCTTGGCGATACCGCCACGGAATTCGTTGATTTCTCCCGTATGGGTCAGCTTCCCTTCCGGGAAGATGCACACCAGCTCGCCCTCATGGAGGGCCTGGGCGATGTCCACGAAGGCGCGTTCCATCATGAAGGGATCTTCCTTGGCGGGGGCGATCGGGATCGCCTTCGCGGCCCGGAAGATCCAGCCGAAGAAGGGCGTCTTGAAGATGCGGTGGTCCATCACGAAGCGGATCGGGCGCGGGCTGGCGGCGCCGATCACCAGCGCGTCGACATAGCTCACGTGGTTGCAGACCAGCACCGCCGCGCCCTGCTCGGGAATGCGGTCGGCGTCGATGGTGCGCACCCGGTAGCCGGTGTGGATCAGCATCCAGGCCAGGAAGCGCATCAGGAATTCCGGCACCAGCGAGAAGATGTGCACGGCCACGCAGGCGTTCAGCAGCGCCGTGACCAGGAACAGCTCGGGAATCGTGAAGCCCTGGCCCAGCAAGACGATGGCGACGCCGGCCGCAGCCACCATGAACAGCGCATTCAGGATGTTCATGCCGGCGATGGTGCGCGAGACGTGCTTCTGGTCGCAGCGGGTCTGGATCAGGGCGAACAGCGGCACGATGAACAGACCGCCGAACACGCCGATCAGCACCAGGTCGGCCATGATGCGCCACGCGCCCGGCAGGGCCAGCAGCGCGAGGGCGTCCACCGTCGCGGTATTCGTATAGGCCACGCTGGCGAAATACAGGTCGATCCCGAACACGGACAGGCCGATCGAGCCGAAGGGCACCAGCCCGATCTCGACCTTGTGGCCGGACAGTTTTTCGCACAGCAGAGAACCGGCGCCGATCCCGAGCGAGAACACGGTCAGCAGCAGCATGATGACGCTGTGGTCGCCATGCAGGTAGTCCTTGGCGTACAGGGGAAATTGTGACAGCACCAGCGCGCCATAGAACCAGAACCAGGAATTGCCCAGCATCGACAGGAACACGGTGCGGTTCTGGCGCGAGAACTTCAGGTTGCGGATCGATTCGGCCAGCGGGTTGCGGCTGATCCTCAGCTCGGGCGCCGGTGCCGGCGACGGCGGGATGCGCCAGCTCGCCGCCAGCCCCAGCAGCGCGCACAGCAGCGTGCCGCCGGCCACCAGCTCGATGCCCCAGGGCTTGTAGCCGACCAGCAGTGTCCCTACCACCTCGCCCAGCAGGATGCCGACGAAGGTGCCCATCTCGATCACGCCATTGCCGCCCACCAGCTCTTCCGGCTTGAGCTGCTGTGGCAGGTAGGCATACTTGACAGGCCCGAACAGGGTCGAGTGCAGGCCCATGCCGACCACGGCCGCCACCAGGATCCACAGCGTGTGCGTGAGCCAGCCAATGCCCGCCACCAGCATGATGGCGATTTCCAGCAGCTTGACGAAGCGCGCCATGCGCCCCTTGTCGAACTTGTCCGCGATCTGGCCAGCAGTCGCCGAGAACAGCACGAAAGGCAGGATGAACAGGCCAGCCACCAGGTTGTTCAGCAGGGCCGGATCGGCACTGGTCCAGTTCGCGGTGTCGAAGGTCAGCGCAACCAGCAGCGCGGTCTTGAACAGGTTGTCGTTGAATGCGCCGAAAAACTGGGTCCAGAAAAACGGACCGAAACGGCGTTGCGTCAGCAGGGAAAACTGGCTTGGTTGGCTCATGCGATGGGCTCGGTTGACGTGCGAATCAGGAACAATCAGTCAGAATCAGTAAAAATCAGGAAACCATAATCTACAACAGGAAATTCGGGCAATACAAAGCTTATTGCCCACTTCCATCTTTGCGTCGCTGATGCTAAACCTTGCGGTCTCGCCTGGCGATACGCCAAAAGGAGCGCGCACATTCAAGAAATGGAAAACCAGGGAGAGTCTGCCATGCGGCAGAGGCGAGTTTTCGCATGGAAAGACGCATTGAGCAACTTGGTTGAAGTGGATCAATGCCCTGGCATGGCCAGGGATTGTGGGCGGCGATGCGGGATAGAATCCGCAAATGGCCTCTTCGAACTTCCTGCTGTGCTATGCGAGCGTGACGACCGCCCTGTTCGAGCACATCGAAGACGACATGCTGGACCAGTCGCCGGCCTTGCTGGATGACGATTTCCTCGACGACGGCGCGGCGCCCCCACCAGTCACCGGCGCGCGCGCGCGGACCCTTCTCGAGTTTCGCTGCCATCCTTGTCCTGGCACACGTTCCGACCCGGGCGGCCCAAACAAATGATTCGATTTCAGGGCTGTTGCCCCGAAATTCGAATCATGTTCAGTGCGGCACAGCGCGCCGGCCTCAGGCCAGCGCTTCCAGCCGGATGCGGGTCACCTTGCCGATGACGGCAGGCAGCGCCTCGATCTTCCCGATCGCGGCATTGATGTTCTTCTCCCGGGTCTGGTGGGTCAGCATGATGATGTCGAGATTGACCTGGTTGCCCGGCTCCTTCTGCAGCACGGCGTCGATCGAGATGCCGGCGTCGGCCAGGATGCGGGTCAGGTCGGCCATCACGCCCAGCTGGTCCTTCACATACACGCGCAGGTAGTAGCTGGTGGTGATCTCGTCCATCGGCACGATGGCGACATCGGTCATCTGGTTCGGCTGGAAGGCCAGGTGCGGCACGCGGCAATACGGATCGACGGTGGCCAGGCGGGTCACGTCGACCAGGTCGGCGATCACGCTCGAGGCGGTTGGTTCCGCGCCGGCGCCCTTGCCGTAGTACAGCGAGGCGCCGACGGCGTCGGCCTGCACCAGCACCGCGTTCATCGCGCCTTCGACGTTGGCGATCAGGCGCGCCGCCGGGATCAGGGTCGGGTGCACGCGCAGTTCGATGCCTTCCCCTTTTTCGGTATGCGTGCGGCGCGTGATGCCCAGCAGCTTGATGCGGTAGCCGAGCTGCTCCGCATACGAGATGTCGCGCGCCTGCAGCTGGCTGATGCCCTCGATGTAGGCCTTGTCGAACTGCACCGGGATACCGAAGGCGATCGCCGACATCAGGGTCAGCTTGTGCGCCGCGTCCACGCCCTCGATGTCGAAGGTCGGGTCGGCCTCGGCGTAGCCGAGTTCCTGGGCCTGCTTCAGCACGGTGGCGAAATCCAGGCCCTTCTCGCGCATTTCGGTCAGGATGAAATTGGTGGTGCCGTTGATGATGCCGGCTACCGATTCGATGCGGTTGGCGGTGAGGCCTTCGCGCAGCGCCTTGATGATCGGCACGCCGCCGGCCACGGCAGCCTCGAAGGCCACCGTCACGCCCTTGGCCTGGGCCGCGGCGAAAATCTCGTTGCCGTGCAGCGCCAGCAGCGCCTTGTTGGCCGTAACCACGTGCTTGCCGTTGGCGATGGCTTGCAGCACCAGCTCGCGCGGCAGCTCGTAGCCGCCGATCAGCTCGACGACGATGTCGATGTCCGGGCTGTTCACCACCGCGAACGGATCGGCGACCACCTCCACGCCGGTGCCGACGATCGCGCGCGCCTTGTCCAGCTTGCGCGCCGCCACCATCGTGATCTCGATTCCGCGGCCGGCGCGGCGGCGGATGTCCTCCTGGTTGCGCTGGAGGACGTTGAAGGTGCCGGCGCCGACGGTGCCGATGCCCAGGAGGCCTACTTTGATGGGTTTCATGATCTCGCTTCTTGTGATGGTACGAGCTGACGCGCTCAGCGTCCGTGGCGCCGGCGGTAGCCGTCCAGGAAGCGCGCGATGCGCCCGCAGGCGTCGGTCAGGTCGTCGGAATTGGGCAGGAACACCAGCCGGAAATGGTCGGGGGCGATCCAGTTGAAGCCGGTGCCTTGCACCAGCAGCACTTTTTCCTCGGACAGCAATTCGCAGATGAACTGCTGGTCGTCCGTGATCGGGTACATCTGCGGATCGAGGCGGGGGAACATGTACAGCGCCGCTTTTGGCTTGACGCAGGACACGCCCGGAATATCGGTCAATAGCTTGTGTGCCAGGTCGCGCTGTTTCAGCAGGCGCCCGCCGGGACCGACCAGGTCGGCGATGCTCTGGTAGCCGCCGAGCGCGGTCTGGATCGCGAACTGGCCCGGCGCGTTCGCGCACAGGCGCATCGAGGCCAGCATGTTCAGGCCCTCGATGTAGTCCTTGGCGTGGCGCTTCTCGCCCGACACCACCATCCAGCCGGCACGGTAGCCGCAGGAACGGTAGTTCTTCGACAGGCCATTCAGGGTCACGCACAGCACGTCGTCCGCGAGCGAGGCCAGCGACACGTGCTCGGCGCCGTCGTACAGGGTCTTGTCGTAGATCTCGTCGGCATACACGATCAGCCCGTGCTGGCGCGCCAGTTCGAGGATCTCGAGCAGCACTTCGCGCGGATACAGGGCGCCGGTCGGGTTGTTCGGGTTGATCACCACGATCGCGCGCGTATTCGACGTGATCTTGCGGCGCATGTCGTCGATGTCGGGCAGCCAGCCGGCGCCCTCGTCGCACACATAGTGAATGGGCGCGCCGCCGGCCAGGCTGACGGCGGCCGTCCACAGCGGATAGTCCGGCGCCGGCACCAGCACTTCGTCGCCGCTGTTGAGCAGGCCCTGCATGGCCATGACGATCAGCTCCGAGGCGCCATTGCCCAGGTAGATATCATCGATGCCGACCCCGGCGATGTTCTTGCTCTGCGTATAGTGCATGACCGCCTTGCGCGGCGCAAACATGCCCTTCGAGTCGGTATAGCCGGCCGCGCCGTGCATGTTGCGGATCATGTCGTGCACGATCTCGTCAGGCGGATCGAAGCCGAACACGGCCAGGTTGCCGATGTTCAGCTTGATGATCTTCTGCCCCTCTTCCTCCATCGTCCGGGCCCGTTCCAGGGCGGGGCCGCGGATCTCGTAGCAGACGTCGTCGAGCTTGTTCGATTTCAGGATCGGTCGCAAGATGCCCTCGGTATGGTGGCGCCATGCGGCAGGCATGCCGCAATGGGTCGCAATGGGTCGCAATCGGCGCACTTTTGTTGCAGTGCGAAAAATACCATTCTGCCGAAAGCGACCGATTTAAGCAACCTCGGCCATGTTGAGCCCTGCTCCCGCGATGCAGCAAGACAGCATCCCGCCCCGGCTTCAGCCCCAGACGAAGTCGGCCACGCTCGGCGCGCCGGTGTTCCCGTACATGAGGAATACCATGTCCACGCCGCCATTGAAATTGCCGTCGCCATCGATGTCGACGAACAGGTAGCCGTCGTTGTCGCCGAAGCTGCCGAAGGCGAGCGAGCGATTGGTGCCGCCATCGTTGAAGAAGCCCGCACCATTGCCGATCACGTCGTTGAGCGCCGACCAGTTGTTCGAATACATGTCGTGCACGGTGATCGCAGCGCGGTTGGCGCCGGCCGCCAGGTGCAGGCCAGAGAGGTCGATCTTGTCCACGCCCGACTGGAAGTAGTAATAGGTGTCGATCTGGTCGACCGGATTGCTGCCCGGGACGAAATAGGAATCGCTGGCCCTGGCGAAGCGGATGATGTCGGCGACACCCTCCTCGCGCGACAGCATCAGCTCGTCCTTGCCGCCATTGCCCTGGAAGACGATGCCGACGTCGGTGCCTTCGACCCCATCCTTGCCCGCGCTGCCCAGGTAGGTCAGGCGGCTCGCCACGCCGTCGGCCGTGTTGACGACACCGGCGAAATCGATGTCCCCGCCCGATGCGCTGGCGTCGAACAGCGACAGCGTGCTGGCATACACGGCGGTGAGGTCGAGGCTGGCGTTACCGGTGACCTTCAGGGTCTTGGCGCCATCGATGTTGAGGTAGGAAATCGCATTCGCATAGTCGGCCGCCATCCTGCCCTGCTCGACCATGCCGACAGCCGAATGCAGGTTGATGGTCTCGATGCCCTTGGCCTCGATGGTGTTGACCTCGACCTGGCCGTCCGCCAGGCCGTTGGCGATGCCGTCGCGCGCCGTCAGCGAGATCGACAGGACGTCGTTGGCGCCGGAAGCGTCCTTCAGGCCGAACGTGATATTCCCGCGCATCCACAGCGACTCGGCGGCCTTGCCGTCGACGTCGATGTTGACCGGCTCCGAGACCAGCTTGATGCTGGAGTTCGCCCGCCCGTTGACGAACTCGACGTCCTCGCGCAGCTGCTTGCTGGCGTACAGTGTGGTCACGCTGCCCGCCTTGTCCAGGTCGTAGACGCCCTTCCCGCTCGAGAAGTCCAGGGTCTCGAAGTTGGTGAAGACCTGGCCCGGCGTCGCCAGCAGGGCCGCGTCGTTGACGATCATCCAGTCGTCGCCGCCGACGCCGCCGTCTACCTTGGCGCCCTGTTGCGCGGCGCGGCTGAAGTCGAACACGTCGTTGCCAGCGCCGAGCTGGATCGTGGCGCTGCCGGCCAGCGCGCCCGTCAGGACCACGTGGTCGTTGCCGCTGCCGCCCTTGACCGACAGGTTGGTGGCGCTGGCGATCGTCAGCCGGGTATTGCCGCCATAGGTGCTGGCATCGAAGGCATTGAAGGGCAGGATGCCGGACAGGTCGGCCTGCATGCTGCCGCTGCCCTTGAGGGTGATGGTCTTGAGCGCATCGGCCGCCGCCAGTGCCGTGGTCACCAGTTCCAGGCCGCCGACGGTCGTGATGTTCAGCGCGGTCGCCTTGGCCATGTCGAGGTTGGCCTTGACACGCACCGGCACCTGTTCGGGAATCGTCACTTCGGGGGCGCTGGTGCTCAGGTTGACCGTGGTGGCTTCGGCGTCCTTGATGGTCGCGCCGCCGGTAACCAGTGCCAGGCCCAGGTCGAGCGTATGCCCGGCGGTGGCGTTGACGATGGTGGCGTCCTGGCTGGTGTTGGCCAGCGTGACCTTGGTCAGCGCATTGCCGGTGAGGGTGGCCACGCCGGTATGGCCGCTGACGGCGATCGCCTTGCCGCCGGCCACGGTCACGGCGCCCGCCGTGGTCGTGATGCTGGCGCTGGCCGCGTCGCCGATCTTGAGGTTGACCGCGCCCTTGGCGTCGAAGCTGAGGGTGCGCATGTCGGCCTGGCCGCTCAGGTCGTAGGCCGCGCCGGCGCTGCCGAAGCCGGCGCCCGAGCGGCCGACGAAGTTCTCGATGCCGCTGGTGCTCACGCCGGCCGGCAGCGCCGCCAGGCCCTTGCCATTGGCATCGTCCAGGACCAGGGTGTCGTTGCCGCCGCCGCCCTTCAGGGTGTCGCCGGCGCCCAGGGTCGCGGCGGTGGCGCGGAAGGTGTCGTCGCCGCCACCGCCGGTGAAGGCCACGCCGGCATCGACGTTGGCGGTGAGGTCGAAGGTGATCGGCGCGCGGCTGGCGGCGACGAAGGCGGCCACCGAGGCTGCCAGCTTCTCCGGCGTGATCGCCTCGGCCAGCGAGGCGTCGGTGGTGATCGGCTTCAGGAAGGCGCGGGTGGCGGCGTGCGCTTCGTCGCCCAGGTAGGCGGCGCGTTCCGGGTGGGTGTCAAGCGCAGCGGTGAAGGCGGTAGCGGCCGTCACCTTGTTGTTGAAGGCTTTCAGGTCCTCGTTCTGGGCGCCCTTGGCGATCTCGGTGACCACCACGTCGATCGTCATCAGGCGCTTGTCGAGGGCGTTCGACCAGAAGTCGACACCGGCCGCCTCGGGCTCGCGCCCGAACAGGTTGATGTACACCGTGCGCACGATCTCGTAGTTGTTCTTGCCGGCGAAGGTCAGCTGGTATTCGTTCGACTTGGCGAACTCGGCCGAGATCATCGAGGTGTCGCCGTTGGCGCCGGCGACGATGCCTTCCCACCATGCCAGGCCGCCGGCATCGGCGGGACGGCTGAAGTAGGCGACATAGAGTTTCTGGATTGCGGTGGTGTAGAGAGCCATGTGATGTTTCCCGGTTAAGTTTGCTGGAACGAACAGAGCGCATTAACCCATACAGATGCCTGGCCGGAATACCCCCCGGCATGGGGGGGATGGCCATACAGACAAGCCTGCCCACCGCAATATCGGGCCGGGCATGCGAAGCGGGCGGCCGCTCCGGTTACAATGGCTGCTTTCGATCCGGCCACACCCGACGATGAAGCTTCATTCCGACAATACCCAGCAATACCAGACCGTTACCGGCTACGATGCCAGCGGCGTCGAGATCAATGCCCAGCGCTACCAGTACAGCCTGACCGTGATGCCCGAGACGCCCCCGCGCGCCTGGAACGTGGCGCGCTTCGAAGACCTGAGCGCCGCCCATTTCGAGGAGATCGCGAAGGACAAGCCCGATGTGGTGGTGCTCGGCACCGGCGAGCGCCAGCGCTTCGTGCATCCGAAGCTGGTGGCCAGCCTGTCGGCCATGCACGTCGGGGTCGACTGCATGGACAGTCAGGCCGCCTGCCGCACCTACAACGTCCTGATGGGCGAAGGGCGCAAGGTCACCCTGGCCCTGATCATCGACGCCGGCGCCTGAGCCCGCATGGCTGGACGCTCCCGCACCCGTGTGCGGCGGGCCCGGCCTTGCCTGTGCAACCCCTGACAATCGCAACATGAACCCATCGGCCTTTGCCTTCATCATCACCGGCGTCATCCTGAACGCCGCCGCCCAGCTGCTGCTCAAGGCGGGTACCAATGCCCTCGGCGGCGCCATCCACCTGACCCGCGACAACTGGCTTGCCACCGGCCTGAAGGTCGCGACCCAGTGGCCGATCGTGGTCGGCATGCTGTGCTACGGCGTCTCGCTGGTGGTCTGGATCCTCGGCCTGTCGCGCACCGACGTCACGGTTGCCTATCCGATGCTCTCGCTGGGCTACGTGATCGGTGCCTTCGGCGCCTGGATGTTCCTGGGCGAAGTCATTTCGCCCCAGCGCATGCTGGCGATCGGGGTCATCATGCTGGGCGTAGTTTTGCTGGCACGCAGCTGATCACCACCACGGCGATAAATATTTCTATTTTGCATCTTGAAGAAATGAAAACCTGCACCATATCGCCGGGAAACACCCCGTCCACGCAGGACTAGCAAGGGGCGGCGGCGGCGATTATCATTCCGGTATCCCTACCCTGCTCCGCAGGACCCGGCGGCAGCGCCGCCATGACACCAGGAGAGCCCCGTGGCCGAGAGCCCAACCGCCGCAACCGTCGAGAACTTTTCCGCCCCGATGACGGGCGACCAGACCTTCCAGCTGGCAGGCCGTCCAGCGAAGTACACCGTGCTGTACTTCTACCCGAAGGACAATACCCCTGGCTGCACCACGGAAAGCATCGCCTTCCGCGAAGCCTGGCCGGAGTTCCAGGCGGCCAATACCGAGATCTACGGGATCAGCCGCGACTCGCTGCGTTCGCACGAGAACTTCAAGGCCAAGCTCGGCCTGCCCTTCGAACTGATCTCCGATCCGGAGGAAACGGTGTGCACGCAGTTCGGTGTCATGAAGATGAAAAACATGTACGGCAAACAAGTGCGCGGCATTGAGCGCAGTACGTTTATCATTGACGCTCAAGGCCGATTGGTGAAAGAATGGCGTGGCGTGAAAGTCAACGACCACGTGGCCGAAGTGCTGGAATATGTGAAGAGCCAGCCTTGATACGGAAGGCTCTCCTTTCCACCAGTTGATCAACCTGCTGGATACCTGCCACCTATTTTGAGTCACACCGCAACCCATCAGCACGCTATCTCCCGCTGCCAGCCGGACCGGCATCCTCCGGCTGCAGCCCTTGCCTCAGCAATCCCCCAAGTAGCATCGTTTTCGTGCAGCGGCGCGCCCCTGGCAGTGCCCCTGGCAGCGCCCGCACGTCCATTTAAGTCCATTTTCGAATCGAGAACCTGATGCCACTGCCAAAAATGCCAACCAAGCCGGCGACCATGCTGCTGGCCAAGGATTACCCCAAGGCCGAACCGGGCAAGTCGCCCGTGCGCCCCGCGTCCGCCAAGAGCGAACCCGAACTCGAAGAACTGATCAGCGGCCAGGCCGTGGCCACGCCAAAGCCGGCCCGCGCCACCAGGGGCCGCGGCAAGGCCGCACCG
This sequence comes from Massilia hydrophila, assembly GCF_020208145.1. Classification (NCBI taxonomy): domain Bacteria; kingdom Pseudomonadati; phylum Pseudomonadota; class Betaproteobacteria; order Burkholderiales; family Oxalobacteraceae; genus Massilia; species Massilia hydrophila. The sequence goes on along the minus strand of NZ_JAHYBX010000001.1, from coordinate 637,156 downwards.
GCCGCCGCCAATGACGCGGCCGCCGGCGTGCGCGGCACCGCTCCGGTCGACGCAGTCGCCGTTTCTGCCGCGGCTGCGCCCGCGGACGAGGCCCCGCTGGCCAAAGCGCCGGCACGCAAGTCGAAGGACGGTGCCGGGGAGCGCATGCCGGCTGCCCGTCTGCGCGAGACGGACGCGGACCAGCCGCATCCGGCCAAGCACAAGCCGGTCGAAGTCACGGTCAAGTCCTCCACCAGCCGCAAGGCCGACAAGCTCGGCGCCACCAAGGTCTTCGTGCTCGACACCAACGTCCTGATGCATGATCCGACCTCGCTGTTCCGCTTCGAGGAACACGACGTCTACCTGCCGATGATGACGCTGGAAGAACTCGACAACCACAAGAAGGGCATGTCGGAGGTCGCGCGCAATGCGCGCCAGGTGGCACGTACCCTCGACGCCCTGATCGCCAATGTCGACGACGACGCGATCGAGGCCGGCATTCCGCTGGCCAAGCTGGGCAACAAGGATGCCCGTGGCCGCCTGTATTTCCAGACCAATCTGGATTCCGCGCCCCTGCCGGAAGGCCTGCCCGAGGGCAAGGCCGACAACCAGATCCTGGGCGTCGTCCGCGCACTCGAAGACCGGATGGACGGCCGCGCCATCGTGCTGGTGTCGAAAGACATCAACATGCGCATCAAGGCGCGTGCGCTGGGCCTGCCGGCCGAGGATTACTTCAACGACCATGTGCTGGAAGACACCGACCTGCTGTACTCGGGCATCGTCCAGCTGCCGGACGATTTCTGGAACAAGCACGGCAAGGACATGGAGTCCTGGCAGGAAAACAAGAACGGCAGTTCGGCCACCTATTACCGCGTGACCGGCCCGGTGATCCCGACCTTGCTCGTGAACCAGTTCGTGTTCATCGAGCCGCAGGGCGGCGAAGCGCCCTTCTATGGCCAGGTAAAACAAATCAACGGCAAGACCGCCGTGCTCCAGACCCTGCGCGACTACAGCCACAACAAGAACAACGTGTGGGGCATCACGGCGCGCAACCGCGAGCAGAACTTCGCGCTGAACCTCCTGATGAACCCGGAGTGCGATTTCGTCACCCTGCTCGGCCAGGCCGGTACCGGCAAGACCCTGCTGGCGCTGGCCGCGGGCCTGGCCCAGGTGCTCGAGACCAAGCAGTACAACGAGATCATCGTCACCCGCGTCACGGTGCCGGTGGGCGAGGACATCGGCTTCCTGCCAGGCACCGAGGAAGAGAAAATGTCGCCGTGGATGGGCGCTTTTGATGACAACCTGGAAGTCTTGATGAAGTCCGACAGCGACGGCGGCGACTGGGGCCGCGCGGCCACGCAAGACCTGATCCGCTCGCGCATCAAGATCAAGTCGCTCAACTTCATGCGCGGCCGCACGTTTGTCAACAAGTTCCTCATCATCGACGAGGCGCAGAACCTGACGCCGAAGCAGATGAAGACCCTGGTCACGCGCGCCGGTCCTGGCACCAAGATCCTGTGCCTCGGTAACATCGCCCAGATCGACACGCCTTACCTGACCGAGGGCTCGAGCGGCCTGACCTACGTGGTCGACCGCTTCAAGGGCTGGAGCCACAGCGGCCACGTCACCCTGGCACGCGGCGAACGCTCGCGCCTGGCCGACCACGCCAGCGAAGTGCTGTAAGCCTGCCGCGGCCTGCAGTCTTGCAGGCATGTTCCGGAGCGCTCGCCGCAAGGCGGGCGTTTTTCATTTCCGCCCTCTATTCCTGCCGCATGATCCTGCTCCTGAAACTCCTGCTCGTCCCTTCCCTGATTGCCCTCGTTACCCTGGCCGGCCGGCGCTGGGGGCCGGCGGCGGCCGGCTGGCTGTCCGCCTTCCCCATCGTCTCGGGTCCGATCCTGCTCGTCATCGCGCTCGAACAGGGCGCGGACTTCGCGGCGGCGGCCAGCGCCAACACCCTGCTGGCGGTGCTGGCCATCCTGGCGTTCAGCATCGCCTATGCGCGCTGCGCCCGGTTCGGGATGGCGCGTGCCATGCTGGCCGCCCTGCTCGCCTATGCGCTGGCGGTGGCGCTGCTGCAGGCGTCCACGCTGGCGCCCTGGCCCGCCTTCGCCGCGGTGCTGCTGGCGCTGCTGCTGGCGCCCCGCCTGTTCGGGCCGGCCCCGGCCCCGGCCACGGCATCGCCCCGCGCCGCCACCGGCAAGCCGGGCGCAGACCTGCCCTGGCGCATGCTGGCCGGCGCCGTGCTCGCGCTTGGCGTGAGCCATGCCGCGGCCGGCATCGGCCCGCGCCTGGCGGGCCTGTTCGCGATGTTCCCTGTGATGAGTACGGTATTGGTGGGCTTCTCGCACCGCGCCAGCGGTCCCGGTTTCGCGGTGGCCCTGCTCAGGGGCATGGTGAATGGCTATTTTGCTTTCGCGGCCTTCTGCATGGCGCTGTCGCTGCTGCTGCGCACGCAGCCGCTCGGCCAGGCGTTCGCGCTGGCCACCGTCACGGCGCTCGCGGTGCAGCTGGGCGTCAAGGGCGTGCTGCTGCAGCGGGCGCGCCGGCCGGGGCGTGCGGACCAGGCATCCTAGGGCCGGTAGCCGGGGATGCGGGTCTCGTCGACCGCGTCGATCTGGCGCGCATCCATGTTCTTGTGCGCGAATTGCAAGTAGACCCGCTCGCGCACGAAGATGTCGAACAGGTCCGGGTCGATGTGGCCGTTGAGCGCGAAGCGGCCCAGGATGTGCAGCGATTCGGCCAGCGTCTTGCCCTTCTTGTAGGGCCGGTCGCAGGCGGTAAGGGCCTCGAAGATGTCGGCGATCGCCATGATCCGCGCCTGCACCGACATCTGCTCGCCCATCAAGCCTTTCGGGTAGCCCTTGCCGTCCATGCGCTCATGATGGCCGCCCGCGTACTCCGGCACGTTCTTCAGGTGCTTCGGCCAGGGCAGCGACTCCAGCATGCGCACGCTGACATCGATGTGGTTGTTGATGATCTTGCGCTCGGCCTCGGTCAGGGTGCCGAAGCGCACGGTCAGGTTCTCCACTTCGTCCGCGCCGAGGAAGGGCTGCTCCTGCCCGTCGGGACCGGTCCAGCGGTAGGCGCCGATGCGCCGCACGCGCGCCTGGTCTTCCGGCGACATGCCTTCGCTGCCGACATTGGCGCGGCGCAGGAAGTCGCGATCGGCGCGCAGGCGCCCCTGTTCCGAACGCAGGCGGTCGTCGATCGCCGCCGGGTTGGCGTCCGGCGCGCAGCGCGCGCGCAGGGCGCGGATCTCGCAGTCGCGCAACAGCACCTCGAAGCGCGTGTCGATCAGCGCGATGCGGTCGAAAATGGTTTCCAGCTTGGTCGACTTGTCGACCACGTGCACCGGCGTGGTGATCTTGCCGCAGTCGTGCAGCAGGCCGGCCAGCCACAGCTCCTTGCGGTCGGCATCGGTCATGCGGAAGTCCGCCAGCGGTCCGCTGCGGGTCTGGTGCACCGCTTCCGCCAGCATCATGGTCAGTTCCGGCACGAACTGGCAATGGCGGCCCGTGTAGGGCGATTTTTCGTCGATGCCGATATTGATCAGGTTGACCAGGGCTTCGAGCAGGTCTTCCAGCTGCTGGACGAGGAGCTGGTTGGTCAGCGCCAGCGCGGCCTGCGCCGCCAGCGCCTCGATGAAGCGCTGGTCGGTCTCGGTGAACGAGCGGATCCGGCCCGCCGCTCCGCCCTCGGCCGGGGTCCTGGCGTTGACCAGCTGTAGCACGCCGACCATCTCGCCTTCGTGGTCGGCCATCGGCACTGTCAGGATCGATTGCGAGCGGTAGCCGAAGCTGGCGTCGAAGCGGCGGATGCCGGAAAAATTGAACACGTCGGCCTGGTAAACATCCTCGATGTTCACGGACTGGTGGAAGTTGGCAGCATAGGCTGCCACCGAGCTCACGTTCTGGTTGCCGTGGCCGTCGTAAAGCGGCACTGGCGCCATCGCGATCGGCGCGCCACCCACGCCGCCCTGGCAGATGCCGAGGGTGTCGTAGATCGAAATGTGGAAGCACAGGTGGCTGCGGTCTTCGCTTGGACGGTACAGGGTACCGCCATCGGCGCCTGTCATGTGCTTGGCGACCCGCAGAATACGGTCGAGCAGCGGATCGAGCGGGTCGAGCCGGGCGGCGGCGCCGTGCATGTACCCGAGCGCCAGGCTGACTTCGGTCAGCTGGTGCAGGCGCTGCGCAATCTGTTCGGGGTTCAGCTCATCCATGATGGGTGGTTCTGCGATACATACCAATACAGCAATTTTATTTGTCAAAAAGCAATTTTAGGGAGTGTAGCTTTCTTGTGTCTCGCTGTATATGGGCGTTGGGTAAATAGCCCGAAAATTACAAATTTGAGACGCTTTTCAGGACAAACCCGCTATGATGATTTGATGTTCAAAAGCATAACGATCACTGCGCGGTCACCTCGCATCCTGCCGGCCCGCCAAGGAATTGCCGCCCTCACCGATAACAAGACGGTCAGGTTGGCTTGCCTCAGGTAGTTGCGCTACCTGCTTTCCACCCTTCAGGAGAAGTTCGATGAAATACCTGCCTCTTTCCGCCGCCCTCGCCCTGGCCTTCGGCCTGGCCGGCTGCGCCACCGAAACCCCGGCCAATGGCGAGAAAGTCGTCCGCGAAGAAGCTTATGCGCCGGTCGGCACCATGATTCCACGCAAGAACGGCACCGGTCTGGGGGCCGCGCCGGTCACCGCGGTCAGCAAGACCGCCGTCGAGAACGCGCGTGCGATGCAGTCGAACGGCATCGCTGGCCTGCCGGCCCAGCCCTGAAGCGGCGCGCGGGCGCGCCGTGTCCGGTAGCGGAACCAGGCGCGGCAACGCTCCTGGTTTTTTTGCGCCAGCGCTCCATCCTCGCAGGGTAATTGCAGGTGGAAGGCCCAGAAAACGATTTTTTACCTTGATGTAACACTACAATGGCTGTTGCCAGTTTTCGGTAATCGGCGATCCGTGCATGGCGCCTGGATTGCCCTTGAAAGGAGATGAGCGGTGATGAAGAACATTCTTGGCTTGGGCCTGGTACTGGCCTGTGGCATGCTGGCTGGCTGCGCCAGCCCGGGTTCCACGCAACAGGGCGCGAAGGTTGCCGATACCAGCGGCTATGCGCCGACCGGCACCTTTATCAAGCGCAAGGATGGCGAGGGACTGGGTCCGACCCTGATCGGCACCGTTCCCAAGCAGGAGACCGAGAACGCGCGCGCCATGATGTCCTCGGGGCAGGGTTCACGCTACTGGTAAGCCGGGGGCGGCAAGCGCCCCTCACAAATCGACAGAAAAGGAGCAGTACCAAGATGAAGAAGTTGATGATGGCCGCCGCGGCCAGCACCCTGCTGGGCGGTTGCGCCTACTACGCTCCCTCCACGGGCGAGAACGTGGCCGCGGAAGGACGCTATGTCCCCACCGGCAGCAATATTCCACGCAAGAAGGGCGAAGGCACGAGCGTGGTCAGCACCATGAGCGCCGTCGAGCTCGAAAGCGCGCGCCTGAACCCGGGCACGGGCCCGGAACTGCCGCCCGGCCAGTAAGCGGCAGGACGCGGAAAGCGGCGCCCGGTTCGCGCCCGCCGACCGCAAAAGACAAAAGGCCAGGATTCCTGGCCTTTTGCTTTGGTGGCCCGCCGCGGCGGGCACGCTCACACTTACATGATGTGGGTGCCGATCCACCAGGCGATCGCGGCCATGAAGGCGGATGCCGGGATGGTGAAGATCCAGGCCCAGACGATGTTGCCGGCCACGCCCCAGCGCACCGCCGAGGCCTTCTGCGAGGCGCCCACGCCGACGATCGCGCCGGTGATGGTGTGGGTGGTCGAGACCGGGATGCCGAAGAAGCTCGACATCAGGAGGGTCATGGCACCGCCGGTCTCCGCGCAGAAGCCGCCGACGGGCTTGAGCTTGGTGATCTTCTGGCCCATGGTCTTGACGATGCGCCAGCCGCCGAACAGCGTGCCGAAGGCGATCGCCGCGTAGCAGGAAATGATGACCCAGGCGGGTGGATGGGTGTCGTTGGCGCTGACGTAGCCGGCCGCGATCAGCAGCATCCAGATGATGCCCATGGTTTTCTGCGCGTCATTGCCGCCGTGGCCCAGCGAGTAGGCGGCGGCCGAGGCCAGCTGCAGGCGGCGGAACCAGGTGTCGACCTTGCGCGGGGTCGATTTCACGAACAGCCAGGACACGATCAGCATGATGATCGAACCCAGCACGAAGCCGAGCAGCGGCGCCACCACGATGAAGGCCACGGTCTTGATCAGGCCGCCGGAGACGAGCGAGCCGGTGCCGGCCTTGGCCACGGCCGCGCCGACCAGGCCGCCGATCAGGGCGTGCGAGGACGAGGACGGGATGCCGTAGTACCAGGTGATGATGTTCCAGGCGATCGCCCCGACCAGGGCGCCGAAGATCACGTAATGGTCGACCACGTGCGGGTCGATGGTGCCCTTGCCGATGGTCTGGGCGACCTTCATGTTCACCACGAAGATGGCGATGAAATTGAAGAAGGCGGCCATGGCCACCGCATGCTGCGGCTTGAGGACGCCGGTCGACACCACGGTGGCGATCGAGTTCGCCGAATCGTGGAAGCCGTTCATGAAGTCGAACACCAGTGCCAGCAGCACCAGGAAGCCCAGCACGTAAATGCTGATGGTTATAGTTTCCATGTTTATTCTTGTTGTGCGCGTGGCGCGGTTGACCGTTACGCGTTTTCGACGATGATGCCTTCGACAATGTTCGCCACGTCTTCGCAGCGGTCGGTGACGGTCTCGAGGATCTCGTAGATCGCTTTCATCTTGATCAGGTTGCGCACGTCCGGCTCGTCGCGGAACAGCTTGGACATGGCGGCGCGCATCACGTGGTCGGCATCCGACTCGAAGCGGTCGATCTCTTCGCAGATGGCGACGATCTTCTGGGCGTTGCCCATGTCGTGCAGCAGGGAGACGGCTTCCTGTACCTTCTTGCAGGCCGACAGGCACAGCTCGGCCAGGCGCGCCGCTTCCGGGGTCACCGCATGCAGGTCATACAGCGACACGGTCTGGGCCGCGTCTTCCATCATGTCGAGGATGTCGTCCATGCTGGTGATCAGCTTGTGGATGTCGTCGCGGTCGATCGGGGTGATGAAGGTCTTGTGCAGCAGGTCGACGGTGGTGTAGGTGATCTTGTCCGCCTGTTTCTCGATGCTCTCCACCGCGTGGGTGCGGTTTTCCAGGTCGTCGAAATGGGTCATCAGGCCGAGCATTTCCTGCGCACCTTTCACGCACAGCGCGGCGTGCTGGTTGAACAGGTCGAAAAATTTGCCCTCCTGGGGCATCAGGCGTCCAAACATATTGTTCTCCGTTATGAATCTCTTGGGACTTCGCAACCGCCGCCACGACTGGCGGCGGCAAAGTACATTGACTTCGAATGTGCGGCTTAGTCGCCCTGGTAGATGGCGAGGTTGCCGCTGTAGTTACCAAACTTGGTGTAGGAGCCGATCCAGGTAAGGCGAATCGCCCCGATCGGGCCGTTACGCTGCTTACCGATGATGATCTCGGCGGTTCCCTTATCAGGCGAGTCGGGGTTGTAGACCTCGTCGCGATACAGGAAGATGATAACGTCCGCATCCTGTTCGATAGCGCCCGATTCGCGCAGGTCGGACATGACGGGTCGTTTATTGGGTCGCTGTTCCAGCGAACGGTTCAGCTGGGACAGTGCGATGACCGGGCAATGCAGTTCCTTGGCCAGGCCCTTGAGCGAACGCGAGATCTCGGAAATCTCGGCCGCGCGGTTGTCGCCCGGCTGGCTGCCCTGCATCAGCTGCAGGTAGTCGACGATGATCAGGCCCAGCTTGCCGCACTGGCGCGCCAGGCGCCGCGCGCGGGCGCGCATCTCGATCGGGTTCAGCGCCGGGGTCTCGTCGATGTAGAGCTGGGCATCGTTCATCTTCTGGATGGCGTGCGTCAGGCGCGGCCAGTCCTCGTCGTTCAGGCGGCCGGTACGCAGGCGGTGCTGGTCGAGCTGGCCGACCGAGCCGAGCATACGCATGGCCAGCTGGGCGCCGCCCATCTCCATCGAGAACACGGCCACCGGCAGGCCGGCTTCGATCGCCACGTTCTCGCCGATATTCACCGAGAACGCGGTCTTGCCCATCGACGGACGGCCGGCGACGATCACCAGGTCGCCCGGCTGCAGGCCCGAGGTCATGCGGTCGAGGTCGATGAAGCCGGTCGGCACGCCGGTGATCTCGCCCTGGTTCTCGCGCGAATACAGCTCGTCGATGCGCTCGACCACCTGGGTCAGCAGCGGCTGGATCGGGTTCCAGCCCTGCTGGCCCCTGGCGCCGGTCTCGGCGATCGCGAAGATCTTCGACTCGGCTTCGTCAAGCATCTGCTTGACTTCCTTGCCCTGCGGGTTGAAGGCGTTGCCCGAGATCTCGTCGGCCACCGTGATCAGGTTGCGCAGGATGCCGCGGTCGCGCACGATCTCGGCGTAGCGGCGGATGTTCGCTGCCGAGGGCGTGTTCTGCGCCATCGCGTTCAGGTATTGCAGGCCACCCACTTCCTCGGCCTTGCCCAGCATGTTGCAGGCTTCGTAGACCGTGATCACGTCGGCGGGCTTGCCGGCGTTGATCAGGCGGACCATCTGTTCGAAGATGATGCGGTGGTCGTAGCGGTAGAAATCCTCCGCGTGCATGAAGTCGGCGATGCGGTCCCACGCTGCATTGTCGCGCAGGAGGCCGCCGATGACGGACTGCTCTGCTTCGATGGAATGCGGTGGGATGCGCAGGGAATCGACTTGCGGATCGGATGGGGAATTCATGGCGGGCATTATACCGTTTCCGGTCATCCGGCTGAAATAATTGGCGAGTTTCCAGGAATAAAAAAAGCCGGGCGAACCCGGCTTTTTCATTTATACAACAACTGCTTAGGCAGCTTCGCCCACCACCGCGATGGTGATTTCCGAGACGACGTCGGTGTGCAGCGCGACGGCGACCGGGAACTCGCCGGTGGTCTTCAGCGGACCGGTCGGCATGCGGACTTGCGACTTCTCGACGGCGAAACCTTGCTTGCTCAGGGCTTCGGCGATGTCGAAGTTGGTGACCGAACCGAACAGACGGCCGTCCACGCCCGCCTTCTGGGCGATGGTGACGGTCATGCCGCTCAGCTTGTCGCCTTGCGCCTGGGCAGCCGACAGCTTTTCAGCTGCCGCTTTTTCCAGTTCGGCGCGCTTGACTTCGAACTCGGCCACGGCGGCCTGGGTGGCGCGGCGTGCCATCTTTTGCGGGATCAGGAAGTTACGTGCGTAACCGTCCTTGACTTTGACGACGTCGCCCAGGTTACCGACGTTGACCACTTTTTCGAGCAGGATAACTTGCATATTTATTCTCCAGGTATTCTGACTGACGTGCCGCGCTTTAGGCGTTGTGCAGGTCGGTGTACGGCAGCAGCGCGAGGTAGCGTGCGCGCTTGATGGCGGTGTCGACCTGGCGCTGGTAGTGCGCCTTGGTGCCGGTCAGGCGTGCCGGCATGATCTTGCCGTTTTCCTGGACGAAGTCCTTCAGGGTGTCGACGTCTTTGTAGTCCACCTGTTCCACGCCGGCGGCGGTGAAGCGGCAGAATTTCTTGCGCTTGAACAGCGGGTTCTGCTGTTTGCGCTTCATTTTTTCTTTGGCTTTGTTTTTGTCGAACTTTTTACCGAATGCCATTTCGAGGCTCCTGTATCTAATCTAGGTTGCGCCGCGGGCTTGTTTACTCTGCGGCACTGAAATCAATGATGTGAAACACCAAGGCTTTGCTGTTGCGGTTCTTCCGTGCGAGGAATCCGTTGAAGCGGTAGGCGGCGCCGAGTTCGGCACTTTCCAGCCTGCCTGAAATCTCGCCTGCGCCGAGCGCAGGGATTTCAAACGCGACCTGCCTTGCCACGCCGGCCTCGACCTGCTGCGAATCGTGCATCAGGATCGCGCCCACGATGGGGACGCCGGCCGGGGTGAAACGCAGGACGTCTCGCTCCGCGATGGTCGCGATGAGCTGGAACTGGTTCACTGCGCTGCTTTGCTTCGTTTCGGATTCCCGGGAAAACCCGGTGACAGCTTAAGCGGCGGCGGCCGGGGCAGCGGCGGCTGCTTCAGCGCGGTGGCTCTTGGCTGCGTCTTCGCGCTGGACCGACTTCATCATCGGCGACGGTGCGGTTTCGGCCTTCTTCATCTTGACGGTCAGGTGACGCAGGACGGCATCGTTGAACTTGAATGCGGTTTCCAGCTCGACCAGGGTCTCGTTGTCGCACTCGATGTTCATGCAGATGTAGTGGGCTTTCGGCAGCTTCTGGATCTGGTACGCCATTTGACGGCGGCCCCAGTCTTCCACGCGATGGATGTTACCGCCGCGGCTGGTCACCGTGGTCTTGTAACGCTCGATCATCGCCGGAACTTGCTCGCTCTGGTCCGGGTGGACGATAAAAACGATTTCATAATGACGCATGCAACACTCCTTGAGGACGTTTAAACAAATGCCCACCTCGGCGTCAAGACGAGTGTGGGAAGGGAAAGCCTGCCATTATAGCCGGAAAATCGCGCGAATGGGAACCAGGGCCAGGCTGTCATGGTCGCGATCGCGCCTTGAGATGCGTGGTGCACGCCACAATCGGACCACAATCGGGCGCGCGTGGCCCGCGTTGCAGCATTTTTTTGCAGTTTTCCCGTGTTTGCCCTTGCGCATCCGGGAATACTGTACAAAAATACAGTCTGCTCTTATAACTAATGCCGTAGACCACCCATGCTCAAGCTCACTGCAAGGCAAGAACAGATCCTGAACCTGATCAAGGAAGCGATCGACAACACCGGCTTTCCGCCGACCCGCGCCGAAATCGCGGCCGAGCTGGGTTTCAAGTCGGCGAATGCCGCCGAAGAACACCTGCAAGCCCTGGCGCGCAAGGGCGCCATCGAGATCTCGCCGGGCACCTCGCGCGGCATCCGCCTGGTTGGCGCCTCGGTCGAGCAGATTCCGATGCCGCCGCCGAATCTCATGATGTCGCTGCCGCTGGTCGGCCGCGTCGCCGCCGGCTCCCCTATCCTGGCCCAGGAACACGTGGAAGCCACCTATTCCGTCGATGCCGCGATGTTCTCGGCCCGTCCCGACTTCCTGCTGAAGGTCAAGGGCTGGTCGATGCGCGATGCCGGCATCTGCGACGGCGACTTCCTCGCCGTCAAGAAGATCGACAGCGCCAAGAACGGCCAGATCGTGGTGGCGCGCCTCGGTGAAGAGGTCACCGTCAAGCGCTACCGCAAGACCGGCAACCTGGTCGAACTGCTGCCGGAAAATCCGGACTTCAAGGTCATCCAGGTAAAGCCGGAAGACGAGTTCGCGCTGGAAGGGCTGGCGGTCGGGCTGATGCGCAGCTGGCACTAAGGCTGGAACGCACACTGGCGGGCTGCATGCCCGCCTTTTTTTTACCCCTTATTTCCCCTTCAACAGGGTCGAGCTGTTGCTCTTGACCATCTTGTTGTGCTCGGAGACATAGGCGTCGGTCGCCTTGCGCCAGGCCTCGAAGTCGGCCAGCACCAGTTTCGAACTCACCTTCGCCTCTTCCTGCAGGTTGGCCTGCAACTGCTCCAGGTAGGCGGTCGACTTTTCCAGCTCGTCCTTCTTCATCAGCTTGCGGATGTCTTCGGGGACGCGCTTGGTGAGCGGCGTGGCCGCGTTCAGGTTGGTCACGTAGCGGTTGTAGCAATCCTGCCAGGTCGTGATGGCGGCGCCGATGCGGTCAATGTCGGCATTGATCTTCGACATCGCCGGAATGCGCGGTGTCGCGCAGCGGAATTCGCCCGATTTCAGGTCTTCGCCGTCGTAGCCGCTGATCCAGTAGTCGATGTCCTTGCGGCGCTTGACGCGCTGCTCCATCACCGCCAGCGACGCGGCGGCGACCTTGTTGCCCTTGGCGGCCGATTTCTTGAACAGCGCCTCGGCCTTGGCCTCGTCCACCTGCCCCGCTTCGCCGTACCAGTACATCTGGCCCAGCGCCTGCTGCGCCTCCGGGTTGCCGGCATCGGCCAGCTTCGTATAGATCTTCAGCGCACCCGCATAATCCTTCTTCTCGAACAGGGCGTTGGCGTTGTCCAGTTCGCCGGCATGGGCGGCGCCGCACAGCAGCAGGGATGCAAGGAACAGCTTGGTTTTCATGGCAGCTCGGAGTGGCAAAAGAAGGCCCATGATAAGGGCAAGCCGGTACCCGCTCAACCGCTGAAACAAAAATGGCAGCCCGCGGGCTGCCATGATGATGTTTCGGGTGCTCAGGACGCAAGCGCCTGGCGGAAGTCCGCCAGCAGGTCCTCGGTATCCTCGATCCCCACCGAGACGCGGATCAGGGACTCGGCGATGCCCATGCTGGCGCGCCGCTCCGCCCCCATCTCGAAGAAGATCGTGTGCGCCACTGGAATCACCAGGGTACGGGTATCGCCCAGGTTGCTGGCCGGGATGCCGAGTTTCAGGCGGTTCAGGTAGTCGAAAGGATCGATCGCGTCAACCAGCTCGAAGCTCAGCAGCGAACCGCCGCTGCGGAACAGCGACGCCACCAGGGCGTGCTGCGGATGCGAGGCCAGGCCCGGGTAGTGCACCGCGGCCACGCGCGGATCGGCTTCTAGCATGCGCGCCAGCGCCAGCGCATTGGCGCAGGTGCGCTCCATGCGCAGCGCCAGCGTCTCGGCGCCCACCGCGATATGGTGCGCCGCTTCCGGCCCCAGCGCCGCGCCGAAGTCGCGCAGCGCCTTGGCGCGCAGCTGGGCCAGGCCCTGGTTCGCTGGCACCTGCTTGCGGAAGTTGGCGGCGATGTTCGGATACGCGCTCCAGTCGAACAGGCCGGTGTCGGTCAGGGCGCCGCCCAGCGCGATGCCATGCCCGCCGATCGACTTGGTCAGCGAATTGACCACCAGCCCCGCCCCCACCGCCTTGGGACGGAACAGCCAGGGCGTGGTCATGGTGTTGTCCACCACGTACAGGATGCCGCGCTCGCGGCACAGCTGGCCGATGCGCGCCAGGTCGGCCACCTGGGTGCGCGGGTTGGCGATGGTCTCGACGAAGACGATGCGCGTGTCCGGCCGCAGCGCCGCCTCGACCTTGGCGGCGTCGGTGGCGTCGACGAAGTCCACCGCGACGCCCTGTCCGGCCACCGTCTGCCACAGGCTGTTGGTGTTCCCGAACAGGAAGGAGGACGAAACCACATGGTCGCCCGACTTCAGCAGCGCCTGGAACAGCGCGCCGATGGCGCCCATGCCGGTGGCGAAGCACAGGGTGCCGACGCCGTCTTCCATCTTGCTGATCTTATCTTCCAGCGCGGCAACGGTCGGGTTGCCCTGGCGCCCGTAGCGGAAGCCCGGCTCCCGGCCCTGGAATACGGCCGCCAGCTGGCGCGCGTCGCCGTAGCCGAAGGCGACCGAGGTATGCACCGGCTTGTGCAGCGAGCCCTGCTCGACCGGCCTGCGGCGGTCGTTGTGCAGGATGGTGGTGGTGAAGCCGTAGGGGTTCGTTTCGCTCATGGCAGTCGCCGTCCCGCCTACTCGGCCACCGCCGGGGTGTTCAGGTTGAGCTGCGTGCGCACCGGATCCTCGACCTGGCCGGCCTTCGGGCTGTGGCGCGCGGATTCCTGGCGGTCCAGGTATTCCGGGGTCACGTCGCCGGTGACATACACGCCGTCGAAGCAGGATGCCTCGAAGTTGGTCAGGGCCGGGTTGACGTCCGAGATCGCTTTTTTGAGCGCATCGATGTCCTGGTAGACCAGGCGGTCGGCCGTGATTTCCCTGCACACTTCCTCGACCGTGCGGCCGTGGGCGATCAGCTCGTCGCGGGTCGGCATGTCGATGCCGTACACGTTCGGGTACAGCACCGGCGGCGCGGCCGAGGCGAAGAACACCTTGCGCGCGCCGGCGTCGCGCGCCATCTGCACGATCTCGCGGCTGGTGGTGCCGCGCACGATCGAATCGTCCACCAGCAGCACGTTCTTGTCCTTGAACTCGGAGGCGATCGCATTGAGCTTCTGGCGCACCGATTTCTTGCGCATGCCCTGGCCCGGCATGATGAAGGTGCGGCCGATGTAGCGGTTCTTGATGAAGCCTTCGCGGTACTCGACGCCCAGCTTCAGCGCCAGCTGGATCGCGGCCGGGCGCGAGGAATCGGGGATCGGCATCACTACGTCGATTTCCTCGACCGGGATCTCCTGGCGGATCTTGTCGGCCAGGTATTCGCCCATGCGCAGGCGGGTCGCGTAGACCGAGGCGCCGTCGATCACCGAGTCGGGACGCGCCAGGTACACGTATTCGAAGGCGCACGGGTTCAGCGAGGGGTTCTCGGCGCACTGCTGCTGCGACATGTTGCCGTCGTTGTCGATGAACACCGCCTCGCCCGGCGCGATGTCGCGCACGAAGCGGAAGCCCAGGCCTTCCAGCGCCACCGATTCGCTCGCCACCAGGTACTCAAGGCCGGCTTCGCCCTCGTTCACGCCCAGGCACAGCGGCCGGATGCCGAACGGATCGCGGAAGGCCAGCATGCCGTGGCCGGCGATCTGCGCCACCACCGCGTACGCCCCGCGCACGCGGCGGTGCACCGCGGCCACCGCCTTGAACACGGCGTCCTTGTCCAGCTTGTAGCCGTCGGCCGCTTCCTGGATCTCGTGCGCCAGCACGTTGAGCAGCACTTCCGAATCGGAATCCGTGTTGATGTGGCGGCGGTCGTTGCGGAACAGCTCTTCCTTGAGCTCGGCCTGGTTGGTGAGGTTGCCGTTGTGGGCCAGCGTGATGCCGAACGGTGCGTTCACGTAGAAGGGCTGCGCTTCCTCTTCGCTGGACGAGCCGGCGGTCGGGTAGCGGCAATGGCCGATCCCGGTATTGCCCTGCAGCGAGCGCATGTTGCGGGTACGGAACACGTCGCGTACCAGGCCATTGGCCTTGTACATCGAAAACATGCTGCTGTGATTGGTTGCAATGCCCGCAGCGTCCTGGCCGCGGTGCTGCAGCAGCAGCAATGCGTCATAGAGAAGCTGGTTGACGGGATTGTGCGAGACGACGCCGACGATGCCACACATGGTGCGCTCCTAGAACTGGACTGCGTGATTACAAGAATGTCAAAACGAATCTAAAAATGGATGTGCTGCGCCAGTGCAGCAGGAAGGAAAGGTTTCACCGTACGCGCCCCGGTTTCCGCCATTGGCGAGAGCAGCGCGTTCCTCCAGAAATCCTGTTGCGGGATGGCAGTCATCCCGCACAATATGACGGCGCTCAGCACGATTACAATGCCGCGCGCCAGGCCGAACAGGCCGCCCAGGCCACGGTCCGCCAGGCTCAACCCGGTGGCCGTGATCAGGGCGCCAATCGCCAGCGATAGCAGGCCCATCAGTATCCGAACACCCAGGAACAGGATGATGAAGGCCGCGATCAGGCGCGCCGTCTCGCCCGGCAGCAGCCCGGGCAGCAGGGGCGCCAGCTGCGCGCCGTAGGCGTTGGCCACCACGAAGGCCACGATCCAGCCCAGCAGCGACAGGATTTCCTTCACCAGCCCGCGCAAGGTGGAAATGATGACGGACGCGCCCAGCACGAACAGCACCAGGTAATCGAAAATCGTCACGCCCCGCGCACCTTCCCGTTCAGAGCGGCATCAGGCTGCCGGACAGGCCCATGCCGATGAGCTTCGAACGGATCTTCTCGCCTTCTTCCTTCGTGTACGGGCCCACGCGCACCCGGATCAGGGAACCGGATTTCTCGGTGAACGAGGACACGCCGGCCGCGCGCAGGCGGCCCTGCAGTTCCTCGACCTTTTCCTGGGTCGCCAGCGCCGCCACCTGCACCACGTATTTCTGGACCGGGCCGGCCGCGCTGGCCGGCTTGCCTTCGAGGATGGCGATGGCGCGCGCGGCATCGTCCTGGCGCGGGCGTGCTTCCGCCGGCTTCGGCTCAGCCGGCTTTACTACCGGCTTCTTCGCTTCCTGTTCGGCGAGCCTGGTCGGGGCCTCGGCCTTCGGTTCGCGCTTCGCTTCGGGTTTCACCGGCTCCGGCTTCACCGGCACAGGCTCCACCGCTTCGGCAGCCAGCTTCGGTTCCGGCTTCGTCGCCGGGGGAGCAGGAATCTCGAGCGTGCGCAGGGGCGGCGGATCGGCCGGCGCCGGCTCGGTGGCCTCGGGCTCGACGATCTCCTCGCCGCTATCGACGCTGGCGGCGACCGGCACCGGCAGCGGCGCGGCCTTGTCCTTGGCAGGAATGTTGATGGCGATATCGGCGCCGAGTGGCTGGGGCCCGGAATCGAGCAGCATCGGCAAGCCGACCGCGGCCGCCAGCGCCAGCGCGATCGCACCGACCAGGCGGCGGCGGGCGCGCTTCTTTTCGGGGAGGATGGGGTCGGCGCCACGTCCGCGGCGCGCGCCGTCGCCGGCGTGCGAGGCGCGCTTGGCGCGGGCCTGCTGGCCATAGGCGGCATCGTCGTCCTTGACGAAATGGCCGCTGTCCCGGACCGTGTCTTGCCTGTTTTTGCTACCGAACGAGAACAAGCCCATGCGATTCTAGAGTCAGTGTAGAGAGGATTTGCGGGCCGCCATCACGCCGGCGACCGTGTAGAACGAGCCAAAGACCACAATTCTATCATTCTCCCCTGCCCGGCTCACGGCGTTTGCATAGGCCTCGGCCGGCGTGGCGAAGGCGGTCACCGAGAACTCGCCTTCTTTCGCGCCGGCCGGCGCCAGCGCCGCCAGCCTGTGCGCCAGCTGCTGCGGGTCGCTCGCGCGCGCCGAAGGCAGCCCGCACACGCACCAGTGGTCGACGATGCCCTTCAGCGGGGCGATCACGGCGTCGATGTCCTTGTCTTCCATGATGCCGAACACCGCATAGGTGTAGCGGTGGAAGCCCATGTTGCCGAGGTTGTGGGCCAGCGCGGCGGCGGCGTGGGGGTTATGGGCCACGTCCAGCACCTGGGTCGGGCGCCCCGGCAGCACCTGGAAGCGGCCCGGCAGCTCGACCATGGCGAGGCCGGCGCGCACTTCCTGGGCGCCGCAGGGCAGCTGCAGGCGCAGCACTTCGAGCGCGGCCAGCGCGGCCGAGGCGTTGAGCAGCTGGTTGGCGCCGCGCAGGGCCGGATAGGCCAGCGCGTTGCGGCGCTGGGTGCGACCGCCGTAGCTCCACTGCTGCTGGTCGCCCTGGTAGTTGAAGTCGCGCCCCAGCAGCCACAGGTCGGCGCCGATGTCCTCGGCATGCTTGATGAGCGTTGCCGGTGGCACCGGATCGCTGCAGATAGCGGCCTTCCCGGGCCGGAAGATGCCCGCCTTCTCGAAGCCGATCTGTTCGCGGGTATCGCCCAGGTAGGCCGTATGGTCGATGTCGACGCTGGTGACGATCGCCACGTCGGCGTCGATCACGTTGACGGCGTCCAGGCGTCCGCCCAGGCCGACCTCGAGGATGGCCACGTCCACGCCGGCATGCGCGATCAGGTGCATGATCGCCAGGGTGGTGAATTCAAAATAGGTCAGCGGCACCTCGCCGCGCACGCGCTCGACCGCCTCGAAAGCCTGCACCAGCGCGGCGTCGCTCGCCATCTCGCCGTTGATGCGGGCACGCTCGTTAAAGTCGAGGAAGTGCGGCTTGATGTACAGGCCGACGCGGTAGCCGGACTGCAGCAGCACGGTTTCCAGCATGGCGCAGGTCGAGCCCTTGCCATTGGTGCCCGCTACCATGATCACGGGGCAATCGAAGGCCAGCTGCAGGCGCTCCTTGACGGCGCGCACGCGGTCCAGGCCCATGTCGATGTGGGTTTCGGCATGGCGCGACTCGAGCAGCGCCAGCCAGTCGGGCAAGGTGGTCGGGAGAGGTGGCATTGGATGAACTTCGGTATGCGTGCGGAGAGCACGGGTGCGGAGGCCGAGGCGTCCGCACCGGATGGGAGGTTAAGCTGTCACTCAGGCCAGCGCGTCGGCGGCCTGGTTTTGCAGCAGCGCCAGCAGGCGGGCGATTTCTTCGCGCATCTTGCGGCGGTCGACGATCATGTCGACGGCGCCCTTCTGCACCAGGAATTCGGCCCGCTGGAAGCCTTCCGGCAGCTTCTCGCGCACGGTGTTCTCGATCACGCGCGGGCCGGCGAAGCCGATCAGGGCTTTCGGCTCGGCGATGACGACGTCACCCATGAAGGCGAACGAGGCCGAGACGCCGCCCATGGTCGGGTCGGTCAGCACCGAGATGAAGGGCAGCTTTTTCTCCGACAGCTTGGTCAGCATGGCGGTGGTCTTGGCCATCTGCATCAGCGACAGCAGGCCTTCCTGCATGCGGGCACCGCCGGTGGCGGTGATGCAGATGAAAGGCACCTTCTGTTCCAGCGCCACCTGGGCGCCGCGCACGAAGCGCTCGCCGACGACCGAACCCATCGAGCCACCCATGAATTCGAATTCGAAGCAGGCGACGACGACCGGCAGGCTCATGATCGAGCCGCCCTGCACGATGAGGGCATCGGTTTCGCCGGTGGCGTCCATGGCCTGCTTGAGGCGGTCCGGGTATTTCTTGCTGTCCTTGAACTTCAGGGTATCGACCGGCAGGGCTTCCTGGCCGATGTCATAGCGGCCGCCCTCGTCGAGCAGCGCATCGAGGCGCTCGCGGGCGCGGATGCGCATGTGATGGTCGCACTTGGGGCAAACGTGCTGGTTGGTTTCCAGGTCGGCGCGGTACAGCACCGATTCGCACGACGGGCACTTGACCCACAGCCCTTCGGGCATGGTCTTGCTCTTGGCGGCATCGGAGCGCTGGATCCGTGGGGGCAGCAGTTTTTCTAGCCAACTCATCTTTTCTCCTTGCGGCAAGTCTTCGAAGTGGCGGTAGTGTAGCCGCAAGCGCCCCGCTTGTCGAATGATGTCGCCCCACCAATTATCTTCCTGCCAAGATTGGGGTCAGAGTCAAATTGCCGAGCAATTACCCGCGCTTCAAATAGGGTCAGAGTCGAATTATTGGGAAACTTTACAATCTTTCCCAACTATTCGACTCTGACCCTTATTGTTAATGGACGTCGGTAGTGGTGAATTCGAAGCCGCCGATCTTGCTGGCGACGAGGTTGTACACCCAGGCGCCCAAGGCGGTGAAGATGAAGCCGAAGACGGTGTACAGGACCGGCATCAGGACCAGCATGCCGAGCGAAAACCCCTGGCCGGATGCCATGGCCGGGATGGCCATCAGCAACACCATCGGCACCGACAGCACCAGGTAGATGACCGCCATGACCTTGGCGGATTGAAGAATGGAAACGTTGACGATCTGCTTTTTCATGGCGTGCCTGGTGGGTTGATTGACGGATTGCTACCTCACCAATGTAACCCAGGCCGTGGCATTCGGGAATGCCCCGGCGACATCCCATTCATGGCGCGTAAAACGGGACGCCGCGCAGGCGCCCCGTTTCCAGCGAGCTCAGGCGTCGAGCGCGCTGCGGATGCCGGAGGTAAAGGCGCGCACCGCCTCAACCGCCCCTTCCCGCGGCACCGATTCCAGCTCCTGGATGATGCGGCTGCCGATCACCACCGCATCCGCCACCTGCGCCACCGCGCGCGCCGTGGCGCCATCGCGGATGCCGAAACCGACCCCGATCGGCAGCTTGACGTGCTCGCGGATCGCGCCCACCCGGCGCGCCACGTCTTCCGTATCGATGCTGCTCGCCCCGGTCACGCCCTTGAGCGAGACGTAGTAGCTGAAGCCGCTGCCGTAGCGCGCCACCTGCTGCACGCGCTGGGTGGTCGAGGTGGGGGCCAGCAGGAAGACCAGGTCGAGGCCGTTCGCGCGCATGGCCTCGGCAAAGGCTGCGCACTCTTCGGGCGGATAGTCGACCACGATCGCGCCGTCGGCACCGGCTTCCTTCGCGCAGCGGATGAAGTTGTCGGGGCCGATGCGTTCGATCGGGTTGGCGTAGCCCATCAGGACCACCGGGGTCGTCGTGTTCGTCTCGCGGAATGCGCGCACGAAGCCGAACACGTCGTGCAGGCCGACGTTGAACTTCAGCGCGCGCTCGCAGGCGCGCTGAATCACCGGGCCTTCGGCCATCGGATCGGAAAACGGCACACCCAGTTCGAGGACGTCGGCGCCGCCCTCCACCAGGGCGTGCATCAGCGGCACGGTCAGGTCGGGACCGGGGTCGCCGGCGGTGATGAAAGTGACCAGGCCGGTCTTGTTCTGCGCCTTGAGGGCGGCAAAGGTCGATGCAATACGGGACATGCTGTTCTATCCTTTAAAAGTTCACGAAGCTGCGGGAAGACGGTTAGCTGAAATCCAGCCCCATCCTCTGCGCCACCGTGTGCATGTCCTTGTCGCCGCGGCCCGACAGGTTGACCAGGATCAGCTGGTCCTTCGGCAGCGTGGCCGCCAGCTGCGTCGCGTAGGCGATCGCGTGCGAGGATTCCAGCGCCGGGATGATCCCTTCGATGCGGCAGCAGTCGTGGAAGGCCGCCAGAGCCTCGTCGTCCGTGATGGTCACGTACTGCGCGCGCTGAATATCCTTCAGCCAGGCGTGTTCCGGTCCCACGCCCGGATAGTCCAGGCCGGCCGAGACCGAGTGGGTCTCGATGATCTGGCCATTGTCGTCCTGCAGCAGGTAGGTGCGGTTGCCGTGCAGGACCCCCGGGATGCCGGCGCTGAGCGAAGCCGCGTGCTTGCCCGACTCCATGCCCTCGCCCGCCGGCTCGACGCCGACCAGCTTCACGCCCGGTTCGTCGATGTAGGGATAGAAGATGCCCATGGCGTTGGAGCCGCCGCCGACGCAGGCCAGCACGTAGTCCGGCTGGCGGCCGGTCATGGCCGGCATCTGGACCCGGCATTCCTCGCCGATCACCGACTGGAAGTCGCGCACCATCATCGGGTACGGATGCGGACCGGCCACGGTGCCGATGATGTAGAAGGTGTTCTCGATGTTGGTGACCCAGTCGCGCATCGCTTCGTTGAGCGCGTCCTTCAGTGTCTTCGAGCCGGATTCCACCGGGACGACGGTCGCGCCCAGCAGTTTCATGCGGTAGACGTTCTGCGCCTGGCGCTTGACGTCCTCGCTGCCCATGTAGACCACGCATTCCATGCCGAAGCGGGCGCAGATGGTGGCGGTGGCCACGCCGTGCTGGCCGGCGCCGGTCTCGGCGATGATGCGCTTCTTGCCCATGCGGCGCGCCAGCAGGGCCTGGCCGATCACGTTGTTGATCTTGTGCGCGCCGGTGTGGTTCAGGTCTTCGCGCTTGAAGAAGATCTGGGCGCCGCCGAGCTGTTCGGACCAGCGCCGCGCGTGGTACACCGGCGACGGACGGCCGACGAAGTGGGCCAGTTCGTAGCGAAATTCTTCGAGGAAAGCGGGATCTTGCGAATAGCGCGCGTAAGCCTCGTTCAGCTCGGCCAGCGCATGCGACAGGGTCTCGGCGACGAAGCTGCCGCCATAGGGGCCGAAGTGTCCGGACCCGTCGGGCAGCTGGTAGCCGGTATTCTTGAACAGCGGAGCGTTTCCGCTAGGACGATCTTTCATGATGGTTCTCACTCGAATGGATGGCGTCGGCGGCCCGCACGGCCTTGATGAAGTCATCAATCCTGCGGGCATCCTTGATGCCCTTCTGCGCTTCGACGCCACTGCTGACGTCGACCGCGAACGGGCGAACACGTAGCACCGCGTCAGTCGCGTTTTGTACGTTCAAGCCACCACTCAAAACGACCCGAGGCGCGAGCTCTTTTGGGACGAGAGACCAATCGAATGCCTTTCCTGCGCCGCCGTAGGCGTCTACCCAGGTGTCCAGCAACAGGCCGGAAAACCAGGGACTGGCGGCGCGGTATCTACGTTCGTATTCTAGCAGTTCATCCGGGCTTGTGTCCGGCCTGACCCGGAAGGCTTTCACGAACGGACGCTGGACCGCGGCGGCCAGCGTTGCGCACGCTTCGACCGTTTCATCGCCGTGGAACTGGATCAGCGCCAGCGGCGCCGCCGCAGCGACCGCCCTCACCTCGTCCAGCGTCGCGTTGACGAACAGCGCGACCGCGCTCACATAGGGCGGCAGTGCCTGGCACAGGTCGGCCGCCTGCTGCGGCGTGACGTAGCGCGGGCTTTTGGGGTAGAAGACGAAACCGAGCGCATCGGCGCCGGCATTGACGGCCGCGCGCAGGTCTTCCTCGCGGGTGATGCCGCAGATCTTGATACGGGTGCGTTGCATGACGATCCTCGAACTTACAGCCAGGGCAAGGGGTGCGCGGGTTCCTGGGGCAGGCCCCACTTGGGATCGTAATCGATCCTGGCGAGATACAGGCCGTCCGGCATGAAGGTCGGCGCCGCGACGTCGCGCGAGCGGCTCTCCAGCACCTCTTTCATCCAGTCCGGCTCGTTGCGGCCGGTGCCCACGTAGATCAGCGAGCCGACGATGTTGCGCACCATGTGATGGAGAAAAGCGCTGGCGCGTACCGTGAACACGAGCACGTCGCCGTAGCGCCGGATGCTCACCTCGTGCATCTGCTTGACCGGCGAATTGGCCTGGCAGCCGGAAGCGCGGAAGGCCGAGAAATCGTGCTCGCCGATCAGGTGCTGGCCGGCCTGCACCATGCGCTCCACGTCCAGCGGGCGGAACACCCAGCCGGCCCGGCCGGCCAGCAGCGCCGACGGGTTCGGGTGGTTGTACAACACGTAGTGATAGGTGCGCGCGCGCGCCGAGAAGCGTGCGTGGAATTCGTTGCCGTCCGCATCGGGCGCGACCTCGTGGGCCCAACGTACCACGATCGAATCGGGGAGGAAGGCATTCACGCCGCGCACCCAGCTCTGCATGGCGCGGTCCAGTTCGGTGTCGAAGTGGACCACCTGCTCGATGCCGTGCACGCCGGCGTCGGTGCGGCCGGCGCAGGTGGTACTCAGGGGCGTGCAGGCGAAGCGCTCGAGAGCGATCTCGAGCCGGTCCTGGACCGTGTTGCGCGCCGGCTGCTTCTGGTAGCCGTTCCAGTCGGTGCCGACATACTGGACACCCAGTGCGATGCGCCTCACGCGAGCAGGGAGCGCATTGCGCTGGCCTTGCTCACCTGTTCGCTGTTGCCACCCTTGATGACTTCATCGAGCAGCTCGCGAGCGCCTTCCTTGTCGCCGATTTCCTGGTAGGCGAGAGCGAGATCGAGCTTGGTTTCCATTTCCATGAGTTCCGGCGACAGCGCCGCCGCTTCCAGTGCGGGTTCGGACGCCGCGCCTGACGCTGGCGCCGCCGGCATGTCGAGGGCAGGCAGGTCGAGGTCGATGTCGGCCAGGTCGAAGGCCGCGTCCTTCGGTGCCGGGGCGGATGGCTCGGGCAGCGCGAACGGATCGTCCAGCGCGCTGCCGGCGGGCGCGGCGTCGAACTCGAAAGGCGCCAATGGTGCCGGCGCGGCCGGGGCAGCGGTCGTGCTGGACGGATCGCCGAAGTCCATGGCATCGAGGTCGAACAGCGGATCCGCGGCTGCCGGCACTGCCGGCGCCGCCGCATTGTCAGGGCTGAGCTGCTCCAGCATCTGGTCGTGGAAAGGCGTCGCCTCGGCCACCGCGCTGGCCGCGGCCGGCGTGGCCGGCTGGCCGAAGTCCATCATGTCGAGGTCGAACAGCGGATCGTCCTCGGCCGCCGCGGGCACCACGTCCTCCTCCACCGCTGGCAAGGGCGGCAGGTCGAACTCGGCGGCCAGGCCGGCCAGGTCGATGTCGGTGTTCGGCGCGGCCGCGTCCACCGCCGCGTCCACCGGTGTTTCGGCCGGCGGCGCGCCAGCCGGCGCTTCCGGATCGGCGAAACTCATGTCGAAGGCCAGGTCGAAGGGCTCCTCGGCGGACGGTGCCGGCGCCGGCGCCTCCTGCAGGTCGGCTGGAGTGACGGGGTCGAGCACGAAATCGAGGTCCGGCACGGCGGTGTCGTCGCTATCCGAAGCCTGTTCCGGCTCGCCCGCGCCCACCGGCTCGAAACTCAGGTCGCCCAGGTCGAAATCGAGCGCGTTGTCGTCGTGCGCCGTGTCCTGCGCCGGCACGGCGGTCGCGTCCTGGGCGTCGTCCAGGTCGGCCGCCGACATCGCATAGGCCGCGCCGACCGCCGGCGCGCCGCCGCGGAAGGCGTCTTCGAGTTGCTTCGACAGCAGCGACTGCTGGTCGCGCTCCTGCGGGCTCTGGACGGGCGCCACCGGGGCCACCCCGGCGCCGCCGGCGTACAGCGGATTGGACGGATCGATGCCCAGGCCAAGCGCGGCCGCCTGGGCCCACTCGTCGCCCTGGCCACGGGTCAGGCCAAACAGCTCGCTGGCCTGGGCCTCGAAGGCGCGCAGGTCCTTGCGCGCAGCATAGATCTCGAGCAGCTTGAGGCGCACCGGATGACGTTCCGGATGGGTGCGCAGCGCCTCCTTCAGGATTTCCTCGGCCTGGGCATCGCGGCCATAGGCGATATACACGTCGGCTTCGGCGACCGGGTCGACTTCATTGGTATCGAGCTGCGAGGCGGAGGGCGCGAAGCTCGAGTTGAACACGCTGTTGCTGGTATCGACGCTCTGGCCGCCCGTTTCCGAGTACAGCGAGTGCGCGGCCTGGCCCGGCACGCCCAGCACCGAGGGCTCGGCCACCACCGGGCGCGCCTCCTCCTGGCGCTTCTTGCGGCGCTGCGAGATGCCGAGTGCCGCCAGCAGCAGCACGATGGCGCCGCCGGCGACGTAGTTGATGTTGTCCATCAGGGTGTCGGCGAGCCCCTTCTCTTCGGGAGCAGGCGCCTTCGGCTTGGCGCTGGCGGCGGGCCTGGCCGGCTTTACCGGCTTGGCGGGCGCGGGGGCGGCTGCCTCGGCGTCGCTGCCGGCGTCGGCGCCGGCGGCGGCCGCATCCTGCGCCTCGCTGCCGGCCCGGCTCTTCACCGTCATCATCTGTTCCAGCTCGCTGACGTTGCGCTCGAGTTCCTTCACCCGCTCCTGGGCCTGTGCCAGCTCGCGTTCGCGCGCGATCGCGTCCTCGGCGCTGGCGGTGTCGCCGCCCGTACCGCCGGCCGCCTGGGTGGCTTTCGACAGGCGCAACTGGTCCTGCGCTTCCCTGGCCGCGGTCGGGCCTTCCTCGACCTTGGCGGTGATCCTGCCGGACGCGCTCTGGCCGGCCTGCGGCGTGCGTTGCGGCGCCGCGTTCGCGACCTGCCCCGCCAGCTTGTTGCGGTAGGCATTGAAGTCGGCGGCGTGGGCGACGACCACGCCGCGCGCTTCGGCTTCGCCACCGCCGCTGCGCATGGCATCGGTAGCGGGCACCGCCAGGATCTGGCCCGACTTCAGGCGGTTCATGTTGTTACCGATGAAGGCATCCGGATTGGCGCGGTACAGGGCCACCAGCATCATGTCGAGCGAGATGTCGGCGGGCTTCAGTCGCGCCGCGATCTTGCCGAGGGTGTCGCCGCGCCGTACGCGGTAGCTGGAGGGCGGCTGCGCCGCTGTTGCTGCCGCTGCGCTTGCCGCCGCGGCGGCGCGCGGCGCCGGTGCCGCCGTGTCGCGCCGCGCCTCCTGGGATGCGGCCGGCGCCGCCGGCGCTTGCGGCGCCGGTCGCGCTGGCGCCGCCGGCGCGGCCGGACGCGCGTCGAGCGCGGCCTGGGCCGGCTGGGCGGCGCGCAATTCGGCCGGGTCGAGCAGGAAGGTGTATTCGCGCACCAGGCGGCCGCTGTTCCAGGACAGCTCGATCAGCATGTCGACGAAGGGCTCGTTCAGCGGCTGGCCGGAACTGACGCGGATATAGGGGCGTCCGGCGCGCTGTTCGACGCTGAAGCGCAGCGACAGCAGCGCCGGGTTGAATTCGATGTTGGCCGTGCGGAAGGCTTCCGGGGAAGCCAGCTTGACGGCCATGCTGGACACGTCTTCGCCAGCGGTCGTCGTCAGTTCGATCTCGGCGCGCAGCGGCTGGCCGAGCGCCGACAGCACCGTCAGCTTCCCGAGGCCCGCGGCATGCGCGGCAGACGACAGGAGCACGGCACTGGCCACAGCCGCGGTGACCGCTTTCAGCGCTGGTGCCATGAACGGAGGACGATGTGGAAAATGCATAGTGGACAGTGAAGACAGTTGGCCAAAGAAAGTTGACTGTAGGAAAGGCGATTTCCCGGGTGTCCCAACATATCATCATGCCTTGGAGCATGCAAGCATCCCGCATGCATCGCCACGCCTGCGGCAAGCGATCTGTGGCCAGAATGCGCGGCGCCGGCCCCGAATGATAGCGTTTGACTACCAGCGCTTAGCAATATGGCAGCAGGTATGGCAAGCCTGCCAATGGCGGATGCCTGGCCGCGGGCGCGGCCAGGAGAAAGCGCTTTAACGGTCCAGTACGATGCGCAGCATGCGGCGCAGCGGCTCGGCCGCGCCCCACAGCAGCTGGTCGCCAACGGTGAAGGCGGACAGGTAGTCATTCCCCATCGCCATCTTGCGCAGGCGGCCGACCGGGATGCCCAGCGCACCGCTCACGGCGGCCGGCGACAGCTCGCGCATCGAGGCTTCGCGCGTATTCGGCACCACCTTCACCCACGCGTTGTGGGAGCCGATGATGTCCTCGATCTCGTCGAGCGGAACGTCGCGGGTGAGCTTGATGGTCAGCGCCTGCGAATGGCAGCGCATCGCGCCGATGCGCACGCACAGGCCGTCCACCGGAATCGGCTGCGTGCCCGCGAAGCCGGCGCCGCGGCCGAGGATCTTGTTGGTCTCGGCGCCGGCCTTCCACTCTTCCTTCGACTGGCCGTTGCCCAGGTCCTTGTCGATCCAGGGAATCAGGTTGCCGGCCAGCGGCACGCCGAACTGCTTCGTTTCCTCGGGCGACAGGCCGTGCTGGGTGGCCAGCACCGTGCGGTCGATCTCGAGGATGGCCGAGGCCGGGTTGTCCAGCAGCGGCCTGACGGTGCCGTTGATGGTGCCGAACTGGGTCAGCAGTTCGCGCATGTGCTGGGCGCCGCCGCCGGATGCCGCCTGGTAGGTCATGGAGCTCATCCACTCGACCAGGCCCTGCTCGAACAGGCCGCCCAGGCCGATCAGCATGCAGGACACGGTGCAGTTGCCGCCAATGTAGTTCTTCACGCCGCGCGCCATGGCGTTCTTGATCACGGCTTGGTTGACCGGATCGAGCACGATGACGGCGTCGTCGTTCATGCGCAGGGTCGAGGCGGCGTCGATCCAGTAGCCGTTCCAGCCGGCCGCGCGCAGCTGCGGAAACACCTCGGTGGTGTAGTCGCCGCCCTGGCACGAGATGATGATCTCGCACTTGGCCAGCTCGGCGATATCCAGCGCGCTCTTGAGCGTGGTCTCGTTCTTCGCCATCTTCGGCGCGGCGCCGCCCGGGTTCGAGGTAGTGAAGAACACCGGCTCGATATGGTCGAAATCGCCCTCTTCCTGCATGCGCTGCATCAGGACCGAGCCCACCATGCCACGCCAGCCAACCAGGCCTACTAATTTCATCATCGTCTTTCAGGTATAAAAATGGATTGAATTTCCGCTTAACGCATCAGCCCAGCGCCGCGACGACAGCGTCGCCCATGTCGCTGGTGCCAACCCGGCGCGTGCCCGGCTCGTGGATGTCGGGCGTGCGCAGGCCCTGGGCCAGCACGCGCTTGACGGCGTCCTCGATGCGTGTGGCCTGCTCGGCCAGGCCGAAGCTGTAGCGCAGCATCATCGCCGCCGACAGGATGGTCGCGAGCGGATTGGCCACGCCCTGGCCGGCGATGTCCGGCGCCGAGCCATGCGAAGGCTCGTACAGGCCCTTGCCGGACGCATCCAGCGAGGCCGAGGGCAGCATGCCGATCGAGCCGGTCAGCATGGCGGCCGCATCGGACAGGATGTCGCCGAACATGTTGCCGGTGACGATGACATCGAATTTCTTCGGCGCCCGCACCAGCTGCATGGCGGCGTTATCGACGTACATGTGTTCAAGTTCGACGTCCGGGTAGTCGGCGTGCACCTCGGTGACGACGTCACGCCAGAACTGGAAGGTTTCCAGCACGTTCGCCTTGTCCACGCTGGTCACGCGCCGCCCGCGCTTCCTCGCCGCCTGGAAGGCGACGTGGGCGATGCGGCGGATCTCGCCGTCGGCGTAGCGCATCGTGTCGAAGCCTTCGCGCTGGCCGGCGAAGGGCCCGTCGGGACAGGTACGCACGCCGCGCGGCTTGCCGAAATAGATGTCGCCGGTGAGTTCGCGGATGATCAGGATGTCCAGCCCGGACACGACCTCGGGCTTGAGGGTGGACGCGCCGGCCAGCTCCGGGTACAGGATGGCCGGGCGCAGGTTGGCGAACAGGCCGAGTTCGCGCCGCAGGCCGAGGATCGCCTGTTCGGGGCGCAGCGCGCGTTCCAGCGTGTCGTAGCGGTAGTCGCCGACGGCGCCGAACAGCACCGCGTCGGCCTGGCGCGCCAGCTGCAGGGTGGCCTGCGGCAGCGGATGGCCATGGGCGGCATAGCCGGCCCCGCCCACCTCGGCGCGCTCCATCTCGATGCCTTCGCCCAGCGCCTGCAGCACCTTCACCGCTTCGTCCATGATTTCGGGGCCGATGCCGTCGCCCGGCAGGATCGCGATCTTCATGCGCGCTCCCCGATCGTGTTGGCCAGCCAGGGCTGGGCCGCCAGGTGGCGCGCTTCGAAAGCGCGGATCTCGTCGGCGTGGCGCAAGGTCAGGCCGATGTCGTCCAGGCCCTTGAGCAGGCAGTACTTGCGGAAGGCGTCGATCTCGAAACCGTAGGAGATGCTGCCGTCGCGGGTGCCGATACGCTGCTGCTCCAGGTCGACCACCAGGCGAAAGCCCGGGTTCGCCGCCACCGTCCGGAACAGGCCGTCGACCTCGACTTCCGACAGCACGATCGGCAGCAGGCCGCTCTTGTAGCAGTTGTTGAAGAAGATGTCAGCGAAGCTGGGCGCGACGATGGCCTTGATGCCGAATTGCTGCAGGGCCCAGGGTGCGTGCTCGCGCGAGGAGCCACAGCCGAAGTTCTTGCGCGCCAGCAGGATCGAGGCGTCCGCGTAGCGCGCCTGGTTCAGCACGAAGTCCGGGTTCAGCGGACGGGTGCTGCAATCCTGGCCCGGCTCGCCGTGGTCCAGGTAGCGCCACTCGTCGAACAGGTTCGGGCCGAAGCCGGTGCGGCGGATCGACTTCAGGAACTGCTTGGGAATGATGGCATCGGTGTCGACATTGGCGCGGTCGAGCGGCGCCACCACGCCTTCGTGTACGGTGAACTTGTCCATGGTCGCTACGCCTCCCGTTTACTTGCCGCCGGCGCTGGTGACGACCTGGCCGACCTTCTGCACGTCGCGGCCGATGCCGGAAATGGTGTTGCAGCCGCTCAGGACGATGGCGGCGAGGACGAATGCGAATGCTTTTTTCATGATGTTCCTAATTCGGTACAACGGATTGCGTGGATCGGTTCAGAGGGCGCGCACGTCGACGAAGCGGCCGGCGATGCCCGCCGCCGCCGCCATCGCGGGCGAGACCAGGTGGGTGCGGCCGCCCTGGCCCTGGCGGCCCTCGAAGTTGCGGTTCGAGGTAGAGGCGCAGCGCTCGCCCGGTTCGAGGCGGTCGGCGTTCATCGCCAGGCACATCGAGCAGCCCGGCTCGCGCCATTCGAAACCGGCATCCTTGAAGATGCGGTCCAGGCCTTCGCGTTCGGCTTGTTCCTTCACCAGGCCGGAGCCCGGCACCACCATCGCCAGCTTGACGCTGGCCGCGCGCCGGCGGCCACGCACCACCTCGGCGGCGGCGCGCAGGTCCTCGATGCGCGAATTGGTGCAGGAACCGATGAAGACCTTGTCGATCCGGATGTCTTCGACCAGGGTGTTCGGCGCCAGGTCCATGTAGGCCAGCGCCTTCTCGATCGCGTCGCGGCGCACGGCGTCGGGCTCCTGGCCGGGATCGGGCACGCGGCCGTCCACCGATATCACCATTTCGGGCGAGGTGCCCCAGGTGACCTGCGGGAGGATCTCCGCTGCGTCGAGCTCCACGACCGTGTCGAACACGGCGCCTTCGTCCGAGTGCAGGGTGCGCCAGTAGGCGACCGCTTGGCTCCACTGCTCGCCCTTGGGCGAGAACGGGCGGCCTTTGACATAGTCGACGGTGGTATCGTCCACCGCCACCATGCCGGCGCGCGCGCCCGCTTCGATCGCCATGTTACAGACCGTCATCCGGCCTTCCATCGACAGCGCGCGAATCGCCGAGCCGCCGAACTCGATGGCGTAGCCGGTGCCGCCGGCAGTGCCGATCTTGCCGATCACGGCCAGCACGATGTCCTTGGCGGTGACGCCCGGCCCGAGTTCGCCGTCGACCTGCACCAGCATGGATTTCGATTTCTTGGCCAGCAGCGTCTGCGTAGCCAGCACGTGTTCGACTTCCGAGGTGCCGATGCCATGCGCCAGGCAGCCGAAGGCGCCGTGGGTAGACGTGTGCGAGTCGCCGCAGACCACGGTCATGCCGGGCAGCGTGGCGCCCTGCTCCGGGCCGATCACGTGAACGATGCCCTGGCGCTTGTCGTTCATGTCGAAGTAGGTCAGGCCGAAGCTTTTCGCGTTGGCGTCCAGGGTCTCGACCTGTAGGCGCGAGGTGGCGTCCAGGATGCCGTGGGCGCGGTCGGTGGTCGGCACGTTGTGGTCGGCCACGGCGAGGTTGGCGGAAGTGCGCCATAGCCCGCGCCCGGCCTCGCGCAGGCCTTCGAAGGCTTGTGGGCTGGTGACTTCGTGCACCAGGTGGCGATCGATGTAGAGGACCGTGGTGCCATCGGCGTCGGCACGCACGACATGGGAATCCCAGAGTTTGTCGTAGAGCGTTTTTTGCATGGTCTGTCCGGTGAAGGCGGCCCCGCGGCGATGCCGGGACGGGGTGGATTTTGATTATGCCATAATTGTGCAGTGCCGCACCAAGCCGGGGCGACGCATTTTCCTGCCAAGGGAGTCGTATTCGTGCAAATTTAATTTGCATGAATAACCGGCAATGCAAATAAAAAAAGCCTGAGCGGGGTGACTCAGGCTTTTGTATGCGAATTTGCTGCACTGTGGCGAAGGATTTGGCTTGCGCACTGCGGAAACCACGTATGGGCCGCTTTCGTGGGGTGGACGGGTTGGCCGCCCACGCGCTGAAGCGACTGAGTCGGCTGAAGATCAGCCGCGTCGCTGCTCCTCCCGGGTTCGAACGCGCGGGCAGGACCTGCCCACCCTGCGAAGGCGCTTACGCTGCCAGGCGCACGTTGCTGCGGCACCCGTCCATCAGGAAGGACAGGCCCACCACCAGCACCAGCTCGCCCTCGGCCGAACGCGCGGTACCGGTGATGCCTTCGACCGACAGCGCGGTCATCGGCTTGATCACCAGGTCCGCCGTGCCGTCGACGGCTTCCACCGCCAGGATGTAGGGCTGGGGCGCGTTGACGACGATGCCGACCCGTTCCGAGCACGCTTCGTAGCCAAGCGCCAGGGCCAGCGAGCGCACCGGAAGCGGGCGGCCCTGATCCTTCAGGACCGGAGCGCCGCCCACGCACTGGAACTCTTCCGGCAGCTCGACCACGCGTTCGACCACGGCCATCGGCAGCGCCAGCGAGGCGCCCGAGGTCGAGACCAGCATGGTCGGCACGATGGACAGTTCGATCGGCAGGCGGATCGCGAAGCGGGTGCCCGCGCCCAGGGTCGATTCGATCCGGATCGCGCCGCGGTTCTTCTCGACCGCGGTCTTGACCACATCCATGCCCACGCCGCGACCCGACACCGAGGACGCCACTTCCTTGGTCGAGAAGCCCGGCAGGAACACCAGCTGGTAGGCGTCGTCGTCGTTGGGGGCGCCGTTCTCGCCGATCAGGCCCTTGTCGATCGCCTTGCGGCGCAGCTTGACCGGATCCATGCCCTTGCCGTCGTCCTGCAGCACGATCATGACGCTGTTCGCTTCCTGCCAGGCTTTCAGCAGGATGAAGGCCTTGGCCGGCTTGCCGGCGGCGACACGGTCCTCCGGCGACTCGACGCCGTGGTCGAGCGCGTTGCGCAGCATGTGCACAAGCGGGTCGTACAGGCTGTCCACCACGACGCGGTCGACCTCGGTCTCGGCGCCTTCGATGGTCAGCTCGACGTCCTTGCCGAGATCCTTGGCCAGCTCGCGCACCAGGCGCGGGAATTTCTGGAACAGGCGGCCCACCGGCTGCATGCGGGTCGCCAGCGTGGCGCGCTGCAGTTCGGCCGAGTAGCGCGAGGCGCGTTCCAGGGTCTCGGTGAGCGTGGCCATGAGCGCGGCAGCCGGACCCTCGAACTTGAACTGCTGCAGGCGCTCGAGCAGCACGGCGGCCTGGTTGGCGGCCTGCACCGATTCGCCCGCCACTTCCAGCAGGGCGTCCAGCTTGACCGCGTCGATACGGATGCTTTCGTCCTTGGCTGGCGCGGCGGCGGCGCGCGCATCGGCGACCTTGTCGTTCTGGCGGCGATCGATGCCATCCCAGCCGCCCTGTTTCGCCGCCGGCGCGGCCGGCGCGGCTTCGGCGGCAGCGGCGGCCACCGGTGCCGCAGCCGGCGCGGCGCTCCCGGACGTGGCGGGAGCCGCAGCTGCCGCGATCGCGGAAGCGGCAGGTACCACCGCGTTGTACATGCCGATCCAGTCCAGTCCGTCCCCACCCACCACCGGCGCGGCCGGCGCAGCCGCAACCACGACGGCAGGGGCGGCCACGACCGGGGCAGGCGCGGCCGCCGGCGCCGGTGCGCCCGCGCCCTTGCCTTCGATCGCATCCTTCAGGATGCGCTCGAGCGCTTCCGGCATCGAGGCCAGGCCTTCCGGCGGCGTGCCGTTGTTCAGGTCGTTCAACTGGTCGGCCACGAAGCCGGAAGCTTCGAGTGCGGCCTCGATCGCCAGTGGCGTCACCGGCGCGGCGCCGGTGCGCAGCGCATCGAACAGGTTCTCGGTGAGGTGGCAGGCGGCGACCAGTGCGGGCAGGCCCATGAAGCCCGCCCCACCCTTGATGGTGTGGAAGGAACGGAACACCGCGTTCAGCGTTTCCTTGTTGTCCGGATCGCGTTCGAGGCGCAGCAAATGTTCTTCAACATTTACTGCAAGGTCCATCGCCTCGACGACGAAGTCCTTGAGCATATCGTCCATTAGAACCCCAGATCGGCCAGAAGATCGTCAACGCTGTCCTGGTTCAGTGCCGTGTCCGGCACCGACGGGCCCTGCATCAGCGGCGCGGGCGCTGGCGGGACTTCCTTCTTCGCCAGCTTTTCCTTCAGGTCGGCCGGCGCGTTGTCGCGCAGCAACTGGGCCAGTTCCGATTCGACGGTCTGGGTGATCTTGACCACTTTCTTGATCAGCTGGCCGGTGATGTCCTGGAAATCCTGGGCCATCATGATCTCGAGCAGGCGGGCCTTCTCGGCTTCGGTGGCTTCGTTGACGGTGGCGGCGAACTGGCGCGCGTCGCCCGCCAGGGCCTTGAACTCATCCAGGCTGAGCTTGCCCGAGAACAGGTCGGCCCAGCGGCTTTCCATGTCCTTGGCCTGCTTCGACAGCAGGTCCTGGGCCGGCATGCCTTCGTCCAGGGTGTTCAGCACCTTGTTGGCGGCCTGCTCGGTGAGGGTTGCGACGTATTCCAGGCGGTCCTGGGCGTCGACGATGGCCGACGAGGCCTCGGTCAGCGCCTTGTCGTAGCCGAGTTCGCGCAGCGAATCGTGTAGCAGGCGCACGATGCCGCCGAGGCGCTCGTACATGCCGTGCTCGCCATCACCGCCAGCGGCCGCGGCTGCCCCCGGATCGGCCGCCTCCACGGCCGCCGCTGCGGGCGCCGCGACGCTGGCTGCGGCTACCTGGTCGAACAGGGATTCGAGGTCGTCTTCGTCAGCCACGACGGCGACCGGCTCGGGCGCCGGGGCGGCGGGAGCATTGGCGCGCTGCGCCGCCACTTCCTCGAATAGTGCGTCGAAATCGTCAGCGGCGTCGGTCATAATCCCTGCTTCTCCATGAATATATAAGTTCGCAATGCGCTCTTGCGTCGGTATTGGATGCGTCCATCCGGCCGCGCCCTGGCGCCGTCAAGGATGGTGAAAATCTGCATGGGAGTGTAGCAGTGTGGTTGCCGTAGGTAAATCTCAGAGACTGAGACACAACAAAATGGACAGCGAAACTTAATTCCGCGACAATTAAACAGCTGGGTTCCTGAATATTTACGCAAGTTAGGTGTTGTTTTTCGTAACGTAAGTGCCGTTGACATCGTTTCTTGCGACCCGGTCGCGGTTTCGAAAGTTTGACCGGGATCAAGAGCTTGAGTTTTTGCAATGACGGCCGCGACCGCGACGTTCCAGAATGGCGTGGCCCTTGGAGGAATGACCATGTACCGCAAAATCCTGATCACCACCGATGGCTCGGCCGTCTCGCAGCATACGGCCTGCGCCGGCGTCAAGTTTGCACGGCAGATGGGCGCCGAAGTACTGGCCCTGTTCGTCGCGCCCGACTACCAGTATCCGGTGTATGTGGAAATCATCCCGCCCTCCTACCCCAGCGAAGAGGAATACCTCGCCCAGATGCGCCGCATGGGCGAGGAATACATGGGGAGGATCATGCGTTCCTGCGCCAGTGCCGGCCTGCAGCACAGCTGCATGACCGCGTATTCCGACAACGCCGCGCTGAAGATTGTCGAGGTCGCCGAGCAGGAAGGCTGCGACCTGATCTTCATGGGTTCGCACGGCCGTAGCGGCTGGGGCCAGCTGCTGCTGGGCAGCGTGACCAACAAGGTCCTGTCGCACACCAGCAAGCCGGTGCTGGTGCACCGCCTGATCAGCGAACCATCGCCAGACGGCCACGACACGCCGCCAGCGCCGGGTGCCGTGCCCGGCTAAAGTGGGACGAATTGCCGGCAATCCTGTGTTAGCCTGCCCAAGCCCAGTCGCTGCCACCTGAAGGAAGCATCCATGATACGCATCGTAATTGCCGACGACCACACCATCATGCGCGAGGGCCTCAAGCGGATCCTGGACGGCGCCGCGGATATCGCCATCGCCGGAGAAGCGACCAATGGCTTCGAAGTCCTGGCGCAGGTGCGGCAAGGGGGCTTCGACCTGCTGCTGCTCGACCTGTCGATGCCGGGCCGCAGCGGCGTCGACCTGATCCGCCAGGTGCGCAGCGAAGCGCCCAAGCTGGCGATCCTGATCCTGACCATGCACGAGGAAGAACAGTACGCGGTGCGCGCTATCCGCGCCGGTGCCCAGGGCTACCTCACCAAGGAAAGCGCCGGCACCCAGCTGGTGGGCGCGATCCGCAAGGTCGCTTCGGGACGGCCCTATATCAGTACCGAAGTGGCCGAGCAGCTGGCGCTGAACATCATGGCGCCCAGCGAGCAGCTGCTGCACAAGCAGTTGTCGGACCGGGAATTCGAGGTCTTTTCCCACCTTGTCGGCGGCAAGTCGATTACCGAGATCGCGCACGGCCTGCACCTGTCGGTCAAGACCGTCAGCACCCACAAGACGCGCATCATGCAGAAGATGGGCATGAGCTCGCTTTCGGAAATGGTGCAATACGCCGTGGCCCACCGCCTGCTGTCACCCATGAAAGCCTAGGTCAATCGAATTAGACAAAAAACCGCCGGTTTGGTGCCGGCGGTTTCTTTTTTGCGTTGCCTCCTCGCCACTCGCCAACGCTGCCGCGCGCCCGGCTTGCATGCCACTTCTCCTCTACAGGCTAGCGATCGACGTCAGAGTATTCCTACAGAGCGATCATCCGTCCTACCTACATATTCAGCACTTGCTGATATCCGAGCCGGACTCGTGTTGGCATACTGAATTCAGCGTTTCGACTTGCTTGCGATCCAAGTCCCAGTGAGCCAGCCTGCGGCGGGGCCTTAGCCTCCACCGCGGTGCCTGCGGCTCCACCCCGTGGTCGCCGCCTGAAACCCAGTCTTTCACCGGAGATGAGCATGCAGTCCCAGCCAACGTCAGAACAACGCAACCTCACCCAGCCCACCCTGCATACCCCCATGGAAGCCGGCCGCCAGCGCCAGGGGCGCCTCTGGTCGAACCTGAAGGAAGTCTGCGACCTGCTGCGCATTCCCGCCAGCGTCTCGGTCACATCCGAGGAACTCCTGTTCCAGCACGTGCAATTCAAGACCGGACAACGCGTGCACACCATCGGCCAGGCGTTCGACACCCTGTACATCGTGAATTCGGGTTTCCTGAAGACCGTGCTCATCGACGAATTCGGCAACGAACAGGTGCTGAGCTTCCCCATGAAGGGCGACATGCTCGGCGTGGATGGCATCCATACCCGCCACTACGCCTCGGAAGCGGTGGCCCTGTCCGACTGCGACCTGATCCTGCTGCCGTTCAAGAAGCTCACCGCCCTCGGCCGCGTCCACGCCGAACTCGAGAACATGATGTACGGCGTCATGAGCCGCGAACTGGTGCGCGAGCAGACCATGATCGGCATGCTGGGCGCGCTGTCGGCCGAAGCGCGCGTGGCACGCTTCCTGGTCTCGCTGGCGGACCGCTTCGCCGCCATGGGTTATTCGAGCAAGCTGTTCAACCTGCGCATGACGCGCCACGAGATCGGCAGCTACCTGGGCCTGACCCTGGAAACCGTGAGCCGCACCTTGTCGGCCTTCAATGAAATCGGGCTCATCACCGTCGACCAGCGCACCATCGGCATCAAGGACGCCGACGCGCTCAAGACCCTGCGGCGCCTGCCCCCATCGCGCTCGCGCACCAAGGGCGCGCGCCAGAAGGCGGAAAGCGAACTGCCGGGTGACGACCAGGTCCTGGCGACGGCCTGAACGACCAGCCAGGAAAGAAACGGCCGGCCTCCCGATGGGACGCCGGCCGTTTCCTTGCCGCGCTGCGTCTTACTGGTCGCGCACGAGCACGCCCTTGTTGACCCGCACCCGGTCGCCCTGGCGGAAGCCCGGATCGTTCTCGTACTGCAGGGTCTGGAGTGCGCCACTGTTGGTATAGCGCACCACGACCTCATAGCGCTGTTCGCGGTTCATGTTGCGCTCGATATTCCGGCCGGCGATACCGCCAGCCACCGCGCCGGCCACCGAAGCCGCGGTACGGCCACTGCCGCTGCCGACCTGGCTCCCGAGCAGGCCGCCGACCACGGCGCCGCCCACCGTGCCCAGGTAACTGCCATTGCCCGACACCTCGATCACATTCACCGTTTCCACCACCGCGCAGTTGCTGCAGTAACGGGCCTGGCGTGGTGCCTCCATGCGTCCGCCGCCCAGCAGCGGGCGGCCCAGCACCGAGGTGGTATAGCGGCCGTTGGCGCGGATGGTGGCGGTGACGCGGCTGTCGGGCGCAATACGGTCGGCGCCGCGGATCGTGTAGATGGCATCGTATTCGCCGGGACGCACTTCCGGCAGGAAGAACACGCCGCGCGCACCCGCGATCGCGACCTCGACCCGGCCGCCCGGCGTGCCGAACACGGTGAAGCGCAGCTCGTTGCCCGGGCCCAGTTCCGGGCTGCCCTGCACTTCGAAGCGCTGGATGGCCGGCATCGACGCCAGCTGGCCGCTGCGGCTGCGCGGCGCATTCGCCTGCAGCAGCGATTCGCGCAGCAGGCTGGTCGCCACCTGGTTGCCCAGGCGCAGGTTGGCGGTGACGCCGCTTTCCGGACGGATGCGGTCATGGGTGCCGATGATGTAGGTGCCGCTGTACTGGCCGGGCTCGACTTCGGTCAGGTTCAGGTTGCGCGTGGCGCCATCGATGCGCAGCATGGCGCTGCCGCCCGGGGTGCCATAGAGCTCGAAGTGCAGCTCGACGCCGGGCGTCAGGCGCCGCACTTCCTCGACGTTGAATCCATTGATGATGGGCGTGTAGACGCGGTTGCTCTGGTATGACTGTGCCTGGGCGTGCGCGCCCATGGCGACCGGGCCCAGCGCCAGCAGCGCGGCGCACACGGCTTGCAGCAGCTTGCGGAAATACATGGTCATTCCTCCCTGTCGACGATGTGATGGGAACACCTTGCTATCCGGGTGGAATGTACGCCCGCCCGTGTATGGGGTCGGTACGCTAACGAACGCTAGCCTATGCCATGGACGGCCTCGCCCGAGCTGACGTAGATGCGCTCGCCCGGCGCAGGGCGGATCGCATGGCCGCCGGTAAACGCGCCGAAGGAAGGCAGGATCATGCGCTCGGGTCCGACCACGAAACAGGGCAGGCGCAAGGCGTCGAAACGGGTCGCCAGCACGTACACCGGGTGGATGTGGCCGGCCAGCGCATAGCCCGCGGCTTCCCGGTCCAGCGCCAGGTCCGGATGGTGGCAGAAGGCGAAGGGGCCGAGCGTGTGCGGCTCGTCGACCAGGGCGATGCGCAACAGCGCAGCCGGGTCGCCCGCATGGCGGTCGTGGTTGCCGCGCACCAGGGTCAGCGCCAGGCCGCGGCGCCGCTCGCGCCAGGCCAGCATCGCCGCCTGGGTGGCGCTGGCGTGCGCCGCGCGCGCATGCAGGAAGTCGCCCAGGAACACCACGTGGCGCGCGCCGTGCGCGTCCACGAGGGCGTCCAGCCCGGCCAGGTTCTCGCTGGTGGTCCCGCGTGGCACCGGCACCCCGAGGGCGCGGAAGGCGGCCGCCTTGCCGAAGTGGATGTCGGCGATCACCAGCATCTGTTCACGGGGCCAGTACAGGGCCTTCTCCGGAAGCAGCAGCACCTGCTCGCCCGCCACCTCGACCGCCAGCGCACCCTGTGATGCCGTCATGCCGCGGCCGCCTTTTCCAGTTCGCGCACCATGCGCGCCACGCGGTCGGACAGCTTCTCTGTGCTGACCTTTTCGCGGAAACGCTCCACCATCAGCGCGAAACCAAAGGGCGTGGCCCGCTTCACCTCGCGCAGCACGATGCGGCGCAGGTGCAGTTCGTCCAGCGTCTCGCGTAGCCGGGTCAGTTCCAGCTCCTGCTCCAGCACCTCGCGCTGGGCCTGGGTGAGCAGCAGGTTGCCGCTGTCGTGCTTGCGGAAGACCTCGAAGAACAGCGAGGACGAGGCCTGCAGCTGCCGGTTCGATTTCGGCTGGCCCGGATAGCCCTGGAACACCAGGCCGGCGATGCGCGCCACCTCGCGAAAGCGCTGCTGCGACAGCTGGGTGGCGTTCAGGCTGCCCAGTACGTCCTCGAGCAGGGAGCCGGTACCGAGGAGCGCGACATCGGCGCCGGTGGCGCCGGCGAACAGGCGCTCCCAGCCCACCGGCTCCGGGGTGAGCAGCTCGAAGCCGTAGTCGTTCACCGCGATCGAGAAGGTCGCGGGCTGCATGCGCCCCAGCCGGTAGGCCAGCAGCGCGGCCAGGCCGGTATGCACCGAGCGGCCGCCGAACGGATACACGAACAGGTGGTGGCCTTCGCGGCTCTTCATGCTTTCGATGACGAGGGTCTCGTCGGTCGGCAGCGCCGACCAGCGGCACTGGATCTCGATCAGCGGGCGCAGCGCCTGCATTTCCGGGCCGTCGTAGATGCCCTGCGAGGCCAGGCGCAGCTCTTCCAGCGCCGCATGCGCCAGCTCCGAAGACATCGGCATCTTGGCCCCGCCCCAGCGCGCGATGGCGCCACGGCTGGCGTTCGCGCGCTTCACGAAGGCCGTCATCTCGTGCACCCGCACGAATTCCAGGATGCGCCCGCCGAACAGGAAATGGTCGCCCGGCTTCAGGCGCGCGATGAAGGATTCCTCGACGCTGCCGATGCGCCCCCCGCTCATGTACTTCACCGAGATGCTGGCATCGGACACGATGGTGCCGATGCCCATGCGGTGGCGGCGTCCGATGGCGGCGTCGGGCACGCGGTAGACGCCCTCCTCGTCCGGCAGCACGCGCCGGTATTCCGGGTACACGGTCAGGCTCTGGCCGCCGCGCGCGACGAAGTCGAGCGCCCACTGCCATTCCTCTTCGTCCAGGTGGCGGTAGGACCAGGCGCGCCTGACCTCCCGGTACAGTTCCCCGGAGCGGAAACCGCCGCCCAGCGCCACCGTCACCAGGTGCTGCACCAGCACGTCGAAGGGCTTGTTGGGCACGTAGCGGCCTTCGATGCGGCGCGCCGCCACCGCTTTCTTGGCGCCGGCGGCCTCCAGCAGTTCCAGGCTGTTGGTCGGCACCAGGGTCACGCGCGACACCCGCCCCGGCGCATGGCCGCTGCGTCCGGCGCGCTGCAGCAGGCGCGCGATGCCCTTGGCGCTGCCCACCTGCAGCACGCGCTCGACCGGCAGGAAGTCCACGCCCAGGTCCAGGCTGGCGGTGCAGATCACGGCCTTCAGCTCGCCCTTCTTCAATCCCGCCTCGACCCATTCGCGCACCTCGCGGTCGAGCGAACCGTGGTGCAATGCGAGCACGCCGGCCCAGTCGGGGCGCGCATCGATGATGTTCTGGTACCAGATCTCGGACTGGGCCCGCGTGTTGGTGAAGACCAGGGTCGCGTCGTGCCCTTCGATCTCGCGGATCACCGGCTCCAGCATCTGCAGGCCCATGTGGCCGCCCCAGGGAAAGCGCGCCACGTTCTCCGGGATCAGGCAGTCCACCTGGATTTTCTTGCGCAGGTCGCCCTCGACCAGCACGCCTTCGTCACCGCCCAGCAGCACCTGGCGCGCCAGGTCGAGGTCGCCCATGGTGGCCGACACGCCCCACACCAGCAGCTCCGGACGCCAGTGGCGCAGCCTGGCCAGCGCCAGCTGCACCTGCACCCCGCGCTTGCTGCCCATCAGTTCATGCCACTCGTCGATGACGATCATGTCCAGCTGCCGGAACTGCTCGGCCGCCTGCGCATGGCTCAGCATCAGCGACAGGCTCTCGGGCGTGGTCACCAGGGCGGCCGGCATCCTGCGCGTCTGGCGCGCGCGCTCGGCGCTGGACGTGTCGCCGGTGCGCGCGCCGACCTGCCATTCGGGCAGCAGCTGGGCCGTGCTTTCTTCCAGCGCGCGCATGGTGTCGGCCGCCAGGGCCCGCATCGGCGTGATCCACAGCACCCGCAGACCCGCCTTGGCGCGGCCGCCCTGCAGGCCGGCACGCTGCAGGGCCGCGAACCAGACGGCGAAGGTCTTGCCGGCGCCGGTGTTCGCATGCAGCAGGCCGGAGTCGCCCTGCAGCGCCGCCTTCCACACCGCGCGCTGGAAGGGAAAAGGCTTCCAGCCGCGCGCCGAAAACCAGGCATCGACGCGCTCGGCGACGGGGTTCTTGCTCATGCTTCGTCCGTGCCTTCGTCATTGAGCGGCGCCGCCGCGGCCAGCAGGCCCTTCAGGATGTCGAGGGTATCTGCGTCCTCGACCGGCTTGTCGTCGCGGCGCCGCAGGATGCGCGGGAAGCGCACCGCGATGCCGGCCTTGTGGCGGGTCGACAGGGCGATGCCCTCGAAGCCGATCTCGAACACCATGGTCGGCTTCACCGAGCGCACCGGCCCGAATTTCTCGATGGTGGTCTTGCGCACGGCATTGTCGACCTGCCGGATCTCGGCGTCGGTCAGGCCCGAATAGGCCTTGGCGAAAGGCACCAGGCGGCGCTCCTCCCCTTCGCCATCCCATACCGCGAAGGTGTAGTCGGTGTACAGCGAGGCGCGCCGACCGCTGCCGGCCTGGGCGTAGATCAGCACCGCGTCCACCGTATACGGATCGATCTTCCACTTCCACCAGGTGCCGACATCCTTGGTGCGCCCCACGCCGTAGCGGGCGTCGCGCGCCTTGAGCATCATGCCCTCGACGCCGCGCGCGCGCGACTCGGCGCGCAAGGCCGCCAGCGCGGCCCAGCTATCGGACCGGATCACCGGCGCCAGGCGCAGCTGCGGCGCCGCGATCGCCGCCAGTTCGGTCTCCAGCAGCGCGCGCCGTTCGTGCTGGGGCAGCGCACGCAGGTCGACGCCGCCGAATTCGAGCAGGTCGTAGCAGCACAGCACGGCCGGCAGCTCGGCCAGCAGCTTCGGGCCGAGGGTCTTGCGGCCGATGCGCTTCTGCAGGTCGGCGAAGGGCGCCGGCGCCTCGCAGCCGGGCTGCCAGATCAGCACTTCGCCATCGAGCACCGTCCCTTCCGGAAGGCGCACATTGGCCAGCTCCGGGAAGCGTTCGGTGATCAGGTCTTCGCCGCGCGACCACAGGAAGTTCTGCCCGCCCCGGCGCACCAGCTGGGCGCGGATGCCGTCGTACTTCCACTCCACCTGCCAGTCGTCGATCTCGCCCAATGCCGCCGGCTCGCCCTGCAACTGGTGGGCCAGGAAGAAGGGATAGGGCTGGCCGCCGCGCAGCTTGTGTTCTTCATCCGACTGGGCGGCGATCAGCTGCAGGAAGCTGGCGGCGGTCGGTCGCACCGAATTGTCGGTCCAGCCCATCAGGCGCTGCGCCACCAGCTTGCTGTCCACCGCGGCGATCGCCGCCAGCGCGCGCGTCACCAGCAGGCGCGAAACGCCAACCCGGAATCCGCCGCCGATCAGCTTCACGAACAGGAAGCGTTCGCGCCAGTCGAGTTCGTCCCAGGCCGCGAACAGGGCTTCGCGGATGGTGCCCGGGTCGGCCCCGCGCAAGGGACCGATCCTCTCTTCCATCCATTCGGCCAGGCCGACATCGCTGCGCCGGCTCGGCGGCGGCAGGATATGGGCGATGGTCTCGGCCATGTCGCCCACGGCGTGGTAGGACTCGTCGAACAGCCACTCGTCCAGGCCCGCGTATTCGATCGCGTACTGGCGCAGCAGCTTGGTGGGCACGGCCTGGCGCGGCTTGCCGCCGGCCAGGAAGTACACCGCCCAGGCCGCGTTCTCGGGGGCGGCGTGCGAGAAATAGGATTGCAGGGCGTCGAGCTTGCGGGTGGTGGACGTGGTGTCGTCGAGTTCGGCGTACAGGCGGGCGAATTCACGCATCGGGCTCTCCCGATGGTCCCTCCTCGACCGCTTGTTCTGCCGCCGCTTCCTTTGCCGCATCTTT
Source organism: Massilia hydrophila (assembly GCF_020208145.1). Taxonomy (NCBI): domain Bacteria; kingdom Pseudomonadati; phylum Pseudomonadota; class Betaproteobacteria; order Burkholderiales; family Oxalobacteraceae; genus Massilia; species Massilia hydrophila. The sequence goes on along the minus strand of NZ_JAHYBX010000001.1, from coordinate 594,407 downwards.
CGATGCCGCCGCCCCGGCCGGCGGCAGCGCCTCGTCCTCTTCCTCGTCGCCGTACTCGGTGTCGAAACCCTTCGCGTCCAGGCCATTCTGGCACAGCCAGCGCACCATGGTCGGGATCGAACCGTGGGTGACGATCACCTGCTCGGCGCCGGTGGCCTGGATCGCGCTCATCAGCCCCGGCCAGTCGGCATGGTCGGACAGCACGAAACCGCGGTCCACGCCGCGCCGGCGGCGCGCCCCGCGCAGCAGCATCCAGCCGCTGGCGAAGGAATCGCTGTAGTCGCCGAAGCGCTTCATCCAGGGCGAGCCGCTGCTCGATGGCGGCGCGATCACGATGGCCCGGCGCAGCAGGGCCTTGTCGATCTCGCTGACCATGCGGGTTTCGGGCAGCGCGACGCCGCCGGCGCGGTAGACGCGGTTGAGCGGCTCCACCGCGCCGTGGCAGACGATCGGGCCGATCGATGGATCCAGGCGCGACAGGATGCGCTGGGCCTTGCCGAAGGAATACGCGAACACCACGCTGCAGCGCCCCTCGTCCGCATTGCGGCGCCACCAGGCGTTCATCTCGTCGATCACCTGCTGTTCCGGGTCCCAGCGGTAGATCGGCAGGCCGAAGGTCGATTCGGTGATGAAGGTGTCGCAGCGCACCGGCTCGAAGGGCGCACAGGTTTTATCCGGTTCCACCTTGTAGTCGCCCGAGGCGACCCAGACTTCGCCGCCGCACTCCATGCGGATCTGGCTTGATCCAAGCACGTGGCCGGCCGGGTGCAGCGAAATGCGCACGCCGTTGTGGGTGACCGTCTCGCCATATTCCAAGCCCTGTACCTGGATGTCGCCGAGGCGCGACTTCAGCACGCCAACGCCGGGCGCCGCCGCCAGGTAGTGGCCGTGCCCGTAGCGCGCATGGTCGCCGTGGGCATGCGTGATCACGGCCCGGTCGACCGGGCGCCAGGGGTCGATGTAGAACCCGCCAGGCACGCAGTACAGGCCCTCCTTGCGAACGACAACCATGTCTCCCATGCGGTCCTTTCCCGGCTCAGTGCTGCACGTCGGCCGGCTCGAGAAACTCGGCCAGGAAGGTGCGCGGCTCTTCCTGGTCCGCAAACGCCAGGGTTACCTGGTCGCCAGCGACGGCGACCACGGTCCCTTCCCCATATTTCGGCGCCTTCGCGCGGCCGCCGACTTCGAACTGCGGACCGCTTGGCGCAGGCTGGGGCTCGTGGGCGAACTCGTCGTCGCGGATGACGATGTCCTCGGTGAGCGTGAGTGCCGGCGGATTCAGGCAGTTGTCGCACTTGCAGCACTTCTCGAAACCCTCGACCGTGTCGCCAAAATAGTCCAGCAACAGCTTCCAGCGGCAAAAACCGCTGACGGCATAGCCTACCATCTGGTCGAGCGCTTCGCGGTCCCGTTCGGCCTTCTGGACATAGACCTCGGCCAGTTCCATGAACAGTTCCGGGTCAGGCTCCTTATTTGTCAGCAAGAACTCGAGCTTGCGGTTCTGGCGCAGCAGCTTGCCGTCCTTGAGGAGCTTGAGGCAGACCTTCAGCTTGGCCTCGCCCGCCTCTTCCAGCGTCTCACCCAGGCGTTCGTAGATGACCGCGCCGTCCTGCGCCAGTTCGCGCACGGCGCCATGGACGGTCTGCAGCTCGGCGGCGCTCGGGTAGTGCTTCACCAGGAAGAACTGCTGGATGCGCTTGTCGTCCTGCAGGAAGAGCAGCGTGCAGTGCGCATCCAGGCCGTCGCGTCCGGCGCGGCCCGATTCCTGGTAATAGGACTCGAGGTTGGCGGGAATCTGCAGGTGGATCACGAAGCGGGTATCGCTCTTGTCGATCCCCATGCCGAAGGCATTGGTGGCCACCATGACGCGGCGTTCGCCGTTCATGAACATGTCCTGGTTCAGCTTGCGCTCGGCCACCGGCAGCTTGCCGTGGTAGATCGTGACCGATTCGCCCGCCTCTTCCAGCACGGCCAGCATTTCCTCGGCCACCTTGACAGTAGCGGCGTAGACGATGCCGACGCCCTCGGTGTCCTGCACCAGCTTCAAGGCCTGCGCCAGCTTTTCCTGCGGATTGGTCACCTGCACCACGCCGTAGTGCAAATTCGGCCGGTAGATGCCGGTATTAATGACGTTCATCCTGGGACGGCCCAACTGCTTGCGGATGTCGGCGATCACGTCCTCGGTGGCGGTCGCGGTCAGGGCCAGCACCGGCGGCTTGCCAAGCGCATCGATGGCGGCGGCGATGCCGATGTAGGCCGGGCGGAAGTCGTGTCCCCACTGCGAGATGCAGTGGGCTTCGTCGATCACCACGATGTCGAGCGTAACCCCGTTGAGCACCGCGATGAATTCGGGCGAGACCAGGCGCTCCGGGGTACAGAACACGATCTCGCAGTCTTCGTTCGCAATCGCCTCGATGGCAGCCGCTTCTTCCTCGGCATTCAGGCTGCTGTTGACCTGGACCGAGCGGATGCCCAGCTCCTCGAGTTTCTCGAGCTGGTCCTTCATCAGCGAGATCAGCGGCGAGACCACGACGGTGATCCCTTCCAGCATCTTGGCGGGGATCTGGTAGCACAGCGATTTGCCGCCGCCGGTCGGCATGATCGCCAGCGTGTCCTTGCCGTCGAGGACGCTGTCGATGACGTGTTGCTGGCCTTCGCGCAGCTGCTCGATACCGAAAACGGAACGCAGCAGGCGACGGATGGTGTTGCGGCGCACGGCCAGCAGGCCGCGGTGCAGGAGTTTGGGTTCGTGTCGGGTCATGATGGAAGCTACTCTATGCCTGCCTCATGCGCACAACTATAGGACGCGACCTACCAAACCCGTAGGAAGTCATCTTTCACACGGCCGCCAACCGTCGTGACAATGTCACAAGGTTTATTCCTACAATTGGACGGAGTTTTTGCCGATGGCAAGCGATTGGGTTGATGCCTAAGATGACACCATCGCTACTACGCATTCAACGATTAGGAGTCTCATCATGGCACGCCACCATCCAATGACCTGGACCGCAGTCCACCTGGCCCTGGCCAGCGCGGCCACCTGGCTGCTGCTCGAGACCGAAGCGCTGACAGGCGCCTTGCTAGTTGCCTTCCACTAAATGGTTTAGCAAGCCAGTTTCTTGTAGCGTTTGCGCAGCAAGAACAGATCCTGCCGAACCGATTCTGTCACTGCGGCCCTCGAGCGGCGTTCAAGCTGCTCTATTGTGAGGATAGCCGCTTCGAGTTGCCGACACTCGCTCTGTGACGATGCATCCATGTATTGACGGCGGGAGGCTGTCGCAAATTGGGATGGCGTCATGCCGGTCAACGGCTTGAGGGCATGCGCAAACTGCTCGGCACGGATTTCATTCGCAACGTCTGCCCCGATCCTTCTCGAGCCCGACAGGCGGTCAGCGCCCCGGGTCGGCACGACATCGAGCCGCTCGGCGCCGACGCATGGTTCGTCCGAATAACTGACAGTGCCCTTACCCTGGCATTTATAGATGATGCGATCCGGCGCCGGAAGCTGGGACTGGGCGGCGGCATATGGCGTCGACATGCCAAGCAGTAGAAAAAAGTGGATAGATCGCATTTCTGTCATGGTTGTACGAGACGCTGCCGCGGGCAGGCACAGCGTCTGATCGCTCGCCGGATAGGTGGGCCTAGCTTACTAGAATTTCTTGCAGCGATTCTCGCCAATGATCACGCGCCCCTGACTGAAGCGCCCATGGGCGACAGTGGGTTCCGGCATGAGCGCATACTCCGGCACCACGCCGGCCCGATGCGGACGGTTGTCCGGCATCGCCGTGAGCAGCTGCGCGGTGCCGACGATGCGGCCCGCGCCGTCTTCCGTCACCCGCAGCGCACGTTCGCCACGCTCGACGCTTGTCACTACGCCGCGTCAGACAGCAAGCGTCTTATCGCGCGCCAGCGGCAGCATGAAGCTCACGGACGCGCCGCCTTCGACGCAAACGGCAAGCAGCTCGGCCAGTGTCTCGCCGTCTGCCGCGGCCTTGTCCGCATCGACGCGCGGCACGGTGATCGATGCATCCATCCAATCCTTCCTGATTTGAATTATCCAGTGCGCCGGATTGTACGGACAAATAAAAACGCCATTCCTGTGCAAGGAATGGCGTTGCGACTGAAAAGGCCGTTGGCTTAAGCCGCCTTAGCTTGCTCGGTTTCTTCTTCCACCGGCAGGCGCATCAGGTAGTCGAATGCCGCCAGCGAAGCCTTGGCGCCCTCCCCCACCGCGATCACGATCTGCTTGAACGGCACCGTGGTGACGTCGCCCGCCGCGAACACGCCCGGGATCGAGGTCTGGCCCTTGGCGTCGACTTCGATCTCGCCGTGGGCCGACAGGTCCATCGTGCCCTTCAGCCATTCGGCGTTCGGCACCAGGCCGATCTGGACGAACACGCCTTCCAGGTCAACGCGCTTGAGCTCTCCGCTGTTGCGGTCCTTGTAGGACAGGCCGTCCACGATCTTGCCGTCGCCGTGGATCTCGGTGGTCTGCGCCGACTTGATCACGGTAACGTTCTTCAGCGAGTACAGCTTGCGCTGCAGGACCGCATCGGCACGCAGCTCGGCGCCGAACTCGATCAGGGTCACTTCCTTGACGATGCCGGCCAGGTCGATCGCCGCTTCGACGCCCGAGTTGCCGCCGCCGATCACGGCCACGCGCTTGCCCTTGAACAGCGGACCGTCGCAGTGCGGGCAATAGGCCACGCCCTTGTTGCGGTACTCGCGCTCGCCCGGCACGTTGATCTCGCGCCAGCGCGCGCCGGTGGCGATGATGACCGATTTCGACTTGAGCACGGCGCCGCTCTCGGTATGCACTTCGATCAGCTTGCCCTCGACCAGCTTGTTGGCGCGCTGGGTGTTCATGATGTCGACTTCGTAGTGCTTCACGTGCTCCTCCAGGGCGACGGCGAATTTCGGGCCGTCGGTTTCCTTCATCGAGACGAAGTTCTCGATGGCGAGCGTATCGAGCACCTGGCCGCCGAAGCGGTCGGCCAGCACGCCGGTGCGGATGCCCTTGCGGGCGGCGTAGATCGCCGCGGCCGCGCCGGCAGGACCGCCGCCGACGATCAGCACGTCGAACGGGTCTTTCTTGTTCAGTTCAGCGGCCTTGCGGGCGCCGGCCTTGGTGTCGATCTTGGCCAGGATCTCTTCCACGCTGGTGCGGCCCTGGCCGAAGTGCTGGCCGTTCAGGAACATCATCGGTACCGCCATGATCTGGCGCGCTTCGACTTCTTCCTTGAACACGCCGCCATCGATGGCGACGACCTTGATGCGCGGGTTAATCACCGACATCGAATTCAGCGCCTGCACCACTTCCGGGCAGTTGTGGCAGGACAGCGAGATGAAGGTTTCGAAGACGTAGTCGCCTTCCAGGTTCTTGATCTGGTCGATCACGGCCTGGTCCAGCTTGATGGGGTGGCCGCCCACTTGCAGCAGGGCCAGCACCAGCGAGCTGAATTCGTGGCCGAGCGGGATGCCGGCGAAATCCACGCCGATATCGGTGCCCACGCGGCGGATCGAGAACGAAGGCTTGCGGGCGTTGTTGCCGTCATTGCGCACGGTGATCTTGTCGCTCAACGCGGCAATTTCGCGGAGCAGTTCATCCATGTCGCGCGCCTTCGGCGAATCATCCAGCGATGCAACGAGCTCAATCGGCTGCACCACTTTTTCCAGATAGCCTTGCAACTGCTTCTTGAGGGTTGCGTCCAGCATGATGTGTTTTCCTTAAAATTCGTTAAACCAGACCAGAAAAGAAACGGGCCGCCGCGGCGGCCCGGCTCCGTACTACTGCATTACTTGCTTAGATCTTGCCGACCAGGTCCAGCGACGGGGTCAGGGTTTCCGCGCCTTCGGTCCACTTGGCCGGGCACACTTCGCCCGGGTGCGATGCGACGTACTGGGCAGCCTTGACCTTGCGCATCAGTTCCGATGCGTCGCGGCCGATGCCGTTGTCGTGCACTTCCATGACCTTGATCTGGCCTTCCGGGTTCATCACGAAGGTGCCGCGCAGCGCCATGCCTTCTTCTTCGATCATGACTTCGAAATTGCGCGCCAGGGTGCCGGTCGGGTCGCCGATCAGCGGGTAGTTCACTTTCTTGATGGCGTCCGAGGTGTCGTGCCATGCCTTGTGCGCGAAGTGGCTGTCGGTCGACACGCCGTAGACGTTCACGCCCATCTTTTCGAATTCAGGCTGGAAAGCAGCCAGGTCTTCCAGTTCGGTCGGGCAGACGAAGGTGAAGTCGGCCGGGTAGAACATCAGGATCGACCAGGTGCCCTTGAAGTTCTCTTCCGTCAGATCGATGAACTTGCCGTTGTGGTAAGCGGTGGCTTTGAACGGCTTGATCTGGGTGTTGATGAGGGACATGTAATCTCCTGTTTTCGGGTGGTTGAAAGATTTGATAGACGCCAGTGTACCGACCTGGACGGCTTTTGTGAAATTGATTGATGCGATACTCACGATTGATTTTATCTATCGTGCAAGCATTGCTCTTCCAATTCGGGGGCTATCACGCCGGCACGCCGGCGCAATCCGTGAAGTGTGGACGAAATGACAGCGGCGTGCAACCCGCGCTTCGTTTGGGTCGCTCCGCCGGCTCAGCTCATGGTGGCGGTCGGCACGGTCTGCTCGCAGGTCGGCAGCACCAGCGTGAACGTCGAGCCCTCGCCCGGCCGGCTGGTCACGCGCAGCTCGCCGCCGTGCGACAGCGCGAGCTGGCGCGAAATGTACAGGCCCAGTCCCAGGCCCTTGGGTTCGCCGTTGCGTGCGCCGCGCTCGTAGGGTTCGAAGATGCGTTCCAGGTCATTCGGCGAAATGCCCTTGCCCTCGTCGCGCACGTGGATGCTGACCAGGTCCTGCGCATACTGCACGCTCACCTCGACCGGCTGGCCGCCGCCATAGCGCAGCGCATTGGTGAGCAGGTTGACCACCACCTGCTCGATGCGGAACTCGTCCCAGCAGCCCTGGACCGGCGGATGCGGCAGCAGCGACAGCCTGCAGCCCGTGGCAGCGGCCTGCAGCGACAGGTCGCTCACCACCCGCTCGAGCAGGTCCATCAGCTGGACCTGGCCGGGCCGGATCGACAGCTGGCCGCTGCGCATGCGCGAGACGTCCAGCATGTCGTCGATCAAGCGGATCATCGACTTGATCTGGCGCTCGTCGCGCCGGATCATGGCTTCGAACTGCTCCGGACCAATGGTCGCCAGGGTGCCGCGCTTGAGCTGCAGGCTGCGCATCTGCGCTTCCAGGAACAGGGTGTTGAGCGGCGTGCGCAGCTCGTGCGCCACCAGCGACATGAACTCGTCGCGCATGCGCAGCGAGCGCTGCAGCTCTTCCTGGGTCTGGTGCAGCTCGCGCAGAAGGGTTTCCTGCTCCTGGCGGCTGTGTTCCAGGGCCGCCATCTGGCGCTGCATCTGGCGCCGCTGCTGGTCGAGCGTGACGAACACGTTGACCTTGCTGCGCACCGCATCGGAGTCGAGCGGCTTGTACAGGAAATCGACGGCGCCCGTCTCGTAGCCCTTGAAGGCGTAGTTCAACTCGCGTCCGGCGGCCGACACGAACACGATCGGGATGTTGCGGGTGCGCGAGGTCGAGCGCATCACCTCGGCCAGCTCGAAGCCGTCCATACCCGGCATCTGCACGTCGAGGATGGCAAGCGCGAAGTCGTGCTCGAGCATCAGCGCCAGCGCGTCCTCGCCCGACGCGGCCTGGTACACGGCGCGGTCCTCGCCGCGGATCAGGGCATCCAGCGCGCGCAGGTTTTCCGGCAGGTCGTCGACGATCAGGAGTTTGCTCGGATCTTGGGAATTCATGGTGTCCTCAGCATGGGAAGCAGGGTCCGGATGCCGGACAGGGGCAGCACGAGGTGCGGCGCGCAGCGGCGGATCGCTTCCTCGGGCATCGCGCTGGAGAACGCCTCGGCCGGGTCCTGCACCACGGTCAGGCCGCCGCGCTCGCGGATCCGGCGCATGCCGTCGGCGCCGTCGTGGTTGGCACCGGTGAGCAGGATGCCGGCCAGGCGCGGTCCGTAGGCATCGGCGGCCGACTCCATCAGCACGTCGATTGCCGGCCGCGCGAACTGCACCGGCGGCTCGCAGCTGAGCGAGAAGCAGCGCTCGCGCTCGACCGACAGATGATAGCCCGAACCGGCGAAATAGATCACCCCCGGCACCAGGGGCTCCTTGTCGCGCGCCTCGCGCACCGGCAGCGCGGCGCGCAGTTCGAACAGCTCGGCCAGGCGGCTGTCGCGGTCGGCCGGCACATGCAGGATGCAGACCACGGTGGGGCCGTAGCCGGCCGGCAGTTCCGGCAGCAGGCCAATCAGCGCGTCGACGCCGCCGGCCGAGCCGCCGATCACGACCAGCTCGATGCGCCGGCCCTGCAGCGCCGCGCCGATATCGCCGATGCGGTCGGCCGCGCTGCTCATGCGGCGCTCTTGCGGTAGAGGCGCTCGCGCCGGGCCAGCACGTCGAAGCGCCCGGCGTAGCTGGAGAACTCGATACTCTCCTTGCTGCCCAGGCCCAGGAAGCCACGGTAGCACAGCGACTCGTGGAACAGGCCCAGCACGCGGTCCTGCAGCTTGCGGTTAAAGTAGATCAGCACGTTGCGGCAGCTGACGAAATGGGTTTCCGAGAACACGCTGTCGGTGGCCAGGCTGTGGTCGGCGAAGGTCACGTTCTCGACCAGCGCGCGGTCGAACAGGGCGCCATCGTAGGCCGCCGTGTAGTAATCGGAAAAAGCGCGCTTGCCCCCCGCCTTCTGGTAGTTCTCGGTGTACAGGCGCATGCGCTCGAGCGCGAACACGCCGCGCCGCGCGGCCTCCAGCGACCCCGGGTTGATGTCGGTGGCGTAGATCAGGCTGCGTTCCAGCAGGCCTTCTTCCTGCAGCAGGATGGCCAGCGAATAGACCTCCTCCCCGGTGCTGCAGCCGGCCACCCACAGTTTCAGCGAAGGATAGGTCCTGAGCAGCGGCACCATATGCTCGCGCAGCGCGACCCAGTATTCCGGGTCGCGGAACATCTCGGTGACGGGAATCGTCAGGTACTGCAGCAGCTGGGCGAAGCCGTCCGGCTCGTGCATCACCCGGGCCTGCAGCGCGGACACGGTATCGCAATCCATCTCGCGCATCGCGACCAGGACGCGCCGCTTCTGCGAGGCGCCGGTATAGTCGCGGAAGTCGTAGTTGTACTTCAGGTAGACGGCCTCCACCAGCATCTTCAGCTCGATGTCGAAGTTGTCCGGCTCCTGCGGGTCGAGCGGCTTCACATGCGCTCCAGCGCCGGCATCCAGACCCGCAGCAGCGAGTACAGGCGCGACAGGTCGATCGGCTTGGCCAGGTAGTCGTTGGCGCCCGCGGCCAGGCACTGCTCCTGGTCGTCCTTCATGGCCTTGGCCGTGATCGCGATCACCGGCAGGCGGTCGAAGCGCCCGTCGGCACGGATGCGGCGCGTTGCTTCCAGGCCGTCCATGCCCGGCATCATCACGTCCATCAGCACCAGGTCGATGCCCGGCACCTCGTCCAGCTTGGCCAGGGCCTCGAAGCCGTTGCGGCCCACCTCGACTTTCGCCCCGCGCGACTCCAGCGCGCTGGTCAGGGCGAACACGTTGCGCACGTCGTCGTCCACCAGCAGGATCGTGCGCCCTTCGAACACGCGGTCGCGGCCGCGCACCGCCTTCAGCATGGTCTGGCGCTCGGACGAAAGCTCGCTCTCCACCTTGTGCAGGAACAGCGTGACCTCGTCCAGCAGGCGCTCGGGCGAGCGCGCGCCCTTGATGATGATCGAGCGCGAATACTTGAGCAGCTGGGCTTCCTCGTCGCGCGTCAGGTTGCGGCCCGTGTAGACGATCACCGGCGGGAACGAGCAGACTTCCTCGCCCGCCATCCGCTCCAGCAGCTCGCCGCCCTGCATGTCGGGCAGCTTGAGGTCGATGACCATGCAGTCGAAGATCTGTTCCTTCAGCAGGGCCAGGGCCTCGCCGCCGGTGCCGACCGCGCGGATCTCGACGTCGGCGTCGGCGATCAACTGCACCACGCTCTCGCGCTGGCGTTCGTCGTCCTCGACCAGCAGCACCCGCTTGATCTTCTGGCTCGATTTCTCCTGCAGCTTGCGGAACACCTCTTCCAGCTGCTCGCGGCTGGCGGGCTTGAGCGCATAGCCGATCGCGCCCAGATGCAGGGCCTCGCCGCCGTTCTCGACGCTGGAGACCACGTGTACCGGGATGTGGCGGGTGGCGGGGTTGTCCTTCAGCTGCTGCAGCACCGACAGGCCCGAGCTGTCGGGCAGGCGGATGTCGAGCAGCACCGCATCCGGCTTCTGGCTGGCGGCCAGCGCGAGGCCTTCGCCGGCGCTCAGGCCCACCAGGCAGCGGTAGTCGAGTTCGTGCGCCAGGTCGAACAGGATGCGCGCGAATTCCGGCTCGTCCTCGATCACCAGCACGGTGCGCCGGCCCGGCGCCGGCTGGTCGCGGTCGTCCGGGAAGCTGAGCGGCGGCGCCGGGTCGGCCGTGGCCGGGGCGGCCGCAGCTGCGGCTGCGGATCCGGCTGCGGTGGCGGGGGCCGCCGGCAGCGCCTGCGGTGGCGGCAGCGCCGGCGCCGCGGGCGGCGTCGCCGATACCGCACCGCTGCGCGGCAGGCTGAGGGTGAACAGGCTGCCCTCGCCGGGCGTGCTGGCCACCGCCAGGCTGCCGCCCAGCAGGTTGGTGAGGTCGCGCGAGATCGACAGTCCCAGGCCGGTGCCGCCGAAGCGGCGGCTGGTGGTGCCGTCGGCCTGGTGGAAGGCGTCGAAGATCTTGTCCTGCTGCTCGGGCGCGATGCCGATGCCGGAATCGCGGACCCCGAACTGCACCCAGCCCTCGGGCGTGGCCGATACCGTCATCTCGACCTGGCCGCTGTCGGTGAACTTGATGGCGTTCGACAGCAGGTTCTTGAGGATCTGCTCGACACGCTGGCGGTCGGTGGTGATCGCGGCCGGCACGTTCGGCGCCACCGTCACGCTGAAGGACAGCGACTTCTGGCGCGCCAGCGGCTCGAAGGTGCGCGCCAGGCCCTCGACCATGCGGCGCAGCGGCACGTCTTCCGGCAGCAGTTCGAGCTTGCCCGCCTCGACCTTCGAGATGTCGAGGATGTCGTTGATCAGGTGCAGCAGGTCGTTGCCGGCGGAATAGATGGTCTGGGCGAAGCGCACCTGCTCCTCGTTCAGGTTGCCGCCAGGGTTATCGGCCAGCAGCTTGGCCAGGATCAGGGAGCTGTTCAGCGGCGTGCGCAGCTCGTGCGACATATTGGCCAGGAACTCCGACTTGTAGCGGCTGGCGCGCTCCAGCTCCAGCGCGCGCTGGCGCAGCTGTTCCTGGGCGCCGGTCAAGGAGGCGTTCTTCATGTCGAGTGCCAGCGCCTGTTCGGCCAGCTGGTCATTGGTGGCGCGCAGCTCGGACTGCTGGTTTTCCAGCGCCGTCTGCGATTCTTCCAGCGCGCGCGACTGCTCTTCGAGTTCCTCGTTGGCGGTGCGCAGTTCTTCCTGCTGCACCTGCAGTTCCTCGTTCAGGGTCTGGGTCTCTTCCAGCGCGTGCTGCAGGCGCAGGCGGTACAGCACCGCCGCCATCGACGCGCCCACGCTTGGGGCGACCAGTTCCATGAACTCGCGGTCGCGCGCCTCCACCTTGTGCAGGAAGCCGATCTCGATCACGCCCTTGATCTTGCCATGATTGTGGACCGGGGCGATCAGGAGTTCGCGCGGCGCCGTATTGCCCAGGCTCGAGGCCACCTTGATGTAGCCGTCCGGCAGGTCGTGCAGCACCAGCGGGCGGCGCTCGATGGCGGCGCGGCTGGCCAGCGAATCGCCCGGCATCAGGACCTGGGCGTCGTCGGTCTTGTCGAATGCGAAGCCGTAGGCGCCGATGCGGCGCAGCACGCCGTCCTCGCCGTGCACGTACATCGCCGCCACCGCGCCGTCCAGGTAGCGTACCAGGTAGTTAAGGACGGCCTCGGCCAGCGGTTCCAGCGAGTGGATGCCGGCGCTCAGCGCGGCCAGCTCGGTCTGGCCGGAGCGCAGCCAGTCCTGGTGGCGCAGCTGGGCATTGTGCTCGGCCTCGTGCTCCAGCGTCTCCTGGTAGGAATCGGACAGCATCATCAGCTGGCGCCGTCCGAACAGGGCGAGCCCGATGCCCACCAGCAGGCTCAGGGCCAGGAATCCGATCACCGACCAGGTCGTGACGCGGCGCGCTTCGTCATTGCGTTCGCGGAGCTGGCGCCGTTCAAGGTCGAGAAAATCCTCGAAGGAGCGGCGGATCTCGTCGGTCAGGATCTTGCCGCGGCCGCTGCGCACGGCGTCGAGGTAGCTCGGATCGTTGCGGCGGCGGCGCTCGATCATATCGGCGGCGAACTCTTTCCACTGGGTCTGCGAGGCACGGATGCGCTGGATGCGCTGGATCTGGAACGGGTTGTCCGCCACCTGCTCGGTCATGCTGCCCAGTCCGCTCTGCACGCGCTGCAATGCCAGCAGATAAGGAGAGAGGAAAGCCTCGTCCCCCGCCAGCAGGTAGCCGCGCATCCCGGCCTCCATGTCGGCCACCAGCTTGCTGGTTTCCTGGGCAGTGCCGATTACCCGCTCGGAATGCTCGACCCGGTTCAGGACATTGATCAGATAGGCGATGATGGCGACGAAGACGATCGCGGTAACGACGCTCAATCCCAGCGGCAGGGCCACATTGCGGGTCAGGATGCGGCGGAATTGTGAATTATCGATGGATGAGCCGGTCATTCGCTGTGGGAAATGCGGAAAAGTTAGGAAAAAAATATCCTAAGTGTAACGCATGACCCTGTTTTCCGTCACACAATTGGATGCACATCCAGCATCTCAATTGCATGTTGGAAACAGTATTCCCACGGATGGCCTAGCCGAGCTGACGCGCCAGGTAGGGCGCCGTGCGGCTGGCCTTGCAACGCGCCACCTCCTCCGGCGGCCCTGCACAGACCAGCTTGCCGCCTTCGTCGCCCGCGCCGGGGCCGACGTCGATCACCCAGTCGCATGCCGCCACCACCCGCATGGTGTGCTCGACCAGGATCACGGTGTTGCCGGCGTCGACCAGGCGGTCCAGCTGGAGCACCAGGCGGTCGGCATCGAAGGGATGCAGGCCGGTGGTGGGCTCGTCCAGCACGTACAGGGTATTGCCCTTGCCGCTGCGCTGCAGTTCGGTCGCCAGCTTGATGCGCTGCGCCTCGCCGCCGGACAGTTCGGTGGCCGGTTGCCCCAGGCGCAGGTAGTCCAGCCCCACCTCGCGCAGCACCGCCAGCGCGCGCTCTACCAGCGGCTCGCCCGCGAAGAAGTCGATCGCCTCGCCCACCGTCATGCCCAGCACTTCGGCGATGTTCCTGCCGCGGTAGCGCACCTCCAGCGTCTGCGCGTTGTAGCGCGCCCCCTCGCAGGTCGGACAGGGCGCGTACACGCTGGGCAGGAACAGCAGCTCGACCATGACAAAGCCCTCGCCGGCGCAGTGCTCGCAGCGGCCCTTGGCCACGTTGAAGGAAAAGCGCCCGGCGTCGTAGCGGCGCTTCCTGGCGTCCGGCGTGGCGGCGAACAGCTTGCGCACGCCGTCGAACAGGCCGGTGTAGGTGGCCAGGTTGGAGCGCGGAGTGCGGCCGATCGGCTTCTGGTCGACCCGCACCATGCGCCGGATACCTTCCATGCCGGCCGCGATCCGTCCTTCGAGCGGCAGGGCCGCCTCCTGTTCCAGGCCGGCGTCTTCGCCCTCCGCCTGCGTCTCGGCGCCGCCCTGGCCGAGCGCGGCCCCCACCAGTTCCACCAGCACCTGGCTGACGAGACTCGATTTGCCGGAACCGGACACGCCGGTGACCGCCGTCATCACCCCCAGCGGAAACGCGGCGCTGATGCCGTCCAGGTTATTCCGGCGCACCCCTTCCAGGCGCAGCCAGCCGGCCGGCTGGCGCGGACTGCGCGCTGCCAGCGGTGCCTCGCCGAACAGGTAGCGCCGCGTATGCGATGCCTCGACCGTCTTCAGTCCTTCCGGCGCCCCGCTGTACAGGATCTGCCCGCCCTTCTCGCCCGCCTGCGGGCCGACGTCCACGATCCAGTCGGCCTGGCGGATCACGTCGAGCGCATGTTCGACCACGAACAGCGAGTTGCCGGCCGCCTTCAGCTGGGCCAGCGCGTCAAGCAGGGCTTCGGTATCGGCCGGGTGCAGGCCGGCCGAGGGCTCGTCCAGCACATACACCACGCCGAACAGGTTGGAGCGCACCTGGGTTGCCAGGCGCAGGCGCTGCAGTTCGCCGGGCGACAGCGTCGGCGTGCTGCGGTCCAGCGCCAGGTAGCCCAGGCCCAGGTCGAGCAGCACGCCAAGGCGCGCGCACAGGTCCTGGGCGATGCGCTGGGTGACGATCATCTGTTCCGGGTGCTCTTTTGCGCGCGTCTTGTCCCTGGCCGCCTCGCCCGCCGCATAGGGCTTGAGCAGCTCGGCCAGCCGGGCCAGCGGCATGCGCGACAGCTCCATGATGTCGATGCCGGCAAAGGTCACGGACAGCGATTCCTGGCGCAGGCGCTTGCCGCGGCACAGCGGGCATTCGGTACTGACCATGTAGCGCGCCACCCGCTTCTTCATGGAGGCGCTCTCGGTATTTGCGAACGTCTGCAGCACATAGCGGCGCGCGCCGGTGAAGGTACCCTGGTAGCTGGGGGTTTCCTTGCGCTTGAGCGCCGCCCTGGTTTCCTTCGGACTCAGGCCGGCATAGACCGGGACGGTCGGCGTCTCGTCGGTAAACAGGATCCAGTCGCGGTCCTTTTTCGGCAGCTCGCGCCAGGGGGTATCGACGTCGTAGCCGAGCGTGACCAGGATGTCGCGCAGGTTCTGGCCATGCCAGGCCGGCGGCCAGGCCGCCACCGCGCGCTCGCGAATGGTAAGGGTATCGTCCGGCACCATCGACTGTTCGGTCACCTCGTACACCCGGCCCAGGCCGGAGCACTCTGGACAGGCGCCTTCCGGGGTGTTCGGCGAGAAGGATTCGGCGTACAGCAGCGCCAAGCCGGGCGGATAGTCGCCGGCGCGCGAATACAACATGCGCAGCGAGTTCGACAGGGTGCTGACGCTGCCCACGGAGGAGCGCGCGGTGGGCGAGCCGCGCTGCTGCTGCAGGGCGACCGCCGGCGGCAGGCCGTCGATCGCGTCCACCTCCGGCACCGCCATCTGGTGGAACAGGCGGCGCGCGTAGGGCGAGACCGATTCCAGGTAGCGCCGCTGGGCCTCGGCGTACAGCGTGCCGAAGGCAAGCGAAGACTTGCCGGAGCCGGACACCCCGGTAAACACGACCAGCGCGCCGCGCGGGATGTCGACGTCGACGTTCTTCAGGTTGTGCTCGCGGGCGCCGCGTACGCGGACGTGGCCTTCCCGGCTCTCGCCCGCGGCGGGCGGCGCAGTGGTCTTGTGGCGCATGGATTCCCCGGCATGGTCAGCTCGATGTCCCATTTCAACGCAGGCGCGCGGAACCGTCGGTGCGCTTCCCAACAGTGCGGCCAGTGTGGACAGAGTGGCCGGCTGCGCTCAGGCGGCCAGCGCTTCCAGGCGCCGGCACAGCGGCTCCAGGTCGGCCGGGCCGGCCAGTGCGGACAGCCGGCTGCAGGCCTGCGCCACCGCGGCGTTGTCCAGCAGTGCCGCCAGGCTCTGCTCCAGCCGCGCCGGGGTCAGGCGGGTGGCGCGCAGGCTCGTGCCCACGCCCAGCGCCCGCACCCGCGCGGCATTGTCGAACTGGTCGTGCGCCAGCGGCACCACCAGCTGCGGCGTGCCCGCGCGCAGGGCTTCGGCCAGCGTGCCGATCCCGCCGTGGTGCACCAGCGCCGCCACCTGCGGCAGCAGCAGGCGCAGCGGCACGTAGTCCTGCCACAGCACGGAATCCGGCAGCTCGGCCGGCAACTGCGCGCGGTGCGGCGTCAGCAGGATCGCGCGCCGGCCGAGCCGGGCGCAGGCCTGGAGCGCGCAGCGGAAGTAATGGGCGGCCTGGCGGTTGCCGGTGCCGGGCGTGAACACCAGCGGCGGCGCGCCCGCGGCCAGGAAGGCCGCCAGCTGCGGCGCCAGCGCGGCGTCGGGCGAAGGGTCGTACAGCGGAAAACCGGCGCGCAGCAGCGGCTGCGGCCAGTCCGGCTGGGTCGGTGCGAACCAGTCGGGGAACAGGGTCAGGGACAGGTCGGGCACCGCCATGATATGGCCGAGCAGGTCGCGTACCGGCGCCAGGCCGTGGGCGGCGCGCGCCGCGTTCACGTCCGGCAGCGCCACCGGATTGACCAGCCGCCGGCCCAGGCAGCGCCACAGCCAGCCGCGCACGTCCAGCGGTACCCAGCGCGGCACCGGCCATGGTCCGAGCAGCAGCGGATCGTGCACGGTCGGCAGGTTCGAGGGCGCAAGGTAGGCCGCCGCCACCCGCAGCCCGGGACGCAGCGCGCGGCACAGGTCGGCCTCGGGCAGGGCCAGCGGATGCACCAGCAGCAGTCCGCGCTCATCCGGCGGCAGCGTGCTGGCGAAGGCCGGCAGCTGGGCCATGGCCGGGCGCGTGGCGCGCCAGACCAGCGGCAGGCCGCGGGTCGGATGCCACAGGTCGGGATGGTCGAGCACCGCTTCGTCGGCCGGCAGGCCGTGGAAGCGCAGGCCGGTCGGCTCCACGAAAGGCGCGTGCTGCACGGGGCCGAGCATGCTGACCCGGTGCCCCGCATCCCGCAAGGCCAGCGCCAAGCGCATGAAGGGAAACAGGTCGCCGGCCGAGCCGATGGTGACGACGATGAAGTGGCGTGATCCGCTCATGCGCCACCTGTCAGAAGCTGAGCGTGCCTTCGATCGAATCGTCGAGCGTCTTGCCGAGGACAGCGCCCACCACCACCTTGGCCCCGGCGACGGCATCGCCGTGCTTGTTGTCCCAGTAATAGCCGTGACGCGGAATCACGCGGATGGCGGTAATGCGTGGGTCGTCTTCGCCCTCGGTGAACCAGGTCTTGAGCATGAAATTCCACAGTTCACGGATGCGCCGGCGGTCCGTGACGATCTCGGCGTGGCCGTCGACCTCGAGGAAGCCGGAGTGCGCGCCCTGCTGGAAATACAGCTTCACGCCGGACTGCGCCGCGATCTCCGCGTTCTTGTGGCTGTCGTTAGCGCTGAGGAACCACAGGTGCCCCGCATCGTCCACTTCGCGCACGCTCATCGGCCGCACGCCCCGGTTCGGGCCAAGGCCACCATCGGTGACGAAGAAGCAGCTGTCGGCATCCTTCGCCATTTCCCGAAGGCGCTGCACGGCCTGCGGGCCGCTGAGGTCGAGCCGGTTCTGTTCCGCCTGGTTGCGGTTGATCGAGTCCATCGCATCTCCTGGTAGCCTGTCGGATGGGACGAGTGTACCCGCGGCAAGGTTTGCAGTATGTGAGCACGCGTACACTCCGCGTCACTTCCTCGTACGCGGCCTCCTCCCACAATCCCTGCAATGGCGCCATGCCAGCCCGAGCGGGCGCCGGCCTAGGCGAGCATACGCACGTCCAGGCCTTACTCGTGCATGGCATCGGGCGCCAGCGCCGCCGCCTGCCGCAGCCAGCGCGCGACCGTCTCCAGCTCCTGCGCGCTAAAACCCGCGGCCAAGCGTCCGTTCAATTCCGCCAGCACTTCGCTAGCGCGCAGGCTTGCGCTGGCGCCCTGTCCGGTCATGCGCAGGCGCGTCAGGCGCGCATCGCTGGCGTCGGCCACGCGCTCGACCAGCCCGGCGGCCTGCATGCGCTTGGACAGGTTGGTCACCGCGGCCGGCGCCACGCCCAGCTCGGCGGCGATCTCGCCGATGGCGGCGTCGCCGCGCGCGCGCAGCACGAACAGCAGGCCGGCCTGGGCGGCGCTGACGCCTTCCCACGATTCGGGCCGGGCCTCGATCCAGCGCTGCAGGGCGCGCTGGGCGCGGTTCAGGAGCTGGACGAAGCGTGGCTTAGCAGGCGCCATGCGCCACCTCCTGCTGCCCGCCGGCCTGCCGCGCCTGGACATGCAGCCAGTCGGCCAGCTGCGGCCATAGCGCCGCTTCGCAGCGGCGCCGGAAGAAGCCCATGTGGCCCACCGCCGGCACGCCGGCCGCGCGCGGATCGATGGTGCGGCGCTCCACCTGCGCATTGACCAGGTGCGAGACCAGCATGTCGACCGCGACCGGATTGGCCCAGGGATCGTCGTCGAAGCCCAATACCAGCAGCGGGATCCCGACCCGGGCCATGCGGCGTGCGGCATCGAGCGCCGGGTCGTCGAAGAAGTAGCGCGGCAGCGCGGTCCAGCCGGCCCATTGCAGCATCACGCCACGCGGCAGGTCTTCGCCCAGGCCGATGCGCCGGCCTGGCATGTAGCCGAACAGCGCGCACAGCAGCGGCGCCAGCACGCGCAGCAGGAAGCGCACCCGCAGGCGCTCCGCCAGGCCGCGCACGGTGCTGCTGGCGCCCGCATGGGACGCCACCAGCACGCCAGCCCGCAGGCGCGTGGTCGCGGCTGAAAGACCGATCGCATGGCCGCCCACGCTGTGGCCGACCGCCAGCAGCGGCAGCGCGGGAAAGCGGTGTCCGGCCCAGCGCGTGACCGCCGCCACGTCGCCGTCGATCCAGTCCGTCATGCTGGCGTCGAAGCCGCGCAGACTGGCCGGACGCGAGCGGCCGGTGCCGCGGTAGTCATAGGTGACGACGTTGAAGCCGCGTGCGGCGAGCCAGGCCGCGAAGGACGCGTAATAGTCCTGGGTGACGGCGGTGGCCGGGTGCAGGATGACAGTGGCGGCGGCTCCGGGTACCGTCCAGCAGCTGGCCAGGAGCGGGACCGGGCCGGCCTCGATGCAGATGTGCTTGGGCTGCAACACAGCGATATCCTCATTTCGTTAACGTGTTAACGAATGTAGCAGCAACCAGCCGCCGGCGCAAGCGCATGGCCCGGCTCAGGGAATCAGGCGCGCCGCGCGCAGCTGGGCGAACAGGTCGAAGAAGGACTCCTCGCTCGCCTGGTAGGCGGTGAATCCGAGCTTGCGGCTGCGCGCCATGTCGGTCATGACTTCGATCGGTCGCCCCAGGTCGAGATCGGTATGCCAGGGCGAGGCCAGGCGATCGAGATCGGGCTCCACCAGTCCGTGGCGCGCGGCGATGCCGCGCCACAGCGCATGGTCCTGCGCCATCGCGGCCTCGCGCGGCTGCACGGTGCCGCTGAAGCCCGCCGCCTGGACGCCGGACCGGTCGGCAAGACGGCCCCAGTGCCAGCTCCAGTGGAACAGGTCGCCGTTGACGATGTTGAAGGCTTCGTTGCGCGCGCCGTCCGTGTTCGCGGCCCAGACCAGTTGCCTGGCCAGCATGCGCGCGTCGGTGACGTCGGACAGCCCATTCCACTGGGCCCGGAGCCGGGAAATTCCTCCGAATGAGCGAAAACGGTAGCACGAATGGGCGGCCACGCGCGCTTGAGAGGCCGATTACAGGAAGCGGTCCAGGATCCTGCGGCTATTCTTATCGATGCGGAACATGTCGCGCACCAGGAAGTTGATGCCGTGGTTGTCCGCGACCAACAGCGAGGCCTCGCCGACGCGGCGGATGTCCTCATCCACCTTCAGCACGAACTCGGTATCGCCGCGGTCGGTCTGCACATACCAGGTGCAGGGCGTGGCGAAGCTCGAGACGTCCTTGATACGCAGGATCTCGGGGATGAACTCACGGCCCGCGATCTCTTCCTGCACCAACCGGCGCACGGCGTCGGGCGCCGCGTCCAGGTCGTCGATCCAGGCCACTTCCTTGCCGCCCTCGCGCACCAGCGAGATGCCGCGCGTCGGCGCCTGGATCGGAAAGGCGCGCACCGGAATCACGCCGACATGCTCCTCCCCCCCGGCGGTGGTGAGCACCAGCTTGCCGAACGCATCACGGCGCAGTTGAAAAGTCGTACCCATCAGTCTTCCCGCATTTATTCGTTATCGTCCGGATCCTGGTCCACGTTGCGCGCCTGCGCTTCGTAGAGGCGGTGGTAGGCGCCCTCGCGCGCCATCAGCTCGTCGTGGCTGCCCTCTTCCACCACCACGCCGCGGTCGAGCACCACCAGGCGGTCGGCCCGGTGCAGCGTGGACAGGCGGTGCGCGATGGCGATCGTGGTGCGGCCCTGCACCAGGTTGTCGAGCGCCTTCTGGATTTCCTTTTCCGTTTCCGAATCCACCGAGGACGTCGCTTCGTCGAGGATCAGGATCGGCGGGTCGATCAGCAGTGCGCGCGCGATCGAGATGCGCTGGCGCTCGCCGCCCGACAGGCCCTGGCCGCGCTCTCCCACCATCGAGTCGTAGCCCTGCGGCAGGCGCAGGATGAACTCGTGGGCGTGGGCCGCGCGCGCCGCCGCGATGATTTCTTCGCGGGTGGCGCCCGGCTTACCGTAGGCGATGTTCTCGGCAATCGTGCCGAAGAACAGGAAGGGTTCCTGCAGCACCAGGCCGATGTGGCGGCGGTAGTCCGCCACCGCGAACGAGCGGATGTCGGTGCCGTCGAGCAGGATCGCGCCTTCGGCCACGTCGTAGAAGCGGCAGATCAGGTTGACCAGCGTGCTCTTGCCCGAACCCGAATGGCCGACCAGGCCCACCATCTCGCCCGCCTTGATGTTGAGCGAGATGCCGCGGTTGACCGCGCGGTTGCCGTAGCGGAAACCGACTTCGCGCAGCGCGATGTCGCCGCGTACCTTGTCCACCTTGACCGGGTTGACCGGGTCCGGCACGCTCGAGACGTGGTCGAGGATGTCGAAGATGCGCTTGGCCGCCGAGGCCGATTTTTGCGTCACCGAGACGATGCGGCTCATCGAATCGAGCTTCACGTAGAAGCGGCCGCTGTAGGCGATGAAGGCGGTCAGCGTGCCCACCGTGATCTCGCCGCGCGAGACCTGCCAGATGCCGAAGATCCAGATCACCAGCAGACCCATTTCGGTCAGCAGCGAGACGGTCGGCGAGAACAGCGACCAGACCTTGTTCAACTTGTCGTTGACGGCAAGGTTGTGCCTGTTCGCTTCGCGAAAGCGCGCCGCTTCGCGCTTTTCCTGGGCAAAGGCCTTCACCACCCGGATGCCCGGAATGGTATCGGCCAGCACGTTGGTCACCTCGCCCCACACGCGGTCGATCTTCTCGAAACCGGTGCGCAGCCGGTCGCGCACCACGTGGATCATCCAGGCGATGAAGGGCAGCGGCACCAGGGTCACCAGCGCCAGCCAGGGATTCATGCTGAACAGGATCACGCCCGTCATGATGATCAGGAGGACGTCGGACAGGAAGTCGAGCAGGTGCAGCGACAGGAACACGCTGATCCGGTCGGAACCGCTGCCGATGCGCGACATGAGGTCACCGGTGCGCTTGCCGCCGAAGTATTCCAGCGACAGGCGCAGCAGGTGTTCATAGGTGGTCGAGCGCAGGTCGGCGCTGATGCGCTCGGAGGCCAGCGCCAGCACGTAGGTCTTGCCCCAGCCCAGCGCCCAGGCCAGCAGCGCCGCGCCGAACAGGCCGCCCATGTATAAATAGACGAGCGAGCCGTCGATGGTCTGGCCGTTCTGGTACGGGATCAGGACATTGTCCATCAGCGGCTTGGTCAGATACGGCGGGATCATGTGCGCCCCGGTCGAACCGACCATCAACAGGAAGCCCAGCAGCAGCTGGCCCTTGTAGGGCCGGGCGAAGCGCCACAGGCGCAGCAACGTCCAGGTCGAGGGCGGGGTGTGCAGCACCTTGGCGCACACCGCGCATTCGGCGTCGTCGGCCTCGAGCGGCGCCTTGCAGCTCGGGCAGGCATGGCCTTCCGGCAGGATCACGGGCACGCCCGTCACCGCGCTCTTGAGCTGCTCGCCGAAATGGTCCACCACCCGGATCGCGTTCAGGTTCTGGCCCAGGGTGAAGCGCCAGGCGGCCAGCAGGCCCTCGGTATCGACCAGCTCCAGGTGGCCGACGCCGGCATGGTCGTGGTGGCGCAGCGCCAGGCCGGGACGGTAGGTCCAGTCGCGCCACGTATCCTCGCCGGGGCCACGGGCCAGCAGGCGGCGCTCGGTCACGACCACCAGGCCCTTCCTGAAATGTAATTTCGCATCGAGGTCAACCTCGACGCTGGTCAAAACGTTTTCCCCAGGTGCAAGCTGTTTCGCAACGTCATTTTGCCAGTGTTCAGGCAATACAGCGCTGGCCACCGCCAGGGACGACGGGATAGCAAGTTGTTGAGTTGTCATGTAGTGCGCCCGACATCAGGCATGGGTTCTGGTGGAGTGAGCAGCATGCGGCAAACGCGTGCCAGACAGTGCTACGTCGGCAGCGTTGCACGGGAGTGCCGGAATGTCCGTTTGCGTGAAACGCTCCACAAACAGGCATAACGTTTCTGCGTATCCTTTGGATGACAGGAATATCCCTAACTGGCAGAAAAGGTTTCGGCCCGGTAAGCTGCGGGCCGGCAAGTATACAGGATGTGCGCAACGGACCGGCGGCAAGCTTCCGTCGTGACAGGCAGGCAACCACAGGCAAGATCGGCGGCACGCACAGCGCGCAGCCAGCAAAGGCACTATTTCATGAACAAGAAGAACGACATCCAGTTCCTCCGCGTGACCCACCTGCGCGGCCCGAACATCTGGACCTACCGCCCGGTGATCGAGGCCTGGCTCGACATCGGCGAACTCGAAGACTACCCCTCGAATACCCTGCCCGGCTTCACCGAGCGCCTGGTCGCCTGGCTGCCGGGGTTGGTGGCGCACCACTGCGGCGTCGGCCGCCACGGCGGCTTCATCGAGCGCCTGCAGGACGGCACCTGGGCCGGCCACATCCTGGAACACATCGTCCTCGAGCTGCAGAACCTGGCCGGCATGCAGACCGGCTTCGGCAAGACCCGCTCCACGCGCCAGCGCGGGGTGTACAAGATGGCCTTCCGCACCCGCGACGAGACGGTCGGCCGCGCCGCGCTGGAAGCGGGCCACGCGCTGATGATGGCCGCCATCAACGATACCCCGTTCGACCTGGACGCCGCCGTGCGCGGGCTGGCCGAACTGGTGGACCGCTGGTGCCTGGGCCCGTCCACCGCCCACATCGTCGATGCCGCCACCGAGCGCCGCATCCCCTCGATCCGCCTCACCGAGGGCAATCTGGTGCAGCTCGGCCACGGCGCCGCCCAGCGCCGCATCTGGACCGCCGAGACCGACCGCACCAGCGCCATCGGCGAAGGCATCGCCAGCGACAAGGACCTGACC
This sequence comes from Massilia hydrophila, assembly GCF_020208145.1. Taxonomy (NCBI): domain Bacteria; kingdom Pseudomonadati; phylum Pseudomonadota; class Betaproteobacteria; order Burkholderiales; family Oxalobacteraceae; genus Massilia; species Massilia hydrophila. The sequence goes on along the minus strand of NZ_JAHYBX010000001.1, from coordinate 571,195 downwards.
AAGACCCTGCTCGCCTCCTGCGGCGTGCCGGTGCCGGAAGGCGCGCTGGTGCGCAGCGCCGACGCCGCCTGGGAAGAAGCACAGGACATCGGCCTGCCGGTCGTGCTCAAGCCGGTCGATGGCAACCACGGGCGCGGCGTGACCCTGAACCTGGTGAGCGAGGCGGACGTACGGGCCGCCTACGCGATCGCCGCGCAGGCCGGCGACAGCAGCGCCGTGCTGGTCGAGCGCTTCGTCACCGGCAACGAACACCGCCTGCTGGTAGTGGGCCGCGAAGTGGTGGCCGCCGCCCGCGGCGAATCACTGTGGGTCACGGGCGACGGACAGTCCACCGTGCAGGCCCTGTGCGACAGCCAGATCAACACCGACCCGCGCCGCGGCGAGAACGAGGAACACCCGCTCGGCCGCGTCAATCCGCACGACAGCGAGATCCTGCTCGACCTGCAGCGCCAGGGCATGAGCCCGGACTCCATCCCCCAGGCCGGGCAGAAGGTGCTGATCCAGGTGAACGGCAACGTCGCCGACGACGTCACCGACCTGGTACACCCGGAGGTCGCCCGGGCGGCAGCCCTGGCAGCACGCATCGTCGGCCTGGACGTGGCCGGAATCGACCTGGTCTGCGAGGACATCGGCCGCCCGCTGGAAGAACAGCGCGGCGCGATCATCGAGGTCAATTCCAGCCCGGGCCTGCTGGCCCATATCAAGCCGGCCAGCGGCCAGCCGCGCAAGGTCGGCAAGGCCATCGTCGAACACCTGTTCGCCGATGGCGAGACCGGGCGCATCCCGGTGGTGGGCGTCACCGGCACCCTCGGCACCAGCCTGATCGCGCGCCTGGTGGGCTGCCTGGCGCACATCACCGGCAAGCACGTCGGCGTAGCCAATGGCGAAGGCCTGTACCTGGACGCGCGCCAGGTCAGCAACCGCGATGCGACCGGCTTCGCGGCCGGCCAGCGCCTCCTGATCAACCGCACCGTGCAGACCGCCGTGTTCGAATCGAACGCGCGCTCGATCCTCGCCGAAGGCCTGCCCTACGACCGCTGCCTGGTCGGCGTCGTCACCGACATGGAAGGCCTGCCGGAGCTGGCCGGCTTCCACATCCACGACGATGACGCCATGCGCAACGTAATCCGCAGCCAGGTCGACGTGATCCTGCCCGAAGGCACGGCCGTGCTGAACGCCGCCAACGAGGCGGTGGCGGCGCTGGCCGAACTGTCCGACGGCCGCGTGATCTTCTATGCGCTCGACGAGAACAACGAGGTGCTGGCCAATCACCGCGCCCAGGGCGAGCGCGCGGTGTTCGTGCGCGACGGGCGCATCGTGCTGGCCGAAGGCTTCGATAGCGAGGAAGCGCTGCTGGAACTGGCGAAGATCCCGCCGGCCACGGTGAAGCATCCGGACAGCGTGCTGGCCGCCGTGGCGGCGGCATGGGCGCTGGGCGTGCCGGCGGACCTGATCTGCGGCGGCCTGCGCGCCTTCGATGCCACCCCGAAGAAGACGACTCATTAAGGATTGAAGATTCATGGAAGTATCTCGCGTACGGGCCCTGCGCGGCCCCAACCTCTGGAGCCACCATACCTCGGTGGAAGCGATCGTCGCCTGCACGCCTGACGAAGAGTCGATCGGGCAGCTGGCCGGCTTCGAGACGCGCCTGCGCGCGCGCTTCCCGCAAGTGGGCGAACTGCAGCCCTACGGCCATGAAGACACCGTCTCGCTGGCCCAGGTGCTCGAACGCGTGGCGCTGGCCCTGCAGGCCGAAGCCGGCTGCCCGGTCACCTTCAGCCGCACCACCGCCACCGTCGAACGCGGCATCTACCAGGTGGTGGTCGAATACAGCGAGGAAGACGTCGGCCGCCTGGCGCTTGAACTGGCCCAGGAACTGGTACAGGCCGCGCGGGTGGACGGCGTCTTCGACCTGGCCGGCGCCCTGGCGCGCCTGCGCGAACTGGACGAAGACGTGCGCCTCGGCCCCTCCACCGGCGCCATCGTGCAGGCAGCTAGCGCACGCAACATCCCGTTCCGCCGGCTGACCGAAGGCAGCCTGGTGCAGTTCGGCTGGGGCAGCCGCCAGCGCCGCATCCAGGCCGCCGAGATCGACGCCACCGGCGCGATCGCCGAGACCATCGCCCAGGACAAGGAACTGACCAAGAAGCTGCTGGACGCCGCCGGCGTTCCAGTGCCGATGGGACGCAGCGTGAGCGACCCCGAAGACGCCTGGGCCGCCGCGCTGGAAATCGGCCTGCCGGTGGTGATCAAGCCGAAGGACGGCAACCAGGGCAAGGGCGTGACGGTGAACGTCACCACGAAGGAACAGCTGAGCGCGGGCTTCCACGCCGCCTCGGAATTCCGCGACGACATCCTGGTCGAACGCTACCTGCCGGGCCACGACTACCGGGTGCTGGTCATCGGCGACCGGCTGGTGGCCGCCGCGCGGCGCGACCCGCCGCAGGTGACGGGCGACGGCGTGCTGACGGTGCGCGAACTGGTGGAGCAGGTCAACCGCGACCCGCGCCGCGGCGACGGCCATGCCACCTCGCTCACCAAGATCCGCTTCGACGACATCGCCCTGGCCACCCTGGCCAAGCATGGCCTGCATGCCGACTCGGTGCCGGCCAACGGCCAGCGCGTGGTGCTGCGCAATAACGCCAACCTGTCCACCGGCGGCAGCGCCACCGACGTCACCGACGACGTCCACCCGGAAGTGGCGGCGCGCTGCATCGCCGCCGCCCACATGGTGGGCCTGGACATCTGCGGCGTCGACCTGGTGTGCGACAGCGTGCTCAAACCCATCGAGGACCAGAACGGCGGCATCGTCGAGGTCAACGCCGCGCCCGGCCTGCGCATGCACCTGGCGCCTTCGTTCGGCAAGCCGCGGCCGATCGGCGAAGCCATCGTCGACACCCTGTTCGCCAGCGGCGACGACGGCCGCATCCCGGTGGTGGCCGTCACCGGCACCAACGGCAAGACCACCACCGTGCGCCTGATCGCGCACCTGTTGACGGCCTCTGGCCTGCGCACCGGCATGACCAATACCGACGGCGTCTACATCGAGGGCCGCCGCATCGACAGCGGCGACTGCTCGGGCCCGCGCAGCGCGCGCAACGTGCTGCTGCACCCGGACGTGGACGCGGCCGTGTTCGAGACCGCGCGCGGCGGCCTGCTGCGCGAAGGCCTGGCCTTCGACCGCTGCCAGGTGGCGGTGGTGACCAACATCGGCGCCGGCGACCACCTCGGCCTGAACTACATCACCACGCTGGAAGACCTGGCCGTGCTCAAGCGCGTGATCGTGCAGAACGTGGCCGAGGGCGGGATGGCCGTGCTGAACGCGGCCGATCCGGCGGTGGCGGCGATGGCCGACGTCACCCGCGGCGACGTCACCTTCTTCGCGCCCGATGCCGGCCACCCGCTGATGGCGATGCACCGCGCCCAGGGCCGGCGCGTGGTGTTCGTCGAGGATGGCGCGCTGGTCGCCGCCCAGGGCCGTTTCGAGGAACGTGTGGCGCTGTCGGAAGTGCCGATCACGCGCGGCGGCACGGTCGGCTTCCAGGTCGAGAACGTGATGGCTTCTGTGGCCGCGGCCTGGGCCGTGGGCACCGCCTGGGACAAGATCCGCCTCGGGCTGAAGACCTTCGTCGGCGAGAGCGACAACGCGCCCGGCCGCTTCAATGTGTTCGACTACCGCGGCGCCACCGTGATCGCCGACTACGGCCACAACCCGGATGCGATCGCCGCGCTGGTCAATGCCGTCGAGGGCATGCCGGGCAAGCGCCGCTCGGTGGTGATCAGCGGCGCCGGCGACCGCCGCGACCAGGACATCACCCAGCAGACCGAAATCCTCGGCAAGGCCTTCGATGAGGTGCTGCTGTACCAGGACCAGTGCCAGCGCGGCCGTGCCGACGGTGAAGTCGTGGCGCTGCTGCGCCGTGGCCTGCAGGGCGCCACCCGCACCAGCCACGTGGAGGAGATCAACGGCGAATTCGTCGCGATCGACCGCGCGCTGGCGCGCCTGGATGCCGGCGACCTGTGCCTGATCCTGATCGACCAGGTGGACGAGGCGCTGGCCCACATCAAGCAGCGCGTGGCCGAGGGCTGATGCCGGCGGTGTCTCCTCCCCTTGCGCCGGCGCTGCCGGCCATGGGACTGTCCCTGCTGCTGCGGGCGCTCTTCAAGCGTGCGCGCCCCGCCCCGCCTTCTTCCGTGCCGGAACTCGTGACCGAGTACCGGCTCGAACGCCTGCCGCTGGCGGACATCGCGCGCTACCGCAGCGCCTTCGGCTTCGCCGACGGACCGGTTCCGCTGACCTGGTGGTACCTGTGTGCGCAGCGCGCGCACCTGGCGACCATGCTCGACCGGCGCTTCCCCTTCCGTATCGCGGGCCTGGTCCACATGGAAAACGTCCTCGAAGAGCACGGCGCCGTGCCCCCCGGGCAGCCGCTGCTGCTGCGCACCGTGCTGCGCCTGCCGCCGCCCTCGGCCGGCGGCGCCCTGCGCTGCGTGCTGGAGACCATCGGCAGCGCGGATGGCGCGCCGGTATTCACCTGCAGCAGCACGTATCTGATCCGGCGCGGCCAGCGCAGCCAGGGCGGCAGGGCCCGGGAGCCCGAGGCCGCCGTCCTGGCTGCGCTGGCCGGCGCCCCGCTGGCGCAGTGGACGCTGGACCCGGCGGCCGGCCGCCGCTACGCGCGCCTGTCCGGCGACTGGAATCCGATCCACCTCTACGGCTGGAGCGCGCGCCTGTTGGGCATGCGCGCGCCGATCATCCACGGCATGCACACGCTGGCAGCGGGCTGCGCCGCCCTGGAAAACACGTACGGCCGCCATGCAGTGCGTATCGCCTGCCGCTTCCGCGCCCCGGTCGCGCTGGGAACCAGCGTGGCCCTGTACGCCAGCGCGGACGGCGCCACCTTCGTCGTCCACGGCGGCGATCAACCGGCAGTCAGCGGGACCTGCACCCTGGCTTGACGAAGACGCCGCTGCCGCTTGGCGGGCTGCCTGCGGCATTGCAACAGCGGGACAGTGGATTGTCCGTTTTGCAGCGCTGCCCGATCCGATCGCGGTAGAATGGCAAGCCCTGGCCCGCACTTGTTTCCGCACCTGCGCCTGCCGTACCGAATCACGAAGACATGAACGCTCCCAACGAAATCAACGCCGCCGCCCTCAAGACCAGTCCGGCGGAAAAAGTCACCCCGATGATGCAGCAATACCTGCGCATCAAGGCCGATTACCCGAGCATGCTGGTGTTCTACCGCATGGGCGATTTCTACGAGCTGTTCCACGACGATGCGGAAAAGGCGGCGCGCCTGCTGGGCATCACCCTGACGGCGCGCGGCACCTCGAACGGCCAGCCGATCAAGATGTGCGGCGTGCCCTTCCATTCGCTGGACGGCTACCTGGCCAAGCTGGTGAAGATCGGCGAGTCCTGCGCCATCTGCGAGCAGATCGGCGACCCGGCGCTGTCCAAGGGGCCGGTCGAGCGCAAGGTGGTGCGCGTGGTCACCCCGGGCACCCTGACCGACAGCGACCTGCTGCCGGAAAAAGCCGAGCGCCCGCTGCTGGCCCTGTGCATGCTGTCGCAGCGCAAGACGGTTACCGTGGGCCTGGCCTGGCTGTCGCTGGCCAGCGGCGTGCTGCGCCTGATGGAGTTCTCCGGCGACGCGCGCGCCGCCGAAGCGCGCCTCGCGCACGAACTCGAACGCATCGCGCCGGCCGAGATCCTGCGCGCCGATTGCGATGCCGACCTGTTCGCATCCGAGCCGGTGGCGCATACCAACCGCGTGCCGGAATGGCATTTCGACGTGCTCAAGGGCCACCATGCCTTGCTCGAGCAACTGGGCGTGGCCACCCTCACCGGCTTCGGCGCGGACGGCCTGGGCGCCGCATTCGGAGCCGCCGGCGCGCTGCTGCGCTATGCCCAGTCGACCCAGGGGCGCGGCCTGCAGCACGTGAAGAGCCTGGCCTGCGAAACCGAGAACGAATACATCGGCCTGGACGCGGCGACCCGCCGCAACCTTGAACTGACCGAGACCATCCGCGGCCAGGAAGCGCCGACCCTGTTCTCGCTGCTGGACGGCTGCCGCACCGCGATGGGTTCGCGCCTGCTGCGCCACTGGCTGCACCATGCGCGCCGCAACCAGGCCCTGGCCCGTTCGCGCCACCAGGCCATCGCCGCGCTGGCGCGCCAGGATGCGACCCAGGCCCTGTCGGCGATCCTGTCGAACGTGCCCGACATCGAACGCATCACCACCCGCATCGCCTTGCTGTCGGCGCGGCCGCGCGACCTGTCCTGCCTGCGCGACGGCCTGGCGCAGCTGCCGGCGCTGCGCGAAGGCGTGGCGCGCTGCTTCGCCGCCGGCGATACCTCGCTGCTGGGCGAGATCCATGCGCTCTTGTCGCCGCCCGAGGCCTGCCTCGATCTGCTCGGCCGCGCCCTCATGGAAGAGCCGAGCGTGATGGTGCGCGACGGCGGCGTGTTCGCGCGCGGCTTCGACGCCGAACTCGACGAACTGCGCGCGCTGTCCGAGAACGCCGGCCAGTTCCTGGTCGACCTGGAAACGCGCGAGCGCGCCCGCACCGGCATCGCCAACCTGCGCGTCGAGTACAACCGCGTGCACGGCTTCTACATCGAAGTCACCAACGGCCAGGCCGACAAGGTGCCCGACGACTACCGCCGCCGCCAGACCCTGAAGAACTGCGAGCGCTACATCACGCCGGAACTGAAAGCGTTCGAAGACAAGGCGCTGTCGGCCCAGGACCGCGCCCTCGCGCGCGAGAAGATGCTGTACGACGCCCTGCTGGGCGACCTCGCGCCCTTCATCGGCTGCCTGCAGTCGATCGCCGGCGGCCTGGCCCAGCTCGATACGCTGGTGGCGCTCACCAGTCACGCGGTACGCAACAACTGGTGCGCGCCGCAGCTCGTCGACGAACCCTGCCTGAACATCGTCGAAGGCCGCCACCCGGTGGTGGAAAACCAGATCGAGCGTTTCATCGCCAACGACTGCCGCCTCGCCGACGAGCGCCGCATGCTCCTGATTACCGGCCCGAACATGGGCGGTAAATCGACCTTCATGCGCCAGGTGGCATTGATCACCCTGCTGGCCTACGTGGGCAGCTATGTGCCGGCTGCCGAAGCGCGCATCGGTCCGATCGACCGCATCTATACCCGCATCGGCGCCAGCGACGACCTGGCCAACGGCCGCTCGACCTTCATGGTCGAGATGACCGAGTCGGCCGCCATCCTGAACGGTGCCACCGAGCACTCGCTGGTGCTGATGGACGAAGTAGGCCGCGGCACCTCTACTTTTGATGGCCTGGCGCTGGCCTGGGCCATCGCGCGCCACCTGATCGAGTCCAGCCGCAGCTTCACCCTGTTCGCCACCCACTATTTCGAGCTGACCCAGCTGCCGGAAGCCCATCCGAGCGCGGCCAACGTGCACCTGTCGGCGGTCGAGCACAAGGACAGCATCGTGTTCCTGCACGCGGTGCAGGATGGCCCGGCATCGCAGAGCTACGGCCTGCAGGTGGCCCAGCTGGCCGGCGTGCCGCCCGCGGTGATCCGCGCCGCGCGCAAGCACCTGGCCCGGCTCGAGTCGCAGGCGCTGGACAGCACGCCCCAGCTCGACCTGTTCGCCGCGCCGTGCGCCGAGGATGCGGACGCGCCGGCCGGACCTGCCGCTGCCGACGACGGCGCTGGCGATGGCGATGGGAATGAGGAAAGCGCATTGAAGCACGCACTGGATGCGATCGATCCGGACGCCCTCAGTCCACGCGAAGCGCTCGAACGGCTCTACGAGCTCAAGCGCCTCGTCGCCTGATGCGGGCGCGCCGTCCGCTCCTGCTTGCCGCCTTGCTCGCCGCGTGCATGGTGGCGGCGCCGGCCTGCGCGCGCGACAAGAAAAAGAAAGCGGCGCCAGCCGATCCGGATGCCCACCGCTTCGCCGTGGTGGGCCGGCGCGCGGCCGAGGGCGGCGAAGCGGCGCTCAAGGCCGTGCTGGACGACACCAGGGACGACGACCTGGCCTTCCTGGTCGTCACCGGCATCAAGGGGGCGCAGGAAGCCTGCGGCGACCGCGTGTACCAGAAGCGGCGCGCCCTGTTCGACAAGGCCAGGCGGCCCGTGATCCTGTCCCTGAGCGGGGACGACTGGACCGGCTGCCGCAACTCGGCCGGGCGCACGAATGCCATCGAGCGCCTGAACCGGCTGCGCGAGCTGTTCTACAGCGAGCCGGAAGCGCTCGGCAGGAGCAAGCTGCCCTTGACGCGCCTGTCGAGCAGCCCGCGTTTTCGCAGCTACGCCGAGAACGCCCACTGGCAGGTCGGCAAGGTGCTGTACGCCACCATCAACCTGCCGGCGGCGAACAACCACTACCTGCCGGCGGCCGGGCGCAACAGCGAGTACGAAGACCGCGCCGTCGCCAACCGCTTCTGGCTGAACCGCCTGTTCGCGATCGCCAAGCAGGACAAGGTGGACGCCGTGGTCCTGTTCGCGGAAGGGAACATGCAGCCGCTGCTGCAGCCGGCCAACGGCCTGCGCGCCCTGCTGCAGCGGGCGCCCACGGGACACGACGGCTTCGCCGACACGCGCCGCCAGGTACAGCTGCGCGCCGCCGGCTTCCAGGGGCGGGTGCTGGTGATCGACAGCGGCAAGCTGCCGCCCGATGCGCAGCCGGCCATCAGCTGGCACGGCAACCTGGGACACCTGTCGGTGGGGACCGAGGCCATCGAACTGCGCGTGGCCCGCAAGGGCGACAACGTGTTCAGCCTCGGCGCGACGCTGCGCGAGCCGGGTGCCTCGGGTCAGGCGGACCGGCAATAAAAAAGCGTGCACGCCCTGGCCGGCACGTGCACGCCTTTATCGGTATCCGCCGCGTTTCAGTTCAGCGGCTGGCTGCGGAAGTGGTCGCCCGCTTCGCTGTCGTCCATCTCTTCGTGATGGTGGCCGTGCGCGCCGTGCACGTGGCCGTGGGCGATCTCCTCGGCCGTCGCTTCGCGCACGTCGATCACCGACAGCTCGAAGCGCAGCGCCATGCCGGCCAGTGGATGGTTGCCGTCCAGGACCACCTTGTCGTCCGCGATGTCGGTGACGGTGAAGATGGTCGGCTCGTCGTCCGCGCCATCGGCCACGCCTTCGAACTGCATGCCGACTTCGAGCGGCTCCGGCAGGCGCTTGCGGTCCTCGACCTTGACCAGCTCCGGATCGTAGTCGCCGAAGGCGTCTTCCGGCTCGACCTGGATCGTCGACGCGTAGCCGGTTTCCTTGCCGTCGAGTTCCTCTTCGATCTTCGGCAGGGTGTTTTCATAGCCGCCATGCAGGTACACCATCGGCTGGGCGCCCTCCTCGATCAGGTTGTTCTGGGCGTCCGACAGCTTGTAGTTGACCGACACGACCGTATTCTTGGCAATCTTCATCGCAGATCCTTTCAATGTAAGCTGCGGATTATACCCTTCGCTGGCGGCTGGCAGCTTCCCGGTAGTTCGGCCCGGCCGGGCTGGTTATAATGGCGCATGAATAAATTACCGCTTCTCGGGAATATTACTCCCGCCCAGTTCCTGCGCGATTACTGGCACAAGAAACCGCTGCTCATCCGCCAGGCCATCCCCGGCTTCAAGCCCCTGCTCAGCGTGGCGAAACTGGCCGAACTGGCGCGCCAGAACTACGTCGAATCGCGCCTGGTCACCCTGCGCGACGGCCAGTGGGACATGCAGCACGGCCCGCTCACCGAACTGCCGGCGCGCGGCGAGCGCGAATGGACCATGCTGGTGCAGGGCGTGAACCTGTACGACGAACGCGCCGACGAACTGCTGCGCCAGTTCCGCTTCGTGCCGGACGCGCGCCTGGACGACCTGATGATCAGCGTGGCCGGCGATGGCGGCGGCGTCGGTCCCCATTTCGACTCCTACGACGTGTTCCTGTTGCAGGCGCAGGGCCGGCGGCGCTGGAAGATCAGCGCCCAGCAGGATTTGAGTTTGATCGAGGGCCTGCCGCTCAAGATCCTGGCCAACTTCGAGGCGGAACAGGAATTCGTGCTGGAGCCGGGCGACATGCTCTACCTGCCGCCGCACTATGCGCACGACGGCGTGGCCGAAGGCGAATGCATGACCTATTCGATCGGCTTCCGTTCGCCTTCCTACCAGGAACTGGGAGAAGCCTTCCTGCAGTTCATGGCCGACTCGATCGACCTGCCGGGCCGCTATGCCGACCCGGCGCTCCAGGTGCAGAAGAACCCGGCCGAGATCCCGCGCGAGATGCTGTCCACCATTGCCGAGGAACTCAACAAGGTGCGCTGGGACGAACAGGACGTCGCCATCTTCCTGGGCGAATACCTGTCCGAGCCGAAACACAATGTGTTCTTTACCGGTCCGGCCAAGCCGCTGACCGTGGGACGCTTCATGGAGACCGCGGCCAGGAAGGGCCTGCGCCTGTCGAGCAAGACGCTGATGCTCTACCGCGGCAAGAACGTCTTCATCAATGGCGAATCCTTTGCCGTCGGCCGCGCCGACAAGGCCGTGCTCGATGTGCTGGCCAACGAGCGCCGCATCGGCGCAGAGCTGCTGGAAAGCGCCACCGACGACGTGCTCGAGGCGCTGTACACCTGGTACCAGGACGGCTGGGTCGAACTCGGCTGAACATTCCGGCTGACAGCGAAGGAGCAGACCATGGGGGCGCCAGCCATCACGCATTTCGACAGCCGGGCCGGGTTCGAGGCGCAGTGGCGCGCCTGCCTGGCTGCGGCGCGCGAGCGGATCGATCTGTTCGATCCGGACTTCGCCGTGTTCCCGCTGGGCGCGAGCGAGGTCGATGCGGCGCTCAGGACCTACTTGAAAGGCGGCGGCAGCCTGCGCCTGGCCATGCACAGTCCGGCCCACATCGAGCGCCATTATCCGCGCTTCCTGCGCCTGCTGCGCGACTACAGCCATGCCGTCGCCTGCCGCGCCACACCCAGGACGCTGCACGGCCTGACCGATTCCTTCTGTATCGTCGATGGCCGGCACGTGCTGCGCCGCTTTCACAGCGGCTACATGCGGGGCGAGGCCGCATTCGATGCGCCGGAAGCGGTCGATCTGCCGGGCCATCGCTTCGAGGCGATCTGGGCAGAGTCGCAGGCCGCCTTACAGCCGGGCACTACCGGGCTATAGGACCTGAAAAACCACTGCTGGAGGACGGGTTCCCCCTGCGGTTGCAACTTGTAACAAACTAAAGTTTGTTAAGTCGCAAAATACTTTCAATGCAGCACGGGTTCGCTATTGCGATTCAGTAAATTTGGCTATAATATCAGGTCAGGAAGGTTCCGTTGCCTATCTGGCAGTATTGCTTTTATTGAAAGCACGAAAATTCCTCTGAGCAATAATTACCGGTAATTATTATTCAAACAAGCAGTACTTACTTTTGAAATATTAAGGAAAATCATGAAAAAATCCCTGCTGATCGTTTCCCTGATGGCTGTTGCTCTGGCTGCTTGCAGCAAGAAAGAAGACGCTGCTACCACCGCTCCGGCCGCCGTCGAAGCACCGGCTGCTACCACCGACGCTGCTGCTACCCCGGCCGCTACCGACGCAACCGTCGCTGCTCCGGCTGACGCTGCTGCTGCCGCTTCGGCTGCCGCTTCGACCGCTGCTGACGCTGCTGCTGCCGCTTCGGACGCTGCTTCGCAAGCTGCTGACGCTGCTGCAACCAAGTAATCAGCACGGTCTGATGAAAGAACCGGCCTGCGGGCCGGTTTTTTTTCGTCCCTACCGGATGGTGACGCGTGAACCGCGGGAGGAGAGTTGCCTGCGGCGAGGAAGTTGACGGCGTGGGCGGAAGACCGGCCTATCCTACGAAAGACAACAGCCAATAAAAAACCGGCCAATGGCCGGTTTTTTCGCAGGCAGCGCCGGATTACTTCAACTCGTCCGTCAGCAGCTTGAGGATCTTGGCGCCGGTCTCGCCGGTGTCGGTCTTGCCGTCGTTGGTCTGCACGCTCACTTGGCTGGTCGATGCGCCCTGCTCGGCCTTGACGATCACGCGGTAGCGCTGCGCTTCCTTGGCCTTTTCCTCGGAACTGCCAAAGCTCAGCAGGCGCTTGAAGAAACCATCCTTGTTGGCTGCATCCGGATCGACGTAGCGCACGAAGTACACGCCCTGCACGCGGTCGCGGTCCTCGACGGTGAAGCCGACGCGGTCGAGCGCCAGGCCGACACGGCGCCAGGCGCGGTCGTAGCCCTCTTCCAGCTGCACGGCATTGCCGACCAGCTTGGCCTGCGGCGCCGCCACCGGGGCTTGCGCGACCATGGTCTCGGCGCCCTTGGTTTCCTTGACGCCGGTCAGCTGCGCCACCAGGCGCGCGAGGAACTGCGATTCCAGGCCCGGGTCGTTCGGACGCACGGTCCAGACCGTGGTGTCTTTCTGCGCGCCCTGCAGCACTTCCTCGGCGCCACGGTGGCTGATCCAGACTTCGGTCGAGCCATCCGGCAGGCGCTCCAGGCGGGTACGGAACTTGTCGCGCTCGCCGGTGGAGTAGGCGCTGTCGAACACCCGGCCGATCGAGCGGCGGATGAAGTCCTGCGGGATCTTCGAGCGGTTCTCGACCCAGTTGGTCTCCATGGTGCCGGTGGTGACCGATTCGGTCTCGATGGCGAAGCCCTGGTTCTCCCAGAACTGGCGCAGTTGCGGCCACAGCTGCTCGGGGGTCTGCTTGACCACCAGCCAGCGCTGGTCGCCATTGCGCTGCACGCTCACCGCTTCGGTCGAGAGCGGGCCGATCGCCTGCATCGAGCCGGCCACCGGCGCCACGCCGGCCTGGCCGCCGAGCTGCTGCTGGAAGCCGGAAGCGGTGGCCACGCCCTTGCCGTCCGGGATGGCATAGCGGTTGTCGCGCTGCAGCGCGGTCAGGTCCGGCGGGACTTCCAGGTTGGCCGCCTTCTTGGCGCCGCGGTAGTCGACCTTGTCCGATTCGAAGATGGTGGTGCAGGCCGAGAGGCTCAGCGCGATCACGCTCAGCGTCAGCACGCGCGCGGCGGCAGGGGTCTTGTTGGTGCGGTTAGTCATGGCTTTCGATATCAGGTACTGGGAACCGGAACCCGGAGGTTCAGGCAGAGAGAAGGCCCGCCTGGGCCAGTGCGCCACGTACGGTATCGTGGAACGAGGAAGACAGCGGCGCCAGCGGCAGGCGCAGGCCGGACGGGATCTTGCCCATCTCGGCCAGCGCCCACTTCACGGGCACCGGGTTCGGCTCGACGAACAGCCTGGCATGCAGGTCGAGCACGCGGTTGTTGATCTCGACCGCGCGCGCGATGTCGCCCGCCATGGCGGCGGCGCACAGTTCGTGCATCGCGCGCGGGGCAACGTTGGCGGTCACCGAGATATTGCCGGCGGCGCCGCAGAACATCAGGGCCATCGCGGTCGGGTCGTCGCCGGAATACACGGCGAAGGACTTGTCCACCATGCGCAGCAGCTCGATGCCGCGGCCGACGTTGCCGGTGGCGTCCTTGATGCCGACGATGTTGTCGATCGGCGCCAGGCGCGCGACGGTCTCGTTGCTCATGTCGGCGACGGTGCGGCCCGGCACGTTGTACAGGATCACCGGCAGGTCGACCGCTTCCGCGATCGCCTTGAAGTGGCGGTACATGCCTTCCTGGGTCGGGCGGTTGTAGTACGGGACCACCTGCAGCGAGGCGTCGGCGCCGACTTCCTTCGCATGCCGGGTCAGCGCGATGGCTTCCACGGTGGAATTGCCGCCCGCGCCGGCGATGACGGGAATGCGGCCGGCGGTATGTTCGACCGCGATCCGGATCAGTTCGGCGTGCTCGTCGGGCGAGACAGTGGCCGATTCGCCGGTGGTGCCGACGATCACGATGCCGTCGGTGCCTTCCGCGATGTGCCAGTCGATCAGCTTGCGCAGGGAGTCGCGGTCAAGACTGCCGTCCTCGAACATCGGGGTGACGATTGCTACGATGCTGCCCTTAATCATATGCGTTGACGGTGCCGGAAAGTAAATAAAAGTCTGATTGTAGCGGATCGCCCGCCGCAATGGTTCATTCTGCGCGAGATTCGTGGTCGAGCCTGGCTTCGGCTTTGGCGAAAGCCGGCCCGGCCGCGCACAGGCGCTGCACCTGGGCCGGATGGGGCCGCTCGACGTGGCCGTCCTCGTAGGCCAGCACCTGCAGCCCGCCCGCCCCCGCCAGCGCCAGCAGCTCGCCGGGCGCCAGCAGGAAGTCCGGATTCGACGGCTTGCCGAAGGCCTCGTTCCCCTGCGCGAAGGTTTCGTAAATGAGCAATCCGTCCGGACGCAGGCTGGCGGCCAGCTGCGCAAACAGCGGACGGTGCAGGTAATTGGTGACGACCACCAGCGCGAAGCGTCCCGGCGCGAAGGGCCAGGTGGCATCGGCGGCTTCGAGGTCGTGCTGCAGGGTCGTGACCTGGGGTCCGGCCAGCGGTGCCAGCAGCTCCGGATTGCGGTCCAGCGCCGTGACCTGCATGCCGCGCGCGGCCAGCAGGCGCGTGTGGCGCCCGCTGCCACAGGCCAGGTCGAGCGCCTCGCCGGGAAGGGCCAGGGGCGCGAAGCGCGCAACCCAGGGCGAAACCGGCGGCGTGCGCGTGTCCATGGCTCAGCCCAGCAAGAGGGTCAGCGGCGAAGCGATCAGCTGCAGCAGCATGCGTCCCAGGCCCATCACCGGCATCACCCAGAACGCCAGCAGGTTAAAGAAGATCAGCCCCAGCACGATGAAGAAACCATAGGGCTCGATGCGCGCGAACTTGTAGGCCAGGGTGTTCGGCAGCAGGCTGGTGAGCACGCGGCCGCCGTCGAGCGGCGGGATCGGCAGCAGGTTGAAGGCGAACATCAAGAGGTTGGCGATCAGGCCGGCCTGGGCCACCTTGTGCGGGAAGGCCTCGTCGACGCCGAAGGCGACCAGCAGCACCGCCAGCACCAGCCACAGGAAGGCCATGATGAAATTGGCGGCCGGACCGGCCAGGGCCACCCAGGCCATGTCGCGCTTCGGGTTGCGCAGGCGGGCGAAGTCGACCGGCACCGGCTTGGCGTAGCCGAACACGAAGCCGGTGGTGAGGTAGAGCGCGATCGGAATGACGATGGTGCCGAAGACGTCGATGTGCACCAGCGGATTCAGGGTCATGCGCCCGGCGGCATAGGCCGTGTTGTCGCCGAAATAGCGGGCGACATAGGCATGGGCGGCTTCGTGCAGGGTGATCGCAAAAAGAACGGGGAGCGCGTAGACGGCGATGTTGCGTATGAGTTCAGGATCCATTGCGCGATTCTATCAGGTCCGCCGCGCCCGGCAGTTAGGAAAGCCTGAAGACGCAGCTCCGTCCGCGCGCCCGCCCTAGAGGCCGAAGGCGGCCGGGTCGCCCCTGCCCTCGCGCACCAGTTCCGGCGCGGGGCCGGTCAGGTCGATCACGGTAGTCGGCTCGAGCGTGCCGGCGCCGCCGTCGATCACCAGCTCGATCTGCTTGCCGAGGCGCTCGAGCACTTCGTCGGGATCGGACAGCATGTGCTCGTCGCCGGGCAGCTGCAGCGTGGTGCCGATCAGGGGCTCGCCCAGCTCCTCGATCAGGGCCAGCATGATGCGGTTTTCCGGCACCCGCACCCCGATCGTCTTGCGCGAGGGATGCGACAGGCGGCGCGGCACTTCGCGCGTCGCCTCCAGGATCACCGTGTAAGGGCCCGGCATGGTGGCTTTCAGCAGCCGGTACTGGCTATTGTCGACCCGGGCGAAGTGCCCGATCGCGGACAGGTCGCGCACCAGGAGGGTCAGGTGGTGCTTGTCGTCCACGCCGCGGATGCGGCGCAGCTTCTCGACCGCGGCCTTGTCGTCGAGCCGGCACACGAGCGCATACGCGGAGTCGGTGGGCGCGGCCACGATGCCGCCGGCGCTGATGATCTGGGCCGCCTGCTTCAGCAGCCGCGGTTGCGGATTGTCGGGATGGATCTGGAAGTGCTGGGCCATCGGTCGCCTTTCTGCCTGTCCTGGGCTTGATGCTGTGGGCTTAACGGAGCGCCTGCAGCGCCGCGATGCGCTGCTCCATCGGCGGGTGGGTCGAGAACAGCGCGCCCCAGCCGCCGCCGCTGCCGGAGATGCCGGAAGCGGCCATCGAGGACGGCAGCGCGCCCGGCGCCAGGCCGCCCAGCCGGGCCAGCGCATGCTGCATCGGCAATGCGCTGCCCAGCAGCCGCGCGGAGCCGGCGTCGGCGCGGAATTCGCGCTGGCGCGAGAACCAGGCCACGATGATCGAGGCCAGGATGCCGAAGGCGATCTCGCACACGAACACGGTGACCATGTAGCCGATGCCGGGGCCGCGGTCGTCCCCGCGCAGCAGCACTTTATCGACGAAGAAGCCCACCACGCGCGCCAGGAACACGACAAAGGTGTTGACCACGCCCTGGATCAGGGTCAGGGTGACCATGTCGCCGTTGGCGATGTGGGCGACTTCGTGCCCGAGCACGGCCTCGACTTCGTCCTGGTCCATGCTGGCCAGCAGGCCGGTGGACACGGCCACCAGCGCGGAATTCTTGAAAGCGCCGGTGGCGAAGGCATTCGGTTCGCCCTCGTAGACGGCCACTTCCGGCATGCCAATGCCTGCGCGCTCGGCCAGCCTGCGCACGGTGTCGACCAGCCAGCGCTCGGTGCCGTTGGCCGGCTGCACGATGACGCGCGCGCCGGTCGACCACTTGGCCATCGGCTTGCTCATCAGGAGGGAGATGATGGAGCCGGTGAAACCCACGACCAGCGAAAACACTGCCAGCGAAGCGATGTCGATCCCCTGCCCCGATACCGCCCGTCCTACCCCGAGCAGGTTGAGCACGAGTGACACCACCAGCACAACGGCGAGGTTGGTGGCGAGGAACAGTACGACACGTTTCATGGATGGCGGCTCCTGGAGCTGGTTGATGTCAGGCTGCCAAGATTGGGCTGCAGGGGGGATTCTTCAAGAGCTGGACAAGGACGGCTAGAACCAGTCGTGCCAGACCGGCGTGAGCCCGGCCGGCAGCGGCGGCAGCTCGGCGAACTCGATGCGCGATTCGCCCGGCGCATGGAAGTCGGTGCCGCGCGAAGCAAGAAACCCGTAGCGCCGCGCCTGTTCGGCATAGACGCCGTACTGGTCCGGCGTATGGCTGCCGGTGACCACTTCGATGGCGCTGCCGCCGAGCTGGCGGAAGGCGTCGAACAGCGCGCCTTCGGCCGTGTCGCTGAACGGATAGCGGCCGGGGTGCGCGACCACGGCGATGCCGCCGGCGCCGCGGATCCAGCCGACCGCCTGTTCCAGCGTGGCCCAGCGGTGCGGCACATAGCCCGGCTTGCCCTCGGTGAGGAACTTGCGGAACACCTCGGCCGTCGTGCCGCAGGCGCCGGTCTCGACCAGGTAGCGGGCGAAATGCGTGCGCGAGATCAGGTCGGGGTTGCCGACATAGCGCAGCGCGCCTTCGTAGGCGTCCGGGATGCCGGCCGCGGCCAGCTGGGCGGCGATCTCGCGCGCGCGCGCCTGGCGGCCGTTGCGGGTGGCGGCCAGGCCCTCGACCAGCGCGCGGTTGTCCTCGTCGATCTGCAGGCCGACGATGTGCACGGTCTCGTTGGCCCAGGTCACCGAGATCTCGACCCCGGCCACGAAGCGCATCCCGAGGCTGGTTGCGGCCTGGCGCGCAGCCTTGATGCCGCCGATTTCGTCATGGTCGGTCAGGGCCCAGACATCGACGCCGCTGCGATGGGCATAGGCGGCAACCGCGGCCGGCGCGAGCACGCCGTCGGAGACCTTGGAATGACAGTGGAGATCGACTTTCATGGCACGGCAATGGGTAGCAATGGGTAGCAATGGTGGCAATGGTGCCGGACATTGTACGCGGCATTCACGCTCCCGTGCTGACGCCATGGCAGCGTGCGTCTTCCCTAGCCGGGCACCTCGGCGCCGTCCAGGAAGGCTTCGATCATGCGCGCCAGCAGTTCCGGCTGGTCGTGGTGCAGCATGTGGCCCGCTCCCGGCATCATGCGCGCCGTGACCTCGGCCAAGTGGGCGCGGCGGCGGTCGATCTCGGCCCGCGCTTCTTCCTTCGGCCCCATCCAGCGCCACATCTCGGTCTCTTCCGCCTCGATCCACAGCACCGGGGCCGCGATGCGGCGCCAGCAGGCCAGCACTTCGTCGGCATGGTACAGCAGCGGCCCGGTCATCTTGTGCGCGGGGTCGCCCAGGATGCGCCACTGGCCGTCCGCGTCCAGGGCCGACCAATGGCCGGCCAGGAAGGCCGCGCGCTCACCCGGCAGGCGCGGATTGGTCTTCTGCAGGCGCGCGGCCACTTCGTCCAGGCTGGCATAGCCGCGCATCTCCGGCCTGGTGCGCAGTTCGTCCAGCCATTTCGCGTAGCGGCCAGGCGCCTGCTCGGGACGGGTGGCCGGCAGGCCGAAGCCTTCCAGGTTGACCAGGCGCGCGATGCGCGCGGGCCGGATGCCGGCGTACAGGCTGACGATATTGCCGCCCATGCTGTGGCCGAGCAGGTTCACCGCTTCGCCGGGGGCGTAGTGGTCGAGCACCGCCTCGAGGTCGGCCAGGTAGTCCGGGAACCAGTAGGTGTCGGCCGACGAGCGTTCGCTCAGGCCGAAGCCGCGCCAGTCGAAGGCGATCACGTGCCAGTCCTGGCGCAGGCAGTCGACCACGAACTGGAACGAGGCCGAGACGTCCATCCAGCCGTGCTGCATGAAGATTTTCGGGGCGCCTACGCGGCCCCAGTGGCGCACATGGGTGCGCAGGCCGCGGATGGGAAGGAATTCGGAACGGGACGGGATCATGGCTGCGGAATAAAAGTACGGCCGGATACGGCCGAAAATAGTACGGTCGTTCGCATTATAACGGGACGCTTGATATTGCGCAGGATGACCCCATTTCCTGTCGACCGGACGATGGCGGGCTGGGGGTTTACAATAGCGGCATTTCAGCTTCCGCGAGCACATCCATGGCGATTTACCAGCTGGGCGAGCATGCGCCCGAGATCGACGCTTCCAGTTTCGTGGCCGATACGGCAACCCTGATCGGCAAGGTCACGCTCGAGGCCAATGCCTCGGTGTGGTACGGCGCGACGCTGCGCGGCGACAACGAACGCATCACCATCGGCGAGAACAGCAATGTCCAGGAAGGCACGGTGATGCACACGGACATGGGCTACCCGCTGGTGCTGGGCAAGAACGTGACCGTCGGCCACCAGGCCATGCTGCATGGCTGCACGGTAGGCGACGGCTCGCTGATCGGCATCCAGGCCGTGATCCTGAACGGCGCCCGGATCGGCAAGGGTTGCCTGGTGGGCGCCGGCGCCCTGGTCACCGAAGGCAAGGAATTCCCCGACGGATCGCTGATCCTCGGTTCTCCTGCCAAGGCGGTGCGCACCCTGACGGAAGAAGACCTGCTGCGCCTGCAGGCCAGCGCCGCGAGCTATGTGGCGCGCGGCCAGCTGTTCAAGGCGCAGCTCAAGAAGATCGGATAAAGAATGACGAATGAAGTGATGAGCGCCCCGCGCGACACCCTGCAAAAATTTATTTTCGATAACGCCGCCGTACGCGGCGAGCTGATCGAGATTTCCGACACCTGGCGCGAGATCCAGGCCCGGCACGCCTATCCGAAGGCCGTGCGTTCCGCGCTCGGCGAGATGGTGGCGGCCAGCGCCCTGCTGTCGGCCAACCTGAAGTTCAACGGCGCCATCGTGATGCAGATCTTCGGTGACGGTCCGGTCCGCCTGCTGGTGGTCGAATGCGACGCCCAGCTGCGCATCCGTGCCACCGCGAAACTGGCGCCGGACGCCGAGCTGCCGGATGACGCCAGCCTGACCCAGATGTTCAATGTCAACGGCAAGGGCCGCTTCGTGATCACGCTCGACCCGGCCGACAAGGTGCCGGGCCAGCAGCCCTACCAGGGCGTGGTGCCGCTGACCGGCGAGGACATGGCGACCGTCATCGAGAACTACATGCTGCGTTCCGAACAGATGGATACCCGCCTATGGCTGGCGGCCGACGACAGCGTCTCGCGCGGCCTGCTGCTGCAGAAGCTGCCTCGCCACAGCGGCAAGGACGACCAGCAGAAGCAGGCTTCCGAAGCGGAAGACCTGGAAACCTGGAACCGCGCCGTGATGCTGGGCCAGACCCTGAAGCGCGAGGAACTGCTGAGCACGAACATCGAGATCCTGCTCAAGCGCCTGTTCTGGGAAGAGACGATTCGCGTGTTCGACCCGCAGCATCCGCAGTTCCACTGCAGCTGCACTCGCGAAAAGGTTGGCAACATGCTCAAGATGCTGGGCCAGGCGGAAGTCGACTCGGCGCTGGCCGACCTGGGTGAACTGGGCATCAACTGCGATTTCTGCGGCAAGCACTACGCCTTCGACAAGGTCGACTGCGCCCAGCTGTTCGCCAGCGATGCGCCGGTGGAGAGCATGATGCCGGCCAGCGGCTCGATCAACTGAGTCATCCCGGTCGACCGGGTCTTCTCCGCGCAGGCGGGTTTCAACGTCCTGTGAATAATCGCCGCCTTTCTTCAGCCATGCAACACGTGGCGTGAAGAAAGGCGGTGCTGTTTCAAGGCTGATCCGACGCGAACGCGTAGACGATCAGCGTTTCGTCGTCCCAGCTGCTGTCGCGCAGCGGCGCCACGATTTCCCTGCCGTTGCGGTATAGCCGCAGCGCCTCCCTGCGCTCTCCCGATACCAGTGTGGCCGAGGCCACCGGCCGCGGCGTGCGGTACTGGTAGGCGACTTGCGGCAGCCGGCACAGGCCGCCCGCCGCGAGCGCGGCGGCGCGAAACAGCAGCGGAACCTCTTCCTTGCCGATCGCCATCGACACCGCGCATTCCATCCGCAGGTCGCCCAGCCGCCGCACATTCCCGGGCAGCCCCGGCGTGCGCACGCGCGGCCGCCAGCGCAGCTGGTCCTTCCTGCGGTTGGAAATGAGGTCGGCGTCGTCCTCGTCGGCTTCCTGGCTGCGCGGCAGCGCGAAACTGCCCTCGGCATCGAGTGGCAGCGCAATGTCGACCCGCTCGCCCGCGATGCGCAGCTGCAGGCCCTCGACCGGGGCCGGGTGTCCGTCCGCGGTCCACAACTCGAAGCGCAGGCTGGCCTGCGGCGCCAGCGCCCGCTGCTTGTCCCAGGCATCGAGCCCGCGCAGCATGCGGCGATAAGGCTGCAGCGCGGGATCCTTGATGCTGCTGACCTGTACCGTTTCCGCAGCGACGGGGCCAGGCGCGGCTGTTTCCTGGGCAGTGGAAGGGAGGGCCAGCGCCAGCAGCGCGGCCGCCGTGGAAAATCGCTTCATGTGGATCCTGTGATGGCTGATCGGTGGGCGCATTGTACGGATGTCGCGGCGCCGAATACTTGCACATTCTCACGCCCCGCCTTTGAACCGTGACACTCAAAACACGCATTTTTGCAGGTAGTGCTAAGCTGATGCATCTTTGACAGTGTTGTCATTTCCTTACGACACTATCGCATTTACCAGGAGAAAACGCGATGCACATGGATACTGGAATCACGACCGAAGACCGCGCCAAGATCGTCGAATCGCTCTCGACCGTGCTGGCGGACGCCTACATGCTCTACCTGAAGACCCACAACTTCCACTGGAACGTGACCGGCCCGATGTTCTCGACCCTGCACGTGATGTTCGAGGAGCAATACACCGAGCAGTGGAACGCGCTGGACGATATCGCCGAGCGCATCCGCGCCCTCGGGCACTTCGCACCGGCAACCTACAAGCGCTATGCCGAGCTGTCCAGCATTACCGAGGAGCCGAACGTGCTGTCGGCCAAGGAAATGATCCGCCAGCTGGTGGATGGCAACGAAACCCTGGTGCGCACCCTGCGCGCGGGCGTGAAGGTGGCCGACGAGCTGGACGATTACCCGACCGCCGACATGCTGACCACCCGCATGGAAGTACACGAAAAGAATGCCTGGATGCTGCGCTCCTTCCTGGAACAGGGCGCCGGCGCGGCCCAGGGCGACGCGTCCTCGGACTGAACGACGGACGAGAAACTGGCCGGGCGGCACTGCCGTCCCGGTGCGGCCCGCCGCGGCACGCGGCCGCGCGGCCGCCGCAAGCGGATCAGCCGCGTCCGCCAGACTGGTGCAGGTCCACCACCTTCATGATCTCGAGCGTCAGGTCGAGGTTGAATTCCTCCGCCTCCAGGGCCGCGCGCAGCGCGTCTTGCGGCATGCCGATGGCCGCGGCCAGCGCACCGAGGCCGGGCGCCTGCGCCACGGCCTGCAGTGCCGCCGTAATCGCCGCGCCGTCGCCATCTTCGAAGGCGGTAGCGAGGCAGTCGGCGATGCCGTCGAGAGAGTCGAGTGCGGGAGTGTTCTGGGTCATGCTGGCTTTCAAAAAATGATCTTGACGCTGGGTTCCCACCAGCCATTCTGGCAAGTTATATGTAGGCCTACTCCTACATACACTTTCGCTTGAGTAAAATCAAAAATCTCTGGAAGGCACTGCCATTCAATAGGCATGCTCTTATTACAGAGCAATAGCCTTTCAGAAATTTCTTGCAGAGAAGCAAGGACTTTCTTTTCCTGTCACTTCCAAGGAGCGTCAATGAAGCCCATGTCCTCAGCCGAAATGTCGTCCACCGAACAGGTCCTGGCATCCCCTGCCCCGCAACGCAGGAGGGTGACTGGCCGCTATCCGATCGCAACGCTTGGATCGTACACCCTGCACGGCGGCAAGGTCGTGCTGGCCGGGGACGAGCCGCAAGGGGACGGTTTCCGCATCGCCTGCGTCGGCGACCTGGTGCGCTATCCGGACGGTAGCGAAAGCATCATCGTATCGGGCGCCGGGAACGCGTCCACCTTCGGCAACCGCCCGGTCGCGCTGGTGGGAAGCCATGTGGAAAACGGCGACCGCATCGTCCTGAGCCGGCAAAGCATGGGCGAAATCGTCCTGTTCGAAGGCGACGCACCGATCCCCGGCCTGCTGCAGCCGGGCTACCTGCCGCCGCAGGGCGCCACCGAGGCCTGAACCAGGACGGCGCCGCGGGCCGGTGCGCCCGTTGACTACTCAAGTAGCGACCGCGGTAGCCATTGTCAGCGGCCGCGCTTTTCCTTCGGCTCCGGCGGAGGCGGTGGCACCGTCATCGACACCGCCGGCTGCTCGTCCTTGCGCAGCACCTGCACGAAGATTTCATTCTGCTTGATCATGCCCAGCTCGTAGCGGGCACGTTCCTCGACCGCGCCCAGGCCCTCGCGCAGGTCGCGCACTTCCGATTCCAGCTTGGCGTTGCGCGCTTCCAGCAGTTCGGTTTGCTGGCGGGTCTGCGCGACCTGGCCGCGCATGTCGGCGACGGCCAGCCAGCCGCCCTTGCCCAGCCAAAGCGGGTACTGGATCAGGAGCAGCAGGATGGCGAGCGCGATGGTGATGAGTCGCATGGACGCAGGTCGCAGGTAGGGATGGCGGAGCCGGACGCATGGCAAGCCGTCCGGCAGTCAAGCTTACTTCAGGTTGTAGAAGGCGTCGCGGCCCGGGTAGCTGGCGACGTCGCCCAGGTCTTCCTCGATGCGCAGCAGCTGGTTGTACTTGGCCATGCGGTCCGAGCGCGACATCGAGCCGGTCTTGATCTGCAGGGCGTTCAGGCCCACTGCGATGTCGGCGATGGTCGAATCCTCGGTTTCGCCCGAACGGTGCGAGATCACGGCGGTGTAGCCGGCGCGCTTGGCCATCTCGATGGCGGCAAAGGTCTCGGTCAGGGTGCCGATCTGGTTGATCTTGATGAGGATCGAGTTGGCGATGCCCTTCTGGATGCCTTCCTTGAGGATCTTGGTGTTGGTGACGAACAGGTCGTCGCCCACCAGCTGCACCTTCTTGCCCAGCGCGGCGGTGAGCGTGGCCCAGCCTTCCCAGTCGCCTTCGGCCATCGCGTCCTCGATCGAGATGATCGGGTACTTGTCGCACCAGGTGGCCAGCATGTTGGTGAAGTCCTGCGCCGAGAGGGCCAGGCCGCCCTCGCCTTCGAGCACGTACTTGCCGTCCTTGTGGAATTCGCTGGCGGCGCAGTCCAGGCCGAGCGCGATGTCCTGGCCGGCCACGTAGCCGGCCTGTTCGATCGCCTGCATGATCAGCTTGATCGCTTCTTCATGGTTGGCCACCGACGGGGCGAAACCGCCTTCGTCGCCCACGGCCGTGTTCAGGCCCTTGCTGTGCAGAATCTTCTTGAGGGTGTGGAACACCTCGGCGCCCCAACGGATCGCTTCCTTGAACGACGGTGCGCCGACCGGGATGATCATGAATTCCTGGATGTCCAGGTTGTTGTCGGCGTGCGCGCCGCCGTTGATGACGTTCATCATCGGCACCGGCAGCTGCATCGCGCCCGAGCCGCCGAAGTAGCGGTACAGCGGCAGGCCGGCTTCCTCGGCCGCGGCCTTGGCCACCGCCATCGACACCGCCAGCATGGCGTTGGCGCCCAGGCGGCTCTTGTTCTCGGTGCCGTCCAGGTCGATCAGGGTGCGGTCCAGGAAGGCCTGTTCATTGGCGTCCAGGCCCATGATGGCTTCGGAGATCTCGGTGTTGATATTCTCGCAGGCCTGCAGCACGCCCTTGCCGAAGTAACGCTTCGGGTCGCCGTCGCGCAGTTCGATCGCTTCGCGCGAACCGGTCGAGGCGCCGGACGGGACCGCGGCGCGGCCCATCACGCCCGACTCCAGCAGGACGTCGCATTCCACGGTCGGATTGCCGCGCGAATCAATGATTTCGCGGCCGATGATATCAACGATAGCACTCATGTTTTTCAGTCTCCGGAAGGTAAGAATCTGGTGCGGCTGCCGCCTCGTGGCCAAGGCAGGCAGCCCAAAACGCTTGGCATTGTAGCAAATACGCGCGTCCTGTCTGCCCGGCCTGGGCCGCCGGGCGCACACGCGCGTCCGCCTGCTGTCTTATTTGAAGTCGGCTTCCAGGAAACCGGCCTTCTTGACCACCCGGTCGATCTCGACCAGGGTCGTGAGCAGTTCCTTCATGCGGCCCAGCGGCACCGCGTTGGGGCCGTCCGACAGGGCCTTGGCCGGGTCGGGATGGGTTTCCATGAACAGGCCGGCGATGCCTGCGGCCACCGCCGCGCGCGACAGCACCGGGATGTGCTCGCGCTGGCCGCCGGACGAAGTGCCCTGGCCGCCCGGCAGCTGCACCGAGTGGGTCGCGTCGAACACCACCGGGCAGTTCGACTCGCGCATGATGGCGAGCGAACGCATATCGGACACCAGGTTGTTGTAGCCGAAGGAAGCGCCGCGTTCGCAGGCCATGAAGTTATCTTCCGGCAGGCCCGCCTCGCGCGCGGCGGCGCGTGCCTTGTCGATCACGTTCTTCATGTCGCCCGGCGCCAGGAACTGGCCCTTCTTGATGTTGACCGGCTTGCCCGAACGCGCGCAGGCGTTGATGAAATCGGTCTGGCGGCACAGGAAGGCGGGCGTCTGCAGCACGTCGACCACGCTCGCCACCAGCGGGATTTCTTCCTCGGTGTGGACATCGGTCAGGACCGGCACGCCGATCTCCCTGCGCACGTCGGCCAGGATCTCCAGGCCCTTTTCCATGCCCGGACCGCGGAACGACTTGCCCGACGAGCGGTTTGCCTTGTCGAACGAGGATTTATAGATGAACGGGATACCCAGGCTGGCCGTGATCTCCTTCAGGGTACCGGCGGTGTCGAGCGCCATCTGGCGCGATTCGATCACACAGGTACCGGCGATCAGGAAGATCGGCTGGTCGAGGCCGACGTCGAAACCGGCGAGTTTCATGCTGCGTCTCCTTGCAGTGCCGCCGTGGTGCTGGCGGCGGCGGTGTGGGCGGCCTGGTGCTTCAGGGCGGCCTGGATGAATGCGGTAAACAGCGGATGGCCGTGGCGCGGGGTCGACTTGAACTCGGGGTGGAACTGCACGCCGATGTAGAACGGATGGGCGTGTTCGCCGCTGCGCGGCAGTTCCATGATCTCCAGCAGGTCTTCGTTCGGGGTGCGCGCCGAGACCACCAGGCCGGCCGCTTCGATGCGCGGCAGGTAGTAATTGTTGCCTTCGTAGCGGTGGCGGTGGCGCTCGGTGACCACGTTGCCGTAGATGTCGGCGGCCAGCGTGCCCGGGTTCACGGCGCAGGTCTGGGCGCCCAGGCGCATGGTGCCGCCCAGGTCGGAGTTGACGTCGCGGCGCTCGACCTTGCCGTCGTGGTTCTGCCATTCGGTAATCAATGCCACCACCGGCTGGTCAGTGTCCGGATCGAACTCGGTGGAATTCGCGTTCGGCAGGCCGGCCACGTGGCGCGCGTATTCAATCAGCGCCACCTGCATGCCCAGGCAGATGCCGAGGTAGGGGATCTTGTTTTCGCGGGCATAGCGGGCGGCCTGGATCTTGCCTTCCACGCCGCGCTTGCCGAAGCCGCCCGGCACCAGGATGGCGTCGTACTTGGCCAGATGCGCGCATCCGTCCTTCTCGATCTCTTCCGAGTCCAGGTATTCGATGTTGACGCGGCTCTCGGTATGGATGCCGGCGTGGCGCAGGGCCTCGGTCAGCGACTTGTACGATTCGATCAGGTCGACGTACTTGCCCACCATGCCGATGGTGATCTCGTGTTTCGGGTTTTCCAGGGCGTGGATCAGCCTGGTCCACATGGACAGGTCGGCTTTCGGCGCTTCCAGGCCGAGCGCTTCCAGGATGATGTCGTCCAGGCCCTGGTCGCACAGGACCTGCGGCACCTTGTAGATGGTGTCCACGTCCCACACCGAGATCACGGCCTGCTCTTCGACGTTGGCGAACAGCGAGATCTTGGCACGCTCGTCGTCCGGGATGCGGCGGTCGGCGCGGCACAGCAGCGCGTTCGGCGAGATGCCGATCTCGCGCAGCTTCTGCACCGAATGCTGGGTCGGCTTGGTTTTCAGTTCGCCGGCCGAGGCGATATACGGCACCAGGGTCAGGTGGACAAAAGCCGCGCCCTTGCGGCCCGAGCGCAGCGACAGCTGGCGCGCCGCTTCCAGGAAGGGCAGCGACTCGATGTCGCCGACGGTGCCGCCGATCTCCACCAGCGCCACGTCCACGCCTTCGGCGCCGCGGCGGATGAAGTCCTGGATCTCGTTCGTGATGTGCGGGATCACCTGCACGGTCTTGCCCAGGTACTCGCCGCGACGCTCCTTGCGGATCACGGATTCGTAGATCTGGCCGGTGGTGAAGTTGTTCACCTTCTTCATGCGGGTGCTGATGAAGCG
Source organism: Massilia hydrophila (assembly GCF_020208145.1). Taxonomy (NCBI): domain Bacteria; kingdom Pseudomonadati; phylum Pseudomonadota; class Betaproteobacteria; order Burkholderiales; family Oxalobacteraceae; genus Massilia; species Massilia hydrophila. The sequence continues at coordinate 544,017 of NZ_JAHYBX010000001.1, read as the reverse complement.
CTCGTAGTGGCCCAGGTCGAGGTCGGTCTCGGCGCCGTCGTCGGTGACGAAGACTTCGCCGTGCTGGGTCGGGCTCATGGTGCCCGGGTCGACGTTGATGTAGGGGTCGAGCTTGAGCAGGGTGACTTTGAGACCGCGCGATTCAAGGATCGCGGCGAGGGAAGCGGCCGCGATCCCCTTGCCCAGGGAAGACACGACGCCGCCAGTGACGAATACGAATTTGGTCATTGTGCTGAAGGTGCCGAACGGCACGCGCGGGAAATTGAAATTATACCTTAAAGCGCGCGGAATCCTATCGGCAGCATGCCCGCCTCCACCAAATGGCAGCGGCTTATTGTTGCTCAAGAATATGCTCCAGCAATTGACCGGCCCTCCGGGTGGCCACCTATACTGGGCTTTTTTCCCGGGCCCGCCATGCATACCCTTTCCGATCCGCCCGCCGACGTTCCCGCAACCATGCCCGCGGCCACGCCGCAGGAGCCCGCCACCCCTGGCGCGCCGCGCATCCTGGTGCCGGTCTTCACCGGGGATGGCCGCGAGTACTTCCGCATCTGGGTCGTCAACCTGCTGCTGAGCCTGGCCACGCTGGGGATCTATTCGGCCTGGGCCAAGGTGCGCCGGCTCCAGTACTTCGACCGCAACACCCAGCTGGCGGGCGCCAGCTTCGACTTCCATGGCAACCCGCGCGCGGTGCTGGCGGGACGGGTGCTGTCGGTGATCCTGCTCGGGGCCTACCACTATGCTTTCGGTTTCTCGAGCACCTTCGGAATCGTGGTGGTCACCGTGCTGCTGCTGGCCTTTCCCTGGCTGATGCGCGGGGCCCTGCGCTTCCGCCTCGGGAACACCAGCTACCGCGGCCTGCGCCTGGGCTTCGACGGCTCGGTGGGCGAGGCCTACCTGGCCTGGCTGCCGGCCGCCTTCACCTTCCTGATGCCGGGTGTGCTGCTGGCCCTGTACCCGGGCAAGCCCTGGCTGGCGGCGCTGCCGCTGCCGCTCTACCTGCTGTGGCCGCTGATGCATGCCCGCATCCGGCGCTTCCAGCATGCCAACCTGCTGTTCGGCGACCAGCATTCGGCCTATACGGTCAAGGCGCGCCGTTTCTACCGCTTCTACCTGGTCTCGGGCAGCCTGCTGCTGGTCACCAGCCTGGTGGCCGGCATGGCGGCGGGCTTCGCCGGCGCCATGGCCGCGGGCGACCGCAGCACGGCCATGTTCGCCGGCATGGCGGTCGGCATCGTCGCCCTCTACCTGATCTACCTGCTGGCCGGTCCTTACATGGTGGTGCGGGTGTCGAACCTGGCCTGGTCCAACACCAGCTTCCCCGGCCTGCGCTTCCGCTCCACCCTGCCGGCGCGCGGCTTCATGAAGCTGCAAACCCGGAACGCCCTCCTGACCCTGCTCACGCTCGGCCTGTACCGCCCGTTCGCCGTGGTGGCGGTCTACCGCTACCGACTGGCACACCTGCACATCGAGGTCGACGGCGACATCGAAGCCGCCTGCGCCCACGTGGCCACGCGTGGCGGCGCGGCCGGCGACAGCGTCGCCGACGGTTTCGGCATCGACCTTTCCTGGTAAGGACATCATGACTGCAGCTCACTATTTCGATGGCCGCAGCGCGCGCCAGCACCTGGTCGACCTGAGCGCCACGGACGGCGCCATCCGCCTGCACGGCGCCGGCCTGGCGCGCAGCTATCCGATGGCCGCCACCCGCCTGGCCGAACCCTTCGCGCACGCGCCCACGGTCCTGTACTTCGGCGACGGCAGCCACGCCGAAGTGCAGGATCCGGCCGTGCGCCCGGTCCTGGCCGCCGCCCTCGGCTACCGCAAGCCCTGGGTGGTGCGCTGGCAGGAGCACACGTTCGCTGCCGTCGTGGCGCTGGTCCTGCTGGTGCTCTTGATCGCCTCCGCCTGGCACTGGGGGATTCCGGCCGCCGCCGAGCGCCTGTCGGCCCGGGTGCCGCCCTCGGCCGACCAGGCGCTCGGCCAGAACGCCCTGGCCCTGCTGCAGCGCCAGGGCATCCTGCAGCCCTCCGGCCTGGCGCCCGACCAGCAGGCGGCGCTGCAGGGCATCCTGCAGCGCATCGAACCGGCGGCGCCGCGCATCCCGCTGCGCCTCCTGAGCGCCGCCGCACCGCGCCTGGGCCCGAACGCGCTGGCGTTCCCGGACGGGACCATCGTCATCACCGACGAACTGGTACGCACCGTGCTGGGCAAGGATGGCCACGACATCGACGCCGATGCCGCCGCCGCCCTGGCCGGGGTGCTGGCGCACGAGGTCGGCCACGTCGAGCAGCGCCACAGCGTGCGCTCGATCACCCGCTCCTCGCTCACCGCGGCGCTGTCGGCCACCCTGTTCGGCGACTTCAGCGCGGTGGCCGCCGGCCTGCCCGCCCTGCTCGGCAACATGGAATATTCGCGCGACATGGAACTGGCGGCCGACGACTACGCGGCAAGTGCCCTGCATGCGCACGGCATCCCGACCGCGCCGCTGGCCGACCTGTTCGACCACCTCGACGAACAGCAACAGAAAATGCCGAAATTCCTGCGCCAGGCGATGTCGTACGCGTCGACCCATCCGGATGCGTATGCGCGCGGCCAGCGCCTGCGCGAAGCAGATGCCGAAGCCGGAACGGCACGCTAAACGGAAGGACTTGCCAGAAGATCAGCGTTGTAAAACGTCAATAGGGAGGGTCGAAAGGCAAGATAAGAGCTGCGTATTTCTTATGCATGAGCAATAATTATTGCTTTCCAGTCGCCCTTGCCGGTCGACCGCCGCGGTCCACCGGCTCCCCTTCCATGCCCAGTTTTAACAATCTCAGCATTGCCGCGCGCCTTGCCGCCGGTTTCCTCCTGACCCTCGTGATGGCGGTCCTGATCGCCGCCACCGGCATGTGGCGCCTCGGCCAGGTGGCCAGCGCCGCTCACGACACCCTCGCCGCCCCGCTCGCCAAGGAACGCCTGATCGCCGAGTGGTACACCCAGATCTTCGCCGCCGTGCGCCGCACTGCCGCCATCGTCAAGAGCAATGATCCGTCCCTTGGCCCCTACTTCAAGGAAGATGCGGCCGCCACCTCCAAACTGTCGAGCGACCTGATCAAGCAGATCGAAGGCCTGGTGGCCGGCGAGCGCGAAACCCGCCTGTTCCAGCGCATCCAGGCCCAGCGCGCCCAGTACAGCGCCGCGCGCGACAGCGCGGTCAAGGCCAAGGCCGACGGCAGCCAGGAACTGGCGGACCGGATCCTCGACGAGCAGTTCACCCCGGCCGCCAGGGCCTACCAGGAATCGGTGCGCGAACTGGTGGCGCTGCAGCGCGAGCACATCGCCAGCACCGCCGCCGGCATCGATGACAACGCGCAGCGCGGACAACTGGTGATCATCGGCCTTACCGGCGGCGCCGTGCTGCTCGGCGCCCTGTTCTCCTGGCTGCTCACACGCGGCATCACGGGCCCGATCCGGCAGGCGGTGCGGGCCGCCGAGACCGTGGCCGCGGGCGACCTGAGCGCCCGTATCGCCACCGGTGGCAAGGACGAGACCGGCGCCCTGCTGCGCGCGCTCGCCCACATGAACGACAGCCTGGCCCGGATCGTCAGCGAGGTGCGCAGCGGCACCGATACCATCGGCACCGCCTCGGGCGAAATCAGCGCCGGCAGCCTCGACCTGTCGAGCCGCACCGAGCAGCAGGCCGCCTCGCTCGAAGAGACCGCCGCCTCGATGGAACAGCTGATCGGCACCGTGCGCCAGAACGCCGACAATGCGCGCCAGGCCAACCAGCTCGCCATCACCGCTTCCAGCGTGGCCCAGCAGGCCGGCAGCGTGGTGGGCGACGTCGTCACCACCATGGGCTCGATCGACGCCTCGTCGCGCAAGATCGTCGACATCATCGGCGTCATCGACGGCATCGCCTTCCAGACCAATATCCTGGCCCTGAACGCGGCGGTGGAAGCGGCGCGCGCCGGCGAGCAGGGACGCGGCTTCGCGGTGGTGGCATCGGAAGTGCGCACCCTGGCCCAGCGCTCGGCCGCGGCGGCCAAGGAAATCAAGGCCCTGATCGGCGACTCGGTCGAGAAGGTCGAGGCCGGGACGCGGCTGGTGGACCGGACCGGCGCCACCATGGAGCAGGTGGTCACCGCGATCCGGCAGGTCACCGACATCATGGCCGAGATCGCGTCGGCCAGCCAGGAACAGATCCACGGCATCGAGCAGGTCAACCAGGCGATCGTCCTGATGGACGATGCCACCCAGCAGAACGCGGCGCTGGTGGAGGAATCGGCGGCGGCCGCAGGCGCGCTGCAGGAACAGGCCGCGCGCCTGGCCGGGATGGTCAATGTGTTCAGGCTCGATGCCCGTCCGGCGGTAGAGGTGGCGCAGACGCCGCCGCGCCTGGCCGCGCCGGCCCGCTGAACGCCGCCCGCCTGCGCCGCCGGTAGCGCCAGCTGCGCCCGCGCACGCCATCCGGCGCCACCTTGGCGCCCGGCGCTGCGCGCCAGGCGGCCGGGCGGTAAGATGCCGCCCATCTTCACCGCCACTCCCACGCTACCGCCATGCTCCTGTCCTGCCCGACCACGCCGTCCTTCGCGCAAGTCCTGCGCCGCCCGGCCGCCGCCCTGCTCCTCGTTTCCATCTTCGCCAGCGCCCCTGCCTGTGCCGGCATCCTGGACGAGGTGCCGGACATCAGCGCCGTCACCGACTACCGTCCCAAGGTCCCGCTGCGCGTGTACAGCGCCGACCAGGTCCTGATCGGCGAATTCGGCGCCGAGCGGCGCGACTTCGTCCCGATCGGGAAGATCCCGGCCCTGATGAAGGCGGCCGTGCTGTCGATCGAGGACGCGCGCTTCTACGAGCACGGCGGTATCGACTGGATCCGCGCGCTGGGCGCCGCCAAGGCCAACCTAGCGGCGCTGGGCGGCGGCTACCGCCAGGGCGGCTCGACCATCACCATGCAGGTGGCGCGCAACTTCTTCCTGTCGCGCGACAAGACCCTGCCGCGCAAGCTGACCGAAGTCGCGCTGGCCTACAAGATCGAACAGGCGCTCACCAAGGACCAGATCCTGGAGGTCTACATGAACCAGATCTACCTGGGCCAGCGCGCCTACGGCTTCGCCAGCGCGGCGCGCACCTATTTCGGCAAGCCGCTCGACAGGCTCAGCGTGGCGGAGATGGCGATGCTGGCCGGGCTGCCGCAGAATCCTTCGCGCCACAACCCGGTGGCCGACCCGGAGCGCGCGCGCCAGCGCCAGCGCACCGTCCTCAAGCGCATGTTCGAGCTGGGCAAGATCGGCGAGGCGCAGTACCGGGCGGCGCTGGACGAGCCGCTGCGGGTGCGGCGCGAGGGCGCCGGCCCCGGCGCGGGCGCGGAATACGTGGCGGAACTGGCGCGCCAGGCGGTCCATGCGCGCTTCGGCCAGGCCGCCTACGAACAGGGCTACACGGTCACCACCAGCATCGTCGCCGCCGAGCAGGCCGCGGCCTACGAGGCGGTGCGCCGCAGCGCCATCGCCTACGACCGCCGGCACGGCTACCGCGGCCCCGAAGCGCGCATCGCGCTGCCGAAGGCGGGACCGGAGCGCGAGGAAGCCGTGGCCGAGGCCTTGCAGAAGCGCCCCGCGGTGGACGGCTTCGTGCCGGCCGTGGTGCTGTCGGCCTCGCCCAAGCGGGTGACGGTGCTGACCCGCGACGGCGAGACGATCGCGCTTGCCGGCGCCGGCCTGAGCTTCGCGGCGCCCGCCCTGTCGCCCGCCGCCAAAGCCGGCCTGAAGCTGGCGCCGGGCGCGGTGGTGCGCATCAGCCGCGCCGGCAAGGAGCGGTGGGCGATCGCCCAGCTGCCGCAGGTAGCGGCCGCCTTCGTCGCGCTCGACGCCCGCAGCGGCGCGGTGCGCGCCATGGTCGGCGGCTTCGACTACCAGCTGCAAAAATTGAACCACGTGACCCAGGCCTGGCGCCAGCCGGGTTCCAGCATCAAGCCTTTCGTGTATTCGGCGGCGCTGGAGCGCGGCTTCTTCCCCGGCACCACGATCCTCGACGCGCCCCTCGATTTCAGCGACGAGAAGGCCTATGCCAACTGGGCGCCGCGCAACGACGACGGCGTGTTCGAAGGACCGGTGACGATCCGCCATGCGCTGACCCATTCGCGCAACGTGCCGGCCGTGCGCATGCTGCGCGCGCTCGACGTCGAGGATGCGCGCGAACACCTGGCGCGCTTCGGCTTCGACCGGGCGCGTCAACCGGCCAACCTGACCCTGGTCCTGGGCACCGGCGCGGTGACGCCACTGCAGCTGGCCGGCGCCTATGCGGTGCTGGCCAACGGCGGCTACCGGGTCGAGCCGCAGCTGACCCTGAGCGTGTACGACCGCGACGGCAAACTGGTCTTCGAGAGCGGCAAGCCGCGCCCGCCGCAGGAAGGCGTACGCGTGCTGGATGGACGCAATGCCTTCATTGTCGATTCGATGCTGCGCGACGTGGCGCGCGTGGGTACCGGCGCGCAGTCATCGCGCCTGCTGGGACGCAGCGACCTGGCGGGCAAGACCGGCACCACCAGCAATGCCGTCGATGGCTGGTTCGCCGGCTATGGCGGCAACGTGGTGGCCGTGTCCTGGATGGGTTACGACGAGCCGCGCTCGCTGGGTGGGCGCGAGTTCGGCGCCACGCTGGCGCTGCCGGCCTGGGTCGATTACATGCGGGTGGCGCTGGCCAGGGTGCCGCAGCGCGAGCGCACGCCGCCCGAGGGCGTGGTACGTGCGGGCGGGGACTGGGTCTATGCGGAATTCGCGGAGCCGGCGCCGGCCGCGGAGGCGCAGGCGCAAGGTGACACGCAGAACGCGGCCGGCGCGGCGCAGGCCGTCGAGTAAGGCCTGGGGCGGGTGCTTACTGGGGCGGCGCCGGGAACAGGATCGCCGGGCCCTTGGGCGCGACGCCCGGCGCCAGCGCGGCGGGCGCCGGCTTGCCGGCCGGGCCGAGGTGGCGCACGAAGCGGTAGATCGCGCGCAGGTCTTCCTTGTCCATGGTGTTCAGCGTGAACCAGGGCATCGGCGGACGCGCCTTCATGGTCTGCGCCATCCTGATCCAGTCCTCTTCTCCCAGCGCGTTCATCGACAGGCGCAGGTTGGTCGGGTAGGTCGTGCCCCACGGACCGCGCCAGCCCAGCTGGTCGCCGGTGAGCCAGTCCTTCTCGGCCACCTTCCCGGCGCTCATGCCATAGCCGGCCGTGTGGCAGTCGTTGCAGCCGCCGACCTTGACCAGGTAGCGGCCGCGCTCGATGTACTTGCCCTGGGCGCTCGCGTTGGCGGACGGGGCGTGCGGATTGTTCTGTGCGGCCTGGGCGGCGGCCTGCATGCCGGGCGCCAGCGCCAGCGCCAGCGAAACGGAGAGCGCGCGCACGGCGCCCTGGAGTGGAATGGACATGTCGGTTTTCCCTTCGGTAAGCTTCGTTCGGACCGCGGGCCGGCGCATGGCGCCGGCCCGCGTTTTTTATCCGTGCACGATAGCGCGCATCCGGCGCCAGTGTCAGCCCCACGTTTGGGGGGATCAGCGCAGTCCCTGCACCGTTCCTTCCTTCGGATAGTCGACCTGGTATTCGACATCGAAGCGCGCCGTTTCGTTCGGTTTCAGGGTGCGCTCCCAGCCCGCCAGGCCGCGCCGCTGCTGCCAGTCCCTGAGCGTCGGCTCCGGGCTGAGCGATACTTTCACCTGGACCTGGTCCGACTGGCTGACCGGGGTCGGTTCCAGCACCAGGATGTCGATCGGCTGGCGGTGCAGGTTGCTCACCACGTAGCGGTCGGCAATGCGCTTCTGGTTGTCGCGGCGGAACAGGCCGGCCTGGCCGGCGCGTTCGTCGCGGTGCTCGATCGCCACCCGCACCAGTGGATCGCGGCCGAAGGACATGCTGAAGCGCTCGCTGTCCTGCGGGTCCCAGTACAGGGCGCCGACATAGGAACCGTCGCGGCGCAGTTGCACCTGGCCCGGGAGCCACACGCCTTCCGGACGCGCCGCCTCGGCGGTCAGTACCGCCGTCTCGCCATGGGTGCGCGGCGCGATCCGCACGCGCTGCTGCACCGCCAGCTGCTGCGTCGCCAGGCCGACCGTGATCTCGCGCCCGTCGGCGGCCAGGTCGACCCGCGCCGGCACCTCGAATTCGGTGGTGAAGCTGCCCTGGGTCTCGATGACGGGCGCCACGTAGTCATCGGCGGCCTGCGCGATGCGCGAACCCGAGACGCTGACCTGCGCCGGCGCGGGCGCGGCCGGCGGGGCCGGCGGCGCATAGCGGTAGCGTAGCTCCTGCACCCTTTCCTGCGGCGGCCGGTAGCTGATCAGCCAGGGGCCCGGGTCGGGCGCCTGGGCCGACAGGTTCGGCTGGCCGGTCGACAGGCGCAGCTTCACCCGGCTCCAGTCCTCGCCCGTCTTTTGCGAGATCGACGCCATCCGTTCCAGTTCGACCGACGAGGCGTTCGAATCGAGCGAGGCGCGGTAGGTCGGCTTCCAGCCGGCGCGGTTCACCTGGTAGGACAGCAGCAGCCGGCCGGCCTGTTTCGCCGCGACCGCCACCGTCAAGGTACGGCTCTCGCGCGTGCTGGCCTGCAGCTTGGCCAGGTCCCGGTTCAAGGCCTCCAGCTGGCGCACCTGCGCGCGCTTCCTGGTTTCGGCCTGGTGCATGCGCGCCAGGGCGTCGGCGCCGCCCCTGCGGATCGCGTCCAGGGTTCCGAGCAGGGTCCTGGCGTCGCCCGGCGCATTCCTGGCCTGGCCTTCGGCGCTGCCAAGCCGCTCGAGGTAGCCCTGTACCAGCTGGGCCGCCTTGAAGTCGGCGTCGATCAGCGCGATCTCGTCCTGCAGCGCCTGGATCTTCGCTTCCAGCTGCGCCACGCGCGGATTGGGGCTGTCGGCGCTGCCCTGGTCGCGCGTGACGACCTGCCCGACCTGGATGCCGGCATCGGCCTGCAGGCGCAGGGTATCGGTGCTGAAGTTGGCCAGCAGGCCGGTGACCTCGACCTGGGTCATGCCCGGCGTGACCTGGACCACGCGCTCGACCGTGGCGCTGCCCGGATACAGGGTGACGCTCTGGATCGGCGCCTCGACGGCCTGCGCGCCCGGAACGGCGAGCGCCAGGGCGATTGCCCATTGCTGCTTGGTTGCCATGGAATCCCTCTATTTAACGAGTAATGGATGTGTGTTTCCGGCAGCCTACCAGAGGACCGCCCTGCCAAAATCCACACAAAGCAACGCCGGGGCGGCGTTTGTGTAACGAGACGTTTCAGCGCGGCCAGGCCGCGGCGGCCTGCTCGACCAGTTGCGGCAGGGGCTGGCGCAGGTCGAGCGTGATGCCGCATTCGTCCGGCGCCAGGGGCTCGAGGTCGCGCAGCTGGCTGTCGAGCAGCGAGGATGGCATGAAGTGGCCCCGGCGCGCGGCCATGCGCTGGGCGATCAGCGCGCGCGGACCATGCAGGTGGACGAAGCACACCGGATACTCGTCACCACCGCGCAGCAGCGCGCGGTAGGCCCGCTTCAGGGCGGAGCAGGACAGCACCACGCACTCGCCCGCCGCCAGCGTGCGCACCAGTTCGGCGCGCAGCGCCAGCAGCCAACCCTGGCGGTCGGCATCGCCGAGCGGCACGCCGGCCGCCATCTTCGCCAGGTTCTGCGGCGGATGGAAGGCGTCGCCCTCGATGAAGCGCGCACCCAGCAGCGCGGCCAGGCGCGCCCCGACGCTGCTCTTGCCACAGCCGCTCACGCCCATGACGACCCAAGCGGCTGGCGTGCGCTTCATGGCGGCACGCTCAGCGCTGCGCCGACGGGAAGAACAGCTGTTCGCCGGCCGGCTTGAAGGCCGCGATCTTCGCCTGCGCTTCCGGCGAGGTGATCCAGTCGATCAGCAGTTTCGCGCCGCGGTAGTTGACGCCCTTGTGCCTGTCCGGATTGACGGCGATGATCCCATAGGGATTGAACATGCGCTTGTCTCCCTCGACCACGATCGCCAGCCCGGTCCTGGCCTTGTAGGCGCCATAGGTGGCGCGGTCGGTCAGGGTATAGGCGTTCATCTCGGCCGCCATGTTCAGCACCTCGCCCATGCCCAGTCCGGCGGACACGTAGTTGCTGCCGGCCGGCTTGGCGCCGGCCTGCTGCCAGTAGCCCTTCTCCATCACGTCGGTGCCGGAATTGTCGCCGCGCGAGATGAACTTCACGTTGGCGCCGGCGATCTTCCGGAAAGCGGAGATCACGTCCTTCTCGCCCTTGAGGCGGGCCGGATCGGCGCTCGGGCCGACCACGATGAAGTCGTTGTACATCACGTCGCGCCGGTCCACGCCCCAGCCTTCGGCCACGAACTTGTCCTCGAGCTGGCGCGCGTGCACCAGGGTGACGTCGACGTCGCCGTTCTTGCCCAGCTCCAGCGCCTTGCCGGTGCCGACCGAGATCACGTTGACCTTGATGCCATGCTTCGCCTCGAAGGACGGCAGCAGGTAGGTCAGCAGGCCCGAGTTCTCGGTACTGGTGGTGGTGGACAGGCGCAGCGCCCGCTCGCCAGGCTGCTGGGCATGCGCAAAAGGCGTGGCGAAAGGCAGGGTGAAGGCAAGGCCGGCGATGGCGGCCAGGACGAAACGGCGTTGCATGCGCATTCTCCTAGGGAACGGGGGAGGAACAGCCTTGCGCCGGACGATCCGGACCGGCGGCAAGGAGTGTAGTAAATGATAACAGTATCCGGTGCGCGCGGCGGGGGCCGCTCAGCAGAAATCGCGGCTCGGCGCGCGCAGCCGTCCGAGCAGGTGCGACATGTCGACCAGCCGCTTGGCCACCAGGTGGCGCACTTCGCCCTGGCGCTGCCAGATGCCGTACACCCCGAGCAGGGGCGCGTGCAGCACTTCGCGCCGCTGCTGCTCCACCAGGGTCGGCCAGACGATCACGTTGACGTTCCCGGTCTCGTCTTCCAGCGTCATGAACAGCACGCCCTTGGCGGTGCCGGGGCGCTGGCGCACCGTCACCAGGCCGCAGGCGCGCGCCAGCTGGCCATCGGCGTAATCGGCCAGCGCGGAGGCCGGCATGAAGCGCCTGGCCAGCAAGCCGGCGCGCAGCAGGGCCAGCGGATGACGGCCCAGGCTGAGCCCCTGGGCCCGGTAGTCGCCCACGATCTGCTCGCCCTCGGAAGGCGCATCCAGCCGCGGCGCCTCTTCGCGCGGCGTGGTCGGGCGCAGCAGGTCGCGCTCGGGCACCGCGCCCACCGCCTGCCACAGCGCCTCGCGCCGGTGCCCGGCCAGCGAGCGCAGCGCGTCGGCGGCGGCCAGCACCTGCAGGTCGGTCCGGTCAAGGTCGGCGCGGCGCGCCAGGTCGGCCACGCTGTCGAAGGGCCGCACGGCGCGCGCCATCTCGATGCGCAGGGCGGGCTCCTGCTTCATCCCGCGCAGCAGCGAGAAGCCCAGGCGCACCGCCGGCTGGCGCGTCCGGTCCACCGGATCGACTTCTTCCAGCGCCGCATCCCAGCCACTGATGGCGACGTCACAAGCACGCACCTCGATGCCATGGCGGCGCGCATCCTGCACCAGCTGCGAGGGGCTGTAGAAGCCCATCGGCTGGCTATTGAGCAGCGCGCACAGGAAAGCCGCCGGCTCGTGGCGCTTGAGCCAGGAACTGGCATAGGCCAGCAGCGCGAAGCTGGCCGCGTGCGACTCGGGAAAGCCGTATTCGCCGAAGCCCTGGATCTGGCTGAAGATCGCCTCCGCGAATTCGAGCGTGTAGCCGCGCGCCAGCATGCCCTGCACGATGCGGTCGTAGTATTGTTCCAGCCCGCCCTTGCGCTTCCAGGCCGCCATCGCGCGGCGCAGCTGGTCGGCTTCGCCCGGCGTGAAGCCGGCCCCCAGGATCGCCACCTGCATCACCTGTTCCTGGAAAATCGGCACGCCCAGCGTGCGCTCCAGCGCCACTTTCATTTCCGGGCTCGGATACTCCACCGGCTCCAGCTTCTGCCTGCGCCGCAGATAAGGATGCACCATGCCGCCCTGGATCGGGCCCGGACGCACCACCGCCACCTCGATCACCAGGTCGTAGAAGCGGCGCGGGCGCATGCGCGGCAGCATGCTCATCTGCGCGCGCGACTCGATCTGGAACACGCCCACGGTGTCGGCCGCGCAGATCATGTCGTAGGTGGCGGCATCGTCGGCCGGGATGTCCTGCATCTCGAACACCGTGTCGTGGCGCTGGCCCACCAGTTCCAGCCCGCGCCGCAGCATCGACAGCATGCCCAGCGCCAGCACGTCCACTTTCATGAGGCCGAGTTCTTCCAGGTCGTTCTTGTCCCACTGGATCACGCTGCGCTCAAGCATGCTGGCGTTCTCGATCGGCACCAGGCGCGACAGCTTGCCGCGCGCGATGACGAAGCCGCCCGGGTGCTGCGACAGGTGGCGCGGGAAGTTCAGCAGCTTGTCGGCAAGCGTGGCCCACTGCTGCGCCAGGCGCGATGCCGGGTCCAGGCCAGCCTCGGCCAGGCGCCCGAGCAGGTCGGCGCGGCTGTCGAACCAGTGGTGGGTGCGGGCCACCTTTTCGACGATGGCCAGGTCGATGCCGAGCGCGCGCCCGCTGTCGCGCAGCGCGCTCTTGGGGCGGTAGCTGATCACCACCGCCGCCAGCGCCGCCCGCTCGCGCCCGTATTTCGCATAGATGTACTGGATGACCTCCTCGCGGCGCTGGTGTTCGAAGTCGACATCGATGTCGGGCGGCTCGTTGCGCTCCTTCGAGATGAAGCGCTCGAACAGCAGGCTGGCGCGGGCCGGGTCGACCTCGGTGATGCCGAGGCAGTAGCAGACCGCCGAATTGGCGGCCGAGCCGCGTCCCTGGCACAGGATCTGCTGCGACCGGGCATAGCGCACGATGTCGTATACGGTGAGGAAGTAGTGCTCGTACTTCATCTCGGCGATCAGCCCCAGCTCGTGCTCGATCTGGGCCTGCACCTTGGCAGGAATGCCTTCGCGGAAGCGCCGGTGGGCGCCGATCCAGGTTTCCTGGCGCAGGTAGCTGCTGGCGTCGTGCCCGGGCGGCACCACTTCGTCCGGATACTCGTAGCGCAGCTCGTCCAGCGAGAAGCTGCACAGGCGCGCGATGCGCAGCGTTTCGGCCAGCGCCTCGCGGCCGTAGATGTTGGCCAGGCGCAGGCGCGAGCGCAGGTGCTGTTCGGCGTTCTGGGCCAGGCCGTAGCCGCAGTCGGCGACCGGCTTTTTCAGGCGGGTGGCGGTGAGCGTGTCCTGCAAGGGTTTACGCGAGCGCACGTGCATCACCACGTGGCCGAGGGCCGTGATCGGCAGGCCGTGCTGCCAGCCCACCTCCTCCACCGTCTCGCGGTGCGGCTCGTCGAAGGCGCGGTGCAGCAGGCACAGGCCGAGCCAGGCGCGGCCCGGGAAGGTGGTCGCCATCCAGGCCGCCTGCGCGTGCAGGCGGTCCACGTCCGCCGCCTCGTGGCCGGGATAGGACGGCAGCAGGATCGCCAGGCAGTCCGGCAGGTGGCGCAGGTGGGCGTGGCCTGGTGCGGGACGGGCCAGGTCGTCCGGGGTGAGGAAGTAGCTGCCCTTCTCGCTGCGGGTGCGGCCCAGGGTGATGAACTCCGCCAGGTTGCCGTAGCCGTTGCGGTTCTGGGCCAGCAGGACCAGCGACAGCGCCGGGCTGCCGTCCGCATGTTTCAGGTGAAAATGGGCGCCGATCACCAGCGGCAGGCCGGCCTTCTTCGCTTCCGCATGGGCGCGCACCACCCCGGCCAGCGAGCATTCGTCGGTCAGCGCCAGCGCGAAATAATCCAGCTGCACCGCGCGCGCCACCAGTTCCTCCGGATGCGAGGCCCCTTCCAGGAAGGAGAAGTTCGACAGGCAGAACAGCTCCGCATAGGGAGGCAGGGCCTGTGGCTGCGCTGGCTGCGGTGGCGGAAAATGCGGGAGTGGCGCGGTCATCGGCAGGCTGGGATCGGAAAGGCTACAATGCTAGTCAAACCAGCAATACTGTATAAAAACACAGTATATCCGAGACAGCCCGTCCAACAAGGAATTCGCATGCAGATCCATGCCCTGCACTGCTTCGGCGCCGCGCCGGGCAGCGGCAACCCCGCCCTCGTGATCGAGGGCGGCGCGCCCGACGCGGCCGCGCGCGCCGCTTTTGCCAGGGCCCGCAACACCACCTGCGTCTTTCTCGATGCGGGGGTCGTCGATTTCCACTACCCGCATGCGCGCAGCCCGCTCTGCCTGCACGCGACGCTGGCCGTGACCCATGTGCTGTTCGCGCGCCAGCCGGAGGCGCCGGTACTGGCGGTCAGCACCGCGCTGCGCGGCCAGCGCCTGGAACTGCTGCGCGACGGCGATGCCTGCTACGTGCGGCTGCAGGCGCAGGCGGTGGCCCAGCCGGCGCCCGTGCCCGGACTGCTGGCGGCAATGGGGATCGCGCCCGTATCGGCGCCCTGCGCCGCCTCGGTCGGCAGCCCGAAGCTGCTGGTGGAAGTGGCCGATGCGGCGGCCCTGCACGGCCTGGCCCCGGACCGCGCGGCGCTCGCCGCCCTCCATGCCTGGGGCGCGCAGGCCGGCATCAACGGCATCTACGCCTGGTGCCGGCTGCCCGACGGCCGCTTCGAAGGCCGCAACTTCAACCACCTCGACCCGGCGCTGGAAGACAGCGCCACCGGCGTGGCCGCGGGCGCCCTCACTGTCCTGCTCGGACACGGCATCACGCTGCTGCAAGGACGCGCCAGCGGCCGCTCCTGCCTGATCTCCACGCGCGTGGCGCCTGGCGCCGTCCTGGTCGGCGGCCGCGTCGAAGCCGATGCCGGCGTCCGGCAGGCCTGAAACGTTTGCTTGCAAAGCTTACCGCCTCGCTTCACCTGTCCGGCCCGGTTCGCGGTGTAATGCTCCCATCGCGAAAGCACAACGCCTCACCAGGAGAACGACATGAAATCGACCTTGTTTGCATCGGCACTGATTGCCCTGACCATGGCCACCAGCGGGAGCGCCTACGCCCAGCGCAACGATCATGGCTACGACCGCGACCAGCGCAACGGCTACGCCCATGGACAGGACCAGCGCCGCCATGACAACGATCGACGTGACGGCATGCGCGGCAACGACCGCGATCATCGTGACTATCGCGACAATCGCGACCACCGTGGCAACGGCCACGACTTGCGCGGCCAGGACCGCTACTACGATGCCCGCCACCACGTCCGCGACGACCGGCGCGGGGCCGGTCCGCGCCACAACCTGCGCCGCGGCCAGCGCCTGGACCGCGAGTACCGCGATAGCCGCTACGTCGTCAGCGACTGGCGCGCACGCCACCTGAGCGCGCCCCCGCGCGGGCACCACTGGGTCCGCGCCGGCAACGACTACGTGCTGGCCGCCATCGCCACCGGCCTGATCGCCCAGGTCCTGCTCGGCAACTAGGACAGGCCTTCGGACCGGACCGCGCCACGCCTGGCGCGGTTTTTTTTCGTCCCGCCGCCGCCCGTATTGACGGCATCACGCACGCTGTGCGCCGCACGCGAGCTGGTATACACTTCCGCGCACGCTCCACCGGAGCCCATCCATATCGCGGACATGAAACCACAACTCCTTTCCTACGCCCTCCCCTCGCTTCTCTCCGTGCTGCTGCTCGGCGCCGCTTCCTGCGCGCGCGCCGACGTCGACTACCAGCTGAAGATCACGGACGCCGCCCAGCACCTGGCCGAGGTGCGCGCCACCTTCCCGGCCACGCAAGGCACGACGCTGGATGTGCAAATGCCGAACTGGCGCACCGGCCGCTACAACATGCTCAACCTCGCCAATGGCGTGCGCCTGTTCAAGGCCTTCGACGCCAAGGGCCAGGCGCTGCCGGTCGCCAAGAGCGACAAGGGCACCTGGCAGGTCAGGACCAAGCCGGGCGACGCGGTCACCGTGCAGTACGAGCTGTATGCCAATACCCTGGGCGAGCGCACCCGCCACATCGACGACACCCATGCCTACCTCGATGCCAGCGGCGTGTTCGTGTATGCCGCGCCGTTCCGCAAGGAGAAGGTGAATGTGAAGCTGGAGGTGCCGCAGGGCTGGAAGTCGCGCTCGGGCATGGACGCGGGCAGCTGCGAGCACTGCTTCGTCGCGGCCGACTACGATGTGCTGATCGACGCGCCGATCGAGACCGGCCTGCATGAGTTCTACACCGACAAGGTCGATGGCCGCACCATCGAACTGGCGATCTGGGGACGCGGCAACCACGACGGCCAGCAGATGATGAGCGACCTGAAGAAGATCGTGGCCGAGACCGCGAAACTCTACAACGGCAAGTATCCGTTCCAGCGCTACCTGTTCATCGTCCACGCCACCGATGGCGCCGGCGGCGCCACCGAGCATGCGAATTCCACCGTGATCCAGAAGCCGCGCTGGACCTTCGCGCCGCGCAAGGCCTACCAGGGCTTCCTGCGTGTGGCCGCGCACGAGTTCTACCATACCTGGAACGTCAAGGCCTACCGTCCGAAGGAGATGGTGCCCTACGACTACCAGAACGAGAACTACAACCGCCTGCTGTGGATCGCCGAAGGCCACACCTCCTATTTCGAGGAACTGATCGTGCTGCGCGCCGGCCTCGTCAAGCGCGACGAGTTCTACGAGGAGTACGCCAAGCTGATCGACGACTACCAGCACCAGCCGGGCCGCTTCCAGCAAAGCGCGGCCGACGCCAGCTTCGACGAATGGATCGCGGTGGGGGGCGAGCGTGCCCGCAACTCCTCGGTCAAT
This sequence comes from Massilia hydrophila, assembly GCF_020208145.1. NCBI lineage: Bacteria > Pseudomonadati > Pseudomonadota > Betaproteobacteria > Burkholderiales > Oxalobacteraceae > Massilia > Massilia hydrophila. Next base: position 527,308 of record NZ_JAHYBX010000001.1, on the reverse strand, counting down.
ATCTATTCCAAGGGCCAGGTGCTGGCGCTGATGATGGACCTCGAGCTGCGCCGCCAGACCGGCGGCAAGCGCGGCCTGGAAGACATGCACCGCATCCTGTTCGAAAAGCACTCCACCGCCAAGGGCGGCTATGACGTGCCGGCCGTCTTGGGCGCGCTGCGCAGCGTGAGCGGCCAGGACTGGAGCGGCTGGTGGGCCCAGTACGTGGACGGCACCGCCGAGATCCCGTTCGACAGCCTGCTGGCCGGCGCCGGCCTGCAGAAGGTGGTCGACGTGCCGAAGGACGCCGAGCAGAAGACCAAATGGTGGGCCGGCTGGACCCTGCGCGACGGCAGCGACCCGGCCGTGGTGACCGTCGTCGAGCGCGACAGCCCGGCCTGGAAGGCGGGCGTGGTGGCCGGCGACACGCTGCTGGCGGTGAACGGCCTGCGGGTGTCGGCCAAGGACATCGGCGACAAGATGTCGCTCTCGAAAACCGGTCCGTTCAAGCTGCACCTGTTCCGCCGCGACGAACTGGTGGAAATGCAGGTCGCGCCGCAGCAGCGCCCGAAGGGCAAGGCCAAGGTCAAGGTCCTCGACAAGACCAGCGCCGCGCAGCAGGCGATGAACGCCGCCTGGCTGGGCGTGGCCTGGCCGAAGGAAGATGCGGCGGCGGCCAGGAAGCCCTGAACACCTGATCCGCAGTCCGGCGGCGCGCCTGCGCCGTTAGCGACAAACGCGGCCCCGGCTCCCGCCGGCGCCGCGTTTTTTCATGCGCCCGGCCCTTGGATGGGCAATAAACGAAGGTTATATACTTACAACGTTGCGTTAATGCCACAGCGCCTTGGTGTGATCCGGTCGGATTGATTAGTATGCAATTTTCCTACGGAGAAACCGGTGCTCACACTCAAACGCCTCCCTCAGTCGGTCCTGCTCGCCCTGTACGGCGGCGCCGCATTCGCCTCCCTGATTCCCACCGCCTTCGCCCAGGACACGGCGCCAGCGCCCTCCACCACGCCGGTCGCCGCGGGCACGCCAGCCGCGGCCGCAGCGGGCCAGGACAGCGGCATCCAGAGCGTCAGCATCGTCGGCTCGCGCCGCGTCGGCAACTTCTCGGCGATCGATACACCGGTCCCGGTCGACACCATCTCGATGACCAAGGCGTCCGAACAGGGCGGCCAGTTCGACCTGGCCCAGGTCTTGAACAACGTTTCTCCTTCCTTCAACTCGACGCGCCAGACCGGCGCCGACGGCGCCGACCTGGTCGACTCCGCCGCCCTGCGCGGACTCGGTTCCGACCAGACCCTGGTGCTGGTAAACGGCAAGCGCCGCCACACCACCGCGCTGGTCAACCTGTTCGGCGCCCGCAACCGCGGCAACACCGGCACCGACATGAACGCGATTCCCGTCATGGCCATCCGTAACGTGCAGGTGCTGCGCGACGGCGCCGCCGCGCAGTACGGCTCGGACGCGATCGCCGGCGTGATCAACATCGAGCTGAAGAAGAGCCTGGGCTGCGAGATGGTGACCGGCTTTGGCCAGTACACCGAGGGCGACGGCGACAACTACCTGGCTTCGGCCTATTGCGGCGTGGCGCTGGGCGGCGGCGTACTGGGCATCACCGGCGAGTACTACGACCGCGGCCGCTCCAACCGCGCCGAGGAAGGCAACCCACGCATCATCGGCGATACCAAGTCGCAGAACAGCACGGTGTACCTGAACGGCGAATTCCCGCTAGGTGCGGGCAAGCTGTACTTCACCGCGGGCCTGCAGAACCGCGACGCCTCGTCGGCCGCCTGGGCGCGCGAAGGCCTCGGCTCCGAAGACATCCCCTCGCGCAATTCGGCCGCCATGTACCCGAACGGCTTCGTCCCCTTCATCAACGGCGATATCGACGACCGCTTCGGCAGCGTCGGCTACCGCTGGCAGCTGGGCGAATGGAATGCCGACCTGTCGCAGACCCTCGGCTACAACAGCATGCGCTACACCATCGCGAACACGCTCAATGCCTCGATCGCGAACCTGGACCTGAGCCGCGGCGGGCGCGGCGTGAGCGCGCGCACCTTCGATGCCGGCGGCTTCTCGTTCCGCCAGGCGACCACCAACCTGGACGTCTCGCGCTTCTATCCCGGCGTGGCGCAGGGCATGAACCTCGCCTTCGGCCTCGAGCACCGCCGCGAGAACTACAAGATCCGCGCCGGCGAACCGGGTTCGTATATCGACGCCGACGGCGTGGGCGTGGGCGGCAATGCCGGCAGCCAGGGCTTCCCCGGCTTCCAGCCCGGCGACCAGACCGACAGCAAGCGCCATTCGAGCGCCGCCTACCTCGACGTCGAGACCGACCTCGGCGAGCGCTTCAAGCTGCAGACCGCACTGCGCCACGAACGCTACTCGGACTTCGGCTCCACCACCACCGGCAAGCTGGCCGGCGCATATCGGGTCAACCCGGCCATGCTGCTGCGCGGCTCGGCCAGCACGGGCTTTCGCGCGCCCTCGCTGCAGCAGGTGTACTTCTCCTCCACCTTCACCGACTTCGTCAGCGGCCAGCCGCTGGACGTGGTGCTGGCGCCGAACGGCGGTCCGGTGGCCAATGCCGCCGGCATCCCCCAGCTCAAGGACGAGCAATCGAAGAGCTATACGCTGGGCCTGACCTGGTCGCCGAACGCGGCCACCTCGCTCACGGCCGACCTGTACCGCATCAACATCGACGACCGCATCGTGCTGTCGGGCCGCTTCGATGCCGACAATTACCCGGCCCTGGGTGCCACCCTGCAGCGGCTCGGCGTGGGCCAGGCCCAGTTCTTCGTCAACTCGGTCGATACCAAGACCCAGGGCCTGGACCTGACGCTGTCGCACCGCGCCAACCTCGGCCGCGGCAAGCTGAACAGCTTCCTGGCCCTGAACTTCAGCCAGACCGAGGTCACCGGCGTGCATGCCCCGAGCGCCCTGCGCGGCTTCGAGGACGTGCTGCTGTCCGAGCGCGAACGCCTGTTCATCGAGGAAGGCGCGCCGCGCCGCAAGGCCACGCTGGGCTTCGACCACAGCCTGGACAAGCTGGAGACGGCACTGCGCATCGTGCACTTCGGTCCGCAGACCCTGGGGACCTTCTCCGGGCCGCCGGTGCCGAACCAGGTGTACAAGGCACGCACCTCGGCCGACCTGTCCTTCACCTGGGCCTTCACCAGCAAGACCAGGCTTACGGTCGGCGGCACCAACATCTTCAACGTCAAGCCGAGCGAACAGGATCCGAACGAGACCGACAACGGCTTCAAGTACGAGAGCGTGCAGTTCGGTCTGAACGGCGCGGCCTGGTTCGCGCGCCTGGCGCACCGGTTCTGATCCGCGCCGGCATCGTGGCACAGCGTGCAGGGCCCCGCCAGGGGCCCTGTTCATGACACGGCCTGCCCGGCCATGTAACAGTGTGGAATTGGCACATTTGCTTGTGTATATAATGCCTTGCACATTCCTTGGCAGTACGCAGGGCCTTCATTCACATGCCGCGAGCGCGCGGCAAGCGCAGGTGCACGATGAACAGTGCCGTACAAGACCGTATTTCCACCGGCATCGCCGGCCTCGACGACATCCTGGGCGGTGGCCTGACGCCGCAGCGGATCTACCTGGTGGAGGGCTCGCCCGGTGCCGGCAAGACCACGCTCGGCCTGCAGTTCCTGCTCGACGGGGTGGCCAACCGGGAAAGCGGGCTGTACATCACGCTGTCCGAGACCGCCGACGAACTGGCCGCGGTGGCGGCCAGCCATGGCTGGGACATCGCCCCGCTCTCGGTCTATGAACTGGCAGGCGACGCCGACCTCGATCCCGATGCGCAGCAGTCGGTGTTCCACCCCTCCGAAGTGGAACTGGGCGAGACCACCCGCAACGTGATGGACCAGGTCGACGCCGTGCGTCCGGTGCGGGTGGTGTTCGACAGCCTGTCGGAACTGCGCCTGCTGGCCCAGAACCCGCTGCGCTACCGGCGCCAGATCCTCGCCCTCAAGCAGTTCTTCGCCTCGCGTGCCTGCACCGTCCTGCTCCTCGACGACAAGACCAGCCAGTCCGACCAGCACCTGCACAGCATCGCGCACGGCGTGATCAGCCTGGAGCAGATCGCCAAGGAATTCGGCAAGGAGCGCCGGCGCGTGAACATCGTCAAGATGCGCGGCATCCGCTTTCGCGGCGGCTACCACGACTACACGCTTGACACGGGCGGCATCACCATGTACCCGCGCCTGGTGGCGGCCGAGCACCTGCGCAGCTTCGTGCCCACGGTACGCTCGACCGGCTCGGAAGGCATCGACGCCCTGCTCGGCGGCGGCCTGGTGCAGGGCACCAATACCCTGATGGTCGGCCCGTCCGGCATCGGCAAGACCACGCTCTCCACGCGCTGCCTGCTGAGCGCCCTGGAACGCGGCGAAGCCGCGTCCTTCTACCTGTTCGACGAGGGCCTGGGCACCTTTTTCGCGCGCAACGAAGCGATGGGCATGCGGCTGCAGCCCTTCCTCGACCGGGGCAAGCTGCGCATCCACCACATCGATCCGGCCGAGCTGTCGCCGGGAGAATTCGCGCAGATGCTGCGCGACGCGGTCGAGCGCAACGGCGTCAGCTTCATCGTGATCGACAGCCTGAACGCCTACCTGCAGGCGATGCCGGGCGAGCAGTACCTGATCCTGCAGATGCACGAGCTGCTGTCCTACCTGAACCAGCAGGGCGTCACCACGGTGCTGGTGCTGGGCCAGCACGGCATGGTCGGCGAGGTGAAGTCCGACGTCGACCTGAGCTACCTGAGCGACAGCACGGTCCTGATGCGCTTCTTCGAATCGAACGGCCGCCTGCGGCGCGCCGTCACCGTCATCAAGAGCCGCAGCGCCGAGCATGCGCTCACCATCCACGAATTGCAGCTGGGCGCCGAGGGCATCCGTGTCGGCGCGCCGCTGGAGGGCTTCGACGGCGTGCTCACCGGCCTGCCGAGCTACCGCGGCCTGACGCCGATGATGTCGGACCTGCCGGCCCATGGCGAGCGCTAGCCCGCACGACGAACGCATCGTGCTGCTCGCGCCGCGCGGGCGCGATGCCGAGGTCATGTGCGACGTGCTGGCCCGCGATGGCGCCGCCTGCGCGCTGGTCCCGGATTTCCCCGCCATGGCCGCTGCCATCGGCGAAGGCGCCGGCATGGCCATCGTGGCCGAGGAAGCGCTGCACGGGGCCGACCTGGCGCCCCTGCTGGCCTGGCTGGCGGCGCAGGAGCCATGGTCGGATTTTCCCTTCGTGATCCTGCTCGGCAAGGCCACCGGCCCGGCCGCGGCCGGCGCCCGCGCCCGGCTCGAAGAACTGGGCAACATCATCCTGCTCGAGCGCCCGCTGAATGTGCAGACCCTGCGCAGCGCGGCCAGTTCGGCCCTGCGCGCGCGGCACCGCCAGTACCAGGCGCGCGACCTGCTGGCCGAGAGCGAGCGCACGGCGGCGCACCTGCAGCAGAGCCAGCAGGCCCTGCTCACCCTGAACGAGACCCTGGAATCGCGCATCGAGGAACGCACGCGGGCGCTGGCCGATGCCAAGGACCGCCTGATGAACGAGATGATCGAGCGCGAGCGGGTGCAGCAGGCGATGGTCCAGTTCCAGAAGATGGAAGCGGTCGGACGCCTGACCGGCGGCATCGCGCACGACTTCAACAACCTGCTCAACGTGGTCCAGGGCAGCATGGACCTGATCCTGCTGCTGTCAAAAGACGAGGCGACGCGTGCGCGCGCCGAGATCGCCCTGCGCGCCTGCCAGCGCGGCGGCAAGCTCACCAGCCAGCTGCTGGCCTTCGCGCGCAAGCAGAACCTGGACCTGCGCCCGGCTCCGGTGCAGGAACTGTTCGACGGCGTGCGCGAGCTGATCGCCGCCTCGCTCGGTTCGCGCATCGCCCTGGGCTTCGAGGTCGCGCCAGGCTGCGCGCACGTGTTCGCGGACGCCAACCAGATGGAGATGGCGCTGCTGAACCTGGCCATCAATGCGCGCGACGCCATGGAGGACGGCGGCCGGCTGCTGTTCCAGGCCGCGAATGCCTGCCCGCCGGACGGGCTGTTGCCTGCAGGGGAGTATGTGCGCATCGCGGTGTCCGACGACGGTCCGGGCATGCCGCCCGAACTGGTGGCCAAGGTGTTCGAGCCCTTCTTCACCACCAAGGAGGTCGGCAAGGGCACCGGCCTGGGCCTGAGCCAGGTCTACGGCATGGCCCAGCAGTCGGGCGGTGCGGCGCGTATCCTGAGCCAGCCGGGGGCCGGCACCACGGTCGAGATCTGGCTGCGCGCCTGGGATGGCGCCGACGCCTTGGCACCCGTGCCGGCGCCGGATGCGGTCGCCGGCATGCGGCCCGGCTCGCGCATCCTGGTGGTCGAGGACGACAACTTCGTGCGCGAATCGATCGTGCTGTCGCTCGAAGCCTTCGGACACGCGGTGACCCAGGCCGCGGACGGCGAATCCGCGCTGCGGGAACTGCGCCGCGCGCGTCCGGACCTGATCATCACCGACTACCTGATGCCCGGCATCACCGGCGCGGAACTGATGCAGCGCGCCCGTGCCGTCTTCCCCGGGATACCGATGATCATCGCCACCGGCTACGCCGACATGCAGGCGATCGACGAGGTGCTGGGCGAGGACATCCTGCTGCGCAAGCCCTTCCAGCTGGCCGAACTGGCGCGCAGCGTCGAGCGCGCGCTCGGGCGAGGCGGGCCGCAGGCGGCACTGTAGCCTGCCGGGAAAGCTGGCCATGCCGATCGCGCATGCGCATCGAGCTGGACGCCGCCGAAAACGACTCTATGCCACACTGGACGCATCGCCCTAAGGGCCATGCCATCGAAGGAGCACATCATGCATACCGAGCCGACACCGCAGCAACAGCAACAGCCGGGCCAGGAACAGGAAAGCCAGCAGCCCGGCCAGAACAAGACGATGCAGGACAAGATGAAGCAGAACTTCGACGGCCTGGAGAACAAGAAGCCGGAAGAGCTCACGCCCGAAGAGCTGCGCCTGATGGCCGACACCATGCCGGGCGAAGGCCCGGGCGACTGAGATGTTCCTGTTCTTCTCGAACAAACTCGGCTGCCTTGGCTCGATCCTGGTGTCGGTGGTGCTGACCCTGCTCGTCCTGCTCCTGTTCGGCGTGCTGTAAGCCTTACTTCTTCAGCGCGCGCACGTAGGCCAGGACTTCTTCCTCGCGTCCCGCGCCGACCGCCTGGGCGGCGCTCATGCCGCCCAGCGCGGCGCGCGCCTCGTCCATCCAGGCGCTGGCCGCCTCGTCGCCGCCCACGATGGCGCGCACCTCGTGCATCACCGTGTAGTAGGCCTGGGCCTTGCGCGACTGCTGGCCGAAGCGCGCCTTGAGCGCCGCGAAGGCATCAAGGCTGAGTGGTTCGTCGTTCGCCATGGCCGCTTCCTATTTGGTGACGGCCAGCATCGCGCGCTTGCCGCCCTTGAAGGTGTACAGCGTGATGGTGCCGTCGCGGATGTCGCCGCGCGCATCGAAGGCGATCGGCCCGGTCACGCCCTTGTACTGGATCTTTGCCAGCACCGGCAGGTACTTCGCGGGCTGCGCCGACCCGGCCTTCACCATCGCCTCGGCCATGGTCATCACCGCGTCGTAGGCATAGGGCGCGTTGATCTGCACGTCGATCCCGAAGCGCTTTTTGTAGTCCGCGCGGAAGCGCTCCATGCCGGCCCGGGCCTCGCCCTGCACCCCGCCCGCTTCGGCGCACACGACCTGGCCGTCAAGCATGGTGCCGCCCGAGCTTGTGGATCTCGTCCGAGCAGATGCCGTCGCCGCCCATCATGCGCACGTTCATGCCGAGCTGCTTCATCTGGCGCAGCATTGGACCGGCGGTCGCGCTCATGCCGCCAAAGAACACCAGGTCCGGCTTGCTGGCGCGGATGCGCGTGATGATGGCGGAAAAATCGGTCGCCTTGTCGTTCGTGAATTCCCTGGCGACGACCGTGCCGCCCTGGCGCTGCAGGCTGCGCGCGAACTCCGTGACCAGGCCCTGGCCGTAGGCGGTGCGGTCGTCCACCACGGCGACCCGCCTGGCCTTCATGTTTTTCGTCGCGTAGCTGCCCAGCGCCTGGCCCAGCTGCACGTCGTTGGCCACCACGCGGAAGGTGGTGTTGAAGCCCTGCCGGGTATACATCGGCGAGGTGGACGAGGGCGAAATCTGCGGGATGCCGGCCGCGTGGTAGATCTTCGAGGCCGGGATCGTGGTGCCCGAGGTCTCGTGGCCGACCATGCCGTTGATCTTCGCATCCACCAGCTTCTGGGCCACGGCGGTGGCCTGTTTCGGTTCGCCCGCGTCGTCCTCCGCGACCAGCTCGAAACGGACCTTCCTGCCGCCGATGCTGGCACCCTTCGCGTTGAGCGCCTCGATGGCCATGCGCGCGCCGTTCTCGGTGTCCTTGCCGAAATAGGCCACTGGCCCGGTCACGGCGGCCGCGTGGCCGATCCGCACGACTTCCTGGGCCGGGGCCAGGCCGGCTGCCGCCAGGCCAGCCAGCAAGACTGCTTGCTTCTTCATCGATTCCTCTACAATCCGGTAAGGGCCTGTGGCCCTGGTAGGCAAATATGCCATTCTACCGCCTGCGGGAGCGATGCCGGGCGCCCAGCCGCCTCCCTTGCGCAAATGACACTCATATCTGTCAAATATGCTATGGTTTGAGTTTGTCACCCGAGTCAATCAGTTTTCCCGCTTCCCTTCGGTCCCCGATCCAGGCCGGTCGGCTCACACAACAATCATGCCGGGCTTGCGGCAGCTCGCCGACTGGCAATCCACGTCAATGAAAGAGGGAAGTATGCGTTCTGGACACGAGGCGTCCGCGTCGGAGGCGGGACTTGCCGCGAGCGAGCGCGAGCTGCGCTTCGCGATCAAGGCCGGGCGGCTCGGCACCTGGAGCCTGGATCTCGCGACGGGCGAACTGCAGACCTCGGACACCTGCCGGCTCAACTTCGGCCGCGATCCGGAAGCCCCGTTCAGCTACCCCGAACTGCGCGCCGCCATCCATCCGGACGACAGCACGCGCATGGCCGATGCCGTCGAGCACAGCATCACGACCGGCGCCGATTACGACATCGAGTACCGGATCGTGACGCCGGCCGGCGCCGTGCGCTGGATCGCGATTCGCGGACAGGCCGAATACGGCAGCGATGGCCGGCCGCTGCGCATGACCGGGGTGTCGATCGACGTCACCGAGCGGCGCCGGACCGAAGACAAACTGAGCGAAAGCGAGGCGCGCTACCGCACCCTGTTCGACTCGATCGACGAGGGGTTCTGCGTGGTCGAGTTCATCGACGGCCCACACGGCCCGCTGTCCGATTACGTGCACCTGGAAGCGAACCCGGCCTACCTGCGCCATGCCGGGATTCCCGACATCGTCGGCAAGACAGGCCGTGCGCTGCTGACGGAAGGCGAGGCGGACGCCTGGGTGGCGATCTTCCGGAACGTACTGGAAACGGGCCAGCCGCTGCGCTTCGAGCGCGCGCTCGAAGCAACCGACCGCTACCTCGAGGTGGCGTGCTCGCGCATCGAACCCGCCGCCCGGCGGCAGGTGGCGATCATTTTCCAGGACGTGAGCGCGCGCAGGCTGGCGGAGAGCAGGCTGCGCGAACTGAACGAGACCCTGGAAAGCCAGGTGGCCGAGCGCACGGCCGAGCGCGACCAGCTCTGGAAGCTGTCCCAGGACATGCTGGCCCGCGCCAACTTCGAGGGCACCATGTCGGCCGTCAGCCCGGCATGGACCCGGGTCCTAGGCTGGAGCGAAGCCGAACTGCTGTCGCGCCCCTACGCCAGCTTCATGCATCCGGACGACATGCCGCCCACGCTGGAAGCGATCGGACGCATGGCCGAGACGCACCAGCCGGCCCGCTTCGAGAACCGCATCGCCACCTGCGAAGGTGGCTGGAAGCACATCGAGTGGACCGTCACGCCTGAGCTCGACGGCGAGAACTTCGTCGCCATCGGGCGCGACCTCAGCCTGAACAAAGCGCGCGAGGCCGAGCTCGAACAGGCCCGGCAATCCCTGCGCCAGTCGCAGAAGATGGAAGCGGTCGGCCAGCTCACCGGCGGCCTGGCGCACGACTTCAACAACCTGCTCGCCTCGATCAGCGGCGGCCTGCAGGTGCTCAAGCTCAAGCTGCATCGCGGCCAGCTGGCCGGGCTGGAACGCTATATCGAGATCGGCGAATCCTCGGTGCGCCGCGCCGCTTCGCTCACGCAGCGGCTGCTGGCCTTCTCGCGCCGGCAGACGCTCGATCCCAAGCCGGTCGACGTCAACCGGCTGATCGCCGGGATGGAGGAACTGGTGCGCCACTCGATCGGCCCGATGATCGAACTGGAGGTGCTTGGTGCGCGCGACCTGTGGCTGACCAGGGTCGATCCGCCCCAGCTCGAGAATGCGCTGCTCAACCTGTGCATCAACGCGCGCGACGCGATGATGCCGGGCGGCGGGAAGCTGACGCTGGCGACGGCCAACGCGTGGATCGATGAGCGCGATCCGCGAGGCGACATGCCGCCGGGACAGTACATCTCCCTGTGCGTGTCCGACACCGGCACCGGCATGAATCCCGACATCGTTGCGCGCATCTTCGACCCCTTCTTCACCACCAAGCCCCTGGGCGAAGGCACCGGCCTGGGATTGTCGATGGTGTACGGTTTCGTGCGCCAGTCCGGCGGCCAGGTGCGGGTGCATTCGGAACCGGGACGCGGGACGCGCATGTGCCTGTACATGCCGCGCCATGCCGGCCCCGCGCTGGCGGAACCGGCGCCCGCCGTGCTGCCGGCCAGCGCGGGCCAGGGCGAGACGGTCGTGCTGATCGAGGACGAGCGTGCACTGCGCGAGATCGTCGAGGAAGTGCTGCGCGACGCCGGCTATCGCGTGCTCACCGCGCAGGACGGCCCGACCGGGCTGCAGATACTTAACTCCGATACGCGGGTCGATCTGCTGGTGACGGATGTCGGCCTGCCCGGCGGCCTGAACGGCCGCCAGGTGGCCGATGCCGCGCGGCTGCAGCGTCCCGGTTTGAAGGTGCTGTTCGTGACCGGCTACGCCAACACGGCGGCGGTCGGGAATGGACGCCTGGCGCCGGGCATGGAGGTGATCACGAAACCGTTCGAGATCAGCGCCCTCACCTACAGGGTGCGGGCCCTGATCGACACCCGGCTAGCGCACTGACAGTTCCGGGAAGCAGACGGTGGCCGACAGGCCGCCCAGGCGCTCCGAGCGGCCCAGCGCCAGGGTGGCGCCGTGGCGTTCGGCGATGGCCTTGATGATCGCCAGTCCCAGCCCGCTGCCGGCCGCTTCGCTGCCGGCCACGCGGTAGAAGCGGTCGAACACGCGCTCGCGTTCCTCGGGCGGGATGCCGGGGCCACTGTCCTCGACCGTCACGGTGACGCCGCAGCCGTCTTTGGGGCCGCCCTGGCCGGCCTGGCTGCGCACCGAGATGTCGGCGGTACCGCCGGCCGGGGTGTACTTGATCGCGTTGTCGACCAGGTTGCGCAGCAGGATGTGCAGCGCGTCCGGCTGCCCCTCGACGGTGGCGGCATCGGCTTGGTGGATGCCGACGTCCACGCCTTTCGCAGCCGCCACGCCGGCCAGTTCGGCCACGGTGCGGCGCGCCAGTTCGGCCAGGTCGACCGGACGGGCGCTGGCGCCGGTGGCGGCGGCTTCCTGGCGCGCCAGCACCAGGAGCTGCTCGACCAGGCGGGTGGCGCGGTCGATGCCGGCGGTCAGGCGCGACACGGCCAGCTTGCGCGCCTCGAGCGACTCGGCGCGTTCCAGGCTCTGGGCCTGCAGGCGCAGGGCCGCCAGCGGCGTGCGCAGTTCGTGGGCGGCGTCAGCCACGAAGGTCTGCTGGGCGTCGAAGGCGGTCTTCACACGACCGAACAGCAGGTTCAGTTCCTGTACCAGCGGCCGCACCTCGTCGGGCAGGCCGGCTTCCGACACCGGCGACAGGTCGTCGGCCTGGCGCGAGGCCACCTGCGAGCGCACCCGCGCCACCGGTTCCAGTGAACCGCTCACAATCCACCACACCACCAGCATCAGGATCGGCATCATCACCGCGATCGGGCCCAGGGTACGCAGGGCCAGGTTGCCGGCCATGTTGCGGCGCACGGCCAGGTCCTGGGCTACCTGCACGGTCTGGTTTTCGGCCTGGATCGAGAACACCCGGTACACGGTGTTGTTGGCCTTGACGTTGGAGAAGCCCAGCACCGCGCGCTGCGGCAGCTTGGCGCGCGAGACGCTGTGGAACACCTGCACGCCGTCGGGAGACCACATCTGCACCACCATGTCGTCGCTGCCGCCGGTCTCGCTCTTGGCCTCCAGCCGCTGCTGCGCCTCGGTGTTCGACAGCGGGGTGCTCGAGCGCAGCGACAGCGCCATCTGCTGCATGTGGTAGTCGAAGATCTGGTCGGCGTCCTCGCGCGCGGTGCGGTAGGCGATCGCGCCCTGCGCCAGCGCGGCCATGGTGATCGCCGCCAGCAGGAACCACAACAGACGCCCGCGCAGCGAATGGGTCATCCGGGGCCGCAGTTTCATGCCTTGGGCACCATGTAGCCGACGCCGCGCACGTTCTGGATCAAGTCGCTGCCGAGCTTCTTGCGCAGGCCGTGGATGTAGACCTCGACCGCGTTGCTGGACACTTCGTCGCGCCAGCTGTACAGCTTTTCTTCGAGCTGGGCACGCGACAGCACGGCCCCAGGCCGCGCCACCAGGGCTTCCAGCACCGCCCACTCGCGCGCCGACAGCGCCACGTTGGCGCCGTCCACCATCACTTCGCGGGTGGCCGGGTTGACCGAGATGTTCTTGTACTCGAAGACCGGTTCGGCACGCCCGGCGGCGCGGCGCAGCAGCGCGCGGATGCGCGCCAGCAGTTCATCGAGATCGTAGGGCTTGAGGACGTAGTCGTCGGCGCCGGCATCCAGGCCGGCGATGCGCTGGGCCACCGAGTCGCGCGCGGTGGCGACCAGCACCGGGGTGCGGTCCTTGCGCGCGCGCATCGAGCGCAGCACTTCCAGGCCATCCTTGCGCGGCAGGCCCAGGTCGAGCAGGACCAGGTCGTAGTTCTGGTTCTGCAGCAGGGCCGTATCGGCCATCTCGCCGTCCTTGACCCAGTCGACGGCGTAGTGCTCGGCCCTGAGCAGGTCGAGCACCACTTCGCCGATCATCGTATCGTCTTCCACCAGCAATAGGCGCATACATTCCTCGTTGTTGACACCGTGCCGGTGGCGGACGCTTCGCCTCCTCAGCCGATCCGCACCGGAATGAAGATTTTGGCATCCCCGCGCTGGATCAGCAAGGCCACCGATTTGGAGGCCTTGCCCATCACGTCGCGCACCTGCTCGACCGAGTTCACCGGACGGCCGTTGATCGAGATGAGCACGTCACCCGGCTCGACACCGGCCATGGCTGCCGCGCCGGCCGCATCCTCGATCACCAGGCCGGTGGCGATGCCGCTCTGGCGGCGCTCGATCGGCTCGAGCGGACGCAGGGCCAGTCCGAGCTTGGCGCCGCCGTCGGACGACTGGGCCAGCTCTTCCTGTGGCGCGCGTTTGGCTTTCTCGTTGGCGTCGCCCAGGGTCGCGTCGATGCGCACCAGCTTGCCGTCGCGCCAGACGTCGAGGCTGGCGCGCTCGCCCGGCCGCGACAGCGCGATGATGCTCGACAGGTCGCCATAGGACACGATCGGCTTGCCGTTCACGCGGCGGATCACGTCGCCGGACTTCAGGCCGGCGCGCTCGGCCGGGCTGCCCCGCTCGACGCTCGAGACCAGGGCGCCTTCGGGCGAATCGAGGCGGAAGGAATCGGCGAAGGCCTGGCCGACTTCCTGCACGTTCACGCCCAGCTTGGCGTGCTGCGCCTTGCCGGTGGCGACGATCTGGTCCTTGATCTTGACGGCGACGTCGATCGGGATCGCGAACGACAGGCCCTGGTAGCCGCCGGTCTGGCTATAGATCTGCGAGTTGATGCCCACCACTTCGCCGCGCGTGTTGAACAGCGGGCCGCCCGAGTTGCCGGGATTGACCGCGACGTCGGTCTGGATGAAGGGCACCACGCCGTCCTGCAGCGAGCGGCCAGTGGCGCTCACCACGCCAGCGGTGACGGTGCTCTCCAGGCCATAGGGCGAACCGATGGCCAGCACCCACTCGCCCACCAGCAGGGAACGCGACTGGCCAAGCGGCACGGTCGGCAGGTTTTTCGCATCGATCTTCAGCACGGCCACGTCGGTGCGCGGGTCGGCGCCCAGCACCTTGGCGCGGAATTCGCGGCGGTCCTGCAGCTTGACGGTGACTTCGTCGGCGCCCTGCACCACGTGGGCATTGGTCAGGATGACGCCGTCCGGGCTTACGATGAAGCCCGATCCGGCGCCGAAAACGGGAGCCGGCGCTTCCCGGCCGCCGCCGAAGCGCGGGTCCTGGAACTGCCGGAAGAATTCATACAGGGGATGGCCTGGCGGGATCTGGGGCATGTTGCCGCGATTCGCGGTCTTCATGCCACCCATCACGCGGATGTTCACCACCGCCTTGCCGTTCTGCGAGGCGATGCGGGTGAAGTCGGGCAGGGTCACGGTGGCGGCCGGGGCGGCCGCTGCGACAGCAGGTGCCGGCGCCGCGGCCGGCGCCGGTGCAGCGGCTGCCGCCGTTTCGGCTGCAACGTTGTTGTGGTTGACGGCGAGCGCACCGACCGCTCCGCCGATGACGCCCGCGGCACACAGGGCCAGCGTGAGGCGTTTGGCAGTGATGGCAGTGACGGCACCTTCGTTACGCATTATGTGCTCCTGATGGAAAATGGTTGACCGATGTTGGTATCTATCGATGAGCATAGTTTCCCAAAGCTGGCTTAGAACATGCTTAAGCTGGCAATGCGCCGGCCATGCGCCGGCCATATCCGGCCCTGGGTAAAAGCCCCATCGTCAAAAAGGGCGCCCCGTGGGACGCCCTTCTTTCACACTACTTCCTGCTACCTCGGGCGTTCAATGCCTCAGGCGGCTTCGCGCTGTTCCAGCGCCTGGACGGTGCCGGTGCCGGCGTTGCCGACGTGCGCATCTGCGATCGCGATCTTGCGCGGCTTGAAGGCTTCCGGCACTTCGCGCACCAGTTCGATGGTGAGCATGCCGTTGTCGAACGAGGCACCGGTGACCTTCACGTGGTTCGCCAGCTGGAAGCGCTGTTCGAAATCGCGGGCGGCGATGCCGCGGTGCAGGTAGGTGCGCTGGGCGTCGTCCTTCTGCTTGCGGCCGGTGACATGCAGGGTGTCGCGCTCGGTCACGATTTCCACTTCGTCGCGGGTGAAGCCGGCCAGGGCCATCACGATGCGGTAGTTATCCTCGCTCACCAGTTCGATGTTGTACGGCGGGTAGCTCGGCTCGCCGCGCTGCTCGAGCAGGCTGGCCAGGCGATCGAAACCGATGGCGGAACGGTACAGGGGGGTCAGGTCGAAAGTACGCATGGTATATATCCTCGTAAAAGTTAAGCGATATGTTGCCGGACCTCATCGTGAGCATCCGGTGAGTCCAATCTAGTGCCATGCCTGGCCACTTTCAAGGCATACGAAATACGGATTTTCAAAGAATATTGCAAATAATATTTGCATTTCGTTTTAATTTTGAAACATTGCCTGTCGTGCTAGACTGGCCCGGTTTTGCGTACTTTCCGGAGACCCTGCAGCATGAAAACCATCGGCCTGATCGGCGGCATGAGCTGGGAATCGACGATTCCCTACTACCGCATCCTCAACGAGACCGTGCGCGCACTGCGCGGCGGCCTGCACTCGGCGCGTATCGTGCTGGTGAGCGTGGATTTCGACGAGGTCGAGCGCCTGCAGCGCGCGGGCGACTGGGACGCCGCGGGCAGCCTGTTGGCCGATTGTGCCCGCAGCCTGGAGCGCGCCGGCGCCGATTTCATCGTGCTGTGCACGAAGACCATGCACAAGGTGGCGCCCGCGATCGAGGCGGCCGCTGGCATCCCCCTGTTCCACATCGCCGATCCCACGGCGCAAGCGATCCGTATCGCCGGCCTGCGCAAGGTGGGCCTGCTCGGTACCCGCTTCACGATGGAGCAGGATTTTTATCGCGCCCGCCTCGAACAGCGGCACGGCCTGCAGGTAGCGGTGCCCAACGAAGCGGGCCGCGCGCTGGTGCACCGCGTGATCTACGAAGAGCTTTGCCAGGGCAAGGTACTGGACGCCTCGCGCGAGGCCTATCGCGCGGTGATCGGCGAACTGGTGGACGCCGGTGCCGAAGCCGTCATCCTGGGCTGCACCGAGATCGCGCTGCTGGTCGGCCCGGCGGACAGCCCGGTGCCGGTATTCGATACCACCGCACTGCATGCGCGCATGGCCGCCGAATATGCGCTAAGGTGACGGCCTCCTGCCACCCGCGCCACCTCCAGCTTCTTGTCCATGTTTTCGATCGTCCTGAACATCGTCGGTACCCTGTTGCACCTGTACGTCGCCGCCCGCCTGTACTCGCTCGATGCGGTACGGTCGCGCATTTCGCGGCGTGCCTGGTGGGTCGGCGCCCTCCTCGTCTGGCTACTGTATTTCGCCGGCGTGCGCATCGGCGACGAAGCCCTCGACTGGCGCTGGTGGCCGAGGCAGTTCGCACTGACCTGGCTCGGCATCACCTTCGTGATGTCCCTGTGCCTGCTGGCGGCCGACCTCCTGAGCGGTTTCGGGTACCTGGCGCGCGCGCATACGCAGAAGCTGCGCGCGGCCGGTGCGATTGCCGGCGTGCTGCTGGCCGCCTTTGCCCTGTTCCAGGGCATGCGCGCGCCGGTCATCGTCGACCAGGAAGTCGTGATGCAGGACTTGCCGAAGGCATTGGACGGCACCGTGATCGTGGCGGTGAGCGACATCCACCTGGGCGCCCAGCGCCGTGCGGACTGGCTGGCGGGACGGGTGGCGCAGATCAATGCCCTGGAGCCCGCGGCGGTGCTGCTGCTGGGCGACCAGGTCGAGGACGAGCCGGTCGGCGCGCCCTGGCTCGGCTCCACCCTGCGCGGCCTGCGCGCGCCGCTCGGCGTGTGGGCGGTGACCGGCAACCACGAGTTCTACGGCGACGCCGAAACCACCGTGCGCGAATTCGAGGAAGGCGGCGTGCGCTGGCTGCGCGACCGCAAGGTAATCCTGGCGCCGGGCCTGGCGCTGGCCGGCATCGAAGACGTCGGTAGCCGCATGCGCAGCGGCGGCGACTACACGGAAGGCCTGGCGCGCACGCTGGCTGGGCCCGGCCCGGGCACGACCATCCTGATGTCGCACATACCCGCTCCCCCGATCATCGACGCGGCGCGCGAGCGCGGGGTCGGCCTGATGCTGTCCGGGCACACGCACGGCGGCCAGATCTGGCCTTTCGGCTATGCGGTTCAGCAGCGCTTCGCCCGCTATGCCGGGGCCTACGAGGTGGGCGGCATGCAGCTGTACGTCACGCGCGGCGCCGGCAGCTGGGGCCCACGCATGCGCCTGTGGCGGCCGGGCGAGATCCTCAGGCTGACGCTACGGGCGGCGCCGGCGCTCTAGTCCGGCAGGCGGGTATCACGCGCCAGCAGATCCTGCAACGCGTCGCGCGACAACGCGGGGCTGAAGTAGTAGCCCTGCATCTGGTCGCAGTCGTGGGCGCGCAGGAAGGCCAGCTGTTCGCGCGTTTCCACCCCTTCGGCGATGACCTGCAGCTTGAGGTTGTGGCCGAGGGCGATGATGGCGCGCGTGATCACCATGTGGCCGTCGTGGCCGACATCGCCCAGGAAGGAGCGGTCGATCTTGATGTAGTCGACCGGGAATGTCTGCAGGTGGCTCAGGCTCGAGTAGCCGGTGCCGAAATCGTCGATCGACAGGCGCACGCCCAGGGCCTTGAGCTGGGCCAGCGCGTCGCGCGCTTCGTCGGGCTGGTCCATGAGCTGGCTTTCGGTGACCTCGAGCTCGAGCCGGCGCGGGTCGACCCCGTAGCGGCGCAGGGTCTGGCCGAGGCGCTCGGGGAACTGGCGCTGGCGTAGCTGGCGGGCGGACAGGTTGACGGCGATGACGAAGTCGTCCAGGCCGTGCGCCGCCATCGACTTGAGCGCCACGCAGGTCTCCTCGATCACCCATTCTCCCAGCGGCACGATCAGGCCGGTCTCCTCGGCCACGGGGATGAAGCGGTCGGGCGGGATGGTGCCCTCGACCGGATGGCGCCAGCGCACCAGGGCTTCGGCGCCCACCACCCGGCCGCTGCGCAGGTCGACCTTGGGCTGGTAGTCGAGTACCAGCTCGCGCTCGCGGATCGCGCGCCCGAGATTGGCCTCGAGCATCAGGTACGCGTGCACGATCTGGTTCAGCTCGGCGGAATGGAACTGGACATTGTTCTTGCCCATGGTCTTGGCGTGGTACATGGCGGCGTCGGCCGCGCGCATCATCTGCTCGGGAGTGTCGCCATCGTCGGGAAACAGGGCGACACCGATGCTGGTGCCGGGCAGGATTTCCTGGCCATCGACCCGTAGTGGCGCCATGATGGCCAGGCGGATGCGCTCGACCAGGTCGGCCAGCTGGGCACGGCTGGTCGGATCGCAGAGCAGCAGCACGAACTCGTCACCGCCCATGCGCGCCACCAGGTCGTCCTCGCGCATCCCGGCGCGCAGGCGCTGGGCCACTTCGCGCAACACGGCGTCGCCGGCGTCGTGGCCGAAATGGTCGTTGATGTGCTTGAAATTGTCGAGGTCGAGGAAGGCCAGCGCCAGCGTCGTCCCCTTCTGCGCCGCGCCTTCGAGCGCCTGGCGCAGCCGCTCCTGCAGCAAGGTGCGGTTGGCCAGGCCGGTGAGCGGATCGTGGTGGGCCAGGTGGTGTAGCCGGCGCTCGTAGTGGCGCGCTTCGGTGATGTCGTTGATGACCCCGACGAAGTGGCTGATCTCGCCGTCCAGGTTGACCACCGGGTCGATGCGCAGGTCGTTCCAGAAGATCTCGCCGTTCTTGCGCAGGTTGCGCAGCACGGCGCGCACGCTTTCATTGCGCTTGAGCGCCATGCGGATGCGCTGGCGCTCGTCCTCGTCGCAGCCGTCAAGCCGCATGAAGCGCGGGTCGCGCCCCTTGATCTCGGCCAGCGTGTAGCCGGTGATGCGTTCGAAGGCCGGGTTGACGTATTCGATGCGGTGCTCGTGCTCCTCGCAGCGGGTGATGACGATGGCGTTCAGGCTCGAATAGATGGCGCGTTCGCGTACCTGCAAGCCATGCTCGGCCTGCTTGCGCACCGTGATGTCGAGCCCGGTGCCGAACACGACCGGCACATTGCCCAGGGTGGTGCGGGCGCACTGGAACAGCAGGCTGGTGCGTTTGCCATGCTTGCCGACCAGGACCGCCTCGTGGGTGGAATGGCCGTGCTCGAATGCGCGCCGGATGTTGTCGACGACCACCTCACGGTCGCGCGCGTCGAAGAAGCCTTCGACCTTGGCGGTTGGCAGTTCGTCAGCCGGCATCTCGAGCGCTTCTTCGAGCAGGCGGTTCCACAGCAGCAGGTGGCCGCTCGGGTCGATCACGTAGAACACGCAAGGCAGGGCCTCGACGATGTCGGCCACCGGCAAGTCCTGGATCAGGGCGTAGCGCGCCGGAAACTGGCCGGGCTGGGGAATGACGATGACGCTGAAGCTGCTGGCCGGGCCGGGCTCGAGCGCGCGCGGCGCCACCATCACGCGCACCGGCAGGCGCCGGCCGTCGGCGCATTTCAGCACCGCATCGCTCTCGGCCTCGGCGCGTGCCGCCAGCTGGGGCTGCGCATCCGGCGGGTCGGCGAACTCGACGATGTGCAGCAGGGGCATGCCCTGGATCTCGGCCGCGCCATAGCCAGCCAGCTTCTCGCAAGCCTTGTTCCAGCTCGTCACGATGCCGGCGGCATCGACGACCAGCACGGCAAGAGGCATGGGTGACAGGTTCAAGATTTCTCCGGCGACGCCCGGCCGCTTTCAGAACGCCACGAGCTCGTAAATACGCCGCATGATAGCGCAGCGGCCGGTACTGGGACGCACGCCTGCCTGGCCGGCTCGCGCCGCAGGGGCTTACAATGCGGTCCTGGCCGCCTGGCCAGGCATGGGAGCGGCAATGGTGGTCATCGATCCGGAAGAAGTCGAGTTCAGCGCGATCCGGGCGCAGGGTCCGGGCGGGCAGAACGTCAACAAGGTGTCGTGCGCGGTGCACGCGCGCTTCGACGTGGCCGCTTCCTCGCTGCCGGCGGCGGTCAAGGAACGCCTGCTGGCGCTGCGCGACGCCCGCATCACGCGCGAAGGCGTCATCGTGCTCAAGGCGCAAGGCTCGCGCAGCCTGGAACAGAACCGGCTGGATGCCCTGCAGCGCCTGCAGGCGCTGGTCGACCAGGCCGCCACGGTGCCGCTGGCGCGCCGCCCAACCCGCCCCACGCGCGGTTCGCAGCTGCGCCGGCTCGACGGCAAGGCGCGCAGCGGACGGGTCAAGGCCCTGCGCGGCAAGGTCCTCGACTAGGGCCGGCCGAACCAGGACGGCCGCGCCGGCTCAGCCGAACAGGCCGTGCAGGTACCAGCGCGGCTCGGCATCCTCGCCGGCGCCGACGATGCGTTCGCGGTAGATCCAGTACAGCGCGTGGTCCTGCCCTTCAGCGATGAAGTAGTCGCGGGTCTGGGTCTCGCTCCACCAGCCGGCCTCGATGCGCTCGGGCGTGGAAGCCACCCGCAGCGGCGAACCATAGAAGGGCCGGTGGTTGCGCATCAGCAGCGCGATCGGCTTGGCCAGCAGCCAGCTCGGACGCGGCAGGCTGGCCAGGTCCGGCGGCAGGCGGGCCTGGCTGCGCGTGCCCTGCCCTGCCGCGCGCAGTTCCTGCACCGGCACCCATTCGTTGGCGACCTCGGGCCGGTAGTCGGCCTGCGGCAGGGCCTGCAGCACGTTTTCCGGTCCCAGCCGCGCCACCAGCAGCTCGAGCATGCGCATGCGGTCTTCCTCGCTGCCGCCGGGCTCGGGGAACAGCGAGGCGGTCGGCGGCGCCATCGGCCGCAGCTGCCGCGCTTCCAGGCCGAGCCCGATCACCGGCGCCGGCAAGGCCTGGCGCGCCAGCCTTTCCTTCAGGAGGCGCACCAGGTGCTCGTCGCGCCAGCCGGGCTCGGCCAGGGCAATCTCGAGCGCGGTCGGCGCCATCGCCACCCGTCCGCGCTCGTGCTCCATCAGCAGCGTGATGCGTTCCACCGCCAGCTGGCGCGCGCACAGCCAGCCGGTCAGCTGCAGTACCAGGTGGTGGGCGCCGGCCAGCAGCAGCTCGGCCTGCTCGATGCGGTCGAACAGTTCCAGCCGGGCGCGGAAACTGTCGGGCGCGGCCACCCAGTCGAACAGTTCGGGCTGCAGGCCGTGGGCGGCGTCGAGCATGTCGAGCAGCGCGCGCCCGCAACGCCGCTGCAGGCCCGGACGCGGCAGGCGCCGCAGTTCGCCCAGGCGCTCGCAGCCGATGCCTTCGAACCAGGCCAGATACGGCCGGGCCGGCGGCAACAGCGCCACCGGCAGGCGCGCCAGGCGGCGCTCGAGCGAGGCCATGCGCAGCGCGCGCAGGGAGCGGCGGGGGCGGCCGCTCCGTCCGCCCTCCGCCGCATCATGGGACCCGCCTGGCGAGCCGGCGCGCGCCAGCAGCCAGGCGCCGCGCGCCGTCGGCGCGCAGCTGATGGCGGCGCTGAAGCCGAGCGTGCGCAGGCTGGCGCGCACCCGTGCGCACAGGGCGCGGATGCCGCCGAACAGGCGCAGGCTGGCGCCAATGTCGAGCAGTAGCGTCGCTTCTTCCTGCTGCGCGACCTGGGGCGTGAATTGCAGCATCGCCAGCGCGACCGCATCGAGCGCCTCGGCTTCGCGCGCCGGGCTGCGCTCGTGCAGGCGCGCCCCGGGCATCAGCATCAGCACGCCGCCGCGCCGCATGCCGGGACGGATCCCGGCGGCGCGCGCCGCCGGCGACATCGCCAGCACGCGCTCCTGCTCCAGCACGACGCTGCCGGGGTCGGTGCGCTCCCCGCCGGACGCGTCACTGAGCCAGCTGGGGCTGAAGACGTCGAGTGCTAGCTGGGGCAGGTGCAGGCCGATCCACAAACGCATGTCGTTGCAAGAGAGAAGAAGTAAGGGGCAGGCCAAGCGGCAGGAACAGGGGCGCCTCGCGCCGCGGTCCACGGCGCTTGAGGAAATCGATGTGCAAGCCACCCGCCGCCGGGCGCAGCGCCAGGCGCAGCGGGGCCGGCGAGGCGTCTTGCGCGGCGGCCAGCGGACGCAGCATGAAGAACAAGGTTTCGCCGCCCTGGGCCGCCAGGTGCAGGCGGCGCAGGCTTTCGCCGCGCGCATGGCTGGCCCAGAACAGCAGCGCGCCGCAGCTGCCACTGCGCAGCACCTGCTCGGCCGCCCACAGTGCGTCGGCGCCACGCTCGGTGCGCAGCCACAGCAGCTGCGAAGGCGGCAGCCCCAGCGCGGCCAGCGCCAGGGCCTGGGGCGGATGGGGTGGCTGCAGCAGGACGATGCGGCGTGCGGCGCAGGCTTGCAGGGCCGGGCGCAGCAGGCGCATCTCGCCGATGCCGGGCTGCTGCTGCAGGAGCTCGACCAGGCTGCCGGCCGGCCAGCCCCCGCCCGGCAGCTGGGACGAGAGCGGCGCATGGCCGGTATCGACGCAGCGCGTGCCGGCACGCGCCAGCTGCGAAGCGCGCCATAGCGAAGGGTGCAGGGCCTCCGGCGCAACAGGAGCACAGGCCCCCGCGTTGGATGAGAGGTTCATGGGAGTTGGCAAACAAATACTGTATAAACATACAGTACTCGCTGAGCCGCGATTTGGCAAGATGTATTCATTCTGGACATACCAGTCAGGCACTGGTATTGACAGAAGCTAAAGCTGCTGCAATGCAGAAGCATGCGGGCCGCGCTGGCGAATCGTGGAATAATGCTGGCTCTTCAATTTTTATCCAGACAATGCACAACCTGTCTCCCGCACGCCACGGAGTCCGCCTGTGACGACGCTCCAGCTCACCGGCGCCATCCTGTTCGCGATCGCCCTCGTCCATACTTTCTCCACCAAGCTGTTCCATACGCTCGCGCGGCGCCATCCGCGCCATGCGGGGCTGTTCCACCTGCTGGGCGAGGTCGAAGTCGTGTTCGGCTTCTGGGCCTTCGTGCTGATCCTGGCCATGGCCCTGCTGGCCGGCGGCGGCGAGGCCGTTGCCTATGCCGAGTCGCGCCAGTACACCGAGCCCTTGTTCGTGTTCGTGGTGATGGTGATCGCGGCCTCGCAGCCGGTGCTCGACGCCGTGCGCGACCTGCTGGCCCTGATCGCGCGGCTGGCGCCGGTGCGCACCGAGGTCGCCCTGTGCTGGCTCGGCCTGGCCCTGGTGCCGCTCTCCGGCTCGCTGATCACCGAGCCGGCCGCGATGACCCTGGCCGCCCTGATGCTGGCGCCGCAGGTGTTCCGGCCCGGCGTGCCCGAATGGCTCAAGTACGGCGCGCTCGGCGTCCTGTTCGTCAACGTCTCGATCGGCGGCACCCTCACCTCCTATGCCGCGCCGCCGGTGCTGATGGTGGCCGGCACCTGGGGCTGGGACAGCGCCTTCATGGCCTCCACCTTCGGCTGGCGCGCCGCGCTGGCGGTGCTGTTCAATGCCACCGTGGTCACCCTGCTGCTGCGCCGCCACCTCGCGCCCGGCAATGTGGTGCAGGACGTGCGCATGCCCCGCATCGTGTCCGCCGTCCACCTGCTGCTACTGGCCGGGGTGGTGCTCGCGGCCCACCATCCGGTGCTGTTCATCGGCCTGTTCCTGTTCTTCCTCGGGTATACCCAGGCCTATCCGAAGCACCAGTCGCCGCTGATCCTGAAGGAAGGCCTGCTGGTCGGCTTCTTCCTGGCCGGGCTGGTGGTGCTGGGCGGCATGCAGCAGTGGTGGCTGCAGCCGCTGGTGTCGAGCCTGGAGCCGACCGCGCTGTTCTTCGGCGCGCTGGCCCTGACGGCAATCACCGATAATGCGGCCTTGACCTACCTTGGTTCGCTGATCGAAGGGCTGTCCGACCATGCCAAGTACATGCTGGTGGCCGGCGCGGTCGGCGGCGGCGGGCTGACCGTCATCGCCAACGCACCGAATCCGGCCGGCGCCGCCCTGCTGCGCGAAGGTTTCGAGGACGGCTCGATCGGCATGGGCGGGCTGTTCCTGGGGGCGCTGGGCCCGACCTGCGTGGCGGCGGCGCTGTTCCTGGTGTGATCCACCCGCAGCGGGTGCGGGCAAATGGAGGATGCGATGGACGAGGCGATGACGGATGACATCCTGGTGCACAAGAGTGGCACCATCGCGCGCTGCTGCCGGCGCGCGCGCGAGGAGTACGAGAAGGATCCGACCACGTTTTCCAGCGACCTCACGCGCCAGGACGCCGCTACCCTGAACGTGATCCGCGCCTGGGAAGCGGCGATCGAGATGGGCGACTACGTGATCGGCAACGCCCGCCTCGGCCTGCCGCAGGACGAGCGCGAAGTCATCAGCCTGCTCGCCGAGCACGGCTGGATCGCACCCGTCCTGGCCGAGGACCTCAAGCGTACCGGCGAATTCTGCCGCGCCGAATGGGACTACCAGCAGGCGCCGCTACCGGCCCTGGTGACCATCCTCAAGCGCGGACTGGACGATTTCACCCTGTATGCCCAGGCCCTCGTCACGGGGGACCGGATCAACACCCCAGGCACGAATTTGTAAATATTCGTTTCAGTTTGATGCCAGCGCTTGAAACTTCCGGGCCCCACCGTAATGTGATCCATAACTGGGATCGACACGGTGGGCATCATGAATACCATCCAAGCAATATCCGCAAGGCATGGCGTCAAGCGCCGAACGCCAGCTCCGCCATGCAAGCCGCGTTTCGCCTTCTATCCCCTGCTTGGCATTTGCCTGGTCGTCCTGACTGCCGTGCTGGCCTACGGCGCCGTGTATCTCCTGCTGTGCTGAGTGCAAGGGGCGCCGGCGTCCGCTGCCTCCTCAGCGCGCCGCATAATAGCGGCTGAGTTCCACGATCTCCCCGTCGCTCAGGCCATGCGCGGCGTTGCGCATCTGGCGATTGATGTCATTGCGGCGCCGGCCGTCGCGAAACGCCTTCAGCTGGTCGTGCAGGTAGGTTTCCGATAACCCTTCCAGCACCGGCGTGGCCGGGCGCAGTGCATGCGGGCTGTGGCAGGATGCGCAGGCCCCGATCGAGCGCATCGGA
This sequence comes from Massilia hydrophila, assembly GCF_020208145.1. NCBI lineage: Bacteria > Pseudomonadati > Pseudomonadota > Betaproteobacteria > Burkholderiales > Oxalobacteraceae > Massilia > Massilia hydrophila. The sequence continues at coordinate 502,135 of NZ_JAHYBX010000001.1, read as the reverse complement.
TCGCCATTGCGCACCAGGCGTGGTGTCTGTTCCGCCACTGGCGCTACCGCGGCGATGCGCTCGCGCTCGAGCGAGGCATAGTAGGCCGCCAGGTCGCGCATGTCCTGGTCGCTCAGGTCTCTTACCAGTGGCTGCATGATGGCGCTGGGCCGGTGGCCCGAAGCGAAGTCGCGCAACTGCTTGTATGTGGCCGAGGCGGGCTGCCCCGCCAGGTGCGGCGTGCCGGCCGGGCTGGTACCACGCGCGCCATGGCACATGGTGCAGGCCATCGCCAGGCTCGCGCCCTTGCCCACCGAAGCGCTTTGCGCGCCGCCCATCATGGTCGCGGTCACGATGACCCTGCTGGGATACTGGCGCGCATCCTCCGGCAGCGCCGCGCCCTGGTAAGGCGCCGGCGCCCCGGCGGCGCTGCAGATCGCTTCCCACAGGCTTTCCATGGCGGCGCGCGCATGGGCCCGCGGCACCCAGACGAAGCCCACCAATGCCGCCGCAAACGCGATCGCTACGAGGATCGCCACGCTCCAGGTGAACCAGCGGTTGCGGAACGAAAAAGTCTTTTCCATGTTCATGGCTGTGCTCCCACTGGCACCGCAGGCACCGAGGTCTGCTTCAGCGCTATTAGCTGGCTGATCGGGTAGCCATAGTTCACTACCGACAGGCCGATCATCAGCGCCAGCCACAGCGCGTAGCCGTTCAGTGCGGCCGGCAGGCGCCCGCCCGCCTGCACCGGCTGGCTGAAGCGGAATTCGGGCAGCACGATGGCTTCGCTGCGATGGCCGCGCAGCAGCACCAGCAGGAACAGCAGCCCCGACAGCACCAGCAGCAGGCCTCCGAAGAAGGTGATGATCACCGTGATCGCCTGGGGCGCGATCTCGGGATGGCTGTAGTCGAAATAGGCCATCCGGCGTGGCATGCCAAGGATGCCGGTGATATGCCAGGGGAAGGTCAGCACGATCATGCCGATGAACCATAGCCACAACTGGGCGCGCATCATGCGTCCGGCCACCAGCGCCTTGCCGGTCAGGTGCGGCCACAGGTCATAGGCAAGGGCAAAATACATGATCACGATGGCGCCGCCGAAGATCAGGTGGAAGTGGCCAGTGATCCATTGCGTGTTGTGGACGGCAAAGTCGAGCTGGTAGCTCATGTTGATCAGGCCGCCCGCGCCGCCGAAGCCAAGCAGGATGAAGGAGAAAGCCACCGCCAGCATCATCGGGTTCTTCCAGGGCAGCCGCCTGACCCAGCCGAAGGCGCCGGTGCCGCCGCGCAAGCGCCCGGCGATCTCGACCGAAGCAGTGATCGTGAAAATGGTCAGCAGGGTCGGTACCGACACCATGCCGGTAAAGACGGCATGCAGGAACTTTACCCCCGAACCGACCTGCGGGTCCTGGAACAGGTGATGCACGCCGATCGGCATCGAGAACACCAGGAACAGCACGAAGGAGATGCGCGCCATCTTGTCGCTGTAGAGGCGCCCGCCGATCGCGCGCGGCACCAGGGTGTAGAAGGCGATATAGGCCGGCATCAGCCAGAAGTAGACGATCGCGTGCAGGGTCCAGGAGAAGAACACGCGCGCCAGGCCGGCATCGATGGTGGACTTGAAGCCGAGCGCCACAGGCAGGATCATGAACAGGATCTCGATCGCGGCCCCGAGCGAAGTCCAGGCCCACAGGTAGGCCCCGGCCAGGTTGGCGAACATCGGCAGCGGTACCGTGGCACCCGGGTTGGCGGCTTTCCAGGTCCGCAGGTTGACCGACATCAGCGCCACCCAGATCCAGGAGCCCACCACCACCAGCACCACCCCGATGTAGTAGAAGGCGTTGCCCACCAGCGGCGGATAGAAGGTGTACAGCACGGTGGCCAGGCCCATCGAGACCGGGACCATTGCCGTTACCGTGCCGACCACGACCAGGATGAAACCGGCCCAGGCCCAGCGCCGCCCGACCAGCGCCTGCTTCAGCGAGAGCTCGACAATGGCATAGCCGAAGCCCATCGCCACCAGGGTCGGGAACACATAGCCCATCGCCGAACCGTGCGCGGTGACGGCGCGGTAGTACAGCTCGGGGTTGCCGATCCAGTCGCGCAGCGGACTGCGGATATACATCTGCCACTCGCCCAACACGAGGGCGACGAAGAAAGCGGCGAAGGCGACCCAGAAATGGGCCAGCACCAGCCGCCTGGAATCATTGCTGTACACAGCTCGCCCTCCTTCCGCCGCGCGCCTGGCGCATCGACTCGGCCTCGAAGTCGGCCTTACTGACGATCTTCACGCGCGCCCACATCGCCGCGTGTCCGACCCCGCAGTATTCGTGGCAGGGGAACACGTGCTCGCCGGGCTTCTCGAAGCGCGTGCTGAAGTTCGAGATATAGCCCGGGATCAGCATGACGTTCACGTTGCCCTGGGCGATCGAAAAGCCGTGTACCACGTCGGCCGCGGTGCCACGGATGCGCACCGGCGTATCGGCCGGCACCAGCACGCAGGAGGGTGTAAACGAATACTGGTTGGCCAGCACGCGCACGGTGACGCTGCCGTCGCTCTCCATGGCCGAGCCCAGGTTGGCTTCGACGAATTCGCCCGACAGGTGCAGGGTGCCGGGATCGATGGTCTCGGTGCGCACCGGCGGCATGGCGGCCCAGTGCACGCTCATGTAGACGAGCATTCCGACCAGGAAAGCGATGATCGCTCCCACCAGCCAGGCCCAGCGCGCCTCGGCGGCGTGGGCGACGGCGTCGTTGTCGGCGTGAGGCAGGCCCGGCGCGGGATTGGCCATGTCAGTTCCCTCCGCGCGCCAGGTAGACCAGCACGTAGAACGCCAGCCAGATCGCCATCACGATCGCCACCGCCAGCCCGGCCACGGCAAACGCGCCGCGCGGTCCCTGCGCCACGATGGCATCCACGCGCTGCTGGTCGGCGCTGCCATCGCTGTCCATCGGTTCCAGGATCATCGGATCTCCTTGTTCGACACTGCTCAGCCACCAGGGCTCATTCGACCGTCGCCGCACGCAGGTTGCTCACCTCGCGCGCCGTCACCGGTGCGCCGCGGTTGCCCCAGGCGGTGCGGATATAGGTCACCACCGCCGCGATCTCTTCGTCCGACATCTCGTGGAAGAACGGCGGCATCCCGTAGGGCATCGGATTGCGCCGGGTACCCGGCGGATAGCCGCCGTTGAGCACCATCCGGATCGGGTTCACGGCGGAGGTCATGGTGATCGACTGGTTGCTGGCCAGCGGCGGATAGTGCGGCAGCATGCCGCGTCCGGCATCGCCATGGCAGCTCGCGCACTTGGCCTCGTAGATGCGGCGCCCCTGGGAATGCTGCTGGCTCATGTCGGCACGGGCCGGCGCCAGGGCCGGATCGGCATTGACCGGCTGGTCCGCCGGCAGGCTTTTCAAATAGACGGCCATGGCCCGCACGTCCTCGTCACTCATGAACTGCAGGCTGTTGAAGGTCACCTCGGCCATCGGGCCGTAGACGGTGCCGCGGTTCGACACGCCCTTCTGCAGCAGGTCGACGATGTCCTGGATTTCCCAGTTGCCCAGGCCAGCCTCCTTGTTCGAGGTGAGCGAGGGCGCATACCAGTTCTGCATGGGGATCAAACCGCCGCGGAACGCCTGCTCCTCGGACGAGCCGCCGAGCGCATTGATCGGCGTATGGCACATCGCGCAATGGCCCAGGCCTTGCACCAGGTAGGCGCCGCGGTTCCATTCGGCGGACTTGCTGCGGTCGGGCACGTATTCGCCCTCCTGGAAGTACAGCGTGCGCCAGCCGATCAGCAGCGAGCGGTTGTTGTAGGGGAAGCGCAGATCGTGCTCGCGCGACTTCAGGCGCACCGGCGGCACCGAGCGCAGGTAGGCGTAGATCGCATCGCTGTCGGCGCGCGTCACCTTGGTGTAGCTCGCGAACGGCATGGCAGGGTACAGGAGCTCGCCATTGCGCGACTTCCCGGTCCGCATCATCCGGAAGAAGTCCTCGGCCGTCCAGGCGCCGATACCGGTTTCCGGGTCCGGCGTGATGTTCGGCGCATACAGGGTGCCGAAGGGCGTCGGCATGCCCCGGTTGCCCGAGAAGATCTTCCCGCCGGGAACCGTATGGCAGGCGATGCAGTCGCCCGCCTGCGCCAGGTACTTGCCGCGCGCGATCACTTCCTGCGACGCGGCGCCGTCCGAGCGGGCGCCAGCGCCCAGCAATTCCGGCGGACGGAACCCGCGGCCAAGCGTGAAGGCCAGTACCGCGCCCACCAGGATCGCGGCGACTGCCCACAGTGCCGGCCGCTTGAAGATGGCAGATGTGCTCATGGATGCGTGCCTCTCACTTCGGCTGGGCCTGGCTGCCGCAGGGCATGGGCAGCGCCACCGGACCGCCTTTCGCGGGCCGGGCATTGGTCACGGGCAGGGAACTCAGGTAGGCGGCGACGGCCGCCACTTCGGGCTCGGTGAGGCTGGACGCGATCACCTGCATGCAGTCCGGCGCCAGCGCGGTGCGTACGCCATAGCGCCAGGCGCCCAGTTGCGCGCTGACGTAGTCCGCGCGCAGGCCCAGCAGGCCCGGGATGCCGGGCTCGCGCCCCGCCAGGTCGCCGCCGTGGCAGGTGGCGCAGGCCGGGATGCGGCGCGCCGGCACGCCGCCCGTCACGATCCGCTGGCCCTCGCGCACCAGTTGCGCCTCCGGCGCCGGGCCGGCCACCACCAGCGGTGGCGGGTTCTGGGCGGCGAAGTATTCCGCCATCTTGTAGAGGTAGCTGTCGGGCAGGTAGGCCAGCAGGTAGTTCATCGGCACGTACTTGCGTCGGCCGTCGCGGAAGGCGACCAGCTGGTTGTAGAGGTAGCCCGCAGGCTTGCCGGCCAGGCGCGGGAAATACACGTTCTCCACCCCGCGCCCGGCCAGGCCGTGGCAGCCGACGCAGGCGGCCACGCGCGCTTCCATGGTGTCCGGCACGCGCTCGGCGCTTCCACCCGGGGATTGCGCCCGGGCCAGGGACGCCAGGCCACCCAGCAGCAAGAAAAATGCGAAGACAATTCCCAGAGGCTTCAAGTTACCCTCCCCACTCGACATTTGCGACGGCAGCCACGACATGTGCGTACAACCGTAGCATGAGCAGCGCATGAGGTGTCGCACTTTTGTCCCGCCCGGTTTTCGCCGGGAAGCAAAAGCAGGCTTGAAACCAAGATATTGAACGAGCGGGCCGGACTGCAGGCCAGGGGCGGCATTACAAGAACTTACAGAATTCCTGCCACTGGCGCCTTCTCAGCGGTTCGGCGGACTTGTACCATAGCGTCATTCGCCATTGCGCCACTCCGACGATCCCGAAAGACATCCATGACCTCAAGCATTCTGTTGCGCGCGCTCTGCCTGGCCGCCTTCGCCGCCGCCTGCGCCGCACCTGTCCACGCCACCAGTTCCGCCTCGTCCGCCTCCAGCGCCGGTTCGGCCTCGTCCGGCAGCGTATCCGATTCGATCGGCGCCTCCAGCAACAGCTCCGGCGGCGAGCGCAAGGTGGCCGCCGGCGACTACCGCGTGATCGACCTGGCCCAGGCCCCGGCCAAGGCGGACACCACCCGCCTGACCCTGCGCGCCGTGGCTGCCGACGCCGCCGGTGCCGCGCGCGAGTTCACCCTCGACGTGCCCAACCGCGCGCTGGCCGAACGCGGCCTGGGCAAGGGCGAACTGGTGCGCGTCAACGAGCGCGCCTACGGCTTCGAATTCGCCCACGCCGACACCAGGCGCGCCTTTTTCCTGGCGCTGCAGGACGACTGGTACCGCGACCTGGCCTCGCGCAAAGTCACCATCTGATGCCACGCCGGCCCGCGCAGCCGCTGGCACCACTGCTGGCGCCGCTGTTGTCCCTGGTCCTGCTGTGCGCCAGCGCCGGTGCCTCGGCCGGCCTGCCGGCCTTTTGCGAAAGCGCGAACGAGATCGGCGCCGCCGACCAGGACCGGGTGCTGCGCTTCGCCGGCGCCGTCAGGAACGAGCTGGAGCGCTCCGGTGCGCGCGTCGCACTCGTCGCCCGCGCCGGTCTCGACCTGAGCCGCTTCGGCCTGCTGTACTCGCACGCCGGAGTCGCCTTGCGCGACAATCCGGGCGGTCCCTGGGCCGTGCGCCAGCTCTACTATGCTTGCGACGAGGGACGTCCGCGCCTGTTCGACCAGGGCATCGCCGGCTTTGCGCTGGCGGCCGACACGCCGGCGCGCGGCCATGTCTCGCTGCTGTTCCCGGCGGATGAGGACAGCGTCCTGCTGGAACAGGCCGCGCTCGACAAGCGACTGGCGCTGGCGCTGCTGGGCGGGAGCTACAGCGCGAATGCCTATGCCTATGGCACCCGCTACCAGAACTGCAACCAGTGGCTGGCGGAACTGCTTGCCAGTGCCTGGGGCCGCCTCGAGGGCGGCGATGCGCCGCGCGAAACGGCCCAGGCCTGGCTGCGCGAGCAGGGCTATGTCGCCGGGCCGGTCCGGGTGCCCTCGCACTGGCTGATGTTCGCCGGACGCTTCGTGCCGCTGGTACACCTGGACGACCACCCGGACGCGGACACCGGCGCGCTGGCCCTGCACGTGAGCGTGCCGGACGCGATCGAAACCTTCGTGCGCGGCCGGGCGCCGCAGGCGCGCCGCGTCGAGCTGTGCCATACGCGCGAACACATCGTCGTGCGCCGCGGCTGGGAGCCGCTGGGCGCGGCCTGCGAAGCCGCGCCGGGCGACGAGGTGATCGCGCTCGAGTGAGGCTGCCGCCTCCCCGGCAGCGGCGGGCCCGCTGCGCGTACAATGGCCCCGCTTTCAACCATGCAAAGGTAGCCGGATGCTTGCTGAATTGATCCTGAACGTGTTCGGCGAACTGCTCGCCAGGCGCAACCGCATCCTGCGCTGGGCCGTGTGGCTGTTCCTGCTTGCCATCGTGGCGCGCATCATCTATGCGGGCATGATCGGCCCGGTCTCCTGAGCCGGCCAGGGCGCAAAGGCCTGGCGGCCATGAATGCCCGGATATTCGCGTCCGGTCCTTCAGCCACGCGAGCTTCTCCACACCCAAGAAAAAGCCCTGCTCGCGGCAGGGCTCGATGAGACCGGCGGGGCGGGCTTGCCGCTTATTTGCGCGCGGCTTCGGCCAGCCTGCGCAGCACGGCGGGCGAGACGGAATCGCGTCCGCGGCTCAGCTGGTACAGGGTGCGCAGGTCGGTCCCGCTATCGCGGGCATGGACAGGGGCCGGCACGAGGAACAGGCTGCGGATGAATGCGAGAAGCGTGGACATGGTCTTGGTTCCTGAAGACGTTCTTGAAGGAGGCTCTTGAATAGGACCAGTATGCGCCTGCCGCAGATAGAAAGAAAATTGCCATCCGTGATGATCGTCATTCAGCAAAGCGCAGCCAGAATGACATGGTTTTCCGCACATACATTTGTGCAAATGCATGATGTGTTACACTGTGGCCCGCTGGCCACGGCCAGCCGACTACCCTCTTGCCAGTAGGGGCCACGAAACCGGTGCGACGATCGCGCAGCGGCTGCCCCATACTGAAGCCTGTAACGCAGGCTATCCACCAAAGTACCAGGCAGGTCCTGCGGGCCGGGCGGCGTTGCGCGCCCGAATCCGGGGCCGGCCTGCCCCGCCTGTGGCGACGATCCGGCCCTGCCGGCCGGCTTCCCGCACGCGGCAACAAGGAGAATTCATGCAACTGATCTGCTCTGCGGGCCTCATTTTTCTGGTTGTGCTATGGGGCATCCTCGCCCCCGACAGCATGGCCTCCGTGTTCAGCACCATGCTGGCCGCGCTTACCCGCAACTTCGGCTGGTTCTACCTGTGGGTCGTGCTGGGCCTGGTGCTGTTCGCCGCCTTCGTCGCCTTCAGCCGCTACGGCAACCTCAAGCTCGGCGGCGAGGACGAGGAACCGGAATTCACCGTGGGCAGCTGGTTCGCCATGCTGTTCGCGGCCGGCATGGGCATCGGCCTGGTGTTCTGGGGCGTGGCCGAACCGGTGTCGCACTACGTGACGGCGCCGCCCGGCATCACGGCCGGCACCCCGGAAGCGGCCAACGCCGCCATGCGCTACGTGTTCTTCCACTGGGGCTTCCATCCCTGGGCCGTGTACAGCGTGGTGGCGCTGGCGATCGCCTTCTTCCAGTACCGCCGCGCCGGCAGTCCCCTGATCAGCACCGTCACCGCTTCCCTGCCCTGGCGCCCGGTGCGTGCCATGTCCGGCCTGTTCAACGGCCTGGCGATCGTGGCCACCGCCTTCGGCGTGGCCGCCTCGCTCGGCGTGGGCGCCCTGCAGATCAACAGCGGCCTGAACGCCGTGTTCGGCATCGGGATCAGCCCCGGGACCCAGGTCATCATCATCGTCGTGACCGCTGCCATGTTCATCGGCTCGGCCGTCAGCGGCGTCGAACGGGGCGTCAAGCTGTTGTCGAATACCAACATGATCGTGGCCGCCCTGCTGGCGCTGGCCGTGTTCCTGCTCGGCCCGACGGTGGCGATCATCGACACCTTCACGAATACCCTGGGCAGCTACGCCAGTGAGTTCGTGCGCATGAGCCTGCGCTCCACGCCCTTCCGCGACAGCAGCTGGGTCGGCAACTGGACCATCTTCTACTGGGCCTGGTGGATCTCGTGGTCGCCCTTCGTCGGCCTGTTCATTGCGCGCGTCTCGCGCGGACGCACGATCCGCGAATTCATCCTCGGCACCGTGCTGGCGCCCTCGCTGGCCGCCTTCATCTGGTTCTCGATCTTCGGCGGCACCGCGCTCTACCTCGAGATCTGGCAGCACGTGCCGCTGGCCGAGGCGGTCAAGGCCGACCTGGCCACGGCGCTGTTCGCGATGTTCAACGCCATGCCCTTCGGCCAGCTCATGTCGGTGGTGGCCACGCTGCTGGTGGTGGTGTTCTTCGTGACCTCGGGCGACTCGGCCGTGCTGGTGCTCGGCATGATGAGCCAGGGCGGCAACCCGAACCCGAACGCCCGCACCAAGATCATCTGGGGCACCCTGATCGCCGGCATCGCCATCAGCCTGCTGCTGGCGGGCGGCATCGACGCCGTGCAGACCGCCACCATCCTGTTCGCCCTGCCCTTCGCCGTGGTGATCGTACTGATGGTGATCGCGCTGTGGCGCGCCCTGCGCGAAGACTGGCGCGAAGAGCAGCGCCGCGAACGGGCCCTGCGGCGCCAGATGCGCGAAATGGCGGCCCGCTAGCCTGGAAGCGGTGGGCCGGCCACCGGCCCGGACCGGGCCGGCGCGTGCCCCGCCCGTGGCCGAACTGGTATCATGCGCGTTTTCCGGAGCATGGCCCGGCGCTGTCCGACAGCGCGCCCTCCCTTACCCTACAGAACATCAAGAATGAACACTCCAAGCCAATTGCCGGGCTTCTTCAGCCGGCTGTCGATCGCCTTCGGCGCCTTCTTCAAATCGCTCGGCGATGCCGAGTTCGCCGCGCGCGTGCGCGATGACGGCATCGGTCCCGTCGCCGCCCCTGCATCCGCACCCGCCCCCACCGTCGCGCCGGCCCCGACACCAGCCCCAGCCGCGGCGCCCCTGCGCGCCCCGAGCACCGAATCTGCCCTGCAGCTGCTGAGCCTGTTCCAGCGCGAAGCACGCCTGATCGACTTCACCCAGGAAAACCTGGGCGCCTATTCCGACGCCGATATCGGCGCCGCCGCCCGCGTCGTGCACGAAGGCTGCGCGCGCGTGCTGCGCGAGCACTTCAGCATCGAGCCGGTGCGCAGCGAAGCGGAAGGAGCACGCCTCACGCTGGAGGAAGGTTTCGACGCCGCCAGCGTACGCCTGACCGGCAACGTGGTCGGCCAGGCCCCGTTCAAGGGCACCCTGTCGCACCGCGGCTGGCGCGCCACCAGGGTGCAGCTGCCGCAGCTCGCTGAACAACACGATGCGCGCGTGCTTGCGCCGGCGGAGGTGGAACTGTGAGCGAGCAAGCGAATCCACGCTACGCGATCGGCATCGACCTCGGCACCACCCATAGCGCCCTGTCCTATGTCGACCTGCAGGCCAGCGATGGCGAAAAGACCGTCGACGGCGTGCTGCCGGTGCCCCAGCTGAGCGGCCCGGGCACGGTCGAGGCGTTGCCGCTGCTGCCGTCCTTCCTCTACCTGCCGCACCCGGACGAACTGGCGCCGGGAGAGACCGCGCTGCCGTGGAGCCCTGGGGGAGAAGGTTTCATTGCCGGTGAGATGGCGCGCAGCCGCGGCGCCACGACGCCCATCCGCCTGGTGTCCTCGGCCAAGAGCTGGCTGAGCCACCCGAGCGTGGACCGGCGCGCCGCCATCCTGCCGCACGACGCGCCGGAAGAAGTCACGCGCGTCTCGCCCCTGGAAGCCTCGACCCGCTACCTGGCCCACCTGCGCCAGGCATGGGACGCGGCCCATCCGGAAGCGCCGTTCGAGCAGCAGCAGGTCACGATCACCATCCCGGCGTCGTTCGACCCGGGCGCGCGCGAGCTCACCGCGGAAGCGGCGCGCAATGCCGGCATCCATCCTACCTTGCTGGAAGAGCCGCAGGCCGCCCTGTACAGCTGGATCCAGGGAAGCAAGGGCAGCTGGCGCAAGCAGGTCAAGGCCGGCGACATCGTGCTGGTGGTGGACGTGGGCGGCGGCACCAGCGACTTCTCGCTGATCGCCATCCTCGAACGCGACGGCACCCTGGAGCCGCACCGCGTGGCCGTGGGCGACCATATCCTGCTGGGCGGCGACAACATGGACCTGGCCCTGGCCCACTTCGTGGCGCGCAAGCTCCAGGCGAACGGTACCCAATTGGACTCCTGGCAGATGCGCGCCCTCACCTACGGCTGCCGCAGCGCCAAGGAACACCTGCTGGCCGATCCCGAGGCGAGCGTGTGGCCGATCGTGGTGCCGAGCCGCGGCTCGAAGCTCATCGGCGGCTCGATCCGCACCGAACTGACGCGCGACGAAGTCACGGCCTTCATTACCGACGGCTTCTTCCCGCGCGTGGAAGCCTCCGCGCGCCCGGCGACCCGCACCCGTGCCGGCCTGACCCAGGTCGGCCTGCCGTACGCACAGGATGCCGCCATCACCAAACACCTGGCCGCCTTCCTGGCGCGCCAGCTGGGGGCGACCGCCGAACTCGAAGGCTTCGCCGGCACAGGTGGACCTGCAAGCGCCGAACACCGCGACGGCGGACCGACCTTCCTGCACCCGAGCGCGGTGCTGTTCAACGGCGGCGTGTTCAAGTCCGGCATCCTGGCCCAGCGCGTGATGGACACCATCAACGACTGGCTCTACATGGAAGGCGCGCAGCCCGCGCGCATGCTGGAAGGGGCCGACCTCGACCTGGCCGTGGCGCGCGGCGCCGCCTACTTCAGCTATGCGCGGCGCGGCGGCGGCGTGCGCATCCGCGGCGGCACCGCCCGTTCCTACTACGTGGGCGTGGAATCCTCGATGCCGGCCATCCCCGGCATGGAGCCGCCAATCGAAGCGCTGTGCGTGGCGCCGTTCGGCATGGAAGAAGGCACGGAACTCGAACTGCCGGGCCAGGAATTCGGCCTGGTGGTGGGCGAGCCGGTCACCTTCCGCTTCTTCGGCTCCACCACCCGCCGCCAGGACCGCATCGGCGAGGTGCTCGACTTCTGGGGCCCGGACGAGCTGCAGGAAATGAACGCGATCCAGGGCACGCTGCCGGCCGATGGCCGCGCGGCGGGCGACGTGGTGCAGGTGAAACTGCATGCGCTGGCGACTGAAGCTGGCACGCTGGAGCTGGTGGCGGTGTCGCGCGCAGGCCAGCGCTGGAAGATCGAGTTCGACGTCCGCGAGCAGTGAACTACTTCGTCAGCATCGACCTGGGCACCACCAATACGGTGCTGGCCTATGCCGCGCCGGGTGCGGCCCCGGTCGATCTGCTGGTGGTGGAACAGCTGGTGGCGCCGGGCGAAGTCGGCGCCAGCGCCCTGCTGCCCTCGATGCGCTACCACCCGGCACCGGAGGAACTCGCGCCCGGCGAACTCCAGCTGCCCTGGGTGGCAAGCGACCCGGCCGGCGTCGAACGGGTCGCCGTCGGACGCCTGGCGCGCGTGCTCGGCGCCCAGACCCCGGGCCGGCTGGTGGCCAGCGCCAAGAGCTGGCTCTCGCATGCGGGCGTGGACCGCATGGCGCCGATCCTGCCCTGGGGTGCCGACGATGCGGGCATCCCGAAAGTCTCGCCGGTGGCGGCCAGCGCCAGCTACCTGGCCCACCTGCGCGCGGCCTGGAACCGGCGCTTTCCCGCGGCGCCGCTGGAGCGCCAGCAGATCGTCCTGACCGTACCGGCCTCCTTCGACGAAGGAGCGCGCGCGCTGACCCTGGAAGCGGCGCGCATGGCCGGCCTGCCAGCGCTGCGCCTGCTGGAAGAACCGCAGGCGGCCCTGTACGACTGGCTGTACCGCCACCGCGCCAGCCTGGCCGCCGACCTGCTTGATACGCGCCTGGTCCTGGTGGCCGACGTCGGCGGCGGCACCACCGACTTCAGCCTGGTGAAGGTGGCGCTGGCGCCGGACGGCGAGCCCATGCTCACCCGTATCGGGGTCGGCAACCACCTGATCCTGGGCGGCGACAACATGGACCTGGCGCTGGCCCACCTGGCCGAGTCGCGCCTGGCGGGGGGAAATGCGGGCGAACGGCTGTCGGCCGGCCGCCTGGCGCAGCTGACGGAACGCTGCCGCGCGGCGAAGGAACAGCTGCTGGCGCCGGACGCGCCGGAACAGGTGAGCGTCACCCTGCTCGGCAGCGGCGCGCGCCTGGTCGGCGCCAGCCGTTCGGCCACCATCACGCGCGAGGACGTGCAACGCATCGTGCTGGACGGCTTCCTGCCGCCGAACCAGGCGCAGGAAGGACCGCAGCGCTCCCGCGCCGGCCTCGTCGGCTTCGGCCTGCCCTACGCCAGCGACCCGGCCATCACGCGCCACCTGGCCGCCTTTCTGCGCCAGCATGCGGCGGCCGCGCGCGCGGCGCTGGGCCTGGACGAGGCCGATGACGATGGCGATGGCAGGCTGCCGGTGCCCGATGCCCTGCTGCTCAACGGCGGCGTGTTCCGCGGCGCGGCGCTGGCGGAGCGCCTGGCCGGGGTGCTGTCAAGCTGGCGCGGCGCGCCGGTCCGGGTGCTGCACAACGAGGACCCGGACGTGGCCGTGGCGCGCGGCGGCGTCGCCTATTCGCTGGCGCGCGCCGGCCAGGCCCCGGCGATCGAAAGCGGCTCGGCGCGCAACTACTACCTGCTGCTCGATGCGCAGGCCACGGGCGAGACGCTGCGCGCGGTCTGCCTGCTGCCGCGCGGTACCCCGGCCGGCGAGGAAGTCCGCCTGGCCGAGCGCAGTTTCGCCCTGCGGATCGGGCGGCCGGTGCGCTTTCACCTGGTCTCGTCCACCGCCGACCCGGGCGGCAGGCTGCCGCAGCCGGGCGAGCTGCTGGCGCTGCCGGCCGCGGACGTCGTGCGCCTGCCGGCCATCGCGACCGTCCTGCGCAGCCGGGATGGCAAGGGCAGCAGCGAGATCCCGGTGCAGCTGGCAACCGTCCTGTCGGAAGTGGGCACGCTGGACGTGTTCTGCGTTGCGCAGCAGGACGACGGCGCCAATGCCGGCCAGCGCTGGCGTCTTGAATTCCAGCTGCGCGGGGAAGAGCAAGCCGGACCCGGAGAAGACGCGCTGCCGCCCGAACTGCTTGATGCGATCGCGCGCATCGAGCGCATCTTCGGCAGCCGTTCGCAGCAGGTCGAGCCGCGCGAGGTGCGCCAGCTGCGCGCCACGCTGGAACATCTGCTGGGCGCACGCGAGCGCTGGACCACGCCGCTGCTGCGCGGCCTGTTCGATGCCCTGCTGGCGCGCGCCAAGGGGCGCCGCAGGTCGGCAGAACACGAGCGCGTGTGGCTGAACCTGGCCGGCTACTGCCTGCGTCCCGGCTTCGGCCATGCGCTCGACGAATGGCGCATCGAGCAGCTGTGGGCGCTGTTCGACACCGGCGTCCAGTACCACAAGGACGGCCAGGCGCGCGCGGAATGGTGGACGCTGTGGCGGCGCGTGGCCGGCGGCCTGTCCACCGAGGCGCAGCTGCGCCTGCTCGACGACTTCGCCTTCAACCTGCAGGCCGACGCCGCGGAACGCGGGCGCCGCCCGGTCACGCTGGTGGACGGCAGCGAGGACGACATGCTGCGCATGGGCGCTTCGCTGGAACGCATTCCTTCCGCCTACAAGGCCGAGATCGGCGACTGGCTGGTGCAGCAGATCCTGGCCATGCCGGCCGGCGCCCGGATCGACGCGCGCGCCGCCGCACGCTATGCGCGCTACCTGTGGGCCCTGGGGCGGGTGGGCGCGCGCCAGTCCTTCCATGGCGCCGCGCACGAGGTGGCGCCCGCCGCCTCGGCCGAGGCGTGGCTGGGGCAGCTGTTCCAGCTCGACTGGAAAAAGATCGAGCCGGCCGGTTTCGCCGCCGCCCACATCGCGCGCATGACCGGCGACCGCTCGCGCGACATCGGCCAGCCGGTGCGCGACGAGGTGCTGAGGCGCCTGTCCGCCAGCGGCGCGCCGCCAAGCTGGTCCGCCATGGTGCGCGAGGTGGTCGAGCTCGACCAGGCGGTCGAGACGCGCATGCTGGGCGACGCGCTGCCACCGGGGCTCAAGCTGCTGCGCTGACGCGCTCGCTGAACGCGTGGGCGGCACCCGGTGTGCGGCGGCGCGCCCTCCGCCGCCATCGCCGCCCACCCTGCGGGCAGGCCCGATTCAGCAAAACACGAAATCCTCGTTCGAACGCGGCAAGGCGCACAGGACGCCGCGCACCGCAACCCAGGCAAACCCCGCAACGGGTACCACCAGCAACCAGAACGCAGACATGATCGACTCCTTGTGCCCATCTTATTTCGCACACACGTGCGAAATTTATCGAAAAAAAAGGACGGGCACGCCCGCCCCGCTCCGCCAACGCCCTACTCCAGATCGTTGAAACTCTTGTACGTCGAAATCAGGCGCTTGAACGCCCGCTGCGCCCGGCGCAGCACCGCGTCCTCGTGCAGGAAGCGGGCATCGTGCATCACCCCGATGGCCAGGCTGTAGACCTCGAACACCAGCTGTTCGGGCTCGGTGTCGGGCCGCAGGTGGCCGGCTTCCATCGCCTGCAGCACGGTCTTGCGCAGCGAGCCGCGCCAGCGGGTCACGCCGGCCTCGATGCGGTCGCGCAGCGGGCCGGGCACGTCGTCGAACTCGAAGGCGCCGGCCGTGTACAGGCAGCCGCCGCGCGCCGTCTCGTTGCCGATCTTGCGCAGCCACAGGTCGACCTGCAGCGCCAGCCGGGGCAAGCCTTTCGGCACCGCCATCGAAGGCAGGAACACTTCTTCCCCGAAGCGGCGGTCGTATTCGTCCAGCACGGCCGACTGCAGCGCCTCGAGCGAACCGACCCGCGAAAAAATCCCGCTCTTGCTGATGCCGGTGCGCTTGGCCAGCTCGCCCAGCGATACCTTGCCGATGCCCTCGGCAGCCGCCATGTCGTAGGCGGCCGCGAGGATCGTGGCGTAGGTGGCTTCGCTCTTTGCGGTGCTGTTCATGGGAGTACTTTAGCACACATGTGCGAAATTACAAGCAGTTGTTATGACGCCCTCGCTTGCCGGGTGTGCGCCAGGGGAGCAGCGAGAGGCGCCGGGAGCGCTGGGGGAAGCAATGAAGGGAGCCGGGGCAGGCCCGGGCCCTGAGACTGCGCGCGGGCCGGGGCCAGCCCGCGCGCTGCGCCCCGGTTCAGCGGCGGCCGAACCAGCTCAGGCGGGCGAAAGCGGTAGCGATGCCGGATACGAGGACGGCCGACACCGAACGGGTCGGGATACGTTTGCTGAACAGGCCGGTGTAGTTGCAGCGCGAATTGACAGTCATCTCTTATCTCTCCGAAACATTACTTGGCACAATAACCACCTTGCAAGTAGTACTCTGTGCGCTAGCTCGCATTGCGTGCAGGCAGGACGTCTGCCGCGCGCGCCCTGTCGTTTTTACGCCATATGATGGGAGGGCAAAGACGGTTTTACCCGCGCCGGGTAGGCATTTCTTGCAGACGGGCCTCAGCGGTACGAACGAACACGAAGGAGGTGGACGATGAGCTACGCAGACCGTGACAGGTATGGCATGTACAGGAACACGCGCGGCACCGGCCCCGGACCGGCACTGATGGGCGCCGAGACGCTGATCGGCGACAGTGTCGTCAACGCCCAGGAAGAGGATCTGGGGGACATCAAGGAAATCATGCTGGACATGCAGACGGGCCAGGTGGCCTATGCGGTGCTGGCTTTCGGGGGATTCCTCGGCATCGGCGAGAAGCTGTTCGCCGTGCCCTGGCAGGCGCTGCACCTCGATACCGTCAACAAGCGCATGGTGCTGAACATCGACAAGGAGCGGCTGAAACAGGCGCCGGGCTTCGACAAGGACGCCTGGCCCGACATGGGCGACGCGGGCTGGGCCAGCAGCGTGCATGGCTTCTACGGCACCGATCCGCAGCGCGGCGGGGCGCCGAGCATGGGCCCGGGGCCGGGACTGGGCGGGACGGCCGCCATGGGCGAGCCGGGATCGCGCGTAGGCAGCCTGCATGGAGATTCGTACGGGGTCGGCGCCAGCCCCGATCCGCGCCCGGGGCACGATGGGGACGACAAGGACCTCAGCAGGATCCGGGGCAGCAATATCGGCTGACGTAGGGTGGGCGGGTTTCCCGCCCACGCGGTCAACGGTGCCATGCATCACCACGCAACGTGAATAATCAGCGGATTTTCTCGAAGATAAATTACGCCGAGTGAAGGCATGTTTGGTTTGACCGCGTGGGCAAGCAACTTGCCCACCCTACGAAAACCGCGTCAGCGGATCATCGACTCCCATACCTTCTGCAGGCGCTTGGCCGACACCGGCATGGGCGTCCTCAGCTCCTGCGCGAACAGCGACACCCGCAATTCCTCCAGCATCCAGCGGAACTCCGTCATGCGCGGATCGTTGTTCTTGCCGGCCCCGTTCTTCAGCGTGCGCTGGAACTGGCTGGCCGCGCCCTGCCACTCGGCCATCAGCTGCGCATCGCGCGTGGGGTTCCCGCGCAGCTTTTCGATGCGCACGTTGATCGCCTTCAGGTAGCGCGGGAAGTGCGCCAATTGGCTGTACTCGTTGTCGGCGATGAAGCGCTTGTGGATCAGGCCCTGCAGCTGCGCCTGAATGTCCTGCTGGACCGCCGGCGGCAGGCTCTGGATGCGCTTCGGCATGCCGTGGAACTCGGCCAGGATGGACCCGGCCAGGCGCGCGATCTCGTTGATCAGGAGACCGATGCGGCCCTTGCCCGCGTCCTTGCGCTGGTTGAACTCCCCGGCATTGACCGGCAGCGGATCCTGCAGGCAGGCGATGTCGATCGCCTTGGCGATGATCTGGTCGCGCAGGTCTTCCTGCGTGCCCACGCTCATGAACTGCATGCCCATCCCCTGCAGGCCGGGGATGTTCTTCTCGGCGAACTTGAGCTGGTCCTTCAGCTGCAGCGCGAACAGGCGGCGCAGGCCGACGCGGTGGGTGCGCGCCGCCACGTTCGGGTCATCGAACACTTCCAGGTCGCAGTGCGCTCCCTTGTCCACCAGCGCCGGGAAGCCGATCAGGGTCAGCTTGCCCTGGGTGATCTCCAGCAGTTCCGGCAGCTCGCCGAAGCTCCAGCCGGTCAGGCCCGTGTGCTGGATCGCGCCCGGCGCAGCCGCGGCCGGCGCGGCGCCCGCCGCCGGGCCAGCCGGCTTCGTGCCCGCCGCATTGCCCTTCCCTTTCGTTGCCAGCGAGGTCGAGGCCGGGGCTGCGGCCTGCAGCTTCGCCGGCGCAGCCGGCGTCGTTTCCGCCATTTTCTGGAAGCTCTGACGCGCCTGCCCGCCGAGCTCGGCCTGCAGGGTCGCCAGGTTGCGGCCCATGTCGAGCTGGCGCCCGTGCTCGTCGATCACCTTGAAATTCATGAACAGGTGCGCCGGCAGGGTCTCCAGCTTGAAGTCGGTGGTGAGCACGCGCGCGCTGGTATGCATGTGGATGTCGGCGATCAGGGCGTCGATCAGGTCGCCCCTGGCGAAACGCAGCGGGTCCTGGTGGCGCTCGAAGAAGTTGGCGGCGTAGTCCGGCAGCGGCACGCAGTGGCGGCGCAGCTTCTGCGGCAGCGATTTCAGCAGCAGGTGCACCTTCTCCTTCAGCATGCCCGGCACCAGCCAGCCCGCACGCTCCTGGGGAATCTGGTTCAGGGCGAACAGCGGCACCGCCAGGGTTACGCCGTCGCGCGGGCTGCCCGGCTCGAAATGGTAGGTGAGCCCCATCTCGATGCCGGTGACGTTCATCGTCTTCGGGAACAGCTCGGTGGTGACGCCGGCCGCCTCGTGGCGCATCAGCTCTTCGCGGTTCAGGAACAGGAGCTTCGGGTTGTCGCGCGCCGCGTCCTTGTACCACTTTTCAAAACCCGCGCCGTTGACCACCGT
The DNA here is from genome assembly GCF_020208145.1 of Massilia hydrophila. Taxonomy (NCBI): domain Bacteria; kingdom Pseudomonadati; phylum Pseudomonadota; class Betaproteobacteria; order Burkholderiales; family Oxalobacteraceae; genus Massilia; species Massilia hydrophila. Next base: position 483,717 of record NZ_JAHYBX010000001.1, on the reverse strand, counting down.
ATGCGGGATTTCCTTGTCGTAGAAGGCGGCGATCAGCTGCTCGTCCACCAGCACGTCGAGCCGGCGCGATTTATGTTCGAGATTCTCGATCTCGCGCACCAGCTTGTGGTTGTGCGCATAGAAGGGCGCACGGGTCTCGTAGTCGCCCGCCACCAGGGCGTCACGGATGAAGATCTCGCGCGCTTCCACGGGGTTGTGCTGGCTGTAGTTGATGCGGCGGTTGCTGTACACGACGATGCCGTACAGGGTCGCGCGCTCCAGCGCCGTCACTTGCGCCTGGCGCTTTTCCCAGCGCGGCTCGCCCCAGGATTTTTTCAAGAGGTGCGCGCCGATCTTCTCCACCCACTCCGGCTGGATCTGCGCGATGGTGCGGGCATACAGGCGCGTGGTCTCGACCAGCTCGGCCGCCATCACCCAGCGTCCCGGTTTCTTGGCGAGATACGACCCCGGCCAGATATGGAACTTGATGCCGCGTGCACCCAGGAACACCGGCTCGTCCTCGGCCTTGAAGCCGATGTTGCCCAGCAGGCCGGTGAGCAGGGCCATGTGCAGCTGGTCGTAGGTGGCCGCGGCCGCATTCAGGCGCCAGCCCTGCTCGCGCGCCACTGTCAGCAGCTGCGAATGCACGTCGCGCCACTCGCGCAGGCGCAGCTGCGACAGGAAGTTGGCGCGGCAGTTCTCCTGCAGCTGGCGGTTCGATTTCTTGTGCTGGACCGCATCCTCGAACCAGGCCCAGATCTTCAGGTAGCTGAGGAACTCGGACTTCTCGTCGGCGAATTTCTTGTGCTTCTCGTCGGCCTGCTGCTGGTACTCGATCGGGCGGTCGCGCGGGTCCTGCGTGGACAGGGCCGAAGCCACGATCAGCATCTCGCTCAGGCAGTCGTTGTCCACGGACGCCAGGATCATGCGGCCCACGCGCGGGTCGAGCGGCAGCTTGGCCAGTTTTTTCCCAAGCGCGGTCAGCGCGTTGCTGTCGTCGACCGCGCCGACTTCCTGCAGCAGCTGGTAGCCGTCCGCGATCGCGCGGCCCTGCGGCGGCTCGATGAAGGGAAAGGTCTCGACGTCGGTCAGGTGCAGCGATTTCATGCGCAGGATGACCGAGGCCAGCGAGGAACGCAGGATCTCCGGGTCCGCGAACTTCGGACGCTTGTTGAAATCGTCCTCTTCGTACAGGCGGATGCAGACGCCGTCGGCCACGCGGCCGCAACGGCCGGCGCGCTGGTTGGCCGAGGACTGCGCCACCGGTTCGATCTGCAGCTGCTCGACCTTGTTGCGGAAGCTGTAGCGTTTTACGCGCGCAAGACCCGTGTCGACCACGTAGCGGATGCCCGGCACGGTCAGCGAGGTCTCGGCCACGTTGGTGGCCAGCACGATGCGGCGCGCATTGGTGGTGCGGAACACGCGGTCCTGTTCTTCCACCGACAGGCGCGCAAACAGGGGCAGGATCTCGACGTGCGGCGGATGGTGCTTGCGCAGCGCTTCGGCGCAGTCGCGGATCTCGCGTTCGCCCGGCAGGAACACCAACACGTCGCCCGAGCCGATGCGGCACAGCTCATCGACGGCGTCGACCACCGCGTCCATTAGGTCGCGCTTGTCACGCGCTGCCTGCGCTTTCGGCAAGGGTTCGCCGGGCTTGGCATTGGTGGCCGTGACCGGGTCGCGGTCCACCGGACGGTAGCGCACCTCCACCTTGTACAGGCGGCCCGAAACCTCGATGACGGGCGCGGGTTTTTCCGGCGTGCCGAAATGGCGCGCGAAGCGTTCGGCGTCGATGGTGGCCGAGGTGATGATCACCTTCAGGTCCGGACGGCGCGGCAGCAGCCCCTTCAGGTAGCCGAGCAGGAAGTCGATGTTCAGGCTGCGCTCGTGCGCCTCGTCGATGATGATGGTGTCGTAGGCTGCTAGCCACGGATCGGTCTGCGTCTCGGCCAGCAGGATACCGTCGGTCATCAGCTTGACCGAGGCGCCTTTCGACAGCGTGTCGTTGAAGCGCACCTTGAAGCCGACGTGTTCGCCCAGCGGCGAGCCGAGTTCCTGGGCGATACGCTTGGCGGTGCTGGAGGCGGCGATCCGGCGCGGCTGGGTGTGGCCGATCAGGCCCTGCGCGCCGCGGCCGAGTTCCAGGCAGATCTTCGGCAACTGGGTGGTCTTGCCGGAACCGGTTTCGCCCGAGACGATGACCACCTGGTTTTCCTGGATCGCTTGCGCGATCTCGCCACGGCGGCTGGACACCGGCAGGTCTTCGGGAAATGTGATCGGCGGGAGCGGATTCCTGACGGGCGGCGTGCGCGCCTCGTCGCGCGCGGGACGCTCGCTGCGCTCCTTGCGTTCTCCCCGCTCACGCTGCGACTGCGACTGCGGCCCGCCCTGCCCGCCGGCGGCACGCGGGCCCTTGTCAGGACGTGGCGCGGGCGCGCGGCGCGGGCCGCCTTCCTTCTTCGTCTGCAGTTCGCCATCGCGCGTCTGCGTCATGGACATACGTGTCTGCGGCGCGCGCAATTCACCCGCGGGCTGCTGCCTGCGTGGCTCCCTGGCGGAAGGCTGGTCGGATGCGGTGCGCGCCTGCTGCGGCGCAGGCTTGTTACTCTGTTCAGACATTGATTTTTACAAGGTATTTGGTGCGCACGTCGCGCAGCGAATTATAATGCGGCAAATGGAAAATCCTACCCAATTCGTCCAGTGGCTGCGCTCTGTCGCGCCATATATCCACACCTTTGGCGGCAAGACTTTCGTCGTTGCCTTCCCGGGCGAACTGGTCGCCTCCGGCGCCCTGCCGGTGCTGGCCCAGGACCTGTCACTGCTGCTCGGCCTGGGCATCCGCCTGGTGCTGGTGCATGGTTCGCGCCCCCAGGTGGCCGAGCAGCTCGCCCTGCGTAACGTCGAGGGCCGCTTCCACAACGGGATCCGCATCACCGATACCGCCGCCCTGGAGTGCGCGAAGGAAGCCGCCGGCGAATTGCGTCTCGATATCGAAGCCGCCTTCAGCCAGGGCCTGCCGAACACCCCGATGTCGCACGCCCAGATCAGCATCGTGTCGGGCAACTTCGTCGTCGCCCGCCCGCTCGGCGTGATCGACGGTGTCGACTTCGAGCTCACCGGCATGACCCGCAAGATCGCGGCCGACAAGATCCAGCCGATCCTGCAGACCGAGGACAGCCTGGTGCTGCTGTCGCCGCTGGGCTTCTCGCCCACCGGCGAGATCTTCAACCTCACCATGGAAGACGTGGCCGCATCGGCCGCGATCGCCCTGCACGCCGACAAGCTGATCTTCATCACCGAGACCGGCATGATGAGCGACGTGGCCGGCACCGAGATCCGCGAACTGTCCTCGCACCAGGCCGAAGCCGTGCTGCAGGCCGGCTTCCTGCCGCCGGACGCCGCGTTCTACCTGCGGCACGCCATCAAGGCCTGCAACAGCGGCGTGGACCGCGCCCACATCGTGCCCTTCGAGATGGACGGCTCGGCCCTGCTCGAGCTGTTTACCCACGATGGCGTCGGCACCATGATCAGCCACGAGAACCTGGAAAGCCTGCGCCAGGCCACAATTGAGGACGTCGGCGGAATTATCAAGCTGATCGAGCCGCTGGAAGCCGACGGCACCCTGGTCTACCGGGGCCGCGAGCTGATCGAGCGCGAGATCGACCAGTTCTCGGTGATCGACCACGACGGCGTGATCTTCGGCTGCGCCGCGCTCTACCCCTTCCCGGAAGCGAAGATGGGCGAGATGGCCTGCCTGACGGTGAGCCCGGACGCCCAGACCCAGGGCGACGGCGAACGCATCCTGAAGCACATCGAGAACCGCGCCCGCGCCGCCGGTCTCACCAAGCTGTTCGTGCTGACCACCCGCACGGCGCACTGGTTCAAGAAGCGCGGCTTCGTGCCGGCCACGGTGGACGACCTGCCCAAGGACCGCCAGCACATGTACAACTGGCAGCGCCGGTCACAGGTTTTCATCAAGACCTTATAATGCCGGTTTCACCGCTTTCACCGCATTCACACAGATACAGGAGTACGCCATGGCCCGCACCGTCCAATGCATCAAACTGAAGAAGGAAGCCGAAGGGCTGGACTTCCCGCCGGTCCCAGGCGAAATGGGCAAGAAGCTGTACCTGTCGGTCTCGAAGGAGGCCTGGCAGGCGTGGCTGAAGCACCAGACCATGCTGATCAACGAAAACCGCCTGAACCTGGCGGACGACCGCGCGCGCAAGTACCTGGCCGCGCAGATGGAACGTCATTTCTTCGGTGACGGCGCGGCCGACCAGGCCCAGGGTTACGTGCCGCCGGCGGCCTGAGTCTGCTCTGACGCTTTGGTAGGGTGGGCGGGTTTTCCCGCCCACGCGTTCAACCGGGCAAGAACAGCCTGCGCGGTGCATTCATCGTCGGCTATCCCCCTGCCCACGCTATGCCCAGCGCAACAGCGAACTACATCTTCACGCACTGGCGCAATTCACAGCGCGCCATGAACACCTTCCCCCGCATCGCCCCTTCTTCGCAGCGCATCCGGTACACCTCCACCGGCCCCGCCGCGGTCACCAGCCCCGCGCCCTGCCCGCTCGTGCAGCCCTGCTGCTTCGCCAGCTTCTCGACCGTGGCCGAAGACACGCCCAGCCTGAAGGGCACGCGCTCGATCGGCGCACCGTCCGGATCGACCAGCCCGGGCGCCGCAGGTTGAACAGCCGCCACCGGCGCACGCACCGGCGCCGGCGCGCTCCTGGACAGCGTACAGCCGGCCAGCAGCAGGGCGAGAAGGACAGCGACAAGGACGGTCAAGGGCGCCAGCGCGTGCTTCATGTGCGTTTCTCCGCTCAGAACGTCAGGGTCTTGACGCCTTCGGACGTGCCCAGCAGGCACACATTCGCGCCCGCCCTGGCAAACAGGCCCACCGCGATCACGCCCACGATCTGGTTGATCCGCTCTTCCAGCGCCACCGGATCGGTAATCGACAGGCCGACCACGTCGATGATCTCGCCGCCGTTGTCGGTGATGAAGGCGTCGTCCGAGCCTGGCTTGGTGCGCAGGCGCGGCTGGCCGCCAAGCAGCGCCAGCTGGCGCATCACCGAGGCGCGCGCCATCGGGATCACTTCGACCGGCAGCGGGAACTTGCCCAGGGTCTCGACCAGTTTCGAACCGTCCGCGATGCAGACGAACTTCTGCGCCACCGAGGCCACGATCTTCTCGCGGGTCAGGGCCGCGCCGCCGCCCTTGATCATCGCGCCGCTGGCGGTGATCTCGTCGGCGCCGTCGATGTAGACCGCCATCGAGGTGACGTCGTTCAGGTCGAACACCGGGATGCCGTGGCCGCGCAGGCGGCTCGCCGTCGCTTCCGACGAGGCCACGGTGCCCTTGATGCGGTCCTTGATCCTGGCCAGTTCGTCGATGAAGAAGTTGGCCGTCGAGCCGGTGCCGACGCCGATGATTTCGCCGTCCACCACGTAATCGATCGCGGCGCGTGCCACGGCTTGCTTGAGTTCGTCCTGGGTCATGATGCTGTCAGTAAGGGAAAGGAAGCCGCCATTTTAGCGGATCGCACCGTTCAATCCGCAAAAACGACGCTTCGTCGCAGCCCGGCGCCAGTCGATGCAAAATGCATTGCCAAGCAGATATCCGTGCAGCACACTGCATGTTTTCGCAGGCATATATAGAGAGCACAATGAAACGCTGGACGAAGAAGCGGGTGGCGGTCGCCGCCGCGATACTGGTGGTGGGCGGCGCGGCCGCCGCATGGTTGATGCCCAGGGGCGAACCGAAAGTACCGCCGTCGAAATACCGCACCGCGCAAGTCGACATGGGCGCCATCAACCAGACCGTCACCGCCACCGGCACCATCAACCCGGTGGCGCTGGTGAACGTCGGCTCGCAGGTGTCCGGCACGGTGGTCGAGCTGAACGCCGACTTCAACGACCGCGTGACCAAGGGCCAGGTGCTGCTCAAGCTCGACCCGACCATCTTCAACGCCCAGATCCGCCAGTTCGAAGCCAGCAAGGCTTCCGCCCTGGCCAACCTGCGCCTGGCCGAGGCCAACTACCAGCGCAACCAGCAGCTGATGGCGCAGCGCTTCGTCTCCGGCACCGTGGTCGACCAGGCGCGGCGCGAGATGGACGTGGCGCGCGCCAACGTGCAGCTGGCCCAGGCCCAGCTCGACCGCGCCAGGGCGGACCTGAACAACAGCGTGATCCGCTCGCCGATCGACGGCGTGGTCATCAAGCGCACCATCGACCTGGGCCAGACCGTGGCGGCCTCGTTCAACACGCCGAACCTGTTCCAGATCGCGCGCGACCTCACCAAGATGCAGATCGACACCAGCGTCTCGGAGGCCGACGTCGGCGCCCTGAAGGACGGCCTGCCGGCGCGCTTCGTGGTCGACGCCTATCCGGACCGCGAATTCCACGCCACCATGCGCCAGTTCCGCCTGGCCGCCAACGTGGTGCAGAACGTGGTCACCTACAACGTCGTGCTCGACGTCGACAACAGCGACGAGATGCTCAAGCCCGGCATGACGGCCCAGGTGCGCCTGGTCGTGGCCAACCGCCCGAACGTGATGCGCATCCCGACCACGGCGCTGCGCTTCCAGCTGCCGGAAGAGGAACAGGAAAAACTGCGCAAGCAGGAACAGGAAGCGGCGAAGGACGGCAACAAGGATGGAAAAGTGCGGCAGGTGGCGCAGAAGCCGGCCGCCCCGGCCCAGGATGACGACCTGGCCTTTCGCAGCGCCAGCGAAACCGCGCGCCAGTACAAGGTCTATCGCCTCGATGCGAGAAACCAGCCGCAGCCCGTCGACATCCGCGTCGGCCTGTCGAACTTCCGCTATACCGAAGTGGTGGCAGGCGGCCTGAAGGTGGGCGACCAGGTCGTTACGCGCACGCTGGCCCAGCCGAAAGACGACATGTGAGCGCGGCCGTGACTTCTTCCACGATCGCCGGGTTGATCGATATTCGCGGCGTTACCAAGACCTATGTCAGCGGCAGCGTCGAGACCCGCGTGCTGCACGGGATCGACCTGCAGGTGACGCGCGGCGACTTCGTCTCCATCATGGGCCAGTCGGGCTCGGGCAAGTCGACCCTGATGAACATCCTCGGCTGCCTCGACCAGGCCACGGGCGGCAGCTACCTGCTCGACGGCGTCGATACGCTGTCGCTGTCGCGCGCCCAGCTGGCCGACATCCGCAACCGCACGATCGGCTTCGTGTTCCAGAGTTTTAATCTCATCAAGCGCATGAGCGTCGCCGAGAACGTCGCGCTGCCGCTGATCTACGGCGGCGCCAGCCGCGGCAAGGCGCACGCGCGCGCATTGCTGGAGCTGGAACGCGTGGGGCTGGGCGGGCTGGCCAAGCGTACCCCGAGCCAGCTGTCCGGCGGCCAGCAGCAGCGCGTGGCGATCGCCCGCGCGCTGGCCACCGATCCGCCGCTGCTGCTGGCGGACGAACCGACCGGCAACCTCGATACCCAGACCAGCGACGACATCATGCACAGCTTCCGTGATCTGAACCGCGAGCGTGGCATCACCATCGTGCTCGTCACCCACGAAGCCGACGTCGCCGCCTACAGCCGCCGCCTGGTGCGCCTGAAGGATGGCAGGGTGCTGTACGACGGCCCGTCGGCGGAAGGACTGCGCCAGCTGAATGCGAGCCACACGGAGGTGCCGGCATGAACTTCCTCCAGGTATTGATCGAATCCTTCCGCTCGATGGCGGCCAACCGCCTGCGCACGGCGCTCACCATGCTCGGCATCGTGATCGGCATCGCCTCGGTGGTGCTGCTGCTGGCGATCGGCGACAGCATGCAGCGCTTCATCGGCAAGGAGCTGCAGCAGCTGGGCACCAACATGCTGTACGTGTTCCCCGGCGGCGACCGCACCAGCGCCCAGCGCGCGCGCGCCGGCGCCGTGCCCTCGCTGTCGATCCACGATGCGGCCGCCCTCAACGAGCTGCCCAGCCTGACCGGTGCGGCGCCGGCGCTGCAGGGCGGCTTCAAGCTCAGCGCGGGCAACGAAAGCCTGAACAGCCAGGTGCACGGGGTGACCCCGGCCATGTTCAAGATCCGCAACTGGAAGCTCGACCAGGGCAACCTGTTCAGCGAAGCCGACGTGCGCGCCTCGAGCCGCATGGTAGTGATCGGCCAGAAGGTGGCGGACCAGTTCTTCTACAAGGCGGACCCGCTCGGGCAGTACATCCGCATCGAGAACGTCGCCTTCCAGGTGATCGGCGTGCTCGCCGGCGAAGGCAAGCAGATCGACGGCTCCGACATCGCGGAACTGGTGCTGGTGCCGATCACCGCCGCCAGCGCCAACCTGATCAAGATGCCCTTCCCGCAGAACGTGCACTACATCGCGGCCCAGGGGCGGCCCGACATGTCGCTCAAGGAAGCCGAGGAAGACGTCAAGGAAACCCTGCGCGCGCGCCACCGCATCCGCCTCGACAGCCCGGACGACTTCAAGGTGCAGAACATGGCCTCGTTCGCGGAGACGGCCAACACCATCAGCGCCGGCGTCGCCCTGCTGCTCGGCCTGATCGGCGCGATCTCGCTGCTGGTGGGCGGCATCGGCATCATGAACATCATGCTGGTGTCGGTTACCGAGCGCACCCGGGAAATCGGGATCCGCATGGCGATCGGCGCGCGGCCGGGCGCGGTGCTGCTGCAGTTCCTGGCCGAGTCGGTGGTGATCTGCGTGGCCGGCGGCCTGCTGGGCGTGGCGATCGCGATGGCCGGGGCGGCGGCGATCACCGCCACCGGCAAGTTCGAGGTCTACCTTACCTTCCAGGGCGTGCTGGTGGCCTGCGGCTTCGCCAGCGCGGTGGGCGTGTTCTTCGGTTTCTATCCGGCGCGCCGCGCCTCGCGCCTGCTGCCGGTGGATTGCCTGCGCTATGAGTGAGGCCCCTGCCATGGACGGACGCGTATGCCTGCGCCGGGCCCGCAGCGCCGACATCCCGGCGATGTCGGCCATCCGGCTGGCGGTGCGCGAGAACGTGCTGTCCGATCCGGCGCGGGTGACCCCGCAGATGTACGAGGACTATCTCGACAGGGCGGGCCGCGGCTGGGTGGCCGAGGTCGACGGCGTGCTTGCCGCCTTCTGCTATGCCGACCGCGCCCAGGCCTCGATCTGGGCGCTGTTCGTCAGCCCGTCTTACGAAGGGCAGGGCCTGGGAAAAGCCTTGCTGGCGCGGGCGGTCGCGTGGCTGTTCGATCTAGGCCACGAACACATCACGCTGGGCACCGGGCCCGGAACCCGGGCCGACGGCTTCTACGCGGCCCAGGGATGGGCCAGGATCGCCGGGGACGGGCGCGAGATCGCCTACCGGCTCGACCGGCATGGGCAGTCCGCCGGCGCGTCCACATCGCGCCGCGCCGGCTTGCGCGCATGAACCGGCCGCTCGCCATGTCGCCTTCCACGCGCCCCCGCATCCGCCCCGCCCTGCTGGCCAGGCTGGCCGTGCTGGCGGCCTGCCTGCCGGGCGGCGCGGACGCGGGTGGAACCGGACCGGCCGGCAAGGACGCGCTCACGGAGCTGGCGCCCGTCACGATCAACCGGGTCAGGAATCCGGGGGACCTGCCCTACGCCGGCTTCCTGCAATCCATCCGGCACCTGCAGTCCTACCTGCCACCCGAGCCGCGCGTGCTCGACCTGCGGCTGCGGCTGTCGTTCACCGGGCTGGGCGAAGCCGAGCGCGATGCCTACCTGCCGGATACCTGGGCGGTGGCCATCGTCGGCGACACCTTCGACCATCCGGTGGCGGTCGAGCGCGGCGGCTACTTCCTGCTGCCCGAACTGCCGCAGGCGGCGAACGAAGGGGCGACCATCATGTTCAATGCGCAGACCCGCAAGGACTACATGCAGGTCGCCTGGAAGTTCCGGGTTGCCCCGGGACAGACGCTGGCCTATGCCGACTTCGCGAAAGCCTTCGACGAAGTCGCGTTCGTCCAGAAGAACATCCCGCTTTACCGGATCAACCTGCGCGACGAGCGCCTTGCCCGCTTCGACGGACTGAAAGCCTGTTTTCATCCAGGAGGTGGCCGCATCGAGATCGATGGCCAGCCGGCGCCGACGACCAATGTCGGCGCCTGCAGCGTGCTGCGCTTCGATCCCGCCATCGCGAAGGCCGGCCAGGCGAGGATCGCCTTCGTCGGACCGCTCGACACGGTGACCCTGCATGAAACCGTTCGCTAAAGCGGACTCAAAAAAGGAGAAAGCAAGGATGAGCAGCATACAATGCGTCGCGCGCCGCGGCCTGTGCGCACCGGCCCTGGCGGCCGCGCTGGCCCTGGCGAGCGCCGGAGCAGCGGCCCAGGAGGCAGCGGCAACGGGCCCGCGGGAAATCCCTGCGGTCAAGGTCCACCGCAAGACCAACCCGGGCGACCTGCCCTACAAGAGCTTTTTCCAGATCCAGAGCTTCCTGCAGTCGCTGATGCCGCTTGGCCAGCGCGTGGTGGAGCTTCGCCTGCGCGTCAATTTTGCCAGCGACAAGGGTCCGGCCTATGACGAGTTCCAGCCGAAGACCTGGGCCGTGGCCATCGTCGGCGAATCGGTGGACCAGGTCATTCCGGTCACGCGCGGCGGCTATTTCGTGCTGCCCGAACTGCGCCAGGCGGCGCAGGAAAACGCGACGCTGATGTTCAATACGCCGACCCGCGAGGGGCGCATCGCGCTCGAATGGAAGCTGAAGACGGATGCCGCGCAGGGGCTGTCGTATGCCGATTTCGGCAAGGCGATCGAGCAGGTCAGGTCGGTGCAGCGCAAGATCCCCTTCTACCACCGGGGACTGGAAGAGGTGCGCGCCATCGACTACACCGGGCTCAGGGCCTGCTTCCTGGCCGATGGCGGACGCATCGAGGTCGGCGGACAGGCTGCCGCGACTCGGGCCGAGGGCAAGTGCCAGGTGCTGAGGTACGACGCGCGGGTGGCGCGCGACGGCGCCGCCGGCATCGCCTTCATCGGCCCGCTCAGTATCGTGACGCTGAACGGCAGCGGCATCTAGGAAAGCGGCCAGCCCCACGCGCCTGGGGCCGGCCCGTGGACACTCAATTCACCAGGCGCAGGGTCATCGGATAGCGGTAGCTCACGCCATTGCTGGCCTTGACGGCGGCGACGATGCACAGTGCCAGGTTGGCCAGCATGACAACCCAGATCAGGAAGATGCCGATCAGGACGATGGACAGCACGGCGCAGCCGATGTACAGGAACATCACCGTGATCTGGTAGTTGAGGGCTTCGCGCGCATTCTCGGCCGTGAAGCGGTCGCTATCGTCCTTCTTGATCAGGTACAGCACCAGGGGCACGACCCAGCCAAAGAAAATACCGCTCAGGTGCACCAGGATGGCCAGTGTCTTGTCGCCGGCGTAGGTGCCGACCGCTTCCGTGTTCTGCATTCTTGTTCTCCGTTTTCAGCGAGGTGATGGTAGGGATGTGAGGGATGGTCAGCCGGGTAGCGTTCCTGAAAGTCATCATAATATTGATACTTTGCAATGTCTATCAATAAAAGATGTCCCTTCGGACGCGCTGGCTCCTGGCTGCGCCGCTGCGTGTCGGGCGAGCAGAGTGTTGCATGATGGGCGGTCACCGCCTTGATCCCCGTCGATAGCGCAACGGCCATGCTGGCGCGTCTTGCCCAGGATTCAGGCGGCGATCCTGCGCGGGCGGGCCAGCCAGGCGGCCGGGCCGCTGGGCAGGCTGCGCGGATCGGAAGGGTCGGCCAGGAAACCGGCGAGCACGGCTTCGTACAGCGCCAGGCTGCCGCGATGCTGTTCCTGGCGCATGGCGTCCGGCTTGCGCAGGAATTTCAGTACGAAGTAATCGGCCAGCAGGTCGCCCTGCGCTTCCATGTTGTAGTCGGCAAGCCGGGCGCCCGCGTGCAGGGCGTAGGCATACCGAAGGCCGAAGCGGATCGCGCCGCGCAGGCGTACCGGATAGCCGAGCTGGTGCTGCCACACGTGCACCAGCTCGTGCATGAACCAGTGGATCGCGCCGGGGTCGCCGCGGGTATAGTCGGGCAGGAAGCAGGAATGGTGGAAGTACATGCTGCCGTTGGGCGTCATGCAGCAGTTCTTCGGCTGGAACGGCAGGTAGCGCCGCCCATGGACGCGCACGCGCCGGTAGTCGATGGCGTCACGGAACAGCTGCGACGCCAGTGCGATCTCGGCCTCGGTCAAAGGACGGGATCGCGCGCGCAGCATGATACGGTGCCGCTCAGGCGGCGCGCAGCGCGGAGGCGGCCTTGGCCAGCGCGGTGATGCCGGCCCAGTCGCCGTTGGCGATCAGGTCCTTCGGCGTCAGCCAGGAGCCGCCCACGCAGGCCACGTTCTTGCAGGCCAGGAACTTCGGCGCGCTCTCGATCGAGATGCCGCCGGTCGGGCAGAAGGTGACGTCGGGCAGCGGGCCGGCGATCGCATTGAGCATGCCGACGCCGCCCGCCGGCACCGCCGGGAACAGCTTCAACTGCCTGAAGCCGTGCTCGCGCGCGGCCATCACCTCGGACGGGGTCATTACGCCCGGCAGCAAGGGCAGCCCGCTGGTTTTCGCGGCCTCGATCATGGCCGGGGTCAGGCCGGGCGAGACGCCGAACACGGCGCCCGCATCGCGCGCCGCCGCGAATTCGTGGGCCTGGGTCAGGGTGCCGACGCCGACGATGGCGCCTTCGACGCCGCTCATGTCGCGGATCGCCTGCAGGCCGTGCTCCGTGCGCAGCGTCACCTCCAGCACCCGGATGCCGCCCGCGACCAGGGCGCGGGCCAGCGGCACCGCATGGGCCGGGTCGTCGATGGCGATGACGGGGATGACGCTCGCCGAGCGCATGATCTCAAGTAAAGTCATTTTTGCGTCCTGAAAAGAAAGTCTTCGTCCGAGCCGGGCTGGCCCTCTTCCACATGCGCGCCTTCGTGCAGCGGCACCGTGGTATCGATCGGCGACGGCAGCGGGAAGCTCGCGGCACCCTCCTCCGCCGGGCTGGCATGGTTGCGGAACATGGCGAACAGTTCGCGGCCCATGCCGATGTGGCTCGTCGACAGGTCGGCGCTGGCCATGCGGCGCGCCGCCCAGACCGTGTCGGTCACCAGTGCCTCCAGCGTGCCATTGCTGGCATCGACGCGGATGATGTCGCCGTCGCGGACCAGGCCGAGCGGGCCGCCGGCCAGGATCTCGGGCGAGACGTGGATCGCGGCCGGTACCTTGCCGGACGCGCCCGACATGCGGCCGTCGGTCACCATCGCCACCTTGTAGCCGGCATCCTGCAGGTTCGACAGCGCCGGGGTGAGCGCATGCAGTTCCGGCATGCCGTTCGCACGCGGGCCCTGGAAGCGGATCACGGCTACGAAGTCGCGTTCCAGCGCGCCGGCCTTGTAGCGCTCCATGAAGTCTTCCTGCGAGTCGAAGGTAATGGCCGGCGCTTCGATCACGTGGTATTCCGGCTTCACCGCCGAGATCTTCATCACCGCGCGCCCCAGGTTGCCCTGCACCAGCACCATGCCGCCGTTGTTGGCGAAAGGATTGGCGGCCGGGCGCAGGACGGCTTCGTCGCCCGATGTCGTAGGCGCGTCGCGCCACACGACCTTGCCGTCCGCGCCCAAGAAGGGTTCCTGGCAATGGGCGCGCAGGCCGTGGCCGAGGATGGTGTTGACATCCTCGTGCGCCAGGCCGGCGTCGAGCAGTTCGCGGATGACGAAGCCGGGGCCGCCGGCGGCCTGGAAATGGTTCACGTCCGCTTCCCCGTTCGGATAGATCCGGGTCAGCGAGGGCACGACCTTCGACAAGGCGTCGAAGTCGTTCCAGTCGATCACGATGCCGGCCGCGCGCGCGATCGCCACCAGGTGCAGGGTGTGGTTGGTCGAGCCGCCGGTCGCGTGCAGCGCCACGATGGCGTTGACGATGCTCTTTTCGTCGACAATGCGGCCGATCGGCATGTATTGGCCACCCTGCTGCGAGATCTTCACCGCCTGGCGCGAGGCCGCGCGCGTGAGCGCGTCGCGCAGCGGCGTGCCCGGAGTGATGAAGGCGGCGCCCGGCAGGTGCAGGCCCATCATCTCCATCAGCATCTGGTTGCTGTTGGCGGTGCCGTAGAAGGTGCAGGTGCCGGCGCCGTGGTAGGACTTCGATTCGCCTTCGAGCAGTTCCTCGCGGGTAGCCTCACCCTTGGCATAGCGCTGGCGGATGGCCGCCTTTTCCTTGTTCGAGATCCCGGTGGTCATCGGGCCGCCCGGCACGAAAATGCCCGGGATGTGGCCGAAGTGCAGCGCGCCGATCAAGAGGCCCGGCACGATCTTGTCGCAGATGCCCAGGTAGAGGGCGGCATCGAACATGTTGTGCGACATCGCGACCGCGGTCGCCATCGCGATCGTGTCGCGCGAGAACAGCGACAGTTCCATGCCCGGCTGCCCCTGCGTGACGCCGTCGCACATGGCGGGCACGCCGCCCGCGAACTGGGCCACGGCATCGACTTCGCGCACGGCGTCCTTGATCAGCTGCGGATAGGTCTCGAACGGCTGGTGCGCCGACAGCATGTCGTTGTACGACGAGACGATCGCCACCGAAGGCTTCTTGTATTCCTTCAGCTTGAGCTTGTCGTTGGCCGGGAAGGCGGCGAAGCCGTGGGCCAGGTTGGTGCAGGACAGGGAACCGCGCTGCACGCCCTGCACGCGGGCGGCTTCCAGGTGCGCGAGATAGGCCGCGCGCGAGGCGCGGCTGCGCTGGATGATCCGGTTCGTTACCTGTTCGACTACGGGGTGGAGCGCCATGATCGTTCCTTCTTGAATTTTGTATCTGAAATTTTACTACAGATTGGACAGGGATGCAGTCAAGGCGCCGGCTTTTGATCGAATCGTCGGCCCGACCGTAGGGTGGGCGGGTTTCCCGCCCACGCGGTCAACTACCGCTGGCTATGCGGCTGCGTTGCACCATTCGCTCGCGCCGGTCGACCGCGTGGGCAGGAACCTGCCCACCCTACCCTATCCAGGAAGCGGTGCGCGGATCTTTGTGTAGTGAATTTACGGTGTCTTCCTGTATTATTCGCTAATCTGCTATTGACAACATTGTGCCATCGGCATCGCTCATCGACACCTTCTTATGCGCCAGCCTTCCCTGACCAGTACCGCCAGCTTCCAGGCCCTCGAAAACCACGCCCTCGAGGCCGAAGACTGGGAGATGCGCAAGCTGTTTGCCGCCGATCCGCAGCGCTTCGAGCGCTTCTCCTGCGAAGCTGCGGGGCTGTTCCTAGACTATTCAAAAAATCGCCTCGACGGGCGCACGCTTGAACTGCTGGCGGCGCTGGCGCGCGAGCGCGGCGTGGAGCGCCAGCGCGACGCCATGTTCGCCGGCGAACGCATCAACAACACCGAAAACCGCGCCGTCCTGCACACCGCCCTGCGCGCTCCGCGCGGCAGCACCCTGGTGCTCGACGGCCAGGACGTCGACGCCGAGGTGCACGCGGTGCTCGACCGCATCCGCAGCTTCACCGACGCGGTACGCGGCGGCGAATGGCTGGGCCATACCGGCAAGCCGATCACGGACGTCGTCAACATCGGCATCGGCGGCTCCGACCTGGGGCCGAAGATGGTGGTGCTGGCGCTGCGCCACTACGCCCATCCGCGCCTGGCGCTGCATTTCGTGTCCAACGTCGACGGCCACGACATGGATGCCACCCTGTCGCAGGTGGATCCGGAAACCACGCTGTTCATCGTGGCCTCGAAGACCTTCACCACCGCCGAGACCATGATGAACGCGCAGACCGCGCGCCGCTGGTTCCTCGAGCGGGTGCCGGCCGAGTCGGCCGATGCCGCGCTGGCGAAGCATTTCGTGGCGGTATCGACCAATGTGGAAGCGATCAAGTCCTTCGGCATCGACCCGGCCAACATGTTCCCGTTCTGGGACTGGGTGGGCGGCCGCTACTCAGTCTGGTCGGCGATCGGCCTGCCGGTCGCGCTGGCGGTGGGCTTCGGCTATTTTTCCGACTTCCTGGCCGGCGCCCACGAGATGGACCAGCACTTCCGCAACGCGCCCATCGAGGAGAACATGCCGATGATCCTGGCCCTGGTCGGCTTCTGGAACCGCGAGTTCCTGGACGCGCATTCGGTCACGATCGCGCCCTACCACCAGGACCTGAACCGCTTCCCGGCCTACCTGCAACAGCTCGACATGGAGAGCAACGGCAAGTCGGTCACGCGCGACGGCGATCCGGTCGACACCCCGACCTGCCCGGCCATCTGGGGCGAACCGGGCACCAACGGCCAGCACGCCTATTTCCAGCTGCTGCACCAGGGCACCGACCTGACCCCGATCGACTTCATCGCCGCGCTGCGCCCGGCGCACGAAATGGAACAGCATCACAGCGCCCTGCTGGCCAACTGCTTCGCCCAGTCGGAAGCCTTCATGAAGGGCAAGACGATCGACGAGGTACGCACCGACCTGCAGGCGCAGGGCCTGCCGCCGGAAGAAGTGGAACGCCTGGCGCCGCACAAGACCTTCCCCGGCAACCGCCCGAGCAACACGATCCTGATGGAGCGCCTGACCCCGCCCACCCTGGGCGCCCTGATCGCGCTGTACGAGCACAAGACCTTCGTGCAGGGCGTACTCTGGAACCTCAACAGCTTCGACCAGTGGGGCGTCGAACTGGGCAAGGTGCTGGCGAAGAAAATCGAGGCCGAGCTGGCGGGCGAGCCCCAGCCGGACCTGCACGACAGCTCCACCAACGGCCTGATCGCCCGCGCCAGGGCCGCGTTCTGAACCTTACCTTTTCTATTACATGGCAACGGATAAATTCGAAGTGGTGCATGAGGCGCCGATGCTGGTCGGCGAAGCGGCGACCTGGCACGAAGTCGAGTCGGCGCTGTACTGGGTGGACATCAACGGCCGCAGCGTGCACCGCGTGCACCCGGCCAGCGGCAAGTATTCGAGCTGGAAGATGGGTTCCGAGCCCTCGGCCCTGGCGGTCGACGGCGACAACAACCTGGTGGTCTCGCTGCGCACTGGCCTGATCTGCCTGAACACGACCAGCGGCAAGGAAACCCCGATCGCCGACGCGCCCTACGACACCCGCATCGTGCGCTTCAACGACGGCCGCGTCGATCCGGCCGGGCGCTTCTGGGTGGGCACCATGTACGAACCACGCGACCAGGCGCTGGCCGAGATGTACGTGCTCGAACGCGGCCAGTTGCGGCGCGCCTGGCAGGGCGGCATGACCAACTCGAACGGCCTGGCCTGGAGCCCCGACGGGCGCACCATGTTCCATGCGGATACCACCTCGCACCGGATCGACTGCTACGACTACGACCCCGCCACCGGCACGCATGGCGACAGGCGCACGATCAAGACCTTTGCCGCCGACAAGAGCGCGCCCGACTACGGCGGCCGCCCGGATGGCGCCACCGTCGACAGCGAAGGCGCCTACTGGGTCGCGATGTTCGAAGGCGGCCGGGTGCTGCGCCTGGCGCCCGACGGCGCCGTACTGCGCGAGATCGCGCTGCCGGTACGCTGCCCGACCTCGGTCGCCTTCGGCGGCCCCGACCTGCGCACGCTCTATATCACCAGCGCCAGCCATGGCCGCCCGGCCGAGGAACTGGCGCGCTACCCGCTCAGCGGCAAGCTGCTGTCGATCAGGGTTGACGTGGCGGGGCGGGAAGAGCCGGAGTACCTGCACCGCTGAAGGGCGTGCCCGCCACGTAGGGTGGGCGGCTACACCCGCATGGCGTGCATGGCTGCGGCGCGAATGCCGCCCACGCGGCGATACGCGACGGCTCCGCTCGCGTGCCGGATGATCTTGCCGTTAGCAATCACCGCGTGGGCGGCGCAAAGCGGCGGGTCCCTCGGCGTTGCGGGAGGAGCCGCTCACCCTACGCCCATGTTACGTAGTAGATTTTCTTGCTAAGCAGCTATCGGTGTAGTAAATTTACACAATCAGCTATTCATCCAGTTCCGGTACTTCCATGGCCCTTTCCGATTTCGACCTCGTTTTCTTTGGCGGCAGCGGCGACCTTGCGATGCGCAAGCTGCTCCCCGCGATGTATGCGCGCGACGTCTGCGACGACCTGCCCGCCACCGCCCGCATCGTCTGCGTCGGCCGCGATGCGTTCTCGCAGGAGGAGTTCCTGCGCTTCGTCGAGAAGAACTCGAAGCCGCACATCAAGGAAACGCCGGCCGACGCCACCTGGGCGCGCTTCCTGCAACGCATCGTCTACGTGGCGCTGGACGCCACCGACGCCGCCAGCTTCGGCCCGCTGGCCGAGGCGCTGCGCCAGGACGCGGCGCTGACCCGGGTCTACTACCTGGCCACGCCGCCGCACCTGTTCGCCACCATCTGCGACAACCTGGCCAGGACCGGCCTGGCCACGCCGAACTCGCGCGTGGTGCTGGAAAAGCCGCTCGGCCGCGACCTGGCCTCGGCGCGCCAGATCAACCTCGACGTCGGCAAGGTCTTCGCCGAGTCGCAGATCTACCGGATCGACCACTACCTGGGCAAGGAGACCGTGCAGAACCTGCTGGCCCTGCGCTTCGGGAACATCCTGTTCGAGCCGCTGTGGCGCCGCGAGTGGATCTCCGACGTGCAGATCACCATCGCCGAGAAGATCGGGGTCGGCAACCGCCTCGGCTACTACGACACCTCGGGCGCCCTGCGCGACATGCTGCAGAACCACCTGCTGCAGCTGCTGTGCATCGTGGCGATGGAGCCGCCAACCTCGATCGCGCCGGACGCGGTGCGCGACGCCAAGCTGCAGGTGCTGCGCTCGCTGAAGCGTTTCACACCCACCACGCTGGCGCAGAACATCGTGCGCGGCCAGTACCGCTCCGGCCACATCGACGGCCAGGCGGTGCCGGGCTACCGCGACGAACCGGACGCGCCGAAAGGCTCGAGGACGGAAACCTTCGTCGCCATGAAGGCCGAGATCGACACCTGGCGCTGGGCCGGCGTGCCCTTCTACCTGCGCACCGGCAAGCGCATGGCCGACCGCCTGGCCGAGATCGTGGTGCGCTTCAAGCCCATCCCGCATTCGATCTTCAAGCAGCCGACCTCGAGCTTCCAGCCGAACAGCCTGGTGATCCGCCTGCAGCCCGACGAAGGCCTGTCGATGAACCTGATGGCCAAGACCCCGGGCGACTCGATGCGCCTGAAGCAGGCCGAGCTCGAACTCGACTTCCGCGAGCAGTTCACCAGCCCGCGCATGGAAGCCTACGAGCGCCTGCTGGTCGATGTGCTACGTGGCCAGCTGACCCTGTTCATGCGCGGCGACGAACTGGAAGCGGCCTGGGAATGGGTCGAGCCCATCCTCGAATACTGGGAGCAGAACGACAGCGCGCCGCTGCCCTACACCTCCGGCACCTGGGGCCCCGCCGCCGCGAGCGCCCTGATCGGGCGCGATGGCCTGCAGTGGCGCGAAGAAGCGCTGCCCGAAGACTGATTCCTGACGGAGCGCCCATGCTGCTCGATTCCATCCGCACCCAGCTCGACTCGCTCTCGAAATCCGAGCGCAAGGTGGCGCTCGCGGTGCTGGCCGCACCCGCCAACACGGTCAGCCAGAACATCACGGCGCTGGCGAAAAGCGCGCAGGTGTCGGAGCCGACCGTGGTGCGCTTCTGCCGCACCCTCGGCTACGACGGCTGGCACGAGTTCAAGCTGAAACTGGCGCAGGGCCTGGCGCTGGCGCTGCCGGGCGCGAACGAGCAGCCGGCGCCGGACGACCTGGCGGCCGACCTGGTGAACAAGATCTGCAGCCGCTCGATCAATACCCTGCTCGACCTGCGCAACAACCTGAAGCCGGAACTGATCCAGAAGGCGCTCGACATCCTGTCGCGCGCCAACAAGATCGAGTTCTACGGCCAGGGCTCGTCGGGCTTCGTTGCCGCCGATGCCCAGCACAAGTTCTTCCGCTCGGGCGTGCCGACCGTGGCCTATGCCGACCCGGCCATCCACTCGATCGCGGCGGCGCTGCTGCGCGAGGGCGACGCGGTGGTGGCGATCTCGCAGCGCGGCAACAACCCGTCCCTGACCCGCTCGGCCAAGCTGGCGCGGCGCGGCGGGGCCGACGTGATCGTGCTGGCGCCTTCGGGAACCCCGCTGGCGGAAGTGGCCACGCTGTTCATCCCGATCGACCTGGTGTTCGCGATCGACCCGTATACGCCGATCTCGGCGCGCCTGGCCTACCTGGTCGTGATCGACGTGCTGGCGGTCGGCCTGGCGCTGCGGCGCGGGCCGGAGTTCCGCAAGAAGATGCAGAACGCGCAGAAGGCGCTGCAGGAGTTCGACATGCAGTTCGATTCCTTCATCGGCTGAAGCGGCGCGAAGCAAATCCGCCACAGGTGTAAAATATCCGGTTTCCATCGCACCACGGGCCACGCCAATGCACATCAATCCTGAACGCAGCTCCCGTCCCGACTACGCCCTGCTGGAGCGCCAGGTCGAGAGCGTCCTCGAAGGCGAACGCAACCTGATGGCGAACGCCGCCCAGTTCTCCGCCCTCGTCTACGACACCCTGGCCGACCTGAACTGGGCCGGCTTCTATTTCACCGTCCCGGCGCGCAAGGGCGACGGCCAGGACCTGCTGGTCGGCCCCTTCCAGGGCAAGCCGGCCTGCGCCCGCATTCCCTTCGGGCGCGGCGTGTGCGGCGCCAGCGCTGCCGAGCGCAAGACCATCGTGGTGCCCGACGTGCACGCCTTCCCGGGCCACATCGCCTGCGATTCGGCCTCGAATTCGGAAATCGTGATCCCGCTGGTCAAGGATGGCGAAGTGCTCGGCGTGTTCGACATCGACAGCCCTTCGCCCGACCGTTTTTCGGATGAAGACCGTGAAGGCCTGGAGCGCATGCTGGCCGCCTTCATGGATGGCACCGATTTCTCCTGACTTTCCTACCTGGCTCCCAAATGAACCAACTCGAACAGCTCAAGCAGTACACCACCGTCGTCGCCGACACCGGCGACTTCCAGTCGATCAAGGCCTACGCGCCGCAGGATGCGACCACCAACCCGTCGCTGATCCTGAAGGCCGTGCAAAAGCCGGAATACCGTCCGCTGCTGGAAAAAGCCGTCGCCGAGGCCAACGGTGCCTCGACCGAGGCCATCGTCGACAGCCTCCTGATCGCCTTTGGCGTCGAGATCCTGAAATACGTGCCGGGCCGCGTCTCGACCGAGATCGACGCCGCCCTGTCGTTCGATACCGAAGCCACCGTCGCCAAGGGCCGCGAGCTGATCGCCCTGTACGAAAAGAACGGCGTGGCGCGCGAGCGCGTCCTGATCAAGATCGCCTCGACCTGGGAAGGCATCCGTGCCGCCGAGATCCTGGAGAAGGAAGGCATCCGCTGCAACCTGACCCTGCTGTTCTCGCTGTGCCAGGCCGTGGCCTGCGCCGAGGCGGGCGTACAGCTGATCTCGCCATTCGTCGGCCGCATCTACGACTGGTACAAGAAGTCGACCGGCACCGACTATACCGGCGCCGACGATCCAGGCGTGCAGTCGGTCAAGCGCATCTACCAGTACTACCGCAAGTTCGGCTACGACACCGAAGTCATGGGTGCGAGCTTCCGCAACACCTCGCAGATCCTGGAGCTCAGCGGCTGCGACCTGCTCACCATCTCGCCTGACCTGCTGCAGAAGCTGGCCGACAGCGACGCGCCGGTCGAGCGCAAGCTGGTGGCTGATGCGAATGCCGACATCGCCAAGATCGCGGTGGACGAGAAGAACTTCCGCTTCATGCTCAACGAGGATGCGATGGCCACCGAGAAGCTGGCCGAAGGGATCCGCGCCTTCGTGGCGGATTCGATCAAGCTGAAGAAGATGATCGAGGAAATGCTGAAGTAAAAAGAAAACGCGCCTCGAAGGCGCGTTTTTTGTAGGGTGGGCGGAAAAATCCGCCCACCGTGGCAGGCGTTCCTCAGCTTGCCCGCAGGCCCGCCAGGTAGGTATCGATCACCGTCCCGCCCAGCGCCATCAGGTCGAACAGCGTGGGCTCGAAGATCCAGTTGCGGATCAGGCCATCGACCAGGATCCAGCCGCCCTGCGCCGCTGCCAGCGTGCTGGTTCCCGGGCGCAGCATGCCTTTTTCCTGGGCCTGTTGCAGGTGTCCTTCCATTCGCTCCTGCCACAGGGCGATCGACTCGCGTCGTCGCGCGCGCACCGAATCGACTTCGTCGATGAATTCGGTCTTCAGCGTGGCGATCTCGAACACGCGGCGCGCCTTCTCGTCCTCGACCACGATGCGCAGCACCGTCATCATGTCGTCGCGCAGGCACAACAGGGGATCCTTGACGTCGCGCTGGTTGTCCAGCACCTGCATCGCCTCGTCCATCGGCATCTTGGCACGGTCGAACATGGCGTTGAACAGCGCGCCCTTGTCCAGGAAATGCCAGTAGATCGCACCGCGCGTCACGCCCGCCGCAGTTGCAATATGCTGTAAAGTCGTGCGTGATACGCCTTGTTCGGCGAACAATCTTTCAGCAGCGTCCAGGATGCTGTCGCGGGTCACAGCAGCTTCCGCCTTGGTTTTACGTGCCATTTTTTGACTGCCCTCCCATTTGAGGGGGTGCTCCAGCAATAAACATACAGCCGTGATAGTATATAAAACTATTCGTAAAAGCCAGTGGCATTTCGCGTACGCTTCCGGAAGCTGCGCAGGATGTCGAAACAACAACGAGAAGGAAGCATACGTAAATGCGCTCAGACCCATCCTCCCTGACCAGGACCCCTTCACTCAGCCGGATCGCCGCCGGCACGCTGGTCGCGCTCGCGCTACTGTCGGGCTGCGGCAAGAAAGACGGCGCCCCGGCCGCTGGCGCCGGCGGCGCCATGCCGGCGCCGGAAGTCGGCGTCATCACCACCAAGTATGAACCGGTTGCGCTGCTGACCGAACTGCCGGCGCGTGCCGAGCCGGTCCGCACCTCACAGGTGCGCGCGCGCGTGGATGGCGTGGTGCTCAAGCGCCTGTTTACCGAAGGCAGCGAGGTCAAGCAGGGCCAGTCCCTGTTCCAGATCGACCCGGCGCCCTACCAGGCACGCCTCGCGGCGGCCCAGGCCGACGTCGGCAGCGCGGTGGCGACCCTGAACCAGGCCACCGCCCAGGCCGAGCGCTACAAGCCGCTGGTCGAAGCGAATGCCATCAGCAAGCAGGAATACACCAATGCCGTGGCCGCCCAGAAGCAGGCCGAAGCGGCCGTCGCGGCGGCCCGCGCCCAGGTGCGCATCGCCCAGATCAATTCCAGCTACGCCAACGTGTACGCCCCGATCTCGGGCCGCATCGGCCGCGCGCTGGTGACCGAAGGCGCGCTGGTCTCGAGCGCCCAGGCCACCGAGATGGCAGTGATCCAGCAGACCAACCCGATGTACCTGAACATCACCCAGTCAGCCAGCGAACTGCAGCGCCTGCGCAAGCAGGCCGGCGGCAACGTCAAGGATGCGCCGGTCAGCGTGATCCTCGACGACGGTACCGAGCTGGCCGCCAAGGGCAGCCTGCAGTTCTCCGACATCACGGTCGATCCGGGCACCGGACAGGTGACCCTGCGCGCCACGGTCCCGAATGCGGACAACAGCCTGCTGCCGGGCCAGTACGTGCGCGTGCGCCTGGCCCAGGCCCAGCTGCCGAACGGCATCGTGGTGCCGCAGCAGGCCGTCACCCGCGGCGGCCCGCAGGGCGACACCCTGATGGTGGTCGGCGCGGACAACAAGCCGACTCCACGCACCGTCAAGATCGCCTCGCAGCAGGGCTCGAACTGGATCGTCACCGAAGGCCTGAAGGAAGGCGAACGCGTGATGGTCGATGGCTTCCAGAAGCTGCAGATGCTGCCGCCAGGCACCCCGGTCAAGGCCGTGCCATGGCAGGCTGCGGGCAAGGCCGGCGCGGCACCGGCTGCAGCTCCGGCCGCCGCCCCGGCGGGCAACTGAGCGGTCAGGAAAGAACAGGACTAATTCATGGCACGTTTCTTCATTGACCGCCCTATTTTCGCCTGGGTGATCGCGCTGTTCATCATGGTGATCGGCGCGGTCTCGATCACCCAGCTGCCGGTCGCCCAGTATCCGAACGTGGCGCCGCCATCGATCGTGATCAATGCCGCCTATCCGGGCGCCTCGGCACAAACCCTGGAAGACTCGGTCATCTCCGTCATCGAACGCGAGATGAACGGTTCGCCAGGCCTCGTCTACATGGAATCGAGCAGCACCGCCAACGGCAGCGGCTCGATCACCCTCACCTTTGAAACCGGCACCGATCCGGAGCTGGCCCAGGTGGATGTCCAGAACCGCCTGTCGCGCGCGGCCCCGCGCCTGCCGGCGGCGGTGAACCAGCAGGGCGTGCGCGTCGACAAGGTGCGCGCGAACTTCCTGCTGTTTACCATCCTCTCGTCGGACGATCCGAAGTGGGATCCGATCGCGCTGGGCGACTACGCCTCGCGCACGGTGCTGCCTGAAATCCAGCGCATCAAGGGCGTCGGCACCGCGCAGCTGTTCGGTACCGAGCGCGCCATGCGGGTCTGGATCGACCCGGCCAAGCTGGTGGGCTTCCGCCTGAGCCCTAGCGATGTCAACAACGCGATCCGCAGCCAGAACGCCCAGGTGGCCTCCGGCACCATCGGCGAACTGCCGCTGGCGCAGGGCCAGGAAATCACCGCGACCGTGGTCGTCACCGGCCAGCTCTCCACCGTCGAACAGTTCGGCAACATCGTGCTGCGCGCGAACCCGGACGGCTCGGCCGTGCGACTGAAGGACGTGGCGCGCATCGAGATCGGCGCCCAGGGCTATGGCACCTCGGCACGCCTGAACGGCAGGCCGTCCACCGGTATCGGCGTGCAGCTGGCGCCGTCGGGCAATGCGCTGGAGACGGCGCGCCTGGTGCGCGAGCGCATGGATGAACTGTCGAAGTTCTTCCCGGCCGGCGTGAAAGCCACCGTGCCGTTCGAC
Organism: Massilia hydrophila; assembly: GCF_020208145.1. Taxonomy (NCBI): domain Bacteria; kingdom Pseudomonadati; phylum Pseudomonadota; class Betaproteobacteria; order Burkholderiales; family Oxalobacteraceae; genus Massilia; species Massilia hydrophila. The sequence goes on along the minus strand of NZ_JAHYBX010000001.1, from coordinate 458,868 downwards.
AGTTCGAAGTTCATCGACATCTCGATCGAGCAGGTGCTGCATACCCTGGTCGAGGCGCTGGTGCTGGTGTTCCTGGTGATGTACCTGTTCCTGCAGAACTTCCGCTACACGATCATCCCGACCATCGTGGTGCCGGTCGCCCTGCTCGGTTCACTCGGCACGCTGCTGGCGCTGGGCTACTCGATCAACGTGCTGACCATGTTCGGCATGGTGCTCGTGATCGGTATCGTGGTCGACGACGCCATCGTGGTGGTCGAGAACGTCGAGCGCATCATGTCCGAGGAAGGCCTGCCCCCGCTCGAAGCGACGCGCAAGGCCATGGGCCAGATCTCCGGCGCCATCGTCGGCGTGACCGTGGTCCTGATGTCGGTGTTCGTGCCGCTGGCCTTCTTCGGCGGCGCGGTCGGCAATATCTACCGCCAGTTCTCCGTCGTCATGGTGTCGTCGATCGCCTTCTCGGCCTTCCTGGCGCTGTCCCTGACGCCGGCGCTGTGCGCGCACTTCCTGAAACCGGTCGCGGCCGGCCACCACCACGACAAGCGTGGCTTCTTCGGCTGGTTCAACCGCAAGTTCGGCGCCACCGCCAAGGGCTATGAAGGCTGGGTCGGCAAGCTGATCCGCAACGCCGGGCGCGGGCTGGTGGCCTTCGTACTGGTCTGCGGCCTGGTGGCGCTGTTCTTCACCCGCATGCCGAATTCCTTCCTGCCGAACGAAGACCAGGGCTACGTCATCGCCAACATCCAGCTGCCGCCGGGCGCGACGCTGGAACGCACCAACGAAGTGATGACGGTGGCCGAAAACTTCATCATGAAGCAGCCGGAGGTGGCCAACATGGTCAGCGTGCTGGGCTTCTCGTTCTCGGGCGCCGGCCAGAACATGGCACTGGCCTTCATCCCGCTGAAGGATTGGGACGAGCGCAAGGGCGCGGGTTCCGACGCCCAGTCGGTGGCCAACCGCATCATCGGCGGCCTGTCAGGCATCCGCGACGCCTTCATCTTCGCGCTGTCGCCGCCGCCGATTCCGGAACTGGGCCGCGGCACCGGCTTCAGCTTCCGCCTGCAGGACCGCGGCGGCAACGGCCACGAAGCCCTGCTGGCGGCCCGCAACCAGCTGCTCGGCATGGCGGCGCAGAGCCCGGTCCTGGCCGGCGTGCGTCCGGAAGGCCTGGAAGACGCGCCGCAGGTTCGCCTGGACATCGACCGCGACAAGGCGCAGGCGCTGGGCGTCAGCTTCGACGCCATCAACTCCGCGATCTCGACCTCGCTCGGCTCGAGCTACGTGAACGACTTCCCGAACGCAGGCCGCCTGCAGCGTGTCGTGGTGCAGGCCGATGCGAAGGACCGCATGCAGCCGGACGACCTGCTGCGCATCAACGCGCTCAACGTCCAGGGCCAGCCGGTGCCGCTGTCCGCGTTCGCGACCACCCGCTGGGTGACCGGTCCGATGCAGACCCTGCGCTACAACGGCTATCCGGCGATGAGCATCTCGGGCGACGCCAAGCCCGGCTACTCGACCGGCGACGCGCTGGCCGAGATGGAGCGCCTGGCAGGCAAGCTGCCGGCCGGCTTCGCTTTCGAGTGGACCGGCCAGTCGCGCGAGGAACAGCTCTCCAGCGGCACCATGGGCATCCTGATGGCTTTCTCGCTGCTGGCCATCTTCCTGGCCCTGGCGGCGCTGTATGAAAGCTGGTCGATCCCGGTGTCGGTGCTGCTGGTGGTGCCTTTCGGTATCCTGGGCGCGGTGCTGGCGGCGATGATGCGCGGCTACCCGAACGACGTGTACTTCAAGATCGGCCTGGTGACCATCGTCGGCCTGGCGGCGAAGAACGCGGTCCTGATCATCGAGTTCGCGAAGGACCTGCAGGCGCAGGGCAAGTCGCCGATGGAAGCGGCGATCGAGGCGGCGCACCTGCGCTTCCGCCCGATCATCATGACCTCGATGGCCTTCATCCTCGGCGTGCTGCCACTGGTGATCGCCGGCGGCGCCGGTTCGGCCTCGCAACGCGCCATCGGTACCGGCGTGATGGGCGGTATGATAACGGCTTCCACGCTGGGCGTGCTGTTCGTGCCGCTGTTCTTCGTGGTGGTGCGCAAGCTGTTCAAGGGCAGCAAGCGCCAGGAGGACAAGTACGCGCACCATGCCGAAGCGGCGGTCGTCGAAGGAAAACAACCATGATCCAGACAATGAAAAAACTGACTCCGCCCGCCTTTGCCGTCACGCTGGCGATGCTGCTTTCGGGCTGCATGTCGCTGGCGCCGAAGTACGAGCGGCCGCAGGCGCCAGTGGCCCAGGCCTTCCCCGAACTGCCGAAGGCCGCCAGCGCGCCCTCCGCCCAGGTGGCGGGCGAAGCCGCGGCCGGCATCGCATGGCAGCGCTTCTTCCCCGATGCGCGCCTGCGCGGCCTGATCGAACAGGCGCTCGTCAACAACCGTGACCTGCGCGTCTCGATCGCCAACATCGAGCAGGCGCGCGCCCAGTACCGCATCCAGCGCGCTGATCGCCTGCCGACGGTGGGCCTGGGCATCAGCGGCTCGCGCCAGACCACCGGCGAAGACCAGCCGATCGCCAGCGTCTACCAGTCGGGCCTGTCCGTCACAAGCTTCGAGCTGGACCTGTTCGGCCGCGTGCGCAACCTGTCGGAAGCCGCGCTGGCGCAGTTCCTGGCGACCGAGGAAGCGCGCAAGTCGGCGCAGATCAGCCTGGTCTCGTCGGTGGCCAGGGTCTACCTGCAGCTGCTGGCCGACGACGAGCTGCTGGACATCACGCGTCGCACCCTGGGCACGCGCCAGGAATCGCTGCGCCTGACCCAGCTGCGCTTCGATAACGGCGTCGCTTCGCGCTTCGAGCTGCAGCAGGCGCGCTCGCTGGTGGAAACCGCGCTGGCCACGCTGGCCGCGCAGCAGCGCCAGCGCGCCCAGGACATCAACCTCCTGACCCTGCTGGTCGGCACCCCGGTGCCGGACACCGTCGCCGCCGGCGCCACCCTGGCGTCGACCGAGCTGCCCGACCTGCCAGCCGGCCTGCCATCCAGCCTGCTGGTCAACCGTCCGGACATCCGCGGCGCCGAGCAGCAGCTGATCGCAGCCAACGCCAACATCGGGGCCGCGCGCGCCAACTTCTTCCCGCGCATTTCGTTGACGGGCAGCGTGGGCAGCGCCAGCAGCGAGCTGTCCGGCCTGTTCAAGAGCGGCTCCTACGGCTGGAGCTTCGCGCCGCAGGCCATCCTGCCGATCTTCGACTACGGCCGCAACACGGCGGTGCTGGGCTCGGCCCGCGCCGGCCGCGACATCGCCGTGGCCCAGTACGAGCGCGCGGTCCAGACCGCGTTCCGCGAAGTGGCGGACGCGCTGGCCGGGCAGTCGACCTTCGGCGAGCAGCTGCGCGCCCAGCGCGCGGTGGCCGAGGCCGAGGCCGACCGCTTCAACCTGGCCGACCTGCGCTACCGTAACGGCGCGGCCAGCTATCTCGAGCTGCTCGACGCCCAGCGTGCGCTGTTCCAGGCGCAGCAGCAGGCGGTGCAGGCCAACCTGCAGCGCCTGCAGAACCAGGTCACGCTGTACAGCGTACTGGGGGGCGGCTGGACCGAACCCGCGGCGCCGGTGGCGGCGCGCTGAGGAAACGGGCTGCTTCGGCAGCCCTTTTTTTCACCCTTGCCTGCTGCGAGTTGAAGCGCGGAATCGAAACGCTGCCCGTTTGCACAAATCGCTACACTGGACGCATGACCGCCTGGGGGCTGACCGCCCGACTGCCATGCGCAAATTCGCCCGCTCACACTGGAAGGTCCTCATCGCGATCCTGCTGGCGATCGTGCTGGCGACACTGACCCTGGAAACCGATTCCGCCTCGCGGGCTCCCGACCTGTCCGCCCGCCTGCGCACCCATGTCGAGGCGATCGCCGCGCGGGGACAGGACGCGACCGCGCGCCACATCGCGGCCACGCTCGCCAGCCATGGCTACCGCCTGCAGCGGCAGGAATACGGCGCAGGCGCCCACCAGGTGCGCAAGATCGAGGTGTCGGTATCGAACGCCGCACCCGGGGCGAAGCCTGAGCGCATCTTCATCGTCGGCGCCCACTACGTTCCGGCGAACCGTGATACAGGCGATACAGGCGACAATGCCAGCGGCACCGCCGCCGTGCTGGAACTGGCGCGCCTGCTCAAGGCCATGCGGCCGAGCCGTGGCACCGAAGTGAAATTCGTCTTCTTCGTGGATGGAAATGCGTCCGACGTCGTGCCCGGCGCGGCGGGCAGCGCCAACTTCATCGCCTACGTCGGCACGCTCGCATCCTCGGCGCCCGTCCGGCAGGCACTGGCGGCATTCCAGGCGCAGCCCGATCATCCGGCCGAAGGCCTGGCGGCGCCGGCACACGTGATGGGGGTAACGCTGTCGAACCACGCCGCCTACCGGCAGCAGGGCGCCCCCGCCCTGATGATCACGGACACCGCCTTCCTGCGCTATCCCTACTACCACACTGCGCAAAATGCACGGGAAGCCCCGGACAGGCTCGATTACGCGGGCATGGCGCGGGTGCTGGAGGGGCTGGCGCGGACCATCGGCTCGCTCGCGGGGGCGGCGACAACCTAGGGTAGACGGGAATGTCGTCCACTGGCCTACCTTGCGCCGCCCATCCCTACGAGTTCAGGAACATTTCCTGCAGGTCGTTCAGGAAGCGCTGGCCAAGCGCGGTCGGCCTGATCAGCTTGTGATCGCGGTACAGCAAACCCTTGCTCTCGGCCTCGTTCAGGGCCTGGGTGATGGCGCCGATGCCCATGCCGGTGCGCTCGCCGAACAGGTTCGGATCGAAGCCTTCCGTCAGGCGCAGGGCATTGAGCATGAACTCGAAGCCCATGTCGCCGCGTGCGATCTCGTGCTCTTCCTGCACCGGATTGCCGCGTTTCGCGGCCTCGATGAAGGAAGCCGGCTGCTTGTAGCGCGCCTGGCGCAGCACGCGGTGCGGGAAGGAGATCTTCGAGTGCGCGCCGGCGCCGATGCCGAGGTAGTCGCCGAACTGCCAGTAGTTCAGGTTGTGCCGGGCGCGCTTGCCCGGCTGGGCATAGGCCGAAACTTCGTAGTGCTCGTAGCCTGCGCTGGCGGTCGCCTCCAGGATCATATCCTGCATGTCGGCGCTCAGGTCGTCGTCGGGCAGCGCCGGCGGGTACTTCGCGAACACCGTGTTCGGCTCCATCGTCAGGTGGTACATCGACAGGTGCGGCGGCGCGAAGGCGAGCGCCGTTTCCAGGTCGCGGCGCGCCTCGGCCAGCGTCTGCGAGGGCAGCGCGAACATCAGGTCGAGGTTGAAGTTCTCGAAGGTGGAACGGGCGATTTCCACCGCGCGCAGGGCTTCCGCTTCGTCATGGATGCGTCCCAGGGCCTTAAGGTGCGCGCCGTTGAAGCTCTGGATGCCGATCGACAGGCGGTTCACGCCGCTGTCGCGGTAGGACCTGAAGCGCTCGGCCTCGAAGGTGCCCGGATTGGCTTCCATCGTGATCTCGGCGTCGAGCGCCAGCGGCAGCAGGGTGCGCACGTCCGACAGCAGGCGCTCCAGCCCGGCGGCCGACATCAGGCTCGGGGTGCCGCCGCCGATGAAGACGGTATGGATCTTGCGGCCCCAGATCATCGGCAGCGACTGCTCCAGGTCGAGGCGCACCGCGTCCAGGTAGTCCTGCTCGGGCAGCTCGCCCCTGGCCTCGTGCGAATTGAAGTCGCAATACGGGCACTTGCGTACGCACCAGGGGAAGTGGATATAGAGCGCCAGCGGCGGCAGGACCGCCAGGTTCAGCGCGCCGGGCTGCAGGTACTGCAGCGCGGTGGTGGCGGGCGAACGGGGCGCGCCCGAGGCCGGCCCGGGACCCGGCGCGGCGACTTTAATTGGAATCATGTCAGTTTTTCCACCAGCGCGCGCAGGGCCTGGCCACGGTGCGAGTGGGCATTCTTCACGCCCGGTTCCAGCTCGGCCGTGGTCTTGCCCAGCGCCGGAATCAGGAAGTGCGGGTCGTAGCCGAAGCCGTTGGTCCCGCGCGGCGTGTCGATGATCTCGCCGTGCCACTGGCCGTCGGCAATCACCGGCTGCGGATCGTCGGCATGGCGCACATAGACCAGCACGCAATAGTAATAGGCCGACTTGTCGGCGTGCGCGGCAAGGTCGGCCACCAGCTTCTCGCTGTTGCGGGCATCGGATTTCGGCTCGCCGGCGTAGCGCGCCGAATACACGCCGGGCGCGCCGCCGAGCGCGTTGACGCACACACCCGAGTCGTCCGCCAGCGCCGGCAGGCCGGTCAGGCGCGACGCGTGGCGCGCCTTGGCCAGCGCGTTTTCGACGAAGGTAGCGAAAGGTTCTTCCGCTTCCGGGACACCGAATTCGCCTTGCGGATGCAATTCGAATCCGATGGGGGCGAGGATCTGGGCGAACTCCTTCAGTTTGCCGGCGTTGTTGGAGGCGAGGATCAGGCGTTGGGTCATGGCGGAAAGCTGGCTGGGTCAGGCCCGCTATTTTACCGTTTCCACCGCGCCGCCGCCGATGCGCCCCGTATTGACGGGCTGTTCCGCGATTCCTGCAGCCTGTCGCACCGGCATGGGACGGCGGCGGCGATGCCGCTAGAGTGGCGGCACTCCAACCATCAACATGAGAAGACGATGCGCCTGCGTGAATTCGCCGACCGGCACCCGGTCCTGGCCGCCACCGGCTGCGCTGCCCTGCAGTTCGGCCTCACGATCCTGATCCTCAAGGCCGGCAAGCTGCTGGCCCCGCCGGAAGCCTGGGGCAAGGTCAAGCTGCTGGCCTTTGCCTCCACCGTGCTGCTGCCGCTGCTGCTGACGCAGGTTTTCGGCATGTGGCGCGAGGTCGGCTTCGGCAGCATCAGGCCGAACGGCTTTTTCCTCGCCTGCCTGCTGCCGGTGCTGATGTTCGCCGCGCTCGGCCTGCACCTGCCCCAGGGCGGCATTGGCGGCGACCTCCTGATCCAGTCGCTGAACGCCTTCGGCGAAGAGCTGCTGTTTCGCGGCGTGATCTTCGTAATCCTGCTGCGCCTGCCCGTGTGGCAGGCCATCGTGCTCAACGGCGTGCTGTTCGGCTCGATGCACCTGATCCACGGCTACATGGATGGCAACTGGAGCCATGCGCTGGGCTGGGCCATGATGAGCTCCTGCGCCGGCATGATGTTCGCCGCCGCGCGCGAACGCACCGGCAGCCTGTGGCTGGTGGTCGTCCTGCACATGGTCCTGAACCTGGCCAGCATGTATTCGAACATCGAGGCCGTGGCGGGACCGCAGATGCTCGTGGCGGTGCAGTATGCAACCAAGGTCGCCGAGGTGGTGCTGGGCCTGTATGTGATCGTGACCGCATGGCGCCACCGCCCGGCCGGGGCGGGGCGCGCCTGATCAGAGGCCCAGCGCCTCCTTCTGCAGCGCCACCAGCCGGGCGATGCCACCCTGCGCCAGGTCCAGCAGGCGGTCCATGCCGGCGCGGTCGAAGGCCGCGCCTTCCGCCGTGCCCTGCACCTCGATGAAGTGGCCGCTCTCGGTCATCACCACGTTCATGTCGGTATCGCAGCCTGAATCCTCGACGTAGTCGAGGTCCAGCACCGGCATGCCCTGGTAGACGCCCACCGAGACCGCGGCCACGAAGTGCTTCACCGGCACCGCAGGCAGCAGGCCCTGCTCCACCAGCTTGGCGAAGGCGTCATGGGCCGCCACCATGGCGCCGGTAATCGAGGCGGTGCGGGTGCCGCCGTCGGCCTGGATCACGTCGCAGTCCAGGTGCAGGGTGCGCTCGCCGAACGCCTCCAGGTCGAAGGCGGCGCGCAGCGAGCGGCCGATCAGGCGCTGGATTTCCTGGGTGCGGCCACTCTGCTTGCCGCGCGCCGCTTCGCGGTCCATGCGGGTGTGGGTCGAGCGCGGCAGCATGCCGTACTCCGCCGTCAGCCAGCCCTGCCCTTTCCCCTTCAGGAAGCCGGGCACCTTGTCCTCGATGCTGGCGGTGCAGATGACCTTGGTGTCGCCGCACTCGATCAGCACCGAGCCTTCTGCATGCCGGGTGTACTGGCGGGTGAGGCGGATGCTGCGCAGCTGGTCGACCGCGCGGCCGCTCGGACGTTGTTCGAAGCTCATGGGGTACCTTTATAAGAACGGGGTTATTTAAGCAGCTGGGACGATTTCTCGATCGCTTCGCGGATCTCGGCGATCGCCCGCTCGATGGCGTCCTCGTCGAAGGCGTCGGCCGCCTCGGCCCCGGGCGGCAGCGGCTCGCCGGCGACGATGGTCGAGCTGACCTCGTCGTCGAGCAGCATGCGGGTCGAGATCACGCCCGGCGGACTGGATCCTGTCGTGTCGGCGCCCTGCCAGGTGATCGCCAGCGCCGTGGTGTTGTCGGCACGCGCGCCGCCGATCGCGGCCGCCATCGACACCAGGTCCGGCACCGCCTGCACGATGGTGGAGGTGGACAGGCGATGCACGATCTCGGTCTCGGGCAGCATCGACCACAGGCCGTCGGAACACAGCAGCAGGGTGTCGCCGGGCTCCAGCGTGACCTGGCGCGAGATCTCGATTCTCGGCGCCTGGCCGGCGCCCAGGCAGTTGTACAGCTTGTTGCGGTCGGGGTGGGTGTTGCGCTCGGATTCGCGCGCACGGCCGCGCTCGATCAGGTATTCGAGGTGCGAGTGGTCGCGCGTACGCGCCAGCACCTGGTTGCGGCGCACCCAGTACAGGCGCGAATCGCCGCAGTGGGCCCACACGGCGCAGTTGTGCTGCACCAGACAGGCCACCACCGTGGTGCGCGGCGTCTCCGGCATCTGGTGGGCGTTGGCATAGGCCAGGATGTCCCAGTGCGCCTGTTCCAGCGCGTCTTCCAGGAAGCGCTCCGGCTTCTTCACGTAGGGCCTGGCCTGCATCCGGAACATCATCGACAGGGTCTGCAGCGCGATGGTGGCGGCGACTTCGCCGGCCGCATGGCCGCCCATGCCGTCGGCCAGCACCAGCAGCAGCGCGTCACGCGTGAAGCTGTAGCCCATGCGGTCCTGGTTGAGCTTGCGACCGCCGATGTGGGTCTGCTGGTAGACGGAAAACTGCATCTTCGCTCCTCGTTCCTGTCAGGCGCGCTGCTTGCGGCCGGCCCCGCCCAGGCGTCCGACCAGGCCGCGCCAGCCGCCCGCCGCCGGCGGCGCTTCTTCGTCGGCAGGCGGCGCCAGCGAAGGCGGCGCCTGCAGCACCTTCTGCATCGCGAACACGCTTTGCGGGCGCGCCAGCGGATCGAGCGCCATGCAGGCACGCACCATCTCCACCAGTTCCGGCGAATAGCTGCCGGCGAGTTTGCCGAACTGCGTGACGGTAGCGTCGTCCTGGCGGCGCGCCTCCACCGCCGGCGGCATGCTGCGCGTCATGCAGGCATACATGGCGGCGCCAATGCTGTAGATATCGGTCCAGGGACCGAGCGCGCTTCCCTTGCTGTACAGCTCGGGCGCCGCGAAACCGGGCGTGTACATCGGCGCCAGCATGGGCGCGTCGATGTCGATGGTCTGGCGCGCCGCGCCGAAGTCGAGCAGCAGGGGCGAACCGTCGCCGCGCAGGTAGATGTTGGCGGGTTTCAGGTCCAGGTGCAGCAGCTTGTTGGCGTGGACTTCGCGCACGCCCGCGCACACGCCCTGGGACATCTGGCGGATCGCCGTCTCGCCCATGCGGCTGCCCCTGGCATGCAGGCGCGCGATGTGGTCCTGCAAGGTGTGGCCGGATTCATAGGCCATCACCATGTAGACGGTCTCGTTGGCGCGGAAGAAGTTCACCACCCGTACCACGTTCGGATGAACGATGCGCGCCAGCGCCCGCCCCTCTTCGAAGAAGCACTTCAGACCGATGCGAAAGATCGGCAGGTTGGGCCGCGATACGGTGGGAACGAGTTCGCCCGGCGCGCGCAGCGCGAGCTGGCTGGGCAGGTACTCCTTGATGGCCACCGCATTGCCTTCGCCGTCATATGCCAGATAAACAATACTGAACCCGCCAGTCGCGATTTTCTTTACAATGCGGTATCCGGCAATTTCCAGGCCATCGGGCAGGGGGGCATTATTCTGTGCGGCCATTCAGGAAGCTTTCCTTGCTTAACAGGGGGATTGTGTGGGATAAATGTCGCCTTTGTAAAGGCCACCTCGATAAACCGGATGCGCATTGCACTGGCGGTCCGTGACCGGTTTTTCGGCATGTGTGAAGAATAAGAACGGGGACCCCATTGAGCATTTCAAGCATGACCGGTTATGCGGTAGCCACCAGCGAAGGCGCCGCCGGCACCCTCACCATCGAGATCAAGAGCGTCAACTCGCGCTTCCTGGACCTGCAATTCCGCATCAATGACGACCTGCGCGCACTGGAACCCGACCTGCGCGCCGCCATCATGGCCGCGATCACCCGCGGCAAGGTCGAAGTGCGCCTCTCCTTCGGCCGCAAGACCGCCGGCGGCTCGCAAGCGCTGAACCAGGAACTGCTGGCCGACCTGGCTCGCCTGCAGGCCGAAATCAGCCAGCACTTCGCACAAGCGCCGCAGATGACGGTAGCCGAGCTGCTGCGCTGGCCCGGCGTGATCGAGGAATCGACCGTCGGCCAGGAATCCCTGCAGGCGGACGTGGCCGCCCTCACCGCCACCACTGTCGCCGCTTTTGTGGACAGCCGCCGGCGCGAAGGCGCGGCTTTGGCGACGATGCTGCTGTCGCGCATCGACGCGATGGAAGCCATCGTCAAGCGCATCACCCCGCTCATCCCGCAAGTGATCTCGCAGTTCCAGCAAAAGGCGGTCGAGCGCATGCAGGACGCGCTGGGCCTGGCCGGCCATGGCAACCCGTCGGTGCTGAGCCGCCAGGAAGTGCTGGAACGGATCCGCCAGGAGGTGACGCTGTACGGCATCCGGATCGACGTGTCGGAAGAACTGTCGCGCCTGTCGGCCCACCTCAACGAGACCCGCCACATCCTCAAGAAGGGCGGCCAGGTCGGCAAGCGCCTCGATTTCATGATGCAGGAGCTGAACCGCGAGGCGAACACGCTGGGCGCCAAGGCGTCGGTGAAAGAACTGGCGGATGCGTCGATGGAGTTGAAACTCCTAATCGAGCAGATGCGCGAGCAGGTGCAGAACCTCGAATAATCGGCATGGATTGTTGTCGTCGCGCAACAATGCGCGAGCGGCTTTGAACGCGTGGGCGGGAGATCCGCCCACCCTACAAGAGCGATTTTGTAGGGTGGGCAAGTTTCTTGCCCACGCGTTCAACGTTATGATGAATACCACGCACCAAACAAGGAATTGAATATGATCACTCCTGCCCTCTCCGGCAGCCTGTTCGTCGTCGCCGCCCCGAGCGGCGCCGGCAAGTCGACCCTGGTCAACGCCCTGCTGAAGCTGGAACCCGGCATCAAGCTGTCGATCTCGACCACCACGCGCCCGCCGCGCCCGGGCGAGCAGGATGGCCGCGAATACCACTTCACGACGGCGGAAGACTTCGTCGCGCGCGCCGAGCGCGGCGAGTTCCTGGAATGGGCGGAAGTCCATGGCAACTACTACGGCACCAGCCGCCTGACCGTGGAGCAGGAGATGCGCACCGGCACCGACATCCTGCTCGAGATCGACTGGCAGGGCGCGCGCCAGGTGCGCAAGCAGTTCCCGGACGCGGCCGGCATTTTCATCCTGCCGCCGTCGATCGAAGCACTGGAGGAACGCCTGCACAAGCGCGGCACCGACGAGCCCCACATCATCACCCGCCGCCTGCTGGCCGCCGGGGGGGAGATCGCTCACGCGCCGGAGTTCGAATATGCTATCATCAACGAAGAGTTCAACGTCGCCCTCGCGGAACTGCAGGCGATTATCAAAGCGACACGTTGCCGATTCGCCCAGCAGGCGGCGCGCAACGCCGACTTGTTTGCCCAGCTGGGAATCCACGCGCATCAACCAACGTAATCACAGCGCGGCGCCGCGTATGGCTGCCGCTTATTGTCCATTCAGGAGTGACCATGGCCCGTATCACCATCGAAGATTGCCTCAAGAACATCCCGAACCGCTTCCAGCTGACCCTGGCCGCCACCTACCGCGCCCGCCAGTTGCTGCAGGGCCATACCCCGAAGGTCGAGGCAAAGGACAAGCCGACCGTCGTCGCCCTGCGTGAAATCGCCGCCGGCAAGGTTGGCCTGGAAATGCTGAAGAAGGTCCCCATGTAAGTCCCCAGGGGCTCGGGTGACGGCCGCCGATTCTGGTATGCTGATCTTCATGCTGGCTGATCGATATAACGTATGAAATTGTCTTCCCCGGATTCGACCCATCCAGTCCCCTCTCCCGCCCGCGGCAAGCGCCCGGGCAAGCCGCCGGCGGCCGAAGCGCCGGCGCCCGCCCCGGGCGTCGCTTCGGTCACGCAGCTGATCAACAAGCTGTCCGACTACCTCACCCCCGCCGAGCTCAAGAAGGTCAAGGAAGCCTACCGCTTCTCCGACGAGATGCACCTGGGCCAGGTCCGCAAGTCGGGCGAGCCCTACATCTCCCATCCGATCGCTGTCGCCGAGATCTGCGCCGAGTGGAAGCTCGATGCGCAGGCCATCATGGCCGCCCTGCTGCACGACGTAATCGAGGACCAGGACGTCAAGAAGGACGAGCTGATCGAGCGCTTCGGCGCCCAGGTCGCCAACATGGTGGACGGCCTGTCGAAGCTGGAAAAGATCGAGTTCCAGAGCCAGATCGAGGCCCAGGCCGAGAACTTCCGCAAGATGCTGCTGGCCATGGCGTCGGACGTGCGCGTGATCCTGATCAAGCTGGCCGACCGCCTGCACAACATGCGTACCATGGGCGTGATGATCCCGGCCAAGCGCCGCCGCATTTCGCGCGAGACCATGGAAGTCTATGTGCCGATCGCGCACCGCCTCGGTCTGAACGACATCTACCGCGAACTGCAGGACCTGTCCTTCTCGCACCTGTACCCGCTGCGCTACTACACGCTGGCCAAGGCCATCAAGGCGGCGCGCGGCAACCGTCGCGAAGTGGTCAAGAAGATCCTGGAAGCGGTCAAGAACCAGCTGGCCGGGGCCGGCATCCAGGCCGAAGTCTACGGCCGCGAAAAGACCCTGTACGGCATCTATAAAAAGATGCGCAACAAGCACCTGTCGTTCTCGCAGGTGCTGGACGTGTACGGCTTCCGGGTGGTGGTCGACACGGTCCCGAACTGCTACGTGGCGCTCGGCACCCTGCACGCCCTGTACAAGCCGATGCCGGGCAAGTTCAAGGACTACATCGCGATCCGCAAGATCAACGGCTACCAGTCGCTGCACACGACCCTGATCGGCCCCTACGGCACCCCGGTCGAGTTCCAGATCCGCACCCAGGACATGCACCGCACCGCCGAGAGCGGCGTGGCGGCGCACTGGCTGTACAAGACCGGCGACTCGAACATGTCGGACCTGCAGCAGCGCACCCATGCCTGGCTGCAGTCGCTGCTCGACATCCAGCAGCAGACCGGCGACTCGGCCGAATTCCTGGAACACGTGAAGGTCGACCTGTTCCCCGATTCGGTCTACGTGTTCACGCCCAAGTCGAAGATCATCGCCCTGCCGCGCGGCGCCACCGCGCTCGACTTCGCCTATTCGATCCACACCGGCATCGGCGACCACACGGTCTCGGTCAAGATCAACAACGAACCGGCCTCGCTGCGCAACGAACTGCACAACGGCGACATCGTCGAGATCGTCACCGACCCGGAATCGCGCCCGAGCCCGACGTGGCTGTCTTTTGTCCGCACCGGCAAGGCACGCTCGGCGATCCGCCACTACCTGCGCACGGTGAACGTGAACGAATCGGTGGAGCTGGGCCAGGAACTGCTGGCCGGCGCCCTGGCCGCGCGCAATGTCTCGCCCGAGCTGCCCGCCGGCACGGTGGAAAGGCTGCTGGCCGAGTCCTCGGCCAAGTCGATGGAAGAACTGTACGCCGACATCGGCATCGGCAAGCGCATGCCGCAGCTGGTGGCGCGCCACATCTTCGGCCTGATGGATGCCGACCCGGAACACAAGCCGGCCAGCGCCCCGCTGCCGGGCGGCGACATCGACCCGGTCACGATCTATGGCAGCGAAGGCGTGGCGGTGCAGCTCGCGCCCTGCTGCCTGCCGATCCCCGGCGACCAGGTCACCGGCCAGCTGCGGCGCGACCAGGGCCTGGTGGTGCATACCCGCGACTGCCTGCCGGCGGCGCGCATCCGCGCCAAGGAACCGGACCGCTGGATCGCGGTCCAGTGGGGCGAGGAACTGAACCGCCGCTTCGACTGCCGCATCCGCCTCCTGATCAATAACGAAAAGGGCATCCTGGCCCGGGTCGCGGCCGAGATCGGCGAATCCGACGCCAACATCACCTATGTCGGCATGGACGAGGACGACGAACACCTGATGACCCAGCTGCGCTTCACCATCCAGGTCAAGGACCGGGTCCACCTGGCGCAGCTGATCCGCAACCTGCGCCGCGTGGCCGGCGTCAATCGGGTCGAGCGCGAACGCTCCTGAACGGCTTGCGGTCCGCGCCGCACATTGCTACCCTGTCAGCCTTTCGATGTACAAATAGACAAGTGATTGTCTGACCAGGGAGAGCACATGAAGCGGGTTACTGGCATTGGCGGCATCTTCTTTCACGCGCACGACCCGGCGGCACTGCGCGCCTGGTATGCGCGCCACCTCGGCGTCGACGTGCTCGAATGGGGCGGCGCCGTGTTCCCCTGGTCCGACGAGGCCCGCCAGCCGGATGGCGGCATGACCGTCTGGTCGATCGGCCAGGCCGGCAACGAACATTTTGCGCCCGGCAAGGCATCCTTCATGATCAACTACCGTGTCGCCGACCTGGCCGCCCTGCTGCAGGCGCTGCGCGAGGAAGGCTGCCAGGTGCTGGACAAGAGCGAGGATTCCGAGTTCGGCAAGTTCGGCTGGGTCATCGACCCGGAAGGCAACAAGGTCGAGCTCTGGGAGCCGCCGCCGGGGCAATAAGCCGCCCTCTGCCGCAAGTAATTTTCTTACCACACACGCCGCACCGCGCATTGCTGCGGCTGTTAATATATGTCAACATTACTGTCGGACACAGCGGCTGTCCACAGAATGGGAAAACATGAAAAAGCAACAGTTCGTCTATGTCTCGGAGCAGGACATACGCGTGGGTGGACCGCTTCCGTGGGCACTGTACCTGCGCTCAGGCGAACTGCTTGCCCCGGCCGGCTACGTGATCGCGGACGCGACCTCGCGCGACCGCATCCTGCTGGCCAAGCCGATGCGCGCCTCGCAGGCCGGCGACAAGCCGAGCCAGCTGGTGACCGCCAGCGAGGACGTCGACGACCTGCCGGGGCGTACCGTCGATCCGCTGCAGGCCCTGAAGCATAATGCCGAGAGCATGATCATCACTTTCCAGTTTCCCGGTGACTTCGATCCGCGCTCGCTCCACGTCGATTTCTATGGCCGCATCCCGCTGCAGTCGATCATCGTCTCGGCGCCGGCGGTACGCGCCGCGAACGGCCAGAGCTGGCAGCATTTCGAGGGCTTGCCGATGACGGCGCAAGTCGTGTTCGGGCGCACCGTGTGCGCCTTCAAGACCTCGCTGCTGCGCTTCGCCGGACTGCCGAGCGGCCACCTGTTCCTGCGCTACCCGACCGAAGCGGCCAGCAAGCCCTTCCGCCAGGCCCTGCGGGTGGAGGTCAAGCTGCCCACCTCGATCACCCTGGCCGACGGCACCGTGCCGGGCATGATCACCAACCTGTCGAGCGGCGGCTGCGCCATCTCGACCGGCTTCATCCTGGGCGACGTCGGCACCGTGATCAAGCTGGCCTTCCGCTTCAAGGTGGGCGGCAAGCCGCACCTGGTGCAGGTGAACGGCACCATCCGCAGCATCAAGGGCAAGCTGTCGCAGCAGATGCAGTACGGGGTGGCCTTCGAATCCGGGATCGACGAGGCGGCCGAGCTGGCGCTCAAGTCCTTCGTGTACGAGCACCTGGCCGAACGCTAGCCGGCACCCTCGGCCAGCGAGGCGCGCTGGCGCGTTTCCTGTTCCCGCAGTTCCGGGCTCATCGCCGCGCCAAAGTCGTCCATCTCGAAGATCTGGCGGATCTCGATCACGGCTTCGCCGCCCGCCATCGGCATCGGCACCCGCTTGACCCAGGCGACCGCCTCTTCCATCGAGGGCAGCTGCCAGATCCAGAAGCCGGCCAGGACCTCTCCCAGCGGGGTGAACGGGCCATCGGTCACCCGCACCTGCCCGTCCTTGCCAAACTGGACGCGCGCGCCGCGCGCGGACGGATGCAGGCCCTCGCCGGCCAGCATCACGCCGGCCTTGATGAGTTCATCGTTGAACTTGCCCATTTCGGTGAGCAGTTTCTCGTCCGGCAGTTCGCCCGCCTCGCTGTGCTGGTCCGCTTTCAGCAGAATCATGAATCGCATTGCATCCTCCGTCTGGTGGGTTGTCCATGATGCACCGGTCGGCAGCGCGCGTCTAGGGTGCCGATGTCGCTCCCTGCGGCGGCGCCAGCGCCAGGATCGCATCGAAGGCCGCACAGGCGCCGGCGCAGCATTCGGCGATCTCCTCCGACGTCGTGACCCGGGCGCGCAGGGCTTGCAGGAAGGCGCGCCAGCGCGGGCCCGGCCCCTGCGCTTCGCCGCGCAGGTAGCGCAGCGGATGCGGCGCCAGCGGCCCGCACAGGCGGGCATAGAGCACGGCGCCGCCCAGCTGCGATCCTTCGATGACATAGGCGGCGCCCCAGCGGTAGGCGGCGCTGGCCTGACGCGGCCTGGCCGGGACCGGGGTCGGCGCCCGGCCGCCGGCGTGCGCGGCGTCCATCCCCGGCTCGTCGAGGTCGGCGGCGATCAGGGCCAGCCGGTCTTGCGGCGGCAGCGTGGGCTCGGCCTGCGGGCCGTCGGTGAAACCGGCCAGCCAGCGTTCGAGCGGCGCCAGCCAGTCGCGCAACATGCGCAGGTGGGCGGCGTAATCGGCCAGGGTGGGGTGGTCTGCCGACAGCGGCAGCCCACTGTCCAGGCGCGTATGGCGTGCGCCGGTGGCGGCGCGCAGCGCGGCCAAGACGTCGGTGCCGTGCAAGGGCGCGAGGGGACGGTTCATGAAGACAGGGAAGTGGAAGACGAATCAGCCATCTTACCAGTCCCGGGCCGTGTCTTCAGTCCGCTAGCGGCGCGGGGTAGTCGACGGCGAGGATTTCGAGCTCATCGGTGCCGAGCGGGGTCTGCAGGGTCACCATGTCGCCTTCCCTGCCCTTGGTCAGGGCGCGCGCCACCGGCGAGACCCAGCTGATCCTGCCCTTGAGCGGGTCGAGCTCGTCGACGCCGACGATGGTCACGGTATGCTCCTCGCCCGCCTTGTTCAGGTAGGTGACGGTGGCGCCGAAGAACACCTGGTCGTTCCCGTGGTGGACGCTGGGATCGACCACGAAGGCCGAATCCAGGCGCTTGGTAAGGAAGCGGATACGGCGGTCGATCTCGCGCAGGCGGCGCTTGCCGTAGATGTAGTCGCCGTTCTCCGAGCGGTCGCCGTTCGAGGCGGCCCAGTGCACCACCTTCACCACTTCCGGGCGCTCGATGTCGATCAGCTGCAGCAGCTCATCCTTGATGGCCTGGTAGCCGGCGGGCGTGATGTAGTTCTTGGCCCCGGGCGGAATCGCCTGGGCCAGTGCCAGCGCGTCGGGGTCGTCGTCCTCGTTGTCGGACTCTTTTACGAATGCCTTGTTCATGGGCTTATTGTAACGGCAAGGAGCGCCCGGCAGCCCACGCTTACCGTATCATGGCGGCATGAGACGAGCGAAACCGCAGACGGCTACCCGGGGCGCAGCCCGCTCCCCGCTGCTCGCGCCGCTGGTGCAGCTGGCGGCGCTGGTGCTGCTGGTGGAGGCCTGGATTTGGGAACTGGGCAGCCGGGCCGGCGCCCGCCTGGCTAGCCTGCCGCCGCTGCGCTGGCTGGAAGCGCGCATCCGTTCCTTGCCGGCCTGGGCCGCCCTGGGCGCCTTCGTGCTGCCCGGCCTGCTGCTGCTGCCGGTCAAGCTGCTGGCCCTGCTCGCCATCGCCCACGGCCATGCGCTGGCGGGCGTGCTTGGCTTCATTGCGGCCAAGCTGGGCGGCGCGGCAGTGGTGGCGCGCATCTATGTGCTGACCCTGCCCGCCCTGCTCACCCTGGCCTGGTTCGCGCGCTGGCACGCCGGCTTCCTGCGCCTGCGCGACCGCCTGCTGGCCGCCCTGCGCGCCAGCCACTTCTGGCGCCAGGCGCGCAGCGCCCTGGCCGGCATGCGGCGCGGCCTGCGCCGTGCCCTGCGCCGCACCGCGCGCCAGCCCAGCCACCTGCTGCGCGTGCTGCGCCGCCTGCGCGCACGCATCGGCGCCCGCGCCGCCGCCGGCAAGGACAACACCGAATCCGAGCTTCCATGACCCCACCGCCCCTTCCCGCCCTGGCCGCCGAAATGCAGGGCGCCGCTTCCGAGATCTTCCTGCTCGACGCCGCCACCCTGGCCGTGGTCGACGCCAACCAGGCCGCGCGCCTGAACCTCGGCATGGAGGCAAGCCGCCTGGCCGCGACGGATTTCCACGCGCTCACGCCCGGCCTGGACCGCAGCGCGCTGAGCCAGCTGCTGGCCGGGTTGGGCGAGGAAGTGGGCGCCCAGGTCAGCCTGCGCACCCATCTGGTGCGGGCGGACGGGAGTTGCTATCCGGTCAAGCTGTGCATCCTGCGCATCGTGCGTGACAGCCGCGCCCTGCTGCTGGCGATCGCCGACGACCTGACCCTGGAGCAGGCCGCGGCACGCGCGCTGGCCCAGTCGCAGGCGCGCTTCGACGCCATCGTGCGCAACACCCCGGGCCTGGTCTACCAGTTCGTGCTGCATGCGGACGGCCGCACCGACTTTCCCTGGCTGAGCGAGGGCTGCTCGGCCCTGCTCGGCTTATCAAGGCTGGAACTGCAGCGCGACGCCAGCCTGTTCGAGCGCCTGATCCTGCTTGACGACCGCAAGGGCTACCAGGAATCGATGGCGGCCTCGCGCGCGGCCATGACCGCCTGGAACTGGGAAGGCCGGATCTGGATCGACGCCTGGAAGGACGTCAAGTGGATCAACCTGCGCGCCAGCCCGCATCCGGTGGACGGCGGCGCGGTGCAGTGGGACGGCATCATGACCAACATCAGCGCCAGCAAGGGGGAGCAGCAGGAAGTGCTGCGCTCGCGTGCGCGCCTGGCCGAACTCACCGACCACATCGAGCAGCTCAAGGAACAGGAGCGGACCCGCATCGCGCGCGAGATCCACGACGACCTGGGCGGCAACCTGACCGCCATCAAGATGGCGCTGGCGATGCTGTCGGCGCGGCTGCCGGACGGCGAGCCGGCCCTGCTGGAAAAGGCGAACTACCTGGACGACCTGGTCGACCGCACGATCGAGGCCGTGCACCGCATCTCGCTCGACCTGCGCCCCACCATGCTCGACCTCGGCATCGTGGCCGCGCTCGAGTGGCAGGCACGCGAATTCGAAAAGCAGATGGGCATCGCCTGCCTGTTCCGCTGCCCGGATCCGGACATCGTGCTCGACGACGACCATGCGACGGCGCTGTTCCGTATCTTTCAGGAAGCACTGACCAACATCGCCAAGCATGCGGACGCGACCCGGGTGACGGTGGCCCTGCGGCGCCAGCGCGCCCACCTGACGCTGACCATCAGCGACAATGGACGCGGCATCGCCCCGGGCGACCGCCTCAAGCCGCACTCCTTCGGCCTGCGTGGCATGAGCGAGCGGGCCAAGGCGCTGGGCGGTACGCTGGCCTTGTCGTCCGCGCCCGGAGGTGGCACGATGCTTACAATCAAGACCAGGCTGGCATCACCGGCCCCATCCAGCAAGAACGCAGGCAAGCATGAGTGAAAAAGCAAGCATCCGGGTATTCATTGCCGACGACCACGCGATCGTCCGCGAAGGCCTGAAACAGATCCTGGCCGAGCAGGGCGACATCGTCGTCGCGGGCGAGGCCGAAAACGGGCTCGATGCGATCAGGCTGGTCGGCAAGGCGCGTGCGCACGTGATGCTGCTCGATATCTCCCTGCCCGACCGGAATGGCATCGAAGTGCTCAAGCAGGTCAAGAAGGACCGTCCGGAGCTGGCGGTGCTGATGCTGTCAATGCACCGGGAAGACCAGTATGCGATCCGCTCGCTGAAGGCCGGGGCGGCCGGCTACATGACCAAGCAGAGCGCCCCGCGCGAACTGGTGATCGCGATCCGCCAGGTGGCGCAGGGCCAGAAATACGTGAGCGCGGCGCTGGCCCAGACCCTGGCGGCCCAGATCGGCGCCGACCACGAGGCGCCTCCGCACGAGGCCCTGTCCGACCGCGAATACCAGACGCTCACCATGATCGCCTCCGGCATGACGGTCAGCGACATCGCGCGCGAACTGTCGCTGTCGGTCAAGACCGTGAGCGAATACCGGGCCCGCCTGCTGGCCAAGATGAAGCTCAGGAACAGCGCCGAGCTGACCCACTACGCGATCCGCAACCAGCTGGTTGGCTGATTGCCCGTTCAACCCACGCATGCACTGTCTGGACGCGTGGGCAAGGAACTTGCCCACCCTACAAAAAGTAGTAGGTGTCGTGTTTACAGCTCATTCTGTTGTTTTTTGATTGATGGTTGGCAAAGAAGTTGCTTATCATTAAGCTACTTCGCCTTCCTCGCGTCATTCAGCCATGTCCATCCCGCCTCCCACTGCCGCCGCCCAGAATCCCGCCGACATCGCCCGTGAAGCCTTCCGCCGCCTGGCGACGCGCCGCATCGCGCCGACGCCGGACGCCTACCGGGCCATCTACGACGAGATCGCCGGCGTGCCGCCCGCCCCGCCCGTCCAAGCCGCAGGCCAGGCGGCGGTCGAGGTGCTGGACGGCTTTGCGCGCAAGCTGGCCGACACGCCCGGCGAAGTGGCCGAATACGGCCGCCGCCTGCTGCGCGCGGTCAAGGCCGGCGACTGGACGGGCTATGCCCAGGGCCTGACCCAGGTCGCCGACCGCCACCTGCGCCGCAACACCCCGCTGATGGCGCTCGGCGACGATGACCCCGACGCGCGCCAGCTGCGCGAGATGCTGAACCGGGCACTGGCTTTCGCCCTGGCCACCCTGCTGGCCGGCAGCCCGTCCCTGGTGCAGGAAGCCGAGGCGCTGGGCGGCGCCGTCAGGCTGGCCCATGGCGAGGAGCTGGGCGAGCTGTCCGGCCGCCTGAAGCAGCTGTGCTACCAGATCGAACTGCGCAGCGGCGACAGCGCGGAACAGCAGGAACTGCTGCTGCGCCTGTTCCGCCTGCTGCTCGACAACGTCAGCGAACTGCTCGACGACGACAGCTGGATGCGCGGCCAGATCGCCGCCGTGCAGGCGCTGATCGCCGGGCCCCTCGACGTGCGCAGCCTGGAAGACGCCACCCGCAGCCTGAAGGACGTGGTGCTCAAGCAGGGCCGGCTGCGCAACAGCATTGCCGACGTGCGTGCCACGGTCAAGAACATGATGATGACCTTCATCGACCGTCTCGGGTCGGTGGCGGCGGCCACCGGCGACCGCCACGCGCGCCTGGCGGATTATTCGGACCGGATCGGCCGCGCCGCCGACATCGGCGAACTCAACGAAGTCATGGAGGAAGTGCTGCGCGAGATGCGCGCCGCCCAGGACGAGGCGCTGGCCTCGCGCGACCGCATGGTGGCGGCGCACCGCGAGGCGCAGGAAGCCGAGGAGCGCATCCGCGCGCTGGAAGCCGAACTGCAGCATATGAGCGAACTGGTGCGCGAAGACCAGCTCACCGGCAGCCTCAACCGTCGCGGCCTGGACGACGTGTTCGAGCGCGAAAGCGCGCGCGCCGACCGCCGCGGCACCCCGCTGTGCGCGGCCATCCTCGACCTGGACAATTTCAAGAAGCTGAACGACACCTATGGCCACCTGGCCGGCGACGGCGCGCTGAAGCACCTGGTGAAGGTAGTGCGCGAGACGCTGCGCTCGATGGACGTGATCGCGCGCTTCGGTGGCGAGGAATTCGTGATCCTGATGCCGGAGACGCCGGTGGAGGCGGCGGCGGCGGCGATGGTGCGGGTGCAGCGCGAGCTGACCCGCCACTTCTTCCTGCACGAGAACGAGAAGATGCTGATCACCTTCTCCTGCGGGGTGGCGCTGCGCCTGCCGAACGAGGAACAGGCCAGCCTGGTGGCGCGCGCGGACCGCGCCATGTACCAGGCCAAGGATAGCGGCAAGAACCGGGTGGTCATTGCCGACTGAGGCGCCGCGGGCGCGGCCGGCGACGCCGGCCGGCCCTCGACTGGCGTGCTAGCGGGAATCGAGCGGCCGCGGCGCGTTGTTCATTTCATCACGCGCACCTTGCGCACCGACGGCCTTGAGCATGCGGTCGGTCGAATCGCGCTTGAGGCGGCTGCCGGTCATGCCGTGGCCGCCCGTGCCGGCCGTGTTGGTGCCCGCCGCCACTTCCTGCATGGTCGGCGAAGGATCGTTGTCTGGCACGGTGGCGCAACCCGTCACCATGCCTGCCATGCCCGTCATGCCTGCCATTGCCAGCCCTACCGTGAATGCCTTCATCGTGTCTCCTTGAATGAACGGGAAGCGCGGTCCAGGTCGCTGGCCGCGTCGTCTTGTCTTATTGTCGTGCCGGATTCACATGCTGCCGCAAGCGGGCGGGTTTGTCACGGCTTATGCGCCACGGCTGGCCAGCTCCTGGAAACGGCCGGCCTGCTGCGCATCGCCCTGGCTCTCGTACAGCACAGCCAGGTTGTGCGCCGCCAGGAAGCTGCCGCGCCCGCTCACCGATCCTTCCAGGGCCGGCTGGTCGCCCAGCTCCAGGCAGCGCAGCCAGCTGGCTTCGATCATGGGCAGGACTTCCGGCGCCGTGCCGGGATTCCGGCTGGCCAGTTCGAGCAGCACGTCGCCCAGCGCAAAGTAGTAGTCGGGCGAATCCTGCCAGTGATCCATCTCGAGGTCCGCCAGGTGCACCGCTTCTTCCGGCTGGCCGGCCATCTTGAGGGTGAACATGGCGCGCACCACCAGGTCGTGGCGCCAGGCGGCATCCGGCGCGGCGAGCGCCAGCGCATGGCGGTAGTGCGCGGCCGCGGCCGCGTGCTCGCCGCGCGCTTCCTCCAGCTTGCCGGCCTGGTAGGCCAGGCGCGCATCCTGCGGAGCGGCGGCCTGGGCCGCCAGCAGCAGGCCCGCGCGCTGGGCGCGCTTGGCGGCGCGCTCCGGGCGGCGCATGCCATCGTTATCGATCCAGAGCGGAATGCGGACCTGCGGCAGCTCGTCCGCCGGCGCCTCGTCGACGGCACCGGCATAGCGCACGCCGCGCGGCAGCAGGCGCGGCCGCCAGGCGGTGGTGGCCAGGGCGCGCCCGGCCAGGTCGAATCCCAGGCGCACCGGCAGCATGCCGATGGCGGGCGCGGCGGCGCAGGCCTGGGCCAGGATGCCGGCCACGTCGCCCTGGGCCGCATCGATCCATTCGTCGCCATCCAGCATCAGGTTCCAGTCCGCGGACGAAGCGGCAAGCGCGGCATTGCGCGCGGCGCCATAGTCGTCGTTCCAGGCGAAGGGAATGACGCGGGCGCCGCAGGCGGCGGCGATCTGTGCCGTATCGTCGCTGGAACCGGTGTCGAGCACGATCATCTCCGCCACGAAGGGACGCGCCGATTCCAGGCAGCGCGCGAGGGTCGGCGCTTCGTCGCGTGCGATGACTACGAGTGCGGGTTGGGTCATGCCTTGCTCCATCAGGTTGGGGATCGCGGGTCGGATCGTGGATCAATTCTTGCGAGAATTATACGCCCGCAAGCACACTCTCCCATAAAACCAGCCCAACAAGCGTTGCCCTACAAAAATTTTTTTGATCTCGACCATAAAGTTTTGTGCGCGCCGTACGTTACCAGCATCAACAGCGGTTTGATTGTCACGGAACACGGTGACAGACCAACGTGAACAGGCACAGTTGCCGCCCCGAAAGAAAACTGGAGAAACAACATGGCTTCAATGATCAACACCAACCTGTCGTCGCTGAACGCACAGAACAACCTGAGCAAATCGCAAGCTTCGCTGACGACTTCGCTGCAGCGCCTGTCGACCGGCCTGCGCATCAACAGCGCCAAGGACGACGCGGCAGGCATGGCGATCTCGGAACGCATGAGCTCGCAGATCACTGGCTTGAACCAGGCTGCACGTAACTCGAACGATGGTATCTCGATGGCCCAGACCGCCGAAGGCGCGCTGAGCTCGATCGGCGACAGCCTGCAGCGTATCCGCGAACTGGCCGTCCAGTCCGCCAACGGCTCGAACACCGACGCCGACCGCGCATCGATGCAGGAAGAAGCAGACCAGCTGCTGCAGGAAATCGACCGTGTTGCTTCCCAGACCAAATTCAACGGCCGCACCCTGCTCGACGGTTCGCTGAAGAACCAGCAGTTCCAGGTCGGCGCGAACGCCGGCGAAACCATTTCGTTCTCGGTTGGCAGCGCCAACACCAAGAGCCTGGGTAGCAGCAGCAGCGCCGCAATCACCACCGCCCAGAACGCCGGCAAAACCGCACTGAAGGAAGGCGCGTTCTCCCTGAATGGCGTTGCTATTGGCCCGTCGATGTCCAGCGCCGATACCGCTTCGACCTCGAACGCAGCTGCAAGCGCGATTGCCAAGGCTGCTGCGGTCAATGCAAAATCGGCAGAAACCGGCGTCACTGCCACCGTGAACGCAACTGAAGTTGGCGGAAGCGCCATGACTGCCGGCGCAGGCAACGGAACAATCAAGCTCAATGGTGTTGATATCACCCTCGCCACCTCGACCGATGCAGCGGCATCGCGCTCGGCGGTGGTCGCGGCAATCAATGCAAAATCACAGCAAACTGGCGTGACTGCTGAGGATTCGGGCTCGGACAAAGGCGGCGTCAAGCTAGTCGCCGCAGACGGTCGCAATATTCAGTTGACGATGGATGGCACTCAATCGCTTACGGCAGCCAACACTGGTTTGAGCGTTTCCACCGAGTCGGCTGGGTCGGCCATGACGGCTGGCGGCGGCGCTGTGCAAACTGGCAACCTCACGCTGAACGGCACGAACATTGCTCTTACCACCACACTCAACGATAACGCCGCCAGCCGCGCTGCTATCGTGTCGGCCATCAATGCACAAACCACGACAACCGGTGTGACTGCAGTCGATTCTGGCTCGGACACGGATGGCATTAAGCTTACATCTAGCACTGGCGGTATTACTGTTGCATTAGGTGGCGGCTTGACTGCGGCGGGCACAGGTTTGACTGCGGGCCAAGGCACCTCTGTGAGCACCGGCTCGATCACGCTGAATTCCGATAAGGACATCATGGTCTCGTCGAACCTGACTGGCGCGGCGGGCTCTGGCGGCATCAAGGATGCAGGTCTGATCGCAGGCAACTTCTCGGCCCAGACTGCGTATGCTTCGACCACCAACATCGCGGCCGGCGCGCATACCGCCATCGCAGCGGGTGACTTTACGATCAACGGTACCGCCATCGGCGCTTCCGTGGCTAGTTCGGATACCGCCTCGGCATTCGACAAAGCAAGCAGCGGTATCGCAAAAGCCGCCGCCATCAATGCCATCTCAGACAAGACCGGCGTCACCGCCACGGTCAACTCGACGGAAGTCAGCGGCGGCGCAATGACGAGTGGTGGCACCGTCAGCGGTAAAATTGTCATCAATGGCGTGTCGACCGCTCTGGTCACCACTGGTGCCGATAACGCCACCAGCCGCAAGGCAGTGGTCGATGCCATCAACGCGATCAGCGGCCAGACCGGTGTCACCGCCATGGACACCAACGACGACACGAAGGGCGTGACGCTCAGCGCTGCTGACGGTCGTAACATCACCATGTATCAGACTGATGCTGCTGGCACCGGTTCCGGTGGGTTGACCAGTGCAAGGACCGGTCTGAATGCGGCTTCTCTGAGCAATCCGGCTGCTGGCGGTGTGAGTGCGCCTGAAGCTACCGCGGCGACCTTCACCAGCACCCTCACCTTGTCTTCGACTTCGGAGTTCAAGATCGGTAGTGGCAGCACCAACGCCGGTACTGCCGCGCTGGGTCTGAAGGCTGCCACCTACGGCGCCGGCCGCAGCGGCGAATCGCTGGACAAGCTGGACATCTCGACCGCCGAAGGCGCTAACAAGGCCATCGTCGCTCTCGACAACGCCCTGAAGACCGTCAACAGCGCACGTTCGAACCTGGGTGCGATCCAGAACCGCTTCTCGGCCGTGGTCTCGAACCTGCAGTCGACCTCGGAAAACCTGAGCGCCTCGCGTAGCCGTATCCGTGACGCCGACTTCGCCCAGGAAACGGCCAACATGACCCGCGGCCAGATCCTGCAACAAGCTGGTACCGCGATGCTGGCCCAGGCCAACTCGCTGCCGAACGGCGTGCTGAGCCTGCTGCGTGGTTAATCTAGCGACAAGCAAGTGATGTAAAGACAGGCGCGGTGCCTTGGTACCGCGCCTTTTCCACTTTCGGAGTCCATCATGTCAGCAGCAAACATTGGCGCTGTCGCCGCCCCTGCCCAGCAGGCAGCCGCAGCGGCCACACCCGCCTCCAGCTCCATACCGCGCAGCACGCCCGTTTCCTCCGTCAGCGCTGCCAAGCCCGCCGAGCCGCACGAGGTGCCTGGCCAGGAAGAACTGCGCGACGCGGTCGGGAAGATCGAGGAATCGATGGGAGCGTCCGCCAGCGACCTGCGCTTCTCGATCGACGAAGACACCGGCATCACGGTGGTGAAGTTGATCGATACGCAAACCCAGACCATTATTCGCCAAATACCCACACAGGAAGTCATCGAGATTTCCAAAGCGCTGGACAAAATGCAGGGCCTGCTGGTAAAAGACAAGGCTTAGTTCTGCCCGGCAAGCAGAACATCACCGCTTGACCGCATCTACGTCGAACAAGGAATTTCATCATGGCGATCTCTTCAGCAGGCATCGGTTCGGGCCTGAAAGTCGATGAGCTGGTTTCCCAGCTGATGACGGTCGAGCGCATGCCGATCACCGCGCTCGACAAGAAAGAAGCAAGCTACCAGGCCAAGCTGTCCTCCATCGGCAGCCTGAAAGGCGCGTTTTCCGCCTTCCAGACGGCGGCCAAGGCGCTCAGCACGCCCGACAAGTTCACCCCGACCAAGGCAAGCGTCTCCGACAGCGCGATCCTGGGCGCCAGCGCCAGCGCCTCCGCGGTGGCCGGCAGCTACGACGTGAAAGTGGAGAGCCTGGCCGCGGCACAAAAGCTCACCATGTCGTCGGCCGCCAACGGCGGCTATGCGGCCACCACCAGCGTGGTCGGCCAGGGCACGATCACCATCGATTTCGGCACCTATGCAAGCGCGGGCGCGGATACCACCTTCACTCCGAACGCCGCCAAGCCCGGCAAGACGATCACGATCGGCAGCAACAACACCCTGGCCGGCATCCGCGACGCCATCAACGGCGCCAACGCCGGGGTCTCGGCCAGCATCATCAACGACGGTAGCGGCTACCGCCTGGCCCTGACCTCGAACGAGACCGGCCTGCGCAACGAGATGCGGATCACGGTCGGCGGCGACGCCGGCACCATCGGCGAACTGGGCCAGCTGGCCTACGACCGTACCAGCACCACGGTGGATCCCGACACGATTCCCCCGACCGTCACGACGGGTGCCAGCAAGATGACCCAGAACGTGGCCGCCGCCGATGCGAAGATCATCGTCGACAACGTGCCGATCACCAGCCCGAGCAATACCCTCACCGAAGCGATCCAGGGCGTCACCCTGAACCTGACGAAAACCACCGCGCCCGACGCCTCGACCAAGATCACGGTGGCGCGCGACACCAGCAACGTCAAGACCGCGATCGAGGGCTTCGTCAAAGCCTACAACGAAGCCACCAAGGCCATGAGGGACGCCACCTCGGTCAACCAGACGACCGGCACCGCCGCCCCGCTGGTGGGCGACAGCACCGTACGCGCGCTGCAGTCGCAGCTGCGCGGCGTGCTGTCGGCCCCGGTTGCCGGCGCGCCGAAGGGCTCGGCCCTGCTGTCCGACGCCGGCCTGAGCTTCGACAAGACCGGGACCCTGGTCATCGACGACGCCAAGCTCAGCGCCGCGATCGCCGATCCGTCCAAGGACTTGAGCAAGCTGTTCAGCAGCGGCGCCGGAACCAAGGGCTATGCCTGGCAGGCGGACGTCCTGGTCGGCAAGATCCTGAGCCCGATCGGCCCGCTGAACAACCGCGCCACCGCCGTCCAGGAAAACATCAAGCGCCTGGGCGACGACCGCGATGCGATCAAGACCCGCCTGCTGAGCGTGGAGCAGCGCTACCGCAACCAGTTCACGGCGCTCGACAAACTGGTGGCCAACATGACCACTACCAGCGCCTACCTCAGCCAGCAGCTCGCTGCGCTGGCAGCCAACAACAACTCCTGACCGGCCAACCGGGGCTGACGCGGCGGATTTGACGGGTAAAGTCCCCTCTGACCGCCGTTTCACAATCTTTCCGCTGGCGTAAACTGATCATCGCTGACCATCATTAACGGCTTAAACAGTTACACAAGGGGAATACAGATGTTTGGATCGATGACGCGCAACCCGGCCGGTGCCTACGCCACCGTGGGGCTGGAAACCAGCATCAACTCGGCCAGCCCGCACAAGCTCATCGCGATGCTGTACGACGGCGCCCTGACCGCGCTGGCCAAGGCCGGTGCCCAGATGCGCGCCGGCGACATCGCCGCCAAGGGGAACTCGATCTCGCAGGCGATTTCGATCATCGACAACGGCCTGCGCGCCAGTCTCGACAAGAAACAGGGCGGCGAGATCGCCGAAAGCCTCGATTCGCTGTACGAATACATGAGCAACCGCCTGCTCGCCGCCAACATCGGCAACCATCCCGAGTACATCGAGGAAGTGCGCAACCTGCTGAAGGAGCTGAAAGGCGCGTGGGACCAGATCGGCACGCCGAACCGCGCGGACGCTGCCAACGCCTCCGGACTGCAGCCCGCGTAACGCCATGCTGAGCCCAGACCAGATCCTCCTGCACTACCAGGCGATGGGCGAGCTGAGCACCCGCATGCTGGCCGCGGCCCAGGCCGACGACTGGGACGGCGTGGCCGAACTCGAACGCGAATGCGCGGCCCATGTGCAGACGCTGCGCGACAAGGACCCTGGCGTCGAATGGAGCGGACCGCACCGCGCGCGCAAGGCCGAGCTGATCCGCCAGATCCTGGCCGACGACCGCGTCATTCGCGACCTCGCCGCCCCCTGGATGGCGAAACTGTCGGCCCTGATCAGCAGCTCGCGCGTACAGTCGCGCCTGACCAGCGCCTACGGCGGCGTCTGACGCCGCGCGGCCGATGGCTGGCACCGACCTCGGGCGGCTTGGCGCCGTCCTGCGCATCACCGCGGTCGACCCGGTCGAGGCGCTCGGCCATCCACGCCAGCAGGCGTTCCAGCGCGCGCTGCAAACCGTAGTGGGCCAGACCCTGCCGGCGCGCGTGCTGGCCCGCGCGGGTGACGGCAGCGCGCTGGTGCAGGTGGCCGGCGCCCACGTGCGCATGGCCCTGCCCGCCGGCATCGGCCAGAACGCCAATCTCGCCTTGACAGTCGTGGCCGCCACGCCCCGCCCTACCTTCCAGCTCGGCACCCATGCCGATGGCAGTCCGCGCCTGCTGCAGGCGCAGGCCGTCGCCAGTCCCGCCGTGCCCGGCCAGGACGAGACGCCCGGCACGCCTGCCGCCGGCAAGGACGGCACCGCCGGCGCAGGCGGCATGCCTGCCGGCGCCGGCACGACCACGCCCGCGAGCACGCCGGCCGGCGCCAGCGCGGCGCCGCAGGCGCAAGGCGCGGCCAGGACCGCCGCCGCGCCCGCCCTTCCCCTTCCTGGCCCGCAGCCCGGCGCCCAGCCCGAACCGGGCGGCGCACCGGCATCGCTCAGCACGGCCGCGCGCCTGATCGGCAGCGCGCTGGCGCAGGCCCCGGCCGCGGCCGCGCAGGCGCTGCGTCCGGCGGCGCCCCTGCTGGCCGGGGGCGAGCTGGCGGCGCCCCGCATCGCCGCCGCGCTCCAGGGCACGGTCGAGAAAAGCGGCCTGTTCTACGAATCGCACCTGGGCGACTGGAACGAGGGCCGGCGCACACTCGACAGCCTGCGCGGCGAACCGCAGATGCAGCAACGCTCGAGCGAGGAACCGGGCGCGCTCAAGCTGGTGGCCCAGCAGCTGGCCAGCCACGAACTGCAGCAGGTCGCCTGGCAGGGCCAGCTGGTGCCGGGCCTGCCGCTGGAATGGCGCATCGCGCACCAGCCGCCGTCCGGGCGCGACGATGGCGCGGATGGCCAGGGCGACGCGGCGGATGGCGCCGGCGCCTGGCACAGCACGCTCAAGCTGCAGTTCCCGCTGCTGGGCCAGGTCGAGGCCAGCCTCAGCCTGCATGGCGAGACGCTGCAGCTGCGCCTGCATGCCGCCAGTCCGGACACCGAAGCCAGCCTGCGCGCGCATGGCGCGGCGCTGGAGACCGCGCTCGGGGCCGCGGGCCTGGCGCTGTCCGGCCTGAACATCGGGTCCGGCGGAGAAGCCAGGTGAGCGACGAAGCAGCCGGGCCGCCGCGCCCGCGCGGCCCGCGCCAGAAGGCGGCCGTGCTGGCCTACCGCGACGGCGATGCCGCCCCGCGCCTGGTGGCCAAGGGCCAGGGCCTGGTGGCCGAGCAGATCATCGCGCGCGCCAGGGAGGCCGGCGTGTTCGTGCACGAATCGAAGGAACTGGTCACGCTGCTGATGAACGTCGACCTCGACCGCCACATTCCGCCCGCCCTGTACCGTGCAATTGCGGAACTGTTGGCATGGCTTTATCATATCGAGTCGGCCCGGCAGCAGGGAGCGCCCCTGCCCCCTCCTCCCGACCCGACGCCCCACCTCAACCTGGAACAGGCCGCGCAGGCCGGCACGAAGAAGGCAACATGAATTATCAGGAACTGGAGAACTGGCACGACTACGAGGTGGAGTCGCGCCGCGAGATCCTGGCGCTGCTGCGCCAGATCGGCGAGAAACACGAGCTGGTGCGCCTGCTGGTCAAGGGCGAGAGCGACGTCTGCGTCACCGCCATCCTCGATATCGATCCCGACAGCGACACCATGGTGCTGGACCGTTCGGTGGACCTTCTCCAGAACGAGCGCATCCTGGAAGGGGGCAAGCTGCATTGCGAGACCTCGCTCGACAAGATCCGCATCCTGTTCAGCATCGAGAACCTGCGCCTGGTCGAATTCGAAGGCAGCCCGGCCCTGCGCGCCGACATCCCGCCGACCCTGATCCGGCTGCAGCGGCGCGAATACTACCGGATGGAGACCCCGGTCTCGAACCCGGTGCGCGCGGTGATTCCGCTGCCGCCTTCGGCGGTGGCCGGCGCGGGTTCGGGCGTGTTCCCCCTGCGCGACATCAGCTGCGGCGGCATCGCCGTGCTCGACAACCAGCTGCAGCTGGCCACGGCCACCGGTACCACCATTCCCAACTGCCGCATCGAGCTGCCCGAAACGGGCCCGGTCACGGTATCGCTGCAGGTGCGCAACTGGCACGACCTGACCCTGCTGAACAACAAGTCGAACCGCCGCGTCGGCCTGCAGTTCGTGGATATCTCGCGCGCCGGCATGGCCGCCGTGCAGCGCTACATCACCCGCCTCGAACGCGAGCGCAACGCGCGCATGGCCGGCCTGGCCTGAGGCGCGGGCAACCCAGGGAACGGCCGCTCAGGAAGCGGCGGCCGCGCTACCCGCCCCGGGCCGGATCAGGCCGCGCTGGGTGGCCACCACCACCGCATGCGTGCGCGCGGTAGCGTCCAGCTTGCTCATCACGCCTTTCACGTGGGTCTTCACGGTGCCCACGCCGATGCCCAGCTTGCGCGCGATCGACTTGTTGCAGCAGCCCTGGGCCAGCAATTGCAGCACGTCGGTCTCGCGTCCGGTCAGCGCTTCGCGGGTGAGGCTGTCGGCCACGCTGCGCGTCATCGATTCGCTCAGGTAGCGCTGGCCGCGCGCCAGCTGCCCGGCCGCATGCACCAGTTCGTCGGTGCCGCAGGACTGCAGCAGGTAGCCGGCCACCCCGGCCTCCATCGCAAGCCGCACTTCCCATTCCTTGTCGTACTGGGTCACCACCAGCACCGCTACCGGCGGCATGCCGGGACCGGCAGTCGCCGCGGCCTGGCGCGCCAGCGCAACCCCGGCATCGTAGTCGGTGACCAGTACACGCGCCACGCGCTGCGCCTCGGGCTGGTGCAGGTGGCTGGTCACGCGCAGGCCGGGCTGGCCGGCCAGGACGGCATGCAGCCCGACGGTCACGATCGGGTCGGCATGCATGATATGGATGGAAGAAGAGATCATGTGCATGTGCTTGCTCCGGCATACGGCTGCGGATGGTGGCCGGCGCGCGTGCGCGGCCTGAATCCCGACATATTGAAACGACAAGAACAACAAGGCAAGTAATGGTTTGTAATAACTGGTCCATATGCATATAAGCCACATTGCGGGTATCGTCCACGGCCACGGCGCTTGGGATATACTTGCCCGATCATGCGCCTGACCTCCTTCACCGACTACACCCTGCGGACCCTGCTGCACCTGGGCAGCAATCCCGGACGCCTCGTGACGATCCAGGAAATCGCGGACCTGCACCGCATCTCGAAGAACCACCTGATGAAGGTGGTGCACGAACTGGGCCGCAACGGCGTGATCGAGACCATCCGCGGCCGCAACGGCGGTTTTCGCCTGGCGCACAAGCCGGAGGAGATCAACATCGGTGACGTGGTGCGCCAGAGCGAAAGCGATTTCTACATGGCCGAGTGTTTTGATCCGGCCGGCAACCCGTGCGGGCTGGTGAAGGATTGCGCGCTCAAGGGCGTGCTGACCAAGGCCACCGCCGCCTATCTCGCCGAACTAGACGGCCATACCCTGGCCTCGCTGCTGCCGGAACCGGCGCCGCGCGACGGCAGCATTCCCGTCACCTTCCACCGCAAGGAAACCGCGCCGGCTTAGTCGAGCTCGCGCTTGGTGCTTCATCAGTGTTAAGGCAGACGGCGTTTCGCCATGAACGCCGGATAGCAACGGTCGTCTCGCTTAGTTGTAATGACGCATTATTCTTGACAATAAAGCAGTCCCCACGATCCGGGCAGATCGTTTCCCGCCTACCATATCAGTATCCCAACAGCATAAGTGCAAGGCATCGCTGGCGGCACCTTGCGCGTTTCATACAACGAAGATGATGATTTCCCAGCTGATTTCGCACCCCCTGTCCGGGCAGGGCACGCCGTCGCGCCACGAGGCCGACTTCGTGCGCCAGCGGACCGAAGCCGAGCTCGCCCGGCTGCTGCCCCGCGTCGGCCCAGGACTGGCGCTGCTCGTCGTCCTGTATACCGGTTGGGACCTGCTGCTCGATCCGGCCAATGCCGTCCAGTCGGGCCTGACCCGCCTGCTGTTCGCCGCGCTGGCAGCCCCGGCCTTCTGGGCCAGTGGCCTGCCCTGGACCGCTCAGGGGCGGGCATGCTGGGCATACTGGATGCTCTCGGCCGGTGTCATCCTGGCAATGGCGCAACTGGAGGGCGGCCTGTCGCAGGGCAGCGGCGGCATCCTCATCGGCCTGTTCCTGATTCCCTTTATTGCCAGCAGCAGCGCCGGCTTCCTGGCGATCGCCCTGCCGCCGACGCTGCTCCTGTTTGGCTGCCTGCTGCGCGGCCCGCTGCCGGAACTGGCCAGCGTGGGCTTGACCTATGGCGCCGGCCTGGCCGTGGCTTTCCTGCAGATGCGGATCACTTCCGGCCTGCGCGCCGCCTCCCTCGCGGTACAGGCACGCCTGGAATGGGACGCGAGCCATGACGCGCTGACGCGCTGCCCGAACCGCGCCTGGCTCCAGAAGGAAGCGGCGCACGCCTTCGACCGCGCGCGGCGCGAGGGCGCAGGGCTGGCCTTCGCGATGATCGATATCGACCATTTCAAGCGCGTCAACGACCGCTTCGGGCATGCCGCCGGGGACCAGGTATTGAAGGGCGTGGCCGAGGCCTGCCAGCGCGCCGTGGGCCAGGCCGGCCATTTCGGCAGGCTGGGTGGCGAAGAATTCCTGTGCATCTTCCCCGGCGCCAGCGAGGAGAGCGCCTTGATCCATGGGGAGCGCATCCGCGCCGAAGTGGAAGCGGCCGCGCACCTGCTTGATGGCGAAACGCTCAAGGTGACGGTCAGCGTGGGATTGGGATGCCTGTCGGAACATCACGCCGACTGGGAGCAACTGCTGGCCGGCGCCGACGAGGCCATGTATGCGGCCAAGCAGGAGGGGCGCAACCGCGTCAAGTCGGCTTGTTCGAGGGCGGACGCCCGCAGTATGGCGATGTCGGCCGCAAACTGAGCACTTGGCGTGTAGCCCGTGCCGGAAGCCTAATCGCCATCGCTCACGCGGCCGATCGCCTGGATGCAGCCCAAGCAGATCATCACCGAGAAGAACAGGCTCATCACGGTTCCTACCGTTTCCCAGCCCATGTCCCACGGTCTTGCGGACCAGCTGGCGCAGCCCGAGCCCTTGTGGCAGATCGTGCCGACGAAAACGATGACGAAGAGGTTCCTGAGCGCAAGCAGCGCCAGCGCGCCGAACAGCAGCAGAATGAGGAAGGCCGCGATGCCGGCGGCGGGCGGCAGCGGCTCGATTTCGTCGGGAGCGCTGGGTGTTGCGGAGCGTTTGCCGGATGACTTCCCGGGCGCAGGCGGTCTGGTGCGAGGTGTCATCCCCGGAGCATAGCTGCGCCGCTGCCGGCCCCTTCTGATCGTGCTCAGCAGCAATTGCACATTGGCAGGCTTACACCTGCATGTTCATGATGTCGTGATAGGCTGACACCAGTTTGTTGCGTACTTGCACCGTTCCCTGGAAAGCGAGGCTCGATTTCTGCATCGCGATCATCGTATCGGACAGGCTCACGGTATCATCCCCCATCACGAAACGCTGCCCCAGTTCCTGCGCCGCCTTCTGGGTATTGCTGACCTCCTGGAGCGAGCTCTTCAGTGCATCGGCAAAGTCGAGCTTGGCAGGCTGGGCCACCCCGCCCGCCGGGCCGGCGGGCGCAAGCGGGCTGGCCGCCGGCTTGCTCGCCGCGGCTTTCAGTTGTTCCATCATTGCCTGGATGCGGCTGCTGTCGATTCCGCCGATTCCACCAATACTCATCGTTCGCTCCTGCGTGTCGGGGACATACTCTTTGTTCAGGCTGTCAGCTTATCAGTGCCCATGCACATTCCTCCTTCGAAGAAGCGGGCATTTCCCATCCTGTTTCGGGGTTTGAATGTTGCCTCACAGCTTCATAATGCGGTCTAATCTCCGATTTCCCCCTCTCCTCGACACCAACCGACACCATGGCAGCAGTTGCTGATGATCTGATCGACACCCCAGCGTCCGGCCAGGACGCGAAACAGGGCTTTTTGCAGACCACGATGGGCAAGCGGGTCGCGCTCGGCGGCGGCATCGCGCTCGTGGTGGCCATCATGGCGGCGCTGTGGATGTGGAGCCAGGCGCCGGAATACCGCGTGCTGTTCTCGAACTACAGCGACCGCGACGGCGGCGCGATCACCGCCTCGCTGGACCAGATGGGGGTCAAGTACAAGTTTTCCGAAGGCGGCAGCGCGATCCTGGTCCCTAGCGAACAGATCCACGACCTGCGCCTGAAGCTGGCCGCCCAGGGCCTGCCCAAGGGCGGCAACGTCGGTTTCGAACTGATGGAGAACCAGAAGCTGGGCACTTCGCAGTTCCTGGAACAGGTGAACTACCAGCGCTCGCTCGAGGGCGAACTGGCGCGCTCGATCCAGTCGCTCGGCTCGGTGAGCGCGGCGCGCGTGCACCTGGCCCTGCCCAAGCCCTCCGTGTTCGTGCGCGACCAGCAGAAGCCCACCGCGTCGGTGCTGCTGAACCTGCAGCCGGGCCGCGCCCTCGACCAGGGCCAGGTCAGCGCCATCGTGCACCTGGTCGCCTCCAGCGTGCCGGAACTCACGGTCGGCAACGTCACCGTGGTCGACCAGAACGGCAACCTGCTGTCCGAGACCGGCAACAAGGCGGCCGGCAACAAGGGCCTGGACGCCACCCAGCTGAAGTACGTCGAGCAGGTCCAGCAGAACATCATCAAGCAGGTCGAATCGATCATCGCGCCGCTGGTGGGCAAGGAAAACGTGCGCGCCGAGGCGACCGCCGAGATCGACTTCGCCCAGGTCGATACCGCGGCCGAGATGTACAAGCCGAACTCGCCGCCGGAGCCGCAGGCGATCCGCAGCCAGCAGACCTCGGAGTCGAGCCAGGCCGGCCCGGGCGCCTCCGGCATCCCGGGCGCGCTGTCGAACCAGCCGCCGGGCGTGGCCACGGCGCCGATCGACGGCCAGCCGGCCGCCGCAGGCGCTGCCCCGGCCGCCGGCCCGACCCGCAAGGACGCCACCACCAACTACGAAGTCGACAAGACCATCCGCTACGAGCAGCGTCCGATGGGCGGCATCAAGCGCCTGACCGTGGGCGTGGTGGTGAACTACCGCCGCTCGATCGATCCGAAGACCGGCAAGGTCGTGGTCAAGCCGCTCACCGCGAACGAGGTCGCGCAGATCAACGAGCTGGTGAAGCAGGCGATGGGCTATTCGCAGAATCGCGGCGACACCCTGAACGTGACCAATGCCCCGTTCGACGGCGTGGACCGCCCGGACGACACCCCTCCTAGCCTGGACTGGTGGCGCGACCCGGCCAACCTGCCGCTGGCCAAGGAGATCGGCAAGTACCTGCTGCTGTTCGCGGTGCTGGCCTTCCTCTACTACCGGATCCTGCTGCCGCTGATGCGACCGGCGATCAAGAAGTTCGACGAGGTCACTGCCGTCCCGCCCGATCCGGACGAAGAGCAGGCCGAGGAGGAAGAGGATGGCAAGGCGCAGGCCGGCGCCGCCTCCCCCGAAGAGGAACTCGAGGAACAGGAAATCGAACGCCGCGACCAGGGCTACCGGGCGAACCTGCAGATGGCGCAGGACCTGGCCCGCCAGGACCCGCGGATCGTTGCTAACGTTGTGAAAGCATGGTTGGGATCAAATGAGTGACAAGGACAAGGATGGCGTGACCCAGGCGGCGATCCTGATGCTGGCGCTGGGCGAAGCGGAAGCGGCCGAGGTGATGAAGTTCCTCGGCCCGCGCGAAGTGCTCAAGCTCGGCGGGGCGATGGCCCAGATGAAATCGGTGCAGCACGGCGACGTGGTCAAGGTGCTGGAAAACTTCGTCGAGGAGACCAACCTGCATTCGACCGTCGGCCTCGACTCGGACGAGTACATCCGCCAGGTGCTGACCAAGGCGCTGGGCGACGACAAGGCCGCCGTGCTGCTCAACCGCATCCTGGGCGGCAAGGACGCCTCGGGCATCGAAAGCCTGAAGTGGATGGACGCGCCTTCCGTGGCGGAACTGATCCGCAACGAGCACCCGCAGATCATCGCCACCATCCTGGTGCACCTCGAGCGCGACCAGGCCTGCGAGATCCTGGCCAACTTCACCGACCGCCTGCGCAACGACGTGGTGCTGCGTATCGCGACCCTGGACGGCGTGCAGCCGGCCGCCCTGCGCGAGCTGAACGACGTGCTGACCAAGCTGCTGTCGGGCAACGAGAACATCAAGAAGTCCTCGCTGGGCGGCGTGCGCACCGCGGCCGAGATCCTGAACTTCATGAGCGGCGAGCAGGAAGCGGCCGTGATGGACAACATCAAGAACTACGACAACGACATGGCGCAGAAGATCATGGACGAGATGTTCGTGTTCGACAACATCCTCGACATCGACGACCGCGGCATCCAGCTGCTGCTGCGCGAAGTGCAATCCGACATGCTGATCATCGCGCTCAAGGGCGCCTCGCAAGACCTGCGCGAGAAGATCTTCAAGAACATGTCGCAGCGCGCCAGCGAAATGATGCGCGAAGACCTGGAGTCGAAGGGTCCGGTGCGCCTGTCGGAGGTGGAGTCCCAGCAGAAGCAGATCCTGCAGATCGTGCGCCGCCTGGCGGACGAAGGCCAGATCGTGCTGGGTGGTAAAGGCGAGGACTCGTTCATCTGATGATTCCAAAGGAACAGCAAAGCGCTTACCAGCGCTGGGAAATGACCTCGTTCGGCGACGAGCGCCCGAGCACGCAGGCGCGCCGCGCCGCGCAGGCGCCGGCCGCGGAGCCGGTGCAGATCGTGCAGCACGTGGCCCTGCCCACGCTCGAGGAGCTGGAGGCGATCCGCGAGAACGCGCGCGCCGAAGGCTATGCCGAGGGCTTGCAGGAAGGCCGCGCCGCCGGCCATGCCGAAGGCTATGCCGAGGGCGAGCGCGCCGGCAGGCTCGAAGCGGAGGCGGAACTCGACCACCTGCGCAGCATCGCCGCCACCTTCAGCGACGCCGTGGTGCAGGCCGACGAGACCATCGCCCACGACGTGCTGGAACTGGCCCTGCGCCTGGCGCGCGGCATGGTGCGCACGGCCTTCGACGTGCGTCCGGAACTGATCCTGCCGGTGGTGCAGGAGGCGATCGGCTACCTGCCCGTGCTGGCCCAGCCGGCCACCCTCACGCTGCACCCGGAGGACGCCGAGATCGTGCGCCAGGCCATGGGCCAGGAGCTGCTCAAGGGCGGCTGGCGCATCGTCGACGATGCCTCGCTCGCGCGCGGCGGCTGCAAGGTGGATACCGCCAGCAACCAGATCGATGCGCAGGCGCAGGCGCGCTGGGGGCGCCTGACCCATGCGCTCCAGTCGAATGTCGACTGGCTCGGGAATTAAACGGTCATGGCAACGACTAGCGACCGCCACACCGCCCGCTGGCAATCCTTTATCAAGGACTGCGACGCCCTGGTCGGCTTCGCCGAACCCATGCAGGTCTCGGGCCGCGTCACGCGCGTGGCCGGCCTGGTGATGGAATGCGTGGGGCTGAAGCTGGCGGTGGGCAGCGCCTGCACCATCCCGGTGACCAACGGCTTGAGGATCGAGGCCGAAGTCGTCGGCTTCGAGGGCGAGCGCCTGTTCCTGATGCCGCAGAGCGACGTCGAGGGCGTGGTGCCCGGCTCGCGCGTGTTCCCGGTCGAGACCGCCCTGCCGAAGCCGGGCAGCGTGCAGCACCCGCGGCGCCGTCCGAGCGACCGTGCGCGCCACCTGCCGGTCGGCATGCAGCTGCTGGGCCGGGTGGTCGACGGCGCCGGCCGCCCGCTGGATGGCAAGGGTCCGCTCGGCACCGACGAGGTCGGTCCGCTGAACGCGCGCCCGATCAATCCGCTCGACCGCGCGCCGATCTCGGAAACCCTGGACGTGGGCGTACGCGCCATCAATGCCATGCTGACGGTGGGCCGCGGCCAGCGCCTGGGCCTGTTCGCCGGTACCGGCGTCGGCAAATCGGTCCTGCTGGGCATGATCGCGCGCTACACGACGGCCGACGTGATCGTGGTCGGCCTGATCGGCGAACGAGGCCGCGAAGTCAAGGAATTCATCGAGCAGATCCTGGGGCCGGAAGGCCGCGCCCGCTCGGCCGTGGTGGCCGCGCCGGCCGACTCCCCGCCCCTGATGCGCTTGCAGGGCGCGGCCTATGCCACGGCGATCGCCGAGCACTTCCGCGAGCAGGGCAAGAACGTGCTGCTGATCATGGATTCGCTGACCCGCTACGCGATGGCGCAGCGCGAGATCGCACTGGCCATCGGCGAGCCGCCCGCCACCAAGGGCTATCCGCCTTCGGTGTTCGCCAAGCTGCCGGTGCTGGTGGAGCGGGCCGGCAATGGCATCGAGGGCGGCGGTTCGATCACCGCCTTCTACACCGTGCTGTCGGAGGGCGATGACCAGCAGGACCCGATCGCCGACGCCGCACGCGGTATCCTGGACGGTCACATCGTGCTGAACCGCCACCTGGCCGAGGCCGGCCACTACCCGGCGATCGACATCGAACAGTCGATCTCGCGTGCCATGCATGGCATCACCACCCACGAGCACCAGCTGGCCGCGCGCAAGCTCAAGCAGCTGTACTCGCGCTACCAGCGTTCGCGCGACCTGATCAGCGTGGGCGCCTACGCCGCCGGCAGCGACCCGGTGCTGGACCAGGCGATCGCCAAGCACGAGCAGATCGAAGCCTTCCTGTGCCAGGAAATCCACGACAACGCGGGCATGCTGGAGAGTTTGGGGCAATTGACCTCTCTATTCCAGTGATGGAATAGTGCCGGGCAGAACTATACTCTGCTCATTAGTGTGACCCTGATATGGCCAATTCTTCCGCCCTCGAGACCCTGATCGACCTTGCGCAGCGCGATTCCGACGCGATCGCCAAGCGCCTGGGCACGGCCCTGCAGGCGGTGGACGAGGCGGAACAGAAGCTGGGCATGCTGGACGGCTACCGGGACGAATACGTGCGCAAGCTCGACGCGGCCCAGATGGCCGGCATCACGCCTTTCGCGTATCACAACTTCATCGCCTTCATCGGCAAGCTGGACAATGCGATCACGGGCCAGCGCGAGGTCATCAAGCATGCGAAGTACAAGGCGGAGGTGGAACGCAAGGCATGGCAGGAAAGCGAGCGCAAGCGCCTGTCCTACCGCACGCTGAACGAGCGTGCGGCGGCCGAGGCACTGGCGATCGAGAACAAGCGCGACCAGAAACTGATGGACGACCACGCGGCCCGTGGCGCCCGCTACAAACGCTGAACCAGGCGGACCTTTCATGACGATGCAGACCTCTTCCCTTCCCTTCCAGCTGACCGGTGCGGCCCCGGCGCAGGCGCAGGCACCGCGCAGCAGCGCGGGCACGCCGTCCCAGGCTGCCGATGGCGGCTTCGGCGCCACCTTGTCGCGCGAGATCGCGCAGCGCCAGGCTGCGGCACAGGCACCGGCGGCGAATACGGCGCCGGCCAGCGCCAGGGCGGCGGGAGCGGGCAAGCCGGCCGCGCCGCCAAGGCAGCAAGCGGCCGAGCGCAACGCGGCGCCGGCGCCGCATCAGGCCAGCCAGGCATCGGCGCAATCCGCCCGCGCAAGCGACGCGCCGGCGGGCAAATCCGCCGCGGCCGGCAAGTCCGGTTCCGCGGCCGACGCGGCCACCGCGGATGGCGCCGCCGCGCACGCGGAATCGGCTGCAGAATCGGCTGCAGTAGCGGAAGCCGAAGCTGCGGCGGAAGCTGCTGCGCAGGCGGCGTCCAGCCCCGCCACCGACATGCTGGCCCTGATGGCCAGCCTGGGCCTGTCCACCCAGCCGGCCCCGGCCGCGGTGGCGGACCCGGCGGCCGCGCAAGCCGACGCTGCCGGACAGCTGCCGGCCGATGCTGTACCTGCCCTGGCGGCGCCTGCCGACGGCGCGGCCGCACAGGCGGCGCTCGCGGCAATGCTCGCCGCCCAGGCCGGCGCGGCCGCCCCTGCCGTCCCACCTGCAGCCGAGGCCGCCGCAACGGCGCTGGCCGGCGCCACGGTCGCGCTGCAGGCCAGCGGCCAGCAGCCGGCCCTTGCGCAGGCTGGCGCCGCGGACCAGCCGGACCAGATGGACGAGGAGGGCCAGGCCCAGGCAGGCGCCTTCGCGCTGCCGGGAATGGCAGACATGGCGGACATGGCGGATGACGCCACCCGGGGCCCGGCTTCGCAGCCGGCCGCAGGCACCCATGCGGCGCAGGCCGATGCCGGCCAGGCGCGCAACCCGCAGCAAGGTGGCGTGGGCAACCAGGCCAACCCGGCCGCCCAGGCCGACCCATCCAGGCTGGCGGCCCAGGCACAGGCGCGCGCCGCCGAAGCCAGGGCCAGCGTGGAGGCGGCCGCCCCGGCGCCGGCCGCGGCCCAGCTGCAGGCCCAGGTATCCAGGCTGGAAACCCTGGCCGGGGCGCCCGCCATGCCGGGCGACCGCATCCCGGCCCGTCTCGGTACCCAGGCCTGGGACAACCAGGTCAGCCAGCGCATCGTCTACATGGTCGGCAAGGAACAGGCCGCAACGCTTACCCTGAATCCGCCGGACCTCGGCCCGGTGCAGGTGGTGCTGAACGTGGGCAATGACGGCGCCAGCGTGGCTTTCTCGTCCAGCCAGCAGGAAGTGCGCCAGGCCCTTGAGAACGCCCTTCCCCGCCTGCGCGAGATGATGAGCGAGAGCGGCATCGCACTCGGTAACGCTACCGTCGACGCCGGCACGCCGGACGGCCGCCAGTCGTGGGACGGCGAGCGTCGCGACGCGCCTGCCGCCGGCCGCCTGGCGGGCGGCAATGCCGGCGATGCCGGCGACACTGGCGAGACCGCGGTTCCGGTGGCACGCACCGTCGTGCTGGGCGAGCGCGGCGCGGTCGATACATTTGCCTGATCGCGTGGATAGGCGTTGCTTATCGGTTCTTTTCCGGGCTTGCCGGGACTGGCCCGGCCGCCATAATGCATAATGACCGATACATTCTGTTAGGCACTTATTTAGGCACTGAATATCTTGAAAGCCAATCCGAAATCGAAAGCGGACCCGAAAGCCGACGCGGACCCTTCCGCCCCTGCCGGATCCAAGAAAAAGCTGATGGTGATCGCCATTGCGGCCGTGCTGCTGCTGGGCGGCGGCGGCGGTGCGGCCTGGTATTTCCTGGGTGCGGGCGACGCCGCCGCGCACGAGGAACCGGCCAAGGATGCCAAGAAAAAGAAAAAGAAAAAGGACGAACACGCCAAGCCGGAATACCTGCCGATCGAAGCCTTCACCGTCAACCTGCAGCCGGAGAACGGCGAGCAGTACCTGCAGGTGCAGTTCACGCTGCAGGTCGAGGGCGCCGAGCAGAGCCAGCTCATCAAGGACAACATGGCGATCGTGCGCAACCGCGTGCTGCTGCTCCTGTCGAGCAAGAAGGCCTCGGAGATCAGCACGCTCGAGGGCAAGCAGCAGCTCGCCGCCGAGATCGGCGCCGTCGTGCGCGAGCCCTTCGTCAAGGAAGGCGACGAACAGGACGTGACCGACGTGTTGTTTACCTCGTTTATCATCCAGTAAGCCCGACGCACCATGGCCGATAATTTCCTCTCACAGGAAGAAGTCGATGCCCTCCTGAAGGGGGTCAACGGCGATCAGGACGACATCGCGGCGCCTGAAGACACCTCGGGAGTCCGCACCTACAACCTGGCGACGCAGGAGCGCATCGTGCGCGGCCGCATGCCGACGCTCGAGATCATCAACGAGCGTTTCGCCAGGTATTTGCGGGTTGGCCTGTTCAACTTCCTGCGCCGCAGCGCCGAGGTCTCGGTGGGGTCGGTGCGGGTCTCCAAGTACAGCGAGTTCATCCGCAACCTGGTGGTGCCGACCAACCTCAACCTGATCCACATGAAGCCGCTGCGCGGTACCGCGCTGATGGTGTTCGACCCGGGCCTGGTGTTCCTGCTGGTGGACAACCTGTTCGGCGGCGATGGCCGTTTCCACACCCGCGTGGAAGGGCGCGACTTTACCCAGACCGAGCAGCGCATCATCCTGCGCATCCTGGACATCGTGTTCGAGGCCTATACCAAGTCGTGGGAGCCGGTGTACCCGATCGAGTTCGAGTACATCCGCTCCGAGATGAACACCCAGTTCGCCAACATCGCGACCCCGAACGAGGTGGTGGTGTCCTGCACCTTCACGGTCGAGCTGGGCTCGGTGTCGGGCCAGATCCACTTCTGCATGCCCTACTCGATGATCGAGCCGATCCGCGACGCGCTCACCTCCAGCCTGCAGGGCGAGGCGCTGGAAGTCGACAAGCGCTGGGTGCGCCTGATGACCCAGCAGATCCAGGCCGCCGAGGTCGAACTGGTGGCGGTGCTGGGCGAAGGCCGCGCCAACTTCGACGAGATCCTGAACATGAAGGTCGGCGACATCATCCCGATCACCGTGCCGGAGATGCTGCAGGCGACGGTGGACGGGGTGCCGGTGATGGACTGCAGCTATGGCGTGTTCAATGGCCAGTACGCGCTGAAGGTCGAGAAACTGCTCGCCAACAGCGACAACTTCAACAAAACCTAATTCATGCAATGCGTCGCGGCGCCGATGGCGGCGGCCGCGCAACAGGAGGACACCATGTCTGATACCCAGGACGACCAGAGCGGTCTCGACGACGATTGGGGCGCCGCGATCGCCGAGCAGGCCGCCGCCGAGGCGGCCGCGCTCGAGCGCCAGCAACAGGCCGCGGCCAGCACCGCCACCGCTGCCGTGTTCAAGGATTTCTCGAACAAGGGCGCACGCAACGACACCCCGAACGACATCGACTTCATCCTCGACATCCCGGTGCAGCTGACCGTGGAGCTCGGGCGCACCAAGATCGCGATCAAGAACCTGCTGCAGCTGGCCCAGGGTTCCGTGGTCGAACTCGACGGCCTGGCCGGCGAGCCGATGGACGTGCTGGTCAACGGCTGCCTGATCGCCCAGGGCGAGGTCGTGGTCGTGAACGACAAGTTCGGGATTCGCTTGACTGATATCATTACGCCATCGGAACGGATCAGAAAATTGAATAAATGAGTTCGAGCAACGGCGTGGGGGCGGGTATTCCGCCCATGCGGGCAGGTGGGGCTGGCCATGTCGCACCGGTGCGTCCATCGTGGTGCTGGCTGGCCGCGTGGGCGGCGAAGCCGCCCACCCTACGGTGCGCAGCTGCGCTCCTACTAGGTGTCTGGGCGGGGCCATCGATGGCCGGGCAGGCCGCGCCGGCTCCCGTTCCCATTCCTGTCCCTGCTCCTGCTTCCCAGGAAACCCAGGCGTTACCGCCCGGCGCGACCACCACCGGCCGTCCGGCAACCCCGGCCCGCCCTGCCCCATCCGCGCCGGTCGCGACCCCGGTCCAGACCGCCGGCCCGGCCGATCCGGCCGTGCAGGATCCGGCCACCGTCGCTGCCACCGCCCCGGCCCTGACACCCGCTCCGGTCCAGCGTCCGCCCGCGTTCGCCATGCCGGCCGGCGCGCCCAGCACCGGCAGCCTGCTGCAGACCATCCTTGCCCTGGTACTGGTGCTCGGCCTGCTGCTCGGCC
Organism: Massilia hydrophila; assembly: GCF_020208145.1. Lineage (NCBI taxonomy): Bacteria > Pseudomonadati > Pseudomonadota > Betaproteobacteria > Burkholderiales > Oxalobacteraceae > Massilia > Massilia hydrophila. Next base: position 413,940 of record NZ_JAHYBX010000001.1, on the reverse strand, counting down.
TGGCCTGGTTCCTGAAGCGCTTCGCGCCGCGCGCCATGGCCGGCGGCGCCAACGTGCGCCTGGTCGGCGGCCTCAGCCTTGGCGGGCGCGAACGCATCATGGTGATCGAGGTCGGCGACCAGTGGATCGTGGTCGGCGCCTCGCCCGGCCGCGTGAATGCGCTCGCCACCATGCCGCGCGGCGAAGGCGCGGCCGTGCAGGCCCCCGCTGCCGGACAGCCGGCTGCCGCCAGCTTCGGCGAGTGGCTCAAGAATACGATAGATAAACGCAATGCGAACTAAACGACTCCTGCTGGTGGCCGCCGCGGCGCTGCTGCCGCTGGCCGCGCTGGCCCAGCCCGGCATCCCGGCCTTCACCACCAGCCCGGCGGCGGGCGGCGGCACCGCCTATTCGCTGCCGGTCCAGACCCTGATCCTGCTGACCGCGCTGACCTTCCTGCCGGCCGCGCTCCTGATGATGACGGCGTTCACCCGCATCATCATCGTGCTGTCGCTGCTGCGCCAGGCGATCGGCACCGCCACCGCGCCGCCGAACCAGGTGATGGTGGGCCTGGCCCTGTTCCTGACCTTCTTCGTGATGGGTCCCACGTTCGACCGCATGTACACCGAGGCCTACCTGCCGCTGCAGGAGAACCGGATGCAGATGGGCGAAGCGCTGGAGCGCGGCGCGGTACCGCTGAAAGAGTTCATGATCAAGCAGACGCGCCAGTCCGACCTGGCCCTGTTCGTCAAGATTTCGCGCTCGCCCGCGCTGCAGGGCCCGGAAGACATCCCGCTGCGGGTACTGGTGCCGGCCTTCGTCACCAGCGAGCTGAAGACTGCCTTCCAGATCGGCTTTGCGATCTTCATCCCCTTCCTGATCATCGACATGGTGGTGGCTTCGGTGCTGATGGCGATGGGCATGATGATGATGTCGCCGGCCGTGATCTCGCTGCCCTTCAAGCTGATGCTGTTCGTGCTGGTAGACGGCTGGCAGCTCCTGATCGGCTCGCTGTCCCAGAGCTTCTACTAGGGGGCGCGCATGACTCCGGAAACCGTCATGACCATGGGCCGCAATGCGATGGAAGTCACGCTGATGGTGGCCGCGCCGCTGCTGCTGGTGGCCCTGATCATCGGCCTGATCATCAGCATCTTCCAGGCCGCGACCCAGATCAACGAGGCGACGCTGTCCTTCATCCCGAAACTGGTCGGGATCTTCATCGCCCTGGTGGTGGCCGGGCCCTGGATGCTGTCGACCATGCTCGACTACATGCGCGGGGTGTTCACCGGCATCCCCGGCATGATCGGCTAGACGGAGCGCTGCCTTGCTGAGCTTGACCACGGGCGAGATGAACGCCTGGATCGCGGGGCTGCTGTGGCCGCTCACGCGCATCCTCGGCCTGGTCGCCTCCGCGCCCCTGTTCGGCAATGCCGGCGTGCCGATGTCGATCAAGGTCGCCCTCGGCGTGCTGCTGGCCTCGGTCATCGCGCCCACCGTGCCCGACATTCCCGCCATCGACCCGACCTCCTGGGGCGGCCTGCTGATCCTGGCCAAGGAACTCCTGATCGGGCTGGCGATGGGCTTCGCAATGCGCATCGTGTTCGCCGCCATCGAGTACGCGGGCGAAATCGCCAGCATGACCATGGGCCTGGGCTTCGCCGTGTTCTTCGATCCGAACTCGCACGGCCGCTCGTCGGCGGTGGGCCAGTTCCTGGCACTGGTGGCGACCATGGCCTTCCTGGCCGTGAACGCCCACCTGGTGCTGCTGGCAGCGCTGGCGGAAAGCTTCCATGCGATGCCGATCGCGGCCACGCCCTTCTCCGGCAACGGGCCGCTGGAACTGGCGCGCTGGGGCGGACGCATCTTCTCCAGCGGCCTGCAGCTGGCGCTGCCGGTCATCGCCGCGCTCCTGATCACCAACGTCGCGCTCGGCATCCTGACGCGCGCCGCGCCCCAGCTGAACATCTTCGGCATCGGCTTTCCGGTCACGCTGGGGGTCGGTTTCCTGACGCTGAGCCTGGCCATGCCTTATCTCGGCATGCCGATCGTGAACATGTTCAACGCCGGCATCGAAGCGGGGCGCGCCGTACCGCGTGCCGCTGCGCCGCGCCCGGCTACGCCGCCCCCCGCTGCGCCGCTACCGGCTCCTGCACCGTAGGGGTGGTACCAGCCGAGTCGCCTGTTCCGCCGGCATCAGGCGTTCTCGTGCCGCGTGCATGGCTTGCGGCACGCGCCGCTTCTGCATACACTCGGCGTGGACCGACGCATGACATCGACAGGAGGACACACATGGGTCACCCGGTGACACTGCAGCCAGCCGATCAGGGCCTGTTGGGAGAACTGGACGCGCAAGGGGAAGGCGCAGCGCAGCTGCGTCAATGGCAGCGCGAAGGCAAGGAGCTCGCATTCGTCTATGCCCGCTCGCTGGGCGGCCTGATGCAGACCGGGCGCTGCAGGATCACCAGGCTGTCGACACAGCACATCACGGTCGACGCCACCGGCTCGCGGCTGGTCATCCTGCTCGATGGCGCCACCTACGAACTCGGCCCCCAGCAGTTCTTCACGCCGGGCCTGGCCGCCGCGTTCGCGGTGCACGGGGTCGCGGTCCGGCTCGGGAACCACGACTGGCTCTTCCTCTCGGCCGAGACCTTGCCCGGACCAGCGGTCGAGCTGCTGGCGCCGGGTTGGCCCAGGGTACGCTGAGCAGCCCTGCCCTTACAGGTAGTTGAACAGCGACAGCCCAGACATGGTCTTGAACGACATCTGGGCCGCCTGCAGCGTGGTCTGCTGGCGCGAGAAATCCGAGATCGCCTTCACCACGTCGAGGTCTTCCAGGGTCGACAGGGTCGCCTTGTACTGGATGCCGAGGTCGTCTCCCGCGCCGTCGAGGTAGTCGAGTTCCTTCAGGTGGGCGCCGACCGAGGCGCGCACGGTCAGGATGTTGTCGTGGGCCGAGCTGAGGGTGCCCATCGCCTTGTTCAGGCTGTTGGACAGCGCGGTCTTGCCGGCCGCGTCGTCGCCCGGCGCGCGCAGGGCCGTGATCATGTCGCTCACCGTGGTGAACACCGATTCCTTGGCGCTCGGACCGACCGTGAAGCTGTCGCCGGGCGCCGGGTCGCCCTTGATCTCGAAGCTCACGCCGCCGAAGGAGATCGCGGCGCCCGAGGTGTAGGTCTGGTTGGCCAGGATCACCACCGGCGGCGCCACCGAGGTGTCGGACACGTCGAAGGTACCGGCACTGGAAAAGCTGACCGAGAAGTTGTAGCCGCCGGGGCCGGCCGGTCCGGTGACGGAACCGGTCGAGACCACGCCGGTGCCGGTATTCGTGGCCGCGGCAGCGGTCTGGAAGCGGCCGTTGCCGGTGGGATTGGCGTCGAACACGGTGCTGCCCGGCACCGACATCGGGATCTTGCGCGAAGACGCCACCTGCATCTGGCGCTGGCCCTGGTCGCCGTCGTAGCGGGCGCCGCCCGGCACGCTGGCATACGGCTGGGTGGTGGTGCGGTAGCCCGAGAACAGGTAGCCGCCGTTGCCGTCGCTGCTGTTGGCCACGCCCATCAGGTCGGCCAGGCGGCCTTCCAGCTCGGTGGCCAGGGCTTCGCGGTCGCTGGCCTGCAGGATGCCGCTGCCGGCACGCACCGCCAGTTCCTGGATGTCCTGCAGCAGGTTGCCGGCGCTTTGCAGCGCCCCTTCCGTCATGCCCAGGGCCGAGCGGGCCGATGAGCGGTTGGTGGCGAACTGCTCGTTCATCTGCAGCGACTGGCCGACCTGCAGCGCGCGCGCCGAGGCGATCGGATCGTCCGAAGGCGAGACCACGCGGCGGTTGGTGGCCAGCTGTTCCTGGGTACGCGCCAGCGCGCTCTGCAGGGAATTGAGCTGGCTGGTGGCGTTGCCGTAGATCGAAAGGGTACTGATGCGCATGATGGTGCTCCGCGTTCGTTATCGGCCGATCGACAGCAGCGTGTCGAAGATGGTGCCGGCGATCTGCATGATCTTGCCGGCCGCCTGGTAGGCCTGCTGGTACTTGATCAGGTTGGTCGCTTCCTCGTCCAGGTTGACGCCCGAGACGTCCTGCGCCGAGGTCTGGACCTGCGACAGCAGGGTATTGCTGGCCTCTCCGGTCACCTGGACTTCGCGCGTCTTGTTGGCGACGGTGCTGACCAGCTGCGCGTAGGAGCCCTGCAGGGTGGCGTTGTTGCCGTTGAAAATATTCTTGGTCTGCAGCTCGCCCAGCTTGCCGACGTTGCGCACGTCGCCCACGCCGCCGCCGTTGCCGGCGATGGCGAAGCGGTCGCCGTTGGCCGGGTTGCCGCTCAGGGTGAAGCTGACCCCGCCCACGGTGAAGGTGTCGCCATCCGCGTAGGGAACCGTGGTGACCGGCGGCAGCACCGAGGGCTTGGCGACGCCGTCGCGGCCGACGATATCGACCTGCATGGCGGCCGGGAAGCCGTTCAGGCTGCCGGTCAGGCTGTCGTAGACCAGGTTGATCGGCAGCGGCGGCGGCGTGGCCAGGAAGCGCGCGTCGACCGTGCCCGCGCTGATCTTGACATTGCCGCCATTGGTGACCTCGGCGCTGGTGGCCACCGGCACGGCGGCGGCGATCATGGCCGGGTCCTTGACCAGGGTGTTGAAGTTGGCGGCACCGCCGATCGTCGGGCGCACCAGGAAGCGGTCGCCGGCCGCGGCCATCGTGCTGGTGATGTTGAAGTCGATGCCGTCGGCGCTCACCGGCAGGCCGTCCGGCACATAGTTCGAGATCACTTCCTTCTTGTCCGACAGGCGCACCACGTCGAAGCCGGCGCCGTCGTAGCGCACCTCGTAGTCACTGTCCTTCAGCTGCGAAGGATCGCTCACGACGGCGTCGACCGCGGTATCGCTGGTGGTGGCGTTGCGCTCGTGGGCGCCGGTCCAGGCGCGCGCCACGCTGAAGAAGTTCTCGCCCGGGTTGCCGCGCTGGTCGAGGCCCAGGCGGTGCTGGGCGTTGAACTCGAGCGCCATGCCGATCGCGACCTTGCCGAGCGCGCTCTGGGCCGGGTCCAGGGTCTTGCTGCGGAACTCGAGCACGCCGCCCAGTTCGCCACCCGCCATGGCGGCGTCGCCCAGCGGCACCACATTGCCGCCGACCACGTAGCCGACTTCCAGGCGGGCCTGGTCGAAGGCCGAGCGCACCGCCGCCAGCTGGAAGGTCTGCTCGCCCACCACCAGCGGCTGGCCGTTGCCGATCGAGACCGTCAGGGTATTGTTGTCGCCCGGGCGCACGCTGGTCTTCACGTGGGTGTTCAGCTCAAGCACCATCTGGTTGCGCTTGTCGAGCAGGTCGTTCGGGACCTTGCGGTCGTTCGAGGAATAGGTGCTGATCTGGCGGTTCAGGTCGGCGATTTGCGAGGCATAGGCATTGATCGAGGTCACGTTCGACTGGATCGTGCTGTTGACGCCTTCGCGGATCTCCTGGAAGCGGTTGTCCATCGCCTGGAAGCGCGTGGCCAGCGCCTCGGCGCCGGACAGCATGGCCTGGCGCGAAGGCACCGAGGCGTGGTCGCCCGCCATGTCCTGCACGCCGCTGAAGAATTCCTGCATGGCCGGCGACAGGCCGGCGCTGGAGTCGGCCAGCATGTTGTCGATCTGGCGGATCTGGCCGTAGTAGGCATCCAGCGCGCTGGCGCCGGCCTGGGCGGTGCGCACCTGGCCGTTCAGGAACTCGTCGCTGTAGCGCTTGATCTGGGCCACCTGGGTGCCGGTACCCAGGAAGCCGTAGCCCTGGTCGAGCATGGGCGCGGTGGCCTGCTGCACCACCTGGCGGCTGTAGCCGGCCACGTTGGCGTTCGCGATGTTGTGGCCGGTCGTGGTCAGGCCCGCCTGGGCGGCGAACAGACCGCTTTTACCGATGCTGAGGAGGGACATGTGCTTTTCTTTCTCTGACTAGTCTAACAACGGCAGATTTCCGGAAAACTTGACCGTAGGGTGGGCGGGTTTCCCGCCCACGCGTTCAAACCACGGTGCTGCCGCCTGTCCGCTTGCTCTTGTGTCAACTATCGCCGCGTGGGCGGGGGACCCGCCCACCCTACGGACGGCGGCATGCGCATGCGCCCGAGGAGCGGCCGCCCAACGGAAGTATTGGCTCATCTTCATGCGAGCGAATGCTTGATGATGCGGGTCAGCTTGGCCGCGTACTGCGGGTCGGTCGCATAGCCGGCGCGCTGCAGGCCATGGGCGAAGGCGCTGGCGTCGGCGCCGCTGGCCAGCACCTTGCCGTAGCGCGGATTCCTGGACAGCATGTTGGCGTAGTCCTTGAACGAGTCGGCCGGCGAATCGTAGGCGCGGAAGCGCTCCACCTTGGTATGCGGGCGGCCGTTGACGTATTCGGTGGTGACGGCGGTGGCGACCTTGCCCTTCCAGCCCGGGCCGGCCTTGATGCCGAACAGGTTGTGGCTGTTGCTGCCGTCGGCGTTGCGGATCATGCGCTTGCCCCAGCCGCTTTCGAGCGCGGCCTGGCCCAGCATGAACTTGGCCGGCACGCCGGTGGCGCGCTCGGCCTCGGCCGCGTGGACATGCAGCTTTTCCTGGAAGGCGCGCACGTGCGGGGCCTGCACCCGGCCGCTGTCGGTGGTGAGCGGCAGCGCCGGCGCGCCCGGCTGGCCGGCGCCGGTGCGCAGCATGGTGGCCGCATCCATGCCCGGGCGCATGCTGCCGTCCAGCGGCGCCAGGCCCTGGGCCGCGGCAGCCGCCTTGCCGGCCGCGGCCGGATAGCCATCGGCGCCGATCGCCAGCGCCTGCGCCCCCATCCCGTTCGCGCTCAGCTGGCGGGTCAGCACGTCGGCCAGGCCCATGCCGCGCTTGGCCATGTTCTGGCTCATCTGCTGGTCCAGCATCGAGGTAAACATCTTGGTCTGCTGGTTGTCCAGCATGCCGTCCTGCGGGGTGGCGTCGCGCATGCTCTTCATCATCATGTTGATGAACATGGCTTCGAACTGGGTGGCCGCCTCCTTCAGCGCGGCCGGAGAGCCGGCCTTGGCCGATTGCTTGAGTTCGCCAAGGCCCTTGGTGTCGAGGGCGAACTTGCTGGTCAGGTCAGTGGAAGGCGAGCCGATCATGATGTGCGGTCCGGAAGGTGCTTAGATGATCTCGAGCTCGGCGCGCAGCGCGCCGGCCGACTTGAGCGCCTGCAGGATGGCCAGCAGGTCTTGCGGCGTGGTGCCGATCGCGTTCATTGCCTTGACGACGTCGGCCAGCGAGGCGCCGCCCTTGAGCATCAGGACGCGGCCCGGATCCTTCTTGACCTCCACGCTCGGGGTCTGGGTGACGGCGGTGGCGCCCAGCGAGCCCGGGGCCGGCTGGCTGACGTTCGTGTCGCTGCCCACGGTCACGGTGAGGTTGCCGTGCGAGATGGCGCAGTCGTCCAGCATCACGGCCTGGTTCATCACCACCGAACCGGTGCGCGCGTTCATGACCACCCTGGCCGCGTCCTTGCCGCGACTCACGTCGATGTTCTCCAGCTGCCCGATGAAGGCCACCCGCTGGTCGCTCGAGGACGGAGTGCGCACGCGCACCACGCGGCCGTCGAGCGCGGTGGCGACGCCGGCGCCGAACTGGTCGTTGATGGCTTCCACCACCCGCGCGGCGGTGGAGAAATCGGTTTGCTTGAGCTCGAGGCGGATCTGGTTGTCCGCGCCCAGGGTCGAGGCGACGGCGCGCTCGACGGTGGCGCCGGCCGAGATCTTGCCCACGGACAGGTGATTCACCTGCACCTGCGCCCCGGCCACCTGGGCGCCGACGCCGCCCACCAGCACGTTGCCCTGGGCCATGGCGTACACCTGGCCGTCCGCGCCGTGCAGCGGCGTCATGAGCAAGGTGCCGCCGCGCAGGCTCTTCGCGTTGCCGATCGAGGAGACGGTGATGTCGATCGTCTGGCCCGGCTGGGCAAACGCCGGCAGCGAGGTGGTGACCATCACGGCCGCCACGTTCTTCAGCTGCAGCTGGGTGCCCGGCGGCAGGTTGATGCCCTTCTGCTGCAGCATGGCCTGGATCGACTGCACGGTGAACGGGGTCTGGCTGGTCTGGTCGCCGGTGCCGTCCAGGCCGACCACGATGCCGTAGCCGGACAACTGGTTCTCGCGCACGCCGGCGATGCTGGCCAGTTCCTTCAGGCGCTCGGCCTGGGCGGCCGGCGCCGCACCCAGCAGGGCCAGGCAGAGGATGGCGAAGGAGCTAAGCTTGGAAGGCATGGTCATCCTCAGAACGGCAGCATCGACTGGAAGAAGCGCGACAGCATGTTGCTCACCTCGGCCCGGTCGACCCGGCTGTTGGTGCGGTACTCGACGCGGGCGTCGGCGATCACGGTCGAGGACACGATGTTGCCGGTCTGGATGGTGTCCGGCGCAACCATGCCCGAGAAGCGGATGAACTCGATGCCCTTGTTCATCGCGACCTGCTTCTCGCCGGCCACGATCAGGTTGCCGTTCGGGAGCACTTCGGTGACGGTGACGCCGATGGTGCCCGAGAAATTGTTGGATGCGCTTTGGGTGTCGGCATCGGCGAACTTGCTCGCGCCTTCCAGCCCCACGCCGGCGCCCAGCTTGGCCTGCAGCGGGCCCGGCACCGAGAACTCGGCGCTGCCCGACTTGCTGCCGGTGCTGGCGCCCGACTTGCCGGCCGAGGTGCGCTCGGTGATATTCACGGTCAAGAGGTCGCCGATGTGGCGCGCGCGGCGGTCTTCGAACATGGGGCGGTAGCTGCCCGCGCTGTAGATGGCGCCGTCCAGGGCCGGCGCGGCCTGCACCAGCATCGGACGCGACGAGGTCGGGCCCTGCACGATGGTGCTTGGGGTGGTCGAGCAGGCGGCCAGGGCCGACAGCGCGAAGATGGCGAACAGGTTTTTCATGCTTGGCGGTGATCTGCGGTGGGTTACAGCTGCGACAGTTTCTGCAGCATCTGGTCGGACGTGGTGATCGCCTTGCTGTTGATCTCGTAAGCGCGCTGGGTCTGGATCATGGCGACCATTTCCTCGACCACGTTGACGTTCGACGATTCGACATAGCCCTGCATCAGCACGCCGGCGCCATTCGTGCCCGGTACGTTCAGGTTCGGATTGCCCGAGGAGCCGGTCTCGACGTACAGGTTCTCGCCGCGCGATTCCAGTCCCGACGGGTTGATGAAGGTGGCCAGCTGCAGCGAACCGACCTGGGTCGGGGCCACGGTACCCGGCATCTTGACCGAGACCGTGCCGTCGCGCCCGACCGTGATCGACTCCGCATTGGCGGGAATCGTGATGGCCGGCTCCACCGCGTAGCCGCTGGAGGTCACCAGGCGGCCGTTGGCATCGCTCTGGAAGGAGCCGTCGCGGGTATAGGCCTGGGTGCCGTCCGGCAGCAGCACCGGGAAGAAGCCGGTGCCGTTGATCATGACGTCCTTCGGGTTGCTGGTGAGCTGCGGGTTACCCTGGGTGAACATGCGCTCGGTGGCGACGGCGCGCACGCCGGTACCGATCTGCAGGCCCGATGGCAGGTTGGTCTGCTGCGAGGACTGGGCGCCGGGCTGGCGCACGTTCTGGTACAGCAGGTCCTCGAACACCGCACGCGAACGCTTGAAGCCGGTCGTGCTGACGTTGGCGAGGTTGTTGGTGATGACGTCGAGGTTCGTTTGTTGCGCTTCGAGGCCGGTCTTGGCGATGAACAGCGAACGGATCATGGAATTCTCCTGTGGGCGGCGGACGGAGGCCGCCATGTACAGGAGAATTATGCTGCAGCAACTATCAATTCAAAGCGAGGATCTGGGTGGCTTTCGCGGCGTTATTCTCGGCGTTCTTCAGCAGGCTCATTTGGGTGTCGAAGGAACGTGCCAGGCTGATCATGTCAACCATCGAGTCGATCGCGCTCACGTTGCTGCCCTCGAGCGCGCCGCCGGCCACGCGCACCGCCGGGTCGGCCGCGGCCGCGCTGCCGTCGCGCATGCGGAACATGCCGTCGTCGCCGCGCACCAGGTCGGCCTCAGGCGGGTTCACCAGCTTGATGCGGCCCAGGATCACCGGCACCGCCGGCTGGTCCACCCGCGACATGGTCGAGATGGTGCCGTCGCCGCCGATGGTGACGGTGGCGTCGGGCGGAATCGTGATCGGGCCGCCCTCGCCCGCGATCGGCACGCCGCCGGCGGTGGTGAGGATGCCGTTCGGGCTCATCTGCAGCGAGCCGTTGCGGGTATAGGCTTCGGTACCGTCCGGCATCTCGACCGCCAGCCAGCCATTGCCCTTCACGGCCACGTCCAGCTCGCGCCCGGTCACCTGCAGCGCGCCAGGCGCGAAGTTGGCGGCCGGCGTCGAATTCACCACGAAGGCGCGCGTCGGCAGGCCCTCGGCCTGCACGGGCACCGCGCGGAACACGTCGAGCTGGGCGCGAAAGCCCGTGGTGTTCACGTTGGCCAGGTTGTTCGAGGTGGTGGCCTGCTTCTCGAGGATATGCTTGGCGCCGCTGGCGGCGGTGTAAATCAGGCGGTCCATTATTTATTCCTTCTTGCCGGGTTCGTAGGGTGGGCGGGTCTCCCGCCCACGCGGTGATTGCTTGCGGCTCCGCTTTCGCGCCGGATGATCTTGCTTCTAACTATCACCGCGTGGGGTGATGCGGTCCAGCGGACCGCATCACGAGCCGCCCACCCTACGTATCAACATGCATCGGTTCCATCAACCAGGATTAACGCAGGTTCACCAGCGTCTGCAGCACCGAGTCCTGGGTCTTGATGGTCTGCGCATTCGCCTGGTACACGCGCTGCGCGGTGATCATGTTGACCAGTTCCGCGGTCAGGTCGACGTTCGAGCTTTCCACCGCCGACGATTGCAGCACGCCCATGCTGCCCGAGCCCGGCGTGCCCATCAGCGGCACGCCCGAGTTGGCCGATTCGGCCCAGGCGTTGTTGCCGAGCGACTCCAGCCCGTTCGGGTTGGTGAAGTTGGCCAGCACCACCTGACCCAGCGGACGGGTCTGGCCATTGCTGTACTGGCCCAGGATGGTGCCGTCGGCGCCGGCGCTGAAGCGCTGCAGGGTACCCGGCGAGTAGCCGTTCTGGAGCAGCTTCTTCTCGCTGGTGGCGATGCCGTACTGGGTGGTGCCGTCGAAGTCGATCTCGACCGGCATCACCAGTTCCGCGCCGGTATCCGGATAGATCGGCACGTCATAGGTCATCTTGCCGCCCTGGCTGGTGGTCAGCTTGTTCAGGTTGCCGCTGGTGTCGAAGCGCAGCGTGCCGATCACGGCGGCCGGGACGCGGATCGCCTTGGTCATGGCGGCATCGACCTGCTCCGGGGTCGAGCCGGGCACGATCGCCACGGCGTCGGCGGCGGCCTGGATCGCCAGCTGGTTCTCGGGCGTCGCCAGGCCGGCGCCGGCGGCGGCCGTCACCATGGCGCCGGCCGCGACCGCATACGCCTGCAGCGCGGCCGTCATGTCGGCCGGCACCGGCGGCACCGCGCGCGACGCGGTTTCCCAGGCGGCGCGGGCATCGTTCACGGCGGTGAAGGTGGGGCCGATGCCGGTGGCGGCCGCGGCGGCCTTCAGGGCGTTGACTTCGACGCCGTCGTTGGCGGCATACACGTTCCAGGTGCCGGCGTCGGTCTTCACGTAGTAGGTCGACAGCACGTGCGCGTTGCCGAGGGTGTCGTACACGCTGAGCGGGGTCTGGCGGTTGTAGGTGGTCGGGTCGTTGATGTCGAACGGCGTCGTGGTCGGCGGCAGGCTGCGCGAATCGAGGTTCATCTGGACCTGGATCTTGCTGGTGGCGACCGGATCGAGGTCGGCGGTCTCGATGCGCAGCGCCACCGGGGCGCCGGCGGCCAGCTGGCCGTTCGCGTTCAGGCCATAGCCGGTGAGGCGCGCGCCCTGGGCGTTCACCATGTAGCCGTTCTTGTCGAGCGAGAACTGGCCGTTGCGGGTGTACTGGATCATGCCGGCGGTCTCGGTGCGGAAGAAGCCGGGGCCGTTGATCGCCATGTCGAGCGGGTTGTTCGAGGATTCGACGTTGCCCTGCGAGAACTGCTGGGCGATCGCTGCCACCTTCACGCCGATGCCGGCGGTGACGCCGCCCGCGCCGCTGAGCGAGTTCGCATACACGTCGGCGAACTGGGTGGTGGCGCCCTTGAAGCCGACCGTGCTGGCGTTGGCGATGTTATTACCGATGACGTCGAGGGATTTGGCTGCGCCGTTCAAGCCGCTCAGGCCTTGTTGGAAAGACATGGTGTACTCCTGGATGAATGAAGTAAGCGGCTCGGCTTACAGGACTTGTTTAATATCGGCCATGGTCACGGCGCCCTTGCCCGGCAGGTTAAGCCGGATGCCGTCCTTGGCGTTGGTGGTGACGCTGGCCACGCTGTCGAAGGACAGCGCGCGCGCATCGGTCAAGGGTTCGCCGCCGCGCAGGGCCACCACGCGGTAGGTATAGCCGCCGTCCGGCAGCGCCAGCGGCTTGCCGTCGGCCCCGAGCGCGTTCGCGTCCGGCACGCCGTCCCAGGCGATCGGCACCACGCCGCGTTCCTGGGCGCCGAGGTCGATGGTGGCGACTTCCTTGCCGGTCTTGTTGCTGGTGACGACCACCTGCACCTTGTCGGCCGGACTGTCGAGCTCGACGCCGAGGATGGCCTTGCCGCCCTGCAGCTGCAGCTTGTTGCCTTCGACCAGCACGCCGTGGCCGATCAGGTTGGTCGCCTGCATCGCCTCGGACGACTGGTAGCTCGTCTTGAGCGACTCCAGCGTGGCGTTGAGCTTGTTGACGCCGGTGACGGTCGAGAGCTGGGCCAGCTGGCTGGTGACCTGGGCATTGTCGAGCGGGTTCAGCGGATCCTGGTTCTTCAGCTGGGTGACCAGGAGGGTCATGAACTTGTCGGTGTCGGCCTGGACGCTGTCGACTTCCTTCTTCTTCGGGTTCATGTTCGACATCAGTTCGTTGATGCCTGCCGGTGGCGCCGGGCTGTTCGAGACGGTGGTCATGGTGTGCTTCCTGCGGGATTACTGGCCCAGGGTGAGGGTCTTGAGCAGCATGTTCTTGGCCGCATTCATGGTTTCGACGTTGGTCTGGTAGGAACGCGAGGCCGACAGCATGTTGACCATCTCGTCCACCACGTTCACGTTCGGCATCGACACATAGCCCTTCTCGTCGGCCATCGGGTGCTTCGGGTCGTAGACCTGCTTCAGCGGCGACGGGTCCTCGACCACTTCGCGCACGCGCACCGCGGTGGCGCCGGACTGCTGCGGCACGGCCTCGAACACGACCGCCTTGGCGCGGTAGGCTTCGCCGTTGGCACTGGTGGCGCTGTCGGCGTTGGCCAGGTTGGAGGCCACGGTGTTCAGGCGCTGCGCCTGGGCGCTCATGGCCGAACCGGAGACATTGAAGATATTGAAGAGGGACATGGTCTTATTTCGCTAATTGATCCGCTGGGGCGCTTACTGGCCCTGGATGGCCGCCATCAGGCCCTTGATCTGGCTGTTGATCATGGTGATGCCCGCCTCGTAGCGCAGCGCGTTGTCGGCGAACTGATTGCGCTCGACATCCATGTCGACCGTATTGCCGTCCACGCTGCCCTGCACCACGCCGCGGTACAGCAGCGGGGTGCCGTTGGACAGCAGGTCGCCGCTGGCGCCGCCCTGGCCGATGTGGCGGGCGGCGGTGGTCGCCAGCGGGCCTGACGCGCTCTTCGGGCCGAGGGCGTTCTGCAGCGCGCTGGCGAAGTCGATGTCGCGCGCCTTGTAGTTCGGGGTGTCGGCATTGGCGATGTTCGACGCCAGCACTTCCTGGCGCTGGGCGCGCAGGGACAGGGCTTTTTCGTTGAAACTCAGGTACTGGTCGATCTTGCCGATCATGCCGCCTCCGGGTGGATGCTTGTTGGGACAGGACCGATAATACGTACAAGCAACAAAACGCAATCGAAGGAGTAAGACGCCCAAAACCCGGCTATTCCCGGTTTCGCGGCATGCCCCCCCTGCCTAGAATGGCAGCATCTCCCCGAACCCATTGCGCCATGAAGCTCATCCCCGGCCTCCTTGCCACCCTGCTCTGCCTTGCGGCCCTGCCCTCCGCCAGTGCGGTCCCGGCCCAGCCTGCCCAGCCTTCCAGCGCCCAGCGCCAGGCCCTGCCGGTGCTGCGCGCCGTGGCCGAGCAATACCTGCAGACCCAGGCCGCCGGCCTGCCGGGCCAGGTGAGCATCAAGGTCGGCCAGGTCGACCCGCGTACCAGCCTGGCGGCCTGCCCGGCGCCGGAAGCCTTCCAGCAGCCGGGCGCGCGCGCCTGGGGCAAGACCACGGTCGGGGTGCGCTGCAGCGCGCCGCAGGCCTGGACCATTTATTTGCAGGCCACGGTCAGCGTGGTGGCGGATTATGTCGTGGCGGCGGTACCGCTGGCCCAGGGCCAGCCGGTCGAGGCCGGCCAGCTGGGCCTGGTGAAGGGCGACATCGCCGCCATGCCGAACGGAATCATCACCAACATGGCCCAGGCCATCGGCCGCACGCCGACCGCTTCGCTGCCGGCCGGTACCCCGCTGCGCCTCGATACCCTGAAGGCGAAGCCGGTGGTGCAGCAGGGCCAGGCCGTGCGCCTGGTATCGAAGGGCGCCAACTTCGCGGTGTCGAGTGAGGCGAAGGCCCTGAACAATGCCGGCGAAGGCCAGGTGGCGCAGGCGCGTACCCAATCCGGCACGGTGGTGAGCGGCACGGCACGCGCCGGCGGCATCATCGAGGTGGCGATCTAGGCCTTGCAGGCTTGTACGCCAGGCGCCTGCTTATTTTCCTGAACAGCCTTTTCTGCGCTAAAGTTTGTGACATCCTTGCCGATACACGAAGCAGATACCGGAGTTTCCGCTCCGAACAGAGAAGGATGATGCCGTGAAAATCAACGATAACCTCAAGGGCCCGGCCCTGCAGCCGACCAACACCAATGGCGCGGCCAACGCGCGCGGCGCCACCACGGCCGCCGGTGGTGCGGCCACCGCGGCCACGACGGCCAATCCCGGCGCCACCGACAGCGTGCGCCTGTCCTCGGCCGGGCAGGCCATGGCCAGCGCGATTGCCGGCAACAACCAGGTTTTCGACACCAAGAAAGTCGAACGCATCAAGATGGCCATTGCCGATGGCCAGTTCCAGGTCAACTCGGAAAAGGTCGCCGACGGATTGCTCGATACCGTGCGCGACCTGCTCCACTCACGCAAGCGATAAACTTCCATGCCCTCCAGCCCCGTCACCACTCTTGCCGCAGAACAGCAACACCTCAGCGCCCTGCTGGCGCTGATGAAAGAGGAACAGCAGCTCCTGGTAGCCGCTGACGCCGACGGGCTGGCAGAACTCACTCCCCGCAAGAACACCCTGCTGCAGGCGCTCGCCGGCCTCGCGGCGCAGCGCCATGCGGCCCTCGGCGCGGCCGGCTGCGAAGCGTCGGAAGCCGGCATGGAACCCTGGCTGGCCGTGTCCGGCGGCCTGGAGGCGCGCAGCCAGTGGGACGCCCTGCTCGGCCTGGCGCGCGAGGCGAAGGAAGCCAACCGCGTCAACGGCATGCTGATCAGCAGGCAACTGGCCCACAACCAGGGCATGCTGAACGCCCTGCGCATGCCGGCCGGCGCCGAAGCCGGCGGCCTGTACGGCGCCAGCGGCCAGGCGCTCGGTGGCGGGCCGTCGAAGCGCTACGTGGTGGGCTGAACGCGCCCTCTTCTTTTGAGCAGCCGCACCGACTGCATCACCGTGGTTTGACCGCGTGGGCAAGGGACTTGCCCACCCTACTTGCCGAAGGCGCGCATGTCGGTCTTGCGCAGCAGGGCCACGTTGGCGCGCTGCTCCCTGGTGAAGCCGGCCAGCATGTCGGCGGCCTGCTTCTTGTTCATGGACGGCTCCAGCCCGACGAACATCCCGGCATGCAGCATCGCGTAGGTGGACAGCGCGAACTCGCGGGTGCTCAGGCCGTGTTTGGCGAGCACGGCCTTCGCGCGCGGCTCCTTGTCCAGCACACGGGCAAAGGCTTCGGCCGACAGGTTGTTGTTGCGCTCATCCTCATTCCCGTCCTCGTCGTCCTTCTTCTCGAGTTTCCTGATGTCGGGAGCGGCGGCCTTCAGCTTGGCCAGCAGGGCCGGGGTCAGCAGGAAATGCTCTTCGGGCTCGGCAGCCTGCGCCTGGGTGGCGCACAGCAGCAGGGCGACGAAGGCGGCGGCGAACAGCTTGCTCGGTTTCATGGTCTTACCTTTGCATGTTTTTGACAGGCGTGGAGTATAGGGCGAGGCTCAGCCGCGCAAGACCCCCACTGGTGGTGGATTCGTCCGACGGCGCCGTGCGCATGCCTCTTGCCCGGGAGCCGGGCGGGCACGTAAACTACCGTGCCCAGCCCAGCAATCTTCCAGCCAGGATCAAATGAACAATTCCTCCAACAGCCGTCTCGTGTACTCGACCGAAGGCGGACGCATGTGTCCCGAATGCCGGCAGCAGCTCAGCGCCTGCGCATGCAAGGCCAAGGCCGCGCCACCTGGCGACGGCGTGGTGCGGGTGTCGCGCCAGACCAAGGGGCGGGGCGGCAAGTGCGTCACGGTAGTGAAAGGGCTGGCGCTCGATGCGGTTGCGCTGGCGGTGCTCGGCAAGCAGCTGCGCACGGCCTGCGGGTCGGGCGGGACGGTGAAGGATGGGGTAATCGAGGTACAGGGGGACCATTGCGAGATGGTCATGAACACGCTCGAGGGCCTGGGGCACCGGCCGAAGCGGGCGTAGGGTGGGCGGATTTTCCGCCCACGCGTTCAGATCACAGTACCGCAGCCCGTGCGGCTGATGACATCGTCACTATCACCGCGTGGGCGGCGAGGCCGCCCACCCTACGAAACACGCAGCATCGCCTCGATGCGCTGCGGCTCCACCGGCCGGCTGAAGCAGTAGCCCTGCATCTGGTCGCAGCCGCGCGCCTGCAGGAAGGCCAGCTGCTCATTGGTTTCCACGCCTTCGGCGATCACGTTCAGCTTCATCGAGTGCGCCAGCGCGATCACGGCATTGACAATGGCGGCGTCATCGGCGTCCTGGGTCAGGTCCATCACGAAGGAGCGGTCGATCTTGAGGCTGTGGATCGGGAAGCGCTTCAGGCTGGCCAGGCTCGAGTAACCGGTGCCGAAATCGTCGATCGCGAGCTGCACCCCCATCGCGGCCAGCTGGCCCATGGTCTCGGTGGCCGCGGCCGGGTTTTCCATCAGCACGCTCTCGGTGATCTCGAGCGTCAGGTAGCCCGGATCGCAGCCGGTTTCCTCCAGCAGGGCCGCCACGCGCTGGGCCACGTCCTGGCCCAGGAACTGGCGCGCCGACAGGTTCACGCTGATGCGTACCGGACCGATGCCGGCGCGCACCCAGGCCACCTGCTGGCGCATGGCGGTGGCCAGCACCCAGTCGCCGATCGGCACGATCAGGCCGGTTTCCTCGGCGAGCGGAATGAACTCCGCCGGCGAAACCATCGGATGCCCGGCCGGCTGCCAGCGCAACAGGGCCTCGACCCCGGTCACGCGGCCGCTGCCGATGTCTACCACCGGCTGGTAGTGCAGCAGGAATTCGTCGCGCTGCAGGGCGCGCTGGAGCGCGCCTTCCAGGCGCAGGTGCTGGGTGGCCTGCTCGCCCATTTCGGCGGTATAGAAGGCGTACTGGTTGCCGCCCTTGGCCTTGGAGCCGTACATGGCGCTGTCGGCGCACTTGAGCAGGGTGGCGCCATCCAGGCCGTCGCCCGGGTACATGGCGATGCCGATGCTCCCCGACGGGAACACTTCCTGGCCGCACAGGGCGAGCGGCTGGAACAGGTTGTCGAGCAGCTTGCGCGCCACCTTGCCGGCGTCTTCCTGGCCGCCCAGGTCGGGCAGTACCACCACGAATTCGTCGCCACCCTGGCGCGCCACGGTGTCGCTTTCGCGCAGGCTGCCCGACAGGCGGCGCGCGATCTCGACGATCAGGGCGTCGCCGGCGTCGTGGCCCAGGCTGTCGTTGACATGCTTGAAGCGGTCCAGGTCGATGAACATCACCGCCACCTGGCGCCCGGCGCGGTGGGCCTGCATGATGGCCTGGCTCAGGCGGTCCTGCATCAGGAGCCGGTTCGGCAGGCCGGTCAGGGCGTCGTGGTTGGCCATGCGCAGCAGCGCTTCCTCGGCCTGCTTCTGGCGCTGGATGTCGCGCACCACGCAGATGAAGCGCTGGTTGCCGCTGGCGTCGCGCATGCTCGAGACGTTGACGCTGACCCAGACCTGGCTGCCGTCGCGCCGCAGCAGGCGCTTCTCGCGCTGGTAGTCGGCGACCTCGCCGCCACGCAGGCGCGCGATCATGGCCTGCTCCTCGGCCAGCTCGTCCTGGCCCATGAACTGCTGGTAGAAGCGCTGCAGCAGTTCGATCTCGGAATAGCCGAGGATCTGCGACATCTTGCTGTTGGTGCGCAGCACGCGCCCGTCGCCGCCCAGCAGCACGATGCCGACCGCGGCCTGGTTGAAGGTGAGCCGGAAGAATTCCTCGCTCTCCTGCAGGCGCAGCCTGGCCTTGCGGCGGAAGGTCATGTCCTGGCCGATCAGCAGCAGCATCGGGGCGCCGTCCTTGTAGGCGCGGCGGATGTTGAAGTCCGCGTAGCGCACCCCGTCGGCGCGGCCGTCGAGCGTGACCAGCACGTTGTCGTGCGGCGCACCGGAGGCGAGCGCTTCAGCGGCGCGCACGGCCAGCTCCGGACTCGGGATCAGTTCTTCCAGCGCAAGCCGCTGCTCGAGCAGCAGGTCGTCCGGCACGTCGAGCAGGTCGGCCATCGTCCGGTTCATCGAGTGGGCGCGCAGTTCGGCGTCGATCACCATCAGGCCGGCCGGCATGCCATCGATGACCTGCTCCAGGTAGTTCTGGTTCTGCCGCAGGCTGCGCTGGCCGGCGTGCGCGTAGGTGTCGAGCGCCAGGCCCATGTCGAAGCAGACGATCTTGAGCACCGCGTCGACCGCCGTATGGAAGCGTTCCGGCTGTTCCTGCAAGCGGCGCCACAACAGACCGACCAGCTCGGACAGGTACTTGCGGTAGGCGCCGATGTACCACTTCGGGTCGAGCCCGATGCGCTCGTGCGTCGCGCCCACACGCAGGCGCTCGCGGATGTAGTCCTCGTCGTAGTCGCCGGCGGTCAGGCTGTCGAAATAGGACGCCTGCACCCGGCGCAGGCGCGCCTCGACGCCGTCGCCCAGCATGGCCCGCAACTGGGGGAAGGACATCAGGTGCGCATAGAAGCGCTCCGAGAACAGGTCGCGGTGCGTGGCCAGCAGCCCATGCACGTCGCGCAGCGCCTCGACGTCGTCCTCGCCCAGCTCGAGGAAGGCCTTGCGCGCGGCGACTTCGTCATGGTCAAGACCGATCTCGCGGGCCAGCTCGTCCACGTATTCCTGGAGGCCGTTCATGACTGGCCTCCTGAACGCCAAGAGGAGGATCGGTGCTGGGTGTACATGGGAAAGCCTGCGCTGGCGGAAGGGGAAGATTTATGCCGAGATATTGTTATTGCATAATAGCAATGATCGTAGCAGGAATCGAGTAAACATTGGTTACACCCTTTATTTGTTGTTTATCAGCCATAGTATGCATGGGTAGTTTGTTGCCATGAATAAATGGCTTCTTGTTACTACTCAATAAGCATGTCGGTTGGCGGGGGCACATTGGCCGGGTTGCCATCTCGTGGAGCCCCGCATGCGCCTTGTCGTCCTTCCCTCTTTCGTGCTGCTCTGCTGCGCCTTGCCCGCGCCAGCGCAGGAACTCGATGTGCGCCTGGCGCCGCTGCGCACCAGCACCGCGCGCGGCGACGAGGTGCTGGTGCGCGTCACCCTGCGCAACACTGGCGCCGCGCCGCGCTTCCTGCTGTCCTGGCAGGCGCCGCTCGGTGAGATCACGACGCCGCTGTTCGAGGTGCTGCGCGACGGTCAGCCGGTGCGCTACCTCGGCATGCTGGCCAAGCGCCCCGCCCCGGGGCCGGACGATTACCTGCGCATCGAACCGGGCGCCACCCTCAGCGCCACGGTCGAGCTGTCGGCACTGTACGAGATGCATGTGACAGGCACCTACCGGGTGCGCTACCGCAGCGCCGGCCCCGGCCTGCTGGCCGGCGCGCCGGATGGCACGGGTGCGATGCAGCCGCAGGCGGGCAGCCTGGCATCGAATCCAATCGAGATCTGGGTCGAGGGGCGCCTGCCGCGCGGGTCCCTTGCGCCACCAGGGCTGGCGGCGGGCGCGGCTGATCCGGCCTTCCCGAGATGTTCGAATGCGCAGCAGGAACAGCTGGGTGCGGCCGTGGATGCCGGGCGTGCGATGGCGCGCGATGCGCAGCGCTACCTGGACGAAGGAACCGGAACAGGCGCCGGGACGGGCGCCGGGACGGGCGCGGGGACAGGTGGCGCGACAGCTAGCGGATACGGGCCGCGCTACGCTACCTGGTTCGGCGCACCCGACGCGGAGCGCGTCGCTGCCGTCAGGGCCAAGCTTGGCGCGATCCGCGACGCGTTCGAGAACCGGCCGGTGGCGATCGACTGCGGCTGCAAGGAGAAATACTTCGCCTACGTGTATCCGGCCCAGCCATACACGGTGTACGTGTGCAAGGCGTTCTGGAGCGCGCCGCTCACGGGCACCGACTCGCGCGGCGGCACGCTGTTGCACGAACTGAGCCACTTCAACGTGGTGGCGGGCACGGATGACCATGTGTATGGCAAGACGGGGGCGGTGGAGCTGGCGCGCAGCGATCCGGCGCGGGCGGTGCGCAACGCCGATTCGTATGAGTATTTCGGGGAGAATGCGCCGCCGCAGCGCTAGGGCTTGCAGGTGGGCGGAGGTTTCTTGCCCACGCAGTCAAATGACAGTACTGCAGCCTGCGCGAGCGTTCATATCACAACGATCACCGCGTGGGGTGATCCGGTCCAGTGAACCGGATCATGAGCCGCCCACCCTAGGAATATCCGTCATTCACCGGCTTTGGTGCCTTGCTGGCCCGGCAGCGGCCATGAAATATTATTTCATTAGAACATCAAAAACGGTGTTTTATTTCACCGCATGGTGACCGGTTGCGGCTCCGGCACGGTTGCCAGGATCAGCACCGCCACGCGCCGGTTGCGTGCCTGGCCGTCCGGACTGTCGTTCGGTGCGACCGGCCGCGTGGCGCCATAGCCGATGGCGGCCAGGCGCGCATCGCCCACGCCCTGCTCGATGAACAGGCGCACCACGCTTGCCGCGCGCACCACCGACAGTTCCCAGTTCGAGGCGAAGCGCTCGTTGGTGATGGGACGGTCATCGGTATGGCCTTCGACCTCGATCCGGTGTGGATCGTTCTTCAGCAATCCCGCCACCTGCCCCAGCACCGCGCGCGCATCCGGCTGCAGCACCGCCTCGCCCTGTTCGAACAGCACGCTGGCATTCAGTTCGACGCTGATGCCGCGCGCATTCTGCGTGACGCGCACCTGGCCCGCTTTCACCAGCGGCAGCAGGGTCGCGTTCAAATCCTGGGCCAGCCTCTCCATGCGCTCGCGTTCGCGCTTGGCCGCTTCCAGGCGGCGGCGGTTGACGATGTGCGACAGCGGCAGTACCGGCTCGACATTGGTATTGACCTGGGGCGCGGCGCCGCGTCCGCCGAAGGCATCGCCCAGCGCCTCGGACAGCACCGCGTACTTGCCCTCGTTGACGATCGAGATCGCGTACATGACGACGAAGAAGGCGAACAGCAGCGTGATGAAATCGGCGTACGAGACCAGCCAGCGCTCGTGGTGTTCGCCGGGGACTGCATCGTCGTAGCGCTTGCGTGCCATGCCTGTCCTTTAGTGGCGCACCAGCAGGCTCGCCACCCGCTCCTCGAGCACGCGGGTATGGTCGCCGCTGGCGAGGTCGTGGAAGACTTCGGCCAGGATCTCGTACTGGGCCACCTTGTCGCTGACGATGGCCTTGAGCTTGTTGGCGACCGGGTAGAAGAACAGGTTGGCCAGCCCCACGCCGTACA
Source organism: Massilia hydrophila (assembly GCF_020208145.1). Taxonomy (NCBI): domain Bacteria; kingdom Pseudomonadati; phylum Pseudomonadota; class Betaproteobacteria; order Burkholderiales; family Oxalobacteraceae; genus Massilia; species Massilia hydrophila. The sequence continues at coordinate 392,010 of NZ_JAHYBX010000001.1, read as the reverse complement.
CGGTCGACACAAAAGCGATCGCGATGCCCGAACCCAGGCGCGCCGGGTCGGACAGGTTTTCCATCACATGGATCAGGCCCAGCACCGCGCCCAGGATGCCGATCGTCGGCGCGTAGCCGGCCGCCGATTCCCAGATGCGTGCGGCCTGGCGCTGCGCGAACTCGTAGGCGCTGATCTCGCTCTCGAGCAGGCTGCGCAGCTTGTCGGGCTGGATGCCGTCCACCACCAGGCGCAGGCCTTTCTGGGTGAACGGGTCCTTGGTGCCCATGTACTGTTCCAGCGAAAGCAGGCCGTCGCGGCGCGCCGTCAGGCTCCACAGGGTGATTTCGCGCGACAGCTTCTCGCGCCCGGACGCGGGTGGAAAGAATACCCAGCGCAGCATGCGCAGGCCGAGCAGGAAGGACCGCCCTTCGCTCTGCAGCAGGGTGGCGCCGAAGGTGCCGACCACCACGATGGCAAAGGCGGCCGGCTGCAGCAGCGAGGCGAAGCGCCCGCCGTCCAGCGTGTGGCCGAGCAGGACGCCCGCTACCGCGAGCGCCAGGCCCGCTACGCTGGCCCAGTCCATAATTGCTCCCGTAGCGTCGCGCGCAGGCGCGAGACGGCCTGGGTGTGCAGCTGCGACACCCGCGACTCGCTCACGCCCATCACGGCGCCGATTTCCTTCAAATTGAGTTCTTCCTCGTAATAGAGGCCCATCAGCATCTTCTCGCGCGGCGGCAGCCGGTCGATGGCGTCGATGACGGCCTGCCGAAAGCCCGTATCGAGCAGGCTGCGCAGCGGATCGCTGTCGTCCACTGCATGGCGGTCGAGGAAGCTCGCGCTGCCGCCCTCGCCGTCGTTGTCGTTGAAGTCTTCGTAGTACACCAGCTGGTGGCCGCCGCCATCGCCCAGCATCTCCTGGTAGTCGGCGAGCGACATCTGGAGCGACCTGGCGATCTCGGATTCGCTGGCCGGACGGCCCAGGCGCTGCTGCAGCGCCTCCATCGCGGCCTCCACCTTGCGCATGTTCTGGCGCGTGGAGCGCGGCATCCAGTCATTGTTGCGCAGCTCATCCAGCATGGCTCCGCGGATGCGCAGCACGGCATAGGTCTCGAACTGGGCGCCGTGGCTGTCCTCGTAGCGGTTGATGGCATCGAGCAGGCCGATCATGCCTGCCTGCACCAGGTCATCGACTTCCACGGAAGGCGGCAGCTTGGCCTTCATGTGGTGGGCAAGACGCTTCACCAACGGCATGTGCTCCGTCAGCAAATGGTTCTTGTCCGCTTTCCCTTTGACCGTGTACATGCGTTTTGTTTTTTGTCTATTCTTAAATTCGTACGGTGGGCGGGGTAATTTCGGGCAGTGCCCGGAATTACCAACGCTCACGCGGTCAAATCCTGTTGGATCCGCCTGTGCGTTCATTCATCGGATAACGATCACCGCGTGGGCGGAAAATCCGCCCACCCTACAGTCATCCCCTGCTCATCCCAGGCATCGCATGCAGCGCGAACCTGCCTGCGAGCCTGCGAAACGCGACCGAGGCACCCGCCAGCGGAAAGGCATCGACCACCGCCCGGCCCAGGCGCGCGGCCCGGTGCAGGTACTCGTCGGCCGGCACCGAACCCATCGAGCTGAGGTTTACTGCCAGGTAACGTGTTGCCGCAGTAGACATATTATCGTATACCACCTTGGCCTCAGCCTCGGTCGCGCCGGTGACCAGGATGCCGAAGGGGCGTCGGCCGAGCTGCTGGGCCAGGCGCTTGATCAGCGCGTAGGCGTTGGTGATCGAGACGGCCGAGGTACCGACCTGCACCACGATCTCCGAACTGGCCATCAGCGGCAGCGGGAATTCGCCATCCGGACCAAGCTCGCCATCGACGATCACGATGCCGGCCTGCTTGACCAGCACGTCGAAGGTCTTGGCCAGGCGCCGCGTCTCGACGCCGGCAGCCGGACCGCCGCGCTGGGGCGCGCCCAGTGTGGCCACCGAGAAGCCTTGCGGCACCGGGTGCAGCACCTGGTTCAGTCCGCATTCCTGGCGCGCCACGCTGGCCAGGCTAGCCGCGCGGCTCAGGCCCAGGCGGCGCGCGACGCCATAGTCGCGCTCGCAGGCGTCGACAATCAGGACGTCGTTCCCCAGCTGGGCCAGCGAGGCGCCCAGGTTGACCAGCATCGCGCCCTTGTCGTCTTCGGGCGTGGCGGACAGGAAAGTGACGATGCGCGGGCGCGGGCCCTGCAGCATCCGGCGCAGGCCTTCGGCCTGGTCGAAATCGAAACTAGCCAAGGTGCACCTCGTGCAGGCGATCGTGGGCGGCGGCGGCCATCATGACCGGCAGGTCGGCGTCGCCGAACTGGGCGCTGGCGTGGCGGGTGTTGCGGAAGGCGCGGTCGATCAGCATGGCGCGGTCGGCCAGGTGCAGGTCTTCCGGCACGCGCTGGCCATTCGAGATGTAATGCAGGTTCAGCTTCTGACGGATGACCACGTCGAGCACGTTGCCGATCGAGGCGGCTTCGTCCAGCTTGGTCATGATGCAGCCGGCCAGGCCCGTGCCCTGGTAGGCGCGTACCACTTCGTTCAGGGTCTCGCCGGTCGAGGTCGCGTTCAGGCACAGCAGGCGCTTCACGTCGGCGCCGGATTCGCTCAGCATGGCCACCTGTTCCGTCACCATCTGGTCGCGCTGCGACATGCCGATGGTGTCGATCAGCACGGTATGCTTGTTCTTCAGTTCTTTCAGGGCGATGCGCAGGTCGGCTTCGTCCTTCACCGAGTGCACCATCACGCCCAGGATCTTGCCGTAGATGCGCAGCTGCTCGTGACCGCCGATACGGTAGGCATCGGTCGTGATCAGGGCCAGCTTGTCCGGGCCGTGGCGCATCACGCAGCGCGCCGCCAGTTTTGCGGTGGTGGTGGTCTTGCCGACGCCGGTCGGGCCAACCAGGGCGAACACGCCGCCGCGGGCCAGCAGGTCGTCTTCGTTGGCGATGGTGGTGAGGTTGCGCGCCAGCACGGTCTTGATCCAGCGCAGCGCTTCGCCGGCGTCCTTGGCGACCGGCATTTTCTCGATCAGGTAGCGTGCCAGGGTGGCCGAGAAGCCGGCGGCCAGCATCTCGCGCAGCACGCTGGCCTTGTACGGCTCGCGCTGGGCGGTGGCATTCCAGGACAGCTCGGCCAGCTGGGTTTCCATCAGGCCGCGCATGGCGCGGATCTCGTTCATCATGCCGCCCATCTCGAGCGCGGCCGATTCCTTGGCCGAGGCGATGGCGGCGCTCATCATCTGGGTCATGGCGGCCATGTCGATGCCCGTTTCCGGGCTGGCGGCGCGGCGGTTGACGTAGGTCGGCGGGATCTCCCCTTCGGGGGCGGCGCGGCGTTCCACAAAAGGCCGGGCCACGTCAGGCTGGCCGCCGAAGGGGGCGGACTGGGGAGCGGCGGCGCGCGGGGCCTGGCGGAATTCAGGCTGGCGCAGTTCGGCCTGGGACTGCGAGACGGCGGCGCGCGAGAATACCGGCTCCGGGTCGAAATCGTCGTCGAAGGCCTGGAACGCGGGCGCCTGGGGAACGCGTGGAGCCGGCGCGTCGACCGCGGGTACGGACAGTGCGGCCACGTCATCGTTGTCCAGCGCCAGGATCTCGACCACGCCATCGACCGGGCGGTTGGAGAGGATGACCGCGTCAGGGCCGAGCGCCTCGCGCACCTTGCGCAGGGCGTCACGGGAAGTAGCCGCTGTAAATTTCTTTACGTTCATCATTTCTCTCCGCACTTCGACTGTACTGTTCTATTTGCCGGGCAGGCGCCATCGCCCGTCCATAGCCAACATTATTGGCGATGCCATCAGGAAACCATCGGGGGAAAAGGAAGGGGAAACCGGGTCATTTCGGCAGGTATGCCGGGAGCGGGCGTCGAACCTGCTTACAGTCGAGGGAGACTGTCTGTACAAGCCACTGATTTACTGGCGGTTTTCAAGATGGCGCGAAACTTGCTGTCAAGGCTGGCGCAGTTCCCATAACGTCCATGCAAAGGGAGACCGTCATGCGCTTGCCATCGTTCCTGCGTTACCTGCTCGTCCTGACCGCCCTCGGCAGCGCCGCCGCCCAGGCCGGCGTCGTCACCTATGCCGATTTTTCGAACACGTCCGGCCTGACGCTGGTCGGCGACGCCGCCCCCGTGAACACAGCCGACGGCGCGGTACTGCGCGTCGTTCCGGATGCCGGGTACCGCAGCGGCGCCTTCTACAGTACCGACAGCCTGACGCTCGGCACCAACGCCACCTTCAGCACCAGCTTCCAGTTCCGCATGACCCATGTGGGCTTCCCTGCCGACGGCCTGGCCTTCGTGCTGGCTGCCAACCCGGGCGGCATGGGCGCGAACGGCGGCGGCCTCGGCTATGAAGCCGTGGCGAACAGTTTCATTGTCGAATTCGACACCTACAACAACGGCAGCAACGATAACGAGAGCGACAACCATGTGGCAGTCGGCGCCAACGGTTCGCTCGTTCCGGTCTCGCCGGTGATCAATGTCTATGGCAACGGCAATTGCGCGGGAAGCGACACGGCGGGCTGCCTGTCGAATGGGGGCCTGTGGACAGCCACCATCACCTATGACGGCGCGCGCCTGTCGGTGCGGCTGCGCGACAGCGGCCTGGGCGCGGACTTCATCGCGTTGAGCGACTACGAGATCGATATCGCGGCCATCCTGGGCAGCAACTAGGCGTACGCCGGCTTCACGGCGGCTACCGGCGGGTCCATGGCCAACCATGACATCCTGAACTGGACCTTCGCGGATACCGCGCAGCTGCCGGGGGAAGTGCCGGAGCCGGCGACGGCCTGGATCTTTGGGATCGGACTGCTGGGCTTGACGGGACTGATGTCGCGGCGCCGCGTCAGCTCACGAGGCTGAGACTTAGGACACGCTTGCTTTATGCCCCGACTGACGCCCGATGCCTGTCTTAAGAGGTGCTGCTCATCCGTAGGGTGGGCGGGTCTTCCGCCCACGCGGTCAAATTACAGTACTGCAGCCGGTGCGACTGTTCATATCACACCGATCACCGTGTAGGCGGCATTGGGCCGATGCCGGCATTTTCGTTGGCGAACGATGGTAGTGTGGTAAAAAATCCTGGAGAAGCAAACAATCGCCCTCACCTGCCACGATAGGAATTATCAAACAGCCAAGATTGTTCCGGGAATGCTAATATAGAATTATTAGCAACACTTTATGCATATAGTTACTAATTCTTTGTGGAAAAATTGACGAATACCATTTGTCTCAGATTGTAACGGCCTAAAATCTAAGGCATACTGAACCCACAGGTTTCATGAACAATAACAAAGGTGGTAAAAATGAAATTCAGGATTCCGAAGCGTCGGGCCCATATGCCTGAAGAAGCTCATTTGATTACCTTCTGCAAAGCCCTCGACAAGAGTATCCCGGTCCTGAGGACGGCTTTCCTGGTTGCAGGGATTCTGGCCACGGGCATGGGCATGAACAGAGCCGGCGACTTTCTGTTCGTCACTGGCCTGCTGTTGCAGTTCTCGATCTGGTTCGAGAATTGGTGGGTAGTGCGGCGTCAGCGCTGATACCGGACCTCAGTCCGGTATCGAAGAAGTTCAGGCGCTGGTAGAAATAACCGTATCAGCGCTACGGCCAGCGAAGCTCCAGCGGCCGTGCACAAGACGGCGATACGCCACGATGTAGAGCGCCAGCTGGGCCAGCACGATCGCCAGGGCGACCGAAGCCGAAGCGCCAGCGATCACGCTGACCGCCACGCACAGCGCCACCACCGGGGCAATGAAACAGACCACGCTCGCATTGCGATTCCACGGACGGCTGGCATCGCGGCGCACGCGCTGGAATACCACCCTGCGGAACACCAGCGTATGCAGGTGCAGCGCATCCGGCGCTCCCGGGCTGACTTTCTTGATCACGCGCCGGCGATACATGCTGAACAGCACCTCGATCACCGGGTAGGCGCAGATCGCCAGTACCTGCCAGGCATTCACTTCCGGATGACGCACCAGCAGCAAGACGGCCATCTCCGACACCAGGAAGCCCAGGAAATATGCCCCACCATCCCCCAGGAACAGCTTCCCGAATGGATAGTTCAGCACCAGGAAGCCCAGCGTCGTACCGATGCACAGTGCGCCCAGGGCCATGACCAATTGGTCGCCCTGCTGGAACCCGACGGCGGCAAGGCCGGCGGACATGATGATGATCGTGCTTCCCGACAAACCATTGAAGCCGTCGATGATGTTGATCGCGTTCGAGCCACCGGACACCACCACGGCCGTGACCACGATGGCGAATGGGGCGAAGGCTAGCAGGGTATCCACCCCCCACAGGTCGAGTTCGGTCACGGTCGCACCCAGCAAGGCACTGGCAACCATGGCGCTGACAGCGGTTGCCATCAGGCGCACGCGCACCGACACCCGCTTGGTGAAATCCTCGATCAGGCCGGCCAGGAATGCGGGCAAGCTGGCAAGCAGCAGCAGTCGGACACCGGCAGAATCGGAAGCGTCAATGCCAGCAGGCGCCAGCAGCTGGAATAGCGCCAGTCCCAGCAACACGCCGGCGATAACGCCAATGCCGCCGATACGCGGTACCGCCGTGGTATGCACCTTCTGTACGCCACTCAGGTCATGGTCGTGGGAGAGCTTGCCATGCCACTTCTGCGACAGCACGATCAACAGGCACACTGCAAAACTGACGGCGAACGCCGCCACGCCAAGTTCAACTTGATGATATTCCGACATTTAATATCGCTTAGACACCGAACGCGTTCAATCCAACTGAACCACGTTGGCTGATCGGAAGGCTGTTGTAAATAAACCGCTCAGACAGCGGTAGGAAACGGTTTTGCTCTACTTTCTGGAGCAACCAAATGTTATCACAGATCAACAAAGTAAGTTGACATTCGACATGGGTAAGTGCCCCCATCAGAGGGGGAATGCGGCAAAAAAGAGACGGATCGGGACTAAGGAACTTTCCGTGCGGCATCAAATTCGTCACATTCTGATACCAACTGGCTGCCTTTGCATGAAGCGTTCTGGTTTCCAGATTTCGCCATGCAACAACATGTTTATTGACAGCATTCGCCAGTTACCGGTCAACACGGGGTGAGCTGATTCCGAACGGGGCGACTCATCAGTGCGGGCGCCGCTACATTGGCACGCCCACCAGGCTCGTCACCCGGATCGTCTTGGTTTCCGGAATCTCGTTATGCGACAGCACCTTCAACTGCGGCACGGCGCGGCGCAGGAAACGCGACAGCAGCACCCGCAGCGGCGCCGGCACCAGCAGCACCGGGCTCAGGCCCATCTGCTCCTGCTGGGCAGTGGCATTGGCCGCCTGCTGGGCGATGGTATCGGCCAGGCCCGGCTCGATGCCGGTGCCATCGCCGCCCTGCCCCATCGCCTGCATCAGCAAACGCTCGAGTCGGTTGTCCAGGGTCATCACCGACAGCTCGTTGGTGCCCGGGAACAGCTGCTGCACGATGGCCCGGCCCAGCGCCACCCGCACCATGGCGGTCAGCTCGCCCGGGTCTTGGGTCTGGCCCGCATACTCCGACAGTGACTCGATGATGGTGCGCATGTCGCGGATGTGCACGCCTTCCTGCAGCAGGTTCTGCAGCACCTTCTGCAGGGTCGACAGCGACACGACCTTCGGTACCAGGTCTTCCACCAGCTTCGGGGTTTCCTTGCCAAGGTGATCCAGCAGCGCCTGCACTTCCATGCGGCCCAGCAGTTCCGAGGCGTGGGTCGTGATCAGGTGGTTCAGGTGGGTCGCGACGACGGTGCCGGCGTCGACCACCGTATAGCCCAGGCTCTGCGCCTCGTCGCGCAGGCTGGCATCGATCCAGGTAGCCGGCAGGCCGAAGGCCGGGTCGACGGTGGGTTCGCCCGGCAGCGTGCCGCTGGCCATGCCCGGGTTAATCGCCAAAAACTGGCCGTTCATCGCCTCGCCCGCCCCAACTTCCACGCCTTTCAGGGTGATGCGGTAGCCGGACGGCTTGAGTTCCAGGTTGTCGCGGATGTGCACCGGCGGTGCCAGGAAGCCGACTTCCTGGGCGAACTTCTTGCGGATGCCCTTGATGCGCTTGAGCAGCTCGCCGCCCTGGTTCTTGTCCACCAGCGGAATCAGGCGGTAGCCCACTTCCAGGCCCAGGGTATCGACCGCCATCACGTCTTGCCAGGTCGCTTCTTCCGACTCCGCCGGACCGGTGCTGCCGCTGACCGCGCTGGCTGCCGCGGCCTGTGCCGCCGCTGCAGCTTCCTTGGCCGGCTGGTCCTTGCCGCGCTTGGTGATCATGTAGCCGCCGCCGCACAGGGCGCTGCCCAGCAGCAGGAACACCAGGTTTGGCATGCCGGGAATCAGGCCCAGCGCAAAGATGATGCCGCCGGTGATGTACAGCACTTCTGGACGGTTGAGCAGCTGGTTGGTCACCTGGCTGCTGATATCGTCTTCGTTGGCGACGCGCGAAACCACCATACCGGCGGCGATCGAGATGATCAGCGAAGGAATCTGGGCCACCAGGCCGTCACCGATGGCCAGCAGCGTATACACCTCGGACGCCTGGCCGAAGCTCAGGTCGTGCTGGACCACACCGATGACCAGGCCGCCGATCACGTTGATCAGGGTAATCATGATGCCCGCGACCGCGTCGCCCTTCACGTATTTGGAGGCACCATCCATGGCGCCGTAGAACTCGGCTTCCTGCGCCACTTCGCTGCGGCGCTTGCGGGCGTCGGCTTCGCCGATCAGGCCGGCGTTCAGGTCGGCATCGATCGCCATCTGCTTGCCCGGCATTGCATCCAGGGCGAAGCGCGCGCCCACTTCGGCGATACGGCCGGCGCCCTTGGTGACCACCGAAAAGTTAATGATGGTCAGGATGATGAACACGACGATACCGACGGTGAAATTGCCGCCGATGAGGAAGTGGCCGAAGGCCTCGACCACCTTGCCCGCGGCCGCCCCGCCGGTGTGGCCTTCGGTAAGGACGATACGGGTCGAGGCCACGTTCAGCGCCAGGCGCAGCATGGTCGAGATCAGGAGGATGGCCGGGAAGGCCATGAAGTCGAGCGGCTTGACCGTGTACAGCGCGGTCAGCAGGACGATGACGGACAGTGCGATATTAAAGCTGAAGAACACGTCCAGCACGAAGGCCGGCAGCGGCAGGATCATCATCGCCAGCAGGATGATGATGAAGATCGGGGCGGCGAGCGCGCTGGCGCCACGTGAAGCGAGCCCGTTCGTCCATGCCGGCAGTTTGATGCTGTTCATTCGTGCAATGCTCCGCTATTCGTATTTGTAGGGTGGGCGGATCTCCCGCCCACGCGGTGATTGTTATCGGCTCCGCTTTCGCGCCGGATGATCTTGCCGCCAACTATCACCGCGTGGGCGGAGGATCCGCCCACCCTACGTGGATCGCTTACTGCAACAAGCCCGTGTTCGCCCCAGGTCCTTTGTACGCCGGGTCGTTCGGGTCCATCTCGGCCGGCACCGCGAGCTTGCGCGGACGATCCGGGTAGTTGCCTTCGCCCTTCTTGTAGGCACGCAGCTGGTAGACATAGGCCAGCACTTCCGCCACCGCCGAGAACAGCTTTTCCGGGATTTCTTCGTCGATGTCGGTGTGCTTGTAGAGCGCACGGGCCAGGGCCGGGGCTTCCAGCATGGTTACCTTGTGCTCGATGCCGAGTTCGCGGATCTTGGCGGCCACGTCGTCCACGCCCTTGGCCACCACCCGCGGTGCGCCCTTCTGGCCGTCGCTGTACTTCAGTGCCACCGCGTAGTGGGTCGGGTTGGTGACGATCACGTCCGCAGTAGGCACATTCTGCATCATGCGGCCGCGTGCCATTTCGCGCTGCATCTGGCGAATCTTGCCCTTGATCTGAGGATTGCCGTCCGACTCCTTCGACTCCTGGATCATTTCCTGGCGCGTCATCTTCATCTTGTCGTGGTAATGCCAAAGCTGCCAGGGCCCGTCGATGGCGGCGATCACGCCCAGCGCGCCGACGATGAAGAGAAAAGCCTTGGCCATCAGCTCGCCCACGTGGGCGCTGCCGGCATTCAGCGGTTCCACCGCCAGACCGAGCATGGCTTCCTTCTGGCCCATGATGACGACCCAGGCCACGGCGCCCACCACCAGGGTCTTGGCGATGGCCTTCAGCAGTTCGACCAGGGAATTGGTGGAGAACATGTTCCCGATGCCTGAGATCGGGTTCAGCTTCATGAAGTTGGGCACGAAGGCCTTGGACGAGAAATTCCAGCCACCGATCAAGAGCGGAGACGCAAGCGCGACCAGCATGATAAGGCCGGCCAGTGGCAGGCAGGCCAGCAGCACGGCCACCAGGTCGGTGGTGATGCGTTCGATCAGGATATTCGGGTTGTAGACCTGCTCGCGCGTAAGCGAGAGGCCGGAATGCAGCGCCTCACCCAGCTTGCCTGCGAGCGAGCCGCCGGTCATCCACAGACCAGCGCCGGCGGTCATCAGGACCGTGAACGTGGCCAGCTCCCGCGAGCGGGGAACATCGCCTTCTTCACGGGCCTTTTCCAGTCTTCTGGGTGACGCTGGTTCGGTCTTTTCTGCGTCGCTGTCTTCTGCCATTGCCGTATCCGTGTATTGCTCGTGCGTAGTGCAAGTTCAGGATTATCGCTGATGTTGCCTCGCAGCCATACATGGAACAGGCAGGAAAAATAGCGTGTATTCACACCGTGACGGGACATGAAACAGGTGGGCCGAAACACGTGGGGACAGCGGCGTCCCGTGAACTTTGTGTCAAAATGTCACAGTCGGCCTTTACTTTTTAACTGGAAGAAATGTTTTGGTAATATAATCTGCTTTCAACTCCCCTGATTCCTGTAATCAGAATAACCAAGGATTTACCTATGAAAAAGCTTATCGCCGCCACCGCGATCCTGAGCCTGCTGTCGGCTCCGGTGTTCGCACAGTCCACCCCTGCCCAGCCACAGACTCCTGCTCCGCAGACCACTGCTGGCGCTGGTAGCTCGACGGGTACTGCTGCCGGTACGGGTACTGCCGCTGGAACTGGCACTGCTGCTGGTGCTGCTGGTGCCGCTGGTGCCGCTGGCACGGGTGGTCTGCTGGGCGGTACCGCCCTGGCTGGCCTGTCGACCACGGCCCTGATCGGTATTGGCGCTGCTGTCGCCGCCGTGGCAGTCGCCGCTTCGGATAGCGACTCGAGCACCAGCCACTCGGCTACCTCGCACCAGTAATCCGACGGACGCTTGCCGTCCCGAGGTAAACGTACACTGGCCGCATCAGCGGCCAGTTTCTTTTTGTACGTCAGGACATATCAACAAGGCGCCATGACAGCGCCCTGCCATTTCAATACGTTCCACTCCAGGTCACGGCGATCTGTTTGGAACCCGGGGTAATGGCAAAACGCGAATCATCCCGCTGGGCCTGCCATAGCCAACTGCCGATCGCGTACCCGACCACGCCGCCCGCCACGACATCCGATACCCAGTGCTGGCGGTCGGCAACGCGGCCGAGCGAACCGATTGCAGCGAGGCCATACAGCCAGGGCGCATCGTATTCCTGCGCAAACGGAGTCACCGCTGCGAACGCCACTGCAGCATGATTCGAGGGGAAGGAAGCATCCGAGCGCTTGCCTGCATGGCTACTTGCTCCCAGTTCCTCGTTCGGACGCGCACGGCCGATGACCCGCTTGCTCACCATGGATACACCGGCCGCGCCGGCGATCGATTGCAGCGAGATGATGCCCATGTTTTGCATGCGATTGTCGCCAAAGGCGACCGCCGCGCCCGCGGCACCGGCCAGCACGACCGGCATGGCCTTGCCCGCCTTGCCCCATGCGTCGAGGACGCGGTTGTCTTCCCGTGGGCGGACGAAACGGTCGACTGGCTTGTCGAGCGCGGCGCTGGCGAGCACGGCGCCGCCGGCCAGCAGCGAGCCCCTCGCCCACTGCGGCAAGGTCGGCGTGGCCGATACGGACTGCTCCACGCGCCAGCGGAAACGCGGCCAGGCATCGGGCAGCCGCTGCACGGGTCGCGTGATCACGTCGCGCTGCTGCTCGTCCCGCCGTTCGGCAAAGTTCCCCAGCCCATCGTAGGCATTCAGGTCACGGCGCGGATCCTCGAACAGCTCGTACAGTTCGCCGGGGCTGGCCACCATCTGGCCCACGTCGCGGGTCCAGGGCGAGATCGCGAAACCGGCAACCGCCTGGCTATCCGAAGGCAGCGTGATATTCAGGGGAATCGACAGGAAGATACCCTTGTCGTTGTACGGATCGGCCGGCGTGCCGGGACTGGTGATGTCCTTGCCATTGGTCTTGGTAAACCAGGCGCCGATTTCCACACCCGAGCGGAAGCGGCGCTTGAATTCGAGGCGGACGCCTTCGTCCTTCGCCAGGAAGCGGCCCGCGCGGCCGGTGACGGTGACGTCATAGGGCAGCTGGTAGTGCAGCGCGCCCAGCGCGGTCACGGTCTTGTAGTCGCGCCTGCCGAGCCATCCCTTGACGTCACGCTGCTGGAGGGCGTCAACGGTCAGGTCGGCCGCCCAGCGCCGGTCCTGCGGCAAGTACAGGACCTGGCCGCCCGCCCCGCGAAACATCTCTTCGTACAGGCCACCAGACGCGCGCGCGTACCAGTGCTCGTCGATGGTCATGTACTTGTTGACCAGGGCGCGCTGCAGCTTGAAGCGTCCGCCGCGCTTGTACTCGGCGATGTCGGTGCGCACGTGCGGCAGCAGGCTGTTGGACGGCTGGGTGACGCCTGACACGTTCTCGAACAGGTTCAGCTTGAAGGCGCTATTGAAGTACAGTCCTTCGCCCAGCCGCTTGTCGTAATTGGCGGCCACCGCTGTTTCATAGCGCAGGGCCCCGCTCGGATCGTTGAAGAACAGGGAGAACTTGGGCACCAGCTTGAAGCGGTTCGCCTCGCGGTCTTCCGAGCTGACCTGCACGAAGTTGCCATCGTGGTTGATCTGCACGCCCAGCGCCGCGCCATCGTCGCGGATCGCGGCCAGCAGGCTTCGTTCCTCGCCCACCTTGTCCGCGGGGTTCGAATAACGCACCAGCACCGTCTGCAGGAAGGATTCGCGGTCGGCCAGGCCGGTCAGGTAGTCAGACAGGCGCTGGATGTCGAAGAATTCGTAGGTGGCGATCGGCTGTTCGAGCTTGGTGTAGGTGACGTGGATCGCGCGCACGCCGGCCGGCGCGAAGGCCAGCGCGGTACGGCTGGCTCGCCCGACCGCGCGGCCCATGTCGGAGATCCGGTTGTTGGTCAGCGACAGCCGGAGCGTCGCGCCGTCCAGCTCCACGCGCACGTTCTTATAGTCCTGCCTGACGAGGGCCTGGACCAGCGCCGCGGGATGGGTGCTGCTGCGCCATTCTTCCAGGCTGACGCGGGCAGGTGCGTTTTTCGCCTGGAAATAGGCGGGCTCGTACAGCTTTGGTATGAATTCGCGTTCGGAGAACGGGATGCTGATGTAGGCGTTGGCGCTGAAATGGTCCCGATGGCGGGCGATTTGAGCACCAAGCCATCCCCAACGATATTCTGCAGCGACGACCGGCCCTTTCTTTCGCTGCCCAGCATCGGTCTCGGCTGCGCGAAAATCCTTGGCGTAATCAATGGCGTCGTATTCCGCGACAAAAGCCCATCCGGGCATCGACACCGGCGCCCAGCGGACACCTGCAAAGGCACCCGAAGGCCGATTCCGGCCGAATCCCAGACTCGCCTCAAGGTTTCGTGCGCTGCCAAAGGTCTTGGAGGCGACGATATAACGCCCCTGGAACAGCTCGGTACCGAGCAGATCGGTTGCGCCGACGGCGACTGCTGGCATCCACGTGGATTCTTTGACGAGCTGCAGTTTGGCGTCGGCGATTTTGTCCTTATACCGGCCGTATTCGCTCCCGTATCCGTCTGGATTACGATCAAATCCAGGAATGCCCGTGATGGACACATATCGACCGGTCACCTGCAGGAACGGCAGCGGCGTCACCGCGGCCCAAAAACTCCCATAAGGACTATCGTAACCGTAGCCGATCGTAAACGTCGAATCAGCTTCAACATTCGCATTGGGCATGTTGACGTAACCCGACTGACCATGCACCGTGGGTGTTGCAGCGATCGCGTTGGCAACCGTCAGCGCCAGCATGCCGAATAAAGATAGTTGGAGCGGAAGACGAGGGTCGAATTGCACTTAAGGCCTGTGAAGTAAATCGATAGCAAACCAGCCAGTAAGGTGCCGGGTTCGACGAGTGTTAACGATGTTTCAATTGAATGTGAGCGAACAAGCTCAGGAGTTCATCTTTTTGCGGATCTGGTCTGCCAGCTCGGCTGCGCCGACAAGGGTTTCGCCACTGCATTGAGTGCTTGTAAGTACTTTTGGATGACGATCTGCTCGTCGAACTTTTCTTCGACCATGCTTCGCCCGGCTGCCCCCATCGCAGCCCGTTCCGCTGATGATAACGCAAGCATGGCATGCATTTTGTCTGCCAGCGATGCTGGAGATCTCACTTCGCACAACATGCCTGTCAGCTTGTCTTGAACCGCGTCGCGACACCCCACCACGTCGGTCGCGATGACCGGCCGTGCCATCGCGGCTGCCTCAAGCAGGGAGCGAGGAACACCTTCCCGATACGACGGCAATACAACGCAGTCCGTGGCTGCCAGATAGGGTCGCACATCCTCAGTCTTGCCGTGATAGGTCACCAGGCCTTCGCTCACCCATGCCGCCATGGCGGCAGCAGGAATACCGTTAGGGTTGTTCCTCCCATCAGCGCCCAACAGATGAAACTCCACCGCTGGGTGTTGAGCACGGACCAGGCGAGCTGCCTCGACGTACTCTTCGATTCCCTTGTCCTTCAACATGCGTGCAACGAGGAGGAAGCGGAACGGGCGTCCGGCAGTCACTTCGAGTGGCGCCGGGACATAATGATCGAGGTTGAGTCCAGAACCAGGCAACAGTCCAGTCGAGGCCTGAGGGACGAGACCTGCCCCGGTGAACAATGCCAAATCATCGGCATTTTGGAAAAAGACCTTGTGCGAGCGCTTCAAGGCAGCTTTATAGAGCGCTTTTACAACTTTAGTGACAAGACTGTCACGGATGAAAGTAGCGCCGAGACCAGCGATATTGTTGACGACCGGGATGCCCAAGGCATGCGCCGCGAGGGAACCATAGACGTTCGGCTTGACGGTGTAGCCGAGGAAGGCATGCGGACGTAGCGCACGTAGCGCGAAATAATATCGAACAAGCAACAACAGGTCACGCCCCGGATGGGTGCCGTTGTTATCCATCGGGATGTCGACCACCTTGCAGCCGAGCTCCTCGAGGCGTGCAGAGTACTGGTCATGAGGCGCAAGCGCAATCACTTCATACCCTGCCCCCAGCATTGCCTGAATGAGGCCCGCACGGAAATTATAGATATTCCAGGCGGTGTTAATCGAAATGACAATCTTGCGCTTCATTGTAGTTACCAAGATACGAACGACAGCATCTACTGCTTGTTAATACACATAAAAATCCGCGCTGCAAGGCGCGGATCGATTTTCCCTACGGACAATAGGATAACGCAACAGCGAACCCAAGGCTAACGCTTAGTCAGCAAACTGTTGCAAGTGAACGGTTTTCTTCATGCCAGGCCTGGAACATCAGCACATCCCAGAGATGGTGTTGCCAGTTGCGCTGTCCCGAGAGATGCTCGCGCCATTTCTTGCGGATTGGCGCCGGATGGAAGAAACCTTCCTGTTTCAGACGTTGCTCATCAAGCAAGGATTCGGCCCAATCGCGTAGCGGGCCGCGAAGCCAAGCCCCGATCGGCACGCCGAAACCCATTTTCGGACGTTCGATCAGAGCTTGAGGAACATGGCGGTACAAGACCTGTCGCAGCACCCACTTGCTTTTCCCATCACGCACTTTCACCGACTGAGGTAAACGCCAGGCGAGTTCAACAACACGATGATCAAGGAAGGGCACCCTGGTTTCGAGCGAAACACCCATGGCAGCCCGGTCAACCTTGGTAAGAATGTCGCCAGGCAAATACGAAAGCATGTCTAGTGCCATCATTCGCTGAACACGGCTGAACCCTGGCAGACGCGGCGCGTTCTCCACTAACGTGGTTGGCGGATGATAACCGTCTACGACAATAGCTGAAGGATCGGGCCAGTGCGCGCACAAACCTAGGTAGAACGCATCAAAATCGCGGGACGTGAGTACGTCAGCTCCTTTATGGAGCTTGTCGCCGAAAGCCGGGACACGTAACGATGCTGGAATAATGCCCTGAAGCCCTTGACCAATCATGTTCCACCGTTGAGGCGAAACCGACGTGATGCCGGCCGCCACCAGTTGGCGGAATGGACGAGGTGCCATACCGACCTTACTCCATATCCGCTCAGCGCTTTGATATCGCGTATAACCGCAGAACAACTCATCTCCGGCATCCCCAGACAAAGAAACAGTAACGTGTTTTTTAGCTAATTGCGACACAAGGTAGGTCGGAATCTGTGACGAATCTGAAAAAGGCTCGTCATAGATCTGAGGCAATAATGGAATAACGTCGCGGGCCTGCTGTGCCGTAACGTACAATTCAGTATGCTCCGTTCCCAGATGAGCAGCTACCGCTTTGGCATGCTCTGCCTCGTTATAGCCCACCTCGTTAAAGCCGATGCTGAAGGTTTTAACCGGGCGCGAGGATTGTGCTTGCATAAGCGCAACAATCGTGCTTGAGTCTATCCCGCCTGACAAGAACGCCCCCAAAGGGACGTCCGCCATCATCTGCTGTGAAATTGCGTCTTTCAGCAGAACCTCAAGTTGATCAACAGCGTCTTCTGCACTACCTTTAAAGGGATTAGCAACCCCCTCTCGCGCCACACTTGCTGCACACCAATACTGACTCACGCGCTCCTCGCGCTGGCTGAGGGAGACAGTCAACAGGCTGCCTGGTGGCAGTTTCGAAATCCCTTGATAGATCGAATACGGAGCTGGAATATAGTTGTTCCTCAACTGCAGACTCAGTGCTCCGCGATCGATCCGATTCTCAAACGACGGATGTACACGTAGCGCCTTCAGTTCAGAACCGAACAGAAACACAGCCTGTGCTCCACTGCCCTGCCATCCGTAATAGAGAGGCTTTTCCCCGAGCCTGTCTCTGGCGAGGGTAAGTGTCCGGGTTTCGCGATCCCAGACTGCAATGGCAAACATACCGATAGCTCGCTCCACGGTAGCTTGGATGCCCCATACGTCAAACCCTGCGAGGAGGGTTTCGGTATCTGAATGGCCGCGCCAGGCAGGTGCCTGGCCCGTACTTTCCAAGGCCGAGCGCAGTTTCAGATGATTATAGATTTCGCCATTAAATACCATGACGTAGCGCCCGCTTGGACCTGCCATGGGCTGGTGTCCTGCCGGCGAAAGATCAACAATAGCGAGCCGGCGATGCCCAAGTGCCACCAAGCCATGTTCGCATGTCCAAGCCCCAGAATCATCCGGTCCACGATTGCTGATCGTGTCTGTCATTCTCCCAACGATCGATTTCGCGCTTTCACGGCTATCGTGAACGCCTGTACCAAGAAATCCTACTAAACCACACATCTGTGACAGCCTTTATTTATCGATTTTTTTGTAAAGCGACTCAAAGCGGTCCCGTGCCCGCTCCATGCTGAACTCAGCATATAGCCGTGCACAAGCCTTTTCCCCCAACTGGCGTCGCCCCTCACCAGACATCTGGACAACCTTTGCGAGTCCATCCGCCAGCGCGTCAGGACTCTCTTTAGGAACCACCGTTCCTGTTTCGGCAACCAACAGCGCGGCATCGCCCACATCCGTGGTCACGCATGGCAGACGCATCGCCATCGCCTCGCCAATCACATTGGGAAACCCCTCTGTGCGTGACGAAAGGCAAAACACGTCCATTGCAGCTAAACATACAGGCACATCGGACCGTTCTCCCAGAAGCACGAATCGATCCGCATTACCGGTCTCGGTAATCCAGGTCCTTAGTTCGTCATTCGATTCATCAATGTCCCGGCCAACCATTAAAAATCTTACATTTGCAAATTGTTTTGCCAGCAAGCCGGCAGCGAGGACGAAATTTTTCGGATCTTTGGCTTGGTTAAATCTGCCGAGCGAGCCCACGACCAGATCCTCATCGGCGAAGCCGCAATCGGCCCGTAGCGTGCTGCGCTGGTCTGCACTTGCTGTCAAACGCGAAAGATCAAAGCCGTTCGGCACGACTATCATCCGGCGCGCGTCGTAGCCAACGGCCGCGTGACTGATTTTCGAGGCTTGGGCCGCGCAAACAATGAAGCGTGGCACGCGGCTTGACAATTTGGCACACAAGTTGCGAAGCAATGTTGTCGCCCGGCTGCCGCCAGCCTGCACATCGGTAGTTCGGATACCCCAAATCACATTTGTGCAACCAGCAAGACGAGCAGCCACACCTCCCAGAAGGTCAGCATGGTACATCCAGGTCTGTACAATGTCGGGTTGCCGCTCGCGAATTATTTTTACTAGTCGGAAAAAAGCTACAAGTGGATTTCGCTTGAAGTCGAGTTCGATGACGTCAACAGCTGCGTCAGCGAACCGTTGCCGCATTCCGCCGCCAGGCGTCAGCGAGATGACAGAATGGGAGTAAGGTCTGCCGCGGGAGCTCATGATCAGTCGCAGCAACACCATTTCTGCACCGCCTACCTTTAATCCGCTGATGACATGCAGGACTTTCTTCATCAGCGCACTCCTCGACGCAAACGTTTCCACAGGTACTGCCAGAGCGTCGGGTGGTACCACAATGCAGATGCCAGGTCCGTTCTCATGGACGTACGCAAGCAGTTATTAGCGATGTCAGAAATCGCTTTCTGCATGAGCGGAATACCGGCCAGGTATTGCTTGATTGGGTAAGTCAGGAAGTTATCCTCTGGCTCAGTGTGAATGACCTGCTGATAGATGATATCTCCCGTATCGATACCGCTGTTGACGACGTGAACCGTCACCCCCATGTTCGCGGCATCTCCCTGATACATCGCCCAATAGCCCCCATGCACGCCTCGGTATGCCGGCGTGATACCGCAATGAGTGTTTAGGAAAATCGCATTGCACGCACCGAGGACGTCTGCCGCGATAATACGTGTGCCGTTCACAACCACGACATCAGGTTTCTCGCCGGCCAGCCACGCCTTACATTCGTCCGAATTGACAGACACGCACTCCCTGACTTTGATATCCGCGGGCCGCTCAGCCGACATGCCAGCATTCGCGATCAGACGTTGACGCCGTGCGCCAGCAGAACCGCAAAGCAGGGGCAGCGCTATCATGAAAAGCACCTGCCCAATGACCGGTACGATGCCTTTCCGTGCCACACGGCGCTTTAGTAATATGCTGCGGGACACAGGCTGCTCGAGCATAACCTGCAAATCAGGAAAACTGGGCCGTAATGCGTTCACCATCATCCAGGTGGTGTCACTGTCCTGCGCAAGAACAAGGATCTTCATGCCGCCTCATTCGCTGCGAAGTCGCCCATTGTGACCGAACGCATGCCGTACTGGTCACGTACGCGTTGATAATCCTGCAAAATCAATTCCAGGGCATGCAGGTTTTGGTCAGGGTCCAGACCGAAGTTGTGTGGGTGCCACCAAAGGTGAAAGATTCCATCGCTCTTGGCCGCGGCCGCCATGGCCTTCTTCACACGGCGTAAGCGCAGCAACTCGAGGCCTTGCAGCCCCGGAGACCAAGGGCGCAGGAACAGGCTCGCAGGTACGTTGACCAAGCCGTCGTGACGCACAGGCTTGCCTACATGCTGCCCAGTCAGGGGACACCAGGTATCGGCAAATCTGACGGCGCGACCCGCAATCCCTCCCGGCGTCACATGGCCGTCCCTGTAAAGCCAATGGTTGGGATTGCCACGGTACACTTGAATGCCCGCCTTTGCCACTTCCGGCAAATACTCTGGCCGCGTCTGATTACGCGGAAAAACGATACTCCGATATCTCACACCTAGCTCTGCGGCGATGCGCTGCGCGCACGCGAGATCAGCTGCGAACTGGGCTGGCGTAGCACCAAATTCACCACAATAGAAATGGCTGTAGGTGTGGGTTGCCAGTTCCTGGCCAGGTGTGGCAAGGATCTTCTCGACCACTCCGCGATTGAAGAACAGGTTCGGATATTCACGTACTTTTTGGAGGAGCGTATAGGAAGAGCATTCTCCCCGAGCATAGGTCGGCAGTACTTCTGGCTGCATCTCCATCCATTGGTTCACATCGCGGCACATCGTCATACCAACCGTTGCCCAAGTCGCGCAAACATCGTACTGCTTGAACATGGACAGCATGCGGGGAATAGCGGCAAAAGAACCTTCAATGTTCTTTCTATAACCTTCAACTGTGCGCGAGTCGGCTACGCCCCAAAAAAGCTCCAAATCGAGCGAGATGACTAAATCAGACAATTAATTCCTCTATTCGTTGATAAACGAACACAAGCATACCCTAGGTGCAAATTCTTGGTGCGTCGGCTGGCATATGCACGGACGTGCGTTTAGCACTGATGCTATAGGCTAACACAGTGCCATATACAAGCCAGAATAATCTGCTCGTGTCATTTTGATAGAAAACCGGCGCTTTAATCTCAATAACCAGAAGAATTATTCCAAGAATACCCAAGATTTCCGGAATATTTTTTTCCATGCGAAGTGTATTGCGAATACGCAGGGCAATAGATGCATAAGCCCCGTATACGATAAACACTCCAAGAACTCCGCTCGCAAGAAGAGTTTTCATATAACCTGAATCGGACCGATCAACACCATTGCTCGGCAAATCATAAGAACCGCTTCCGAAAAACATATGAAATAAATCAGGAATAAATAGCATTGTCTTCAAATCATCCGATGACTCTGTACGAAGTCCTTGCCCTGACTGATAGTTGACAAAAAACTCGAACGCATATCCAAAAATTACGTCATTAAAAAAATCATATTGTTCTGAAAAAAATATTTTTGCAAATATCACTACGATAAAGCAAAACAAAAATAAAAACAAATATGCGCATAAATGTCGGACTGTAGGCCAGCGGATTAGCAACATAACCAAACCAATAATTACGACCACAATGCCGGTTCGCGCGACGAGAAGCGTCGAGAAAAATAGTACGATTACCATGAACAAGCGCAGTAAAGAATTCTCAACTGTCTTGGTAACAAATGTGAACATCCCGTACACAGCTCCCAATCCCAGAATTACCCCGAGAGTAAATCCACCGCTATCGTGCAAGCCACGGAATCGAAATGCATGGTCTAGGTCGATGTTGCCTCTATTTAAAATTAGATCCGACAACAGCTCTTTCATACTAGGGTCAATGAAAGTCCAAATAACCAGAACGCCCTGTATGAATATTGCGTAAAAACACAAATCGAATACGTACAAGATTCCTTTCGCAGGACTATTCGAGCCTAACGAATCGGCCTCGCTCTTTAATCGGAGGCCAAGAACTACTGCTGCAGTGAAAAATGCTACATTCTTAAAAAATATTCCGGCAAATACTACCTCTCCGTCCCCCATGAGCGCGCTTAATGTCGAGCCGTATAACCCCGCAAAAACCAGCAGCAAAAACAGGACAAGATTCTCAGCAACTGCATGGATCAAGTGATCGCGATAACTGCTTTTTAGCACTAATGCAACAGCACATCCGACTAATACAAACACGGCAGCTGACACCCCAACACTGAGCAGAGTGAAATTAAAAATATAACAAAATAAGGCCAAAGTAAAAAATGCTTGTTTTAGAAAGCATAATTTTCTTGGCGCTTTATCAATCGTTTCCAGTCTAAACTCCTTTACCAAGAGCCCATGCTACCAATCGCCTAGATCAAGTGCAATGCAGCAAGGTTAACTCAGATCTTCTTCACAACTCTTGCTGGAACTCCTACAACAACTGACCTACTTGGACAGTCGTTCAGAACAACGCTGTTTGCCCCGATAGTCACGTAGGATCCAATCTCTATCGGTCCAAGCAATTTAGCTCCTGTTGACAGGACCACATGATCACCAAGCGTTGGCTGATTGCCCTTGCTGGACTGCTCTATGTCCTTGTTTCCAAGAGTTACGCCATTGAATATCTTGCAGTTCCTTCCTATGACAACGTCAGCTCCAATAACGATGTCATGCCCGTGAACAATAATTAAGCCTTCTCCAATCTTTGAAAGACAAGAAATATCGCTTGCGTACAACACTCTTATCGCGTACTCAACGACAAACCGGAGTAATTTACCAAAAATCGGCACTCGCGCTGCCGACTGCCCAAGGCGGTAAAAAAAGACAATGTGAATCGAATGATTCAACAAAAACCATTTGGCGTTGATGAGAAAATTGCTAGACCGACTTGCAGCTTTCAGATCGCTTACAAAGAATTTTAGGCTCACCATCACCTCCTGACATCGACAGGCAATTTCAACATTGATACCATTTTCCTGCTCGACAGAATAAGTGACATAGTCTCTAACCTAAATGTCTTTAGAACTACACTACCGAATAACCTAACATTGGACCACTGTTTATTCTTAAGTGCAGCAACGAACAAGACAAAAGCTGCAACACCGATGTCTTTTGCGTGCTTCGGGTATTTCGACAAAAAATACAAAAATGAGTCACGGAGAACGATCCTGGTCAAATTACCTGCAGACGCCACTCCCCCACCTACCCGATAAACTCCTAAAGGCTCTGTACCTACAAAAGCTGCATAACCGCTACCAACTTGTTCAACATTAATAAAATAGTCTACAACAGGGAAAATCGGCAGCGGAAAATCCCGTACATTTGCCCGATACATTTTTGAACTATTCATTCCGATTGTAATAAACCGAAGAATATCACCCCGATCAAATCTTGTTTTCGGAAGAGACGAAATGTCGATGAGATCATCGACCAACAAGTCTTTAGCCACGTTTAACAACCGCATGCGATGCCAAACAATATTACACTCTGGATTACTGTCGAGATAATCTACCTGCATCTGAAGTTTTCCGGGCAGAGCATAATCGTCCCCGTCCACATGCGCAATATATTCGCCTACCGCCTGTTCGTGAACAAAGACGTAATTTTTTGCCGGGCCGATGTTCTTTTCGTGAAAAAATGTTCGAATTATGTCTGGATACTTTCTAGCATACTCTTGGACGATACAACGCGTATTATCAGTTGAACAATCATCAGCGATAACAATCTCGAAGAGAAAATTCCTTGCCTGATCAACGAGACTCTGCAAACAGCCTCGGATATATTTTTCATGATTGTAAGTGACGATGCATACCGACACTTTTGGACGATTTCTTGTATCCATTAATATTTCTTAAGCAAAAGAGCACGTGATGAGCTAACGAGACGTGCTCGAATTTGTTTTGATGTAACTGCCGTCGTTAAAAGAAGGAAGATTCCTATAACCACTAAAGATACTGCCATCAAAGCGCGATCTTGAGGCCACTCTACTATTGACCTTATGGCAAGCGCAGCCAAACTGGTGACAAGGATCGGTTTAGTAACGTCTGACGTCAACCAATTGAAATGTAAGCCTTTGTAGAAGCGATTATGCACCTTAGGCACCCACAGAATGAAATACAAAAAATTAGAAATCAGCCAAGCGTAACCTGCACCAATAACCCCATATTTGGCAGTACCCCAGATCAATGCCGGTATCAACATAATTATAAAGACAGCGTTTCCAATGAGATGCAAACGCATGTCGCCTTTTGCATATTGGAGATAATACGGAAATGCTGCTAAAGTAAGAATACCGTTGCCTAATGCATAAAGTTGCAAGACAGGACCAGCGGCACGTGCTATTGCAATATCTCCGGTCCAGGCCCAGAGCACTTGCTCGGAAAATAATGCCAAAACCAGCGACGCCGGTATTGTCGCCACTCCTACCAGTTGCGTGGCGCCACGGTAGAGTTTTGTCAGGCCAACGTCATCGTTAATAGCGGCCATCCTTGTTAACCGGGGAAGAAGCGCTGAACTAATTGGCCCGCTTAATGCCATAACGCCTCCAGCAACGAGCACCGCTAACGTAAAATATGCGTAATCTGCCAATGGCAATAACTTCGACAAGACCAATTTGTCAGTCTGTGTAATTAGAATCCATACTGAACTTGTAAAAGCGATGCTAAGCGAAAACTTTAGTACTCCGCGTAACGGCCCCCAAGACCACCTCGCCCCGTTTTCCTGAACTCCCTTTGGCAGTGAGCTATATGCTTTATAAATCAGTATAGACAATTCAAGCACGGCAAGTAACAGCTGGTAGCTAAAGAAGTGTGCCGGTTCGGATCCTACAAAAAGAAAAACAGGGATGATCAGAACAAATCGCGCTGTCGCCATCGCGATATTAAAACCGCTCAGCCAGACCATTTTCTCAAATCCGCTAATGACGCCGCGGTAAAGTCCTGAGACCCATCGTAATGCGACGATAAAGCCCATCAGGACAATTGCTTCACGCACTTCAGATACGGCTAAGTGCTGCACCTGAAGCCATTCGGCAGCGATTTTGTTCGCTCCGACCAGAATTGCTATACTTCCGACAAAAGCAACACCGACAAATATCCCTTCAAGTGCACGCAGGAGTTGCCTTAAGCTGCGTTGATCGATTGCACCGCCGTTATAACGCGCAGTCGCACGGGCCATGGTTGGAGTCAGGCCAATATCGAGCAACTGAAACCATGCCTGGAGCATCGTAAAGAACCCGACAAGGCCATACGCCTCTGCCCCCATGTACTGGACGTACACGGGAACCATAACGATACCGATCAGCGTTACATAGATCTGGCTTGCGTAATTCGCGAGGATATTAGATTTGAGAGACAAGGAAGAACCAATTACTTGTTGCTGGGATTAGTCCCAATATTTGTTAGCTTCTAATGCAGCCAGATAATCGTTGCGGGTAACCCCGACAACAACCTTGTCATAAAACTGTCCATTGCGGAAAAACCAGTCGCGTCGGATACCCTCTTGCTTCCAGCCGCATTTCTCAAGATAGAACCGAATTGAACGCTCGTTATAGGCGATCATGTCGCCATCAAGCCGGTTCAGGCCGAGTTCCATAAACGCGTAGCGCATGAGGGCGAACACGGTATCCAGCGCATATCCCCTGCCGCGCAAGTTGGATTCCCCGATCATCATGCCGTGGAAAGCATTCTTGTTTTTCCAGTCAATATTCACCAGGTTGGCCGTACCGATCATGCCGTCTTCGGGCGTATCGATACAGAACACGTGGTCGATCAGGTTGCCATCTTTTCGGCCCTTTACCCATTCTTCCGTGGAACGACTAGAAAACGGGAAATGCCAGCCCCCGAGCATGCTCCAGATTTCCGGATCATTGCTCCACTTGCTCAGTTTTTCCACGTCCGCTAGTTCCGGAGCCCGGAGGGTTACGATTTTTCCGCGAATGTTCATAGTTTCTCTTTTAACTGTTGCAGTTTCGATTGATGTAATCGATACAGGTG
Source organism: Massilia hydrophila (assembly GCF_020208145.1). Taxonomy (NCBI): domain Bacteria; kingdom Pseudomonadati; phylum Pseudomonadota; class Betaproteobacteria; order Burkholderiales; family Oxalobacteraceae; genus Massilia; species Massilia hydrophila. The sequence continues at coordinate 366,585 of NZ_JAHYBX010000001.1, read as the reverse complement.
TCTGCAATCCGCATCATGTCTTCAACTCCATAACGTTGGTCGCATGGCAGCGGTAGCAGGCAGTTGGTAAAAACGTGTTCAACCGATCCCTCTTCCACTGAATTCTGTACATCCGGCCAGTATTTGGGAACAAAGATGCGTTGCCCGATCAGATGCTCACGCAGACCTGGAGACTTGACAAGCAACGGATAGCAAAGAGGAGCATTGACGGTTTCGGGTATAGCACAACGATTCCATTCCGACAGTCGCTGTTGCAGATACCCAAAGTTTGCATTGCGCCTTTCCATGACGTCTTTCAGCGATACCGACGACAACAGCTTTTCTGTCAGGCGCGACATCCGCCTCGGTTCCATGTTGTCCAAGGACCGCTCGGATGCTTGATAGTCGCCATAGCCAGCCTCTGGTGTGTCAGCAAAGCGCTTCAGCAGATAGCTTGCGCGGGCAATCGATTCCGTATCTTCCTGCGCCGGTTCTTCGACAGGCAGCGCAGTGATGAGCAACCCACCGTCGGGTACTCCGAAGAATTTTCGCGGAGAGTAGATATTAGCGAGACAGGACCTGGGTTGGCTATAAAAAGCCTGGCAGTGATCAAGCACAACTTGCTGCGGGTTGTATTGATGCAGTAAGGCATCGATCTTTCCATCGCAAATACCAAAGTAATTGACGTAGTAAAGCCAGTCACCCTCACGCACATCGGGCTCACCAGCGATCTCAAAGGCTTCGGACAGGGAATATGACTGCCAAGGGACACCGGCCTCGCGCAAAGGCGCATACATCGAGTCGCACAAGTAATAGGGCATCCATACGCGACGCGGTTTCCCGAGGCGCAGCAAGGTCAGGAAGGCCGACCGTGCAGATTGAAAGCGCGCCGCTTGAGGCAATATCTGCTCCTGTTGCGACACAAGGGGAAGCTCGAAGTAGCCGCCGATCGCGTGCTGGCTCACGGCCGCTCTCCGGTCTGGATCATCGCCTTGACAGTTTCGCGATCATTGAACATTAGCACATCAATGATCGACAGGCCCGGCTCGAATTGCTCTGCGAATTGCGGATAAGGTTTAAGCTCCGGATGGATGAAGTGCAGTCCGATGTCACGCGCGTTGAATTCCTCGTCGTTGTACAGCTCGCGCCCTCCGGGAGGGTTGTAGTAGTGCCGGGCGCCTTCCTGCGCACAGATATCCAGAACCCGTTCTGCACCAGTTAGCTGCGCGTTGCCATAGACAGTCGAGCTTGCCACGAACTCCGGCGCCAGGTCGAGGTAGGCGCACACTTCGGTGATGCTTGCCTTGGCCGTGTCGCCAATTTTCGTCTCGCTCGAGAACAGCACGCGATGCAGAAGTTCGCCGACTTCGGCGAAATATGGCGCACGCGAGTAGGAGTGGCGAACGCTTTCAGCAATCTTGCGACGCCAGCCTTCGCCCTGCTGCACCTGAATTTCATTAATTTTTAGAAACGGGCTGGCACCAGCCAAAGGCACGGTGATATAACGCGTGGCGCCGGCCAGGTACAGGCGGTTCCGGTTGATCCATCCATTCTTGATGAAATTGACGTCATCGTAGAATACGAACTTGTCGACCGAAGCAATCAGCTGAAAATACCCCAGATATGGAAAAAAATAGGGCTGCATGATCGCGAGTTTCATTAGTCGTCCCCGATGATGAGGTTTGCTACGCGCTCGACGTCATCGTCGCCCAGATTCGGGTAGATCGGCAGGCAGAGCACCTGCTTCGCTGCCCTGTTTGCAATCGGCAGGTTGGCGGAGTTCGCCGAGGGCAGGCCGCGGTACATCGGAAAGTCGGAAATCAACGGATAGAAGTAGCGGCGCGCGAAGACCAAATGATCTTTCAGTTTTTCGAACAGCGCATCGCGGTCGAGGGGATAGCCATCCTTCACGAGGATCGGGAAGTAGGAGTAATTGGATACCTCCTGACCCGCATCGTCCAGGCAGTGAATGCCCTTAACGTCCTTGAGCAGGCGCCGGTACATGGTGTCGATCTCCTGGCGGCGTGCGATCGCCTGGTCGACGCCCTGCAGCTGGAGCATGCCAAAAGCCGCGTTAATTTCGCTCATTTTGCCGTTAATGCCAGGCGCGACGACCGTCAGCTCGTCGACGAAACCGAAATTCTTCAGCTGGTCGATACGCAGCTTGGTCTTCGCGTCGGGGCAGATGATTGCACCGCCCTCGAAGGTATTGAAGACCTTGGTCGCATGGAAGCTCAGCACCGAAAGGTCGCCGTATTTCAATACGCTGCCGTTCTGGGTCTGCACACCAAATGCATGTGCGGCGTCGTAGATCACGCGCAGGTTGTAGTTATCGGCGATCTTCTGGATGGCCTCGACGTCACAAGGATTGCCATAACAATGCACCGGCATGATCGCCGTCGTTTGCGGCGTGATCGCGGCCTCGATCTTGGCGGGATCCAGGTTCAGCGTCACTGGATCGACATCCACGAACACTGGTTTAATACCGTTCCACAGCAATGAATGCGCGGTTGCGACGAATGAATATGGCGTTGTGATCACCTCACCGGTAACACGCAGCGCTTGCAGCGCTGTGACCAGTGCGATCGTGCCATTGCTGAACAATGCCAGATGCTCGACACCCAGGTATTCGCACAATGCGCGCTCGAGCTGCTGGTGGAAAGGACCGCCGTTGGTCAGGATCTTGTTTTCCCAAATCTTTTCCAGGTATGGATAAAACTCCTCCAGCGGAGGCAGGTGCGGCTGGGTAACGTAGATCGGTTTCGTATTGTTCATAGTGTTCTCATTGCGCACAGGAGCAGAACCTGCGCGCCACTGCTGGTGCGGGTTTGATCAGTTGAGACGATTCGACAGGTACCACGGCATCGCGGTCTCAATCCCTGAGCGGATTGGATGGGTCGGTGCATAGCCCAGGCGCTGCGACACTTTCCCGATATCCGCCTGCGAATGCCGTACGTCTCCCTCGCGGAATGCGCGATAGACCGCAGCTTTGTCGTAGACCACACCATGCGAGGCAAGGACGGACTGGAGATGTCCGAGAAGTTCATTCAGAGTGGTCATATCGCCTACGGCGACGTTATACACCTCGTCCTTGTTTTCCTCGGCAGTCGTTGCGGCCAACAAATTTGCTTGAACTGCGTTTTCGACGAAACAGAAGTCGCGGCTCGTGTCCCCGTCGCCGTTGATCATGACGTCTTCGTTCGCAAGCATTGCAGCAATCCATTTCGGGATCACGGCTGCATAGGCGCCATGCGGATCCTGGCGTTTTCCAAACACATTGAAGTAGCGAAGTCCAATTGCCTTGAAACCGTAGCAACGTGCGAAAACGCTTGCGTACAGTTCGTTGACGTATTTGGTGACGGCATAAGGCGACAATGGATTACCGATTCGGTCTTCAAACTTCGGCAGGCCAGGATGGTCGCCATACGTCGAGCTCGAAGCGGCATAGACGAATGAGCTCACGTTGGCATTCCTGGCGGCGTCGAGCATATTGAGGAAACCGCTGATGTTGACGTCGTTGGTCGTCAGCGGATCCTTGACCGAACGCGGTACCGAGCCCAATGCAGCCTGGTGCAGCACATAGTCGACACCGGCCACTGCGGCACGGCAGGCCGCGACGTCGCGAATGTCGCCTTCGATGAAGTTAAATCGCGACCAACGCTCGGCGCCAACGATCTCGCGCACCTCGTCGAGGTTACACTGGTGGCCGGTCGCAAAACTATCGAGCCCGACGACGCTCTGGTCGAGTTTCAGTAGGGTTTCCAGCAAATTGGAACCGATAAAGCCTGCGCAGCCGGTAATCAGCCATTTCTTCGGCTGGGCGCGCAGTTCTTGTTGGACGGTATCAAAACGATTCATGGATTTACAGTCACTTGGCATGTAGATCAGAGACGGATGTCCGCCTTGCCCTTAGGCAGCACATATTTGAGGTCGAACAGGACGTGCTCGAGCTTGCCCAGTGCGCGCAATCCGCTGGCGCCGATTTCCTTGAACTCGCGATGCGCGACAGCCATGATGACCGCATCGTATTTACCCTGCACAGGCGCCTGGACAGGGGTGATGGCGTATTCGTGCTGCGCGGCTTCCGCGCTCACCCATGGGTCATAGACATCGACGTTGATGTTGTAATCCTTGAGCTCATTGATGATGTCGACGACCTTCGTGTTACGCAGGTCCGGGCAGTTCTCCTTGAACGTCAGGCCCATGACCAGCACGTGCGCACCATCGACCTGGATGCGGCGCTTGATCATGTGTTTCACGAGTCGGCCAACGACATGGGCGCCCATACCGTCATTGATGCGACGTCCGGCGAGGATGACTTGCGGATGGTAACCAATGGCTTCTGCCTTGTGGGTCAGGTAGTATGGATCGACCCCGATGCAGTGACCGCCGACCAGCCCTGGGCGGAACGGCAGGAAGTTCCATTTCGTGCCCGCGGCTTTGAGTACGTCTTCGGTATCGATGTCCAGCTTCGCGAAAATGATCGCCAGTTCGTTCATCAGCGCGATGTTCAGGTCGCGCTGGGTGTTCTCGATGACTTTGGCGGCTTCAGCCACCTTGACCGAAGACGCCTTGTGGGTGCCGGCCTCGATGATGCTGCCGTAGAGCGCGTCGACGAAATCCGCCACTTCCGGGGTCGAGCCCGAAGTCACCTTCATGATGGTCGTAAGGCGGTGCTCCTTGTCGCCCGGATTGATACGCTCGGGGCTGTAGCCGATGTAGAAGTCCTGGTTGAATACCAGGCCCGAGACCTGTTCGAGCACAGGTACGCAATACTCTTCGGTCGCGCCCGGGTACACGGTCGACTCATAGACGACGACGTCGCCTTTCTTGATCACCTTGCCGAGCGTTTCGGACGCTTTTCGCAGTGGCGTTAGGTCCGGCTGTTTGTAATCGTCGATCGGAGTGGGTACGGTAACGATGTAGACCGTAGCTTCGCGCAGATCCTCGGCATCCGTCGTATAGCCAAGCAGCTTGGCCGCTTCTAGCTCGTGGGAGTCGGTTTCCAGGGTGTGATCGACACCGTTCTTCAGTTCTTGTACACGGCCTTGATTGATGTCGAAACCGGTAGTTGGGTACTTTTTCCCGAACTCGACGGCCAGAGGCAGGCCGACGTAGCCCAGTCCGATGATGGCGATGCGGGTATTGTTTGTGAGTTGCATGGCGATTTCTTTAGTAAAACCTATTACTTGAGTATCAGGGGATCGGCCGCGGAATCGTAAAGCAGTCGCAGCAGATATTGACCGTATTCGTTTTTCTTGAGGGGCTGGGCCAGCGCTTCCAGTTCGGCAGCAGTGATATAGCCTTTGCGGTAGGCGATTTCTTCGGGACAGGCTACTTTCAGCCCCTGCCGGTGCTGGATGGTGGCGATAAACTGGCCTGCTTCCAGCAATGAGTCGTGGGTGCCTGTATCAAGCCAGGCCATGCCACGCCGCATCAGTTCGACGTTGAGCTGATCGCGCTGGAGGTAAGTGCGATTCACGTCAGTAATCTCCAGCTCTCCACGCGGAGAAGGCTTTACCTGTGCTGCGATGTCGCATACAGAACTGTCGTAGAAATAAAGACCTGTCAGTGCATAGTTGGACTTTGGCTGCTCGGGCTTCTCCTCGATACTGATCGCGCGCCGTAGCTCGTCGAACTCGACTACGCCATAGCGCTCTGGATCCTGTACGCGGTAGGCAAACACAGTTGCTCCACTGCTGCGGTCGGCAGCACGACGCAACTGCGCCTCGAAGTCATGGCCGTAGTAGATGTTATCGCCCAGGATGAGGGTGGAAGGATGATTACCGACGAACTCCCTGCCGATGATGAAAGCTTGCGCCAGTCCGTCTGCCGTCGGCTGCACTGCATAGCTCAGGTTCAGTCCCCACTGATGCCCGTCACCCAGCATTTCCTGGAAACGCGGCGTATCTTGCGGCGTCGAGATGATCAGGATGTCGTGAATCCCTGCCAACATTAACGTGGTTAAAGGATAATAGATCATCGGCTTGTCATAGACCGGCAAGAGCTGTTTAGAAACAGAGACAGTCACCGGATAGAGCCTGGTCCCGGAACCGCCGGCCAGGATAATCCCCTTGCGGGGCAATGCGTTGGCACTCATGGCCGCTCCTTTCGCTGGTCTCGGCCAGCGTAGTTCTTTTCCAGCCAGTTCTGGTAGTCTCCCGACTGCACGTTGCGAACCCACTCTTCGTTGGCCAGATACCAGCGCACGGTCTTCTCGATGCCGGTTTCAAAAGTTTCGGCCGGGCGCCAGCCAAGTTCGCGTTCAAGCTTGCGTGCATCTATCGCATAGCGACGGTCATGACCCGGGCGATCCTCAACGAAGGTTATCTGCTCTGCATAGCTGTGTACCGCTCCATCCATGCCAGGCTGCTTCGGGTCAAGCAGGTCCAGCATGGTGCACAGGCTACGCACCACATCCAGGTTCGTCTTTTCGTTCCAACCTCCAACGTTATATACCTCCCCGACGCGGCCGTCCGCCAGCACGCGGCGGATCGCCGCGCAATGGTCGCCCACATAGAGCCAATCGCGTACTTGCTGCCCATCGCCATACACAGGCAGGGCCTTGCCGGCCCTGGCATTCGTCAGGATCAAGGGAATCAACTTCTCCGGAAAATGGTAGGGACCATAGTTATTGGAGCAATTAGTAGTCAGTACCGGCAGGCCATAGGTGTGATGGTAGGAACGAACCAGGTGATCCGAGGCTGCTTTGGAGGCCGAATATGGACTATTGGGGGCGTATGCCGTAGTTTCGGTGAAAGGCGGGGCATCCGGCTCCAGCGAACCGTACACCTCGTCGGTGGAAACGTGGAGGAAGCGGAAACTGCTGCCCTCGGTCGCGGGCAGGCTGTTCCAGTAAGCGCGCACCGCCTCGAGCAGCTTGAATGTACCCGTTACATTCGTTTCGATAAACGCGGCAGGGCCGAGGATGGAACGGTCCACGTGACTTTCAGCGGCAAAATGAACGACCGCGCGTGGGCGGTATTCCGCCAGCAGGCTGCCGACGAGGGCCGTGTCGCCAATGTCACCGCGCACGAAAATATGTCGTGAATCATTAGCAATAGTGCTCAGGTTGTCGAGATTTCCCGCATAAGTGAGCTTGTCGAGATTAATTACGGATTCATCACTTTGTGCAAGCCAGTCAAGCACAAAATTTGATCCAATGAATCCGGCACCGCCAGTAACTAAAATCATTTCTAAACCCAAGAAGATTGCGTTTCAACGTTCATGCACGTCAAGATTCGGCGTATTCAGCCTGGTTGGACAGGCAAAACGTAAGCACACCAGGCCGGCCTGGTCCAAGTCAACACAGCTGTTATTGTCGCTTTCCCGACATGGGTCACAATCTTGAGTCGAACCACTGCCGCCCGGACATTGAACATGCGAAGACGGCAATTTCCGGCGTCTGTCTGAACCGACTGGGCCGTAAGAACTACGCCCCAATCCATTTGTCGTAAGAATGTTTGCGCCGCTTCTGCGGCGGCGACCCGGAGGGATCACCGGTCTGGACCTATGCGTAAAACTTTGATATCGCTGGCTTATCTGAATTTCAGATAAGATTTTAGCTCGCTCCACCGGGCAGCTTCGTCCTGTGACTGCATCGCTTTTCGGTGGCTTTCGCTGAAGAATGCCCATAGCAGTGCGAGCACGAACGACATCATTGTCGACAGCACCACGATCAGCGCACGACTTGGTTTGGATTTTCTCTCCGGCTCGATAGCCTTGTCGAGAACCTGAACGATCGATGGATCCTTTGCTTCGTCGAGGCGTGAGATCTCGTACTGCTTAGCCAGCATCTCGTAGAGCATCTGGTGATACTTGAGATCTCGCAGCAGCTTGATATTTTCCAGGCCGCCCGGTTTGCTCTCACTTGCGGCTGATACCGCGGCACCGCGACCGTTTTCAAGTTTCGACAATTCGCTGCGCAAGCCATTCAGCTCCTCCTCCGCACGGCGGTATTCGGGGTTTGCATTGGTAACGAATGCGCGCATTGAGCTCAGCTGAATTTCCTTGGCTGAAACCTGCGCTTTCAATCGCCCTACTGTTTCCACAATAGCCCGACTCTCACCATCAATGCTCACTACTCCTCGTGTATTCAGTGCACCTTTCAGCGCCATCTCCGCCTTCGCCAGATTGTCTTTCACTTGCTCGAACTGATGTTCGTAAAACATGCGGCGCTGAGAAGCTTCGGTTACAGCAAGCACTTTAGTCAAGCGCAGCAGTTCACTTACATAAGCATTGGCAAGAGGTGCTACGAGCTTCTGATCTCGTCCCTCAACCGCGATGGTGATCAAACCATCCTTGCCGGAATTAATGCTGGTATTTGCCTCCAACCTATTTCTGGCCATTTCCATCGTATCGGCCTTGTATACATCCTTTAGGCCAAACTGGGCGATCAAGCGATCCGCCACGGTACGGCTTTTGAGCATTCCAATATAGAGATCGTTTGGATTTTTCAGCCCGGCCGCTCCCGCTGCAACGCCGGCCATGCCGCCCAGCTGCGACAGCAGTGCCGAAGCGCTCGACTGGTTTTGCTGAGGCGGCAGCAACTTGGCCGATGCTTGGAAGGTCTTCGGTATCGCAAAACTCAAGGCGGCAGACAGAACAGCAACAGTGACCGGCACGCCAAAAATTAGTTTTTTTCGTTTTGCGACGACAATTAGTAAATCCACCAGACTGATTTCGCCATCCCTCGCATTGCTTTCCGCAGTTTTTTTCAACATTTCATCATTCATACTTGCACACTATCCTAATCACGCAACGTCTTGATTGCAGCGGCACCCAGCCCGAAATTTGCGAAAATCTGCGCCCACTCGCGTGTTCCCTTCATGAATTTTGTCCATTTGGTTTCGCGATCGAATTTTTCTGGAACGACGACACTGTCACCAGGCATGACCTCAAGCCCGCCAACGCTGCCGAACATCCAACCGCCCGATTCGCGCGAAACGACGCTACCGTCGGCGCGGATAACGAAGGCCTGGTCGATATCCGCGTCAGCGGTAACTCCCGCCGTATTCAGGTAATCCTTGACGCGTGCATTCGGTTTCCAGAGCGAGGAAGATTCCACGTTGACCGCGCCAAATACGTGCACGAAGGCAGGCGCTGCAGGCACAACCAGTCGGTCACCGTTTTCAAGCTTGATTTGGGGCAGGCGGCTGAAGGAACGTTCTTTAGGGTCCAGATTGAAAGCAATCCTTCCAGTCGGCTTTAACTGGCGGAATTGTTCGATCTTCTGTCGCGCCAATGCGGCCTGTGCCCGCTGTTGTGCTTCAAGCATTTGTGGGTTAACTGTAGTCAAACCCTGCTGGTTGGCAAGAGCAAGACTTTGCTCTTTGTTAATCTGAGCTTCGAGACGACGAGCAGCTTTTTCGAGGTTAACTTCCTGCTCCCGGCGAACGGTCTCGCGGTGGAATGCCGTACCGAACAGGTAAGCGTTGACGGTCGGGCCGCCGGCCTTGGCCAGCAGGCTTTGCAGGGTATCGCCTGCGCTCATCTGATACACGCCAGGCACCTTGACTTCACCTTCGATGCGCACCATCACGCGCCGCTTGTCCATCGGAACAGCCACATCCTGTTGCGAGAAAACCGTTACGGTGTCACCTGGCTGAAGCTGGATGTTGTCCGCACCAGTTGGATTGGCAAAGACGTTGCCCAGGTTAAAGGGGATCAGGGTTACCGAAAGGTCGCTACGGTTGATGCGTTCGACCACCGCGTAGTCCCAGTTCACCTCATCGATCAGGTTACCGACACTGGCTGCGATCGTATCGGCGCGCTGGTTGGTGACTCGCTCGGTCTGTCCGGTCGATACGACTTCGTTCTGGCGCTTCACCGACGCACGGGTAATCAGGTAGTCGCGGCTTGGGATCAGGTCGCTAACGCGCATGCCCGCACTGAACGGCGCCCGGACGGGCTGATCCACATTGCCACGTAAGATCACCGCATTCGAGAATTCCGGCGTGATCGACGTAATGTTCAGCACGTCGCCGTCCTTCAGCGGACGCTTCAGGCTAGCGGAGTCGAGCGCGAATTGCTCCACACTGCGAGGGCGGTTCCTGGTCGGATCGATGCGTTCCAGGAACGCGCGACGCGGGTCGGCAACCACCGGCGTGCCGCCAGCAAAATCGAGCATCGATTCGATGGTGTCGCTGCCGGTCTTGAGTTCATACACGGCTGGACTGTTGACCTTGCCGACCAGGGCCACGTAGCCGGCAGCCGGCGGAATATAGATCGAGTCGCCATCCTGCAGCTTGACGTCGGCCGACTTGTCGCCTTTCGCGATGAAGGCATACAAGTCGAGCTCGGTGACGACGCGGCCGGCACGCTTCACTTGCACGCGGCGCATGCTGCCGTTGGCATTCGGCCCCCCGCTGGCGAACAGCGCGGTCACAAGGGTCGACAGGCTGGAAACGGTATAGGTGCCTGGACGGCTCGCCTGACCAACCACGTACACGGTAATCGCGCGCAACTGCCCGAAATTCACGCTGATGGTGACACCCTTGTAGAGCTTGGCAACGGCGCTGCGGATGACGCCATCGGCGTCGCCTGCCTTCACCCCTGCCAGCACCACCGATCCGATGGTCGGGATCGAAATCGTGCCATTGCGGTCGATGGTTGCCCGAAAGTCGATATCAATGGTTCCCCACCCGCGGATCAGGAGCTCGTCGCCCGGGCCGAGCACGTACTCCGATGGCACGGGCGAGTTCAGGATGGGCGCAAACGTCGATGGGGCGTTGGCGAAAAAACTAGCGCCGAAGATAGGAAGTTCCTGCCCGACGCTGTCGAAGATGAACTTCTGGAACTCGGTCTGCGGCCTGGCCTGTGCCGCGTTCGCTGCCGGTGCAGCGGGAATCGAAGGGGCCGCCGCCTGACTCGCCTGAGCCTGGGCTGCGGTAGTGTTCGAGATCGACACCCGGCGCGCTGCGGCTGGCGTTGCGGCAGCGACTGAGCTGGTCAATTCTTGACCAAACATCTCGTCAGCACGTGCAGATACTTCTTGAGCAGCAGCAATACTCGAGGTGGCGGCTAGCGTAAGCGCCGCTGCGCGAAGCAAGAACTTGGACATTTGATATTCTGAACAGAGAGATGGTAACAGTCGGATAACCTGCAATTATATCCGTCTCGGCAGTATGGTAACAGCGGGAAATTGTTACGGATGGCTAAAATCCCTGACATACAACACTTATTTTCCCAAGAAAACCAGATCGCGCGATGAGCGATGGGAAAAGATAAATTTTGTACAATGCCTATCTTTGTCAATTAGCTCTTTAATATCTTGCTTGAAAATGTGACAAAAGAAAAAGCGAGCCATAACTTTTTGTTATATACCGACTATCACATAACTTGAAACCCCCTTCATGGGGGAAAGTTGTAATCTTTAAGCAAAACAGTCCGCGTTCGTGAACTGGGCGCCGTTCTCGTCCTTGGATGAGACCCGCAACACACCAGTAAGCGGCCATGAAATATTCAAGCTAGGATCGTTCCAGGAAATGCAACGCTCGTGCTCGGGAGCATAATAGTCTGTCAACTTATACACAACATCAGCCGTTTCCGACAGCACGAGAAACCCATGGGCAAACCCTTCCGGTACCCACAACTGGGCCTTGTTCTCTCCACTGAGCACCTCGCCGACCCACCGACCAAATGTAGGAGATGAACGTCGCAGGTCAACGGCGACATCGAAGACACTACCCGACACAGTGCGAACCAGTTTTCCCTGCGGCTTCCCTACCTGGTAATGCAGACCGCGCAGTACATTCCTCACCGATGTCGAATGGTTATCCTGCACAAATTTCACCTTGCGCCCGATGGCTTCCTCGAAGCGGGCCTGGTGGAAACTTTCATAGAGGGATCCGCGCTCATCGGTGAACACCTGCGGTTCGATCCGCAAGACATCGGGAATGGCCAGACGGGTAATCTGCATCAGTACACCTTTTCGCTCAGGACGCATATCGAAATTTGTCCATGGCCAGCATCCCGCATCGGCATGGCCAGGATAATGCCGAACCATTATTCGTTTCGATCATGTTCTTTCTCATATGGTGCTGCCGCTCGACGCGATTTCTGCAACCAGGCGGTCGACGTGCTCGCGCCAGTCCGGCAGTACCAGGTCGAAGGTAGTGCGGAACTTGCTCGTATCGAGCAGGGAATTGGCCGGACGTGCGGCTGGCGCACCCCAATCCGCCGCGGCAACCGGAAGGACCTGGTCCACCCTCACAGCAAGCTCCATACCTTGTGCCAGTGCCCGTTCAATCACGTGACAGGCATAGGCATGCCAGCTCGTCTCTCCAGATGCTGCCACGTGATACGTACCCGACAGCAACTCAATCGCCTCGCGCTGGAGGGCAATGCGGTAAAGCGCCAGCGCAGTGGCATCCGCCAGCAGTTCAGCGCCGGTGGGCGCGCCATATTGGTCGGTTACGACCTCGAGCCGTGGTCGATCCTTCGCCAAGCGCAGGATCGTTTTCAAGAAGTTGGCGCCGTGGCGTCCGAATACCCAGCCCGTTCGCAGAATCAAGTGATGCGCCCCGCTGGCGCGGATGCGTTCCTCACCGCCGAGCTTGGTACGCCCGTAGGCCGACAATGGGCTGGTCGCATCGGTTTCGAGATAGCCGCCGCCGGCCCCACTTCCCTTCGCGCCGTTGAATACATAATCGGTCGAGTAATGCACCATCCAGGCGCCGCACGCGCGGGCCTCTTCGGCCAGCACACCCGGCGCCAGCGCGTTGATCGCATGCGCTGCGGCTTCGTCATGCTCGGCGCGGTCCACCGCCGTGTAGGCGGCGGCGTTGACGATGACGTCCGGACGATAGCGACGCACGCATGCCCGTAGCGTGTCCGGCCTGGCAAAGTCGGCATCGTACCGGCCAAGCGCGTGCAGCTCACCGAGCGGTGCAAGCGCACGGCGCAGTTCCAAGCCAAGCTGTCCATTCTTGCCAAACAACAGGATCTTCATGATCCGACGCTGGCGAGCTCGGCGGCACAGTCCAGCTCGCCGCGCTTATCAGCGCGCTCCTCATGCTGAACGAGCCGCTCGGGCACGAAACTGGCGCCAATGGAAACGGCGCCTCGGGAAACGAGGATAGTCATGGCTTGCAAGCATGCTGGGGTAAAGGCGTACGCCTACGATGTTTGGATTATGGCGTGTTTGGACGTACGGCGGGGCTTACAGCCCACGTTGCAGCAAGGATGTGTCGGCCTCGCCGAGTACGATTGCGGGCAACTGCGCCGGATCTTCGGCATTGCGAAGCCGCGCTCGCCGGGCCGACGCCAGGCAGGCATACATCGACAAATACAACGAAAAGCTGGCCAGCACACACTGTAGCAGGAAGTCCGGCTCGGCTGCGAAGCGTACTGCCATCCACGCCGGCACCAGCGCCACCACCCACGAAATTGGCGACACTGCAGCATTGCGCAATGCTGTCGGCAGCGCGCGGAAGTAATGGGCAGCGATCACCGTCTTGACCAGGCTGTGCAGGTGGGCACTGTCCGGATGACCCGGGTGACGCCGTCCCCATGCGCGGCGCACGATGGTAAAGACGGTTTCGAAGACTGGATAGCCACAGGCCAGCAGTGCGGCCCAGGGCGACACTTGCGGGTTACGGTATACCAGCATCACCGCCATCCAGGCCAGCAGAAAGCCGAGCAGGTAGGCGCCGCCATCGCCGAGGAACAGTTTCCCGAACGGAAAGTTCACGACAAAGAAGCCTGCCGTGACAGCGCAGACGACAAAGCACAGCTGGGCCAGGTCGGGATCTCCGGCATTCTGCGCGATCAGTCCCAGCGTGGCCATACCGATGAAGACGGTGCCGCTGGCCAGACCATTGAAGCCATCGATGATGTTGATCGCATTGGCCACGCCACCAACCGCGAAGGCGGTGAACAGCACCGAGGCCGGGAGCCAGCCCAGCAACGCATCCAGGGGCGCAATACCGATGTGCAGCAGCGTGACGCCGGTCAGGCCCCAGCAGCAGATGCCGCTGGCCATGGTGGCGAGCAGGCGAGCACGCACGGACACTCTGCGAGTCACGTCTTCGGCGAGTCCAAAGATGAAGGCGGGCATGGCTGAAACCAACACTGGCAGTAGGAGCTTGTATTGCTCTGCCGGCAACGCCCCAAGCGACAGCCATAGACCGAGCGCGACGGCTGCGCCACCGATGCGCGGCGTCGGAGTGACGTGAAATTTTTGCACGCCGTGTATTGCGTCGAGCGAAAACTGTCCGTGCCAGCGCGTCGTCACGACGAGCAGCAGCGAACAGGCGAGCGAAACGGCAAAGCCAAGCTCCACAGCAGTAAATGGATAGTGAATGATGCTCATAAAACCATTTGGTTAACTCGACAATTTTACCGCATACCGTTCAGTCAGGTTCGCTACGCTACACGCATGAGCTTGCTTAGTATTCCGAACATGTACCTGAGAAATCCAGCAATTCTATGGACCTTGATATTTCGCAATCAACTAGGCAGAAACTTCTTCTAATCTTTCCGACAATTTCTTACATTTACTACAGGAAATATTTCGTTCACAGGACTGTAGGAGCCACATGTCGCTTCGCTGCCGTCTTACCCTGCCCTGGCGCATTGAGCTTCCAGTCTCGTTGTTACCTGCGTACTGGGTCCTCCCTCTGATACTGGTCTTGAACTCCGCTTCGGCCCATGCCCAGCCATCTTCCCACCTGGCCGAGCTGCGCACCCGCCAGCTCGAAGCCGAGGCACGCCAATCCCTGGCCGAAGCCGAGCGCGCCGAACTGCTCGCGCGCCTGGCCCCGAGCCAGTCGAAGCCGCTAGCCGGCACGATCGACACCCGCCAGTTCGGCGCTGCCGGGTTGGTGCGCGCTGTCGACCTGGCGCGCGAGCTGGCCGCCGGCCTGTGCGAACGCCTGCCGCGGGACCGGCCCACTGTCCTCTACGATCCCGCCACGGCCCAGGGCATGGTGGCGGCCCGCACGGTGGACAGCGCCCTCACCCGCCTTGCCGTCGAGCTGGCGGAGCGAAACCGGGCGCTGCAGCGCCTGCTCGACGCCTCCCGCCCAGCCGGCATGGTGGCGCTGGCGCCAGGCTTGCCCACGCTATTGACCGTGGTCCCGGCCACGGTACGCGCCGGCGCCGACCTCACTGCCCTGCTGCGCAGCGACGTCGCCGTGGCGGGAATGGCTTATGGCGACGGTGCGCGCAGCCTGTTCGCCAGCGCCCTGGCCCAAGCCTGTCCGGAGCGCATCAGCGGACTCGGCGGCGGCTACCTCGGTGAACTCGACTGGCAGCGCTACGAGCAGCTGCTCGGCCGCCTACAGGGTCTTGCCACCCAGCGCGCCACCTACGCCCAGCGCATTGCCGAGCTGCAGGGACTGGTCGATGCGGCCAAGGGCGAGCAGAAGAAGGAGATTGCGGCCGTGGTCCAGGCCGCACAGGCACAGCTGAAGGCGGTGGATGCCTTCGTCGATTCGCTCAGGGCCGGGGAAGCCAGCGACAGGAGTCCGCTGTTTAATACGGCGCGCTATCTCGGGTATGGCGAACGGACGGCGGGCAGCCTGGTACTCGATGTGGACCTGCGCCTGGAAGGCATGAGCATCGTGAAGGAGAACCTGTTTACGGGGCAGCATTTGCGGCTGTCGGGGGTGGCCTTGCTGTGGTACCGGCTGCATGAGCCGGATGGGCGGCTGGTGGCGGCGGAGGTATTGCGCAGGATCAGCCGGCCGGTTGATGTGGACTTGCGTGGGGATGCGGCGCCGGATGCGTTCTGGTCCGTAGGGTGGGCGGCTTCGCCGCCCACGCGGTGATAGGTAGCGGCGAGATCATCGGGCACGAGAATGGAGCCGATCGCGATCACCGCGTGGGCGGGGGACCCGCCCACCCTACGCCAGGCGTTTCACAGCCTGGTCGATGGCGCCGAAGATCGATTTGCCCTTCTCGTCTAGCATCTCGATGCGGATGGTGTCGCCGAAGCGCATGAAGGGCGTGCTGGCCTCGCCATCGGCAATCAGTTCCAGGCAGCGTTGCTCGGCGATGCATGAGTAACCGCGCGACGCATCCTTGTTCGACACCGTGCCCGAGCCGACGATGCTGCCGGCGCGCACATTGCGCGTCTTGGCCAGGTGCGCCACCAGCTGCGGGAAATTGAACACCATGTCGGTGCCGGCATCCGGCCGCCCGACGAGGTGGCCGTTCCAAGTCGAGCGCAGCGGCAGGTGCAGCTTGCCGCCGCGCCATGCGTCGCCCAGCTCGTCCGGCGTGACCGCCATCGGAGAAAAGCTCGTCGCCGGCTTCGACTGCAGGAAACCAAACCCCTTGGCCAGTTCGTCCGGGATGAGATTGCGCAGCGAGACGTCGTTGGCCAGCATGAGCAGGCGGATCTGGCCGTGCGCCTCGTCCGGCGTCGCGCCCATCGGCACGTCGCCGGTGATCACCGCCACCTCGGCCTCGAAATCGATGCCCCATTCCTCATGGGCCAGCACGATGTCGTCCTGTGGACCGAGGAAATCGTCGCTGCCGCCCTGGTACATCAACGGATCTTCCCAGAACGAGGCCGGCATCTCGGCCTTGCGCGCCTTGCGTACCAGTTCGACGTGGTTCACATAGGCGGAGCCGTCGGCCCACTGGTAGGCGCGCGGCAGCGGCGCCATGCAGCGCGCGGGATCGAAATCGAAGGGACGGCGCGCCGGTCCTTCCACCCGCCCTTCATTGAGCAGCAGGGACAGTTCGGCCAGCTGGGGCGCGATGAATCCCCAGTCGTCGAGGGCGGCCTGGAGCGTGGGCGCGATGCCGTCGGCGACGTGGGCGGTCTTCAGGTCGCGCGCGACGACGATCAGCTGGCCGTCGCGGCTGCCATCCTTGAGTGTGGCGAGTTTCATCGGTAGCGAGGGTGTATTGGCAACCCGCTATTGTAAAGCCTCATGCCCGCGGACCGGCGGGCGCCGCCCGGCTGCCTCAATACTGGACAACGACGCCCGCGCCGATCGTGCGCTGGAAGTAGTTGTAGTCGATCAGGCTCTGGCCATAGCCCGAGAACCAGTGCACATACCCCTTGAGCGGTCCCACCAGCGGGAAGGCCCAGCCGAGCTGGGTCGCGCTTTTGCTCGTGTGGAAATTATGGCGCACCATGGCCGAGAACTCGTGCCCGTCCATGCGGTAGCTGCCGCTCAGCTCCATGCGGCCCATGTAGTCGACGATGTCCGGGTTGTTGTCGTCTTCGAGCGATTCATTGATGCGCTTCCAGACGCGCCCGGTCAGCGCCAGCCGCCCGCGCTCGAGGCCGACCTGGGCATAGATCCGGTTCCAGCTGCGCGACAGGCTCGATGCCTGGCCGTTGGACTGGTGGTTCAGGCCCAGGTTCAGGTATTTCAGGTTGGCGCCGAACACGCTCACGTTCAGCGGCGTCACCAGCATGACCTCTGGCTGGTAATTGGTCTCGCGGAAGGGGCTCGAGGCTTCGCGGTTGCCGGCCTGCCAGAAGCTGTTCTGGGTATAGCCGAACCAGACGTCGACCGGCAGCGAGAACGCGGTCTCGATCGCCTTCATCTTGAAGCCGAGCTGGTATTGCAGTTCGGCGTGCGACAGCTTGCCGGTGAAGTCGGCCGCGCGGAAGGGCTTGTAGGGCGCTTCATTCGGACTGTAGGTGCGCGCCCCGATCAGGTAGTTCGGATTGTGCGGACGGAAAACGAAAATGCCGCGCTTATGCTTGTCGTCCAGTTCCCAGTGGCTGGCCATGGTGTACTCGGCGGCCGCCTCCACGGTGGGGTCGACCGATGCGCTTGGGTTCGGCAAGATCCTGGCTGGGAAGGCCGTGGGCGCCTGGCCGGGCGTGGCGCTGGCGATCGGCGGCGGCGCGGGCTCGGCGCCGGAAGCGGCGACCGGCGCCGCGGGTGCGGCCGCGGTGGCGCCGTGGGCAGCGGCCAGGCTGTCGAAGCAGGCCAGGCGCGCGCTGGTATCGGTGAGCCGGGTGCAGTCACCCAGTTGCTGGGTCAGCGAGGGAGCGGATTGCTGGGCAAGGACGGGCGAGGCGAGCAGGAACGGCAGCAGGGCTGCGGGAAGCGATTTTACTTGCATGGTTTTCTTTGGAAGCAGCCATGACATGGCGAATTGTCAACAGCAGTGTCGCGGAAAAGCTGCGTTGGTGTCGCACCGTTAGGCGTGATGTGCACGTACGGTGCGCGGCTTGTCCGCCCACGCGGTGATCGTTGCGGCAAGATCATCCGGAGTGGAAACAGAGCCGGTAACAATCACCGCGTGGGCGGGAAACCCGCCCACCCTACACGAGCAGGTCCAGCTGGGCTTGTTCGAGGAAGCACCACTCCCCTTCCTGCAGGCCCAGCGCTTCCAGGGTCAGGCCGCCGATCTGCGAGCGGTGCAGTGCGTTGCAGTGGTTGCCGGCGGCGGCCAGCATGCGCTTCACCTGGTGGTACTTGCCCTGTTCGAGCACGATCTCGAGCTGGTGCTCGCCGCGCTGCACGCAGGAGACGGCTTTCAGGGGCGCCGGCTCGTCATGCAGCTGGACGCCGGCCAGCAGCTGTGCGACCAGTGCCTCGGTGACCGGTTCGGCGGTAGTCGCCTGGTAGACCTTGGGCACATGGCGCTTGGGCGACGACTGGGCGTGGATGAAGGGACCGTCATCCGACATCAGCAGCAGGCCGGTGGTGTCGTGGTCCAGGCGGCCAACCGGCTGCACCTCGCGCCAGCTGAACTGTTCCGGCAGCAGGGTCAGCACGCCCGGGTGGTGGCTCGGCTTTCGCGAACACTCGTAGTTGGCCGGCTTGTACAGCGCGATGTACAGGTGCTCGCGGTAGCGCCATTCCTCGTCGAACACGGTCAGCACCAGGTCGGTGGTGTCGAACGTCGCCTTGTAGTTGTCCTCGAGCGTGCCGTTGACCAGCACGTCGCCGTCCTCGATCAGGGCGCGGCAGTATTTGCGGGTGCCGAATCCCTGCGATTGCAGGATCCGGTCCAGGGAAAGTTTGCTCATGGGGCGCCACTTTAACAGAAGGGCTGGCACCCAACCAAGCGCCGCCACGGCCGCACGCATCCCCAGCGCCCCCATCGGGGGTGGAGCATTCCTTGCAGCCGCGTTAGATGCATGCGCTCATTTGATTAACGTCAAACTTTGCGGTCTTCTCATTGATAGACTTCAACGCGTTAGGAATCCGCCTAACGCACTAGGGAGTTCTTACCGTAGAGCTTCCGCGCATCGACGAGGACCATATCGTGCATACCGACCCCCAATCGAGCGATCGATCATCCCCGCCTACAGGCGACGCCGAGGAGCGGCGCCGCCGCGCCCGCCTGCATGCCGCCCTGTTTCCGACCCGGCTGGCACTCGAGCGCTGGCAGCACGGCAGCCCCCTGCTGCGCCTGCAGCGCGGCAGCCCGCTGGCCCTGCGCAGCGACTGGCATGCGGCCGCGCAGCGCAATTTCCAGGCCTGGCTCGACCGGGGCGGTTTCAGCCAGTATGACGAAGCGCCGCAGTCGCCCTGTCCGCAGCCGCCAGTTGCCTACCGCCCCGCCGGCGAAGGCGATGCGCAGCAGATCGGCACTTGCACCTGATACCGGAGACACGATGGCGACGGGAAAACGAAAACGACGGCCGAAGCCGTCGTTTCCACTTCCTGGGAAGTTTTCGCTACTGTGAGGAATGGAATTCTCTCGAAGCTGCACCGCTGGTGCAGTTGGGGAGCGGCTCCTGATCCGGGTGATCACGATGGATGGTGTCGTGGCCGGCCCGTCTCCAAGTCGCTACACGTAATATAGAACATGTTCCGCCGGATGCAAGCAAAATGTCATCGCACCTGCGGCACGGCGCCCTTGAATGCCGCGCTGACGGCGCCATTGCCGACCGCGGCGCCGAATCTCTTCAGGACACGTTCTGGCAAGCCTTCATGGGCCGTGTAGTCGACGATGTCCTCGGCCTTGACGATGTCGCGCGCCACGCTGTCCACAGTGCCGAAGCCGTCGGCCAGGCCCATTTCGACGGCCTTGGCGCCGGTCCAGTACAGGCCGGAGAAAGTTTCCGGGGTTTCCTTCAGGCGCTTGCCGCGGCCGGCGCGCACCACGGAGATGAACTGCTGGTGGATTTCGTTCAGCATGGCCTGGGCGTGCCCCTTGTGGCGTTCGGACTGCGGGCTGAAGGGGTCGAGGAAGCCCTTGTTCTCGCCGGCGGTCAAGAGGCGCCGCTCCACGCCGAGCTTCTCCATCGTGCCGGTGAAGCCGAAGCTGTCCATCAGCACGCCCACCGAGCCGACGATCGAGGCCTTGTTGACATAGATGCGGTCGGCCGCCGAGGCAATGTAATAGCCGCCCGAGGCGCACATCTCGTCCACCACGACGTACAGCGGCTTGTCGGGATAGCCGCGCTTGAGGCGCCGGATCTCGTCCACGATGATGCCGGCCTGCACCGGACTGCCGCCCGGGCTGTCGATGCGCAGCACCACGGCCGCCGAGCCGGCGTCGGAAAAGGCTTTGTTGAGCGAAGGAATCACGGTATCGGCGGCGCCGCTGCCTTCCGATTCGATCTCGCCATTGATTTCGATGAGTGCGGTGTGGCGGCCCAGGTTCTCGTCCCCGCTCAGGCCGAAGGTCGAATCCATATAGGTCAGCAGGGCCAGGATGGCCACCAGCAGAAAGCTCAGCTTGAAGAAGATGCCCCAGCGCCGCGCCGCGCGGCGCTCCTGCACGGTGGCGAACACCAGCTTCTCGAGCGTTTCGCGCTCCCAGTTGCCGACGGTGGGATTGGCGGCAAGCAGCTTGCCGTCCGGTTGGTCGTGACTCGTTTGCTCGCTCATTCGCTCACTGTTTCGCTGATTTTCGCTGATTGTTCCATTCCACGCCCGCTAGGCTGCGGGTGCGCGCACCGCGTCGTTCGGCTGCCACCAGATGCCGCCATCGCGCTCGCTGACGGCGATCGGCCGCAGCCGGCCGCCGCGGCAGGGTCCGCCGGCGCACTTGCCCGTGTCCGGCTGATAGACCGCACCGTGGGTCGCGCACATCAGGTAAAGCCCGCTCGACTCGAAGAATTCGCCTTGCGACCAGTCGAGTTCGATCGGCACATGTGCACAACGGTTCAGGTAGGCAAATGGTTTACCGTCGTAACGTACCACAAAGCCCGTGGCTGGGTGTCCAAAAGCAAGCACCGGGAAGCGCACGCCCTTGCCGCCATCCACCAGTGCCGCCGCTTCGCAGACGAACAGCGTGCCGGTCCCCTCGTCAAGGACGGCCATGCTCAGGCATGCTCCAGCAGCCAGGCATGCAGTTCGG
The DNA here is from genome assembly GCF_020208145.1 of Massilia hydrophila. NCBI lineage: Bacteria > Pseudomonadati > Pseudomonadota > Betaproteobacteria > Burkholderiales > Oxalobacteraceae > Massilia > Massilia hydrophila. Next base: position 345,369 of record NZ_JAHYBX010000001.1, on the reverse strand, counting down.
GGATCGTACGGGCCGAGAAGACCGGCTTGCAGGCCTGCAGCTGTTGTACCGGATGGGCGCCAAACTCGACCGCGATGCCGGCCGCGCCGGCGTTGTTCGCCATCATCAGGTCGTGGGTGGTGTCGCCGATCATGACGGTGCGGCGCAGGTCCTGCCCCAGTTCGCGCGTCAGTTCCTGCAGCATCGCAGGGTGCGGCTTGGAAAAGGTTTCGTCGGCGCAACGGGTCGCATCGAACACCGACAGCAGGCCGGCCGCGTTCATGGCCCGGTTCAGGCCGACCCGGCTCTTGCCGGTGGCCACCGCCAGGAAGTAGCCCAGCTGTGCAAGTTCGGCCAACATCTCGCGAACGCCCTTGAACAGCACCAGTTCGTGGTCTTTCGTCAGGAAGTGATAGCGGTAGCGCTCGATCATGCGCGGGTACAGCACCGGGTCGATGTCGGGCAGCACGGCCTGCATCGCTTCCAGCAGGCCGAGGCCGATCACGTGCGAAGCCGAGGCGTCGCTCGGCACCGGCAGGCCGAGGTCGCGCGCGGCGGACTGGATGCAGCGGACGATGGCCGCGGTGCTGTCCATCAGGGTGCCGTCCCAGTCGAAGACGATCAGGTCAAATTGCTTTCTTGGCATGTTCTATGGCTACTACTGCCAGTTCCTGTTGATAATTGTTGTCCGTAGGGTGGGCGGGTTTCCCGCCCACGCGTTCACGTGCATGAGTGATAGTTAACGCATGAATACCCGCGCTCAATGATCTTGCGGCCGGCTGACCGCGTGGGCAGAAAATCTGCCCACCCTACAAAATCACGAGCCGGTCTCATGCTATTGCTTGCCCCAAGCTTACCAAGAATCGGTCGCACTCAGCAGGCAGCGGCGCCCGCAGGGTGAGCGGCTGGCCGGTATCGGGGTGGGTAAACGTGATCTGGTAGGCATGCAGGAACATGCGCTTGAGCGCCCCGCGCTCGTCGTTTGCCTTCTGAAGCTGCTTGTTCAATGCAAAATCGCCGTACTTCTCGTCACCGAGGATGGGAAAGCCGCTCGACGCCAGGTGTACCCGGATCTGATGCGTGCGCCCCGTCTTGAGTTCGGCTTCCAGCAGAGCGAAGTCCTTCCACTTGCGCTTCAGGTTGAACACCGTGTGCGCTTCCTGCCCTCCGGCCTGCACCACCACGCGCCGCTCGCCATCGGGCGTCGTGAATTTATGTAAAGGGAGCTTTACATGCTGGCGCTTGTTCACCCAGTCGCCGTGCACCGCGACCAGGTAGCGCTTGTCGGTCACCCCGTCGCGCATCTGGTCGTGCAGGTTGGTTAGTGCCGAACGCTTCTTGGCGATGAGCAGCAGGCCGGACGTCTCGCGGTCGAGCCGGTGCACGAGTTCCAGGAACTTGGCCTGCGGCCGCGCCGCGCGCAATTGCTCGATCACGCCGTACGACACGCCCGAACCGCCATGCACGGCCACCCCGGCCGGCTTGTCGATGACGAGCAGGTGCGTGTCCTCGAACACGACGGGAAACTCGGCGCCGGGCGTGGTCCCCTGGCTGGCCTTCTCGGCGATGCGGATCGGCGGGATGCGTACCAGGTCGCCTTCCACGAGGCGGTACAGCTGGTCGATACGCCCCTTGTTGACCCTGACCTCTCCCGAACGGAGGATGCGGTAGATATGGCTTTTCGGGACGCCTTTGCAGACGCGCAACAGGTAGTTATCGATGCGCTGCCCGGCTTCTTCTTCGGTAATTGTGACGAATTGCGCCTGGATTGTTGCCTGTGATGAAGGGGAAACATCCTTGTTCTGGTCTACTGTTCGCATTGTCTTCCCAGAAATTCTCTCTAAGTCCTTCATTTTGAATATATAATCGACAGGCGGCGGTCAAACCTCTGCTGGTGTAAGAATTAAAACGATATTTTACACAGGGGCGCGTTCCACCGGCCCTGCCCTGAGCAAATTCGGTGGAAAAAAACGTGTACGCACATTCAGGCGCGAATCAGGGTTGCACCTGCAGTTGTAATCGGGTTGCGCGGCTGAGTGCAGGATTGGATTGTCTGGATTTGTATGGATAAGTACCGGCAAGCCGCCCCACTGGTGGCTTGCCGGTTGATGGTGTCGATAACGCTTGTCGTTGTGGCCCGACCCGAAGTAAGCCTCACCTGAAGGCTTGAGTGTTACAGAAGGCTGGTTGATCGCCTCGGTATCGAAGTCTTGGTTGTTCGCTGGTTACGGTCTGGCACGTTGTTGCACACCGCCCCGCCGGTCCCGCCGTGCCCACCCCAACGTGGTGGCAGTCGGGACCAGTCGCTGGTTGCGGCGTGCGTAGACAATGACGTTCGGCTCCACTGCGCCCCGTGCGGCAGCGATGCATTGCGTCGCCCTGCCCCGTCCCGGGTATTCCCCCCTCCAGCATGTCTTCTCCGCGTACATTCCCTGTACTTTCGCTGCGCCTTACCAACGCGGCATGACACGGCCCCCGGGCCGCGGAGTTTATAAAAATGAAACGTATGTTGTTTAACGCTACGCAGCAAGAAGAGCTGCGCGTAGCGATTGTCGACGGCCAAAAACTGATCGACATCGATATCGAGACCGCCGGTCGCGAGCAACGCAAGTCGAATATCTACAAGGGTGTCATCACCCGCATCGAACCCTCCCTCGAAGCCTGCTTCGTCTCCTACGGCGAAGACCGCCACGGTTTCCTCCCCTTCAAAGAAGTTGCCCGTTCCTATTTCCGCGATGGCGTCGACGTGCGTAACTGCACCATCAAGGAGGCCCTCAAGGAAGGCCAGGAGATCATGGTCCAGGTCGAGAAGGAAGAGCGCGGCAACAAGGGTGCAGCCCTGACCTCGTTCATCTCGCTGGCCGGCCGCTACCTGGTCCTGATGCCGAACAACCCGCGCGGCGGCGGCGTGTCGCGCCGTGTCGAAGGCGAAGAGCGCCAGGAACTGCGCGAGACCATGGACAAGCTCGACCTGCCGCAGGGCATGTCGGTGATCGCCCGCACCGCCGGCATCGGCCGCACCGTCGAAGAACTGCAGTGGGACCTGAACTACCTGATGCAGCTGTGGCGCGCGATCGAAGGCGCCGGCAAGTCGGCCGCCGGCCCGTTCCTGATCTACCAGGAATCCTCGCTGGTGATCCGCGCGATCCGCGACTACTTCCAGCCGGACATCGGCGAAGTCCTGATCGACACCGACGACATCTATGAACAGGCGCAGCAGTTCATGTCGCACGTGATGCCCGACATGGCGCACCGTGTGAAGCGCTACAGCGACGACGTGCCCCTGTTCTCGCGTTTCCAGATCGAACACCAGATCGAAACCGCCTACGCGCGCACCGTGCCGCTGCCATCGGGCGGCGCGATCGTCATCGACCACACCGAAGCCCTGGTCTCCATCGACGTCAACTCGGCACGCGCCACGCGCGGCTCGGACATCGAGACCACCGCCTTCAACACCAACTGCGAAGCAGCCGACGAAGTGGCCCGCCAGTTGCGCCTGCGCGACCTGGGCGGCCTGATCGTGATCGACTTCATCGACATGGAAGTGGCCAAGAACCAGCGCGAAGTGGAACAGCGCCTGAAGGACGCCCTGCACCATGACCGCGCCCGCGTCCAGATGGGCAAGATCTCGCGCTTCGGCCTGATGGAACTGTCGCGCCAGCGCCTGCGTCCGTCGCTGTCGGAAGGCTCGCACGTGACCTGCCCGCGCTGCTCCGGCACCGGCCACATCCGCGATACCGAATCCTCGGCCCTGCAAGTCCTGCGCATCATCCAGGAAGAGGCCATGAAGGAGAACTCGGCCGCGATCCACGTGCAGGTACCGGTCGACGTCGCCGCCTTCCTGCTGAATGAAAAGCGCGGCGAAGTGCTCAAGATCGAGAACCGCCACCGCATCACCGTGATCCTGATCCCGAACAAGCATCTGGACACGCCGCACTACAAGCTCGAGCGCATCAAGCACGACGACCCGCGCCTGGAAGACGCCGCCGCCAGCTACACCATGGCGGAATCGGCCGAGACCGACATGGGCTTCGCCAAGCGCCAGAAAGAAGAAGCCAAGCCGCGCCAGGAAGCCGTGGTCAAGACCATCACCCCGGCCCAGCCGGCCCCGATGGTGGACCGCAGCGAAGCGGCCAAGCCGCAGAAGAGCGCGGCGCCCGCCCCGGCACCGGTGGCGCCAGCCGCGCCGGCGCCGAGCGAACTGGGCTTCTTCGCCCGCATCAAGAACTTCTTCATGGGCGCGCCGGTCGCACCGGCCCCGGCACCGGCTCCGGTGGTGGCCGAGAAATCCGCGGCGCCGGCAGCGGCCGAGCGTGGCGAGCGTGGCGGCCGTAACGGCCAGCGCACCCGCAATGCCCGTGGTCCGAAGGGCGGCCGCGAGCGCGACGAGCGTGAACCGGGCGCCAAGGCGGAAGACACCGTCAAAACGCTGGAAGCCGAAGGCAAGCCGGCGCGCGCACCGCGTCCGCCACGTGAGCCGCGCCAGCCACGCGAGCAGCTCGACACCGCCCAAGCCGCACCGCGCGCCGAACGTGGCGAGCGTGCCGAACGCGAACCTGGCGAGCGCAAGGAACGCGCACCGCGCCAGCCGCGCGAGCGCGGCGAACGCACCGCCCAGCCGGTCGAGGCCAAGGCGGAAGAACTGAAGCTGCAGGCCGTCCCGGCCCCGCAGGAAGAAAACGCACTGGCCACCACCACCCCGCACGGCGATGTGCTGGAACACGCGGTGAAAGTGGCGGCGCATGGCCCGAACGGCGAGGAAGCGGATGCGGAAGGCGGCGACGAGCCGCGCCGCCGCCGCCGCCGCGGTGGCCGCAACCGCAGCCGCCGCGACCGTGACCAGGTCGAAGGCATGGAAGCGGGCGAAGGCGTCGACGGCGCCCCGGCGTTCACGCCGGTCGCCGACGAGGAAGCGGCCAAGGTCGCAGCCCAGGCCCGCGCGCCGAAGAAGCAGGCAACCCAGTCGGAACCGGGCCCATGGCCGTTCCCGACCGCAGCCTCGGTGGCGGCCAAGGCCAGGGCGCAAGCCGCCGCTGCGGCGCCGCGCACCGTGGAAGCTGCTGCTCCTGCCGCGACCGCGGTGACCGCTCCTGCGGCGGCAGTGGCGCCGGCAGTAGCGGCCGATCCGGGTCCGTGGCCATTCCCGACCGCGGCCTCGATGGCTGCCGCCAGGAAGCCGGCCGCCGAGGCGGCACCGGTCGCTGCGCCGGCGGCACCGGCGGCACCCGTCCCCGCGGCGCCGGTCGCCGAGGCTGCGCCCGTCGCTACCCCCGCTCCGGCAGCGCCAGCCGCTGCGGTGCCTGTCCAGGCTGCGCCGGCCCCGGTGGCCAGCGCTCCTGCACCCGCGGCCGCTCCCGCGGACCTGAATGAGGTGCTGTCCAAGGCTGGCCTGCAGCTCGCATCGACCGATCCGGAAAAGCTGCGTGCCGCCCAGGAAGCGGCGGCGCAGGCCAGCACGCCTGCGCGCGTCGGCCGCGCCCGCAAGCCGGCGCCGCCGCCGGTAAGCGAGCCGCTGGTCCAGGTGGATACGCGCCAGTAAGGTGCAATCAGCGCAAGCGGGCGCTCATCCAGGCGCGCTTGTTTGCTGTGGTAGCGAAAAAGGGAAGCTTCGGCTTCCCTTTTTTTGGCCCGCGATCCGGCTTGTCATGTTCGCGGGTTACGATACCAGGATGCAAGCGCCCGCCACCGTCCCGTTCCGCACCGCCCTGCTCTACTGGTTCAAGCTCGGCTTCATCAGCTTCGGCGGTCCTGCCGGCCAGATCGCGCTGATGCATGCCGAACTGGTCGAGCGGCGGCGCTGGATTTCCGAGCAGCGCTTCCTGCACGCACTGAACTATTGCATGCTGTTGCCCGGCCCCGAGGCGACCCAGCTGGCCGTCTACATCGGCTGGCTCCTGCACCGCACTTGGGGCGGCATCCTGGCCGGACTGCTGTTCATCCTGCCCTCGCTGGTGCTCTTGACCGGCCTGTCCTGGGTCTACCTGGCCTGGGGGCATCTTCCCCTCATCGCCGGCATCATGGCCGGCATCAAGCCGGCCGTGGTCGCGATCGTCATCGCCGCCGCCTGGCGCATCGGCACGCGCACGCTACGCAACGGCGTCCTGGTCGCCATCGCCATACTGGCGTTCCTGGCGATCGCCGTGCTCGACATCCCCTTCCCGCTGATCGTGCTGGGCGCCGCCCTCGCCGGCCTGGCCGGCGGTCGCATCTGGCCGCAGCGTTTCCAGCCCGGCGGCGGACATCCGGCCGGACGCGCGCGCGCCGGCCCGGCCGTGATCGACGACGATACGCCGACCCCGGCCCATGCCCGCTTTTCGCTGGGCGGCCTGCTCAGGGTCTGTTTCACCGGCATCGGCCTGGCGCTGGGCGCCTGGCTGCTGCTGGCCGCCGTATATGGCGTGAACGGGACGCTGGCGCGCATGGGATGGTTCTTCACCAAGGCGGCCCTGATGAGCTTCGGGGGCGCCTATGCCGTACTGCCCTACGTGGTGCAGGGCGCGGTCGAGCAATACGGCTGGCTTACTGCTGCCCAGATGATCGACGGGCTGGCGCTGGGCGAGACCACGCCCGGCCCCTTGATCATGATCGTGGCCTATGTCGGCTTCGTCGGCGGCTGGACGCATGCGCCCTTCGGCCCGGAAGCATCGGTCCTGGGCGGCATTGCCGGCGCATGCGTCGCCAGCCTGTTCACCTTCCTGCCCTCCTTCGTGTTCATCCTGGCCGGCGGACCGCTGGTCGAGTCGGGACGCGGCAATGTGCGGCTGACGGCGCCCCTGAGCGCGATCTCCGCCGCCGTGGTCGGGGTGGTGGCCAGCCTGGCGGTGTTCTTCGGCCAGCACGTGTTCCTCGCCGGCGGCCAGGTCCGCTGGCAAGCCGTCGCCATCGCCACTATCGCCAGCCTGGCCCTGCTGCGCTACCGGGTGGGTCCGATCACGCTGATCGCCGCCTGTGCGCTGGCGGGCATCGTGCTATCGTACTGGCATGCCTGAAAAAACCATCCCGCTGAACGATTTGCGCTCGCCCGCGATGCCGGTCCCGGACGCGCCCGAGGCGCCTGCCGGGCTGCTGCTGGATGCCCTCGGCCGGCCGCTGCATGACCTGCGCATCTCGGTGACCGACCGCTGCAACTTCCGCTGCGTCTACTGCATGCCGAAGGAAGTCTTCGACAAGGACTACGCCTACCTGCCCCACCGCGAGCTGCTCTCGTTCGAGGAGATCTCGCGGGTGGCGCGCCTGTTCGTCGCCCACGGCGTCGAGAAGATCCGCCTGACCGGCGGCGAACCGCTGCTGCGCAAGGATCTCGAGCGCCTGGTCGGCATGCTGCGTGCCCTGGCCACGCCGAGCGGACGCCCGCTCGACCTGACCCTCACCACCAACGGTTCGCTGCTGGCGCGCAAGGCCCGAGCCCTGAAGGACGCCGGCCTGGACCGGGTGACGGTCTCGCTCGACGCCCTCGACGACAGCGTGTTCCGGCGCATGAACGATGTCGACTTCGCAGTGGCCGACGTGCTGCACGGGCTGGACGCGGCGCAGGCCGCCGGACTGGGGCCGATCAAGGTCAACATGGTGGTCAAGCGCGGCTCGAACGAAGACCAGGTCCTGCCGATGGCGCGCCACTTCAAGGGTTCGCCTTTCATCCTGCGCTTCATCGAATACATGGACGTGGGCGCATCGAACGGCTGGAACATGGATGAGGTGATTCCCTCGGCCGAGCTGGTGCGCCGCATCGGCCTTGAATTGCCACTGGCGCCGGTGGCCGCCAACTACAGCGGCGAGACCGCCGCGCGCTGGCGCTACCTCGACGGGAGCGGCGAAGTCGGGTTCATCTCCAGCGTCACGCAGGCCTTCTGCCACGACTGCACGCGCCTGCGCCTGTCCACCGAGGGCAAACTCTACACCTGCCTGTTCGCCAGCCGCGGCCACGACCTGCGCGCCCTGCTGCGCAGCGGACAGCCGGATGCCGCGCTCTCCGGCGCCATCGCCCAGCTGTGGCGCGGGCGCGCCGACCGCTATTCCGAGACACGCAGCGTGGACACCACGGGCCTGGCGCGCGGCGGCAGGAAGGTTGAAATGTCGTACATCGGCGGGTAAGACAACATGGACAAGCAACTCATCACGGGATTGATCCTGGCGGGCGGGCGTGGCTCGCGCATGGGCAATGTGGACAAGGGCCTGCAGCCCTTGCGCGGCAAGCCGATGGCCCAGCATGCGATCGAGCGGCTGCTGCCGCAGGTCGGCTCGGTCATGGTCAATGCCAACCGCAACATCGAACGCTGGCTGGAGCTGGCCGCGCCGGTATGGCCGGACGAGACGCCGGGCTTCGCGGGGCCGTTGGCGGGCCTGGAGGCCGGCTTGATCCACTGCGCCACGCCCTGGCTGCTGGCCGTGCCCTGCGATTCGCCCTTCCTGCCGCCCGACCTGGCCGGGCGGCTCGCCGCCGCCGTCGAGGAACACGATGCCGACCTGGCCTTTGCCGTCACCCAGGAGCCGGGCATGCGCCCGCAGCCGCATCCGGTGTTCTGCCTGGTGAAAGCGAGCAGGCTGCCGGTACTGTCGCAATACCTGGCGGAGGGCGGTCGCCGCATGGATGGCTGGTACAAGGATCTGAAAGCGGTCGAGGTGCCGTTCGAGGATGCGGGCGCTTTTCGCAACATCAACACGATCGAGGAGCTGCAGGGCTACGACGACACGCTGCCCTTGAGCCTGGCGAAGGTGACGAGCTGCCTGTCCGGCTACGATCCCGACGCCCTGCCGGTGCGCGATGCCCAGCGCATCATCCGCGAGTTCGTGCAGCCGGTGCGCGCCGTCGAAAAGGTGGCGCTGCGCGCCGCGCTCGGCCGCGTGCTGGCGCTGGATGTGATCTCGCCGATCGACGTGCCGGCGCACGACAATTCGGCCATGGACGGCTTCGCCCTGCGCGGCTCGGACCTGCGCCCCGACAGTCCGGTCGCCCTGCGCGTGATCGGCACGACGTATGCCGGCAATGCCTCGGACGCGGTCCCGGCCGCGGGCGAGTGCGTGCGCATCATGACGGGCGGCGTCATGCCGCAAGGCTGCGACAGCGTGGTGCCGCAGGAATTCGTCACCCAGGAAGGCGACACCATCCTGCTTCCCGCCGGGGTGATCCGCGCGGGCGACAACCGCCGCTTCAAGGGCGAAGACCTGAAGGCCGGCAGCCCGGCCTTGACGGCCGGCCGCGTGGTGCGCCCGCCCGACCTCGGCATGCTGGCCTCGCTCGGCATCGCCGAAGTCGCGGTGCAGCGGCGCCTGCGCGTGGCCTTCTTCTCGACCGGCGACGAACTGCGCTCGGTCGGCGAGCCGCTCGACGAAGGCTGCGTCTACGACAGCAACCGCTACACCATCTACGGCATGCTGCAGCGCCTCGGCGTTGATGTCATCGACATGGGCGTCGTGCGCGACGACCCCTCGGTGCTGGAAGAGGCGCTGCGCAGCGCCTGCGAGAACGCCGACGCCATCATCACCTCGGGCGGGGTGTCGGTCGGCGCGGCCGACTACACCAAGCAGATCATGGCCAGGCTGGGCGACGTGACCTTCTGGAAGATCGGCATGCGTCCCGGCCGGCCGCTGGCCTTCGGCCGCATCCATTCGAACGGCCGCAGCGCCTTCCTGTTCGGGCTGCCGGGCAATCCGGTGGCGGTGATGGTGTCCTTCTACTTCTTTGCGCGCGAGGCCCTGCTGCAAATGATGGGCGCGCAGGCTCCCCTGCCTTTGCTGCGTGCGCGTTCGCTTGGCGCGATCCGCAAGAAGCCAGGCCGCACCGAATACCAGCGCGGGATCCTGGCGTCCGGCGCGGACGGCCAGCCCGAAGTACGCATCACCGGTTCGCAGGGCTCGGGCATCCTGCGCTCGATGTCGGAAGCGAACTGCATGGTGGTGCTGCATGACGGGCAGGGCAATGTCGCGCCCGGCGACATGGTCGATGTGCTGGTCTTCGAAGGTTTGATGTAGGGTGGGCGGATTTCCCGCCCACGCGTTCAACGCACGTTTGACTAACCGCACACTTTACATCGGGGCCTGCAGTACGATGCGCCGATGTCCCACTACCGCCGCGCCCTTGCAGGCTCTACCTACTTCTTCACCGTCGTAACGCACCGGCGCCGCCCGATCCTGTGTGATGAACCCATGCGAATCGCCCTGCGTTTGGCGATCGGCAAGGTTCGCGACCGGCTGCCATTCGATATCGATGCCATGGTCTTGATGCCGGATCATCTCCATTGCATCTGGACGCTACCGGACGGCGATACCAACTATTCACTACGCTGGTCGCAGATCAAGCACCATGTGTCGTACACGTGCCGGCGCTTGTATCCTGCAACGGTTTCAGCATCCTGTCAGCGTCATCGTACCGCCGCAATCTGGCAGCGCCGTTTCTGGGAGCACCAGATTCGGGACGAGCGCGATTGGGAACGGCACGTTGACTACATCCATTACAACCCCGTGAAGCACGGCTTTGTTCAGGCTGCATTTGCCTGGCCATATTCGACATTCAATCGCTTCGTACGTAATGGAATGTATGCCGTACATTGGGGTGGAAACCCGGCGTGTGATGGGATGGAGTTCGAATAACGCCAACACTGCGCACCCGAGCGTTGAACGCGTGGGCGGAGAACCCGCCCACCCTACTCGTCGGGACCCAGCATGAGCTGAGCCGCCTCGCTCGGCAGCGCTTCCACTGATTTCAGCTTGCGCGCCATCTGGCGGCTGCGAACCTCGGCGCTTTCGATGTTCTTGGCGGCCTTTTCCAGCGTCGCCTTGGTGGTGGCCAGCACGTCGCCGAACTTGGTGAACTCGGTCTTCACCGCGCCCAGCACCTGCCACACCTCGGACGAGCGCTTTTCCAGCGCCAGCGTGCGGAAGCCCATCTGCAGGCTGTTGAGCAGCGCGCTCAGGGTGGACGGTCCGGCGATCGTCACCCGCAAGGCGCGCTGCAAATCGTCGGCCAGGCCGGGGCGGCGCATCACTTCCGCGTACAGGCCTTCGGTCGGCAGGAACAGGATCGCGAAGTCGGTGGTCTGCGGCGGCGACACGTATTTCTCGCAGATCGTCTTCGCCTCGCCCCGCACCGCGCGTTCGAGCTCGGCACCGGCACGGGCCACGCCATCGGCATCGGCCAGCTCGGCCGCCTCCAGCAGGCGTTCGTACTGCTCCTTCGGGAACTTGGCGTCGATCGGCAGCCACAGTGGCGGGCCGCCATCGACCACGCCGGGCAGCTTGATCGCGAATTCGACCCGGGCGCCGCTGCCGTGGATGGTCTCGACGTTCTTCGCGTACTGGTCTACCGTCAGCACCTGCTCGAGCAGCATCTCTAGCTGGACCTCGCCCCAGGTGCCGCGGGTCTTGACGTTGGTGAGTACGCGCTTCAGGTCGCCCACGCCGATCGCCAGCTGCTGCATCTCGCCCAGGCCCTGGTGCACCTTTTCCAGGCGCTCGCTGACCTGTTTGAAGCTTTCCGTCAGGCGCGTCTCCAGGGTCGCATGCAGCTTTTCGTCGACCGTCTGGCGCATCTCTTCGAGGCGCTTGGCGTTGTCGTTCTGCAGGTCGCGGATCTTGCTTTCCAGCGTGCCGCGTACTTCCAGCATGCGCTGGGCGTTCGATTCGGTCAGGTTCGACAGGGTCAGCTGCAGGGTGTCGGCGAAGCGCTTCAGCGCCCGCGCTTGCTCTTCGCGACCGCTGGCGGAATGCAGCTGCATCTGCTGGCGCATGCCGTCCAGCTGCTGCACGGTGGCGGCGTGGTACTGGCCCATGTGCCCCGCCACTTCCTGGCGCGTGGCCTGGGCGGTGGACTGCATCTCGCCGCGCAGCTCGCGCTCCAGGCGTTCGATATGGCGGCCGTCGCCCGCATCGGAGCCGGCCTTGCGGGCACGCGCCAGCAGCAGCACCTGCAGGCCGATCATCACGGCCGCGGCAAGAAGGATCAGGAGTTCGGTCATGCCCATGCGTCAGTCGGCCTTGTTCCCCATCCAGTCGGCGGTATTGTAGAAGGACTGCATCAGGCGCATGCGCAGGTCATCGTCATAGCCCAGGTCTTCCATCGCCCAGGCCATGGCGCGCAGCCACTGGTCGCGTTCAGCCGTGCCGATGGCGAACCCTAGGTGCCGCGCGCGCAGGCGCGGGTGGCCGTGGCGTTCGACGAAGAGGTCGGGGCCGCCCGTCCAGCCGGACAGGAACATGAACAGCTTCTCGCGCGAGCTGTCGTTGGGGACGGGATGCATGGCGTGGATGCCGGCGAATTCGGGCTCCAGCTGCATCAGGTCGTAGAAGCGGTCGACCAGTTCGCGCAGGCGCTCGGCGCCGCCCATGATGTCGTAGAGGGTGCGTGCTTCGGGGGTGTTCGGTTCGGACATGCCGCCATGATAGCGCAGCCGGGACAGCCCTGGGGCTGTCCCTTGCCCACTTGTTGCTATCCGCTTCAGGCTTCGCGCAGCGTCTGCAGCGGTGGCTGGCGCAGTACGCTGCGCAGTCCCAGCCAGCCGCCAACCAGCGCACAGGCGGCGCCTACCGCGATACCGGCCAGCCATACCTGTGGCGCGAACTTCCACGGGAACTTGAACACGTATTCGGCCAGCACCCAGCCCATGGCCGCCGCCCCGCTCGCGGCCAGCAGGCCGGACAGGCCGCCAACCAGCACGAACTCGATGCGCTGCGCGGTCGCCAGCTGTCCGCGGGTGGCGCCGAGCGCGCGCAGCAGGCCGGCTTCGCGGGTGCGCTCCGACTGCGACCCCATCAGCGCCGCATACAGCACCAGCACGCCGGAAGCGAGCGTGAACATGAACAGGAACTCGACCGCCACCACCACCTGGTCCAGCACTTCCTGCAACTGGCGGATGATGCCGGAGACGTCGATCACGGTCAGGTTCGGATAAGCGCGCGTCAGCGCGTTGGTGAGGTTCCCTGCCGCAGTCCCCTCACCTCCGGGGAGGTGGAAGGCAGTCATATAGCTCTTCGGCGCATTCGCCATCGCCTGCGGGTTGATGATGACGAAGAAGTTGGCCCGCATCGAGCCCCATTCGAGCTTGCGCAGGCTGGTCACCTTGGCCTGCACCGGCATGCCGGCCATGTCGAAGCGCATCACGTCGCCCAGCTTCAAGCCCAGGGTCTTGGCCAGGCCCTGCTCCACCGACGCCTCGGCCACGCCCGGCGCATCCTTGTACCAGCTGCCCGCGACGATCTCGTTGGTGTCGGGCAGGTCGGCCACGGTGGAGAGGTTGAATTCGCGTTCGGCCATGCGGCGCGCGTCGCCGTCCTGGAAGGTGTTGCGGGTGAGCTGGGTACCGTTGATGTGGGTAAGGCGGCCACGGATCATCGGGTAGAGGAACACGTTCTTCACCCCGGCCCCGGCCAGCTGCCGTTCGACGCCGGGCGCCTGCTCCGGCTGGATGTTGATGATGAAGCGGTTCGGCGCGTCCGGCGGCGTGGCGCTGCGCCAGGCCCCCATCAGGTCGCCGCGCACCACGGTGAGCAGCAGCAGCGCCATCAGGCCGAGCGACAGCGACACCACCTGCACCACCGTGGCACCGGGGCGGCGCTGCAGCGAAGTGATGGCGAAGCGCCAGCTCTGGTTGTTCGATGCACCGCGCAGGCGCCGCAGCAGGCGCAGGCCGAGCCAGGCGACGAAGGCGAACAGGGCCAGGCCACCCAGGAAGCCGCCGGCCGTCATCAAGGCCAGTCTGGTGTCGCCGGCCTGCCACAGCAGCAGCGCCAGGAACACGCCGATCCCGAGGCCGTAGGTGGCCAGCGCCAGCGGCTGCGGGGCGGCCGCTTCGCGCCGGATCACGCGGTTATGCGGCACATTACGCAGCTGAAGCACCGGCGGCAGCGCGAAGCCGACCAGCAGCAGCATGCCGGTCGCAATGCCCTGCAGCGCCGGCAGCGGCGACACCGGCGGCAGGTCGGGCGGCAGCAGCTCGCCGATCATCTGCACCAGGAGGTAGTGCGCGCCGAAGCCGACCGCCACGCCCAGCAGGCTGCCCGCCAGGCCGACGATGGCGAATTCGGTCAGGTACAGGGTGCCGACCTGGTTCTGGGTCATGCCGAGGCAGCGCAGCATGGCGCAGGCGTCGAGGTGGCGCTGCATGAAGCGGCGCGCCGCCATCGCCACCGCGACCGCCGCCAGCATGGCCGACAGCAGGCCGACCAGCGACAGGAAGCTGTCGGCGCGGTCGAGCGTGGCACGCATCTCGGGGCGGCCGCTCTCGAGGGTCTCGATGCGCACGCCGCGCACGTTGCGCGCGGCGATGTCGGCGCGCAGCCATTTCTCATACGCGGCCACGGCGGACATGTCGTTCTTGGAGGGCGAGGCCACCTGCAGCCGGTAGGTGACGCGCGAAAAGGCATCCACCAGGCCCGTCGCGGGCAGGTCCTGCAGCGACAGCATCACGCGCGGTGCGAAGTTGGAAAAGCCCGCGCCCTTGTCCGGCTCGGTGGCGATCAGCTGCGCGATGCGGAAGCTTTTATCGCCCAGCTGGATCGTGCCGCCCACCCCGGTGCGCAGCGCCGGCAGCAGGTTGGCATCGACCCAGACGGTGCCAGGCGCCGGAATGCCGGAGGTTTTCTGTCCGATCGCGCGACTGGCCTCGTCGGGGTTCGTGGTGATGCTGAGCTGGCCGCGCAGCGGATAGCGGCTTGATACCGCCTTGACCGCGGATAGCTGGGCCATCGAGGCGTCGCCCTCGCCCGCCTGGGCCATGCTCTGGAAGGCCGCCGTTTCGGCGACCAGGAGGCCGCGCCGCTTCGCCTCGTCTTTCCAGCCCTGCTGCACCGGGTCGTCGGCATTCACCAGGAGGTCGGCACCCAGCAGCTGGTGCGCGTCGCGATTCAGGCCGGCGCGCATGCGGTCGATGAAGAAACCGACCGAGGACAGCGCCGACACGGCCACGATCAGTGCGACGAGCAGGAAGCGCAGTTCGCCGGCGCGCCAGTCGCGCGCGGTCATGCGGAGGGACTGGAGGAACATGGGCTTCCCTTAGTGTGCGGTGGCGTCGGCGAAGAAGGCGTCGACCTCGGCGAGGAAGGCGCGCTTGCGCTCCGGGTCGAGGAACGAGGCGCTAAAGCTGTTGCGGGCCAGCTGGCGCGCGTGGCCAGCGTCGAGCGGCAGTGCCTCGAAGGCCGCGATGAAGTTGTCGTTCAGGTAGCCGCCGAAATAGGCCGGGTCGTCCGAGTTGACGGTAGCGGCCAGGCCGGCGTCGAGCAGCTGGCGCAGGTTGTGGCTGCCCATCACGTCGAACACGCGCAGCTTGATGTTGGAAAGCGGGCAGACGGTCAGCGCCATGCCTTCGCGTGCCAGGCGCTCGGTCAGTTCCGGGCTGTCGAGGGTGCGCACACCATGGTCGATGCGTTCGACCTTGAGCACGTCGAGCGCGCTCTCGATATAGCTTGGGGGGCCCTCTTCGCCCGCATGCGCGACCAGGCGCAGGCCGAGCTGGCGCGCGCGCTCGAACACGCGCGCGAATTTCTCGGGCGGGTGGCCGACCTCGGACGAATCCAGGCCGACTCCAAGGAGCTTGTCGCGGTAAGGCAGGGCCTCGTCGAGCGTGGCCAGCGCTTCTTCTTCGGACAGGTGGCGCAGGAAGCACATAATCAGGCTGGCACTGATCGGGCCCTCCTGGCAGGCGCGCCAGATGCCGTTGATGACGGTTTCGAAAGGCACGCCGCGCGCGGTATGGGTCTGCGGATCGAAGAAGATCTCGGCGTGACGGACATGGTCGGCATGCGCCCGTGCGAGATAGGCGGCGGTCATGTCGTAGAAATCCTGCTCGGTCAACAGCACGCTGGCGCCAGCGTAATAGATGTCGAGGAAGGATTGCAGGTCGGTGAATGCGTAAGCCGCACGCAAGTCCTCGACCGAGGCATAAGGCAAGGAAATACCGTTTCTTTGCGCTAGCGCAAAAATCAGTTCTGGCTCCAGAGAACCTTCGATATGGATGTGTAATTCTGCCTTGGGCATGTTCTGCACGATGCTGCGCAGTTCGTCATTCAGCATGATGGTCTCCGGCGCCGGATTCGATGGACGTGGACGAGAGTGTAACCGATGCGTGCTACCCCTCGCGCCATAGGCAAAAAAGGGGTCGGGAAAGCGCCATCCGGATGCCGCGTCTTGACGATACGCGTGCGCCACCGCTTGGGCATATAGTGCAATATCGGTTCACCATAGTTGATATTTAAACAGCCTGGAGCATGCGGAGTCGAACCTCCACGTGATGCATGAAAGGCCGTTCAGTCGCTGCGGGAAAGGCGGTGCCTGACGTCTACTTGGCGGGGGCTTGACGGTAACTTAATGGGCGCTTAATGCACGCTTAATGGACGCTTGATGGGGTACCCGGCACGACCTCGACGGATCCGTTCCGGAAGGACGTCGAATCGTACTTTCTTCAATGTTTTCAATCACTTGAATAATCACCCAACACGCGCACGGCAGCGCTTTACTTCATTACCCAATAGGCACATAATAAATTTCACAAACGCAAAAATGACGTTCTCCAGCTACGGGAGACCCGGGCACGACCCAGGGTGACAACAAGAAGACCGCCAGCATTTCCGGCGCCGGACATCCCGGCTCCGCACGCGTGGCGACCACGAGGAGTACGCCAGACAAAGACCGGGGAAGGAGGCAGTCCTTGCACAGCCGGCTGCCATGACAGTGACCGTTGTTCGCAATACGCAGTTGCACATAAAGGACATTCGAAATGAGCATCTTTGACAACTACGCAGCCCGCTATGAGCGTACCCGGGAAGAGGAATACTCCATGACGGAGTTCCTCCAGCTGTGCAAGAAGGATCCCCTCACCTACGCCAGCGCGCCGGAGCGCATGCTGGCCGCCATTGGCGAGCCGACCCTGGTCGACACCCGTCTTGACCCGCGTCTGTCGCGCATCTTCGCCAACAAGGTCATCAAGATCTACCCGGCTTTCCGCGAGTTCTACGGCATGGAAGAGGTGATCGAGCAGGTCGTCTCCTATTTCCGCCACGCGGCCCAGGGCCTGGAAGAGCGCAAGCAGATCCTCTACCTGCTCGGTCCGGTCGGCGGTGGCAAGTCCTCGATCGCCGAAAAGCTGAAGCAGCTGATGGAACAGGTGCCCTTCTACGCGATCAAGGGTTCGCCCGTGAACGAATCGCCCCTGGGCCTGTTCAGCGAGGAGGAAGACGGCACCATCCTCGAAGAGGACTACGGGATCCCGCGCCGCTACCTGCGCACCATCCCGAGCCCGTGGGCGGTCAAGCGCCTGCACGAGTTCGGCGGTGACATCAACAAGTTCCGCGTGGTCAAGCGCTACCCGTCGATCCTGAAGCAGATCGCGATCGCCAAGACCGAGCCGGGCGACGAAAACAACCAGGACATTTCCTCGCTGGTCGGCAAGGTCGACATCCGCAAGCTCGAAGACTATGCGCAGGACGATCCGGACGCCTACAGCTACTCGGGCGGCCTGTGCCTGGCCAACCAGGGCCTGATGGAATTCGTCGAAATGTTCAAGGCGCCGATCAAGGTGCTGCACCCGCTGCTCACGGCCACGCAGGAAGGCAACTACAAGGGCACCGAGGGCTTCGGCGCGATTCCGTTCGAGGGCATCATCCTGGCGCACTCGAACGAATCGGAATGGAAGACCTTCCGCAACAACCGCAACAACGAGGCCTTCCTCGACCGGATCTACATCGTGAAGGTCCCCTACTGCCTGCGCGTGTCGGACGAAATCAAGATCTACGACAAGCTGCTGCACAATTCCTCGCTCGACAAGGCGCCCTGCGCCCCGGGTACGCTGCGCATGATGGCGCAGTTCGCGATCCTGTCGCGCCTGAAGGATCCGGAAAACTCCAGCATTTATTCGAAGATGCTGGTGTACGACGGCGAGAACCTGAAGGACACCGATCCCAAGGCGAAATCGATGCACGAATATGTCGATTACGCCGGCGTGGACGAAGGCATGAATGGCCTGTCGACCCGCTTCGCTTTCAAGATCCTGTCGAAGGTCTTCAACTTCGACAATACCGAAGTGGCGGCCAATCCGGTACACCTGCTGTACGTGCTCGAGCAGCAGATCGAACGCGAGCAGTTCCCGCCCGAGACCGAGCAGCGCTATATGTCCTATATCAAGGAGCACCTGGCGCAGCGCTACGTCGATTTCATCGGCAAGGAAATCCAGACCGCCTACCTGGAAAGCTATTCCGAGTATGGCCAGAACATCTTCGACCGTTACGTGACCTTTGCCGACTTCTGGATCCAGGACCAGGAGTTCCGCGACCCGGACACCGGCGAGAGCTTCGACCGCGAATCGCTGAATGCCGAGCTGGAAAAGATCGAGAAGCCGGCCGGCATTTCGAATCCGAAGGATTTCCGCAACGAGATCGTCAACTTCAGCCTGCGTGCGCGGGCCACCAATGCCGGCAAGAACCCGGCCTGGACCAGCTACGAGAAATTCCGTAGCGTGATCGAGAAGAAGATGTTCTCGAACACCGAAGAACTCCTGCCCGTCATTTCCTTCAATGCGAAGGCGAGTGCCGAGGATGCCAACAAGCACGCAGACTTTGTCGCCCGCATGGTCGAGAAAGGCTATACGCCAAAGCAGGTACGGCTGCTGTGCGAATGGTATCTGCGCGTGCGGAAGTCCTCCTGAGGACCGCTCCACACAGGGCGCAGGCGCGTGCGAAAGCGGCGCGCCGCCGCCGATGCGCCGGTCCGCCCCCCTGGCCGGCCGGCCCCGCGCACCGGCGCGCGTGCGCCGCTACGCGCGATTGCGCGGCGTATTAAGATAAGGGTACCGGGAAGCTTGCCGGTGCTGAGAGCAGGAGGCCAGTTTTGACTTACCTCATCGACCGTCGCTTGCAGGGCAAGAACAAGTCAGCGGTCAACCGCGAACGTTTCCTGCGCCGTTACAAGGCGCAAATCAAGGATGCGGTCGGCCGCGCGATCAAGGGCCGCTCGATCACCGACATCGAGAACGGCGAGAAAGTCACGATCCCCGTGAAGGACGTGAACGAGCCCCATTTCGGCCATGCCCATGGCGGGGTCTGGGAAACCGTCAACCCCGGCAACACGGAATACCAGAAAGGCGACCAGTTCAACCGTCCGCGCAGCGGTGGCGGCGGCAGCGGGCGCGGGCGCGCCGGCAACAGCGACCAGACCACCGAGGACGACTTCATCTTCGAGCTTTCGCGCGAAGAGTTCATGAATTACTTCTTCGAAGACCTCGAGCTGCCGAACATGATCAAGACGCAGCTGTCGCAGACGGTCGAGTTCAAGAGCCAGCGTGCCGGCTACAACGTGTCCGGCACGCCGTCCAACATCCACGTCCTGCGCTCGCTGCGCGGGGCGCTTGGACGCCGCATCGCGGTGGGCGGCCCGGCCAAGCGCCAGCTGAAGGAGGCCGAGGCGACGCTCCAGGCCCTGCTCGACGAAGGCGCGCCGGCCGACGACGAAGGGGTGCTGGCGCTGAAAGACAAGATCCACCACTTGCACATCCGGCTCAACGCGATTCCCTTCATCGATCCTTTCGATTTGCGCTACTCGAACCGGATCAAGGTGCCCAAGCCGAGCACCTCGGCGGTGATGTTCTGCATCATGGACGTGTCCGGATCGATGGACGAGACGCGCAAGGACACCGCCAAGCGCTTCTTCATCCTGCTCTACCTGTTCCTGAAACGGGTGTACGAAAAAATCGAGGTGGTCTTCATCCGCCACCACACGGCCGCGGCCGAGGTCGACGAAAACGAGTTCTTCCACTCGCGCGAGTCGGGCGGGACCGTGGTGTCCTCGGCCCTGCACCTGCTGCAGAAAGTGCTGTCCGAACGCTATGGCAGCGCCGACTGGAATGCCTATGTCGCCCAGGCCTCGGACGGCGACAACTGGGACAACGATTCGGTGCTGTGCAAGCAGATCCTGGGCCAGTCCATCATGCCGCGGGTCCAGTACTACACCTATGTCGAGATCACCGACGGCCCGCCCCAGAACCTGTGGGAACAATATTGCGAAGTGGCCGAGCAGCACCGCAACTTCGCCATGCAGAAGATCGTCACCCCGGCCGATATCTATCCGGTCTTCCGCGAGCTGTTCAAGAAACAGCCAAAGTAATCAACACGGAGGCCTGCCATGCCACGAGACCCGAACAACCCGCGCGCCCTGCCCGAGCAGTCGGAATGGACGTTTGAGCTGATCGAACAGGCGCACGAAGAGATCAGGCGGGTGGCCAGGCGCTACGGCCTGGATACCTATCCGACCCAGCTCGAGATCATCACCGCCGAGCAGATGATGGACGCCTATACCTCGGTGGGCATGCCGGTGTCGTACAACCACTGGTCCTTCGGTAAGCACTTCCTGACGACGGAGAAGAGCTACAAGCGCGGCCAGATGGGCCTGGCCTACGAGATCGTCATCAATTCGAATCCTTGCATCGCCTACCTGATGGAAGAAAACAGCCTGACGATGCAGGCCCTGGTGATCGCCCACGCTGCGTACGGGCACAACTCCTTCTTCAAAGGCAATTACCTGTTTCGCACCTGGACCGATGCCGACGCCATCGTCGACTATATGGTCTTTGCCAAGAACTATATTGCCGAGTGCGAACAGCGCTATGGCATCGATGCGGTCGAGGACTTGCTCGATTCCTGCCACGCCCTCCAGAACTATGGCGTCGACCGCTACAAGCGGCCGGCCAAGCTCTCGGTGGCGCAGGAAACCGCGCGCCAGAAGGAGCGCGAAGAATATGCGCAGTCCCAGGTGAACGAGATCTGGCGTACCCTGCCCTTGCGCGAGGAACAGGTCAGCGCTGCGGCGCCAGACCGTTTCCCGCCCGAGCCGGAAGAGAACCTGCTGTATTTCATCGAAAAGTACGCCCCCCTGCTCGAACCCTGGCAGCGCGAGCTGGTGCGGATCACGCGCAAGATCTCCCAGTATTTCTATCCGCAGCGCCAGACCCAGGTGATGAACGAAGGCTGGGCCACCTTCTGGCACTACACGATCCTGCAAGACCTGTACAAGGAAGGCATCGTCGGCGACGGCTTCATGCTCGAGTTCCTGCAGAGCCATACGAACGTCGTCTACCAGCCGCCAGCCACCAGTCCCTATTACAGCGGCATCAATCCGTATGCGCTCGGTTTCGCGATGATGTCCGATATTCGCCGCATTTGCGAAGAGCCGACCGACGAAGACCGTGCCTGGTTCCCGGACCTGGCGGGCAGCGACTGGAACAAGACCCTGGACTTTGCGATGCGCAATTTCAAGGACGAAAGTTTCATTGCCCAATACCTTTCGCCAAAACTGATCCGTGAATTTCACTTCTTCGCCGTACTCGACGATGACCGCAGCGACAAACTGACCATCTCGGCCATCCACGACGAGCAGGGCTACCGTTACGTGCGCCAGAAGCTGGCCGAGCAGTACAACCTGGGCAGCCGCGAGCCGAACATCCAGGTGTGGCAGGTGAATACGCGGGACGACCGCGCCCTGACCCTGCGCCATACCCAGTTCAACCGTCGGCCGCTGAACCAGCAGGCGCAGGAAGTGCTGAAGCACGTGGCGCGGCTGTGGGGTTTCGACGTGCGCCTCGAAACGGTGGACCCGAGCGGCCACGTGGTCAGTTTCCTCGAGTGCCGGCGCGAAAAGCGCGGCCGCTGAGCGCGCTACAGGCTCGAAGCCGAATGCGCCCGGAAGCGATCCGCCCACATGGCGGATCGCGGCGTGCAGGCTGCCCGCCTGTCTCTTCCTTTGCCTCGGTCATCCGGTGCGCCAGCATCCTGCCTGGCCCGCGCGGGCGCGCCGGCCCCGCAGCGCCGCCCATTGCACACGGCAGCCCGGCTTGCCAGCCCCGCTTCCCTGCCCTACCTATCTCCCCCAGCCTCCCTTTCCATGCCTGACCGCAGCTTTTACTACCTCTTCCCCCTTCTTTCGACCATGCTGAGGTAATTTTTTTGCGCATCGGTGCGTGAACACACTGTTCAAAACGATGAATTCCATGTAGTTTTGCCATGTACGGCAAGCAGATATGCTTGAGAAGCTTGTCAGACGCACAATCAAAGTATGCCAAAACAGGGTTCACCCATGACTTTGAGCTATGGCTGGCAGGAAGGAAGACCGCTGGACCTGGCCCGCTTTGGGGAAGGCGTGCATATCGCCAAACTGGCTATAGTTTGCAAAAATAGCAGTAATTCAATATATGAAATTTGCCGTTGAGCTTTTTTGGCATGAAAAATTTGGCAAAACCGGCATCCATGCCTGACGATCCACACATGAAGGAGAATCACTACACAAAATTACAAAACACCCCTGCTTTCTGGACCACATGCACCCCGTGACCGCAGCTGTATAGATGAGCTTGTTTGGGCGTTTTTAGAGGCAGTTATGCCCTCTTTCAGGGGTGTAAAAATGTCTCCTCAAAAAAGAATTCGTAGGTATAATTCTTTGATGTCCCGGATGCGGCCCTAGGTTTTTGTCGTGTTTAGTGGGTTTAGTGGCAACAAAAAGAGTTGGTATTGGAGAAAGATGGCATGAATTTTACGCATGAGAAGAACCCGGGGAAGAATTACACCGGTCTCGCCATTGTTATCCTGTTGCACGTGGTGGTCGCTTGGGCATTTATCAATGGCCTGGGCACCCGTATCGTCACCAAGGTAACCGAGGCTGTTGAAACAAAACTGATCGAAGAGGTGAAACCGCCTCCACCGCCGGAAACGCCGCCACCGCCGCCGCCGCCGGAAATGAAGGCTCCGCCACCGCCGTTCATTCCGCCGGTCGAAGTCCAGGTGCAGCAGCCGCCGCCGCCGCAGAATGCGATCACGACGGCCACCAATACGCCGCCGCCGACCACCCAGCTGGCGCCGCCGGCACCTCCGGCACCGCCGGCCCCGCCAGCAGCACCGCGTGGTCCGAGCCGTACCGAGGCAGGTGTGGACTTCAACACTTGCGCGCGTCCGGAATATCCGCGTTCGTCGCAGCGTAACGAAGAAACTGGTACCACGACCCTGCAGTTCCTGATCGGTGTCGATGGTCGAGTAATCGAATCCAAACTGCAGAAGTCGTCTGGCTTCCGCGATCTGGACCGGGCTGCGCAATCGGCCCTGAGCAAATGCCGGTTCAAGCCGGGAACTGTTGATGGCCAGCCGCAACAGTCGTGGACAGCGGTGCAGTACGTCTGGACGCTGGAATAAAACCGAGACAGACCATCGTCTCAACTCTATGATTTTCGTTGTTACTAAGTTCAGCGAACTGTCTATTTAATATTTTTGGAGGAAGCATGTTTAAGAATACCCGTTTGTCCGCTATGCTGGCGGCTGTCCTGTTCTCGGTAACGGCGGCATCGGCCCTGGTCTCCGCACCGGCCTTCGCTGACGCTCCTGCCGCAGGCGCTACCGCTCCGGCGGCTGACGCTGCTGCCCCCGCTGCCGACGCAGCTGCACCGGCAGCCGACGCTGCAGCCGCTCCCGCTGGCGATGCAGCCGCACCGGCCGCTGGCGGCGAAACGACTGAAGAAGTCCACAACCCGTACGGCATCGAAGCCATGTGGGAAGAAGGCGACTTCGTCAACAAGGGCACCATCATCATCCTGTCGCTGATGTCGATCGGTTCGTGGTACATCATCATCACCAAGCTGATCGACCAGCAGAAGATCATGCGCCAGTCGAAGGAAGCTTCGGCCAAGTTCTGGAAAGCGCCGTCGATCGCCGCTGGCTCGGCACAGCTGAAAGAAGGCTCGCCGTTCCGCTTCATCGCTGAAACCGGCACCAAGGCAACCCAGCACCACGACGGCGCCCTGCTCGAGCAGATCGACCTGTCGACCTGGGTGACCATGCAGATCCAGCGCGCCGTGGACCGCGTCCAGTCGCGCCTGCAGGATGGCCTGTCGTTCCTGGCAACTGTCGGTTCGACCTCGCCGTTCATCGGTCTGTTCGGTACCGTCTGGGGCATCTACAACGCGCTGACCGCCATCGGTATGTCGGGTAACGCGTCGATCGACAAAGTGGCAGGCCCGGTGGGTGAAGCACTGATCATGACCGCATTCGGTCTGTTCGTTGCAGTCCCGGCGGTTCTGGGTTACAACTGGCTGGTTCGTCGTAACAAGTCGGTCATGGAAGACGTCCGTTCGTTCTCGGCTGACGTGCACTCGGTCCTGATCTCGGGCGCCATGTCGACCTCGAACGCTGCCGCTGGTGCCAAGAAGGCTGGTTAATCATGTCGATGAGTGTCGGCTCCGATTCCGGAGATGAAGATACCGTGATGTCGGAGATCAACACGACGCCCCTCGTGGACATCATGTTGGTTCTCCTGATCATCTTCCTGATCACCAGCCCGGTGGTGTTGAATCTGCAGAAAGTGAATCTGCCTGCCGAGACGAACCAGGTCACCAAGACCAAGCCGGAAGACGTCAACATCACCATCAACAAAGATGGCGAGATGTACTACAACCAGACGCGCATCGCGAACACGGACGAGCTGTTCAAGTTCCTCGCGGAGCAGTCGGTGAAGCAGCCGCAGCCTGCTGTGAAAGTTCGTGGCGACCAGGAGTCCCGCTACGAATCGGTCGGTCGGGTGATCTACACGGCTCAGCGTGCTGGGATTCAGAAGGTCGGTTTCGTCATCGAACCGCCTGACAAGGGCTAAGACCCTGTCCGCGATATCGGGATTTTCCACGGAAGGTCTTGATATCGCGTCCGAGACCCCAACATTTGAAAAGGAAACACCATGGGCATGAACGTAGGTTCGGGCTCCGCTAAAGGAGCTGATCCGGAACCGATGATGGAAATGAACATGACGCCGCTGATCGACGTCCTGCTCGTTCTCATCATCATGATGATTATCACGATTCCGAAGCAAAACCACTCTGTCAATCTGAACATGCCGGTTGGCACTCCGCCACCGCAAACCACCCAGCCGGTGGTCGTGACGATCGACGTGGACTTCGATGGCACCATCCTCTGGGATGGCCAGGTCGTGGGTAGTCGTTCGGAACTGGAAGCCAAGATGAACGCGGTCGCCGCGATGCCTGACCAGCCGGAAGTGCACCTGCGTCCGAACAAGCTGGTCGAGTACAAAGTCGTTGCCGGCGTCATGGCAACCGCACAGCGTCTCGGCGTCACCAAGATCGGCATGGTCGGTAACGAGCAGTTCCAGTAATCGATCCATGTTTGACCAACACGGCAGGGTTTCCCTGCCGTGTCCATTTTGAAGAAGGATGTTTTCAGATGATTAAATTCCGTCTCGCACACCTTGGCTTGGCAATGGCCGCCCTCGGGTTCACCGCTGCCCTGCCGGTCGTCGGCCTGGCACCTGTGCACGCCGCTGTCTCCCTGCGTCCGGAAGTCGGCAAGCCGCTGCAGCAGGCGCAGACCCTGCTGAAACAGGGCAACGCCAAGGGCGCCCTGGCTGCCCTGCGCGATGCGGATAAGGCAGCAAAGACCGATGACGAACGCTTCCTGATCGAGCGCGTGCGCGCATCGGCGGCCTCGTCGGCTGGTGACTGGAACCTTGCCGCCAGCTCGTTCGAAAAACTGCTCGACTCCGGCAAGCTGAGCGCAGGCGAGCGTTCGCAGTTCTCGGAAGGCCTGGTCGGCATCTACATGCGCGCCGGCGACCTGAACAAGGCGAATGCCACCATCCAGAAGCTGCTGCAGAAAGGTAACGATCCGAAGCTGCGCGCCTACCTGCTGCAGAACTACTACAAGCAGGGCAATGTCGCCGCGCTCGAGCAGGAACTGCGCAATGCCGAGAAGAGCGGCCGCCTGAGCGAAGACGAACTCGGCATGCTGGCCAACATCCAGCTCAAGAAGAACGACAAGGCCGGCTACGTCAACACCATCGAGAAGCTGGCCGCCAGCTATCCGAAGGCCCAGTACTGGAACGACCTGCTCAACCGCGTGCAGGGCAAGCCTGGTTTCTCCGGCCGCCTGATGGTGGACGTGTACCGCCTCAAGCTGGCCAACAACCTGATGAAGAAGCCGAGCGAGTTCATGGAAATGGCCCAGCTGGTGCTGCAGGCGAAAGCCCCGGCCGAAGCGCTGAAGGTCATCGACAAGGGCTACAAGGCGGGCGCCCTGGGCACCGGCACCGATGCCGAGCGCCACAAGCGCCTGAAGGACCTGGCCGACAAGAACATGGCCGAGCAGAACAAGGGCGTCGCCGCCCTGGAAGCCGAATACACCGCCGCCAAGGACAACGACGCGCTGGTGGGTCTCGGCTATGCGCTGGTCCAGGCTGGCCAGGCCGACAAGGGCCTGAAGATGATGGAAAACGCCATCAAGGCTGGCGGTCTGAAGTACGGCGAAGAAGCCAAGCTGCGCCTGGGCGAAGCCTATGCCGCGGCCGGCCGCAAGCAGCAGGCCATCAGCACGCTCAAGACCGTATCGGGCAAGGAAGGCACCGCCGACCTCGCACGTTACTGGATCATGGCGATCAACCGTCCGATCTCCGGATAAGACGGTTCGCTCAAGCGACCAGAAACGCCGCCTGTTCGCAGGTGGCGTTTTTTTTCGCCTACACATGCGGTTCGCAGGGTGGGCGGCTCCACCCGGCCGCATGCACAGCCGCCGACAGCCCCGCCGCCCACGCGGCGACCGCCAGCGCCTCGCCCATCCCCGCAGAACGGCCTTGGCTGGCAGCATCGACCTACGTTGCTGTGCAACATGCGAGTTACCGTATAATCAGGTATTTCGCGCCGGACCGGCCGGCTGCGCCACTGGAAGCATTGATGAAGGTATTTCGCGGACTCCCCAACGACAGGGCACGCGCACCCTGCGCTCTCACGATCGGCAACTTTGACGGTGTCCACCGTGGCCACCAGGCATTGTTGGCGCACGTGCGCGGCGCCGCATCGGCGCTCGGGATCGAGGCCGCCGTGATGACCTTCGAACCGCATCCGCGCGAATACTTCGCCCGCAGGATGGGCGACCTGTCGAAAGCGCCGGCCCGCATCGCCAACCTGCGCGACAAGCTGGAAGACCTGTCCGCGGCCGGCATCGACCGCGTGATCGTCGAACATTTCAACGAACATTTCGCCGCCCAGTCGCCGCAGGACTTCATCGAGCGCGTGCTGGTCGACGGCCTGCACGTGAAGTGGCTGATGGTGGGCGACGACTTCCGTTTCGGCGCCAGGCGCATGGGCGACATCGCGATGCTGCAGGAGGCCGGCCGCAGGCACGGTTTCCAGGTCGAGACCCTGGACGCCGTGATGCTGGGCGAACGCCGCATCTCATCCTCGGCGGTGCGCGAAGCGCTGGCCGCGGGCGACTTCGGCGCCACCCAGCAGCTGCTCGGCCATCCGTATGCGATCTCGGGCCACGTGATCCACGGCCAGAAGCTGGGCCGCACGCTTGGCTTTCCGACCCTGAACCTGCGCGTGATGCACCGCCCCGCCCTGTGCGGCATCTTCGTGGTACAGGTGCATGGCCTGGCGGATGCACCCCTGCCCGCCGTGGCCAGCCTGGGCGTGCGCCCGACCGTGGAAGACGCTGGCCGCATGCTGCTCGAAGTCCACCTGTTCGGCTACGACCAGCCGGCCTACGGCAAGCTGGTGCGGGTCGAGTTCCTCGCCAAGCTGCGCGACGAGGAAAAATACGCCGACCTCCCCACCCTCACCGCCGCGATCGAGCGCGACGCCCGGCAGGCGCGCACCTTCTTCGCGCACCGCAATGGCGCGCTCACCGCGACCGACCGAATTTGACGCTCCCGGCATCGCGCGGCGCCACCGCGCCACCGCCGCCCCGGCGCGGCACCTGAACAGAATCCCCTAGAGAAAAAGCACATGTCCGATACCAAACCCGCTAACACCGACGCTGCCCAGAACAAGGCCCAGAAGGGCCAGAAGAAACCAGAGAGCAAATACCCGGTCAACATGACCGATACCCCTTTCCCGATGCGCGGCGACCTCGCCAAGCGCGAACCGGGCTGGGTGAAGCAGTGGCAGGACAAGAA
Organism: Massilia hydrophila; assembly: GCF_020208145.1. NCBI lineage: Bacteria > Pseudomonadati > Pseudomonadota > Betaproteobacteria > Burkholderiales > Oxalobacteraceae > Massilia > Massilia hydrophila. The sequence goes on along the minus strand of NZ_JAHYBX010000001.1, from coordinate 317,483 downwards.
GATCTACCAGCGCATCCGCAAGGCGGCCGCCGGGCGCCCGAAGTTCATCCTGCACGACGGTCCGCCATATGCGAACGGTGACATCCACCTCGGCCACGCCGTCAACAAGATCCTCAAAGACATGGTCGTGAAGTCGCGCACCATGGCCGGCTTCGACGCGCCCTACGTGCCGGGCTGGGACTGCCACGGCATGCCGATCGAGATCCAGATCGAAAAGCAGTTCGGCAAGAACCTGCCGACCGCCGAGGTGCTGCAGAAAGCACGCAGCTACGCGCTCGATCAGATCGACCGCCAGCGCGCCGGCTTCATCCGCCTGGGCGTGCTGGGCGAATGGGAAAACCCCTACATGACCATGGCCTACGGTAACGAGGCCGATGAGCTGCGCGCCCTCGGCAAGCTGCTCGAAAAGGGCTATGTGTACCGCGGCCTGAAGCCGGTCAACTGGTGCTTCGACTGCGGTTCGGCCCTGGCCGAGGCGGAAGTGGAATACCAGGACAAGCGCGACCCGGCGATCGACGTCGGCTTCCCGTTTGCCGAGCCTGAAAAAGTGGCGGACGCCTTCGGCCTGGCCGCGCTGCCGACGACGCATGGCTTCATCGTGATCTGGACCACCACGCCGTGGACCATCCCGTCGAACCAGGCGCTGAACGTCAATCCGGAGGTGACTTACGCGCTGGTGCAGGCCGAACGCGAGGGTGAGCCCCTGCTCCTGATCCTGGCCCAGGACCTGGTCGACGCTACCCTGCAGCGCTACAAGCTCGAGGGCCGGGTGGTCGCCACCACGCTGGGCGAGAAGCTCGGCGGCCTGCGCTTCAAGCACCCGCTGCACGCGCAGGACCCGTTCTATGACCGCAGCTCGCCGGTCTACCTGGCAGACTACGTCACGACCGACAGCGGCACCGGCGTGGTGCACTCGGCGCCGGCCTACGGCCTGGAAGACTTCCAGTCGTGCAAGGCGCACGGCATGAAGGACGACGAGATCCTGAAACCGGTGATGGGCGATGGCCGCTTCGCGTCCACCCTGCCGCTGTTCGGCGGCATGACCATCTGGGAAGCATCGAAGCCGATCTGCGCGGCGCTGACCGCGGCGGGCGCCCTGTTCGAGCTGAAGATGTTCGACCACAGCTACATGCACTGCTGGCGCCACAAGACCCCGATCGTCTACCGCGCAACCAGCCAGTGGTTCGCCGGCATGGACCTCACCCCGAAGGACGGCGGCCCGACCCTGCGCGAGACCGCGCTTGCCGGCATCGCCGAGACCCGGTTCTTCCCCGACTGGGGCCAGGCCCGCCTGCATGGCATGATCGCCAACCGTCCCGACTGGACCCTGTCGCGCCAGCGCCAGTGGGGCGTGCCGATGGCCTTCTTCATCCACAAGGAGACCGGAGAACTGCACCCGCGCACTCCGGAGCTGCTGGAGAAAATCGCCCAGCTCATCGAGCAGAACGGCATCGACGCCTGGCAGACCCTCGACCCGGCCACCCTGCTGGGCGAAGATGCGGCCCACTACGAGAAGAACAAGGACACGCTGGACGTGTGGTTCGACTCGGGCTCGACTCACCAGACCGTGCTGCGCAGCTCGCACAAGGAACAATCCGCCTTCCCGGCCGACCTCTACCTGGAAGGCTCGGACCAGCACCGCGGCTGGTTCCATTCGTCGCTCTTGACGTCCTCGATGCTCAACGGCCGCCCGCCCTATAAAGCGCTGCTGACCCACGGCTTCACGGTGGACGAGAACGGCAAGAAGATGTCGAAGTCGCTCGGCAATACGCTGGCGCCGCAGAAGATCTCCGACACCCTCGGCGCCGACATCCTGCGCCTGTGGGTGGCCTCGACCGACTATACCGGCGAGCTGTCGATCGGCGAGGAGATCCTCAAGCGCGTGACCGAGTCCTACCGCCGTATCCGCAACACCCTGCGCTTCCTGCTGGCCAACACCTCGGACTTCGATCCGGCCAGGGACGCCGTGAAGGTGGAAGAGCTGCTCGAGATCGACCGCTACGCGATCGCCGCGATGGACCAGCTGCAAAAGGACATCGCCGGCCACTTCGAGCGCTACGAGTTCCACCCGGTGGTGGCCCGCCTGCAGAACTACTGTTCGGAAGACCTGGGCGGGTTCTACCTCGACATCCTGAAGGACCGCCTGTACACCACCGGCGTCGATTCGCCTGCACGCCGCTCGGCCCAGACCGCGCTGTGGCACATCGCTCATTCCCTGCTGCGCGTGATGGCGCCGATCCTGTCCTTCACCGCCGAGGAAGCCTGGGCCGTGTTCGCGGGCCAGCAGGCCTTCCAGGACTCTGACGAGACCATCTTCACGCAGACCCTGTGGACCTTCCCGGACATCGCGGACGGTGCGGCGCTGCTGGCCAAGTACGCGGCGCTGCGCGAAGTGCGCGCCGACGTCACCAAGCAGCTGGAAGAAGTGCGCGCCTCGGGCGCCATCGGCTCCTCGCTGCAGGCGGAACTGGCCATCAAGGCGGCCGGCGACAAGTACGCCCTGCTGGCCAGCCTGGACGATGAGCTGAAGTTCGTGTTCATCACCTCGCAGGCCAAGGTCGAGCGCGTCGACGACGCCGCCAGCGAGGCGGTGGCCGTGACGCCGTCCGAGGCGGAAAAGTGCGAGCGCTGCTGGCACTACCGCCGCGATGTCGGCCACGATTCAGCGCATCCGGGCCTGTGCGGCCGCTGCACCAGCAACCTGTTCGGCAGCGGCGAACCACGCCGTTTCGCTTGATCCATTCCCGGTACCACCGGCCTGTCGCGCAGCGTGCATGCGCGGCAGGCCGGTCATCATCTGACTGACCATGGCCACCAAAACCAAAAAAGCAACCCCGGGCTTCAAGCCCGTCTCCAAGCCCTCCGCCAGCCTGCTGCCGTGGTTCGGCATCGCCGTGCTGGTCGTGCTGTTCGACCAGGTGACCAAGCTCACCGTCGAGCGCAGCTTCGCCTACGGCGAGACGCTGCCGCTGACCGGATTTTTCAACCTGATCAAGGTGTACAACCCGGGCGCCGCCTTCAGCTTCCTGGGCGACGCCGGCGGCTGGCAGCGCTACTTCTTCACCGGCATCGCGATCGCCGCGGTTGCCTTCATCCTGTACCTGATGAAGAAGCACGCCAACCAGCGCCTGTTCTGCTTCGCGCTGGCCCTGATCATGGGCGGCGCGATCGGCAACGTGATCGACCGCCTGGCCTATGGCCACGTGATCGACTTCCTCGATTTCTACTGGAAGGGACTGGGCCACTTCCCGGCCTTTAACATCGCCGACATCGGTATTTCAGTGGGCGCCTTCCTGTTCATCGTCGACGAACTGCGTCGCGTGAACAAATCCTGACTGACGAAAGCGATGATGAGCATGGACCTGAAGGACAAGAAGATCGTCCTCGGCCTGACCGGGGGCGTGGCCTGCTACAAGGCGGCGGAGCTGTGCCGCGCGCTGGTGAAGCAGGGTGCGAGCGTGCAGGTGGTGATGAGCGAGGCGGCCACGCACTTCATCGGCACGGTCACCATGCAGGCCCTCTCGGGCCGCCCTGTCTACACCGACCAGTGGGACCCGCGCATGGCCAACAACATGGCCCACATCGACCTGACGCGCGATGCCGACGCGATCCTGGTCGCGCCCTGCTCGGCCGATTTCATCCGCAAGCTGGCGCACGGCGCCTGCGACGACCTGCTGTCCACCCTGTGCGTGGCGCGCCCGCGCCGGGTGCCGCTGCTGGTGGCGCCGGCCATGAACGTCGAGATGTGGGAAAACCCGGCCACGGCGCGCAACGTGGCCCAGATCCGCGCCGACGGCGCGTGCCTGTTCGGCCCCGCGGCCGGCGCCCAGGCCTGCGGCGAGACGGGACTGGGCCGCATGCTGGAGCCTGAAGAACTGCTGGAAGAGCTGGTCGCGGCCTTCCAGCACAAGGTGCTGGAAGGCCGGCGTGTCCTGATCACGGCCGGGCCCACCTTCGAACCGATCGACCCGGTGCGCGGCATCACCAACCTCTCGTCCGGCAAGATGGGCTATGCGGTGGCACGCGCGGCGCGCGAGGCCGGCGCCGAGGTGACGCTGGTGAGCGGCCCTACCGCCCTGCCGACCCCGCACGGCGTGCGCCGCATCGACGTGCTCACCGCCCAGCAGATGCACGACGCCGTGATGGCGGGCGTAGGGGGCCAGCACGTGTTCATCGGCGTGGCCGCCGTGGCCGACTGGCGGGTGGCGAATGCCAGCGGCCAGAAGATCAAGAAGGCCGAAGACGGCGGCGCCCCGCAGCTGGAGTTCGTGCAGAACGCCGACATCCTGGCGTCGGTGGCGGCCACCACCTCGCTGTCCGGCTGGCCGTATTGCGTGGGCTTCGCGGCCGAATCGGAAAACCTGATGGCCTACGGCGCCGCCAAGCGCGAGAAAAAAGGCATTCCCTTGTTGGTGGGCAATATCGGGCCCCAGACTTTCGGCCAGGATGACAACACGATCATCCTGTTCGACGAGAGCGGCCACACGGTGCTGCCGCGCGCCGACAAGCTGAGCCTGGCGCGTCAGCTGGTTTCCGAAATCGCGAAGCGCCTCGAACAGCGCTCGCTGCTCACCTAGCCTCATCGCATCATCGCATCGATACAAGAACAGCATGAAGAACATCGACCTCAAGATCCTCGACCCGCGCATGCGCGACCTGCTGCCGGCCTACGGCACGCCCGGCAGCGCCGGCCTCGACCTGCGCGCCTGCATCGATGCGCCGCTGGTCATCGAGCCTGGCCAGACGGTGCTGGTGCCGACCGGCCTGGCGATCCATATCGGCGACCCCGGCTATGCCGCCATGATCCTGCCGCGTAGCGGGCTCGGCCATAAGAGCGGCATCGTTCTCGGCAATCTGGTAGGCTTGATCGACTCCGACTACCAGGGCCAGCTGATGGTATCGACCTGGAACCGTGGCCACGCCACCTTCACCCTGCAAGCGATGGACCGCCTGGCCCAGCTCGTGATCGTGCCGGTGCTGCAGGTCGGCTTCAACATCGTGGAAGAGTTCGCGTCGAGCGAACGCGGCGCCGGAGGCTTCGGCAGCACCGGCAAACAATAACGAACAAGGAGGACCATGTCCCGCATCCGCATCCATCTGCGTCCGTATTTCCGCTCCGCCGCGCTGTGCATCGCCGCCGCGGCGCTGCTGTCGGCCTGCGCCAGCCAGGGCCCCGTCCAGCCGGGCCAGCAGCTCCCGCCAGGACAGACCGCGCCGCAGACGCCGCCGGTGACGCCGGAGATGACGGCGGCGGCCGAGACCCTGACCCAGATGGCGGCCCTGCACGACCGCCTGTACAAGGTCGCGGCGCCGCTCCTGATCGATAACGCGGAACTGTGCACGCGCCACGCGCGCAACCTGCTCGGCTTCACCGCCAAGAACCGGTATTCGTATTCGGGCCAGTACAACGAGGCCGCCTACCGCGTGCTGGGCATGGGCGAAGTGCTGCAGGTGACCAATGTGCTGGTCGGCAGCGGTGCCGCCAAGGCCGGGCTGCGCCAGGGCGACCTGCTGCTGGCGGCGGGCGCCAAGCCGCTGCCGCCTGGTCCCGATGCGCTGAAGCAGGCCGGCGCCATCTTCTCGCCGATCGTCGCGAAACAGGCGGCGCTGCCGCTGACGGTCGAGCGCGACGGCCAGCAGCGCAGCCTGAACGTCCCGGTCACCCGTGCCTGCGGCTACAGCATCGAACTGGGCAACGCCGACAATGTCAACGCCTATGCCGACGGCCAGCGCATCCTGGTCACGCGCGGCATGATGGGCGTGACCGAGAACGACACCGAACTGGCCTACGTGCTGGCGCACACAATGGCGCACAACATGCTCGGCCACGCGGCCAGCCAGCGCAATGCCGGCACCATTGGCAGCATCATCGACAACCTGAACAGCATCGTGCCGGATACCTCGATGCTGATCGGCAGCGGCGGCATCAAGGCAATGCCGGCCGGGCTCGACGCCGGCGCCGAGCGGCTCGCGGTGTACCTGCTGGCGCGCGCCGACTACCGCCTCGACGGCCTGGCCGCGTTCTGGAAGCGCTTCGCGGCGGCCTATCCAGCCACGGTGCTGAACGGACATACCGCCAACCACCCGGCGCTGGCGCAGCGCCTGGGCGCCATCGACAAGGCGGTAGCCGAGGTCAAGGCGAAGAAAGCGGACAAGAAGCCGCTCACGCCCTGAAGGCGCACCTGGCGCCTGGCATCGCGGACGCTGCGTGCGTCCGCTTTTCTTTGGCCGCGTCCCTTCGCTCGGGACCATCCGGCACGCTGCGCGCGTTTTTTGTATCATTGCCATCTCTTACCCACTGCGCGCGCCCATGGACAGCATCGACCTCGACGTACTGAAATCCTGCGAGGCCTGGCTTGCCGCCGGCCGCCGCTGCCAGCTGGTCACCGTGACCAAGACCTGGGGCTCGAGTCCGCGTCCGGTCGGCGCCACGCTCGCCATCTGCGAGGACGGCAGCGTGGCCGGCTCGGTCTCCGGCGGCTGCATCGAGGACGACCTGATCGCGCGCGTGCGCGGGCACGGCATCGCGGCGCGCCTGCCCGAGATCCTCAGCTACGGCATCAGCGCCGACGAGGCGCACCGCTTCGGCCTGCCCTGCGGCGGCACCATCGAGCTGGTGCTCGAGACCCTGACCCCGGACAGCCGCATCGGCGAGCTCCTGGCGCGCCTGCAGGCGGGCGAACTGGTGGAGCGGCGCCTGGCACTAGCCAGCGGCGCGGTCAGCCTGGCGCGCGCCGCCGCCGGCGCCGTGCAACGCATCGAACCGGAACACGGCGGCGTGCTGGCGACCATCCACGGCCCGCGCTGGCGCCTGTTCATCATCGGCGCCGGGCCGCTGTCGCGCTTCCTGGCGCAGGTGGCGGGCGGCATGGACTACCGCGTCACCGTGTGCGATCCGCGCGAGGAATACCGCAGCGGCTGGAACCTGGCAGGCGTGGAACTGGTACACGCCATGCCGGACGACCTGGTGATCGAGGCGCGCCTCGACCCGCGCAGCGCGGTCGTCGCCCTCACCCACGATCCCAAGCTGGACGACCTGGCGCTGATGGAGGCGCTCAAGTCCGACGCCTTCTATGTCGGCGCGATCGGCTCGCGCCTGAATAACGAACGGCGCCGCGAGCGCCTCAGGCTGTTCGACCTCGGCGAGGCCCAACTGGCGCGCCTGCATGCGCCGATCGGCATCTACATCGGCAGCCGCACGCCGGCCGAGATCGCGATTTCCATCATGGCCGAGATGACGGCCGTGAAAAACGGGGTGCCGGCGCGCCTGCTGGTGCCCCATGCCGCCGCCCCGCAAGCCGCCAGTACCGCGTCCTGCCTGCTCCCGGTCCCGGGTACGGCTGCATGCGCTACCTGAGTGCCAACGCAAAAAACGGATGGCGCGCCGCGCGCCGCGGCCCCAGCATGCTGACTTTATCCCTGGCAGTCCACGATGAACACCATTAACATGCTGCGCCTGGTGGCGCTGGCCGCCATCTGGGGCGGCTCCTTCCTGTTCATGCGCATCGCCGCGCCCGTGCTCGGCCCGGCCGTGCTGATCGAGTACCGGGTGCTGTTCGCGGCCCTGTTCCTGGCCGCCGTCGCCTGGCTCATGCGCCGCCGCAAAGGCGGTGCCGGCGCCGCGCCGCTCGACCTGCGCCAGCACTGGAAGCACTACCTGATGCTGGGCTTCTTCAATTCCGCGCTGCCCTTCCTGCTGTTCGCGTTTGCCGCGCGCACCCTGTCGGCCTCGGTGCTGTCGGTGCTGAACGCCACCGCCCCGATGTTTGGCGCGCTGGTCGGCGCGGTGTGGGCGCGCCAGGGGGTGTCGGCGCGCACCGGCCTCGGCCTGGTGCTGGGCACGGCCGGCGTGGCCCTGCTGGTCGGCTTCGACCATGTGTCGGAACGCCCCGGCGCGGCCCTCGCGATCGGCGCGGCGCTGGTGGCGGCCTTTTGCTACAGCATCGCCAGCCAGTACGCCAAGTCGGCCAGGGCGGTGCCGCCCTTCGCCAACGCGCACGGCTCGATGTGGGCGGCAACGCTGTTCGTGCTCCCGGCCCTGCCCTTCTTTCCGGCGCCGGGCGAGCCGACGGCCGGGATCTGGGCCGCCGTGCTGGCGCTGGGCGTGCTCTGCAGCGGCATCGCCTACATCCTCTATTTCAAGCTGATCGAGGAAGTCGGCACGACGTCGGCGCTCACGGTGACCTTCCTGAACCCGATGTTCGGCATCCTGTGGGGCGCCATCTTCCTGCATGAGGTGGTCGGCTGGCACACGCTGCTCGGATCCGGCATCGTGCTGGTCGGGACCGCGCTGGTGACCGGCTTCGTGCCTTCCTTCCTGCGCGCGCCGGCGGCGCGCGCCAAGTAGATGCGGTCCGACCTGGTCCTCGCGCTGCCGCAGGGCTACCGCACCGAGGACGTGCTCGCCTTCCACGGACGGGATGGGGAAGGCATCGCGGAACAGGCGAGCCCGGAGGGCTTGCGCAAGGGCGTGCTGCTGGACGGCACACCGGTCGTGCTGGAAGCGCGCTTCGGCGACCAAGTGGCCCACTGCAGCGTGGATGCGGATGGCGACGCGGGTCCGGCATTGCTGGCCCAGGCACGCGAAGCGCTGCTGAACATCCTCGGCCTGCGCATCGACCCGGCCGACTTCCTCGCCCTGGTACGCGACGATCCCGTGCTCGGCCCGGTGGCGGCGCGCCACCCCGGCCTGCGCATCGTGCAGTCGGCCACCATCTTCGAAGCGCTGACCTGGGCCATCATCGGCCAGCAGATCAACCTGCCCTTCGCCATCTCGCTGCGCCGCAGCTTCATCGTCCTGGCCGGACGCCGGCATCCAGGCGGCCTGTGGTGCTACCCGGAAGCGGCCGACGTGGCCCGGCTTACACTGGAAGATCTGACGAGCAGAAAATTTTCTCGCGCCAAGGCGGACACCTTGCTGCGCCTGGCACGCCTGGTTGCCGACGGCAGCCTGGTCCTCGCACCCGAGCGGCCGGTGGAGGAACTGGTGCGCGAACTGCTCGCCATCAAGGGCATCGGGCCATGGACAGTCAATTACACGCTGCTGCGTGGCTATGCCTATCCGGATTGTTCGCTGGAAGGGGATGTGGCGGTGCGCACGGCCCTGCACAGGCTGCTCGGCGGCCCGGCCCGGCCGGACATCCCGACCGCGCAGCGCCTGCTGGCGACCTATGCGCCGCAGCGCACGATGGCGGCGGCCTACCTGTGGGCCAGCCTGGCCGACGCCTGAGGCATCAGTGCCGGCGCGGCGCGATCCCGAACTGGCGCGCGCCGTCACCGGCGAAGCGGATCAGTGCCGGTAGCGGCGCGATGGCCAGGTTGTCGCGCCGGTAGCGCCCGCCGAGCGCGCTGGGAATCCTGAGGCAATAGCTGCGCCCTTGCGGCAGCGGACCGAGAACGGTTTCGGCCAGGCGCACGACTTCCGGCATGTACCAGTCGTTCAGGAACGCCTGGTCATAGGCCAGGGCATCGAAGGCGGCGCGGCTGGCGGCCACCGGTTCGCAGCACAGGTCCTGCGGACGCAGGCGCCAGTAGGACCCTCCGTCGTCGCGCAGGATCAGGTTGCCGAAGGCGTTCGCACCCAGGACCTCGACCGCGTACAGGCCGGCCCAGCCCCATGCTTCGTTAATGTCGTCGATGTCGATCATGGATCAGCCCCATACCGTGGCTGCGGCTGCGGCTGCGCCGGCCATCATCCCTGGGACCGGCATGGCGCGGCAGGATTCCGTGCGGATGCAGCGGGCTTGCGCTGGCTCGCGCTGGCTCATTACTGCGGCGCAAACGAAAAAGCCGCTGATCCTGCTGGATCAACGGCTTCGTATTCTGGTTGCGGGGACAGGATTTGAACCTGTGACCTTCGGGTTATGAGCCCGACGAGCTGCCAGACTGCTCCACCCCGCGTCTGATGGAATGAATTATACGCGCAAACGCCTCATTAGGCAAATCCAATCCTTCCTGAACGGGCGATTGCAGAAAGGCGGGGCTCATCGACGATCGCATGCGGCATGCGCGGCGGACGGCATAGGGCGGGAAAATCAGTGTAAAGTAAGCACAATCTCAATCTGCTGCTGACCTATGAAATTCTGTTCCGAGTGCGCCCATCCGGTCGCCCTGGCGATTCCCGAAGGCGACAACCGGCCGCGTTACGTCTGCCCGCACTGCCACACCATCCACTACCAGAATCCGAAACTGGTGATCGGCTCGATTCCCGTCTGGGAGCATGACGGCAAGCTGCAGGTGCTGCTGTGCAAGCGCGCGATCGAGCCGCGCCATGGCTACTGGACACTGCCCGCCGGCTTCATGGAAAACGAGGAAACCACCGATCAGGCCGCGGTGCGCGAAACGGAAGAAGAAGCTGGCGCCGACGTCGAACTGGGCAAGCTGTTCACCCTGCTGAACGTGGCCCACGTGCACCAGGTCCATCTGTTCTACCTGGCCCGCCTGCGCAGCCTCGACTTCGCCCCGGGCGAGGAAAGCCTCGACGTGCAGCTGTTTACCCAGGACAGCATTCCCTGGGACGACCTGGCCTTCCCCACCGTGCGCACCACGCTGGAACTGTTCTTCGCCGACCGCGCCAGGGTGCGCGAGGGCGGCAGCTATGGCTTCCATAGCCGCGACATCGTGCGCCCGATGCTGGCGCCGCGCGAACCGGACTGACCCAGACACCGCCATGATTCCCTGGCTCGAGCCGACTTCGCCCTTTCCCGACGTGTCCGAGGCGCTGACGGCCGACGCGCCCGGCCTGCTCGCGGCCGGCGCCGACCTGTCGCCGCAGCGCCTGCTGCTCGCCTACCAGAACGGTATCTTTCCCTGGTTTTCCGAAGGCCAGCCCATCCTGTGGTGGAGCACCGACCCGCGCATGGTGCTCGAGACCGCGCACTTCAAGCTCAGCAACAGCCTGCGCAAGACGCTGCGCCGCGTCGAGCGCAGCCGGCACGAGGGCGGCCCGTGGGAAGTGCGCTTCGACAGCGCCTTCGAGGACGTGATGCGGGCCTGCGCGGCGCCGCGCCGCGATGGGCCGGGCACCTGGATCTCGGAAGACATCATCGCCGGCTACACCGGCCTGCACGCGATGGGTTATGCCCATTCGTCCGAACTGTGGCACGACGGCGAACTGGTGGGTGGCGCCTATGGCGTGTGCATCGGCCGCATGTTCTACGGCGAATCGATGTTCGCGCGGGTGGCGGACGCGTCCAAGGTGGCGCTGGCCTACCTGGTGGCCTTCCTGCGCAGCCATGGGGTACGCATGATCGACTGCCAGCAGGAGACCGGACACCTGGCATCGCTGGGCGCCGCCCCGATCCCGCGCAGCGCCTTCCTGGCGCACCTGCGCCAGGCCATCCGCGAGCCGGCCATCACCCGCTGGGAACCGGTGGCGCCGCTGGCCTGACACGGTTGGCTGGCTAACGGTGGCGCGCATCCGAATTCGCTAAAATAGGTTCACCACGTCGTCTCGAGAGTCCTTGCATGACGCACTTAAATGACCTGCCCTTCGCAACGCTGCAGTTCTACACGACGGCGCCCTACCCTTGCAGCTACCTCGATGCGCGCCAGGCCAGGTCGCAGGTCGCCACGCCTTCGCACCTGATCAATGCCGACGTGTATTCCGAACTGGTGCGCAGCGGCTTTCGCCGTAGCGGCATCTTCACCTACCGCCCGTATTGCGACGGCTGCCAGGCCTGCATCCCGGTGCGGGTGAAATGCGAGGATTTCGCGCCCAACCGTACCCAGCGCCGCGCCTGGAAGCGCCATGGCAGCCTGGTGGCGATGGTGGCCAACCTGGCCTTCTCGGACGAGCACTACGCGCTCTACCTGCGCTACCAGACCACCCGCCACGTGGGCGGCGGCATGGACCAGGACAGCCGCGACCAGTATGCCCAGTTCCTGCTGCAGAGCCGGGTGAACACCCGCCTGGTCGAGTTCCGCGAACCCGACGGCACCCTGCGCATGGTGTCGATCATCGACGTGCTGTCCGACGGCCTGTCCTCGGTCTACACCTTCTTCGACCCGGACCTGCCCGGCGCCTCGTTCGGCACCTACAACGTGATGTGGCAGGTGGGCCAGGCGCGCGAGCTCGGCCTGCAGTACGTCTACCTCGGCTACTGGATCGCGCAGAGCCCGAAGATGGCCTACAAGATCAACTTCCGTCCGCTGGAAGCGCGCATCAAGGGCGTCTGGAGCGTGCTGGAGGCGTGAAGGCCAGGCCAGGGGCCCGTCTTCGACTCTGTTGCCCGACCCTGTAGAATGGCGGGAATCACCACCATGAGTCCCCCATGTCCGACATCCTGTATTCCCTTGCCCGTCCGCTGCTGTTCTCGCTCGATGCCGAGCAGGCGCACAACCTGACCCTGCCGCTGCTGCGCCGCGCCGCGGCACTCGGCCTGACCAGACTCGGCGGCAAGCCGGCGCCGGACCCGCGTACGGTCATGGGCATCCGCTTCCCCAACCCGGTCGGCCTGGCTGCCGGCCTCGACAAGGACGGCGCCTATATCGACGGCCTGGCTTCGCTGGGCTTCGGCTCGATCGAGATCGGCACCGTGACCCCGCGCCCTCAGGGCGGCAATCCGAAGCCGCGCATCTTCCGCCTGCCGCAGGCGCAGGGCATCATCAACCGCATGGGTTTCAACAATGGCGGCGTGGACGCGTTCGTGGGCAACGTGCAGGCTTCCCGTTTCTACCAGGAGAAAGCGGGCGTGCTCGGCCTGAACATCGGCAAGAACGCCGACACCCCGATCGAGCGCGCCGCCGACGACTACCTGCACTGCCTGCGCAAGGTCTACCCATACGCCAGCTACGTGACGGTCAACATCTCCTCGCCCAACACCAAGAACCTGCGCCAGTTGCAGGGCGAATCCGAACTCGATGCCCTGCTGTCGCAGCTGAAGGACGCGCAGCTGCGGCTGGCGGACCAGCACAAGCGCTATGTGCCGGTGGCGCTGAAGATCGCCCCCGACATCGACGCCGAGCAGGTGCGCAACATCGCCGGCGCCCTGCTGCGCCACAAGATCGACGGCGTGATCGCCACCAATACCACGCTCAGCCGCACAGCGGTACAGGGCATGCGCCATGGCGAGGAAGCCGGGGGCCTGTCGGGCGCGCCGGTGTTCGAACTGTCGAACACGGTGATCCGTTTATTGAAAAGCGAGCTGGGCGACGCGCTGCCGATCATCGGCGTGGGCGGCATCCTGCGCGGCGAGGATGCGCGTGCCAAGATCGCGGCCGGGGCGCAGCTGGTGCAACTCTACACCGGCTTCATCTACGCCGGCCCGGCGCTGGTGCGCGACTGCGCGGCCGCGCTGCGGCAAGCCTGACGGAAACGGAATAACGGGAGGACGGCATGGAACGCAGGCAGCTGGGACAAACCGATCTGATGGTGTCGCCGATCTGCCTCGGCACCATGACCTTCGGCGAGCAGAACACCGAAGCGCAGGCCCATAGCCAGCTCGACTACGCACTCGAGCGCGGCATCAACTTCATCGATACCGCCGAGATGTATCCGGTGATGGCGCGTCCCGACACCCAGGGACTGACCGAGCGCTACATCGGCAGCTGGCTCAGGAAGACCGGACGGCGCCGCGACATCGTGCTGGCAACCAAGATCGCGGGACCGAACAAGATGATGCCGTGGATCCGCGGGGCCAACCACAACCTCGACGCGGTGAACATCCGCGCCGCCGTCGAGGACAGCCTGCGCCGCCTGCACACCGATTACATCGACCTGTACCAGATCCACTGGCCGAGCCGCAACCTGCCCATTTTCGGGGCCAACAGCTTCGATCCGGATGCCGAGCGGCCGGCGGTGCCGATCGCGGAAACCCTGGGCGCGCTGGACGAGCTGGTGCGCGCCGGGACGATCCGCCACATTGGCGTGTCGAACGAAAGCACGTGGGGACTGTGCCAGTACATCAAGCGTTCCGAGCAGCACGGACTGCCGCGCATCGCCACCGTGCAGAACCTGTACAACCTGACGGCGCGCCTGTTCGAGACCAGCCTGATGGACGAGGCCTGCTACCGCGAAGGCATCAGCCTGCTGGCCTACAGCCCGCTGGCCTTCGGCCAGCTCAGCGCCAAGTACCTGGACGACCCGCAGGCGCGCGGACGGCTGACGGTCTTTCCGAAGAACTGGAGTCCGCGCTATGTGCGCCCAAGCGTGCTGGCCGCCACCGCCGAGTACGCGGCCCTGGCGCGCGCGCATGGATTGACACCGGCGCAGATGGCGCTGGCCTGGTGCTACTCGCGCCGCTTCGTGGCCTCGACCATCATCGGCGCGACCAGCCTGGCGCAGCTGGAGGAAAACATCGACGCGGGCGAGCTGGTGCTGCCGCCTGCCGTCCTGGCCGGGATCGACGAGATCCACGCCCGCTACACCAACGTCGGGCAGTGAACGGCTTTTACTCCTCGGCCTGCAGTGCCCGTTCGATGTCCGCCCGCGTGCAACCCTGGGCGAAGCGCTCGATGAAGTGATAGGCGTAGGCGCGCAGGTAGGCGCCGCGCCGCACCGCCAGGCGCGTCACGTTGGGCGCGAACAGGTGCGAGGCTTCGATCGCCCGCATGCCCTTGTCGCGGCCGTGATCAAACGCCATCGAGGCCACGATGCCCACCCCCATCCCGAGCGCGACGTACTGCTTGATCACGTCCGAGTCCATCGCCGTGAGCACGATGTCAGGTGCCAGCCCTGCTTCCACGAAGGCCGCATCGATGTGGCTGCGCCCCGTGAAGCCGACGTCGTAGGTGATCAGGGGATGCTCGGCCAGGTCTTCCAGGCGCAGCGGCTGGCGCGACGAAAAGATCGGATGCCCTTCCGGCGCCACCACCAGGTGGCTCCAGCGGTAGCAGGGAAAGGACACCAGGTCGGGAAAGGCCGTCAGGCCCTCGGTCGCGATGCCGATGTCGGCCCTGCCCGACAAGACCCACTCCGCGATGTGTTCCGGCGCGCTTTGCTGCAGGGCGATGCGCACGCCGGGAAAGGCGTTGCGGAAGGACTGCACCACCTGCGGCAGCGCGTAACGCGCCTGGGTATGGGTCACGGCCACCGTCAGCGTGCCGCTATCCTGGGCCGCGAATTCGGCGCTGGCCTGCTGCAGGTTCTCGGCTTCCACCAGCAGCTTCTCGACGATCCTGAGGATGTCCTTGCCGGGCGGCGTCAGGCCGGTCAGGCGCTTGCCGTTGCGCTCGAAGATCACGACCCCGAGCTCGTCCTCGAGTTCGCGGATCTGGCGCGACACCCCCGGCTGCGAGGTGAACAGGGCGTTGGCCACCTCGGTCAGGTTGAAGTCGCGGCGCGCCGTCTCGCGCACCGAGCGCAGCTGCTGGAAGTTCATATGCCCTCGCCCGCGTCGACGAACACTTCGATGCGGCGTGGCTTGAGCACCAGCGTGTCGCCTTCGCGAAAGCCATGGCGCGCGAACAGCTCGTTCGGCATCACCGCCTCGACCAGCTGCTGGTTGTCGGCCCGTTCCAGGTCGAGCTGGGCCAGCGGGCCGATCGCATGGGCGCGGCGCAGCCTGGCCACCACGCCGTCCTGCTCGCCGGTACCCGGCACGTAGCGCTCGACGTCGAGCTCGTGCGGACGCACGTAGCCGATGCCTTCGCCATTGCGCACGCCGCTGTGCTGGGGCGCCTGGAAGCGCACGTCGCCGCTGGCCAGCACGCCTTCGTGCACGCGGCCGTGGAACAGGTTGACGTTGCCCAGGAAGCCGTAGACAAAAGGCGACGCCGGCTTGTTGTACACCTCGCCTGGCGCGCCGAGCTGCTCGACGCGACCCTTGTTCATCAGGACCACCTGGTCGGCCACTTCCAGCGCCTCTTCCTGGTCGTGGGTGACGAAGATCGAGGTCACGTGCAGCTCGTCGTGCAGGCGGCGCAGCCAGCGCCGCAGTTCCTTGCGCACCTTGGCGTCGAGCGCGCCGAAGGGTTCGTCGAGCAGCAGCACACGCGGCTCGACGGCCAGCGCGCGCGCCAGGGCGATGCGCTGGCGCTGGCCGCCCGACAGTTGCGGCGGATAGCGGTCGGCGATCCAGTCGAGCTGCACCAGTTCGAGCAATTGCCGCACCTTGTCGCGGATCTGCTGTTCGGACGGGCGTTCGCGGCGCGGCTTCACGCGCAGGCCGAAGGCCACGTTCTCGAACACGGTCATGTGCTTGAACAGGGCGTAGTGCTGGAACACGAAGCCGACCTGGCGCTCGCGCACGTGGCGGTGCGACGCGTCCTCGCCGTCGAGCAGGACGGCGCCCGAATCGGGGTGTTCCAGGCCGGCGATCACCCGCAGCAGGGTGGTCTTGCCGCAGCCGGAAGGACCCAGCAGCGCGGTCAGCTGGCCGTCGGGGAACTGCAGCGAGACGTCGTCGAGCGCGGTGAACTGGCCGAACTGCTTGCGGATGTGTTGGACTTCGATCGTCATGTTCAGGCTTCCTTCTGTCGTTCTTCGGCGGCCGCCCTGCGTACCTGGTGCAGGCGCCATTCGATCAGGCTCTTCACCACCAGCGTCACCAGCGCGAGCAGCGCCAGCAGCGATGCGATCGCGAACGCGGCCGTGAAGTTGTATTCGTTATAGAGGATCTCGACCTGCAGCGGCATGGTATTGGTTTCGCCACGAATATGGCCCGAGACCACCGACACCGCGCCGAACTCGCCCATCGCACGCGCATTGCAAAGGATGACGCCGTACAGCAGGCCCCATTTGATGTTCGGAAGCGTCACCCGGAAGAAGGTCGACCAGCCGGAGGCGCCCAGCACCAGCGCCGCCTCTTCCTCCTCGGTGCCCTGCTGCTGCATCAGCGGAATCAGCTCGCGCGCCACGAACGGGAAGGTGATGAACACGGTGGCCAGCACGATGCCCGGCACGGCGAACAGGATCTTGATGTCGTGCTCGGCGAGCCAGGCGCCGAACCAGCCCTGGGCGCCGAACAGCAGCACGTAGATCAGGCCGGCGATCACGGGCGAGACCGAGAACGGCAGGTCGATCAGGGTCAGCAGGAAGCTCTTGCCGCGGAACTCGAACTTGGCGATGGCCCAGGCGGCGGCGACGCCGAACACGAGGTTGAGCGGCACCGAGATGCCGGCCGCGATCAGGGTCAGCTTGATGGCGGCCAGCGCATCCGGGTCGCGGATCGATTCCAGGTAGGTGTCCCAGCCCTTCTTCAGCGCCTCGGCGAACACGGCCGCCAGCGGCACGAACAGGAACAGGGCCAGGAAGCCGAGTGCGACCGCGATCAACAGGTAGCGCACCCAGTCCGGCTCGAGCACATTGGTGCGCGGGCGGCGGGCGGGCGCGGCGGCGCGCGGCGCGGGCTTGATGTGGTCGAGGACGGCGCTCATGCCTTGCGTCCTCCCTTGCCGGCGCGCTTGCGGGTCCAGGCCTGCAGCAGGTTGATGGTCAGCAGCAGGATGAAGGAGATGATCAGCATCACCACCGCGATCGCCGTGGCGCCCGCATAGTCGTACTGTTCCAGCTTGGTGATGATGAACAGCGGCGTGATCTCGGACACCATCGGCAGGTTGCCGGCGATGAAGATGACGGAACCGTATTCGCCGGTGGCGCGCGCGAAGGCCAGCGCGAAGCCGGTCAGGAGGGCCGGCACGATGGCCGGCAGCACCACCCGCCAGAAGGTCTGCAGCGGGGAGGCGCCCAGGCTGGCGGCGGCTTCTTCCAGCTCGCGCTCGGCTTCCTCCAGCACCGGCTGCACCGTGCGCACGACAAACGGCAGGCCGATGAAGGTCAGCGCCACCAGCACCCCCAGCGGGGTGAAGGCCACCTTGATGCCAAGCTTGGCCAGCTGCTCGCCGATCAGGCCGTTGTGCGAATACAGGGCGGTGAGCGTGATGCCGGCCACCGCCGTGGGCAGGGCGAATGGCAGGTCGACCAGGGCGTCGACGATGCGCTTGCCGGGGAAGTTGTAGCGCACCAGCACCCAGGCCACGATGCCGCCAAAGATCACGTTGACGAAGGCGGCCAGCAGCGAGGCGCCAAAGCTGAGCTTGTAGGATGCGACCACGCGCTCGGACGTGACGGCGGTCCAGAACGCGTCCCAGCTCATCGTGAAGGTCTTCAGGAAGACCGCCGAGAGCGGGATCAGCACGATCAGCGCAAGGTAGAAAATCGTGAAACCGAGCGAAATCCCGAAACCTGGGATGACGCGGCCGGGAGAGGTCTGCATGGGCGCCCTTATTACAAATTCTTCTAACGGGCTGCCATGTTCTCACGCACTTCGTATATTACAAACGAAGCATTCCTCATTTGCATAGACACGAACCGCTATTAAGCGAACGCAATCAGAGCACCAGCTTGGCCGCCACCCCGGTCAGCGTGGTGGCCAGCAAGGCCCGCAGCAAGCGCTCCGGCACCTTGCGCGCCGCCATTGCGCCGAGCGTGATGCCGGGCACCGAACCGATGAGCAGGGTCAGCAGCAATGCCGGGTCGATCGAGCCCAGCCACCAGTGGCCAAGCGCGGCGATTGCCGTGAGCGGCACGGCATAGGCGATGTCGGTGCCCGCCACCTCGGCCGTGCTCAGGTGGGGATACAGCAGCACCAGCAGCGTGGCGCCGATCGCGCCGGCCCCGATCGAGGACACGGTGACGAGCAGGCCAAGCACGGCTCCCGCGGCGACGGTGGCGGCGGCAAGCGTGCTGCCCCGCAGCTGGCGCGCCGGATGCGCGCCGATCCAGGCCAGCAGGCGGCCCCGGAACAGCAGCGCGAGCACGGTCAGCATGACGGACACGGCGATCGAATAACGGATCAGCCCCCCGATCTCCTCGTCCAGGCCGCCGAAATACTTCAAGGCCAACGTTGCCGCCAGCGCGGCCGGCAAGGCGCCCAGGCAAAGTCGGCCGACGATCGGCCATTGCACGGTGCGGTTGAAGCGGTGGGTGATGGTACCGACGCCCTTGGTGATGGAAGCGAAGGCCAGGTCGGTGCCGACCGCCACCGCGGGGGAGACGCCGAACAGCAAGGTCAGCAGCGGCGTCATCAGCGAGCCGCCGCCGACCCCGGTCATGCCGACCAGCAGGCCGACTGCGAAACCCGCGAAGATATACGTTGTGGACATGCCCTCCCCCCTGGTTGATGGCACAGGGTAAGGTGGCTCGGCAGCCAGGCAAACAACCCGTTTCTTATTTGCTTATGCGGGTGCCGGAACAGAGCGCGGCTGGACGGCGCAAGCGTCCAGCCGCGGGACGCAAGCCAGGCTTACTTGTTCGGCTGCGGGGTCAGGCGCAGGTAGGGTCGCGGGGCCTGGTAGCCCTTCGGGTACTTCTGCGCGATCACGGCCGGGTCCTGCACCGTGAGCGGGATGATGACGTCGTCGCCGTCCTTCCAGTTGCCGGGCGTGGCCACGGTATAGCCGTCGGTCAGCTGCAGGGCGTCGATCACGCGCAGCACTTCGTCGAAGTTGCGGCCGGTGCTCATCGGGTAGGTGATCATCAGGCGCACCTTCTTGGCCGGGTCGATCACGAACAGCGAGCGCACGGTGGCGGTGGCCGAGGCTTCCGGGTGGATCATGTCGTACAGCGTGGAGACCGATTTGTCGGCATCGGCAATGATCGGGAAGCCGACCACGGTCTGCTGGGTTTCCTCGATGTCCTTGATCCATTCACGGTGCTGGTCGGCCGGGTCGACCGACAGTGCGATCGCCTTGACATTGCGCTTGTCGAATTCGGGCTTGAGCTTGGCGGTCAGCCCCAGCTCGGTCGTGCAGACCGGGGTGAAGTCGGCCGGGTGCGAGAACAGCACCACCCACGCATCGCCCGCCCACTCGTGGAAGCGGATCTTGCCGATGCTGGAGTCCTGCTCGAAGTCGGGGGCGGTATCGCCGAGGCGTAAGCTCATTGTCATTTCTCCATGGTGATCGAAAGAAGACATAGTCTACGAGAGAGCGGCGGCCACACCAAGGACAGCTTTGTTATTTGCTTCTACAGCAATGGCGATGAAGCGTGGCCGTCAAAAGAAGCGGTTGTACAGCACCACGGCCCAGGTCGCCAGAGCCAGCAGCAGGCTCAGGGCGACGGCCGCGCTGCCCATGTCCTTGGCTACCTTGGACAGCGGATGGCGCTCCAGTGAAATACGGTCGACCACGGCTTCGATCGCGGAATTGACGATCTCCACGATCAGCACCAGCACCAGCACGCCGACCAGGACCAGTTTCTGGAAGCTCGACACCGGCAACAGCAGCGCCACCACCGTGGCGATGGCAATGCCGACGACTTCCTGCCGGAACGCGGCTTCGCTGCGCCAGGCCCAGGCCAGGCCATCACGGGTATTGCGGCAGGCCGCCAGGAGGCGGGCGATGCCGCGCTTGGTCTTGAACTCGCTGATCGGGTCTTGCATGGCATTGGGCGAAATTGAGATAGCTAATTATGCCTGTCTGACAAGACCTTGCACACCATAAAACCTTCGGATTGCATGGGCGTTTCACATCATGGTATAAAGATAGGCATACTGCACCGCACCAAACACATCATGAAAATGGAAACCCCAGCATTGGCAGTACCGGCGCCCGCCAAGACGTCGATCCAGGTGATCGAACGCATGATGGCGCTGCTCGATGCCCTGGCCAATTATGCCGATCCGGTCAGCCTGAAGGAATTGTCCAGGGTATCGGGCCTGCATCCATCCACCGCCCACCGCATCCTGAACGACATGGTGGCCACGCGCTTCGTCGACCGGGTGGAACCGGGCACCTACCGCCTTGGCATGCGCCTGCTGGAACTGGGCAATGTGGTGAAGAGCCGGCTGTCGGTACGCGAAGCGGCGCTCGACTTCATGCGCGCGTTGCACCGCAAGACCCAGCAGACGGTGAACCTGTCGGTGCGCCAGGGCGACGAGATCGTGTACATCGACCGCGCCTATTCCGAACGCTCGGGGATGCAGGTGGTGCGCGCGATCGGGGGCCGGGCGCCGCTGCACCTGACCTCGACCGGCAAGCTGTTCCTGTCGATCGACGACAGCAAGGCGATCCGCGCCTACGCCACCCGTACCGGCCTGGCAGGCCACAACAAGAATTCGATCACCGACCTGGCGCGCTTCGAGCGCGAGCTGAGCCTGGTGCGCGCGCGCGGCTATGCGCGCGACAACGAAGAACTGGAACTGGGCGTGCGCTGCATGGCCGCCGGCATCTTCGACGACAGCGGCAAACTGGTGGCCGGCCTGTCGATCTCGGCCCCGGCCGACCGCCTGCAGGAAGAATGGCTGGAAGACCTGGTGCAGACTGCCGCCAGCATCTCGGCGACGCTGGGCTATCGCCCTTCCCCGGCGGCCTGAGCCGCTCCGCCACGGTCAATGCAGCGCAGGCACCGTGGCGCTGGCGCTGTTCAGGGTCGGCAGTTCGCGGGCACCGACGGAACCCGGCGCCAGCACGTCGAACCTGCCCGGCGCGAGCGCTTCGAGGAAACGGCGCACCCGGCCGGCGTCGGCAGTACGCGACATCTTCCCTTTTGAATCCAGGAACACCATGATCACGTTGCGGCCGTGGATGGCCGCCTGCATCACGAGGCAGCGCCCCGCTTCGTTGATGAAGCCGGTCTTCTGCAGGCCGATGTTCCAGTCTGGCAGCGCCACCAGGTAGTTGGTGTTCGCATAGCGCATCGGCCGGCCGCTCGCCTTCACGACCGAATTCGGGGTAGTGGAATATTCGCGCAGCAGCGGTTCGCGGTAGGCCACGGCGACCAGGCGCGCCAGGTCGCGCGCGCTCGACACGTTGCGGCTCGACAGGCCGCTCGAATCGACGTAGCGGGTATCGCGCATGCCCAGTTCCTGGGCCTTGGCGTTCATCGCGGCGACAAAGGCGCCGATTCCGCCCGGGTAGTTGCGCCCGAGGGCGGATGCCGCGCGGTTTTCCGAACTCATCAGGGCGATATGCAGCAGTTCGCGCCGCGTCATGCGGGTGCCTACCGGCAGGCGCGAACTGGAATACTTGTGGCGGTCGACATCGGCATCGGTGATGCGCAGGACTTCATCCAGGTCCTGCCCCGCCTGCACGACCACGAGGCCGGTCATGAGCTTGGTGATCGACGCGATCGGCAGCGGGATGCTGGAATTCTTTTCAAACAGTACTTCAGAGCTGTTCTGGTCGAGCACGAAGGCCACGTTCGAGCGCAGCGACAGCGGATCGGGGGTGCGCCGCAGGCCGGCCACATCGCCCAGGCTGCGCGGATCGGCGAGCGCGGCCGCGGCGGCGCCAGCGGCGGCAGGGGCCGCGCGGCGCACCACCTGGTAGGTGACCTTGCGCTTGCCGCGCACGACTTCAACCCGGCGCACGATGCGCTGGCGCTGGTCCCTGGCGCTGGCCTGGTCCTGGCGCTTGGCGCGCGCCGCCTTGCGCGCCTTGCCCGGCGTGGCCCGGCGCTGCACCTTCTTGACGGCTTTCTTCTTGCCGGTCTTGGCTTCGGCGCCGGCGCCCGTGCCCGTACCGGCGCCAGTGCCCGTACCTGCGCCGGCCGCCTGGGCCGGCGGGAGCGCAAGCGACAGCGCAACGATCGCAGCCAATACAAGTTTGAACATCTGTAAACCCTTCGACGCAAACTGATGAGGTACAGATGCAGTTTAGCGGAACGACGTCTGATGGCAAGCAAAAGTTCGATTCCGTGCGGCATCGCCGTGCGGGGAACAAATCCTTGCCAATCAGGTATTTACTCGCCGATTTATTCCCTGAAATACGCAAAATTGCCGACCGGTTCGCGCTCGGTTAGCAGCGTATTCTCGACCTTGCCAGGATCGGCCCAGCCGAGCGCCATGCCGCATACCACCATCTCATTGTCCGGCAAGGCAAGCTGGCGTGCAATCACGCGATGGTATTGTGTGAAGGCGGCCTGCGGACAGGTGTCGAGCCCGCGCGCACGCGCGGCCACCATGATGTTCTGCAGGAACATGCCATAGTCGAGCCAGGAGCCCTGCTCCAGGATGCGGTCGATGGTGAAGATCAGGCCGACCGGCGCATCGAAGAAGCGGTAGTTGCGCGCGTGCTGGGCCGCCATGCCGGCCTTGTTCTCGCGCGTCAGGCCCAGTAGCGCGTACAGGTCCCAGCCTACCTTGCGGCGCCGGTCGATGAAGGGAGATACCCACTCGCGCGGGTAGTACGCGTATTCCTCGGTATGCTGGCGCGCCTGTTCCGGGTCGGCATTCACCGCCAGGATCGCCGCGCTCAGGTCTTCGCGCGCCTGTCCCGTCAGCACATGGACTTTCCACGGCTGGGTATTGGTGCCGGACGGCGCGCGCGCGGCCACCTCGAGGATGCGCTCGATGTCCTCGCGCGCGACCGGCTGCGGCAGGAAAGCGCGGACCGAGCGGCGCGACATGATGGCCGCATCGACGGCTTCCTGCTGGGGGCTGGTGATCATGGATTCTCCTTGAGGCGTGATGTTTGATCTGGCTTGGCGAAAAGGCAAGCGGCTAGTCTAGCACGGCCTATTTCAAATTCTCATCCCAATGGAAGAGCTAAATTTCTTGCAATCAATGCATTCAAGAAATTTATGCACAGTTGATGGTGCATCGCATCAAATTCGCTTGACTCACCCTGGAACTTGGTTGAAAATTCGCCCTGTTGCGGTGCACAAAAAAGAGTTTCGTCGATTCCGACGCTAGAAATCTGCCTCACCGGTCCAAGCAACATTCATCCACAGAACGTTTTGCATTTTGGAGATCCACATGTTTGCAATTCCTGAGCAGTTCTCGAACGCCACCAAAGCCAACCTCGAATCCCAGTTCGCCCTGATGTCCTCGCTGACCGCGAAGACCTTCGAAAGCATGGAAAAGCTCGTCGAGCTGAACATCAGCACTGCGCGCAGCACCCTGGAAGAGTCGTCGAACGTCGCCCGCCAGCTACTGAGCGCCAAGGATCCGCAGGAATTCTTCTCGGTGACCGCGTCGCAGGCCCAGCCAAGCGCCGAAAAGGCCCTGTCGTATAGCCGCCAGCTGGCCACCATCGCCACCGGCACCGGCGCCGAGTTCTCGAAGGCCGCCGAAACCCAGATCGTCGAAACCAACCGCAAGGTCATCGCCCTGGTCGACGAAGTGAGCAAGAATGCCCCGGCCGGTTCGGAAACCTTCGTTGCCGCCGTCAAGACCGTGATCAGCAATGCCAACGCCGGTTACGAGCAGTTCAGCAAGACCAGCAAGCAGGCTGCCGAAGCGATTGAAAACAACGTCAACGCAGCGGTGAGCCAGTTTTCGGCGACTGCTCGCAAGGCTGCCGCGCCGCAGACGGCTGCCGCCTAAGCTGCGTCTGGTGAAATGAACAAAGCCGGGACGGCGACGTCCCGGCTTTTTATTTGGCGCGCCCGTGGTCAACCCGGCCGCTCATTCACCCAGGTAGGCGGCCCGCACCCGGGGATCGTCCAGCATCCCGGCCGCATCGCCGGTCATGGTAAGACTTCCCGATTCCATCACGTAGGCGCGGTGCGCCGCCTGCAGCGCCAGCTTGGCGTTCTGCTCCACCAGCAGGATCGTGATGCCCTGCCGCGACACGTCGCGGATCACCTCGAAGATCTTCTCGACCATGATCGGCGACAGGCCCATCGAGGGCTCGTCCAGCAGCAGCAGGGTCGGATGGCACATCAGTGCGCGCGCCATCGCCAGCATCTGCTGCTCGCCGCCCGAGAGCGTGCCGGCCAGCTGGCCTGCCCTTTCCTTCAGGCGCGGGAACACCGTGAACCACTGCTCGATGTCTTGCGCAATGCCCGCCTTGTCGGTGCGCGTGTAGGCGCCCATCATGAGGTTCTCGTGGATCGTCATGCGGGTGAACACGCCGCGCCCTTCCGGCACCATGGCCAGCTTGCGCTGCACCATGCGGAACGAGGCCGTGCCCCGTAATGGCTGGCCCAGGTAGCGGATCTCGCCTTCCACCTTGCAGGGTGGCAGGGTGCCGGTGATGGCCTTCAGCGTGGTGGTCTTGCCGGCGCCGTTGGCGCCGATCAGGGTCACCAGCTCGCCCCGGTTCACTTCCAGGTCGAGTCCCTTGACGGCCTTGATGCCGCCGTAGGCCACCTTCAGCCCGGCGATGCTCAGGATGTTCTCGCTCATGGCCCCACTCATGCGTGTGCTCCCCCGAGGTAGGCTTTGATCACGGCCGGGTTCTTCTGGATCTCGCCGGGTGTGCCCTCGGCGATCTGCTTGCCATATTCGAGCACCGTGATGCGGTCGCACAGGCCCATCATCAGCTTGACGTCGTGCTCGATCAGCAGCACGGTCTTGCCCTCGGCCTTGATTTTCACGAGCAGCTCGCGCAGGGCCAGCTTCTCGGTGGCGTTCATGCCGGCCGCCGGCTCGTCCAGCGCCAGCAGCAGCGGGTCGGTGGCCAGCGCGCGCGCGATCTCCAGGCGGCGCTGGTCGCCATACGACAGGAACTTCGCCGTGCGCTGGGCATGGGCGCCGATGCCGACGAAGTCCAGCAGCTCCTGGGCACGGCGGCGGATCGCCGCTTCCTCCTCGCGCGCCGCGCGGTGGCGCAGCACGGCGCCGAGCAGGCCCTGGCGGGTGCGCACGTGGCGCCCGACCATCACGTTCTCCAGCGCGCTCATTTCGCCGAACAGGCGGATGTTCTGGAACGTGCGCGCGATGCCGGCCCTGGCCACCTCGTGCGGCGCCGAGGGCGAATACGGCTTGCCGGCCAGCGCGAAGCTGCCGCTGTCCGGCTGGTACAGGCCCGTGATCACGTTGAAGAAAGTGGTCTTGCCGGCGCCGTTCGGGCCGATCAGCCCATAGATCTGGCCGCGCTCGATGCAGATGCCGACATCGGTCAGCGCCTGCAGGCCGCCGAAACGCTTGTTCACGCCGGCGATGTTCAGCAGCGTCTCGCTCATGCGCCCGCCTCCTGTTCTTCCTCGCGCGCGATGGCCGCGTTCGGGCGCTCTTCCCGGTTCGGCGACGGCCACAGGCCGGCCGGGTTGAGCAGCATGATCAGGACCAGGGCCAGGCCGTACAGCAGCTGGCGCAGCACCTCGGCCTCGACCAGCACCGTGCCGAACAGCGCCTGCTGGGCCGGCTCCACTACATGGCGCAGCACTTCCGGCAGCGCCGCCAGCAGCACGCCGCCGAGCACCACGCCGGGGATGTGGCCGATCCCGCCCAGCACCACCATCGCCAGCACCGCGATCGATTCGGTGAGCGAGAACGATTCCGGCGACACGAAGCCCTGGAAGGCGCCGAACATGGCGCCGGCCACGCCACCGAACGACGCGCCGATCGCGAAGGCCAGCAGCTTGACGTTGCGGGTGTTGATGCCCATGGCCTTGGCCGCGATCTCGTCCTCGCGGATCGCGACCCAGGCGCGGCCCAGGCGCGAGTGCTGCAGGCGGCTGGTGATAAAGATGGTGGCGATGGTCAGCAGCAGGAACAGGAAATAATAGGCGTTCACCGAAGGCATGCTGAAACCCGCCACCTGCACCGTGGCCTGCGACCCGGTCTCCCCCGCCAGCGACACACCGAACACGCGGATCGGGTCGATCATGTTGATCCCCTGCGGCCCGTTGGTGAAGTTGATCGGATCGTTCAGGTTGTTCATGAAGATGCGGATGATCTCGCCGAAGCCGAGCGTGACGATGGCGAGGTAGTCGCCGCGCAGCTTGAGGGTCGGCGCGCCCAGCAGCGCACCGCACAGGGCCGCGGCCAGCGCCGCCAGCGGCACGATCGCCCAGACCGACAGGTGGATGCCGTTCTGCTGGATCTCGGGACCGAAGAAGGCGACCAGGGCCTCGCCCAGGGCCGGCGAATAGTAGATGACCGATTCCAGCAGCGCCGCGAACTGGGGCGAAGAGAACAGGCCGACCAGGTAGGCGCCCACCGCGAAGAAGGCGATATAGCCCAGGTCGAGCAGGCCGGCGAAGCCGACCACGATGTTCAGGCCCAGCGCCAGCATGATGTAGAGCAGCGCGATGTCGATGATGCGCACCCAGGAGTTGCCGAACTGGGAGGCCACAAAAGGGAAGACCACCATCACGACCAGCACGGCCGCCATGCTGGCGTAGGCCTGGCGCGGTTTGTGCTGGACGTCGAATGTCAGGAGGGCCATGTGCGTATCCTCCCCCTCAGGCGCGGTCGGCCACGCGCTCGCCCATGATGCCGGACGGGCGCAGGGTGAGCACCAGGATCAGCACCACGAAGGCGAAGATGTCCTGGTAATGGCTGCCGAGGAAGCCGCCGGTGAGGTCGCCGATGTAGCCGGCGCCGAGCGCCTCGATGATCCCCAGCAGCAGGCCACCGATCATGGCGCCGTAGATGTTGCCGATTCCGCCCAGCACGGCGGCGCAGAAAGCCTTCAGGCCCGGCAGCACGCCCATGGTGAAGGTGATGGAGGCGTAGTTCGCGCCCCACATCACGCCGGCCACGGCCGCGAGCGCGGCGCCGATGGCGAAGGTGGCGACGATCACGCGGTTCGCGTCCACGCCCATCAGGCCGGCCACGCGCGGGTTCTCGGCCACGGCCCGCATCGCGCGGCCCATGCGGGTGCGCTCGACCAGCAGCACCAGCGCGCCCATCGCGAGCGCCGCCAGCACCAGCAGCAGGATCTGGGTGTGCGAGATCAGCGCGCCCATGAACTCCACCGGCTCGGGCGAGAGCAGCTGCGGGAAAGGCAGCGGGCTACGGCCCCAGATCATCATGGCGAAGGTCTGCAGCAGGATCGAGACGCCGATCGCCGTGATCAGGGGCGCCAGGCGCGGCGCGTTGCGCAGGCGGCGGTAGGCCACCCGCTCGATCAGGATGTTGACCAGCACCGTGACGGGAATCGCCCCGAGGATGGCCAGCGCCAGCGCTAGGTACCCCGGCAGGCCGGGAGCATAGGCTTCGAGCAGCTTGACGATGGTGAGGCCGGCCATCGCCCCGATCATCAGGACGTCGCCATGCGCGAAGTTGATCAGGTTGAGCACCCCGTACACCATCGTGTAGCCGAGCGCGACCAGTGCGTACATGCTGCCCAGCACCAGGCCGTTGAGGAGTTGTTGGAGGAAGGTTTCCATCGTGCGCTTGTATGTTTCCAAGCAAAACGGCACTCCGGGTCGCCCCGCAGTGCCGTTCCGGCCTGGCGTTCATGTTCCGATTGCCGTCATCATAACTTGGCAAATGGAAAAGATGCACAGGATTTTGTACCCTATACCTGCGGGTTGTCGCTTTAAGCCGCTTTAGTCGCTTCAGGCCGCTTTCGCGCCGTCCAAGCCTTTCGGCAGCGGAAACACGACGTTCTCTTCCACGCCTTCGAGCGCGCGCACGCTGGCCGCGCCGAGTTCCTTGAGGCGGTCGATCACGGCCTGCACCAGCACTTCCGGCGCCGAGGCGCCGGCGGTCACGCCGATCCGTTTCTTGCCCTCGATCCACTGCGGATCGATCTTGCCGGCATCGTCGACCATGTAGGCCGGGGTCCCCATCTTGTCCGCCACTTCGCGCAGGCGGTTCGAGTTCGAGCTGTTCGGGCTGCCGACCACGATCACCACCTCCACCTGCGGCGCCAGGAACTTGACGGCTTCCTGGCGGTTGGTGGTGGCATAGCAGATGTCGCCCTTCTTCGGCTCGATGATGTTCGGGAAGCGCGCCTTCAGGGCGGCGATGATGTCGGCGGTGTCGTCCACCGACAGCGTGGTCTGCGACACATAGGCCAGCAAGTCCGGGTTGTTGACCTGCAGGGTCGCCACGTCTTCCACCGTCTCGACCAGGTGCATGCCTTCCTCGGCCTGGCCCATCGTGCCTTCGACCTCGGGGTGTCCCTGGTGGCCGATCATGATGATCTCGCAGCCCTGCTTGCGCATCTTGGCCACTTCCACGTGCACCTTGGTTACCAGCGGGCAGGTGGCATCGAAGATGGTCAGGCCGCGCGCCTCGGCGTCGGCGCGGACAGCCTTCGACACGCCATGGGCCGAGAACACCAGGGTATTACCCGGCGGGACGTCCTCGAGTTCCTCGATGAAGATCGCGCCCTTGTTGCGCAGGTCTTCCACCACGTAGGCGTTGTGCACGATCTCGTGGCGCACGTAGATCGGCGCGCCGAACTGGCGCAGGGCGCGTTCGACGATCTCGATGGCGCGGTCCACGCCGGCGCAGAAGCCGCGCGGCTGGGCAAGCAGAATCTCGTTTTCCATGAAGGTTTCCTGTTTACAGAACCGAAATCAGTTTCACTTCGAACTGCAGGGCCTGGCCGGCCAGCGGGTGGTTGAAATCGAACAGCGCGGTGGTCTCGCGCATTTCCAGCAGCACGCCGGCGAAACGGCCGCCCTTCGGTGCGTTGAACTCGATCAGTTCGCCCACCTTGTAGTCGGCGTCCGGCACCGAGTTCTCTTCCAGCGTTGCCTTCGACACGGGCTGGATCAGGTCGGGATTGCGTTCGCCGAAGGCTTCGAGCGCGCTCAGCTGGAAGGTCTGGTGCGCGCCTTCGGGCAGGCCCAGCAGGCGCTGCTCGAGGAAGGGCGCCAGCTGGCCCTGGCCCAGCATCAAGGTCGCGGGCGTGCCATTGAAGGTAGTGATGAGATCAGTACCGTCCGCCGTGGCAAGCCGATAATGCAGGGTCAGGTAGGAAGATGGGTTGACGACGTTCGACATGTTCGTTGTGGTGACAGGCAGGCCCGTTGCAGGCAAACCGCTATTGTAAGCCACGGCAGGCCCGCGCGCCTGGCCGCGCAGTTTTTCATACGCCCTTTTCATCGCAAGGATCAGACAATGAGAATCACGGAATGGCCGGAGGAACAACGTCCGCGCGAGCGCCTGCTGCGCGGCGGACCCGCGGTGCTGTCGGACACGGAGCTGCTGGCGATCTTCCTGCGCGTGGGCGTGGCGGGCAAGAGCGCGGTGGCGCTGGCGCGCGACCTGCTCGACCATTTCGGCTCGCTGCACCGGCTGCTGCACGCCAGCCCGCGCGAGTTCGGCGCCCTGCACGGCCTCGGCCCGGCCAAGTATGCCCAGCTGCAGGCGGCGGTGGAACTGACGCGCCGCGCCGTGGTCGAGGAGTTCGAACGTGCCGCCCTGTGCTCGCCGGACGCGGTGCGCGCCTACCTGCGCCACCAGTTCGCGCTACAGGCGCATGAATCCTTCGTGGTGCTCTTCCTCGACGTCAAGAATCGCCTGATCACCTCCCGCGAAATGTTCAGGGGCACGCTAACCCACACCAGCGTGTATCCGCGCGAAATCGTCAAGGCCGCCCTGCAATCGAATGCCGCGGCACTGATCCTGGCCCATAACCATCCGTCCGGCGTGGCCGAACCGAGCGAGGCCGACCTGCGCCTGACGGCGGCCCTGGTACAGGCCCTGGCCCTGGTCGATATCCGTGTGCTCGACCATTTCGTGGTGGCCGGGACACAGGTGCATTCCTTCGCGGAACACGGTCAACTTTGAAGCGCCTGGCACTGCCTGCAAGCTTACCGTTAAATGTTAAATATAAGTAGGAGCAAAAGACACAATTGTTTTTCGCAAGTGATTGATTTGCCTTCGCTTTTCACGCTATACTCTCGTTTTTCCAATTCTGGATATTCTTAAGGAGTGCACTATGGCACGTGTCTGCCAAGTTACCGGCAAGGGAGTGATGGTTGGCAACAACGTCTCCCACGCTAACAACAAAACCAAGCGTCGTTTCCTGCCGAACCTGCAGAACCGCCGCATCTTCGTCGAATCGGAAAACCGCTGGGTCTCCCTGCGTCTGTCCAACGCCGGTCTGCGCGTGATCGACAAGCTCGGCATCGATGCCGTGCTGGCCGACATGCGTGCCCGTGGCGAAAAAGTTTAATTAGGGAGCTATCATGGCAAAAACTGGCCGCGACAAAATCAAGCTGGAATCGACCGCAGGTACTGGTCACTTCTACACCACCACCAAGAACAAGCGCACCATGCCGGCGAAGATGGAAATCACCAAATTCGACCCGAAGGCACGCAAGCACGTGATCTACAAGGAAACCAAGATCAAGTAATCGATCTTGTTCCAGCAAAAGGCCGCCCGTTACGACTGGCGGCCTTTTTTATGCGCGGTGCACTTGCGTCGGCACAGCGCCCTGTTTTGCGCCGGCTTGCAATCCTTGCCAGGGCGTGCAAGCATCTCCTGTCGCCGACTTTCACACGCAACGCACACAGCATGCCTACGCTGCCCACGCTTC
The DNA here is from genome assembly GCF_020208145.1 of Massilia hydrophila. NCBI lineage: Bacteria > Pseudomonadati > Pseudomonadota > Betaproteobacteria > Burkholderiales > Oxalobacteraceae > Massilia > Massilia hydrophila. The sequence continues at coordinate 286,429 of NZ_JAHYBX010000001.1, read as the reverse complement.
CCGTCCTGTCCGTCCTCGCGGCCTGCCTGCTGTGCGCCACCCCCGCACGTGCACAGTCCGCGCCAGACGCAATCGCGACGGTGCAGGTCAAGGCCAGCCCCAGGCGCCTGCTGTCCTACCGCGAACTGTTCTACCCGATGGCCAAGGCCGTGCAGGCCAGCCTGGCGGGCCGGGCCGCCGTGGCCGTGCAACTGCGGCCAGTGCGGGCCGGCGTACGTACCGACGACCTGGCGCTGTGGCTCGAGGGCGGCGGCGAGTCGCTGCCGGTGCCGCCTGGCGAGCACGGCCTGTACATCGTCCCGGTGGCCGACCGCATTGCCGAGCACGACGGCAGCCTCGCGATCAACAAGAATCCGTCCGACCTGCGCGTCAACCTGGTCCTGGTGCCGACCCTGGCGTCGGATGCCTGGACCATGGGCGAATTGCGGCGCCTGCTGCGCGACGTGCACGCGACCATCGACCCGGTAATGCCGTGGCACCACCGGCTCCTGATGCGCACGTCGATGCGCCGGCTGGGCGTCGCCGTGTGCAGCCTGTCGCCCGGCGCCGAAGTCGCCATCGCCGATGGCCAGCGCATCCTCGCGCGCTACCCGACCAGCGAACCCGTGCGCAACCATGCGAATGCCCCGGTCTACTGCCACCGCTTCACCGGCAACGAGGGCTTCGATCCGGATGCGCGCCTGGTCCTGCCGGACGATGCGCAGGTGCTGCTGATCTAGCACGCACAGCGCATGGGCGAAAAAAAACGGCTTCCGAAGAAGCCGTTTTTTCATCACCGGAAGCTCAGGCGTAGCTGCGCAGGCGCAGCGAGAAGTCCTGCAGGGCCTTGATGCCCGAGGCTTCGGCGCGCGCGCACCAGTCCTGCAACTGTTGCAGCAACTGGTCGCGGGTCGCGTGCGAACGCTCCCAGATCGCGCCCAGCTCCACCCGCATCTGGTGCATGGTTTCCAGCGCCTTGCTGTGCTGGAACAGCTCGACCAGCTGCTGCTTGTGCGAGGCTTCCAGCTTGGCCGGTTCGCGCTGCATCAGCTTGCGCGAGCTCTTCAGGAAACGGGTTTCCAGCTCGGCCTTGTGCTTCAGGTGCGCGAATTCCTCATGGAAGGCGTGGCGCACCGACTTCGCATACTTGGCCATCACGTCGTAGCGGTTGGCGATCACCGACTGCAGGGTGTCCAGGTCGGCCACCAGCTTGTCCTTGGCGAATTCCGGCTTCGGCGCCACCTTCTTCACTTTCGCCAGGCCCAGGGTTTCCAGGATGCGGATATAGCCCCAGCCCAGGTCGACCTCGTACCACTTGCTCGACAGCTTGGCCGAGGTGGCAAAGGTATGGTGGTTGTTATGCAGTTCCTCGCCACCGATCAGGATGCCGAAAGGAATGATGTTGGTAGCCGCGTCGCTGCAGTCGTAGTTGCGGTAACCCCAGTAGTGGCCGATGCCGTTGATGATGCCGGCCGCGGTGATCGGGATCCACATCATCTGCACCGCCCACACGGAAATGCCGACGATGCCGAACAGCGCGAAGTCGATCAGGAGCATCAGCACCACGCCCATGGCGCTGTGCTTCGTGTACAGGTTGCGTTCGATCCAGTCGTCCGGCGTACCGTGGCCATACTTCTCCATGGTTTCCTTGACCTTGCTCTCGGCGCGGTACAGTTCGGCGCCTTCGAACAGCACCTTGCGGATGCCGCGCGTCTGCGGGCTGTGCGGGTCTTCCTCGGTATCGCACTTGGCGTGGTGCTTGCGGTGGATCGAGGCCCATTCCTTGGTCACCTGGCCGGTGGTCAGCCACAGCCAGAAGCGGAAGAAATGGCTCGGGATGGCGTGCAGTTCCAGGGCGCGGTGCGCCTGGTGGCGGTGCAGGTAGATCGTCACGGCGGCGATCGTGATGTGCGTCAGCACCAGCGTCGCGATCACGATCTGCCAGGCGCCGAGGTCGAGCAGGCCAGTGGACAGGAAAGTCAGCACGGCTTGCGCGGGTTCGCTGCTAAAGAAATTCATTCAGTCTCCATGGATATTGCCTTGACGCGCCAGCCGGCGCGTCCGCAACCCGATATTTTACGCGGTTCCACTGATGCACGGCACGATTAAAAGCCGTGGGACACAGCTTATTTCAGGATGCGCTTGAAGGGCGCGCGACAAGCGATGTCAGGTGTGCATTGAGCAGGCGCCGCTCCATGGCCGGATTGGCAAGCTTGATGTCGCCGGACTGGACCAGCGCATAGATCTTGCGGTTGACATCGGAGATCGGGCCGCCCTGCCCGTTCTCCGGGTCGCCCAGCCAGAAGCCGACTTCCAGCTCGTAGCCTTCGGGGCCGAAGGCATTCAGCAGCACGTTCGGGGCCGGCGTGTCGAGCACCCGCGGCACCCCGAGCGGCTGGGCTTCCAGCAGCGGCATGACGCGCGACAGGTCGCTGTCGTAGGCCACCGTGAGCCTGGTGACGGCGCGCTGGTTGCGGTTGGTGGACGACTGGTTCAGCACTACCCCGGTAATCAGCATTTCATTCGGCAGCAGGGTCTGGGTGCCGTCGGTGCCGCGCAGCACGGTGTAGCGGGTATTGATGCGCGCTACCTTGCCGGAATACTTGTCGAGCGTGATCGGGTCGCCGATGGTCAGGCTGCGCTCGAGCAGGATGATGAAGCCGGACACATAGTTACTGGCAATGCGCTGCATGCCCAGGCCGAGGCCGACGCCGAGCGCGCCGCCGAACACGGACAGCACGGTCAGGTCCAGCCCCGCCAGCGACAGGCTGAACAGCACTGCCACCAGGATCAGCACCGCCCGGCTCATGCGCGCCAGCACGACGCGGATCGAGGTGTGCATGCGCTCGACATGCATCAGGCGCTCTTCCAGCGCCGCGCCGGCCCACAGCGCCAGCATCATCAGGACCACGATCGACACGGTGCCTTCGACCAGGTCAGCCAGGGACAGCCTGTGCTTGCCGATCGGCAGCTCGGTCTTCTCGAAGTAGTGGATCACGTCCGGCAGCACGCCCAGGATGTGCAGGGCGACACCGAGCCAGACCAGCAGCGCGAACACTTTCTCGAAGGTCTGCAGCGCGTCGCCCAGCGGGCCGCGGCGCGCGAACACCCGCCGCAGCAGGTAGAACACGGTACGGATCACGGCGAACGAGGATGCCAGCGGCACCGCCAGCGCGAACAGGTGCACGCTCTGGTAGTGCTGCAGGACCGTGCGCGTCACCGCCAGTAGCCCGAGGATCAGGAGCGGCGGCAGCACGCGGCTGAAGCTGGCCATTCCCAGGCCGATCAGGCCGGCATGCTGGTCCTGGTGGCTGGCCAGCCAGGAACGGTGCATGAGCCGCGCCAGGCCCCAGCCACCCACGATGCACAGGACGATCGCCAGCAGCTGCCACAGGATGGCAGGCTGGTTGAAGGCGCCGAGCAGGTCGGCCAGGGCTTCCTGGAGCGGCATGCGGCCTTATGCCTCTTCGCCGGCGTCGTCCTCCGCCGCATCGGCCGAGGCGGCCGAGGTAGCCGGGGCGGGCTTGGCCTTGGCCTTGCGCTCCAGCACGGCGGCGAAGAAGCCGTCGGTCTGGTGCTTGTGTGGCAGCATTTTCAGGTACTTGTCCATCTCGAGCGGGATCTTCTGCTCGGCCAGCACGGCGCTGGCCGGCACCAGTTCGAAGTCCGGGTGCGAGGCCAGGAACTGCTCGACGATGAAGTCGTTCTCTTCGTTCAGCAGGCTGCAGGTGGCGTACACCAGGCGCCCGCCGTTCTTGACCAGGCGCGCCGCGCCGTCCAGGATCGCGGCCTGCTTTTCCTGCATCTCGCCGACCGCTTCCGGGCGCTGGCGCCACTTGACGTCGGGGTTGCGGCGCAGGGTGCCCAGGCCCGAGCAGGGAGCGTCGACCAGCACGCGGTCGATCTTGCCGGCCAGGCGCTTGATCTTGGCATCGCGCTCGTGCGCGATCAGCACCGGATGCACGTTCGACAGCCCGCTGCGCGCCAGGCGCGGCTTGAGCTTGGACAGGCGCTTTTCCGACACGTCGAAGGCGTACAGGCGGCCGGTATTGCGCATGGTCGCGCCCAGGGCCAGGGTCTTGCCGCCGGCGCCGGCGCAGAAGTCGACCACCATCTCGCCGCGGCGCGCGCCGAGCAGCTGGGCCAGCACCTGGCTGCCCTCGTCCTGCACCTCGATCGCACCTTCCTTGAACAACGGCAGGTTCTGCAGCGCGGGTTTCTTCAGCACGCGCAGGCCCAGCGGGGCGTAGGGCATCGGCTCGGCGGCGATCGGCGCCTTGGCCAGCTCGGCGATGACCTCGTCGCGGTTGGCCTTGATGGAGTTGACGCGCAGGTCCAGCGGCGCAGGGGTGTTCAGCACTTCGGCCAGTTCCAGCGCCTCGGCTTCGCCAAACTGGGCCACCAGCTTCTCGTACAGCCAGGTCGGCAGGTTGGCACGCATCTGGGGCGGCAGCAGCTTGCGGTCGACTTCCTGGATGCGGGTGAGGAACTGGGTTTCGTCCTCGCTCAGGCCGCCGAGGGCGTCGATGCCCACGGTCTCGGACAGGCCCAGCAGGGCCAGCTTGCGCATCGAGGGCATGTTGCCGGCGCCGGCGTAATCGGTGAAGAAGGACTTGTTGCGCAGGACGGCATACACCGCCTCGGCGATGACGCCGCGCTCGCGGCCGCCGAAACGCGGGTGGTCCTTGAAGTAGCGCGACAGGGTGACGTCGGCCGGCGACGTAAAGCGCAGTACCTCGCGCAATACTTCTTCCGTATTGCCGAGGATCGCTGGTGGCAATCTCATGGTGTTCCTTGGTTTAAATGCTTGTGGGTGCGGCGGCGGCATCGAGGATGCGCACTTCGCCCTTGTCGATCCTGAGGCGGTCCTGGACGAACAGGCGCACCGCATACGGGTAGAGTCTGTGTTCCTCGACCAGCACGCGCGCGGCCAGGCTGTCTTCGGTGTCGTCCGCCAGTACCGGTACCCGGGCCTGAGCCACGACCGGGCCATGATCGAGCTCGGCGGTCACGAAATGGACGGTGGCGCCATGCTCGCGTTCGCCGGCGTCGAGCGCCTGCTGGTGCGTGCCCAGCCCCGGGAACAGTGGCAGCAGCGAAGGGTGGATGTTCAGCATGCGGCCGGCGTAGTGCTCGACGAAGGGCGCGGTCAGGATGCGCATGAAGCCGGCCAGCACCACCAGGTCGGGGGCGTAGCGGTCGATCGTTTCCTGCAGCGCCGCGTCGAACTCGGCGCGGGTGGCGTAGTCCTTGTTCGCGACCACGGCGGTCGGGATGCCGTGGCTGCGGGCAAAGTCCAGGCCCTTCGCTTCCGGCTTGTTGCTGATCACGGCCGCGACGCGGGCCGGCCAGCGCTCCGCTTCCAGGGCGCGCACGACCGCTTCCATGTTGCTGCCACGGCCAGAAATCAGGATCACGATGTTTTTCATAGCCGGCATTGTACCGTATCGCCGCCCGGCAACCGCCGCCGGACGGGGCTTGGGCGCATCAGCAACAGTGCAGGCGGATCGGACCGGAGCGGGCCCGAAGTCAGGCCAGCCCCAGGCAAACCTCAGGCAACGATCGCGAACGAATAGAATACCCGGAACGGCACCTTCTTCTCGGCCCAGAACTCGGCCGCGTCGCGGAACACGTCCAGCAGGTTCTCGCGCGCTTCCTTGTCGAACTTTTGCGCACTCGGCAATTGTTCGAGGACGACCAGGAAGCCGGGCTGGGGACCGGCCTCGGCAATGGTTTCGGTGAGGCACTTGCGCAAGGCATCGAAGTTCTTGCTGCAAGCTTTAGGAAAATAAAAGTTTTCGCCGATGCGGGCGCAGACCTGCTGCTTGGTCAGGGTATTCGCACAATGCGCATACAGGAAATGCTGACCCAGGCGCGCGGCCTCCTGCTGCAGTTCGGCGACGCGGAAGGCGCGGATCGACTGCACAAGATTGGGCGGCACTCTCATCAACAAACTCATTTTTTCCTCAGATTGACCAGGTCGGTGTAATGTGACACCGGAGCGCCACGGGTCGCGACGGTTGGCGTCCGCCACGTTCTGCTCTCCCCCATCATTTCCATGCGCCAATAAGACCCTCATTTGTGTAAGGGTAACGTTTTGTGGTATTGGAAGCAACCCAAATGTGATTCAGGGAATCGCATTTGTAAGCATTGTTTATTCATATATGCACACCCCGCCAGCCATTTCTGCTCCCTGCCATTCTGGAGGGACGCCGTGCGGGCTTGCAACGCTGTTACATTTTGTTGCCATGGGGATCGGACCGGCCCGGTGGATCGGATTTACCATAGGAGCCATGGAAGTCCGGTCGGCTCCCCCCACCAGACCCGTCGAATGCTCACTACGAGGTAGAACATGAATACTCAAGCCAAACTGATCGTTGCAGCAATGGGTCTTGCCGCACTGCCGCTGGCCCAGGCCCAGGATTTCGAGGATTTCGGCCGCGTGCTGCGCGTCCAGCCGCGCGTGGAACAGATCCGCATGCCGCGCCAGGAATGCCGCACCGATTATGTGCAGGCGCCGGTTCAGCAGCAGCGCGGCGTGGGCGGCGGCATCATCGGCGGTGTCGTCGGCGGCCTGCTCGGCAACCAGGTCGGTAGCGGCAGCGGCCGCGTGGCGGCCACCGCGGCCGGTGCGATCGCCGGCGCCATGGTCGGCGACCGCGCGGAAAACAATAACCGTCCGCAGGGCGTGCAGGAACAGGCGGTGCGCCAGTGCCGCACCGTGGAGGCCTACGAGACGCGCACCAACGGCTACGACGTGACCTATGAATACCGCGGCCAGACCTACAACACCCTGATGAACCGCGATCCGGGCAACCGCGTCCGCCTGCGGGTGTCGGTGCAGCCGGTCGACGGTTACTGATCTTTTCCGCAGCATTTCCGCAGCGCGGGCACGCGCATCTGCTTGCGCTGCGGGAACCCCTCCCCCGATAATAGGGCGATTCAACCAGGTTGCCCTATGCTCATCAAACGCAAATCCATCGAACAGGCCGAGTCTTCGCGCCGTCCCGCGCGCAAGCCGAAGTTCGCTCCCGTTACCCTGTCCGAACAGGACGGCGTGCGTTACCTCCATTTCGGCACCGAATGGGTCCAGGGCGCCATGCGCATCCGCAAGCCGGACTGGCCGGAGCTGGAATACGCGCAGCAGATGATGGCCTGGATGCTGTTCATCGACGCACCGCGCGCCATCGCCCAGCTGGGCCTGGGCGCCGGCACCCTCACCAAGTTCTGCTACCGCCAGTTTCCGCAAGCGCAGGTCAGCGCCGTCGAACTGAACGAAGCGGTGATCGGCATCTGTGCCTCGATGTTCAAGCTGCCGCCCGAGGATGCGCGCCTGCGGGTACTGCAGATGGACGCGCTCGACTTCGTGGATGATCCCGCCAACCACGGCGCCTTCGACGTGCTGCAGTGCGACCTGTACGACGCCACCGCGCGTGGCCCGGTGCTCGACACCCCGGAGTTCTACCAGGCCTGCAATGACTGCCTGGCCGAAAACGGCATCATGACGGTCAACCTGTTCGGCGACCACCCGAGCTTCGCCAAGAACCTGAAGGCCATGAAGTTCGCGTTCGCGCACGTGATCTGCCTGCCGGAGGTCCATGAAGGCAACGTGGTCGCGCTGTGCTTCCGCGACCGTCCGCAGCTGGACAAGGACAGCTTGCAGGCACGCGCCACGCAGATCGTGGCCGCCACCAGGCTGCCGGCCAAGGCCTGGGTCAAGGGCCTGCTCGCCGCCAGCTGACACACCTACCACAGGGAGCCGCATGACTACGCCCGCCGTCCAGAACGTCCAGAACGTCCCCTCACCGGCTCCCAGGGCGCCGCGCCTGCGCGCGCTCGACCTGCAGTCGATCTTTTCCTGGCTGCTGGCCGACGGCATCGTGCGCAAGGAAAACGTCAAGGCGCAGTTCGCCCAGGCCCAGGCCATCCTGAAGAACGCGGCCGGGTCGATGCATCCCTTGAGTGCGGTGGCCCAGTGCAAGCTGGTCTCGGAACAGCCGCCGCAACGCCTCTTGACCCTCGACGTGCTGACCGAATGGTGCGCCACCAAGGTCGGCCTGCCCTTCATCCGCATCGACCCGCTGAAGATCGACTTCACCAAGGTGGCGGACGTGATGTCGGCCAGCTATGCGGCCCGCTTCAACATCCTGCCGGTGGACATGAACGCCTCGACCCTGGTGGTGGCGACGGCCGACCCGGCCAACGTCGAGTGGGAAGCGGAGATCGCGAAGGTGGCGCGCCGCAGGATCGAACTGGTGCTGGCCAACCCGCTCGACATCGCCCAGTACATCTCGCAGTTCTTCAGCCTGGCCAAGTCGATCCGCGATGCCAACCGCCATACGGGGCAGGACCTGGCGATGCGCAGCAACTTCGAGCAGCTGGTCGAACTGGGCAAGTCGAACAAGCAGTTCGACGCCAACGACCAGCATATTGTCAACATCGTCGACTGGCTGTGGAGCTATGCGTTCGAGCAGCGCGCCTCCGACATCCACCTGGAGCCGAAGCGCGAGTTCGCCACCATTCGCTTGCGCATCGACGGCGTGCTGCACCAGGTCTACCAGGTGCCGGCGGCGGTAATGATCGCGATGACGGCGCGCATCAAGCTGCTGGGGCGGATGGACGTCATCGAAAAGCGCCGCCCGCAGGATGGCCGCATCAAGACCCGCACCGCCGGCGGCCAGGAAGTCGAGCTGCGCCTGTCGACCCTGCCCACCGCCTTCGGCGAAAAGCTGGTGATGCGCATCTTCGACCCGGAGGTGGTGGTCAAGACGCTACCGGAACTGGGCTTCCCGCCGGACGAGGCGGCGCGCTGGGATGCGCTGACCCGGCGCCCGCACGGCATCATCCTCGTCACCGGCCCCACTGGTTCGGGCAAGACCACCACCCTGTACACGACCCTGAAGGCGCTCGCCACCAGCGAGGTGAACGTGTGCACGGTGGAAGATCCGATCGAGATGGTCGAAGCTTCCTTCAACCAGATGCAGGTGCAGCCGGGGATCGACCTGTCCTTCGCCGACGGCGTGCGCGCGCTGATGCGCCAGGACCCGGACATCATCATGGTCGGCGAGATCCGCGACCTGCAGACGGCCGAGATGGCGATCCAGGCGGCGCTCACGGGCCACCTGGTGTTCTCGACCCTGCATACCAACGACGCCCCTGCCGCCGTGGTGCGCCTGCTGGAACTGGGCGTGCCGGACTACCTGCTGGAAGCGACCCTGATCGGTGTGATGGCGCAGCGCCTGGTGCGCACGCTCTGCCCCGACTGCAAGGCCGCAGGGGGCGAGTTGAGCGACGAAGTCTGGCAAGGCATCGGCGGCGCCTGGAACATCCCGAAGCCGGCCACGGTCTACCGTCCGATCGGCTGCCCGGAATGCCGCCAGACGGGCTTTCGCGGGCGTACCGGCATCTACGAGCTGCTGACGGTGAGCGAAGGCTTCGCCCGCATCGTGCGCAGCTCAGGCGACATCCAGCAGCTGCGCCAGCAGAGCGCGGCCGACGGCATGAAGCCGCTGCGCATCGCCGGCGCGATGAAGGTCGTCGAAGGCGTGACCACGGCGGACGAGGTATTGAAGGTGAGCGCGGCGCTGGCCTGACGCGGACCGTGCACGGTTGCCACTAGCGCAAACCGCAAGGCCCGGCTATAATGCGGCCTCTTTCGGGTCGTTAGCTCAGTTGGTAGAGCAGCGGACTTTTAATCCGTTGGTCGCTGGTTCGAGCCCAGCACGGCCTACCAGAATGCACAGAAAGCCCACGGCCACGGTCGTGGGCTTTTTGCTTTGTATCGGCATGAACCCGCGCCTTCCACTGCAGCGCTACCGGAAGTCTCTCGGACACGCGGTCTGGATATGCAGTGGCGCCCAGGATGCGCCGGCTGCACCTTGTCGACCAGCACGAATACCCAGGTCACGTCCACCATCGCCAGCAACTGCTGCGGACCATGCGCCCGCACCTGTTTCCTGGCCAGCTTGGCCATCGGACTGGCCGATGTACTAGCCAGTGTACAAGCCAGATCCATCCATGCCACAGGACCGGCGCGGCCCGGCCAAGCATGCGAACGCGGCCCAATCGGCAATTTCATTAAAATTAATGCAATCCATTTTTTTGGCCGATACCGTGAAACTCATCCAGAACGTCTTCCTCCTCGGCTACATGCTGATCGTCGGCCTGTTCTTCATTTGCGGCGTGGGCCTGATCGTGCTCGCCGGGGTGGAGACCTGGGATGCGCTCAATCCCGGCACTGAGCTGGAAGTGCGCAAGCGCTTCGAACTGATCCTGGAATGCGTGGGCCTGCTGACGATCGCGGTGGCGTCGCTGGAACTGGGCCAGACCGTGCTGGAAGAAGAGGTGCAGCGCTCGGTCAACATCAGCTCGCCGACCCGGGTGCGGCGCTTCCTGTCGCGCTTCCTGATCGTGGTGGTGGTCTCGCTCTCGATCGAATGCCTGATCGGCGTCTTCCAGTTCATGCACGGCCGTCCGGAATACCTGCTGCACTCGGCCGCCATCGGCGTGGCCGCGGCCGCCATCCTGGCGACCTGGGGCGTGTTCGTGCGCATGAACGTCGAGGCGGAAAAACTCGAGCCACACGCCATGAACGAAGTCGTGGCCGAGGACAAGGAAGTCGAGGGCTGAGCCTCGCTCCCTGCCCGGCCGCTGCGGGCCTGCCGCGACTCAGCGTCCGAACAGGCCACGCACCACCGAATCGACCACGCCCCTGGTCACCGATTCCTTCGCGGCTTCCTTCGCCGCCCCCGCTACCGAGCCAGGCGCCTGGCGCTGCTCAGGCTCGCCGTCCTGGCCCGCCATCGCCGCCTGCATCGCCCCGTCCATGCCCGGCATCAGCGAGGCGACCGACTTCAGGCGCAGCTTCACGTCCCATTGCGGTTCCCAGGCGACCTTCGGGTCCTGCGGCCGCGGTGGATAGGCCATGTTCAGTTCCTCGCCATACGCGATGACGCGCGACATCGACATCGCGCTCACCGCCTCCTTCGGCGCCACGCATTCGGTGGCCGAGGCCGGCAGCAGCACTTTTTCCTTCTGCCACTTGGCGATCGAGCCGTTGGGCTGGTAGTTCACCAGGCCCATGCCCATGTCCGGCAGTTCGCTCGAGCTCCAGTACACCATTTCCATCTCGCCGCCCTTGCTGGTGTCGCGCATGCCCATTGCCTGCACGAACCAGGCGCTGGCCTGCTGCATCGGCTTCCACCTGAACAGCACGCCGCCGCCGGCCTCGCCGCGGCTGGCCTCGACGGCAGGCATCAGGTCGTGCCTGGCGTCGACACTGAACCTGAAGCCGTCCACCACGCCGTCACCGGCAAACGCATGCTCGCCGACCAGCGAGGCGCCGTCCGGCAGGCGCCGCGCATCGGTCTTGTTCGGCCAGGCGGGGCGGCCGGGCGCCGGTCCGGGCACGCGGGTGGTGGCGCTGCGGTTCTGGAAGAACTTGCCGAACTGCGAGGCATCCATTTTCGCCAGGTCGATCACCAGCGGCTGGCCCTTGCGCACCTCGGCGCCGCAGCCCCAGTACAGGTACATTTTCCCTTTCGGCATCTCGAACTTCGCCGGTTGCGGCGTGTCGTCGGGAATGGGCTCGACCGGTCCCTGCTCGGGCGCCAGCAGGTTCAGCACCGGGCCCATCCTGGCGCCGGCCGGCACGCTCTGGGTCGCGGTCCTGAGCTTGCCGTTGTTGCGGGTCAGGAGCGTCACATCCATCCAGCGCCCCGGGCTCTGGGACTGGGTCATGCCGAAGCTGTTCTCGTTGTTCCTGGCGCCCAGCAGGCTCCCCATCATGCCGGCGGCGCCGGGCGGCATCGGCATCCCGCCGGAGAAGGTCGCGAGATCGATATAGGCCTGGCTGACAGGCGGCTTGACCTTTTGCGCCGGCGGCGCGGCCAGGGCGGAAGGCAGGATGAACAGGCCCGACACGGCAAGGGCGAGACGGCTTGGCGAGGACATGGAACCCCCTATCGGTATGGTAAGTGGATGCGGTACGGACTGGCTGTACGTCGAGCGCCCATTGTGCGGTCCTGGCGCCGGCCATCCCATCCCCTTCGAAGGGGGGACTTGGCGCACAGGCGGCGGACCGACCGTATCGGAAACAAATTGACATGAAGCACTTGGATATTCACGCAAACGCCGCTATAATGTCGGCTTCTTCGGGTCGTTAGCTCAGTTGGTAGAGCAGCGGACTTTTAATCCGTTGGTCGCTGGTTCGAGCCCAGCACGGCCTACCAAAGATTCAGCAAGGAAGGCGTCATGAGCGATCGTGACGCCTTTTTTGTTTTCCTTTCGCTCGGCGCCATGCCCTACACCCTCGCTGCTCCCGTCCACTTCGAACTCGTCATCAAGAAGAGCCGCTTCCTCGCCTGCGTCCAGCCGATGCCGGACCGCGCCGGCGCCCAGCAGGTCGTGGCCAGCCTGCGCGCCGCCCATCCCGGCGCCGCCCACGTGTGCTGGGCGCTGCTGGCCGGCGGCCAGTCGGCGGCGGTCGACGACGGCGAACCGAGCGGCACCGCGGGGCGTCCGATGCTCGACGTGTTGCGCCACCAGGACCTGGAAGGCGTGCTGGCCACGGTGGTGCGCTACTTCGGCGGGGTCAAGCTGGGGGCGGGCGGCCTGGTGCGCGCGTATACCGACAGCGTGGCCCAGGCCCTGCTCCAGGCAAGCAAGGTGCCGATCATCAAGCGCCAGGAACTGTGCTGCACCGCCCCGTACGCGCTCGAAGGCCTGGTGCGGCGCGAACTCGACGCGGCCGGCGCGCGCCTGCTCGCGGTCGCGCACGGCGACGATGTCCGCTTCGATTTCAGCCTGCCGGTCCAGGACGCGGGCGCGCTGCGCGTCCGCCTCGACGATGCCGGCCACGGGCGCATCGCCTGGCCGCGCACGGAGTCCGGCGCGCCATAGCGCAAGGCCATACCTGTCATCACCAGAGGAAAGCGGACTGCGCGCCGGCCAGGCGCTATAGTGCCGCTCCACCCGCCACTTCGCGTCCCACCTTGATCAAGAAGAGTCTCCTCCCCCTCGCCCTGGGCGGCTTCGGCATTGGCATGACCGAATTCGTCATCATGGGCATCCTGCCCGACGTCGCCGCCGGCCTGGGCATCACGATCCCGCAGGCGGGCCACCTGATCACCGCCTATGCGCTGGGCGTCGTGATCGGCGCGCCGACCCTAGTCAGCCTGCTCGCCCACCGTCCGCCACGCAGCGTACTGATGTGGTTCATGGCGCTGTTTACGCTGTTTAACGCGATGTCGGCCTTTGCGCCGAACTACGAAGTCATGCTGCTGTCGCGCTTCATGGCCGGGCTGCCGCATGGCGCCTTCTTCGGCGTCGGCGCGGTGGTGGCGCGCCAGCTGGCCGACGAGGGCAAGGTGGCGGCCGCGCTGGCCACCATGTTCACCGGCCTGACCCTGGCCAACGTGTTCGGGGTACCGGCCGGCACCTGGCTCGGCCACAACCTGAGCTGGCGCGCGGTGTTCCTGGTGGTGGCCGCGATCGGCCTGTTCACCGTGTTCGCCCTGCGCCGGCTGGTGCCGCCGATCGCGGCGAACGCGCGCACCAGCCTGCGCCAGGACCTGCGCATCTTCCGCAACCGCGCGCTGTGGCTGGCCCTGGCGATCACCTCGATCGGCACCGGCGGCTTCTTCGCCTTCTTCAGCTATATCGCGCCCTTGCTGACCGAGGTCACGCGCCTTCAGCCCGCGCGCCTCCCGATGGTGATGACGGTGGTTGGCGTCGGCATGACGGTGGGCGTGCTGCTGGGCGGCAGGCTGGCGGACCGGGTACCGCCGCTGCAGGCGATCCTGCTCCTGCTGGCCGGCATGAGCACGCTGCTGCTGTGCAACGGCCTGTTCGCCGCATCGCAGCCGGCCATGCTGCTGCTGGCTTTTGCCACCGGGGCCAACGCGCTGGCACTGGGTCCGCCGATCCAGATGCTGTTGATCGAGCATTCGCGCGACGCCGAAATGCTGGGTTCCTCGCTGGGGCAGTCGGGCTTCAATATCGGCAACGCCCTGGGGGCCTTCCTCGGCGGGATCCCGCTGAGCCTTGGCTATTCGTCCGCGGCGCCGCAGTGGGTCGCGGCCGGACTCGCGCTGGCGGGCGTGATACTGGCTGCGACGATGCTGGCGCAGGGCCGCGTTCAGGCGCGCGCCGCCGTGTGACACCCCATGCCTGCCAGCACCTCCTGCGAGCCCAGCACGGTGGCGAATTCCCCATGCAGGCTGGCCAGGGCCGTGCCGTGCATCTGCTCGGCCGTGTAGTGCCGGCCGTCCGGACCGGTACGTTCGAAGGTCGCGGTGGCATCCGCCACGACATGCGTGTCGAAGCCGAGGTTGCCGGCCATCCGCGCCGTCGTCGACACGCAGTGGTCGGTGCTCAGGCCGACGATCACCAGGGTCCCGATGCCGGCCGCGCGCAGGCGCGCCTCCAGGTCGGTGCCGATGAAGGCACTGTTGACGCCCTTGACCACCACCGGCTCGCCCGCCAGCGGCCGGGCCTCGGGCTTGTGCTCGTAGCCCGGAGTCCCTGGACGGAACAGTCCGCTTGGTGACGCCGAGCGGTGCTGGATGTGGAAGATCGGCCGGCTGGTTGCGCGCCAGGCTGCCAGCAGCGCGGCGATCGTTTGCTCGGCATCGGGGTTGTTGCGCCGGCCCCAGCTGGGTTCGTTGAAGGCCTGCTGCACGTCGATGCTGATCAGGGCTGCGTTCGCGGGTAATGGCTTCATTGATTGGTTTCACCGAGTGAGTCGAAGCGCCATCCTGCGCTCCTCATCAGGAAGGCACAACCGAAATGGCGGATAATGGCCGGCTTGACATGAAGGATTTCGATGGCATGAAACTGAACCAACTGACGATGCTGGTTGCCGTGGCCGAGCACGGCAGTTTCAGCGCCGCCGCCGCGGAGCTGGGCTGTACGCAGTCGCGCATCAGCCATGCGATCGCCGAACTCGAAGGCGAACTGGGCGTCAGCCTGCTGGCACGCGGCCGCGACGGCGCGAGGCCGACCGAGGCTGGACAACGGGTGCTGGCCAAGGCGCGCCAGATGCTGCGCCTGGAAGCCGCGCTGCGCGAGGCGGCCATGCCCGGCGGCGGCGTCGATGGCGTCGTGCGCATCGCGTGTTTCCGCAGCGTCGGCACCCATCTGCTGCCCCACGTGGTGGAAGCGCTGGCGCAGACCCATCCGGGGCTGCGCGTGGACATCGACGACAGCTGCGAGCAGCGCGCCGACGTCACCGGCGCCCTGCAGGACGGGCTGGCCGAGATCGGTATTGCCCAGCTGCCGCTGGCGGGGGCGCTGGCCTCGCACCCTTACCTGCACGACGATTACGTGCTGGTGGTTCCCGGCAGCCTGCAGCTGCCGCCCGAGAGCAACTCCGGCTGGCCCGCTTTCGGTGCCCTGCCCTTCATCGGCCTGAGCTGCAGCGGCGCCGCGGACATCCTGGCGCGCTGCCGCGCGGCGGGCTTTGCTGCCGAACCGGGCCGCCTGCTGGCCAACGACACCAGCATTGCCGCCATGGTCGGCCGCGGCATGGGCTATTCGATCCTGCCGCGCCTGGCCACCTTCCCCGAGCCGCCCGATGTGAAGATCCTGCCCTTGCCGATTCCGGCGCGGCGCCAGTTCGCGATCGCGGCGCTGCCGGACCTGATGCGCACGCCCCGGGTGCGGGCCGTCGTGCGCGCGCTGCGCGACCGGAAGCTGGCCGCCCTCACGCAGGCCGGCCGCGCCGGCATCGTCGGCTGGGAGTCGCAGTAGTCAAACGAGCGCCGCGTCGCCCAGCGCCTGGGCGGTCTCGGCAGCCTCGCTGCGCAGGATCTGCAGCGTGGCTGCGTCGAGCAGGCCGGGTGCGGTGTCGTCCCGCCTGGCACCCGGGCCGCCCAGCGGCGAGTCGACCAGCGCGTAGCGGTTGGCCAGCAGCAGGGTGTCGAGCAAGGTGTGCGGCTCCGGGTTCAGGACGCCGTCGCGCAGGGCGCCAATGGCCTGCGCCACCGCTTCCGGGATCGCCAGCTTGCGCATGATCTCCAGGCTGGCCACGTCCTCCACCAGCATGCTCCAGTTCTCGGTATCGTCCTCGAGCAGGCCGGGAAACTCGTCGGCGCGCGACAGCAGGTAGAAGCCGCCGACCTCGTGCACGATGCCGGCGAACAGGGCGGTGTCGGGATCGGTTCCCGTGACGTGGCGCGCCAGCGCCTGCGCCAGCGCCGCCACTTCGGCGCTGTGGGTCCACAGCTGTCCGGCCTTGACACGCAGCACCCGGTCGGCGATGCGATGGCCGAACTGGCGCACCATGAGCGCCGCCACCAGCCCGCGCAGGCGGCGGTAGCCGATGCGCAGCACCGCGGCGCGCACATTCGTGACCTGCATGTCGCCCTGGCCGAAGGCGGCCGTGTTGGCCAGCGCCACCGTGCGCGCGGCCAGCTGCGGTTCGGACAACACCAGCCGGATCGCCTCATCCACGTGGCAATCCGGATCGTCCAGGGCCAGCTGCAGGCGCAGCACGGCGTTCACGCTGGTGGGGAAACTGATCTCTCCCCGCGCGGCCTGGGCGGCAATGTAGCCGAAGGCTTCGAGTTTGTTCACCCGGGAATTATACCTGCGCAGGCGGGCGGTCCTGCCCGCTGCGGCCGGGCGGCGCGAAAAGCGCAAAAAGCCCGCGCCAGGGCGCGGGCTGCCAGCGCTGCCTGCGCTGCAGGCAGGCCTTACTTGACCTTCAGCGTGTTCTTCACCTTGCTCACGCCCTCGACGCCCTTGGCCACTTTCTCGGCGCGTTCGGCCTCCGCCTTCGACTCGACGAAGCCGCTCAGCATCACGACGCCCTTCTCGGTCTCGACCTTGATCGCCAGCGCGCTGGTATCCGGCTGCGCGGCCAGTCCGGCCTTGACCTTGGCGGTGATCGCGGTATCCGACATCGCGCCCGCGGTGCGGCTGCCGGCACGCTCGGTCTTGTCGACAGCGGTCGCGGCGGCGCCGCCGGCGGTCATCTCACGGGTCTTGTCGGCCACGCTGTGCGCCGCATTCTTCGTCTTGTCCACGACGGCCGCGGCGGCGTTGCGGGTCTTCTCGCCGGCGCGCTCCAGCGCGGTATCCGGCGCGTCCTTGTTCTCGACCAGGCAGGCGGTCTTGCTGCCCTTCTCTTCGCACTTCTCGACCGCGGCGGCCTTCACCGGATCCTTGGTGTCGGTGCTCGCGACCAGGCCGGCGCTGCCGGCAGCCGTGGCCGCGGTGCCACCGCTGCCGCCGGCACGGCTGTCGGCACGGCTGTCGGCGCCGCCGCGGAGCTCGGCCAGCGCCGCGGTGCGCACCGACTTGGCATTGTTCATGCAGCTGTCCTTGGCGTCGCCCTTCATGACGTCGCACTTCTCTTCGGCCAGCTCGTATTCTGCCTCGGCCAGCTTGCGGCGCGCGGCGTCGCGCCGGGCCGCGGTGTTGTCGTGCTTGGTGACCGCATCGAGTTCGGCACGGGCACGGGCCACGTCGGCCTGCTCTTCGCAGATGTCTTCATCCTTGAGCGCGTCGCATTTCTGTTTGGCGGCCTTGTGGTCGGCCTCGATCTTCTGCATGGCCTTGCGGTAGCCGGCAGCATCGTTCTGGGCCGCGGCGGGGGCTGCGGCGATGGTGGCGCCGACGGCACTGGCCAGCAGGGTGGCGAGGAGCTTGTTCATGATTGGTCCCTTTGTTCAGTTGTAGTGATGGCGTCCATTAGACGCTTCACCGCCGCCAGCATCTGTGCGACACCGAACAATGTATGGACATGTTGTTAACAAGCCCTAGTCGGCGCGCAACAGTCCTTCCCGCCACAGGCCGACCGCATCGTCGAAGGGAGCGGCGGCCGCGCCGAAGGCGGCGCCATCGCCCGCCAGGCGCACCCAGGCACGGGTATCGTGGCCACTGCGCGGCACCGCCACCCGCTCGCGCACGCCGGACAGCCAGTGGTAGACGCGCGCATAGTCGTCCGGATTGCTGCGCCGGGTCCAGGCCAGGGCGGCCAGGTCGGCAAAACCCTCCTCGCGCCGCGTTTCGCGCATCGCGCGCGACGCGGCCAGCAGCGCGGCGTCGGCCGCACGCTCGTCGCCCACTTCGACGAAACCGGCCGGCAGCGCATGCCAGGCCCCGCGGGCATAGCGCCAGCAATGCGCGATCTCGTGCGCCGCCATGGCTTCGATCAGCACGGCCTGCTCGGCTTCGGGAATCCCGGCCAGCACGGTTTCGGCATCGGGATTGTTGCGCAGGGACATCACGAGCTTGCAGCGTCCCTGGTCGAAACCCATGGCCAGCGGCACGTCGCCCGGACGCGGCCGGGGCTGCACGGTAATGTCGAGCGGCAGCTTGAGCTGCTGGGAATAGGCCAGCACCGGCCCGGCGGCGGCCAGCCAGCGCTGCTCGAGCGCGGTGAGCTCGGCGGCATGGAGCGCGGGAACGGACAGCGCCAGGCCGAGGGCGAGCAGCAGGGGCTTGAACATGAGAGTTTCTCCAAGGACAGTGAAATGCCTATCGGCAATTCTAGCCCGCGCTGAAGCGAAATCGCCCTCGCCCTTGGGGAAAATATTTTTCCGTTTTTAGAACGGCAATCTTGTCAGTTCTGCCCCGCCGCGCGTGGGGGGACGCTCGCGCCGGTGCCCTGCAGCGCCGGGGCGACCATGGCCACCAGGCGCTGCGCCTCGGCTTCCATGGCGGCGGCCGCGGTGGACGCCTGCAGCAGGGCCGTGGTGCGCAATGCGGACTCGGTGGGCGGATCCGGCTGGCCCGCGTCCTGTCCAATCGAGGAAGTGACTGCCGTCACGCGCGCCACGGCGTTCGCGATGGCCTGCAGCGCGCCCGCGTCTTCCATGTGCGCCACCGGGCTGCCGACCAGGTCGCGGATGTCCTTCACCACCGCGTTCGAGCGCAGCGCCAGCGCCTGCAGTTCCTGTACCACGGCCTTGCGGCCTTCGTCGGGTTCGCCGATGCGCAGCGCCTGCACGGCGGCGTCGAGCGCCAGGATGTTGGCGCGGAAGGCCAGGCCGTCGATCGCGCCGACGATGTCGTCGACGCGCTTGGGCGGAGCCGCCGCAGCGGCCGCTGCGGCGGCCGGCGCGGCGCCCGCGTGCGCGGCCGCGGATGGCAGGGGCAGCCGGCGCACCACGTACCAGGTGCCCATCACGGCCGCCGCGACCGCGCCCGCGCACAGCAGCACGATCCATTGGGCGAAGCCGGAGGCCAGCGTGCGCGCCGCTGCCATGTCGTCGTCCGCCAGTTTCTTTTCGAGTTCGATGAAGCGCGTCGTGCTGGCCAGCCAGTCGACATAGGCTGGCGCCACCTGCTGCGCCAGCAGGGCGGCGGCCTCGGGCAGCTGGCCGGCCGCGTGCAGCGCGATCACGCGTTCGACCAGCGGGCGGGTGCGCCTTTCCTGCTCCTTGATGGCGGCCAGCGCGTCGCGCTCGGCGGGCAGGATGCCGGGCAGTTCGTGGAACAGCGCGTCCAGCGGCGACGCCGCGCGCGCATAGGCGTCGTCCAGGGTCTTGCTGCGCGAGATCGGGGCGGCCGCCGCCGCGGGATCCGCAGCGAGCACGATGTCGCGCACCGCGATCGCGCGGTCGCGCACGCTGCTGCGCATCTCGGCCGCGTAGCGCTGCTTGATGCCGCTGATCTCGTCGATACGAAACAGCAGTTGCTCGATCTGCCCCGCGCGCCCCGCGGCCAGTACCGCCAGGGCAGTCATCAGGAGGAGCACGGCGCCGTAGCCGATGGCCAGCCGCGCGCCAGTGGAAAGGGGCTTCGTCGTCATGTTCTCGTCGTTGGAGGCCGGGGACCGCACCGGGACGGCTCTCGATAATTTCCCCTAAGCAATGCATTGACTATAACATGCGTGCCGAATGGACCGAGAGCGCTTTCCGCCCAAGTCGGGCAAAACGCGGGAACACTGTTGCGTCCATACCAATCGGCCTGGCGGCGGGGCGGGGCCGCCCTCCCCGCGCTCCCGGCCTTGCCTTATCGCTTATCTGGCCAGCGCTTCCGCCGTCACGAAGCGCGGACGGATATCGTTCGGCACGCGCGAGCTCAGCCGGTCGAGCGCCTTCTGCACTTCCGGACGGATCACCACGTACCTGGCCATCATCGCCTTCGCGCGCGCATAGTCGCCGGTGGCCTCGATGGTCAGGAATTCGCGGTCCAGGTCGGCCACCGCCGCCTTGATCTTCCTGAAGTCCACCGAAAAGCTGCCGTCGTCATTGGCCACGAAGGCGCCCTTGTCGAGCAGGTAGTTCATCTGGATCGCCATGCCGCGCGCATGCGAGGAAGTCAGGCCGAAGTGCAGGGTGCGGAAGGCCGAGGCCAGGAAGGTGTTGTACAGCTTGCGCTCGGCCTGCGCGCCCTGCCCCAGGGTGTCCTTCAGCAGGCCCTTGTCCATCATGTAGCCGAGCGCCCACAGGCCGGTGATGTCGGCCTTGGCTTCCTCGATGGTCGAGTAGGCGTCCTTCAGGTCCTGGCGCGGCGTGGAATCCTTGCCGTCCTTCTTCGTGTGGTGCGGACCCAGGCCGTGCATGATCTCGTGCGCCAGGATGTGGGTGAAGAAGGCATCGAAGTCGAGGTCCTTCTGGTCCTGCGCGCGCAATACCAGCTTCGAGATCGGCATCAGGGTCGAGGCGAACTTGGCTTCCTGTACGTTCTTCAGCATCACCCGCTTGGAGCCGCGCTCGCGGATCACGCGCTCGTCGTTCGGCAGGTTGTAGGCGGCGGTCTGCACGCCCATGTTGCCGTCGCCGGCGCCATATACCTGGTTCACCACCACCATCGGCGCGATCGCGCCGACCTTCGGGTTGCGGTACTGCTTGTCCAGCGGCAGGTTGTCTTCCAGCTCCTGCAGGTGCTTGCCGAAGAAGGCCAGCTTCTGCGTCTCCTTCTGGTCGCGGATGCTGACATAGGCTTCGAACGCGGCCTTGTAGCCGAACAGCTCGTCGTTATAGGTCTCGTAGGGTCCGATGGTGACGTCGACCGGCGAATCGAGGTCCATCCAGGCGAAGTCCGAGGCCAGGTAGTCGTTCGACAGGAAGGCGTCGGCGCGCAGGCCCAGGAATTTTTTGAGCGAGGCATTGTCGGTGGTGGCCGCGGCTTCGCGCAGCAGGCCCGCCAGGCGTTCCAGGTCCGCCCGGTATTCGTCCGAATACTTCACGGTGCGGAACTTGCCGTCCGGGCCGCTGCGGATCACCGTGAAGAACCATTGCGCATCGGCCTTCTGCGCGGGCGGCAGGCCGTTCATCCAGCTTTCCAGCGCTTCCTTGCTCGCGTTCTCGGGATAGAAATTGGCGCCCAGCGGCTTCTTGGCCGGGATCCGGATGCCGGCATACTCGGCCGGCATGAAGGAGCGGTTGTCGTCCAGGCCCGACCACGGGCCCTTGTTCAGCCAGAACGCGTCCTGGCGCGCGCGGCCGAGCGCCGAGCCGTCCTTGCGCAGCGCGGCCCACAGGGCTTCGTTGCCGGACCAGCGCTGGCGCAGCTGCAGGGTGTCGATGATCTTCGCCGCTTCGATGAGCTTGGCCATGGCGGCGCGGTCGCCTTTCGACAGCGCCGACAGGTCGGCCTTCAGCTCGACCGGTGCGAAGCGCTTGCCCATGGCTTGCAGCTGGGCTGCGCTGGGCGAACCGGCACCGTCGGCGGCATCGGCGCCATGGGCAGGGGCAAGGACGGCGCCGAGTGCGGCGGCCAGTACGAGGGGGGCGAACAGCTTGTTCATGGTGTCTCCTGTCAGGTTATTGTTGGGGCGATTCCGATCGATCCGTCATCCACCCTTCGTCACTGCCGGGCTGCCGGGCGGTCGAGCGCCGGTCCGGCATACTTCATCAAGAGGCCCTTCGGACCGACCGCCCAGCCGTGGGCCGGGCCGGAAAAGCCGACCGTGTTCAGCGGCGTACGGTCGAATTCGGTCCAGCTGCGGCCGGCGTCGAGCGAGTAGCCCGATCCGGCCAGGCCGGCGGCCACCAGGGCGCGCGGCGCGCCCGGCACCGGCACCACTACCGACAGGTAGCCGGCGGGCGCCACCTGCACCGGCGTCCAGCTGGCGCCGCCGTCGATGGTATAAGCGCCGTTGGTACCGGCCAGGCGGGTCTCCTTGTAGTCGCCGCCAGCGGCGAAGCCTTCCTTCGGATTCAGGAAGGCGACCGAGAACACGCCGCGCGCGGCGGCGCCGGCCGGAACCGGGGTCGCTGATGCGCGCCAGGTCTGGCCGCGGTCGCGCGAGTGGAACACGCGCGCGCTGGCGCTGCCGCCGGTGGCGATCCAGGCGTCGTGGGTGCCGGCCACGGTAAGGCAAGTGCCGCTGGCGGCGAAGGCGCCCTCGCCCGGCATCGCCTCGATGCCCTTGGCGTCGGCCTGCTGCCACGAGCGGCCGCCGTCCCCCGTCGTGTACACCTGGAAGCTGCCCTTGACCGGGTCGCCGAACAGGATGCCGTGGTCCTTGTCCCAGAACGCCATCGCGTCCCAGAAGCCTTCGGCCACGGCATTGGTGGCGACCAGGCGCCAGCTGGCGCCGCCGTCCTCGGTACGGTACACGCGCGAGGCCGCGCCCGGGCCGGCGCCCATCGCCACGGCGGTGTCGGCATCGAAGGCCTGGATGTCGCGCAGGTCGATCGCTTCGGCGTCGGGAATGCGCATGGCTTGCCAGGCCTGGCCGTCCACGGTGCGCAGCACGGTGCCCTTGGTGCCGCTGGCCCAGGCCACGCTGTCGCTGACCACGGACAGGCCGCGCAGCTCGGCCCCGGTGGGGCTGGGAACCGTCTGCCAGGACTGGGCCATGGCCCCGCTGGACGTGAACAGGGCGGCGATGAACAGGGCGGGTGCGCGCAAGAGCATGGTGATCCTCGACGGTTGGATGATCACGCATTGTAGCCGCATGGACGGCCGGCCCGCCCGGCGGGCAGGCCGCCCTACGGTGCCTTGGCGACCGTGGCCAGCGCTGCGCCCTGGGTCCAGCCGCCGCCCAGTGCGCGCGCGACCGCCACGCTGGCCAGCAGGCGCTGGGTGCGGATCTGGCTGGCCGTGCGGTCGGCCGCGAGCGAGCTGCGCTGGGCCTCGGTCACGTCCAGGTAAGTGGACAGGCCGCGCTCGTAGCGCGCCTGCGCCACCAGCAGCGCGCGCGCCGCGGCCTGCTGCGACCCGGCCTGGGCCTCGCCCTGGCGCTGGCGCCCTTCCACGTCGGACAACGCGTCTTCCACTTCGCGCAGCGCGCCCAGCAGGCGCGCCTGGTGGTTCGCCACCGCTTCCTCGTAGCGCGCCTTCGACAGCGCCAGGTTGGCGCGGTTGCGGCCGCCGTCGAACACCGGCAGCGACAGCGCCAGCGGCCCGAGGGAGAACTGGCGCGCGCCGCCGCTGGCCAAGTCGCGCAGGTGTTCGGAGGCAAAGCCGAAGTTCGAGGTCAGCGTCAGCGAAGGATAGAAGGCGCCTTCGGCCACGCCGACCTGGGCATTCGCTGCGCGCAGCTGGGCGACGCTGGCCGCCAGGTCGGGACGCTGGCCGAGCAGGCTGGCCGGCAGGCCGACCGGGATGGCCGGCGGCAGCGGCAGCGCGGCCGCGGCGGCGCCCTGCGCGGCCGGCAGCAGCGGCTGGCTGGGCGATGCCCCCACCAGCGTGGCCAGCGCATGCTCCACCGTGTTGCGCTGGCGCCGCAGCTCGTGCAGGTCGGTCTCGGCGTTGGCGTGCTCGATGCGCGCGCGCGAGACGTCCAGTTCGTTCGACAGGCCGGCCTTGAAGCGCGCTTCCACCAGCTGCCGGGCCTCGCCGCGCGCCGCCAGCGCCGCCTCCAGGATCGCCAGTTCGGCATCCAGCCCGCGCAGCTGCCAGTAGCCGGCGGCCACCTGGCCGGACAGCATCAGCAGCACGCCGTCGCGGTCGATCTGCGCCGCCAGCGCCTGCGCGTCGGCCGCCTCTACCACCCGCCGTACCCGGCCCCACAGGTCGAGTTCATACGACAGCGAAGCGCCGAGGCTGAAGTTGTTGCCCTCGATCGAGCGCCCGCCCAGGGCGATGCCCTGCGAGGTCTCGCTCGAGGTGCGCGCATTCGACACGCCCGCGCCAACGGCGAGGTTGGGCGCCTGTCCGGCGCGCACCACGCCCAGCTGGGCCTGGGCCTGCAGCAGGCGCTGCGCGGCCACCAGCACGCCCGGATTGTCGCGCAGGGCGCGCGCCTCCAGCGCATCGAGGGTGGCATCGCCGAACACGGTCCACCACCGGGCCGGCAGGCGCGCCGGGTCCGCGGCAGCGGTGGCGGCCGTAGCGGCCGTGGCGGCCGCGTGGCGGTAGCCTGCGCCGGATGGGCCGGCGGGTGCGGCGAAGTCGGGGCCGACGGTCGAGCAGGCCGCCAGGGCGCTGGCCAGTGCACTGGCCAGGACGAGTTTCTTCAGCATGGTCATTCTCTTCATTCTCAATGGGCGGCCGATGCGCCGCCCGGCGACTTCACCTTGTCGGCCAGCCAGATCGCGCCGATGCAGGCGATCAGCACCAGGCCGATGATCCAGAAGCCGTCGTTATAGGCCATCACATAGGACTCGCGCCGCAGCACGCGATCGATCACGGCCAGCGCCTGGCTGCCGGCCGTGGCCGGGTCCATGCCGCCGGCGATCAAGCCCTGGGTCAGCTGGTCCAGGCGCTCCTGGGTCGCCGGGGCGTACTGCGAGACCGCCTCGCCCAGGCGCGCCGAATGGAAGTGCTCGCGGTTGGTGAGGCTGGTGGCCAGCAGCGCGATGCCGATCGAGCCGCCCAGGTTGCGGGTCATGTTGAACAGGCTCGAGGCCGACGGCATGTCCTTCGGCGGCAGTCCCTGCATCGCGAAGTTCGACAGGGTCAGCATCACGAAGGGCTGGCCGATCGCGCGCACCACCTGGGTCACCATCAGCTGGTCGTAGCCGGTGCTGGCGTCCATGAAGGCGTTCATCAGGCAAGAGCCGCCGAACATCAGCAGGCCGAAGGAGCACAGGATGCGGTTGTCCACCCGGGACGACAGCGCCGCCGCGAAGGGCATCACCAGCAGCTGCGGCAGGCCGACCCAGGCGATCACTTCGCCGATCTGCATCGGCGTGTAGTTGGCGATCTGCCCGAGGTAGAGCGGCAGCAGGAAGGACGAGCCGTACAGGCCCATGCCGGTCACCGCCGACAGCACGGTCGCGACCAGGAAGTTGCGTTGGCCGTAGAGACGCAGATTCACGAAAGGGTCCGGGCGCGAAAAGCTCAGCGCCACCCAGCCCAGGATGCCGACCAGGGACAGCGAGGCGAAGGTAACGATGAAGGAGGACTCGAACCAGTCCTTCGAATTGCCCTCTTCCAGGAAGATGGTCAGGCAGGCCAGGCCCAGGGCCATCAGGCCGATGCCGAGCCAGTCGGCGTTGAGCAGGGTCTTGACCTTGGGCTTCTCCGGGTCCAGTCCGTACAGCATGCCGGCGATCAGGAGCACGCCCGGCACCCAGTTGATGTAGAAGATCGAGGGCCAGCCGTACAGCTCGGACAGGTAGCCGCCCAGGGTCGGGCCCATGGCCGGCGCCAGCGTGGCCGTCAGGCCGAAGATCGCCATGCCGACCGCGCGCTTGGACGCGGGCAGACGCGTCATGACCAGTGTCATGGCCATCGGGATCAGGGCCCCGCCGGTAAAGCCCTGCAGCATGCGGAACACGATCATGCTTTCCAGGTTCCAGGCGGCGCCGCACAGGGTCGAGAACACCAGGAACAGCGAGGTGGTGCCGATCATGTACCAGCGCACCCCGAACCCGCGGGCGAACAGCGCGGTCAACGGGATCACGACGATCTCGGCGCACAGGTAGGCGGTCGAGATCCACGATCCCTCTTCCTGGGTGGCCGAGAGCGTGCCGAGGATGTCGCGCAGCGAGGAATTGGTGATCTGGATGTCGAGCACCGCCATGAAGGCGCCCAGCATGCCGGCGGCCACCGCGATCCAGGTACGCGCGTCGATGCGGGCGCCGTTGACCGGCGCGCCCGGCACGGCGCCGGGAACGCCAGCCTTGGTGAGACTGGTCATGGCGGGTCCTTAGCGGGCCGTGCCCTGGACCAGGGCGGCGGTGCGGGTCGCGGCAGGCTTGCCTGCCGCTTCCTGGCCGAGCTCCACCTCGGCCACCACCGACATGCCCGGCACCAGGCGGCCGGCATACTGCTTCACGTCGCGCGGATCGAGCACGATCTTGACCGGCACGCGCTGGACGATCTTGGTGAAGTTACCGGTCGCGTTATCGGCCGGCAGCAGCGCGAACTGGTTGCCCGAGGCCGGCGCGAAGCTGTGCACCCGGCCCACCAGGTGCTTGCCCGGCAGCGCATCGACTTCCAGCTTCACCTGCTGCCCCGGGGCCAGGCCGGCCAGCTGGGTTTCCTTGAAATTGGCGGTGACCCAGACCTCCTCCTCGACCACGGCCAGCAGCAGCTGGCCCGGCTGCACGCGGGCGCCGACTTCGACGCCGCGCCGGCCGACGCGGCCCGGCACCGGCGCCACGATCTGGTTGTAGGCCAGCTGCTGGCGCGCATCCTTCAGTTGCGCCTGCAGCACCTTGACCTGGGCCTGGAGCACCTCGCGTCCGGCATCGGCGGCGGCGACCTGGGCCTGGGCGGCGGCGGCGCTGTCGCGGCGCGCCGCCACGTCGGCGGTGGCGGCGGCGCGCGCGGCGCTCGCCGCATCCACTTCGGCCTTCGAGACCGCCTTCATGGTGTCGCTATACAGCTGGCCGTAGCGTTCGGCGTCCTGGCGCGCGCGCACCAGCTGGGCTTCGGCCTGGCGCACCTGGGCGCCGGCCGCGGCGGCCTGCGCCTTCACCTGCGCCACCTGGGCGCCGGCCTGGGCGATCTGCTGTTCAACACTCGCGATCTGGGCCTCGATCTGCTCGACGCGCACGCGGTGGTCGGCCGGATCCAGCTCGGCGAGCACGTCGCCGGCCCTGACCACCTGGTTGTCGTCCACCAGCACACGCGTGACCACGCCCGCCACCCGGCTCGAGACCGGGTGCACGCGCCCGGTGACGTAGGCGTTCTCGGTCTCCACGAAGTGGCTGCTGCGGTACCACATGCGTCCGCCGGCCCCGAGGGCGGCCAGGGCGATCAGCGCCACCACGACCAGCACGCGCCGGTTGGGCGGCGCCTTGCCGGGCGCCGCCGGCGCCTGGGCTGCGGAGGGGGGAACGGCGGCCGGGGAATGCGATTCTGCCATGGGGTCAAACTCCGATGAAAATGAAATGATTCGTGCGCATTATTCGCCATGAACACGGCGAAGTCAAGAAATGAAACGGTTGCATTTCATTTCTTGCTGGGCTACAGTACCGGCATGAGCAAAGCCATTCCCGTGTCTTCTTCCCCGGTGAAATCCGCAGGCCGCCCGAAAGCGTCCGAAGTCGAGGCGCGCATGCGGGAGCTGATCGAGGTGGCCGGCTGCCTGTTCTTGCGCCACGGCTATACGGGCGTGAGCCTGGAAACCATCGCCCGCGAAGCGCGGGTGGCGGTGCGCACCATCTACGTGAAGTTTGGCGGCAAGGCCGGACTGCTGAAGGCGGTGCTCGCGGCCAGGCGCGAGCGCCTGCTGCCGGTGACCACCATGGACAGCGACCAGCGCCCGGTGCGCGAAGTCATCGACGAGTTCGCCGGCTACTTCTACGCCATGCTGTGCGAGCCGGACGCGATGACCCTGCAGCGGGTGGTGACGGCGGAAGCGGGCAGTAATCCGGAACTGGCGCAAGCCTTCTACGATGCCGGACCGCGCCTGACGCGCGAGATGCTGGAACGCTATTTTGCCCGGCCCGAGGTACGCGCCCAGTTGCGCCCCGGCCTGCCGCTGGCCCAGCTGCCGTCCTGCCTGATCGCGTGCATCCATGGCGACCCGGTGCTGCGCTTCCTGTTTCCGGGCAGTGAACCGGCGCCGGAAGAAGCACGCCGTTTGCTTGCCGAAAGGCTAGAACTCTTTTACCGCAGCATATTTTGACCATATGGTCAAAACAGGGTCTGTGCGTCATCGCACCGACCTGGAGCGGGCAGGCATGAGAGCCTGACACCCTTCACAAAGGAGGATGTCATGGACAAAAAAACGACAGCGGCTGTTCGCCGCGAGGAGGCGGCATGAGCAAGTCTTCCCGATACGAATGGCGCGACCAGCAGGCCGCGCTGCAGGAGCGCATGAAGGGTTTCCTGAAGAATCCCGACAATGAACAGCTCGAGGCTGTCGTTGCGGAGATGCGCGCCTACGCGGCGGCGGCCAAGGCCGGCACGATCGATATTCCGGAGCGCTTCATCGCCTTCACCTGAGACCATGGGAGAACCGCCCCGGCGGTCCGGACCAGCACGCCGCTCCGCGCAAGCCGGGCGGCGTTTTGTTGTTGCGGCCTCGCGCAGCGCGGCGACGTTTCAGCCGGCGACGGCCGCGGCCGGATCGCCCTGGGGCTCGCGCTCGAAATCGAACAGCCTGGTCAGGCAATAGACCTTGCGCGGCGCCCGGTGGCGCTCGTGGATCTCGCGGGTCATCACTTCGACCCGGCGCGGCTGCAGGGCGACCTGGCGCGCATCGATGGCCTGCGCCGCGCCCTCGGCGAAGCGGGCCGCCAGCTGCTGTGAAATCGTGCCATGCACGATGGCCGGCTCGCCCTGGACCGTGGTCTTCAGTTCGAAACAGCGGGTTTCGGGCAGCACGAACACCGTGCCGACGTATTCATTGCCATATTCGTACATGACATCCTCCCTGTCGTTCCTGCGACCGGCGGCAAGGGGGCTTGCCGCCACGCCCCCATCATAGCAAGCCGACGCACGACGCCGCGCCGGCACGATTGAAGCGACGCTTCGCGCCGCGCCGCTGCCACTGGCGCCGCCTGCGCGCGGTTTCGTCGCAAGCGCGGCCGCGGGCTCCCCGGGTTTGCCAGAATGCGCTCCATCGACTACCCACTGGAGACCGCCATGCCCTTGTTCCGCCACGCCATCCTCCTCGCCGGCCTCGCCGGCTTCGCCTGCACCGGTGCCAGCGCCGCCGACCTGAACCTGCGTGTGCAGGACGTTCCGTCGGCCCAGGGCCGGATCCTGGTCGCCGTCTACGATTCCGCCGGCAGCTTCCTGAAACGCCCGGCCAGGGCGGTCCAGGTCCCGGCCGCTGCCGGCAGCCTGGACGTCGTCATCAAGGACTTGCCGCCCGGCGAATACGGCGTTGCCCTGTTCCACGACAGCAACGGCAACGGCAAGATGGACATGAATGCGATGGGCATTCCCGCCGAGGACCATGCGTTCAGCAACAATGCGCTCGGCAACATGGGGCCGCCCAGCTTCGAGCAGGTGAAGTTCGTCCTGCCGGCCGCCGGCGCCAGCACCACCATCAGCCTGCGCTGAGGAGCGGCCATGGACCGCCGCCGCTTCCTCGGGGCCGGCCTGGGGGCCGGTGCGCTCACGCTGGCCGGCGCCGCACGTGCCGACCAGGCCACCCGCGAGCGCTTCCACGCCGCTATGGTGCGCGATCGGGCGCTCGGCGTGTACGCCGATACCACCGGCAGCCAGGCCGGCGCGGCCATCCTCAGCGGCCGCCTGCCGCCCGACCTGCAAGGCAGCTTCTACCGCAACGGCCCGGGCCGCTTCGAGCTGGGCGGCGAGCGCTATCACCACTGGTTCGACGGCGACGGTTTCGCCCAGCGCTGGACCATCGCCGGTGGCGAGGTGCGGCACCAGGGCCGCTTCGTCGCGACGCGCCGCCATACCGACGAGTCGCAGGCCGGCCAGTTCCTCTACCCCTCTTTCGGCACCCATGTGGCGCGCCGGGGCTTCCGGGACAACGACACCCTCAACGCCGCCAACACCAACCTGCTGCCTTTCAATGGCCGCCTGTATGCGCTATGGGAAGGCGGTTCGGCGCACGAACTCGATCCGGAAACCCTCGCCACGCTGGGCGTCAAGACCTGGCGCGACGACCTGCGCGCCATGCCCTTCTCGGCCCACCCGAAAGCCGACCCGCAGGGCGGGATGTGGAATTTCGGCGCCCTGCCCGGCGCCAGCCGGATGGCGCTGTACCAGATCGGCGCGGCGGGCCAGGTGCTGCGCACGGCCCTGGTCCCGATCGCGCGCCTGGCCATGGTGCACGACTTCGCGGTCAGCGCGAAGCACCTGATCTTCATGATCCCGCCCTACGACCTGGTCGCCGGCGAGGGCAAGAGCTTCCTCGAGCGCCATGCCTGGGCCGGCAGCGGGCCGGACGCGCGGCCGCTGCGCATCGTGGTCGTGGCCAAGGACACGCTGGCGGTGCGCCAGGAATTCGAACTGCCGCCGGACATGGTGTTTCACTTCGGGAATGCCTGGGAAGACGGCGACTGCACCCGCTTCGACGTCGTGCTGCACCATGGCGACGTGCTGGCCGAGCTGGGCGGCCTGATGGCCGGCCGCCGCCCGTCCACCTTGCAGGGGCGTAGCGAAACGGTGCAGGTCTGCCTCGACTACGCCAGCGGCAGGGCCAGCACGGCCCGCCTGTTCGGCGCTGGCGAATTCCCGCGCGTGATGCCCCAGGTCGTGTCCAGCCGCCACCGCCGCCTGGCGCTGCTCGGCGCCGGCCGCGGCGCCGAGCTCTCGAGCGTCAACCTGGTGGACACCGACAGCGGCAAGGTCGACGGCCATGACTTCGGCGAGGGCTGGCAGGTGGAGGAGCACATCCTGGTACCGCGCCGCCATGCGCGCTCGGAAACCGACGGCTACCTGGTCGGCGTCGCCCAGGATTTGCGCAAGGGCGTGGGCGTGATGACGGTGTTCGATGCGGCGTGTGTCGCGGACGGTCCGGTGGTGCTGGCAAGACTGCCTTATCGCACACCGCACTGCTTTCATGGTAATTTCTTACCAGCATGACTATCACACCCTCGTCCGCCCCGTCCGCCCCATCCGGCAAGCCGCAGCACGAGCGCAACCACCCGCTGGAACTGATCCCGCTGTTCCGGCGCTGGCCGCCCTCGCTGGCGCGCGACCTGTTCTACACGGCGATCTGGAGCAGCCTGCTGGCGCTGGCGCTGGCGGTGCTGCAGATTCTCTTCGGGCGCAAGCTTCCCTTCCTGCGCCTGCTGTGGGCTACCCTGGTCGTCAGCAACCTGATCGGCTTCATGGTCCATGGGGCGCTGCACCTGATCGAGCGCACCCTGCCACGCGAGAACATCCGCCTGTTCCGCGCGGCCCAGGTGCTGGCGATCACCGCCGCCAGCGTGATCGGCATCCCGTTCGGCAATGCGCTGGTGGTCGGGCGCATGCCGTTGCGCTTCTACCAGTACAGTGGCACCCTCGTGTTCCTGCTCCTGTTCGGCCTGATGACCGCGGGGCTGATGGTGATGGTGCTGGCGGCCGGCGAACGCCGCATGCGGCGCCAGGCGGACAGCGCGCGCCAGCAGGAGCAGGTCGCCGCCGCCGGCAGGCTGGTGGCGGAAGCGCGCCTGCGCGCGCTGCAGGCCCAGATCGAGCCGCACTTCCTGTACAACACGCTGGCCAACGTGGTCAGCCTGATCGACAGCCAGCCGGCCAAGGCGCGCCGCATGCTGGAACGCTTCATCGACTACCTGCGCGCCAGCCTGGCCGCCAGCCGCGCCGAGCACGCAAGCGTCGGCGGCGAACTGGACCTGGCCAGCGCCTACCTCGACGTGCTCGGCGTGCGCCTGGAAGGCCGCCTGCGCTGGCGCTTCGAACTGGCGCCCGCGCTCAGCGCGCTGCCGCTGCCGCCGATGCTGCTGCAGCCGCTGGTCGAGAACGCGATCATGCACGGCATCGAGCCGAAGCTGGACGGCGGCGAGATCGTGGTGCGTGCGCGGGTCGACGACGGCATGCTGTGCATCGAAGTGGCCGATACCGGCCTCGGCCTGCGCACCGGCGCGGACGCGGCGGCGCGTCCGGGCGGCGGCGTCGGCCTGTCCAACCTGCGCGAGCGCCTGCGCCAGCTGTACGGCGGCGCGGCCCGCATGCAGCTCATCGAAAACCCGGCGGGCGGGGTCACCTCGCGCCTGCTGCTTCCTCTCCAGGTGCCATCATCGACCGTCCCCACGCCCTGATCGCAGACGACGAGCCGCACCTGCTCGACTACTTGCAAACCCAGCTCGCCGCCGCCTGGCCCGCATTGCGCGTCACCCGCGCCGCCAACGGCATCCAGGCGCTGGCGCTGATCGACGAACTGGCGCCGCAGGTGGTCTTCCTCGACATCCAGATGCCGGGCCTGAACGGCATCGAGCTGGCGGCGCGCCTGTGCCAGGGTGCGCGTCCGCCGCGGGTGGTGTTTACCACCGCCTACGAACACTACACGCTGCAGGCCTTCGAGCACGCGGCCTTCGACTACCTGCTCAAGCCGATCGGCCTGGAACGGCTCGGGCGCACCGTCGCGCGACTGAAGGAGGCCTTGGCCGCGCCTGTCCCGGCGGCGACGTCCGATGCTTTGGCGGCCCTGCTCCGCCAGCTCGGCGTGGCCACGCCAGCGCCCGCTCCCCTGCAGTGGATCCGGGCTGCCAGGGGACAGGAGACGCGGCTGGTGGCGATCGACGAAGTGATCTACTTCCAGAGCAACGACAAGTACACCAGCGTTTTCCTGGCGGACGGCGAATGCCTGATCCGCACGCCGCTGAGCAGGCTGAAGGAACAGCTCGATGCACAGCAGTTCTGGCAGATCCACCGCGGCGTGATCGTGGCGGCCCGGCACGTGGCCGGCACCCGCACCGACTTCCGGGGACGCCTGCACGTGCGGCTCAAGGGACGCGACGAGCAGCTGGTGGTGAGCCGGAACTACGTGGATCTGTTCAGGCAGATGTAAGCCCGGCGCGAGGCCGGCCCTTGTCCGGGCTTGCGCACTTCCACTGAGGGGCAAGCAGCTCCATTCCTTGACCAGCAGCGGGAACAAGCCGCTACAGGCGAGACGGCATGGCCGTGCAGGCTAGGCGCGTCCGAACGCGATCAGGTCCTTGCCGGCAGCCGCCCAGTGGTCCATCAGGGCGTCGTGTCCTGCTTCCTTCCAGATCCGGTGCTCTTCCCCGGTCAGGAAAGCGACGCTGAGGACAGGGTATGTCTCGCCATCACACGCGATCGCGGCCGGCAGGTTGTCCAGGCAGTTGAACAGGTTCGAGAGCAGGAAGATCACGCCGCGGATGCCGTGCGCCGCCAGCCGGGGATCGTCCAGCAGCAGCACGTTTCCAGGCACGATACCGGCCTCCAGCTCCTGGCTCTCGGCTGTGCCGAGCACCCGCCTCACCAGCACCGCATCGCCATCGCTCACCGTGACATAGATGTTCCTGGTGATCGTCGGCAGCGTGAAGATCAAACGGGCCATGTCGTCGAACTCGCAAGGATAGACGACCGTGTACTGGCGGCGGTCGCTCTGATCCTCCCAGGACAGGATGTCGCCGGATGCGCCGAAATGGCCTTGCTCTGCAAGGAGTCCGGCCATCTTCTGCGCCAGGGCTGGGGAGTAGTGCTTGTTCATGCTGCGTCCATTCAAAAAAAACGGGACCATGACGATGGTCCCGTTTTGCTGTGTTCAGCCGGCGCTCACTTCTTGCGCGCCGGCGGCAGGTCGGTGCAGACGCCCTTGTAGGCTTCCGCCGCCATGCCGATCGACTCGCCCAGGGTCGGGTGCGGGTGGATGGTCTTGCCGATGTCCACGCCGTCCGCGCCCATCTCGATCGCCAGCGCAACTTCGCCGATCATGTCGCCGGCATTGGTGCCGACGATGGTGCCGACGATGATGCGCTTGGTCTCGGCGTCGAACAGCAGCTTGGTGAAGCCCTCGTCGCGGCCGTTGGCGACCGCGCGGCCGCTGGCGTTCCACGGGAAGTGGCCCTTCTCGACCGCGATGCCTTTCTGCTTGGCTTCGTCCTCGGTCAGGCCGACCCACGCCACTTCCGGATCGGTATAGGCCACCGACGGGATCACCTTGGCATCGAAATATGCCTTCTCGCCGTGCGCCGCCTCGGCCGCCACGTGTGCTTCGTGCACCGCCTTGTGCGCCAGCATCGGCTGGCCCACCAGGTCGCCGATGGCGAAGATGTGCGGCACGTTGGTGCGCATCTGGCCGTCCACGCCGATGAAGCCGCGGTCGGTCACTGCCACGCCGGCCTTCTCGGCGGCGATCTTCTTGCCGTTCGGGCTGCGGCCCACGGCCACCAGCACCAGGTCGTACAGCTGCGGCTCAGGCGCGGTAGCGCCGGCTTCCGCCGCTTCGAACGAGACCTTGATCCCTTCCGGCAGCGCTTCCACGCCGACGGTCTTGGTCTTCAACATGATGTTGTCGAAGCGGTGCGCGTTGTACTTCTGCCAGACCTTGACGGCCTCGCGGTCGGCGCCCTGCATCAGGCCGTCCATCATCTCGACCACGTCGATGCGCGCACCCAGGGTCGAGTACACGGTCGCCATTTCCAGGCCGATGATGCCGCCGCCGATGACCAGCATGCGCTTGGGCACCTGGCGCAGTTCCAGCGCGCCGGTGGAGTCGACGATGCGCGGATCTTCCGGCACGAAGGGCAGCTTCACCACGGAGGAACCGGCGGCGATGATCGCCTTGGCGAACTTGATGACCTTCTTCGCACCGTCGGCTCCAGTGACCTCGATGTGGTTCGGGGAAAGAAAACTGCCCACGCCCTGCACCACATTGACCTTGCGCGCCTTGGCCATGAAGTTCAGGCCGCCGGTCATCTTCTTGATCACGCCATCCTTGTAGGCGCGCAGCTTGTCGATGTCGACGCTAGGTGCGGCGAAGCTCACGCCCAGGTCGGCCATGTGCGCGGTCTCGTCCATGATGTGCGCCACGTGCAGCAACGCCTTGGACGGGATGCAGCCCACGTTCAGGCACACGCCGCCCAGGGTCGCGTACTTCTCGACCAGCACGGTGTTCATGCCCAGGTCCGCCGCGCGGAAGGCGGCCGAGTAGCCGCCAGGGCCGGCGCCCAGCACCATCATGTCGCATTCGATGTCGACCGGGCCGCTGTAGCTGGCCGCGCCCGGGGCCGGGGCGGCGCCTGGCGTGGCGGCCGGCGCCGGGTGCGCTGGTGCATACGAGTCGGTCGGAGCCGCGGCAGCGGTCGGCGCCACGGCCTGCGCGCCGATCTGGGCTGCAGGCTTGGCGTCGGCGCTCGGTACCGCCGGTGCCGCAGCGGCGCCCGCTTCCTCGACCATCAGCAGCAGCGAACCTTCGTTCACCTTGTCGCCGACCTTCACCTGGATTTCCTTGACCACGCCGGCGTGCGTCGACGGGATCTCCATGCTGGCCTTGTCCGATTCGACGGTGACCAGCGACTGGTCGACCTTGATGGTGTCGCCCGGCTTTACCAGCAGCTCGATGACTTCGACGTCCTTGAAGTCGCCGATGTTCGGAACCTTCACTTCAACAGTGCTCATACCGGTGGCTCCTTACAGAAGGGTCTTGCGCAGGTCGGCCAGGACGTCGGCCAGGTAGGCGGCGAAGCGCGCGGCGCCGGCGCCATCGATCACGCGGTGGTCGTAGGACAGCGACAGCGGCAGCATCAGGCGCGGCTGGAAGGCGGAGCCGTCCCACACCGGCTTCATCGCCGACTTCGACAGGCCCAGGATCGCCACTTCCGGCGCATTGATGATCGGCGTGAAGGCCGTGCCACCGATGCCGCCCAGCGACGAGATGGTAAACGTCGCGCCCTGCATCGCGCTCGGCGACAGCTTGCCGTCGCGCGCCTGCGCCGAGAGTTCGCCCATTTCGACGGCGATCTGCGAGATCGTCTTCTTGTCCGCATCCTTCACGACCGGTACCACCAGGCCGTTCGGGGTGTCGGCCGCGAAACCGATGTTGTAGTACTGCTTGACGATCAGGCTGGCGCCG
Organism: Massilia hydrophila; assembly: GCF_020208145.1. Taxonomy (NCBI): domain Bacteria; kingdom Pseudomonadati; phylum Pseudomonadota; class Betaproteobacteria; order Burkholderiales; family Oxalobacteraceae; genus Massilia; species Massilia hydrophila. The sequence continues at coordinate 250,683 of NZ_JAHYBX010000001.1, read as the reverse complement.
TCTTCCGACAGCGACGAATTAAATTGCGGGAACTTCTTCAGCGCGGCAACGGATGCCTTGATGACGAAGGCCAGCATGGTGAGCTTGACGGTCGACTTCTGCTTGGCCAGCGCGGCGTTCGAATCGACGCGGAACTGTTCCAGGTCGGTGACGTCGGCATCCTCGAAGTGGGTGACGTGCGGGATCATGACCCAGTTGCGGTGCAGGTTCGGGCCGGAGATCTTCTTGATGCGCGGCAGGGCCACGGTTTCGGTGGGGCCGAACTTCGAGAAGTCCAGCGACGGCCAGGCCAGCACTTGCATGCCGCCTCCCGCACCGCCGGCTGGCGCAGGCGCGCTCGCTGCCGGACCGGCGGCCATCACGCCCTTGACGAAGTTCTGGACGTCCAGCTGGGTGATGCGCCCTTTCGGACCGGTGCCCGGCACGCGGCCGAGGTCCACGCCCAGTTCGCGCGCGAACTTGCGGATCGACGGCGAAGCGTGGGCCTTCGAACCGGTGGCGCCCTGGGCTGGCGCCGGCGCTGCGGCCGGGGCAGCCGGAGCAGGAGCCGGTGCCGACGATGCGGCCGGCGCAGCAGCGGCTGGCGCGGCAGCGGCTGCGGCGGGAGCTGCGGGAGCGGCCGCGCCGCCAGTCGACTCGACCAGCAGCACCAGCGAACCCTTGGCGACCTTGTCGCCGACCTTCACCTTGACTTCCTTGACGGTACCGGCGTGGCTGGATGGAATCTCCATGCTCGCCTTGTCCGACTCGACCGTGATCAGCGACTGGTCGACCTTGACCTGGTCGCCCGGCTTGACCAGGAGTTCGATGACTTCGACTTCCTTGAAGTCGCCGATGTCGGGCACGGTGACTTCGACGATGGCGGCGGCGCCAGCCGGTGCGGCTGCAGGGGCGGCGGCAGGGGCTGCTGTAGGGGCGGGCGCGGCTTCGGCGGCAGGCGCGGCGGCGGCCGGCGCAGTGGCGGCATCCGGTGCAGCCGGTGCGGCCGCATCGCCCGCCGCTTCCAGCAGCAGCACGAGCGAACCTTCGGCCACCTTGTCGCCGACCTTTACCTTGATTTCTTTCACGACACCGGCGTGGCTCGACGGGATTTCCATGCTCGCCTTGTCCGACTCGACGGTCACGAGCGACTGGTCGACCTTGATCGTGTCGCCCGGCTTGACCAGCAGCTCGATGACTTCGACTTCCTTGAAGTCGCCGATGTCGGGGACTTTGACTTCCACAATGCTCATAGTGTTAGCTCCGTTTGTTCTTTTGAGTTAGCGCTTAAGTCGCCGTCCCCGCGCTGCGGGAACGGCGGACCTGAGCATTTACACGGTCACAGGATTCGGCTTGTTCTGGTCGATGCCGTACTTCTGGATCGCCTGCGAGACGATAGCACGGTCGATCTTGCCCTCGTCGGCCAGCGCGCGCAGCGAGGCCACCGTGATGTAGTAGCGGTTCACTTCGAAGAACTCGCGCAGCTTGACGCGCGAATCCGAGCGGCCGAAGCCGTCGGTGCCCAGCACTTTATAGCTACGGTCCTTCGGCATGAAGGCGCGGATCTGCTCGGCGAACAGGCGCATGTAGTCGGTGGTCGCGACGATCGGGCCGCTGGTAGCCTGCATCAGCGAGGTCACGTAGGGCACGCGCTGCTCGGCGTCCGGGTTGACCATGTTCCAGCGCTCGCAATCCTGGCCGTCGCGCGCCAGCAGCGTGAGCGACGGGGCCGACCACACGTCGGCGGCCACGCCCCAGTCGTTCTGCAGGAGCTCGCTTGCCGCGATCGACTCGCGCAGGATGGTGCCGCAGCCGATCAGCTGGACGCGGTTGGCCGCTTCCTTCTGGCCTTCCTGCAGCAGGTACATGCCCTTGAGGATGCCCTCTTCCTGGCCGGCTTTAAGGCCCGGGTGGGCATAGTTCTCGTTCATGATGGTGATGTAGTAGAACACATCCTCCTGCTCCTGCACCATGCGGCGCAGGCCATCCTGGATGATCACCGCCACCTCGTGCCCGAAAGTCGGGTCGTAAGGGATGCAGTTCGGGACCGTGGCGGCGATGATGTGGCTGTGGCCGTCCTCGTGCTGCAGGCCTTCGCCGTTGAGCGTGGTGCGGCCGGCGGTGCCGCCCATCAGGAAGCCGCGCGCACGGATGTCGCCCGCCAGCCAGACCAGGTCGCCCACACGCTGCATGCCGAACATCGAGTAGAAGGTGTAGAACGGGATCATGGTGCGGTTGTTCGACGAGTACGAGGTCGCCGCGGCGATCCACGAGCTCATGCCGCCCGCTTCGTTGATGCCTTCCTGCAGGATCTGGCCGGCCTTGTCTTCGCGGTAGTACATGACCTGGTCGCGGTCGACCGGCTCGTACAGCTGGCCCTGCTGGTTGAAGATGCCGATCTGGCGGAACAGGCCTTCCATGCCGAAGGTCCGCGATTCGTCGACCAGGATCGGCACGATGCGCTGGCCGATGCTCGGGTCCTTCAGCAGGCTGGTGAGCACGCGCACATACGATTGCGTGGTCGAGATCTCGCGGCCTTCCGCGGTCGGCTCGAGCACGGCCTTGAAGGTCTCCAGCGGCGGCACGCTCAAGGCTTCATCGGCCTTGGCGCGGCGCTGCGGCAGGTAGCCGCCCAGGGCCTTGCGGCGCTCGTGCAGGTACTGCATTTCCGGCGCATCGTCGGCCGGCTTGAAGAACGGGATCTCGGCCAGCTTGTCGTCGGGAATAGGGATATTGAAGCGGTCGCGCATCTCGCGGATGGCGGCGTCGTCCAGCTTCTTGGTCTGGTGCGCGGTGTTGCGCGCCTCGCCCGACTTGCCCATGCCGAAGCCCTTGACGGTCTTCACCAGCAGCACGGTCGGCGTGCCCTTGTTCTCCTGCGCGTTCTTGAAGGCGGCGTAGATCTTGTGCGGGTCGTGGCCGCCGCGGGTCAGGCGCCAGATGTCGTCGTCGCTCATGTTGGCGACCATCTTGAGCAGCTCCGGGTGCTTGCCGAAGAAGTGCTTGCGCACGTAGGCGCCATCCTTGGCCTTGTAGTTCTGGTATTCGCCGTCGACGGTTTCCATCATCACGCGCTGCAGGATGCCGTCCTTGTCCTTCGACAGCAGGGCATCCCACTGCGAGCCCCAGATGACCTTGACCACGTTCCAGCCGGCGCCGCGGAAGTCCGCTTCCAGTTCCTGGATGATCTTGCCGTTGCCGCGCACCGGGCCGTCCAGGCGCTGCAGGTTGCAGTTGACGACCATGACCAGGTTGTCGAGGCGTTCGCGCGCGGCCATGCCGATCGCGCCCATCGATTCCGGCTCGTCCATCTCGCCGTCGCCGCAGAATACCCAGACCTTGCGGTTGTCGGTCTTGGCGATGCCGCGCGCATGCAGGTACTTCAGGAAGCGCGCCTGGTAGATCGCCATCAAGGGGCCCAGGCCCATCGACACGGTCGGGAACTGCCAGAAGTCCGGCATCAGTTTCGGGTGCGGATACGAGGACAGGCCCTTGCCGTCGACTTCGCGGCGGAAGTTCAGCAGCTGCTCTTCGGTGATGCGGCCTTCGAGGAAGGCGCGCGCGTAGATGCCGGGCGAGGAGTGGCCCTGGATGTACAGCAGGTCGCCGCCATGGTCTTCGGTGGGTGCGTGCCAGAAGTGGTTGAAGCCGGTGCCCAGCATGTTGGCCAGCGAGGCGAAGGAAGAGATGTGGCCGCCCAGGTCGCCGTCGGCGCGGTTGGCCTTGACCACCATCGCCATCGCGTTCCAGCGCATCCAGGAGCGCAGGCGCTCTTCGTATTCGAGGTTGCCCGGGCTGTTCACGTTCAGGTGGGCCGGGATGGTGTTTACGTAGGCGGTGTTGCTGGAGAAGGGCACATGGGCGCCGCGGCGGCGCGCCAGGTCCACCATGCGCTCCATCAGGTAGTGGGCGCGCTCGGTGCCTTCGTGTTCGATCACCGCTTCCAGCGCATCCAGCCATTCCTGGGTTTCGATGGTGTCGGGGTCGTTGGCAGCTTGTGCCGTCAACTGGTCGAGTTGAGCTGACATTAATGCGTCTCCTAAGAATTGGCGCCCCACCCTGTCCCTAGCCTGGCTGGTGGCGATTTTGGTGAAATTTCACATGTCTGAAAATAAACCGTTCGATTCTACCAGCGGGCTTTGGCTTTTTCAAATTGCGATATGTCGTTTCATAATGCAAAATCTCGTGCTGCAAGTGCACATTGCAGAAGGTAGGCGCCGCGCTCATGCATGGGCTTGCCGGACGCGCGCATGGCAAGGCCGCACACCCGACGGCCGGTCAAATATGACAATGCTTCGGCGCTCGCGGCGCGCGATATGGGGCAGGCGCCTTATAATTTCATTTTTGCCTAGCCGTGAGTCAAACCATGCCAGCCCAGAATATCGACGGAGTCCTCCTTTCCCAACAACTGCGTGGCGAGATCGCCCAGCGCGCCGCCAGGCTGAGCGCCGAAGGCCGCCAGCCCGGCCTGGCCGTGATCCTGGTCGGCGAGGACCCGGCGAGCCACGTCTACGTGCGCAACAAGGTCAAGGCCTGCGGCGACGTGGGCTTCTTGTCAAAGCTGGAAAAGTATGACGCCGACCTGTCCGAAGCCGCCCTGCTCGACCGGATCGCCGCCCTGAATGCCGACCCGGCCATCCATGGCATCCTGGTGCAGATGCCGCTGCCGAAGCACATCGATCCGAGCAAGGTCATCGAAGCCATTGCCACCAGCAAGGACGTGGACGGCTATTCGGTGCTGTCGGCCGGCGAACTGGTCGCCAACCTGCCGGGCTTTCGCCCCTGCACGCCGTATGGCTGCATGAAGCTGATCGAAACCACCGGCATCGACCTGCGCGGCAAGCACGCCGTCGTGATCGGGCGTTCGAACACGGTCGGCAAGCCGATGGCCCTGCTGCTCTTGCAAGCCAACGCCACCGTCACCATCTGCCATAGCGCGACGCCAGACCTGGCCTACCACACCCGCCAGGCCGACGTGGTGGTCGCCGCCGTCGGCCGCCGCAATACCCTCACGGCAGACATGGTCAAGCCGGGCGCGGTCGTGATCGACGTCGGCATGAACCGCGACGACGCCGGCAAGCTGTGCGGCGACGTGGATTACGCCGCCGTAGCAGAAGTCGCGTCGCACATCACCCCGGTGCCGGGCGGCGTCGGTCCGATGACGATCACCATGTTGTTGATGAACACCGTGGAGTCCGCAGAACGTGTGCACTCCAGTAGCCAACACTGCCCCAGCCAGGCGACGGGCATGGAACCGAAGCCCGGCGTGGCCTGAACCCATAAGGAAAGCCATGACCATCGATACCAGCAATCCCCTCCTCGACTTCTCGGGCCTGACCCGGTTCGACCTGGTCAAGCCGGAGCACGTCACCCCGGCCATCGAGCAACTCATCAAGGATGCGGCCGAGGTCGTGGCCAAACTGGAAGCGCCCGGCGACAAAGTCAGCTGGGACAGCTTCGTGGTGCCGCTCGAGGAAGCCACCGAGCGCCTGGGCCGCGCCTGGGGCGTGGTCAACCACCTGAACCACGTGGCCGACACGCCCGAGCTGCGCGCCGCGTACAACGAGAACCAGCCGAAGGTCATCGAGTTCTGGACCTCGATCGGCCAGAACGAGGCGCTGTTCGCCAAGTACAGGCAGCTGCGCGCCAGCAGCGAGTACGACAGCCTGAGCCCGGCGCGCAAGCGCATCGTCGAGAACGCGCTGCGCGACTTCCGCCTGGGGGGCGCCGAACTGCCCGAGGACAAGAAGCAGCGCTTCGCCGAGATCCAGGAACAGCAGTCCGCAACCTCCACCCGCTTCTCGCAGAACGTGCTGGACGCCACCAACGACTACAAGCTGCTGGTCGAGAGCGAAGAAGAACTGTCGGGCATCCCGGAGGACGTCCGGCTTGCTGCCCGCGCTTCGGCCGAGAAGGATGGCAAGGCCGGATGGCAGTTCAGCCTGCACTTCCCGTCCTACTACCCGGTGCTGCAGTTCTGCGACAACCGCGCCTTGCGCGAAACGATCTACCGCGCCAGCGCCACCAAGGCTTCCGACGCCGGCGCCATGTTCAGCAAGGCCGCCGAGTGGGACAACACCGCCAACATCGTCAAGCTCCTGCAGCTGCGCCATGAAGAAGCCCGGCTGCTCGACTACGCCAACTTCGCCGAGGTTTCGCTGGTGCCGAAGATGGCGGAAAGCCCGCAGCATGTGGTCGAGTTCCTGGAAGACCTGGCGCGCCGCGCCCGCCCCTTCGCCGAGAAGGACCTGGACGAGCTGCGTGCCTTTGCCCGCGACGAACTCGGCATCGATGAGCTGCAGTCCTGGGACGTGGCCTACGCCTCGGAAAAGCTGCGCGAGCAGCGCTATGCCTTCTCCGAGAAGGAAGTGAAGGAATACTTCCCGGAGCCGAAGGTGGTGCAGGGCCTGTTCACCGTCATCCAGGAGCTGTTCAACGTGGAGATCAAGGCGGACGAGGCGCCGGTATGGCATCCGGACGCGCGCTTCTTCCGCATCGAGCGCGAGGGTGAACAAGGGCGGCAGCTGGTCGGCCAGTTCTACCTCGACCTGTACGCGCGCGAAGGCAAGAACCAGGGCGCCTGGATGGACGACGCGCGCGGCCGCCGGGTGACGATCGGCGGCATCGTGCAGACCCCGATCGCCTACCTCACCTGCAACTTCACGCCGCCGGCGGTGGTGGACGGCAAGCGGCAGCCCTCGCTGTTCACGCACGACGAAGTCATCACCCTGTTCCACGAATTCGGCCACGGTCTGCACCACATGCTGACCGAAGTCGAGGAGCTGTCGGTATCGGGCATCTCGGGCGTGGAATGGGATGCGGTGGAGCTGCCTTCGCAGTTCATGGAGAACTTCTGCTGGGAGTGGGACAAGCTGCAGAGAATGACGGCGCACGTGAAGACCGGCGAGCCGCTGCCGCGCCAGCTCTACGACAAGATGATCGCGGCGAAGAACTTCCAGTCCGGGATGATGACCCTGCGCCAGGTGGAGTTCTCGCTGATCGACATGCACCTGCACTACGACTTCGATCCGCAGGCCGAGCGCACGGTGCAGGAGCTGATCGACGGCATCCGCAAGCAGTTCTCGGTGATGATCCCGCCGTCCTTCAACCGCTTCCAGCACTCGTTCGGCCACATCTTCTCGGGCGGCTATGCGGCCGGCTACTACAGCTACAAGTGGGCCGAGGTGCTGTCCGCCGACGCCTACGCGGCTTTTGAAGAGGCGCTCGACTCCGGCCAGCTGCAGGAAACGGGCAAGCGCTTCCAGCGCGAGATCCTGGCGGTGGGCGGCTCGCGTCCGGCGCTGGAATCGTTCCGCGCCTTCCGTGGCCGCGAGCCCTCGATCGATGCGCTGCTGCGCCATAGCGGCATGCACCAGGACCACGCCGCCCCATGACGCGCATCGACTTCCACACCAACGTGCCGGACAAGCTGGCCTACGCCTGCCGCCTGGCACGCAAGGCCTACGGGTCGAAGGCCAGGCTGGTACTGCTGGCCGAGGACGCCGCCCAGGCCGAGGCGCTGGACGCGGCGCTGTGGACGCTGTCGGACACCGACTTCATCCCGCACGTGCTGGCCGGCGACCCGCTGGCCGGCGAGACGCCGGTGATCGTCACCGCCGACGAAGGCGCCACGCTGCCGCACCACGAGATGCTGGTCAACCTCACGCGCCGCACGCCGGCCACGCTGGACCGCTACGCGCGGGTATTCGAGATCATCTCGTCCGACGAGGAGGACGCCGCGGCCGGACGCCAGCGCTACGTCGCCTACAAGAAGCAGAACTATCCCCTGACCCACTTCGTCGCAGGACAGCCATGAGCCAGAACGCCGCGTTCGACACCAGCATCCCGGTACTGACCGAAGTCGTCGTCGAACCGGTGGCTCCGGCATCCGCCCCGGCCGCCGCCGCGCCACCGCCGGCCGCCGAGCAGCTTGAACGCCGCGCGACCGAGCGCTGGACCGGCGAGGAGTGGAGCGTGCTGGAACGCCGCGTCACCGAGCGCGTGCTGCAGCAGCTGCAGGGCCGGGTCGACTTCGTGCTCGAGCAGCGCGTGCGCGACGCCATGGCCGACGCCATGCAGCGCACCCTGGAAGTCTTCACCGCCGATCTGCGCGACGGCTTGCATCACGCCCTGGGCGAGATCGTCAGCCAGGCGGTGAGCCAGGAGCTCGAACATGTGAAAGCACTGGGCAAATAGACTCCGCCCCCCGTCAACCGGCGTACGACGGGGTTCACGGGTATCCGTTAAGATTGCAAGCTCTGCAATCCACCATCCAGGCCGTTGTGAACCGAAAGACCCTGATCGCCGCGCTTGCCGGCGCGGGCGTCGCCATTGTCGGCGCCGTCCTCTACTTCACCGGCAGCATCGAGCGCCAGCCTGGCGCGCTCGCCGTGCTGACGCCGAAAGCGGCGAAGACCGTGCCGTTCTGGCCGGCCCGCATCACGACGCTGGCCGGCGACGGCATTCCCGGCGCCGTCGATGGCCCGGCCGCGGGGAGCCGCTTCGACGATCCCTTCGGCGTGGCCCTCGACCGCCACGGCAAGGTCTACGTGGCCGACGCCGGCGACAGCAACCGCATCCGCAGCATCGCGCGGGACGGGACGGTGGCCACCTTCGCCGGCGGCGCGGAAGGCTTCGCCGACGGCAAGGGCGGCGCAGCCGCCTTCCACACCCCATCCGCGCTGGCCTTCGACCACGAAGGCAACCTGTACGTGGCCGACACCGGCAACCACGCGATCCGCAAGATCACGCAAGACGGCACGGTCACCACGCTGGCCGGCAGCGGCGCACCGGGAGACCAGGATGGCATTGGCCGCGCGGCCGGCTTCAACGGTCCGGTCGGGCTGGCGGTGGACGACGCCGGCATCGTCTACGTGGCCGACACCTACAACGACCGCATCCGCCGCATCGGCCGCGACGGCAGCGTGGCCACGGTCGCCGGCAGCGGCAGGCCGGGCTACGCCGACGGCATTGGCGCGGCCGCCAGCTTCGACACCCCGAGCGCCATCGCGGTGGCGGCCGATGGCACGCTCTACGTGGCCGACACCGGCAACAACGCGATCCGCCGCATCGCCGCCGACGGCACGGTGACGACCATCGCCGCTCCCGCCGAGGGCGAGCGCCGCCCGGCGCTGCGGCGCCCGGTCGGGCTGGCCCTCACCCGCGACGGCTACCTGTACATCGCCGCCAATTCCGGCGGGCGCATCCTGCAGCGCACGCCCGAAGGCGACTTGCGTCCGCTGCCGGACGCCGACCTGCCCGCCTCCGGCGACGGCTTCGGCCCTGACGGCACCGTGCAGCTGTACGGCCCGCGCGGCATTGCGGTCGCACGCGACGGCAGCCTGGTGGTGGCCGATGCCCAGGCCCACCGCCTGCACCGCCTGTCGCGCCCGCGCCCGGGCGAAGCGGTCCCCGCCAGGCCGCGGCCGGTCGCCATCGAGCGTACGGCGCCGATGCCCTGGCCGGTGGGGCCGCAGGACATGGCGCATGAAGTGGTCGGCGTGATGGGCGAGGTGCGCGGCAGCTACAACGGCGACAGCCGCGACCACTTCCACGCAGGGCTGGATGTGCGCGCCGACGTCGGCGCGCAGGTGCTCGCCGTGCTGCCGGCCAAGGTGTCGGACCCGTATGCCAACTGGGGCTTCGATTCGCTCAGCGAAGGGATCAGCATCGGGCCGCTCTCGTACATCCACATGCGCGTCGGGCGCGATTCCCGCGGCCGGCCGCTCGACCCGCGCTTCCGGGTCCTGACGGCGCAGGGCGACACGGCGCGCGCCAGGGCCGAGCGCGTGCGGGTGCCGCGCGGTACCCGCTTCGCCGTCGGCGACCCGCTCGGCACCATCAATGCGATGGCCCACGTCCATCTCGATTACTACCAGGGCGGCGCGGTGGTCAATCCGCTCAGCCTTCCTTTCGTGGGCTTCACCGACACGGTCGCGCCGCGCATCAACAGCATCGCGCTGTTCGACGCCACCGGCAAGCGCCTGCGCCCGCCCGCGGGCACGCGCAAGCACCCGGTACCGGACAAGCGCCTGCGCGTGCCGCGCGCGCTGGGCGAGGTGAACATCGTGGTCGATGCCTACGACCAGGTGGATGGCAACCTGGCGCGGCGCCGCCTTGGCCTGTACCAGCTCGGCTACCAGCTGCTGCGCGCCGATGGCACTCCCCTGCCCGGCTACGAGCGGCCCGTGATCACCCAGGTATATGACCGCCTGCCGCGCAATCCGGAGGCGGTGAAGGCCGTCTATGCGCCCAACAGCGGCATCACGGTCTATGGCAGCAAGGCGACCCAGTTCGCCTACGCGCTGCACAGCCGCCTGCGCGATGGCGAGGTCCAGACCGGCAGCTGGCAGCTGGGCGGCATCGCGCCGGGCGAGTATATCCTGCGCATCCACGCCGCCGACTACGCCGGCCAGGTGGCGCTCGAAGGCCGCGACCTGGCCCTCGTCATCGAGTGAGCCGGGACCGGAACACGGCGCGGCCGGCCGCTGCCGCGGTGCCCGGGCCGGGGCTTTCATGACGCTGGCATAAATGCAGTGGCGGGCGCGGGATTTTCTAGACATGCATGTCTAGATAATTTATTGTCGGGGCATCCCCCACCACCTGGAGCGCCCATGCTCGAACGATTCGCCGCAGCCCTGCTGCTGGCCGCTGCCGCCCTGCCCGGCATGGCGGCCGACCTGCCCAACCACCCCTTCATCCACGTCAGCGCCAGCGCCGACCAGTACCTGATGCCCGACGTCGGCGAGATCGACATCGACCTGGTCTCGCTCGAACCCGATGCCGAGCTCGCCCTCAGGTTCATCAACGAGCGGCTCGAGGCCAGCCGCGCCCTGTTCGCCCAGCATGGGGTCGCGCCGGAAGATGTCTTCGTGCAGGACGTCGTGCGCCGCCCGCGCAAGCTCGACGCTGCGCCGGACGGCCAGGGGCAGCCGATGGAAACCAGGGTCTCGCTGCACCTCACCGTGCGCGACCTGGGCCAGTGGACGCCCCTGCTGCGCGGCCTGCTCGTCTTGAAGGACGTCGAATCGCTGGCGGTCGCCTTCAACCGTAGCGACCGCGACAAGATCGAAGCGGAGCTGCTGGCACAGGCGCTGGCCAAGGCCAGGCTCAAGGCGCAGGACATCGCGCGCGGGGTCGGGGCAAAGCTGGGACCGGCGACCGGCGTGTCGCTGGCGCCGCTGAAGAACCTGACCCAGGCGATGGGGCTGGCAAACGATGCCAATGCGCGCATTCCCGCCGGCCGGCGCAACAAGCCGCACGGGGAGATGGCGCTGGTCCAGGCGATGCGGCTGGCGCAAAACGTCGACGTGATCTACCGGATCGGCGCAGGCAAGTAATACCGCCCCTGCCTGGTGCCGTGGTGCGCTGCGTCCGGCCAAAAAAAAGCGCGCATGCTCACGCAGGCGCGCCTTGTTCAGCGAACGCGAAATTATTTCTGCACCAGTACCCATTTCACCAGGCTGCGGGCTTCGGCCTCGCTCACCTGCGGGTTGGCCGGCATCGGCACTGGGCCCCAGGCGCCTGCGCCGCCCTTCATGACCTTCTGCACCAGTTTGTCTTCGGCGCCTTTCTGGCCGGCATACTTGGCAGCGACGTCCTTATAGGAAGGACCGACGAGCTTGGTGGCTACCGTATGGCAAGCCATGCAGTTCTTGGCTTTCGCCAGGTCGGCTTGTGCAAACGCGCTGGTGGACGCAAAGGCCGACATCACCACACACAACAACAAAGACCGTTTCATTTGTTTCTCCAATTTATAACGAATTCATTCTACCGCGAATTTCCGCAGGTTCCAGCGGGGATACACTCTGTAACGCCGCTAACAGCTTCATGCAGGTTTCAAGATGTTGACGAATCCACACAGCATAACGGATTTTTCCACATGGAAACCGTTTTCTTTGTAAGATGGCGTCTGGAGGACTCCTTTCATGCCGCTGATCCTGTTGATTGCCGCCCTGTGCGGCCTGCGCCTGTTCGAGGTATGGCGCTTTGCCGACCTGTCCTGGTGGGTGATCGGCGGGCTCATGGTGTTCGCCTTCGTCTGGTTCGAGTTCATCGAGAAGTTGCTCGGGCTGGACAAGAAGAAGGCCCATGAAGTGCTCCAGCGCCACCGCGCGGCCCGGGTCAAGCAGGCCTTCGTCAAGCGCCGCCGCGGCTGAGGCAAGCGCGCCCCGTCGGCATGTTCAATGCCGAATGTGATATGTTTCGCATATCATTCCATGTTATTTAATACGCCAGGCGTATCGATGAAACTCGAACTTCGCCAGCTGCGCCATTTCGTCACGGTGGCCGAGGAACTGCATTTCGGCCGCGCCGCCGAGCGCCTGCACATGACCCAGCCGCCGCTTTCGCAAAGCATCGCCGGCCTGGAAGAGCTGCTGGGCGCGCCGCTGTTCCTGCGCAGCCGGCGCCAGGTGGCGCTCACCGCGGCCGGCAACGCGCTGCTGCCGGAAGCGCGCCGCATCCTGGACGACGCCGGCGCCCTGCCCGACCTGGTGCGCCGCGCCGCCGACGGCAGGGCGGGCCGCCTGACCCTGTCCTTCGTCTCCACCGCCGACTACAGCGTGCTGCCCGCGATCCTGCAGCGCTACCGCGGCGCTTGTCCGGCGGTGCAGCTGGTGCTGCGCGAAGCGACTTCCGACGTGCAGGCCGCCGACCTGCTGCAGGGCCGCATCGACGCCGGTTTCGTGATCCCGCCGCTGGCGGGGCTGGACGGCGCGCTGGCCTACCGCAAGCTGCTCGAAGAGCCGCTGATCCTGTGCGCCCCGGCCGGCCTGCCTGCCCTGCGCCGCGCCGGCCCGGTGGCGCTGCGCGACCTGCCGCCGCTGCCGCTGGTGATTTTCCCGCGCGCCGCCGCGCCGGCACTGCACGACGCCATCCTCGGCTGCTTCCGCGCCGCCGGCATCACCCCGGTCATCGGCCAGGAAGCGCTGCAGATGCAGACCATCGTCAGCCTGGTCTCCGGCGGCATGGGATTGGCACTTGTGCCACAATCCGTGTCGAACCTGATGCGCGCCGGCGTGGAATACCGCGCCCTGTCCGACCCCACGCCGCTGGCCGAGACCGGCCTGGCCTGGCGCCGCGACAACGCCTCGCCCGTGCTCCAGGGTTTCCTCGACCTCCTGACGACAGACTGAACTCGAAAGACCGATTCCTATGCTGATTCATCCGCAACCGGACCCCATCGCCTTCGCCATCGGGCCGGTGCAGATCCACTGGTATGGCCTGATGTACGTGGTGGCCTTCGCCCTGTTCCTGATCCTGGGCCGCGTGCGCCTGCGCCAGCCGCACATCGCGGCCCAGGGCTGGAAGGCCGAAGACCTGGACGACATGCTGTTCTACGGCATGCTGGGCGTGATCCTGGGCGGCCGCCTGGGCGAAGTGCTGTTCTACCAGCCGCTCTACTTCCTCCAGCATCCGCTCGAGATCTTCATGGTCTGGCGCGGCGGCATGTCCTTCCACGGCGGCTTCCTGGGCGTGCTGGTGGCGATGGCGCTATGGGCGCGCAAGTCGAAGCGCAACCTGCTCGACGTGTACGACTTCATCGCCCCCATGGTGCCGCTCGGCTATGCCGCCGGGCGCCTGGGCAACTTCATCAATGCCGAACTGCCGGGCCGCCTGGCCGACCCCGGCCTGCCCTGGGCCATGCTGTGGCCGGGCGTGGAAGGACCGCGCCATCCCTCGCCCCTGTACCAGATGCTGCTGGACGGGATCGTCGTCTTCCTGATCCTGTGGCCGTACGCGCGCAAGCAACGCCCGCGGCTGGCGGTGGGCGCCATGTTCACCCTGCTGTACGGCTGCGCGCGCTTCATCACCGAGTACTTCCGGGTGCCGGACTGGGAAGTGTGCGTGCTCGGCCTGCCCATCACGTCGGGCCAGATGCTGTCGCTGCCGATGATCGTCGGCGCCCTCGTCATGCTGGCCTGGTCTTACCGCCAGCCGGACGGACGCCCGGCCCACGCCTGACTCCTGGCCGAGCCTAGTCGAAATCCTCGGCCAGGTTCTTCCAGCCGCGGCTCTTGGCAAACGCGGTGAATTCCTCCGGCGCCTCGAGCACGATGGTGCGGCTTTCCTGCAGGCCGGGGTCGCCGTGGCCGAAGTCCGGGCCCTTGTAGCCGAGGGCGCGCAGGCGCTCGACCAGCTGGCGCAGCAGGGCCGTGTCCTTGTAGGCGCCTGGCTCCAGCCGGTCCTTGAAATCGGCGTACACGTCGATGATCCCGTAGCCCTCGTCGAAGATGCGGATCGCCTTCACGTCGAGCGTACGGCCCTTGCCATCGGTGGCCTGGAACGGGCCGGACAGCATGATGTCGGAATCGGTAGTCATGGCGCCAGCATACCACCGCGCCACGGGGGCAGCGCATGGTATGCTCCGGGCGTCGTCAGCAAGCGAGGAAAGCGGAACACATGAAGCAGCCGGCACGCAGGCGGCGGTACCGATGGTGGCTGGCGGCGCTGGTTCCGCTGCTGCTGGCGCTGGCGGCCGGTTTCCTCATGTGGCGCCCGGCGCTGCAACCGGTTCCGGTCGCGCCTGCCCGTTTCGACACCGCGCTGGTCGCGCGCGGCGCCGCGCTGGCGCGGCTCGGCATGTGCGCCTCGTGCCACACGCGCGATCCGGCCCGCCCGCTGGCCGGCGGCGTGGCCCTGCAGACGCCCTTCGGCACCATCCACGGCGCCAACATCACGCCCGATGCAGGCACCGGCATCGGCACCTGGAGCTACGCCGCCTTCGAACGCGCGATGCGCGAGGGCGTGGCGCGCGACGGCCACCTGCTGTATCCGGCCTTTCCCTATCCGCACTACACCCGCCTGGCCCAGGACGACATGCAGGCCCTGTACGCCTACCTGATGACCCGTCCGGCCGTGGCGGCGCCCGCGCGCGAGAACCGGCTGCGCTTTCCCTTCGGCTACCGCCCGCTGCTCACATTCTGGAATCTGCTCTACCTCGACACCTCGCCCTGGGCGGCCGACACGAGCAAGCCGGCCGACTGGCAGCGCGGCGCCTACCTTGCCAATGCCCTCTCCCATTGCGGCGCCTGCCACACGCCGCGCGGCGCGCTCGGCGCCCTCGACCTCGGCCGCCACCTCGATGGCGGCGAGAGCGGCGACTGGTATGCGCCGGCGCTGAATGCGCGCTCGCCTTCGCCCATGCCCTGGACCCGCGCCCAGCTGCTGGATTACCTGCGCAGCGGCAGCGCAACGGGGCACGCCATCGCGGGCGGCCCGATGCAGGCCGTGGTACGCGAACTGGCCGAGGCGCCGCCGCAGGACGTCGCCGCCATCGCCACCTACATCCACGGCTACCTGGCGCAGGCGCCGGCGCGCGCCACCCCGGCGCGGCAGGCCGCCAGCCTGCCCCCGCCCAGGGACGACGACCCCGACCTGGCGCGTATGCGGCTCGGCTACACTACCTACACCATGGCCTGCGCCAGCTGCCACGAAGCGACACACGACGGGAGCCGCGGCGCCAGCTCGGGCGCGGCGCTCCGGCTGCAGCAGGCGGTGGCGCTGTACGACCCGGACCCGCGCAGCCTGCTGCACATCGTCCACGGCGGCATCGCGCCGCCGGCCGGCGAAGCGGGACGCGTCATGCCGGGCTTCGCCACGGTGCTCGGCGACGCCCAGCTGACCGCGCTGGCCGCCTACCTGCGGCGCTACGGTGCCGGCGCCGAACCCTGGCCCGGGCTCGAGGATGCGGTCAAGAACAGGAGAACGCCATGAGCAGGTTCCAGCTGCAGGTCAACGGCAAGCCGCACAGCGTCGAGGTCGATCCCGACACACCCCTGCTGTACGTGCTGCGCAACGACCTGAAACTCAATGGCGCCAAGTTCGGCTGCGGCCTGGGCCAGTGCGGCGCCTGCACCGTCATGCTCGACAAGGAGGCGGTCATGTCCTGCCTGGTGCCGGTGGCGCTGGTGGGCAGCCGCGCCGTGCGCACGGTGGAATCGGGCGGCACGCGCTGGGTACCGAGTTCGGTGCTGCAGCAGGCCTTCCTCGACGAGCAGGCGGGCCAGTGCGGCTACTGCATCGCCGGCATGGTCATGCGCGCCACCGCCCTGTTCGAGCAGGTCGCTTCGCCCACCGATGCCCAGATCCGCAGCTGGATGCAGCCGAACCTGTGCCGCTGCGGCAGCCACCTGCGCATCCTGCGCGCCGTGCGCCGCGCCGCAGACGTGCTGGCGGCCCAGCCGATCCGGAACTACTGATGCGCGCGTCCTCTACTGCGCATCCGGGACGGCGCCGCTTCCTGGCCGCCGGCGGCGGGCTGACCCTGTCCTTCGTCATTCCCCTGCAGGCCGCGCCGGGCGCGCCGGGCAGCCTGGCCGACACCCCCTTGCTCGACGCCTGGGTGCGGGTGGGCGCCGACAACCGCGTCACCGTCTTCACTGGAAAAGCGGAACTTGGCCAGGGCATCAAGACCGCGCTGCTGCAGGTGGCGGCGCACGAGCTGCAGATCGATCCCGGGCGCCTGGTCCTGATCACGGCCGACACCGAACGCACGCCGGACGAAGGCTATACCGCCGGCAGCCACTCGATGCAGGACAGCGCCACCGCGCTGCGCCACGCCTGCGCCCAGCTGCGCGCCCTGCTGCACGAGCGGGCGGCGGCGCGCCTGCAGGTGGGCGCCGCCGCGCTGGCGCAGGACAACAGCGTGTTCCGCGCACCCGATGGCCGGCGCGTGAGTTTCGGCGAACTGGTGGCGGGGGGCGACCAGCACCTGCGCGCCAGCGCCGCCCTGCCGCCGCGCATGGCGAACGCACGGCGCTGGATCGGCGCCACGCTGCCGCGGGTCGACCTGCCGGGCAAGCTGAAAGGCCAGCTGGCGTATATCCAGGACATCCGCATGCCGGCCATGGTGCATGGCCGCGTGGTGCGGCCGCCCGCGCCCGGCGCACGCCTGCTCGGCGTCGACACCGGTGCGGTGGCGCGCATGACGGGTGTGCTAGAGGTGGTGCGCGACGGCCGCTTCCTGGCCGTGATCGCCGACGAGGAATACCGCGCGGTGAAGGCGGCGAAAGCGCTGGCGCAGGCGGCGCGCTGGGAACTGCCGGCGCCGGCCGCGCAGCCCGGCGACATCGCGGCGCTGGTACGCAGCCTGCCCGCCCAGCCACGGCAGGTGCTGGCGCGTGGCGCCGCGGGCGCGCCCGGCCGCACCCTGCGCGCCACCTACACCCGTCCCTACCAGCTGCACGCCTCGCTCGGCCCCTCGTGCGCGATCGCCCTGCGCGAGGGCGGCCGCTATACGGTCTGGACCCATGCCCAGGGCGTGTTTCCGCTGCGGCGCGCCCTGGCCGAGCTGCTCGACACCGCCGAGGCGTCGATCCGCTGCATCCATGCCGAGGGTGCCGGCTGCTATGGCCACAACGGCGCCGACGACGCCGCGGCCGACGCGGCCCTGCTGGCGCGCGTCTTCCCGGACGTGCCGGTGCGGGTGCAGTGGATGCGCGAGGACGAACATGGCTGGGAACCCTGCGGCCCGGCGATGGTGGCCGATGTCGCCGCCACGCTGGGGGCGGACGGCAGGATCGCCGACTGGCAGTACGAGGTCTGGAGCCAGGCCCATGCCACCCGCCCCGGCCGCGCCGGCAACCTGCTCCCCGCCACCCTGCTGGCGCGCCCCTTCGCCCCGCCCCTGCCGAAACCGATCCCGCAGCCCGACGGCGGCGGCGACCGCAACGCGATTCCGTATTACGCGCTGCCGAACGCGCGCGTGACGCACCGCTTCCAGCCGGCTGGCCCGCTGCGCACCTCGGCGCTGCGTTCGCTGGGCGCCTATTGCAACGTGTTCGCGATCGAGAGCTTCATGGACGAGCTGGCGCGCGCGGCGAACGCCGATCCGGTCGCCTTCCGCCTGCGCCACCTGGACGACCCGCGCGCCGCCGCCGTGGTGCGGCTGGCGGCGGCCAAATTCGGCTGGAACGGCTACCGGCGCGGCACCGGGCGCAACCCGCGCCGCGGGCGCGGCTTCGCCTTTGCCCGCTACAAGAATTCGGCCGCCTACTGCGCCGTGGCGCTGGAAGTCGAGGTGGCGCTGGAAACCGGCTTCGTGCGCATCCTGCGCGCCGACGCCGCCGTCGACTGCGGCGAGGTCGTCAGCCCGGACGGGGTGCACAACCAGATCGAGGGCGGCATCCTGCAATCGGCCAGCTGGACCCTGCTGGAAAGCGTGCGTTTCGAGGCCGGCCGGGTGGCCAGCCTGGACTGGGGCGGCTATCCGATCCTGCGCTTCGACGGGGTGCCGGAACGCGTCAGCGTGCACCTGGTGGACCAGCCCGGCCAGCCCTTCCTCGGCACCGGCGAAGCGGCCCAGGGGCCGGCGGCGGCGGCGCTGGCGAACGCGGTAGCCGACGCCTGCGGGCTGCGGGTGCGCGACCTGCCGCTCGACCGGGCGCGCATGCGCCGCCTCGCTACCTAGGCGAGCGGCGCGCCCCCGCTACGCCTGCCTGGTTTCCTTCAGTACCGGGCTGGCCTGTGTCTCCGGCACAGGCGCGCGCAGGCCGGTGCGCAAGCTGGCTTCGCGGTCGATCAGGAAGGCCACCAGCAGCACCAGGCCGGTAAACGTGGTGCTCAGGTTGCGCAGTTCGCCGGTGGCGCAGAAGGCCAGGAACAGCGGCAGGTTGACGATCGCGCAGATCGCCAGGTGGCGGCGCACCAGGCGCGGCGCCAGCGGCCAGGCGCGCCACAGCACGATCCCGAGCAGCACCAGGGTGCCGACAAAGGCGCGCGACGGACCGACCAGGCCATACGTGGTCTCGACCCGGAAGTACGGGTTGCCCGAGAAGTAGGCCTCGATATTGGTCATGAGGTGGAATTCGAGCGCGCCGCCGACCGCGTCCAGGTAGGCGAACTTGAGCGCCACGTTCATCAGGCCCGCCAGCGCCACCAGCAGTCCCACCGCGCACCAGGCCATGCGGCGCGTGAAGCGCTGGCGCAGCAGCGGATACAGGGCCGGCAGCACGAAGAAGAAGGTCTCCTTGTTCAGGGTCGCCACCAGCACCAGCGCGGCCAGCACCAGCAGGCGCCCGCGCAGCGCCAGCAGGAAGGCCAGGCTGGCGAACAGCAGTTCCACCGTATCGTAGAAGTAGCCGCCCACCGTCTGCAGGTAGGGGAAGCTGAGGGCGAACGCGGTTGGCGCCAGTATCGCCGCCAGCGGCGAGACGTTGAAGTGCAACAGGATCCGGCGCAGCACGAACAGGCTCCCCAGCAGCGACAGGAAGCTCAGGTAGTACACGATCGCGTAGCGGAAGCGCTCGCCCGGCGTGTCGCCCGGCTGGCTTTTCGCGAACACTTCGTCGGGCCGGAAGCGCTTGGCGACGCGCTCCTTGAGGCGCTCGGAGGCCGCGGCATCGAGGCGGCGCGCCAGGTCGGGCACCAGCTGGCGGTAGACAAAGGGTTTGTGCGCGGCGTTCTCCAGCATGGCCGCCACGCCGAAGCGCGGGTCGCCATCGCGCAGGCCCCATTTGCCGGCAAAGCCGGAAAACGCGGCGGCGGCCACGATCCAGAAGAAGGCGAACAGCAGGAAGGCGCTGGCGGCGCGCGACATGCCGCGCCCGGTGGTGGCGGTGTTCGATGGCGAGAGATGGACGGTGTCGGCTGGCATGCTGTGGACCTTATTCAAGCCTCGCCATGGCGTCAACTGCCGCAGCGCAACTGGCGGCGGATTGTAGCCGCCCCGCGCCATTTCGTCACCTGCCGGCGCAGCCGCCCGCCCGTTTCATGCCGGATGGGCAGCCTTCCAGAACATGTAGGCAGCCAGCGCATACAGGATCACGGAGAACACCTTCTGCAGCTGGCGCACCGGCATGCGGTGCGCGGTGCGCGCGCCGAGCGGGGCCATGCTGACGCTGGCCAGCGCGATGATGGCCAGCGCCGGCACGTAGATGAAGCCGAGCGAATACGATGGCAGTCCCGGCTCGCCCCAGCCGAACCAGATGTTCGAGAGCGTACCGGCGAGCGCGATCGGAAAACCCAGCGCCGCGCTGGTGGCCACCGCGTTGTGGATGCGTACCCCGCACCAGGTCATGAAAGGCACCGAAACGAAGCCGCCGCCGGCGCCGACGATGCCCGACAGGGTGCCGATGAAGCCGCCGGCCGCGAACATGCCCGGCGCCGCCGGCAGCGTGCGCGCGGCGGCCGGCTTCTTCCCGACCAGCATTTGGGTGGCCGAGAAGGCAACGAACACGCCGAAGAAGGCCGCCAGCACGGTGGCGTTCATCTGCTTGCCGATCCAGGGCCCGATCCAGGAGCCGAGCAGGATGCCGGGCGCGAGCAGCTTCACCACCGGCCACAGCACGGCACCGTGCTTGTGGTGCGCGCGCACCGAGGACAGCGAGGTAAACAGGATGGTGGCGAGCGAGGTGGCGATCGCCATGTGGATGGTGAGTTCGGGCGGGAAGCCGCGCGCGGTGAAGATCATCGTGATGAAGGGCACCAGCACCATGCCGCCGCCGATGCCGAGCAGGCCGGCCGCGAAGCCGCCGAAGGTGCCCATCGCCAGCAGCGCCAGGATCAGGGTGAAGTCCATCAGCGCTGCCCTTCGCGCAGCAGGGCCACGATGGCGTTCCACTGCCCCGCCGTCACAGGCGACACCGACAGCCGGCTGCCCTTCTGCAGCAGCACCATGTCGCCAAGCGCCGGGACGCTGCGCATCTCGGCCAGGGTCAGGTAGCGCCCTCCTTCCACGGCGCGCACGTCGACCGAGATCCAGCGCGGGTGCGCCGAGGTGGCCTTGGGGTCGTGATAAGGAGAAGAAGGGTCGAACTGGGTCGCATCCGGATAGGGGCCGCTTGCCACTTCGGCGATGCCGGCCACGCCGGGCACCGCGCAGCTGGAGTGGTAGAACAGGACGCCGTCGCCGACGGACATGGCGTCGCGCATGAAATTGCGCGCCTGGTAGTTGCGCACGCCGAACCACGACACCGTCCGGCCTGGCGCGGCCAGCACGTCGTCGAAACTCGTTTCATCCGGCTCGGACTTCATCAACCAGTACGCCATTCCCTCTCCATCACCAGCGATCCATAAAAAAAAGCGGCTGCGTACCGGAGTGCGCAACCGCTCGTGTGTGTAGCCCCGCCTGTGCCGTTTTTGCCGGCATCCCGAACCAAACGGTTCCAGGTGGTCGCAGTCAGTTCAATTTCGGGTTCGTCGGACTAGCGACGCTCACGCCCACCGAACATGTCCCGCAACCTATGCACGAAAATGGTTCAAGGAATATATGGCAAATCTCGAACACCGCAGGGTAGTGCGCAGTTTACTCGCTTGGCCCGTCATGTCAAACGAATTTGACCTTCAAGACAGATTTTCCTGGGGCGAGAGCGCCTTGTCGAGGACGGTGTGCATCGCTTCCAGCTTCTGCTTGACCTCCAGGATCGACATGTCCGACAGCGGGCCCTGGGGCGATTTCACCGACAGGAATTCGGCCGCCACGCTCAGTGCCGCCATCACCGCGATGCGGTCGGTGCCCTTCACCTTGCCCGAGTCGCGCAGCGCGCACATCTTGCCATCGAGGTAGCTGACCGCTTCGCGCAGGGTGCGCTCCTCGCCTTCGCGGCAGGCCAGGCGGTAGGACTGGCCCATGATGCTGCAATCCAGGTAGATCATTGGGTGGCCTCGCTGGCTTCGTCGGTACCGTCTTCGGTTGGCGGGGCTTCCGGCGCGGGGAACTGTTCGAGCAGCGCCTCGACCCGGTGCTGGGCCTGGATCAGGCGTTCCTTGAACGCGAGATTCTCGGCGCTCAGCAGGGTATTGGCCTGGCGCAGCAGGTAGTTCTCGGCGCGCAGCGACTGGGCCAACTGGGCAAGCCGGTCGATTTTGTCGGAGAGGTCTTGAAATTCAGAAATCATTCGACACTATAGGACTGAGATGGTTTTTTCGTCAACCGAATCGCATCCCCCGAAGGCGTGGGATGCGGCGCGGACCGCGGCTGAAACAGGGCAAGCGCAAGGCGGGCACGGGCAGCGGCCTGCCGTGTGGCCGTCCCTGCCGGTTCCGGTGTACCCTGCCCGGCTATTGTCGTGGATGCCACAAGCGATAGTGTACAACCCGTCCAATCGCTTGTGCTCGCGCAAAAATGTCGGTTAGCTCCCACACATTCCCGCTTGAAAAGGGGTGTTATCGTCCCTATAATCACGATGCGTTAGCACTCGTTAGTTGAGAGTGCTAACAACCGGTATCCACCACATTCCAAGCCGGCGCCTTGTTGGCGGCGGCCCTGAATAGCTAGTCAACCACTATAAATAAGGAGTTTTGCATGAACCTTCGTCCTCTCCACGATCGCGTCATCGTGAAGCGTCTCGACCAGGAGACCAAGACTGCATCCGGCCTGATCATCCCCGATGCGGCCGCCGAGAAGCCGGACCAGGGTGAAGTCCTGGCCATCGGCAACGGCAAGGTGCAGGACAATGGCCAGGTTCGTCCGCTGGAAGTGAAGGTCGGCGACCGCGTCCTGTTCGGCAAATACTCGGGCCAGGCCGTCAAGGTCGATGGCCAGGAACTGCTGGTCATGCGCGAAGAAGACATCATGGCCGTCGTGGCCCTGTAATCGGCGCGCACCAAGCCTCCCCGTACCGCACATTCACGAATTCTTTCGGAGAAACTAGAAATGGCAGCTAAAGAAGTAATTTTCGGCGACGCAGCGCGCGCCAAGATGGTTGAAGGCGTCAACATCCTCGCCAACGCAGTCAAAGTCACCCTGGGCCCGAAAGGCCGCAACGTCGTGCTGGAGCGCTCGTTCGGCGCCCCGACCGTCACCAAGGACGGCGTCTCGGTCGCGAAAGAGATCGAACTGAAGGACAAGCTCATGAACATGGGCGCGCAGATGGTGAAGGAAGTCGCCTCGAAGACCAGCGACAACGCCGGTGACGGCACCACCACCGCGACCGTGCTGGCGCAAGCCATCGTCCGCGAAGGCATGAAGTTCGTTGCCGCCGGCATGAACCCGATGGACCTGAAGCGCGGCATCGACAAGGCTGTTGCCGCCACCGTCGAAGAACTGAAGAAGATCGCCAAGCCGACCACCACCTCGAAAGAGATCGCGCAAGTCGGCGCCATCTCGGCCAACTCGGAAACCTCGATCGGCGAGCGTATCGCTGAAGCGATGGAAAAAGTCGGCAAGGAAGGCGTCATCACCGTCGAAGACGGCAAGTCGCTGAACGACGAGCTGGACATCGTGGAAGGCATGCAGTTCGACCGCGGCTACCTGTCGCCGTACTTCATCAACAACCCGGACAAGCAGGTCGCCGTTCACGAGAACCCGTTCATCCTGCTGTGCGACAAGAAGATCTCGAACATCCGTGACTTGCTGCCGGTGCTCGAGCAAGTCGCCAAGGCCGGCCGTCCGCTGGTGATCATCGCCGAAGACATCGAAGGCGAAGCGCTGGCGACCCTGGTGGTCAACAACATCCGTGGCATCCTGAAGACCGTCGCCGTCAAGGCCCCGGGCTTCGGCGACCGCCGCAAGGCCATGCTGGAAGACATCGCCATCCTGACCGGCGGCCAGGTGATCGCCGAGGAAGTCGGCATGACCCTGGAAAAGGTCACGCTGAACGAACTGGGCCAGGCCAAGCGCGTCGAAGTCGGCAAGGAAAACACCATCATCATCGACGGCGCCGGTTCGGCTGAATCGATCGAGGCGCGCGTCAAGATGGTCCGCGTCCAGATCGAAGAAGCGACCTCGGACTACGACCGCGAAAAGCTGCAGGAACGCGTGGCCAAGCTGGCCGGCGGCGTTGCCGTGATCCGCGTCGGTGCAGCCACCGAAGTCGAGATGAAAGAGAAGAAGGCACGCGTGGAAGACGCGCTGCACGCTACCCGCGCTGCCGTCGAAGAAGGCATCGTCCCGGGCGGCGGCGTGGCCCTGCTGCGCGCACGTTCGAACCTGGACATCAAGGGCGACAACCCTGACCAGGACGCAGGCATCAAGATTGTCCTGCGCGCCATGGAAGAGCCGCTGCGCATGATCGTCCAGAACGCCGGCGACGAGCCGTCGGTCGTGGTCGCTGCCGTGATCGCAGGTTCGGGCAACTACGGCTACAACGCCGCCAACGGCACCTATGGCGACATGGTCGAAATGGGCGTGCTGGATCCGGCCAAGGTCACCCGTTCGGCCCTGCAGAACGCAGCGTCGATCGCCGGCCTGATGCTGACCACCGACTGCATGGTCTCGGAAGTCGTCGAGGACAAGCCGGCCGGCGGCATGGGCGGCATGGGCGGCATGGGTGGCATGGGCGGCATGGACGGCATGATGTAATCGTCCAAGGCCCCTGGCGCCGGTTGGTTCCGGCGCCGTCCTGCCGAAAAGCCTGTAAGGTTAACGCCTTGCAGGCTTTTTCTTTTGGAGGCGAGCATGGCAAGCGTGGACGCGGACGCACTCGAGAACGCGATGATCCTGGCCGACCCGCCGCACGCCGGCAGGGCCTGGGTCTGCCCCGCCACCGGCGCCATCCACCTGCGCGCCGACATGGTCGGCAGCCATGAGGCGCTGCCGGACGACATCCACGAAGCGGGCAGGTACATCCCGGTGCCGGGCGCCGCCCGCCTCGGCCTGGGCCGGGCCCTGGTGTTCGACTTCGTGCGCCGGCACATGCCCGGCGACGAAGCGGAGGTGCGCGCCCTGCTGCGCGGGCCGGGCGGCTTCGAACGTTTTGCGAAACTGGCGCAGGCACGCGGCCTGCTGGCAAGCTGGCATGCCTTCCGTCAGGAGCGCACGGCGGCCGCATTGCGCGCCTGGTGCGAGGAAAACGGCCTGGTGCTGCGCGCGTGACTGCTTGCCGAGGGCGTCATGCCGCCTTCAGCCCTTCCGCCGCCATCGCCGCCTGCACTGCCGGGCGGGCGGCCACGCGGTCGCGGAAGGCATTGATGGCCGGCCAGCGTTCCAGCGAGATGCCGAGGTAGCCCGCCCAGTTGGTGGTCACGAACAGGTAGGCGTCGGCGATCGTGAAACGCTCGCCCATCAGGTAGTCGCCCTGCGCCAGCCGGCGCTCGACCACGTCGAAGCGCTGGCCCAGCTGCTCGACGAACAGCGTCTTCGCCTCCTGCGGCATGACGGGCTTGAACAGCGGCGAGAAGCCCTTGTGGATCTCGGAGGTGATGAAGTTCAGCCATGACTGCAGCTGGTAGCGTTCAAGCGTGCCGTTGGCGGGCGCCAGGTGCGCGCCTGGCGCCTTGTCGGCCAATAGCTGCATGATGGCCGGGCCTTCGGTCAGCACCAAGCCGGCTTCGATTTCCAGCGCCGGCACGTAGCCGTTCGGGCTGACGGCCAGGAAGTCCGCGCCGCCTGCCGTACGCCTGGTGGCGATGTCGACTTTGTCGAGCGTGAAGGCCAGGCCTGCTTCGCGCAGGACGATGTGGGGAGCCAGCGAGCATGCGCCAGGGGAGTAGTACAGTTTCATGGAGAGCCTCGTATGGGTGATGGTTGAGCGTCCCGGCTGGGATGGGTGCTACTCTATCTATGCGCAAACGCAATTAAAATAGGCAGTCATGAAACCTCCGTATGCAAGAACGCAATCGAAGCTCGACCTGCCCGACCTCGAACTGGTGCTGGCCCTGCACCGTGGCCGCAACCTGGCCGGCGCCGCGGAGCGGCTAGGCGTCGATACCTCGACGGTGTTCCGCTCGATCAAGCGCATTGAAAAAGAGCTGGGAGAACTGCTGTTCGAGCGCAGCCGCCAGGGCTATGCCGCGACCGAACTGGGGCTGGAGCTGGCCGGCTACGCCGAGCGCATCGAGTCCCAGCTCGAGCAGGCCAGGGAAGCGGTCCTGCATACGGGGAGCAGTCCTTCCGGCACCCTGCGCATCACCACCACCGACTCGGTCATGCAGAGCGTTCTGCTGCCTGCCATGGCGAAGTTCGCCCTGCTCTATCCGGAGATCGAACTGGAACTGGTGGCTTCCAACACCCTGGCCAGCCTGAGCCAGCGCGATGCCGACATCGCCATCCGCGCCACCAGGCAGCCGCCCGAACACCTGGTCGGCGTGCGCCTCGGCACGCTGCAGGCGGCGGTGTACGCCAGCCGCGCCTACCTTGAAGCGCACCGGCACGTCCCGGACTACCGCGACATGGACTGGATCGCGCTCGACGCCACCCTGCCGGACCACCCGTCGCA
The DNA here is from genome assembly GCF_020208145.1 of Massilia hydrophila. NCBI lineage: Bacteria > Pseudomonadati > Pseudomonadota > Betaproteobacteria > Burkholderiales > Oxalobacteraceae > Massilia > Massilia hydrophila. The sequence goes on along the minus strand of NZ_JAHYBX010000001.1, from coordinate 224,605 downwards.
GCGCTGGCGCCGCCAGCACCTGCCGAAGGTCGTGCCGCGCTACCGGATGAACAGCGTGCTGTCGGTGGCCGGCGCGGTGGTCCACGGCATGGGCGTGGGCGTGGTGCCGCTGGCGGTGTTCAAGGACAATCCGCTGGTCCAGATCGTCGACGGGCCGATCGCCGAACTGGAAACGGAGCTGTGGGCGCTGGCGCATCCGGACACCCGCCACCTGCAGCGCATGCGGGTGATGTTCGAATTCCTGCGCACCTCGCTCGGCCCGTTCATGTGAGGCTGCCGTCCGCCGGATGGCCTTCTCGCTCCCGGGCAGTCAGGACCGGAGGCGTGCCGCCACCCCGCCCGCCAGGCGGGTGCAGGCGGCGGCCACGCCATCCTCGCTGCGCATGTGCGCGGCCACTGCCAGCACATGGCCGCGCACCGCAGGCGCCGCTGCACGCTCGAAGAGGGCACCCAGCCGCGCGCCATTGAGCCGCGCCGCGTCCGTGCAAGCGGCGCCGATGCCCAGCGCTTCCATGCGCCGCGCCCAGAAGAACTGGTCGCCCGCGAAGGGAATCACCACCGAAGGTGTGCCCGAGCGCGCCGCCGCATGGGCGGTCCCGGCCCCGCCGTGGTGGACGATGAGCGCACAGCGCGGGAACAGCCAGTCGTGCGGGGTGTCGCCCAGCACGAAAAAGTTCGATGGCAGGCTGGCGGCGTCGATCCCGCTCCAGCCGGGATAGAACAGCGCCCGCCTCGGTCCGACCGCCTCTTTCACCGCACGCAGCAGGGCGGCGCGGTCGAAGCCGGCCATGCTGCCGAAGCCGACATACACCGGCGCCTCGCCCTCGTCGAGGAAGCGCTGCAGCGCGGGCGCTGGCGCTGACCCATACGCCCACCATGTTCCGCTTCGGGATGGCGACCCAGCCGCCCACCGACTTTGCACGCACGCTGCGCTTGTCGGCGGCCGAGCCGGCGCGGCCGGGCGAACCTTCCATCCGCCAGGTGCTGGCCGAGGTGGGCATCGATCCGTCCCAGGCAGCGCAACTGTCCGCCATCGCCCGCGATGCGCCCCACGGACTCGCCGGGCGCGTGCAGGCGCCGCTGCTGCTGGTCGCCGGCGGCAAGGACGACAAAGTCGACGTCGAAGGGGTCACCGACTACGTCGCGCGCCTGCAGGCGATGGGCAAGCCGGTGAGCCTGCTGGTTGATCCGGACGAGGGTCACAATGCGCGCAATCCGCTGGCCCGCAAGGCACAGCTGCAGCTGCTGCTGCAGATGCTGCACCGCCACCTCGGCGGCCCGCCTGCTCCACCACCAGACGCCGAGCTGGCGCACTACCTGGCCCGCAACTTGCGCGCCAACGGCGCCCTGGGACGGTGATTGTTGCTGCCGAAACACCCAAGGTATAGACTGCGCCCTCACCTTGTGAGGCTCCCATGTCGATCCGCGCCGCTGCCCGTCCCACCTTGCCCCTGCTGGCTGCCGCTTTCGCGCTCGCGCTCGTGGCCGCCGGCTGCCAGCGCGCCGAGCGCGAAGCGCCCAAGCCGGCGCCCGCCGTCGTCAAGGAAGCACCGCTGCGCACCAGGGAACAGGCGATGGAAGTCCTGCTCGCCGTGCCGGAACTGAAGGCGCGCTCGGAACAGATCGAGCGGCGCTCGCAGGGCAAGGCGCATGGGGCCGTGATCGAGGATGATCCGGTTCCGCGCGAGGTCAACGGGCGCAAGTATTACCAGCTGAGTTTTGTCGAGAACCGCGCCGACAGCGTGCACCGCCGCGAGAGCTTCCTGGTGGCCCAGCAGGGCGACGAGATCCTGGTGGAAGACACGGCGACCGATACCCTGCTCACGCTGCAGGAATGGCGGCGCAACATCCGGCGCGTCGAGCTCAAGAGCGCGGACTGAATCGCGCATCCGGCGCCTTGGTGACGATGCGCGCATTTTCGGCGCCGGTGGTCGGCTATGCTGTGTCGATTGCCCACCCGACCCTAGCGCCATGAGACCCCTCGTCCACAGCCTTTCCCTCGTCCTCGTACTTGCCTGCGCCGGCACCCATGCGCAACCGGTTCCGGCCGAACTTGCTCCCACCCGTATCGCTGTCGGCGCAGCGCCCTATCAGGTGCAGTACGCCACCGCCGGCGCCGGCCGCTATACCGTGATCTTCGAATCCGGTTTCGGCACCGACCTGCGCGCCTGGCGCAAGGTCGCACCCGAGGTGGCGAAGAGCGCCCGCGTGCTTGCCTATTCGCGCGCCGGCCATGGCGGCTCCGATCCGCGTCCCGAGCCGCGCACCATCGCCCAGAACACGCTGGAACTGGAACAGCTGATCGCAGCGGCGAAGCTGGCGCCGCCCTTCATCCTGGTCGGCCACTCGTATGGCGGCCTGCTGGTGCGCTCGTTCGCAGCGCGCCATCCGCGACAGGTGGCCGGGATGGTGCTGGTCGACCCCAGCGACGAACGCTTCAACCCGGCCCTGCGCAAGCTCGACGCGGCGCGCGCGGCGGAGGACGACCGCAAGTTCGCCGGCTTCGTGCCGGCCAAATTCCAGCCCGAGCTCCAGCTGCTGCAGCCAGTGCTCGACAGCGGCAGCCTGCCGCTGGACGGCAAGCTGCCCGACGTGCCGGTGGTGGTACTGAGCTCGGTGCAGCAGGCGGACAAGCCAATGTTCTTCCTGGAGACCGAGGCCGCGGTGGCGATCAAGAAGGACCTGCATGCGGACTTCTTGCGCCAGTTCGGCGACGGCCAGCAGGTGCTGACGACGAAGAGCGGCCACAATATCCAGCTCGAGGAACCGGAACTGGTGGTGGCCGCCATCGGGCGGGTGATTGCGGCGGCCGACAGGCGCGCCGGCCAGGATTGACGCAAGCGTTGTGACGAAAGGCGCCCCGCTCAGCGGGACTGTCCGCCGTGCGCAGGCTTACTGCGCGCCTTGCGCGCTCTCCTGCATTGCGCCAGAGACCAGGTCAGGCTGCTTGTTCTGCCGATACAGGAACACGCCCATCGCCGCGGTGGCAAGCACGAGGAACACGCTTGCCGGGTCTACCGTGACATTGACGCGCACATCCACTTTTACGTCTTTCATCGTCTGTCCTGATGCATGGTTGATCCCGCCGGCACCTTGCGCCGGTCCGGGCCAAGCATAGCACGGCCGTTTTTCAGGCCTGTTCCGGCAGGGCGGCTGCGGATCAGGGACGCTTGAGCTGGCCGATGACGCTCGCCACCTTGGTGGTGATGACGTCGACCGCCGGACCGTTCGCGCCGTGCGGCAGGATGACGTCGGCGTGGCGCTTGGTCGGCTCGATGAACTGCTTGTGCATCGGACGCACGGTTTCCAGGTACTGGCTGACGATGCTTTCCATCGTGCGGCCACGCTCGGCAATGTCGCGCTGCATGCGGCGGATGAAGCGCACGTCGGGCGCCGTGTCGACGAAGATCTTCAGCGACATCATCTTGCGCAGGTCGGCGTCGTACAGGGCGAACAGGCCCTCGATCACGATCACCGGCGCCGGCTTGACGGGAATGGTCTTGTTGGAACGGTTGTCGATCGTGAAGTCGTACTCCGGCATCTGGATCGTTTCGCCGTTGCGCAGCGCGCGCACGTGCTGCACCAGCAGGGGCCAGTCGAAGGCTTGCGGATGGTCGTAGTTCTGCTTGCGGCGTACTTCGGGGCTCAGGTCGGACTGGTCGCGGTAGTAATCGTCCTGCATTACCACCGACACCATGTCGGCGCCGAACGAAGCCAGCACCTGCTGGGTTACCGTTGACTTGCCGCTGCCGCTGCCGCCGGCAACACCAATGACAAACGGAAGGTAGGAAATCTCACTCATCCCGTCATGATACCGGAGCGGCGCACGAACCGACAGGGGCCGATGCGCATCGGAAGGCGGCATTCCTCTTTCTTTGGTAAGAGACGATTTTTTTTACAGCAATGACTGTAGTAAGTCGTTCTCGATATTCAAGTTATTGTATTCAATAGGAAATATTCTTTGGCATGGTGTTTGCTTATAGCAAGTAGCAGTCGTACTTACACTAATCACAAGGGGATTTCCATGAATAAAACACTCTTTAAACTGCTCGGCGCCTCGCTGTTCGCCGTTGCCACCACCATGGCCGGAACCGCCAGCGCCAAGACCATGCTCGGCCAGGCGCCGGACCCGTCGCTGATCGTCAAGGCCGGCGGCTTCGAATGGGTCTACGCAGGCCCCTGTGCCGGCACGGGAAACACCTGCGGCGCCGTGGTCTTGCACCATGATTTTGCCTTCGCAAGCGAAGAACAGTGGAATGCCAGCTTTACCAGCCTGGAAGCCTTGCGTACGGCATTCACTTCCAATGGACAGACGCTGTGCGCGTCCACCTACTTCAATACTGTGTATGACCATTGCGACCTTGGCGACATGACGGCGGGCTACGTCTGGCATTCGCCGCTGGCGCCTTCCGAGTCTCATCGCAATGATGCCGCCTCCGAAACCTTCCTGGTGCGCGTCACGCAAACCCCGCCTCCGGGAGACGTGCCGGAACCGGCCAGCCTGGCCCTGCTGGGCCTTGGCATGGCCGGCATCGCCGCCGCGCGACGCAAGCAGTCGCGCTAGGCTGCTGCGCGTTCAGGCCGGGCGCGTGGCGCCGGCCGCAACGCTGCCGAACCAGGCGCCGTAGGGCGGCAGGGTCAGCCTGCCGCCATCCGCCCGTCCCGGCAGGCCGTGCACGTTGAGCGCCTGCGCGCCGGCGGTCTCCGGCCACTCGAAGCTCACCTCGCTATCCGACAGGTTGAACGCGGCCAGTACCTCGTCCATCCCCTCCACCGAGCGGCGCAGCGCCAGCACCGGTTCCGGCGCATCGAAGAAGCCGATGTCGCCGCGGGTCAGCTGCGGCATGGTCTTGCGCCAGGCGATGAAGCGGCGCTGGAAGTTCAGCATCGAATCCGGGTCGGCGTCCTGCGACGCGACGCTGGCGGCCAGGTGCGGTCCGGCCACCGGCAGCCACGGACTGCCCGTGGTGAAGCCGGCATGCGGCGCCTCGGCCGTCCAGGGCATCGGCGTGCGGCAGCCGTCGCGGCCCTTGAACTCGGGCCAGAAGGTGATCCCGTACGGGTCCTGCAGCAGCTCGAACGGCACGTCGGCCTCAGGCAGGGCCAGCTCGTCGCCCTGGTACAGGCAGGGCGTGCCCCGCAGCGACAGCTGCATCGCCAGCACCAGCTTGGCCAGCGCCGGCGTGGGACGCTGGCCGGGCGCATTGCCCCAGCGGGTCACGACCCGGATCGCATCGTGGTTGCCCACCGACCAGGAAGCCCAGCCATCCTTCACGCGCTCCCGGAAGTCCTCGACCTGCTGGCGGACGTGGCTTGCCGTGAACTGCGGCGTGAGCAGGTTGAAGCTGTAGGCCATGTGCAGCTTGTCGCCGCCTTCGGTGTACTCGGCCATCTGCGCCAGCGCGTCGTCCGAACTGACTTCGCCGATCGAGACCGCGCCGAATTCGTCCAGCTGGGCGCGTACCCTGCGCAGGAACGCGATGTTCTCGGGCTGGGTCTTGTCGTAGAGGTGGGCCTGCATGCCGTACGGGTTTACATCCGTCACGGTCGCGGTGTCGCGCACCAGGGCCGGCGGGTTGCTGCGCAGCTGGCGGTCGTGGAAGTGGAACACGCAGGCATCCATGCGCACCCCGTCCACGCCGCGCGCGAGCCAGAAGCGCTGCGCGTCCAGGTGGGCCTGCTGCACCTCCGGGTTGTGGAAGTTCAGCTGCGGCTGGCTGACGAGGAAGTTATGCATGTAGTACTGCTTGCGCCGGGTATCCCACTGCCAGGCCGAGCCGCCGAACACCGACAGCCAGTTGTTGGGCGGGCAGCCGTCCGGCAGCGGGTCGGCCCACACGTACCAGTCCGACTTCGGATTGTCGCGGCTCTTGCGGCTCTCGACGAACCAGGGATGGGTGTCGGCGGTGTGCGACATCACCTGGTCGATCATGATCTTCAAGCCCAGGCTGTGCGCCTTGTCGATCAGACGGTCGAAGTCGGCCAGGGTCCCGAACAGCGGATCGACGTCGCAGTAGTCGGCGATGTCATAGCCGAAGTCCTTCATCGGCGAAGTGAAGAAGGGCGACAGCCAGACGATGTCCACGCCCAGGCTCGCGATGTAGTCGAGCTTTGCCGTGATGCCAGGCAGGTCGCCCACGCCGTCGCCATTCGTGTCGAGGTAGCTGCGCGGATAGACCTGGTAGATGATGGCTTCTTTCCACCAGTCGGGCTTGTCGGTCCTGGGAGTCTGGGTCATGGCTGGTCCGTGGAAGATGATCGGAATTCTAGGCAATATACAGGATCATTTGAGACTTTACAATCGGCCAATCTTTGCACGAAAGAACACTTATTTCTTTGATTTCAAAGGCTTATAAAAATCTCTCGCTTCAGCCTCCCGGCGATAAGTAGCAAAACTACGCCGGATATGTATCTGCTTTGTTTCGCAGCGATATTTTTATTGCAAAGTAACTCGGCCTCGTCATAGGATCGCGTCTGTTGCGATTTTTCGAGGAAGCCATGACCTCCACAGCCACCGAAGCAAAGAGCGAACCAACGAGCGGCGGCCGCATGCCGCGCCAGATCCCCTACATCATCGCCAACGAGGGCTGCGAGCGGTTCAGCTTCTACGGGATGCGCAACATCCTCACGCCCTTCCTGATCTCGTCCCTGCTGGTATTCGTTGCCCAGGACCAGCGCGCAAGCGAAGCGAAGCACGTGTTCCACGCCTTCATGATGGGCGTGTACTTTTTCCCGCTGCTGGGCGGCTGGCTGGCCGACCGCTACTTCGGCAAATACAACACCATCTTCTGGTTCAGCCTGATCTACTGCGCCGGGCATGCCTGCCTGGCGATCTTCGAGCACAGCGTCCAGGGCTTCTACTTCGGCCTGTTCCTGATCGCTTTCGGGTCGGGCGGCATCAAGCCGCTGGTGGCTTCGTTTGTCGGCGACCAGTTCGACAAGACCAACAAGAGCAAGGCCAAGGTGGTGTTCGATGCCTTCTACTGGATCATCAACTTCGGCTCCTTCTTTGCCTCGGTCTCCATGCCGATCCTGCTGCGCGACTACGGTCCTTCGGTCGCCTTCGGCGTGCCGGGCATCCTGATGTTCATCGCCACCATCATCCTGTGGAGCGGCAAGAAGAAATACGTGCACGTCCCACCCGCCCCCGCCGATCCGCACTCCTTCCTGCGCGTGGTACGCACCGCCCTGTTCGCGAAACAGCCGGGCGCAGGCCGTCCCGGCCTGTTCATCGCCGCTGCGGGCGTGCTTGGCGTGCTTGCGTCGGTGGTCAAGGCCCCCGAATGGGGCTACCTCATTGCCATCTGTACCGGCCTGGTACTGCTGCTGGCCTGCGTCGGCATCGGCGCCTCGATGCAACTCGAACGCGCCCGCGGCGTGCACCCGGATGTCGCCGTCGACGGCGTACGTTCCGTTCTGCGCCTCCTGATCGTGTTCGGCCTGGTGACGCCGTTCTGGTCGCTGTTCGACCAGAAGGCCTCGACCTGGATCGTGCAGGCCAATACCATGTCTACCGAAGTCGACCTGTTCGGCTGGACGTTCGAGGTTCTTCCGGCCCAGATGCAGGCGCTGAATCCGCTGCTGGTGATGCTGCTCATCCCGTTCAACAACCTGGTGCTGTTCCCGCTGCTGAACAAAATCGGTTTGGTGCCGACCGCCCTGCGCCGCATGACGGCCGGCATTGCCTTCTCGGCACTGGCCTGGATCGTGGTGGGCCACCTGCAGGTGCAGCTCGATGGCGGCGACGCGGTGTCGATTGCCTGGCAGATCCTGCCCTACGCGCTGCTGACCCTGGGCGAGGTGCTGGTCTCGGCGACCGGCCTCGAATTCGCCTACAGCCAGGCCCCAAGCTCGATGAAAGGCGTGATCATGGCGCTCTGGTACCTGGCCGTCACCGTCGGCAACCTGTGGGTGCTGATCGTGAACCAGGGCGTGAAGAACGAGACCGTGATCGCGCGCATCGAGAACTCGGGGGTGGGCGTCATCGCCTTCCAGATGTATTTCTTCGCCGGTTTCGCCATGCTGGCCGCGCTGGCCTTCGGCCTGTACGCCAAGCGCTACAAGATGGTCGACCACTACCGCGCCTGATACGGGCGCGTTCCCACGGCGGGCGCGGTTTATCTGCGCCCGCCCTGCTTCCTCCACTTCCTCGCCACGATGACCCGACTTCAGAATGCACCAGCAGCGGCCGCACTGGCGGCCGCCGCCCTCGCCTCGTCCGCCCACGCCGCGGTTCCCCTGGAAACCTGCAACGATCCTGGCTTCCAGCAGGTCCTGCACGCTTCGAGCACCACCCTCGACGCGCGCGCCGTCTGGCTCGACCGCCGCCTGCTCACCTGGCCGGGCGCCGAGGCCGACGGCAGCTTCCGCCTCTACCATTCAGGCAAGGCATCGATCGTGGCCAAGCCCGGCATGAAGATCGAAGGCGCCGACGGCAGCCTGCTGCTCGAGGCAACGGAAGCCGAGCTGCCGGTACGCTTCAAATACGTCGCTGCCGGGCCGCTGCTGTCGGTGCGCGCGTCCGACTTGCCGCGCATGCCGGCGCTGCACCGCGGCCAGCTGGTGCTGGTGCAGGAAGGACCCGACGGCACGGTGCGCGCCGCCACCCGCGTCCAGGTGGCCGGTGCGCTCGACGACTTGTATGCGGCCGCAGGCAGCATCCCGGACCTCGGGGCCACGCCGAAGAAAGGCCGGACAGCGTTTCGCCTGTGGGCGCCGACCGCGCGCACGGCGGCCGTGTGCACCTACGACAGCGCAAGCGGCAAGGCCAGGGCCGTGCATGCGATGACCTTCGATGGGCGCACCGGTGCCTGGGAAGCGGCCGTGCCGCGCGACCTGTCCGGCGGGTATTACCGCTACGCGGTGGATGTCGCGGTCGACGGCATGGGCCTGGTGCGCAACCTCGTCACCGATCCGTATTCCGTCAGCCTGAATACCGATTCGAAGCGCAGCTACATCGCCGACCTTGGCGCCGCACACCTCAAGCCGAAGGGCTGGGACGCGACCCGGGCGCCGGACACCGTCAAGGCCCAGACCGACATGGTCATCTACGAGCTGCACGTGCGCGACTTCTCGATCAACGACCCGAGCGTGCCACTGGAGAAGCGCGGCAAGTACACGGCCTTCGGCGAGATGCATTCGAACGGCATGCGCCACCTGAAGGCGCTGGCGAAGGCGGGCATGACCGACATCCACCTGCTGCCGGTGTACGACCTGGGCAGCGTGCCGGAAAAGGATTGCGCCGTGCCCCAGCCCGCCGGCGCGCCGGACAGCGAGAACCAGCAAGCCCTCATCCGCAAGACCGCGCACGAGGACTGCTTCAACTGGGGCTACGACCCCTACCACTACAATGCGCCGGAAGGCAGCTACGCGAGCGACCCCTCCGACGGCGCACGCCGCATCCTGGAGTTCCGCCAGATGGTGATGGACCTGCACCGCGCCGGCCTGCGCGTCGGTCTCGATGTGGTCTACAACCACACCTTCATCGCCGGCCAGAACGAGAAATCGGTGCTGGACCGGGTAGTGCCCGGCTACTACCACCGCCTGGATGCGGCGGGCGCCATCGAGCGCTCGACCTGCTGCGACAACACGGCCACCGAGAACCGCATGATGGCCAGGCTCATGATCGATTCGAGCGTGCTGTGGACGCGCCATTACAAGATCGATTCCTTCCGCTTCGACCTGATGGGCCACCAGCCGCGCGCGGCAATGGAGCGCCTGCAGCAGCGCGTGAACGCCGCCGCGGGCCGCCATGTGCAGCTGATCGGCGAAGGCTGGAACTTCGGCGAGGTGGCCAATGGCGCCCGCTTCGTGCAGGCCTCGCAGCTGTCGCTGAACGGCTCCGGCATCGGCAGCTTCAGCGACCGCGCGCGTGATGCCGTGCGCGGCGGCGGAGCGGGCGACGCGGGCGAAGCGATGGTCCGGCGCCAGGGCTACATCAACGGCCTGGTGTACGACCCGAACGCGCTCGGCGGCGGGCACCAGGAGGTCGACCTGCTGCGCGCGGCCGACATGGTGCGCGTCGGCCTGGCCGGCTCGGTGCGCCCGTATGCCTTCCCGACCTTCGACGGCAGGAAGCGCAGGCTGGAAGACATCGCCTATGGCGACCAGCCGGCCGGCTTCGCGAGCCAGCCGGGCGAGGTGGTGAACTACGTGGAGAACCACGACAACCAGACCCTGTACGACATCAACGTGCTCAAACTGCCGGTCGCCACCAGCAGCGCCGAGCGGGCCCGGGTGCAGGTGCTGGGCATGGCGATCAATGCCTTCAGCCAGGGTGTGGCCTACTTCCATGCGGGGATCGACACGCTGCGCTCGAAGTCGCTGGACAAGAACAGCTTCAACTCCGGCGACTGGTTCAACCGCATCGACTGGACCTACCAGGACAACTATTTCGGCACCGGCCTGCCGCAGCAGGACGACAACGGCAAGGACTGGCCGCTGCTGAAACCCTACCTGGCCAATGCCGCGCTGAAGCCCGCGCCGGCCGACATCGCGTTCGCGCGCGACGCCTTCCGCGACCTGCTGAAGATCCGCGCCAGCTCGACCCTGCTGCGCCTGCGCACGACCGACGACATCGTGCGGCGCCTGCGCTTCTTCAATACCGGACCGCAGCAGCAGGCAACCGTGCTGGCGGGCTGGATCGACGGCAAGGGCTACGCCGGCGCCAACTTTGCCGGCCTGGCCTACCTGGTGAACGTGGACAAGGTGGCGCGCACCGTGGGCGACGCGGCATTGCGCGGCAAGCGCCTGCGCCTGCATCCGGTGCACGCCGCACCGGGCGCCGCGGACGCGCGCGCGCAGGAGGCGCGCTTCGACAGCGCCAGCGGCAGCTTTACGCTGCCACCGCGCACGGCGGTGGTGTTCGTCGCCGACTGAGGTTCTCGCCGCCCTTCAGGCATCCGGCCCGGCCAGGCGGGCGATCTCCAGCGAGCCCTTCTCGTCGAAGATGGGACAGTCTTCGGCCAGGCGCACCGCCTCGTTGAAGTCGGCCGCATGGATCACGGAGTAGCCCGACAAGGCGCTGCTGCTGAGTTTCGGGCCGCGCAGCCGGCTCGGCACCTCGACGCCGCTGTGCGTCAGCGCGCCGCGGTCCACCAGCGCGCCGCCGAGGGCGTCGAACCACGCGCTCCAGCGCTGCGGGTCGTGTTGCGGACCTTCCGACTCGTCGATGGTCGATCCGCGGTAAACGATCAGGTATCGCTCCATGCCGGCTCCTCTGCAGTAATGGTCGATCGAACCTTAGCAGAAGCGCGGCGGCGGCGACGCACCGCTCGGCCTCACTCGAGGCGGATGGCGACGTCGAATTTCCAGGTACGGCGGATCTCGACCACGTCGTACTGGCGCGCCAGGGCCGGCGGGAAGGGACCGTAGGGTGCCTGGCTGGCGATCACCTTGCGCACCGCCTCGTCGATTGCCGGCACGCCGCTGGAGGTCACGAAGGTGACCTTCTCGACGCTGCCGTCGGCGCGCACCGCCACCGTCACCACCGGCGCGACGTGCGGCTGCTTCACCACGTCACGCACGAGGTCGAAGGCCATGTTCAGCTCGATCTTGCGGCCCATCGCCTGCGCGTACTGGACCAGTTCGGCGTTGGCGTCGGCGCGGCCGAACAGCCAGCCGCGGCGCAGGCCGCTGACCGTGGGCTGGTTCGCCTGCGCCCGCTGGGCGGCTTCGCGGTCGAGCTGCTGGCCGATCGCGCGCAGGCGCTCCTCGCGCCGGGCCTCCTGCTCGGCGCGCTCGCGGCCGGCCTGCTCCAGGCGCGCCTGCTCCTGCCGTGCCTGCTCCGCCCTTGCCTGCTCCGCCCTTGCCTGCTCCGCCCTTGCCTGCTCCGCCCTTGCCTGCTCTGCCCTTGCCTGCTCTGCCCTTGCCTGCTCTGCCCTTGCTTGCTCCTGCCGAGCTTGCTCCTGCCGAGCCTGCTCCGCCCTTGCCTGCTCCGCCCTTGCCTGCTCCGCCCTCGCTTGCTCCTGCCGAGCCTGCTCTTGGCGTGCCTGCTCCTGTCGTGCCTGTTCCTGTCGGGCTTGCTCTTGTCGTGCTTGCTCCTGCCGAGCCTGTTCCTGTCGGGCTTGCTCTTGTCGTGCCCGCTCTTGTCGTGCCTGGTCCTGCCGAGCCTGCTCTTGGCGTGCATGTTCCTGGCGGACTTGCTCTTGCCTAGCGTGCTCCTGGCGCGCCTGTTCCTGCCTCGCCTGCTCCTGGCGCGCTTGTTCCTCTCGTAGCGCTTCCTGGCGGGCTTGCTCCTGGCGTCCCTGCTCTTGCCGTGCCAGTTCCTGCCGCATCTGCTCCTGCCGGGCCTGCTCCTGCGCCGTTGCCTCGGCCAGCTTTGCCTGCTCCTGCCGCATGGCCTCCTGGCGCAGCGTTTCCTGTCTTGCCTGTTCCTGGCGCTGGGCGTCCACACGTGCGGCCTCGGTGCGCGCGGCCTGTTCGGCACGCAAGCTGTCCAGGATCCGCTGCTCGCGCGCCGCCACCTGTTGCGCTTCCCGTGCCGCCTGTTCCGCCTGTTCCGCCTCGCTCGCGCGTTTCGCTTCGGCCTGCGTGCCCGCGTTCACCTCCGCCACGACCGGGGCTGGCGGCGCTTCGGCCTTTTTCTCCACGGGGCGTTCGACGGCGCGCTGCGGCCCGGAGTCGGCACGGGATACTGGTTCGGTCACGCTGGCCACCGGGCCGGCCTGGCTGTCTGGCGGCGCCGCAGCCGGAGCTGGAACCGGCGCAGGAGGTGGCGGAAGGGAAAGCGGTGCCGGCAAGGGTGGCGCCAACGGGACCGCGGGAGCGGGCGACGACGGGGATACTGACGGCGGAGGCGGCGGCACGGCCCGTGCCGGCACGGCCACCGGCTCGCCCGCGATCACGACCCGCAGTTCATGCGCCGCCAGCCGCCGTTCTTCCCAGGGAAGGCGCAGGCCGGGCAAGCCGAGCGCATCGCCCCCGATGCTGAGGCTGAGCAGCAGGGCATGCAGCAGCAGCGACACCAGCAGCGCAATGCGCATGCGCCACGGCACGCGCGCCACGGCAGACGCCGCCCATGCGCCATCGCCACCCGCGCGCAGGCCCGGCGCGGACCACGCCGCGCTGCTGGCTGCGGAAGAAGACAGGATCGGATCGGGCATGTGGCGGCGACGAAAATTATCCTTAAGGCAAGGAATTTACCGATGCTAACACAACACCCGCAGGAGCGGCCGCGCCTGCGGAACGCTCCCGGCCTAGCTGTCCAGGTGCGAGATCAGGAGCCGGCCCTGGGCATCGCCCGCCTGCTCCTGTGCCCCATCCTGGACCTGGGTGCCGAGCGAGATCCCGACCGACATGATGTCGATCAGCAGCAGCTGCAGGATGCGCGAAATCATCGACAGGAAGGTGGTGCTGTCTTCGCTATGATCGACCGCCAGGCAGACCGTCGCCTTCCTCGCCAGCTGCGACTTGCTGGTGGTGATGGCGATGACGTCGGCGCCGGCCGCGCGCGCGGTGTCCACCGCGGCCAGCAGGTCCGGCAGCTGGCCGGCGGTGGAGATCGCGATCACCACGTCGCCCGGTCCCAGCAGGCCGGCGGCCAGCGTGAACAGGTGCGAGTCGCCGTACAGGGCGGCCGGGATGCGGAAGCGGAAGAACTTGTGCTGCCCGTCCAGCGCCACCGCGCGCGCATTGCCCATCGCGTAGAACTCGACGCGGCGCGCGCGCCGCAGCAGTTCGATGGCGCGGTCGATCGCATGCACGTCGAGCTGGTCGCGGAACTTCAGGATCGCTGACACCGTGTTGTCGATCACCTTGGCCGACAGGTCGTGGGTGCTGTCGCTCATGCGCACCTGGCTGTGGCGCACCGGAATCGCGCCGGTCAGGCTGCCGGCGAACTTCAGCTTGAATTCGGCCAGGCCCTGGAAGCCGAGCGAGCGGCAGAAGCGGATCACGGTCGGCTGGCTGACGTCGGCCAGGCGCGCGATTTCCGCGATCGGCTCGGACAGCACCTTGCGCGGATGCTCCAGCACCAGGGCGGCCACGCGCTGCTCGGCCGGCGACAGTTCGTGGCGCAGCTGCTGCACCCGGTCCATCAGGGTATTCGCGCCGCTGCGCCCGCGCAGGTGCTCGGACAGGATGCGGGCGACGCCGTACAGGGCCGGATTCGGCGTCATGATCACGTAGGTGGGAATCTGCGCGATGTATTCGGTAAAGCGGCCCTTGGCTTCGAAGCGCGCGCGGAACGGCGAGGTGGCGAACCATTCGGCGATGCGCGGCACGATGCCGCCGCCGATGAAGATGCCCCCAAAGGCGCCCAGCGTCACCGCCAGGTTGGCGGCCGCGCCGCCCAGCATGCCGGCGAAGGTTTCCAGGGTCTCGAGGCAGAGCGCGTCGTGCTCGTCCAGCGCGCCGCTCACGATGTCGGCCGCGCTGCGCGGCGCCACCTGCACCCCTTTGCCGTGCGCCAGCGCGCGGTACATCAGTTCGATGCCGGGGCCGGAGATCAGGCGCTCGTTCGACACGTGCGGCCATTCCTTCCAGGCGTACTGCAGGATCGCGAACTCGCGCTCGTCGGCCGGCGCGAAGTTCACGTGGCCGCCTTCGCTGCCCAGCGTGACGAAGCCGTCGATGGTCGGGATCACGCCCGACACGCCCAGACCCGTGCCCGGGCCGAGCACGCCGGCCACCGCATGGCTCTGCGGGGCGCCGCCGCCCACCTGCAACAGGTCCTTCGGCGCGAAGCCCGGCAGCGCCATCGCCAGCGCCGTGAAGTCGTTCACCATCAGCAGCGTGGACAGGCCGAGCGTGCGGCGCAGCTCGTCGGTGGAGAAGGTCCAGTCGCGGTTGGTCATGCGGATGGTGTCGCCGCTGATCGGATTGGCCAGCGCGAAGGCCGCGTGGTTGATCCGTACGTTGCCGACCTGGGCCAGGTAGGCGTGCAGCAGCGGCACGATGCCGGTGTAGTCGTCGCACAGCAGCACCGCCACCTGGCGCAGCACGCCGGGCGCGGTTTCCAGGCCGAAGCGCGCATGGGTGGCGCCGATGTCGGCAAGCAGGCGCGGGCCGTCGGCAAAGGCGGCGCGGGTGGGTTTCAGGTCGGTATCGGGTTCAACGGTCATCGCGGTCCAATTCGGGTGGGACTGCCGTCCCGGATCGCACAAGCATACCATTGAACGAATGGCAAAAAAATGCCTGCGACCCGGTCTTCCGGCGCGTCTTTCAGTCGAGGGTCAGTCGTGTTCCAGTCGGGTTCAATCCTGGGCGATCAGGGCCACCGGCGCGGCCTCGGGGAACTGCACCTTGCCGTCCTTGACCACCGCCGTGCCGCCCGTGTACCAGTCGCGCACGGTCTGGCCGTCGTGGAACACGCCGGCCACCGTCACCGGCACCGCCCGCTCGCGCGGCAGGTCGAGCGCGACCACCACGCGGTCGCTGGCGCCATCCTTGTGCCAGCTGCGCTTGAAGGTGTAGGGGTTCGCCGCCAGCATCTGGTGCGTGCCCGCCCCTACCGCCGGATGGGCGGCGCGAAAACGGCCCAGCCTGGCCCAGTGCTCGCGCACCTCGCCCACCCGGTAGCTGCCGCGCGACGCATTGGCCGCCAGTTCGTCCCAGTTCATGTAGGAGCGCAGCGTGGCGTCGCCTTGCGCGCCTTTTACGTTGAGCAGGCGCGCGGTCTCGTCGCCGTAGTAGATCTGGGCCGCACCCGGCGCCAGCATCAGCTTGTTGGCCGACTCGAACGGACGCTGGCGCAACGGGTCGTAGGGGCCGCCGTCGTCGTGCGAGCTGATGTAGTTGAGTACCGAATAGCCCTTCAGCGGGCCGTGCAGCGCTGCCGCATAGCTCGAGAACAGCGCCTCGTAGCCCTGGGCCGCATCCGACTTCATGCTGAAGTTGATCATGCTGTCGAAGCCCTGCGCCAGCCAGTCCACCTCGACGCCGCCGCCCATGTCGAAGCGGTGGCCGTGCCGGATCGAATAGTTATAGACTTCCGACACCATGTAGAAAGGCAGGTCGCCGAGGCGCTTGTCCGGATTGGCGCGCTTCCACTCCTCGTAGGCCAGGCTGGCCTCCTGCTTGAGTTCCTTCCACAGGCCAGGCTCGGTGTGCTTGACGGTGTCGGCACGGAAGCCGTCCACGCCGTACTTGCGGATCCAGTCGGTATGCCACTTGATCAGGTAGTAGCGCGGCGCGCGCGGGTAACCGGTGCGCGTGAAGAACGCGTCCAGCTCCTTCACCTCGCGCTCGTAGCGCCCTTCGCGCTTCCACTTCGCCACCAGTTGCGGCGGCAGCGCCACGTTGGCGCGGCTGGCGGTGAGGAAGTCCGGCAGGTTGTCCACCAGGGTGCAGTCGACCGTGGTCGGGGCATCCTTGTAGTTGCAGGTCGGGCCGGTACGCACCCAGTCCGACGGCCACACCGGGTCCTGCCCGGTGACCGGTCCGGTGTGGTTCATCACCACGTCGAGGATCACGCGGATGCCGTGTGCGTGGGCGGTGTAGACCAGCTCGCGGTAGTCCTGTTCGCTGCCCAGGTTGGCGTCCACCGCCGTGAAGTCGCGCGCCCAGTAGCCATGGAAGCCATACGACTTGCCGGTGCCCTCGTCGGTCGAGCCATGGATCTGCTCGACCGGCGGCGTGAGCCAGATCGCGTCGACGCCGAGTTCCTTGAAGTAGCCCTCGCGGATCTTCGCGGTGACGCCTTTCAGGTCGCCGCCCATGAAGCCGCGCAGCGTGGCCGCATCCGCCTTGCGCCCGTAGGCCAGGTCGTTGCCGCGGTCGCCGTTGTGGAAGCGGTCCGTGAGCAGGAAATACACGACGGCGTTCTCCCACAGGAAGGGCTTGGCGGCTTGCCGGCTGGCCTGGCCGGCCGCGCTGGATGCGGGCTGGCTGGGGGTCTGCGCGGCAGCGCCGGCAGTGGCGCCGAGGGCAAGCAGCAGGGAGGCGGCAAGGACGGATGGTTTCATGCGGGTTCCTGTGGTGGCGTTGGGGGGTCTAGGTGATCACGGAAGGCTGCGCGCGGCCGGTGCGCTGGCGCAGCCCGGCGATGTCGTCGGCGATGGCAGCCAGGTCGGCCAGCGCCGCCTGCGTATCGAGCCCGTGGCGCGCCGGATCGGCTTCGTAGCGTTCGAGGTAGAGGCGGATGGTGGCGCCTTCGGTGCCGGTGCCGGACAGCCGGAACACGATGCGCGAGCCGTCCGCCATGATGATGCGGATGCCCTGGTGGGTGGCCACCGAACCGTCGACCGGGTCGTGGTAGACGAAATCGTCGGCCTCGGCCACGCGGAAGCTCCCCAGCGTGCGGCCGGCCAGCTCCGGCAGGCGCGCGCGCAGCGCTTCCATCAGGGCGTCGGCGGCGCCGGCATCGACCGCCTCGTAGTCGTGGCGCGAATAGTAATTGCGGCCGAAGCGGGCCCAGTGCCCGCGCACGATCTCTTCCACCGACTGGCCGCGCACGGCCAGCAGGTTCAGCCAGAACAGCACGGCCCACAGGCCGTCCTTCTCGCGGATGTGGTGCGAGCCGGTGCCGTAGCTCTCTTCACCGCACAGGGTGGCGAGGTTGGCGTCCATCAGGTTGCCGAAGTATTTCCAGCCGGTCGGGGTCTCGAAGCAGGTGATGCCCAGGCTGTCCGCGACGCGGTCGGCCGCCCGGGACGTCGGCATCGAGCGCGCGATGCCGGTGATGCCCTTCGCGTAGCCGGGCGCCACGGCGGCGTTGGCGGCGATGATGGCCAGGCTGTCCGAAGGCGTGACCGCCAGGCCGCGGCCGACGATCATGTTGCGGTCGCCGTCGCCGTCCGAGGCGGCGCCCAGGTCGGGCGCATCGGGCCCGTTCATGTGGGCCACCAGCTCGGCCGCGTTGACCGGATTCGGGTCCGGGTGGCCGCCGCCGAAGTCTTCCAGCGGTGTGCAGTTGACCACGGTGCCGCCCGGAGCGCCCAGCATGCCTTCGATGATGGCCTGCGCGTACGGTCCCGAGACCGCGTGCATGGCGTCGAAGCGCATCCGGAAACCGCGCGCGAACAGGGCGCGGATGGCGTCGAAGTCGAACAGGCGCGCCATCAGTTCGGCATAGTCGGCGACCGGGTCGATCACCTCCACCGTCATGCCTTCGATGCGCGTGCTGCCGGGCCGGTCGAGATCCACCGGAGGGCAATCGCTGATGTGGTAGCAGTTCAGCGTCCGGGTAGCGGCATGGATCGCCTCGGTGATCTTCTCCGGCGCCGGGCCGCCGTTCTCGATGTTGTACTTGATGCCGAAGTCGCCGTCCGGACCGCCCGGGTTGTGGCTGGCCGACAGCACGATGCCGCCGAAGGCGGCGCGCTTGCGGATCACGCAGCTGACCGCCGGCGTCGACAGGATGCCGCCGCGCCCCACCAGGCACCTGGCCACGCCGTGGGCGGCGGCCATGCGCAGGATGGTCTGGATCGCTTCACGGTTGAAATAGCGGCCGTCGCCGCCGACCACCAGGCCGCAGCCGCCCCCGCTACCGACGATCAGGAAAATCGCTTCGACAAAATTCTCGAGGTAGCCGGGCCGCTGGAATTCGGTGACTTTCTTGCGCAGGCCCGAGGTGCCGGGCCGCTGTCCGGCGAACGGCGTGGTGGGGACGGTCTGGATACTCATGCTTCGCTCCTGTCGTGACGTGTTGCAACACCGTGCGATGTTGGTAAAACGTCACGATACGACAGGCGCGTAATCACTGGCGCGCGCGCTCTGGCCAGGAAATCAGGCCGACTTCACCGGCGCGGCGCGGTCGCTGACGAACAGGGTCAGCGCCGCCGCCAGCAGCATCGAGGCTCCGCCCAGCACCAGGGTGAGCACGGTGTGGCCGCCGAAGAAGTGGCGGGTCACGCCGCCCAGCAGCAGGCCGCTGCAGATCTGCGGAATCACGACGAAGAAGTTGAACAGGCCCATGAAGTAGCCCATGCGCTTGGCCGGCAGCGAACCGGCCAGGATCGCGTAGGGCATGGTCAGGATCGAGGCCCAGGCCAGGCCGACGCCGATCATCGGCAGCATCAGCATGTTGCGCTCGGTGATGAAGTAGATGCTGGCCAGGCTCAGGCCGCCGATCGCGAGGCAGGTCGCATGCACGGTCTTGCGGGAAGTCGCACGGGCGAATACCGGCAGGATGAAGGCGGCCAGCGCCGATACGCCGCTGTACACGGCGAACATGATGCCGACGAAGCTGCCGGCGGCCTGGAACTCCGACGACTGGGCGTCGACCGTGCCGTAGACATTGTCGGCGATCGCCGACCCGGTATAGATCCACATCGCGAACAGCGCGATCCAGGTGAAGAACTGGACGAAGGCCAGCTGCACCATGGTCTTGGGCATCTTGCCGAAGCCGCCGAGGATCTCACGCAGGGCCACGCCCAGGCTGCGCGCGTGCTGGCGCTCGGCCTTGAAGGCTTCCATGTCGGGCGGCGGCAGTTCGTCGGCGCTGATGACGGTCCAGAGCACGGCCAGGAAGAAGATCGCGCCGCCGGCGTAGAAGGAATAGCGCACGGTGTCCGGCACCATCCCGCCCACCGCTTCGTTGGACACGCCCATCGCTTCGAAGAAGGTCGGCAGCAGCGAAGCGATCACGGCGCCGCAGCCGATGAAGAAGGTCTGCATCGCATAGCCCGCGGTCTGCTGCGAGGCGTCCAGCTTGTCGCCCACGAAGGCGCGGAACGGCTCCATCGATACGTTGATGGCGGCGTCCATCAGCCACAGCACGGCCACCGCCATCCACAGGGCGGCGGAGTTCGGCATCAGGAACAGGGCGATCGCCGCCAGCACGGCGCCGATGAAGAAGAACGGACGCCGGCGGCCCCATTTCGGGTGCCAGGTATTGTCGCTCAGGTAGCCAATCACCGGCTGCACCAGCAGGCCCGTGACGGGCGCGGCGAGCCAGAACAGGGCCAGGTTGTCGGGATCGGCGCCCAGCGTCGAGAAGATCCGGCTGGTGTTGGCGTTCTGCAGTGCGAAGCCGAACTGGATGCCGAAGAAGCCAAAGCTCATGTTCCAGAGCTGCCAGAACGACAGGCGCGGCTTGAGCACGCCAGTTTGCATATCCATGATGTCCCCAAAATGGCCCGGACCTGGCGGGCTCTCGTGTGATGCGGGCAGCGCGACTGCGGCTAGCCCACCGTAGCTGTAGCAAAATAACATGGCGATTTCTGGGTGTCAATCACAGCACTGCCATAGTAGAATCCCCACAACAAACCCGTCCCACCATGGGGCGCTGTAGTTAAACAACACAGGAAACTCCAGGAGACACCGATGCCTGCCCTTCGCCGCGCCGCCCTTTCCATCCTGCTGGGCACGATGCTGTGCGCGCCCGCCCTTGCCGCCGACGCGCCGGCCATCGCCGCCAAAGCCTCGACCGCCCTGCCCGGCGTCAGCCTGCTGGGCGAGCCGGTGCCGATGCCGGGGCTGGAACGCAAGCGCCAGCTGCGCCTCTACCTGCCGCCCGGCTACGCGACTTCCGGCAAGCGCTACCCCGTACTGTACATGCACGACGGCCAGAACCTGTTCGACGTGGCGAGCGCCTTCTCCGGCGAATGGCGGGTGGACGAGACAATCGACGCGCTGGCGCGCGAAGGCAGGCTGGAACTGATCGTGGTCGGCATCGACAATGGCGGCGACAAGCGCCTGACGGAGCTGAACGCCTGGGACCACGAAAAGTTCGGCAAGGGCGAAGGCCCGGCCTATACCGACTTCATCGTCAACACCGTCAAGCCGATGATCGACCGCCAGTACCGTACCCTGCCCGGCCGCGCGCATACGGCGATCATGGGCAGCTCGATGGGCGGGCTGGCCTCGCATTACGCGCTGGCGCAGTACCCGGAAGTATTCGGCAAGGCGGGCGTGTTTTCTCCGGCCTACTGGACGGCGCAGCCGGTGTTCGGCTTCGTGAGCGGCAAGCCGGTACCGAAGGACGCGCGCCTGTACCTCTTGATGGGCGGGAAGGAAGGCGCGCAGATGAATGCGGACGTCCAGCGCATGGCGCAGGTGCTCAAGCAGACCGGACATCCGGCCGGGAATACAGTGCTCAAGACCGTGCCGGGGGCGGAGCACAACGAGGCGTTCTGGGCGGGCGAATTGCGGGAAGCCCTGCTGTGGATGTTCGCGCCCGACAGGGCCAGGTAGGCGGAGCGTCCGCCCATCCGGGAGCTGAACGCGTGGGCGGGAAGACCCGCCCGCGCGACGAATTGCCTCAGCCTTTACGGTGCGGCTTCTTGGTGCCCGCCTTCGTGAAGCTCTTCTTCTTCGGCGCCGTGACGATCGGCGCTTCCACGCCGTCGCGCGTCATGTTCAGCTGCTGGCCCGCGACCCACACCGTGCGCAGGTGGTCGATCAGTTCCGGCGTCATGTCGTCCGGCAGGTCGATGGTGCTGTAGTCGTCGTAGATCTCGATGCGGCCCATGTACTTGGCCGGCATGTCGGCTTCGTTGGCGATCGCACCGACGATGTTGCCCGGCTTGACGCCATGCTGGTGGCCGACCTCGATGCGGAACGTGGCCATGCCCGGTTCCGCTTCGCGCACCACGCGCTCCTTCTTGAAGGCCGGTTCACGTGGCTCACGGGGTGCCCGCGGCGCCCGCTCTTCCCAGGCGTCCTGCACGCGCGGCACGAAGTCGGCACGCTCGGGCCTGGCCTCGCGGTCCGGCTTTTCCAGCAGCAGCGGCTGGTCGCCGCGCGCCAGCTTGGCCAGGGCGGCGGCGATGTCCACCGCCGGCACGTTCTGCTCGCGCTCGTACTCTTCCACCAGCGAACGGAACATCTCCAGGCCGCCTTCGGCCAGGGTGGCCGCGATCTGTTCCTTGAAGCGGGCGATGCGCACTTCGTTCACCGCCTTCACGGTCGGCAGCTGCAGCGGCGCCACCGGCTGGCGCGTGGCACGCTCGATCGCCTTCAGCAAACCGCGTTCGCGCGGGGTGATGAACAGGATCGCTTCGCCGCTGCGGCCGGCGCGGCCGGTGCGGCCGATACGGTGGGTATAGCTTTCCGGGTCGGACGGCACGTCGTAGTTGATCACATGGCTGATGCGGTCCACGTCCAGGCCGCGGGCGGCGACATCGGTCGCCACCAGGATGTCGATCTTGCCGCTCTTGAGCTGCTCGATGGTGCGCTCGCGTGCCTGCTGGGCCATGTCGCCGTTGATGGCGACGGCCGCGAAGCCGCGCGCCTGCAGCTTGGTCGCCAGTTCCTCTGTCCCCAGCTTGGTGCGCGCGAAGATGATCATGCCGTCGAAGGGCTCGGCTTCCAGGATGCGGGTCAGCGCGTCGAGCTTCTGCATGCCCGCCACCAGCCAGTAGCGCTGGGTGATGTTGGCAGCGGTGCCGGTCTTCGCGGCGACCGTGATTTCCTGCGGGTCGCGCAGGTAGGTCTTGGCGATGCGCTTGATGGCCGGCGGCATGGTGGCCGAGAACAGCGTGGTCTGGCGCTCCGGCGGGGTCTGCTGCAGGATGTGCTCGACGTCCTCGATGAAGCCCATGCGCAGCATCTCGTCCGCTTCGTCCAGAACGAGCGTCTTGAGCATCGAGAGGTCGAGCGAGCCTTTTTCAATGTGGTCGATCACGCGGCCCGGGGTCGCCACCACCACGTGCACGCCGCGGCGCAGCGCCGACAGCTGCGGTCCGTAGCTCTGGCCGCCGTAGATCGGCAGCACGTGGAAGCCCTTGATGTGGGCCGCGTAGCTCTGGAAGGCTTCCGCCACCTGGATCGCCAGTTCGCGCGTCGGCGCCAGCACCAGCGCCTGCGGCGTGGCCTGCTTGATGTCGATGCGCGACAGGATCGGCAAGGCAAAAGCGGCGGTCTTGCCGGTGCCGGTCTGGGCCTGCCCGAGCACGTCGCGGTTGGCCAGCAGCAGCGGAATGGTCGCGGCCTGGATCGGCGACGGCGTTTCATAACCGACTTCCTTCAGCGCCTTGAGGACGGGCGCGGAAATGTCGAGGTCGGCGAACGACGGGATAGGGGTGTCAGACATGGGGGAGATGCTCATAAAGTAGGTGCGAAGGCGCCAGTTTACACTGTCGCCCGGAAGCCCGGCGCAAACTGCCGGACATTGTCATGCGGTAAAAAAGAAAAAGCCCTTGCAGGCATCGCTGCCTGCAAGGGTTGCGCTGCGCCCCGGAAGGGGCGGCTGGCACTGCTTACAGCTTGTAGTTCAGGCCGAACAGCATCTGGCGGCCGTACTTGCTGTAGCCGCGCGGACGGTCTTCGCTGCCGGCGTAGCTGCGGAAGGCGGTGTCGGTCAGGTTGTTCACCTGGAACAGCAGCGACAGGCCCGGCACTTGCTTGATGTCGTAGCCCAGCTGCAGGTCGACGACCTTGTCGGCCTTCACGTAGGTCAGCTCGGTGGCGCCGCCGATGCCGCCGATCTCGCCGACGAAGTCGCTGCGGTAGCGCTGGCTCACACGGGCCGAGAAGCCATCGTTCTCATAGTAGGCGGTGACGTTGAACACGCGCTTGGACAGGCCAGGCAGCGGAATGTTCATACCGGCGAAGCGCTGGTCCAGGATCGTGATCTCGCTGTTGGTGAACGAGGCGTTGGCGGTGATGCCGAAGCCGTTCAGCATCGGGCTGACCATTTCCAGCGGCACCGAGGCGGCGAACTCCAGGCCCTCGATCGAACCACCCTTGCCGTTGCGCGGCTGGGTCATGGTACCGATGTTGGTGGTTGCGCCGACCAGGCGGTATTCCGAGAAATCACGCGGCGTGGTCACGGTGTAGATGTAGGAAGTCAGGTCCTTGTAGAAGCCTGCTGCCGACACGTAGCCCTTGTTGCCGAAGTATTTTTCCCATGACAGGTCGACCTGCTTGGCGCGCCACGGGTCGAGCTGGGCGTTGCCGCCGTTGCCCCATGGAGTACCGGTGCTCTGGGCGGTCAGGCCGACTTCCAGCGCCGCGTTCAGCTGGTTCAGCTTGGCGCGTGCCAGGGTCTTGCCGGCGCCAAAGCGGATGAACTGCTGGTCAGGCAGGCTCCAGGCCAGGTTGATGCTCGGCAGGTAGTCGGTGTACTTCTTGCCGTCGGTCAGCGGCACCAGGTCGGCGAACGGCCAGGCGCGCAGGGTGTTCGCGGTCGAGCTCTGGTCGGTCTCGACCACCTGGATGCCGATGTTGCCGCGCAGCGGCATCGCCATCAGGTCGGTATCGATGTTCAGCTTGGCGTAGCCGGTCTTGACCTTCTCTTCGATGAACCAGTTCTTGGTCGCGCCCCATGGCACCAGGATGGCCGGGGTGAATGGACCGAAGTTCTGGTTCAGCACGCCCTGGATGTCCCAGCTCAGGGTATTCGGCAGGCCGTACAGGTCTTGCGAGCCGTTGATGACGTTGGCCGCGAAGCTGCCGTCGCCGATCTTCGAGAAGCCGGTTTCCAGGTGCTGCTTTTCCTTTTCGCGCTTGGACACGTTGAAGCCCAGTTCCAGGCTGCTGAACACGTTGTGGTCGAACTTGCGCTCGATGCTGGCGCGCGCCGAGGTCATCTCGTCGGTCATGTAGGGCGCGTTGACGTAGCCTTCGCCGAACTGGCCGCCGATGCGCAGCTGGGCCGGATCGTCATAGACGCCGCTCAGGCTCAGGGTCGGCACGCGGGCGCCGTTGTAGGCGAAGTTCAGGCTCTGGCGGGCCTGGCGGCCGGCGTTGATCTCGACCAGCTCTTCACGGTGGTCGGCCTTGGAACGGCTGATGTCGAGCACGCCGACCCAGTCGCCCGAGGTGAAGCGGTTGTTCCAGCCGAAGGCGGTCAGCTTGTCGTCGCGCTTCATGCGGTTGTTGCGCACCACCGGGTTGACGTTGTTGGCGACGCCCTCGACCATCACGCCGTTGACGGTGCGGCCGTTGGTGAAGGTGACGCTGCCGTCGTCCTTGAGCGGGATTTCCATGCCGCGGCGGATCTCTTCCTGGTCGAAGCGCGAGTGGTACACGTCGAAGGTCGAGCTGAAATTGCGGTTCGGACGGAACTCGAGCACGCCCATCAGGCCGTCGCGCACCTGGTCGCCGGTGACGGCCAGGGCCTTGATGCCCTTCGGCACCTTGACGTTCGGCGTGCCGCCCGAATCGACCCAGTCCCAGGTCTCGAACTGCTCGTGCACGTTCGGCTTGTCCTGGCGTGCATAGCCGATGGCGATACCGACCGTGCGGTTGGCGAACTGGTCGATGTAGGATGCGCTGACGCGGCTTCCGGTGTCCGGCGAGCCGGCGCTGACCGAACCCTTGGAGTTCTTTTCACCGCGCACGTTGACGCTGATGGTGCGCTCGCGCAGCGACAGCGGCTTGATGGTCTGCAGGTCGACCGTGCCCGACAGGCCCTGGCCGATCACGCCGGCGTCCGAGGTCTTGTAGACGGTGACGGCATTGATCAGTTCCGACGGGTACTGGTCGTATTCGACGGTACGGTCCGAGCTGGTCGTGACCTGCTCGCGGCCGTTGAGCAGCGCGGTCGACAGGTCGCCCGAGGTGCCGCGGATGCTGATGGTCTGGGCCTGGCCGTTGGTGCGCTGGGCCGACAGGCCCGGCAGGCGCGCCAGCGATTCGGCGATCGACATGTCCGGCAGCTTGCCGATGTCTTCGGCGGAAATGGCTTCCACGATACCGGTCGACTCGCGCTTGACGGCGATCGCGTCTTCGATGGCGCGGCGGATGCCGGTCACGGTCACGGTCTGGACCGCACCGTCGACGGCCGGCGTGGCGCTGGCGTCCGTGGTTTGCGCATGGACGTTGCCGGCCATGGCCGCAACGAAGATGGCGCAGCCGGTAGCAACCGGGCTCAGCTGAAATACGTGGCGAACCGGCTGGGCGGCGCGCTTGGTTGCGAAGATATTCATTTGTCCCCTCAATAAAGACGAATAGTTTTTTCCCGAAACTACAGCGCGACAGGCAGCGGCACGGCAGCCTCAAGCAAACGGTTTTGTACGTTCCATCACGGATGATGTACTAAAACTAGATGCACTGTCAACGAGAGTTGCTTGTTACTACGATAATGGCATGTTTTTCCCGAAAACGGCAGACGGAGACCGGTTTCTCGTTGTATTTGAGCTACAAAACAGTGCATCTGTTTCTGTAGTCGCACTACAAATGGGGAAATTTGCCACTTAATCCTTGGTAATTGCACCAAGTTGGTGCGAGCTGTCGCAGCAGGATTGATCGTTGCGGGATGGCTGGCCTGGCCAGAAGAACTGTGCTTGGAAAAGTGTACTTTGACTAGAAAGCTATGATGTCGATCAGCAGCCGGATGCGCTTGCCGAACGCGTGGCCACGCCGGGCCGGGAGGACGAATCAGGGATGCGTTGGGGGCGTTGCTGTAGTGCGACTACGGACACACACGGGGGGACCAATCCACGAAATTCACGCTCAGGACAAGGCCTCGGCTTCGCCCGATACCGGCCGCGCCTCCTTGCGCGAGGGGCCCTGGGCCAGCAGGTGCAGGCGTCCTTCCAGCACCCGGAATTCGAGCGGCATCGTCATCCTGCTCACCTCGCCGTCGGCCGCGACCTTCATGCGCTTGCGCCCGTACACGGCTGGCGTGCGCACGGTAAGGCGCTTGAAGGCGAAGGCCTCGACTTCCTCGTCCTGCCCGAGCCGCCCGCGCAGCCCCTGGATGAGCAGGCGCAACAGGCCGAGCTTGCCCATCGGGCGCGGCGCGATGCCGACCAGCTGGCCGTCCTCCACGGCTTCGATCAGGCCGTCGCGCATGCCGACCTGCTCCAGTTGCAGGCGGTTGTTACCGACAAACAAGGTTGTCGTGCGCAGGCGGCGCTCCTTGCCGTCGAGTTCGAGGGTGATGCGCAAGTGCCGGTGCGGCCGCAGCGCGATCTTGATTGCCGAAAAGAAGGCAACCAGCCGGCTGCGTCCATAGTGGCGCTTGTCCAGCTCGCGCTCTTCGAGCAGCTTCGGATACAGGCCGACGCTGGCGTTGACCAGGAATATCTTGTTGTTGAGCAAGCCGACCTGTACCGTCCGTAGCTTGGCGCGCAGCAGCGCATACACGGCCTCGGCCAGGTCTTCGGGAATGCCGTGGGTACGGCCGAAGTAATTGAAGGTGCCCTGCGGCAGGACGCCGAAGGGACAGCCGGCCAGCACCGCCTGGTGCGCCACCGTGTTGATGGTGCCGTCGCCGCCGGCCGCCACCAGGATGCCCTCCTCGGCCATGGCGCGCGCCGCCAGCGCGCGCGCCTGCTCTTCCAGCCCGGCCGGATCCTCGACCAGCTCCAGGTGGCAGCGCCGTCCGGCCCCATCGAACACCTGCTGGATGGTGGAGCGGCGCAGTTCGGTCTCGGAATGGCCCGATCCCGCATTCATGACGATGAAATACGTGGCGTCGGGACGCGGCGCGGTGCTGGGCATCGTGGTTCGTGTTTCGGTGAGTGGACCTGCAGGCATCCTACACCCGGCGCCCACACGCCACGGTGCGCTAGCGCTCCGACAGCGCCATGCGGTACAGGTTCAGCGCCGGCGCGCCCTCGGCCAGCGTGCGCGTGCCCTCGAAGCGCATGCCAAGCCTGAGCAGCAGCGCGATCGAGGCCGCATTCCCCGGGGTGGTAATGGCGGCCAGCCGCGGGATGCCGAGCGCGCGCGCATGCGCCACCACGCCCTGCGCCGCCTCGAAGGCATACCCGCGTCCGCGGTAGCGCGGCAGGAAGGCGTAGCCGATGTCGACGTCCTCGAGCCCGTCGCGCTTGATCAGGCCCGACATCCCGACCGGCACCCCGCCCTCCCTGCCGTTCCCACGCAGTTCCACCCGCAGTTCCACCCGCAGTTCCACCATATACATCGAATGGCCGAGCGCGCGCTGCATCGCCACCGGACCGTCCTCGATCGACTTCACGGCCGCTTCCAGCGTGCGCACGCCGCGGTCGCCGATATGCGCGATGAAGGCAGGATCGTTCAATACTTCCAGGTAGTGCGCCGCGTCGCCCGGCGTCAGCAGGCGCAGGCGCAGGCGTTCGGTGAGCAGGATCTCGGCGCCGGGCTGGCCGCTCATGCGTCCGCCGTCGGCCAGTGGTCAGGGTCGCGCAGCAGTTGGTACATCACGTAGGCATCGACGTAGCCGAGGCGCTTGTGGCGGTAGGCCTTGGGCAGCGTGCCCACGATCGAGAAGCCGAGTTTCTTCCAGAGCCGGATGGCGCTGCCGTTGGTGCTCACCACATAGTTGAATTGCATCGCCAGGTAGCCGCGCCTGCGCGCCTCCTCCAGGCTATGCGCGCCGAGCAGGCGCCCGACTCCCGCGCCCTGGGCCGAGGGACTGACCATGTAGGAAGCGTTCGCCACGTGGTGGCCGCGCCCCACCTGGTTCGGCACCAGTCGGTACATGCCGAGCAGGCGCTCGCCGCCGCTGGTCGCGACGAAGCTCGCCACGTCGGGTCCGAGCCAGTAGGCATGGCCGGTCTCGCGCGAGGTCGCGCTGGTGAAGGGATAGGTTTCGCCGGCGGCGACGTGGGCGCAGAAGATGCTCCACATCGCATCGAAATCGTGCTCGCCGGCGGGACGGATCTGGATGTCTTTCACGGGCTGTCGAAACGCGTTACTGAACTGGAAAGCGTTCTATTCTAGACCAAACCGGGCCTGCTTCACGGCGCGCTGGTCGTATCGTGCGGCCTCTGTTGCGATCCGTCCAGCCACCACTTCGGTCCTATTGCGGCATCCGGAAATCCGTGCTGGCGGGGCGTCCCGGCAGGTGCAGGGTGGCCTGGGCCGGCGGCGCCTCGGCCACCACGGCGCCGCGCCGCAGCACCAGCCGGCGTGGCGCGCGCAGGCGAATCGCCTCCACCGTGGAGCCGGCGTCCAGCAGCACCAGGTCGGCCTGGCATCCGGGCGCCAGGCCGTAGCCTTCCAGGCCGAGGATGCGTGCCGGGGTTTCGGTCACCGCCAGGAAGCACTGGTGCATCGCCTCCACCCCCGTCATCTGGGCCACGTGCAGGCCCATGTGGGCCACTTCCAGCATGTCACCGGAACCCATGCCGTACCAGGGATCGAGCACGCAGTCGTGACCGAAGGCCACGTCCACGCCCGCCTCCAGCAGTTCCGGCACGCGCGTCATGCCGCGCCGCTTCGGGTAGGTGTCGTGGCGGCCCTGCAGGGTGATGTTGATCAGTGGGTTGGCGATGGCGGCGACGCCGCTTTCCGCGATCAGGGGCAGCAGCTTGCTGACGTAATAGTTGTCCATCGAGTGCATCGAGGTCAGGTGCGAGCCGGCCACCAGGCCGTGCATGCCGAGGCGCTGCGTGTGGTAGGCCAGGGTCTCGATATGGCGCGACATCGGGTCGTCGGTCTCGTCGCAATGCATGTCCACGCGCCGGTCGTGCTGGGCCGCGTACTCGCACAGCAGGCGGATCGATTCGGCGCCGTCCGCCATGGTGCGTTCGAAGTGCGGGATGCCGCCAACCACGTCGACGCCCATGGCAATCGCGCGCTTCAGGTTGCCGAAGGCGCCGGGACTGCGCAGCAGGCCGTCCTGCGGAAAGGCCACCAGCTGCAGGTCGAGGTAGGGCGCGACCTGCTTGCGCACTTCCAGCAGCGCTTCCACCGCCAGCAGGCGGTCATCGCAGATATCGACATGGGTGCGGATCGCCAGCAGGCCGCGCGCCACCGCCCAGTCGCAATAGCGCAGCGCGCGCTCGACGATCGCCTCCTGGGCCAGCTGGGGCTTGAGCTCCCCCCACAGGCGGATCCCTTCCAGCAGGGTGCCACTGCGGTTCACCCGCGGCAGGCCGTAGCTCAGGGTCGAGTCCATGTGGAAATGCGCGTCCACGAAGGGCGGGCTGACCAGGCCGCCGTCGGCGTCGATCTCGCGCGCGCCCTGGGCCGCCAGGCGCTTTTCCACGGCGGCGATGCGCTCGCCGTTGATGCCGATGTCGATGTCCCGGCTGCCATCCGGCAGGGTGGCATTGCGAATCACGAGATCCATGCGTGCTCCTCCTTGTTGTCCCGATTGTAAGCCCATCCGGGCGGGCTGGACGCCGAGGCGGGCGGGCAAGCACCATGCTGCAATGCAATAATTAATTGCCATTCCGGCCAACAAGACTTTGCAAGCTTGCCGAATCATGGATACACTAGCCGATATTGCAGTGCGCCATAAATGACCGACAAGGAAACCTCCATGACCCAGATCCGCGACCAGTTTTCCGCAGTAGGCAAGGCCCAGTTCGAAGCGCAGCTCGATTTCTTCCAATTTTTCAGCACCCAGGCACTGGAGAGCGCCAGCCGGCTCGCCGCCCTGCAACTGGCCGCATCGCGCGAAGCGGCCACGCGTGCGCTCGGCGCCGGTTTCGCCCTCGCCCAGGGCCGCGCGCTGTCCGGCGCCGGCGTGCAGCCTGCCGACACCGCGGTCGCCCCAGCAGCCGCCCTGGCCCCGCGGCCCGAACCGGTGGCCGATGCGGCCGCCACTTCCGCGTTGCCAGCCAAGGCCGAGACCGCACAGGTGGACGCCCAGGTGACCGAACCCCTGGTCGTGGCCGAACCGGCTGCGGCGCCTGAAGTCCTGGCCGCCATCCCCGCGCCGGTTCCGGTGGCCGAGCCGAAAGCCATCGCCACGGCCGCCGGCAAGGGAGAGGCGCATGCCGCCATGGCCGCGCACCCGGCCGCCGCCCCGCTCGCGCCGGCGCCTGGCGCGGCGCCGAAAGCCACGCTCGCGCCGGCCGCACCCAAGCGCAAGAAATAAGCGCCGCCTGGCGGGCACGTCACGCCAGGCGGCGCCTGCGCGGGATTGGCAAAGCGACTACACTAGCGGGCTTCGGCCCGCTTGGCGTTTCCGGACGTGGCAAGCCGGGCCCACACTTTTCAAGGAAACGCCATGTGCCCTCGCCCAGGTGCGGCTCCATGAGCCTCGCACGCCTGATCAGCGGTTTCGTCCGCCGCCACTGGCCCGCCTACGTCTCGTCGGCCTTCATGTTGGCCGGCGTGGCCGTGTGCACGGTCCTCATCCCACGCAAGGTCGGCGCCCTGATCGACGGCCTGGCCGCGCATCGCCTCGACCAGGACGCGCTGCTGCTCGGACTGGCCCAGCTGCTCGGGCTGGGCCTGGCCATCTACGTGCTGCGGGTCGGCTGGCGCATCCGCCTGTATTCCGCCGCCTACAACCTCGGCGTCGAGCTGCGCACGCGCCTGTATGCGCGCCTGGCCAGCCAGGGCCCGGGCTTCTACCAGCGCCAGCGCACGGGCGACCTGATGGCCCTGGCCACCAACGACATCGACGCCATCGAGATGGCGGCCGGCGAAGCCATGCTGGCCGGCTTCGACGGTAGCCTGACCCTGGTGATGGTGCTGGGGATCATGACGCTCGGGGTCGACCCGCGCCTGGCCGCCGTGGCCCTGCTGCCCTTCCCCCTGATGGCGTATGCCTTCTGGCGCATCTCGCGCCAGGTCCATACCGCCGAAGCCGACGCGCTCAAGCGCTTCTCGGCCCTGAACGACCATGTGCAGGAATCGCTCACCGGCGTGCGCACCCTGCGCGCGATCGGCCTGGAAGCGCGCAGCAGCGCGCAGTTCGGCGAACTGGCGGGCCAGGCGGCCGACGCCAGCCTGGCTGCCCAGCGCTGGGAAGCGGCCTACGAGCCGGCCGTGGGCCTGACCCTCACCGCCGCCACCGGCCTGACCCTGGGCCTGGGCGGCTACCTGGTATGGCACAACGAGCTGACGGTGGGCGCGCTCACCAGCTTCTCGATGTACCTGGGCCAGCTGATCTGGCCGATGTTCGCGGCCGGCTGGGTGCTCTCGCTGATCGAGCGCGGCCGCGCCGGCCTGGCGCGCCTGCAGCCGCTGCTCGACATGCCGCTCACCGTCGAGGACCACGGCACGCTGGAACAGGTGGGATACGGCCCGCTGGCGCTGGACCGGGTCCGCTTCGCCTACCACGACGCGCAGCTGCCGGCGCTGGACGATGTCTCGCTGCGCATCGAGCCGGGACAGACGCTGGGCCTGGTCGGCCCCACCGGCGCCGGCAAGTCGACCCTGCTGCGGGTGCTGCTGCGCCAGGCCACACCGCAGTCCGGCACGGTATCCTGGGCCGGCCAGCCGTTGCATGCCTACCGCCTGGCCGCACTGCGCGCCGCCATGAGCTGGGTGCCGCAGGAATCCTTCCTGTTCTCGGCCACCATCGCGGAGAACATCGCGCTGGCGCGCCCGGGCGCCTCGCGCGCGCAGGTAGAAGAAGCGGCCAGGATGGCCTCGATCCACGACGACATCCTGCGCTTCCCCCAGGGCTACGACACCCCGGTGGGCGAAAAGGGCATCACCCTGTCGGGCGGCCAGCGCCAGCGCGTGGCGATCGCGCGCGCGCTGCTGGCCGACAGCGCCCTGCTGCTGCTGGACGACGCGCTGTCGGCGGTGGACACCGGCACCGAGACCCGCATCCTGGAACACCTCGAGGAGCTGCGCCTGGCGCGGCCGGAACGCGCGGCCGTGATCGCCAGCCACCGCCTGTCGGCGGTGGCCGGGGCCGACCGCATCGTGGTGCTGCGCGAGGGCCGCATCCTTGAGACCGGCACCCACGAGGAACTGCTGGCGCTGGACGGCTGGTATGCCAGCCAGTGGCGCTACCAACAACTGGAGGCCAGCATTGACGCCGACTGACGCACACACCGAAACGCAGCAGATGCGGGCCCAGGCCGGGCAGGCGGCCGGCCTGCTGCGCCGCGCCGCCGCGCCCGACCGGCGCCACCTGGGCTGGGCCACCTTCTGGCTGGCGATCGCCGCCGCACTGGAGGTGCTCGGCCCGCTGCTGGGCAAGGCCCTGATCGACGACCACTTCCTGACCCGCCAGATGGACTGGCCGCGCATGGCGCTGCTGCTCGGCGGCTTGGTCGTCACCGGCTGGGCCTCGTCCTGGATCCGCTATCTGCAGCTGATCCGGCTGTCGGGCCTGGCGATGCGCTCGGTGCGCCGCCTGCGCGAATGGGTGTACGGCCACGTGCTGCGCCTGCCGATGGCCTTCTTCGACCGCGCCATCACCGGCCAGCTGGTAAGCCGGGTGACCAACGACACCGAGGCCGTCAAGACCCTCTACATCCAGGTGCTGTTCGTGATGCTCGACTCCAGCATCGTGCTGGTCGGGACCCTGGCCGCGATGGCCTGGCTCGACTGGCGCCTGATGCTGGTGGTGCTGGCCCTGGTGCCGGCGGTGGTCGGCATCGTCTGGCTCTACCAGCGCCTGTCGGCGCCGGCCGTGACCCGCGCGCGCGCCCTGCGCAGTGACATCAATGGCCAGATCGCCGAGTCGATCGGCGGCATGAGCGTGCTGCAGGCCAGCAATGCGCAGCTGCGTTTCGGCGAGCGCTTCCTGGCCACCAACCGCGCCCACTATACGGCGCGCCTGGCCGAGCTGCGCGCCAACGCCCTGCTGCTGCGGCCCGCGCTCGACCTGCTCAACGTGGTGCTGCTCACCATCGTGATCTTCGGCTTCGGCCAGCGCGAACTGGGCGCGGTGGAAGTCGGGGTGCTGTACGCCTTCATCAGCTACATCGCACGCGTGGTCGAGCCGCTGATCCAGATCACCATGCAGTTCAGCGGCCTGCAGCAAGCGGTGGTGGCGACCGCGCGCGTGGCCAGCCTGCTCGACGAAAGCGGCGCCGCGGAGCACGCCGCCGGCCGCATCCAGGACGATGCCGAGTTCGACCCGCGCGCGCCGGCGGTGCAGGTGCGCGGCCTGAACTTCGCCTACGTGCCGGGCCAGCGCGTGCTGCACGATCTCTCGCTCGAGATTGCGCAGGGCGCCTTCTTCGGCATCGTCGGCCATACCGGCAGCGGCAAGTCGACCCTGCTGTCGCTGCTGCTGCGCTACTACACACCGGACGAAGGCTTCATCGAGATCGCCGGCATGCCGCTGGCCGCGATCGGCAACGAGCGCTTCCGCAACGAAGTGGGCCTGGTGCCGCAGGACCCGTTCATCCTGGCCGCGACGGCGCGCGAGAACATCGACATGGGACGCGGCCTGCCACAGGCGGCGATCGAGGCGGCGGCGCGCGCGGCGCACGCGCACGGCTTCATCGCGGCGCTCGAACAGGGCTACGACACCCAGCTGGGCGAAGGCGGCTCGCGCCTGTCCGCCGGCCAGAAGCAGCTGCTGGCGATCGCGCGCGCGCTGGCCGGCCAGCCGCGCATCCTGCTGCTGGACGAAGCCACCTCGCGCATCGACAGCGCCACCGAGCAGATCGTGCAGGAAGCGCTGGAAGAACTGCGCGGCAAGGTCACCATCATCGCGATCGCGCACCGCCTGTCGACCATCCGCGCGGCCGACCGCATCGTGGTGCTGAACCACGGCCGCCTGACCGAGGCGGGCTCGCACGAGGAGCTGATGCGCATCGAGGGCGGCCTGTACCAGCGCCTCTACCTGCTGCAGCAGATCGCGCTCTAGCCTCCTAGGCGCGGCTCCAGTTGAAGCAGCCGGCCGGCACGCCGGCCCCGCTCACCAGCCAGGCGCCGTGCCGGTAGAAGTCCCAGCGCCGCTCCGGCGCCACCGCCACCACGACCACGCCCAGCGCACGGTCGCTCCAGACCAGGCGCGCGTCGAGCGCGTCGAGCGCCGCGTACACCGCACGCGGCGTGGTGCCGGGGGCAAAAGCGACCGTGGCGAAACCGGTCTGCGCCGGCGGCAGCAAGGCCCAGGCCCCGGCACCCGCGCTCACGGCCGCCAGCGCCAGCAGCGCGCTCGCACCGGGCAGGCCTGGCCCGCCAGCGCGATGGCGCAGGCGCCAGCCGAGCAGCAGCGGCGCGATGCCGAACAGGGCCAGCCACAGCAGGTCCCACGGCAGCGGATCGTCGCTGTCGACCCGGATCCGGTGGATCTGCAGCAGCCAGTGCGAGAGCAGCGTATCGGCCACGTGCCACAGCCCGAAGCCCACCAGCAGCGCCCCGAGCAGCGGCCAGCCGTGGCTGGCGGCGCCGGCCCCGTGCTGGCGCCACAGTCCGGCCAGGCCGGCCAGCGCGACCAGGTACATCAGCGCATGGAACCAGCCATCCCACAGCACCTGCAGGCGCAAGTCATCGACGCCGGGAACCAAACTGAGCAAATGGTGCCATTGCAGGATCTGGTGCAGCAGGATGCCGTCGAAGAAGCCGCCCAGCGCGAAGCCGAGCACGGCGGCCCAGCGAAACCACGGTGTTTTCCACATCGTCATCCCCTCGGATCGACCCAGGACCCGGAGAGTATAGCCCGCTGCGCCGGGGCGCCCTGCACGCCACGGGCTGGGGGTCACCCCCGGGCGCGCCGGCTCCAGCCGATCCCGGCCGCCAGCGCCGCCAGCCCGGCCGCGAAAAAGGCGAGCGCCGAACGCGCGGTGGCGTCGCCGTGGAAGCCGACGACGTCGAGCATCGGCATGCCCTTGGCATTCACCATGACGTACAGGCCGAACAGGAACAGGCCGAGGAACAGGCGCGGCGTGCGGCTCAGCTGGCCGAACAGCGCGGCGCAGCCGGCCAGCGCCACCAGGCCGGCCAGGGCGGCGCCGGCGCGCACCGGTTCGGCCACGCTCCAGCGCAGCAGCACCGGCGCGACGAACAGCGTGCCCAGCAGCAGCGCGGCGCCCCACTGGCGCAGGAAGCGGCGCCCTTCCCCGCCCGGCACGGCAGCGCCCAGGGCCGCGCAGCCGCAGGTGGCGTCGCGCGTACTGCAGTCGCTGCACAGGATGCCCCAGTAGGCGACGGCGCCCGCCAGCAAGCCCGGCAGCACGGATGCCGGCAACAGCAGGCCGCCGGCCAGGCAGGCACCGAGCATGGCGATGGCGCTGGGCGCGCTGGCCAGCACCAGGCAGGCTTCGGCCAGCACCTGGCCGGGCAGGCCGGGCAGGCGCGCGGCCAGGCGCAGCAGGGGCTGCACGGCGCGCGCCAGCGGGCGCAGCCAGCCGTCCAGCACGGCCAGCGGCGAGCGCCGCCGGCGCGCCTTGCCGGCCTTGACCCGGTCCGGCGAAAAACGGTGGAACAGCAGCACCGCCGGCAGCAGCGGCAGCAGGGCCAGCAGGCCGGACAGCAGCCGCTCGCGCACCGCGCCTGCACTCCACATCCATTGCGGCAGCTCCACCGGCGCCAGCGCGGCCTGGAAAGGCATCATGCCGATGCCGAGGGCGGCGGTGTCCGCGTGGCCGCGCAAGCTGGCCAGGGCCGCCGACATGCCGGTGAAATCGCCCAGCGCCAGCAGCGGGTCGGCGCCGCCCTTCTCCACCGCGGCGCCGATCGAGAGCTGGGCCATCCACAGCACGAAATACAGCAGGTCGCCGGCCTTGCCCATGAGCGGACTCCAGCTGTCGCAGAGCACGGCGCAGCTGGCGGCGAACATGGCCATCGGCAGCAGCATCAGGACATAGGTCTGCAGGTAGACCAGCGGCTGCAGCGGGCCGTCGCCACGCAGCAGGTGGCAGGCGAAGGTGGTCAGCATGAAGCCGCCCAGCAGCAGCACCAGGAAAGCGAGGGCGCCGAGCCAGCGGCTGGCCACCAGCAGGCTGTTGCCGGCCGCGCTGGCGCCGATCACGCCGCCGATCCCGCTGCGCAGGTCTTCGCCGGTGCGCCCGCGCGCCAGGTAGAAGCCCGCCAGGCTGAACAGCAGGCTGGCCATGGTGGCGCTGCCCATCGCCAGCGCGGAACTGGTGTACAGCACGCGCGCATCCTTCAGCACCATCAGGGCGCGGCCGCTGCCGGTATCGGTGATCATCGCCCAGCTCACCGCCACCACCGCCAGCAGCGCGGCCAGGGTGGACAGGCGGCGCAGGCGCAGCCTGACTTCGTTCGCCGCCAGCACGTACACCTGGCCCGCGCTCATGCCGCCTCCGCCTGCAGCGCATAGCGCTGCGCCATCAGCGCTTCTTCCAGGCTCGGCTCGGCGGCGCGCGCACCCAGGCAGGGCAGTTCCGGATGCGCGATGCGCAGCAGCATGCGTCCGTCCTGGCGCTGTGCCTGCAGCACCCGCACCCGCTCGCGCAGCGCGCCATAGTCGGCCTCTGCCACGCTGGCGCTCCACACCTGGCCGCGTGCGCGCGCCAGGATCGCGTCCGGCGTCTCGTGCGCCACCAGGCGCCCGGAACGCATGACGGCCAGCTCGGTCGCGATGCTCTCGACGTCCGACACGATGTGGGTGGACAGGATCACCAGCTTGCCCAGCCCCAGTTCGCCCAGCAGGTTGCGAAAGCGCAGCCGCTCTTCCGGGTCGAGCCCGGCGGTGGGTTCGTCGACCACCAGGATGTCGGGGTCGTTCAGCAGCGCCTGGGCGATGCCGAGGCGGCGCCGCATGCCGCCCGAGAACGAGGCGGCCGGGCGCTGCGCCTGTTCGTGCAGGTTGACCAGTTCCAGCAGGCGGCGGATGCGGGCGCCGTCGCGCACGCCCTTGAGGGCCGCGAAGTACTGCATGAATTCGAGCGCGCTCAGGTTCGGATAGACGCCGAAGTCCTGCGGCAGGTAGCCGAGGCGGCCCCGGATCGCCTCCGGCCGGCGCACGATGTCGGCGCCCTCGAACAGGATCTGGCCGCTGCTGGGCCGGGCCAGGGTGGCGATCATGGCCATCAGGGTCGACTTGCCGGCGCCGTTGTGGCCGATCAGGCCGACCACGCCCCGGCCAAGGGAAAGCGTCACCCCGTCCACCGCCTTCAGGTCCTTGCCATAGCGTTTCGTCACCGCCCGCAGTTCCAGCATGCCGTTCTCCCGTCTCCGTATCGATGATGGTGTGTTGCTGAAGCGACTATAGGAAACCGGTCGCGGGCCGCTCAAGGGATTTGCGACAGGGAGTCGAAAACAGGGGGCGAAGCTCGCGCCGGACGGGTTGGCCATCCCTTGCCAGACTCATATGTATCATTTTTGTGACAAGCAGTTCGAAATCGTATTTCTTTACTGCAACAGGCATATAATGGTTTTCGATACAAACCCGGATGTCTATCAGCCTGCGTTCCGAGACCAGTTCATGCTTCGCCTTCCATCCCGCATGTCGTCACGCCAGCGGTGCCTTGCGCTCGCGCTGGCGCTGTCCATTGCGTCC
Source organism: Massilia hydrophila (assembly GCF_020208145.1). Taxonomy (NCBI): domain Bacteria; kingdom Pseudomonadati; phylum Pseudomonadota; class Betaproteobacteria; order Burkholderiales; family Oxalobacteraceae; genus Massilia; species Massilia hydrophila. The sequence goes on along the minus strand of NZ_JAHYBX010000001.1, from coordinate 186,726 downwards.
TCCGCGGCCGCAGGCGCAGACACGCGGCCGCTGGCCCAGCGGCTGGAGCAGATCCGCGAGGTCAACCGCTTCGTGCCGGAACGCGCCATGCCGATGCTGCTCGCCATCGAGCAGGAAGGCCGCGCCGCGCCGCTCGAGCTGCGGATCGAATTCCTGAACCAGCTGTCGGGTGGCTACGACGGCCTCGGCAAGCTGGACGAGGCGCTGGCGGTGGCCGAGGAACTGGTGGCCCTGGGACGCAGGCACGGCCACAACGGCGCGATGGCCAAGGGCCTGCTGCGCAAGGCCTACATGGCCTACCGCCATGCCGAACTGCTCGATTCGCACCAGCTGACCTGGGAAGCCGAGCGCCTGGCCAACCTCACCGACGACGTCGAGCTGAAGGTGCGCGCCACGATCGCGGCCGGCGACGCCTTCACCGAGCAAGGCAATTTTCCGAAAGCGCTGGAGCGCCTGCAGTCGGCCGCGGCGCTGGCGCGCAAGCATGGCGACCCGACCCAGATCGTCATGTCGCTCAATGCGCTGATCGAGCTGTACGGCCAGATGCGCGAATACGACAAGGGCTTCGAGACCCTGGCCGAGGCGGTGGCGGCGGCGGAGAAAGCCCATTCCCCCGGCCGCATGTCGACCCTCAAGCACGCCGAATACTCGCTGGCGGCGGCCACCGGCCAATACCAGCGCGGCCTGAAGGCGTTGCTGGACAGCCTGGCGATCGAACGCTCGATCGGGGCCGACTCGATGGTGGCCTACACGCTGGTAAACCTGTCGGACTGCTACCTGAAACTGCGCGACTACGTCAACGCGGCCGCCTACGCGGAACAGTCGATCGTGGCGGCGCGCGCCCTCAACGACGCCGGGCTGGAAGCGACCGGGCGCCTGAACCTGGGCCAGGCCTACCTGGCCACCGGCCGCCTGGTCGACGGCAAGCGCCACATCGAGGCCGGCATGTCGGCCTACGAGAACCTGGGCGACCAGCCCGAGCTGCAGTCGGTGCTGGTCGAGTACGGCCAGGCGCTCGAGCGCGCCGGCGACCTGCCGGGCGCCCTGCGCGCCTACCACCGCGAACGCAAGATCTCGAACGAGCTGTTCGAGCGGCGCCGCCAGCGCGCCGTGCTCGACCTGCAGGAAAAATACGAGACCGAGAAGAAGCAGCGCCAGATCGAGCTGCTGCGCAGCGAGAACGAAGTCAACAGCCTGCAGCAGCGCATCTGGTGGTTGCTGGTGGCCGTGTTCGCGCTGGCCTCGGTGGTGGTCGGCCTGCTGTACCGCAAGGTGCGCCATACCAACGCCCAGCTGCACGAAAAGAACAAGGAACTCAAGCAGCAGAGCGTGCGCGACCCCCTGACCGGGCTGTACAACCGTCGCCACTTCCTCGACTACATGCGCACCACGCCCCAGGCGCCGGTCCAGGCCGGCCCCGACCAGTGCGGCGCGCTGTTCCTGCTCGACGTCGACCACTTCAAGCACATCAACGATACCTTTGGCCATGCCGCGGGCGACGCCGTGCTGACCGCGATCTCCAACAGCCTGGGCGAGATCCTGCGCGAGACCGACATGATCGTGCGCTGGGGCGGCGAGGAATTCCTGGCCTTCCTGCCGAGCATTCCGCGCTCCGGCCTGGACGAGGTGGCGCAGCGCATCCTGAGCGGCATCTCGGCGGTCGCGGTGGTGCATGGCGAACACCGGCTGGCGGTGAACGTGTCGATCGGCTTCGCGCCCTTCCCCCTGTCCTGCGGCGGCCTGGTGCTGCCATGGGAACGCGCGGTCAACATGGTGGACATGGCCCTGTACATGGCCAAGTCACACGGCCGCAACCGCGCCTACGGCGTGCAGGGTTTCGCCGACGCGGGCCAGGTATGCATGGAAGACATCGAGCAGAACCTCGAAGGCGCCTGGCGCGCCGGCAAGGTCAAGATGTCGGTGGTGCTGGGCAACCAGGCGAGCGCCGTGCAGGCCGCCTGAGCGGTACGCGGGCGGCCGCTAGTCGGCCGCATCCTGGATTTTTTCGCCGACGTCCTCGACCTTCCTGCCGACTTCCTCGGTGGCCCGTTTCAAGCCGCCCTTGGCGTCCTGGGTGGCATCCTTGATCTTTTCGCGCGCCTCGCGCGTGGCGCGGTCGGCCCTGGCCAGTTCATTGTCCAGCTGGCGCGTGACCTTCGCGCCCGCGTCGTCGAGCGCCTTGCCGGCGCGCTGGGCCGGACCGACCGCTTCTTCCTCGCGGCTGCAGCCTGCTAGAGACGCCACTATTAGGAGCGTGCCCAACATGCCTGTCTTCGTGCGTGTTTTCATATGGAACCCCGCCTGTCTGCTTGCCAGAAAGGATACACCGCCCGCCGCAAACGCGGCTGACGTTTCGGGCCAGCCGCTTCACTCCCCGCGCGCGGGATCGGCCAGCGGGTGGTCGCGCGCATCGACGATGTCCTGCCGCAGCGCGCGGCTCTGCGCATCCTCGCCCCAGCGCTTCGTGAATGTTGCCAGCCGCGCCAGCGCCTTGTCGTAGGAACGCGCGCGCCGCAGCTTGTCGACCGCGGCGCTGGTATCGCTCCAGGCCCGGGCGCGCTGTTCGGCGCGGGTGCAGTCGGCGGCGGCCTTGTTCAGCGACTGCTGCACTTGGCGCAGCTGCTCGGGCGTGGCGCGTGTACGGCGCAGCGTGATCAGCTCGTCCTGGGCGTCGCGCGCCTTGCATTCCACCGCCAGCGCCACTGCCCGCTCCATGCGCCGCTCGATGCGCGTGCCTTCCGGACGCACGCTGAGCCAGATGATCCAGAGCGCGGCGAGCGCCAGGATCCACCAGCGCAGGCGGATTGGGGCGCGCCTCGGCGGCGGCGCGGCGGTGGGCTCCGCGCGCGCCTGGCGGCCGACGCCGGGCGGCGGCGGTATGCCTGGCGCATGGCGCGACGCCGGCGGCGACTGCGTGGAGGCCGCCGGTGCCGGCGCCGGGGAAGGCGTGGCGCCGGCCGCCGCTGCCGGGCCGGCTGCAGGAGTGGGCACGGGTGCCTGCGCCGCTGCCGCCCCTGCCGCGGCCGGTGGCGCCTGGGCCGGGACGGGCTGGGCCGGCGCCTGCGCCTGCGCCTGTGCCTGTGCCGCTGCCTTGGCCAGCACCGGCGCGTCCGCGGCAGGCAGCGCGGCCTGCTGGGCCGTGCCGCACCACGGGCAGAAGTTCACCCGTCTCGGCATCAGGCGCCCGCAGTGCGGGGCGATGCAGCGGTAGAGCGTGTCCTGGTGCGCCATGCCGTCCTTCATTCCGGATCGGGAACGCCGTCGCCGGCATCCTCGGGATCGGGTACCGGGTCATCGAGCAGCGCGGCCAGTTCCGGCAGTGCGCCGACCGTGCTCCACTTGTCCAGCCGCGGGTTCCAGGCCATGTTCCAGGCGCGCGTGCCAGCGTCGATCTCGCCGCGCGCGGCCTGGCGTGCGATGTCCTCGAGCGTGAACGGACCGCGCTGGGCACCCTGCACGAACAGCTTGTAGCGCGCCGGGACCTTCGCCAGGTCCAGCGGCGCGTCAAGCCGCTGCGCGGGCGCCGCGCGCCGCTGCAGCAGCACCGCCGCTTGCTCGTCGCTGGCCAGGTACTCGGGCAGGATCACGCGCTTGTCCACCGGCCGCTCGACTTCCCAGCTGTAGGCGTCGCTGGCGGAATCCGGCACCGTCTCGGTCCAGGTGGCGATGCCGGCCAGCGCGGTCTCGATCTGGGCCGGCGACAGGCCCGGGTCGAGCGCGGCGGCGCGCCGGATCCAGGCGTCGTACAGGCGCCGCGCGGTGATGTTCGGCAGCGAAGGAGACGGCAGCTGGGCCCCGGTCTCGTCCACTTCCAGGCGCGGCTCGTACACGCGCAGCTGGTAGTGGCGCATCAGGGCCGCCAGCAACAGCAGCTGGTGCGGGCCCGCATTGGCCAGGCGGTGGCGCACGGCCTGGACCACGCCGTCGCGGTAGTACGGCGGCAGGCCGTTCGAGCGGATCGCGTATTCGTTGCCGATCTGGAGCCATTCACCCGAACCCGGCTCGACCTCGAACAGGTACTGGCCGCGCGGCTGGAAGCTGGCCTCGCGGTCGCCCAGGTCGGGCTTGCGGCGGATGACGCCCAGCGCGATCGCCTGCAGGAACCACTCGTAGTCGTCCGCCAGCCGGTTCAGTTCGTCCATCGAGGGCGACAGCGGGTGACGGAAACGCGTGGCGTCGAAGTGCAGGTGGGTCGGGATCTTCGGGTTCTCGATCTGGTACGAGGCGCGCCAGGTCGGCAGGCCGCGCAGCACCGTCATCGGGAAGCCCGACAGCTCGATGTAGCACACCGCCTTGCCCGGGATGCCGGTGTTGACAATGGAGACCAGGTCGCCATGGAAGTACCCGGTGGGCACCGCGGCCCGCAGTTCCAGCTCCATCCGGCGCCAGGCGCCGACGTCGCCGACGCCGATGAAGCACTTGAACTGGTCGGCGTTCGGCGTGAACTCGGCCGAGAAGCGCGCATTCACCCAGGGCATGGCGCTGCGGATCCATTCGGCGAATACGCGCTGGCGCTCCTGGGGCGTCATGCCTGACAAGCGTTCGAGCAGCGGATCGACTGGCTCCGGCTGCTCCAGCTCCTGGCTGGACAGCTGCAGCTGGGCGCGCCGGAACAGTTTCAGCAGCAGGTCGGCGCGCAGGCGCTCGTCGCCAAGCTGCGGGAACAGGCGCGCCGAACCGCCGAACTCCAGCAGCACTTCCTCGCTCCAGGCGCCGACGTCGCCAGTCAGGCGCACGGGCGGCGGCAGCGTGTCGCCGGCCAGCTTGATGTAGGTGGCATGCTCCTGGCGCGCGTCCGCGCGCAGCTGGCTGATGCGCTGGTCGGCGGCGGCCAGCATGGCCGCCACCATCCGCCGTCCTTCCTGGAATTCGCCGGCGATGCCGCTCCACTGGGCATTGCCGTATTCGTCGGTGGACTGCGGCTCGCCCAGCCAGGACGACATGTTGCGCATCACCTCGATCGACTGGCCGGCCGCCACCGCCAGCAGGTGGAAGCGCAGGTAGTCGGCGATATCGCGCTTGAGGTGGTTCATGACTTCGCGCGCCTGCGGCTCCTTGCCGAACAGGCGGCCGGCGGCCTGCGACAGGTTGTTCAGCGATTCCTCGACCTGGCGCGTGCGCAGGGCGTCGCGGATGTCGCGGTAGCGGCGGCTGTTGCGCTCGGCATTGCCGAGGTCGCGCTGCGACAGGCGCGCCTTGACCTGTTCCAGCAGCGACAGCACGAATTCCAGGCCGCCCTGCTTGCGGTCGTCCAGCAGCGCGTACAGGCGATCGCGCACGCGGGTCTTCAGCTGCCCGGTGAGTTCGCCCGTGTGGCGCTTGATGCGGTCCTCGCTGGTCTCGGCGGTGGCGCCGGCCTCGCGGATCGCGTCGCGCTCCAGCTGCGGCAGCAGCTCGGCCACTTTTTCGCGCCACAGCTTGATGTCATAGGAGGCCATGATGCGGTCGACCTCGAGCTGCACCTTGCTCTCGACGCGCTCGAGCAGCGAGCGGCCGTCCTTGTCCAGCAGCAGCGTATTGGTCAGCGCATACTCGGTGAACGGGGTCACGTCCACGGTGCCCTTGCGGAAGTCCGGAAAGGCGTCGAAGGGGCGTTCGGCCATTTCCATCTGCTCGCGCATGAAGCTGTCGCGCTCGGCGTCGGCGGCGCGGCGTGCCAGGCCGCCCTCCCCCCGCCCGTCGGTACTGACGAGGCCAAAGAAGGCCTTGACCATCAATCCGGCCAGCTCGTAGGCGCGGATGTCGTCGCGCAGGCTCTGCTGGGTATCCAGCACCGCCTGGCCAAAGGCGGAATACGCCTTGGAATAGGACAGCCGCATGTCGCCGAAGCGCTGCTCCGGCACCCGCGGATTGTAAGGCCCGAGTTTGTGCTGCTGCTGGTTGACCGCCACCGAGCGCTTGCGGTTGGCGAAATCGGCCGAGGCGAAATCCTCGAACAGGGTATCGGCCACCATCTGGTACACGTCCTTGATGTCGGCCGTGGCCTTGTTGGCGAGGTTCGCGGTGTCGACGAAGTACACGTCGTCGTAGGGCGCGCCACGGCCCTGGATGCTGTCCGGGTCCATCCAGTGGACTTGCGCGTTCATGTCGCGCATCGCCGTTTCCAGCTCCATCAGGGTGGCGTAGGCATTGGCCTCGGTGCGCTCCTTGTTGGCCTTGGCGAAGCCGCCCGGCATCAGGAGCACCAGGTCGACCTGGCTGTCCGAGACTTCCTGGCGCGCGATGGCCTTGGATAGCCAGCCCAGGTCCAGCACGCTGCCGGCGCCGGTCCCGCCGGCGCAGGAGGCGATCACGACGATGCGGAACTTCGAGGTATCGACCTGCAGGCCCAGGCGCTGGTAGTTTTCCTTGCGCTCGATGCCGGCATTGCTGGCCAGGCCGTTGAGCGCACCCTTGATGCGCCCGCGCAGCTTGGGGTATTTGTCGTACAGGTAGAGCCGGGCCAGCGCGCGGATCTGCCCTGCCCCCTTCGACGGGTCGATGCCGAGCGAGCGCAGCTTCTTGGGGCGCAGCGGCATCCAGCTTTCGATCAGCGGAAAGCGCGCCAGGCTGTCGTCGGACTCGTGGTATTGCGGCAGGTCGAGCGGTTCGACCAGGCGCTCCTCGTCGCTCAGCTTGACCAGTTCGTACCAGGGGTCGGTGCGCTGCGACTTGCCCTCGTCGATCACGGCATTGTTATCGAGGTCGAAGTGCAGGAAGCGCGCCACCGGGAAGTCGCCGATCGATTCCACGCGGGTCGGCTGGTGGCGGTTCCAGACCGCCGACAGGATGCGCCGGCGGATGCGCATCATCACTTCCATGCCGGTGCCGCCGGCGCCGATGAACAGGGTCGGGCGCAGGTCGACCTTCAGCTCCGACTTGGCGTTGACGGCTGCAGGGTTGGGGAAATCTGCCATGGTGTTCTCTTTTGTGTTCTCGTTGTCAGGGTCAGCGGCGGCCGACGAACAGGGCCGCGCCCAGTGCCACCAGGCCCACCGCCACCAGCGGTCCGGTCACGGCGAAGGTGAGGAACTTGCTGGCGTTGATGATCGCCAGCACCGCGGCGGCCGAGAGAAAAGCCAGGCCCAGGAACAGCAGCCAGCCGGCGCTACCCGCCGACGAGGGCGCCACGCGCCGCACCACCAGGTGGTGCACGTAGGCGTTCCGCACGAAGAAATACACTACCAGCAGCACCACGAACACGGCGGCGCCGATCGCCAGGTCGCGGCTCGAGGTGTCGGTGGCCGGTACCGGCGCGTCTGCCCCTGGCACCACCTCGACCGGGCGGGTGGCCGTGTCGGACTGGTTCTTCGGCAGCGACTCCTGGGGCGAGGGCGATTCCTCGGGCAGCTTGAAGCCGGGGTCGGCGGGTGCAGGTGCGGGCGCGGTGGCGGTCTGGTCTGCTTGCATGGGGTTTCCTTTCTTTTTTATTGTCAGCGGCCGAGCCGCACTTGCGCGCCTTCGCGCAGGTCGAGCAACTGGTGGCCGAACAGGGTCGTCTTCAGCAGCGCCACCTGGGTGCCGGCCTTGTCGTAGACCGGCTGCACGGTGCCGGGCCGGCCGCGCATGGTGCGCAGCTCATCCTCGACCGTGACCTGGGCCACGCGCGGACGGCCATAGGCCCAGGCGCCCGCGGCGGCCGCCGCCAGCAGGGCCGCCGCGAGGCCGCCCAGGGCCGCCAGCGGACCCATGCCGTAGTGCACCCGCACTTCGAGCGGCAGCACCGCGTTCGAGGCCTGGATCGTGGCGGGCGGCGTGAAGATCTCGGGCAGCGGATCGCCCGGGAACAGGGCCGCCATGCGTTCGCGGAAGGCCTGCGACAGCACCAGCCGCTGCTGCGCCAGGTGAAGCTCGATGCGTCCCGGCAGCACATAGGCCGATCCGGCCGACTTGAGCGCCGCCAGCGACCATTTGTCGGGCAGCTGCGCCACCGGCAACTGCATCGTCGAGCCGAGCGGCAGCGGCTGGCCCGGCGCCAGGCCGTTCACGCGGCTGCTGGCCAGAGCGATGGCGCGCGTCTCGCCCGCCAGCACCGAGCGCGCACCCAGCGTGGCCGAGGCGATGGTGTAGGGGTAGATCGTGTTTTCCAGGTTCCAGCGCACGCTGGCGCGCGGGGTGCGCGCATCCGGATCGACGTCCGCGCGCAGCGCGCCGCCCGGCGCCTGGGAGAAGGCCACGCCGGGCGCGGCTTCCACCTGCACCGGCGCCAGGCGCACGGTGTCGCGGTCGAGCGGCTTCAGGCGCGCCGGGCGCTCGGTGATCACGCGCGCGATGCGGCCCGAGGCCAGCAGGGCGTCGAGCGCCCTGCCTCCTTCGGCGCCGACCGCGAAGGCATACACCATCAGGCCGTTGGCCCGGTAGTGCCGGCCCTGCACCGGCATGCGCAGCGGGAACGCGACCACCCGGTCGATCGCGGCGCCGCGGTGGATCAGTGCATAGAATTCGCGGTTGCGCGCCGCGGTGGCCTGGTCGTTGTTCGGGCTGTTGCGGTTGTTGGTAACAAGCCAGACGATGCCCGGCTTGCCGGCCAGCGCGACGTTCATCGCCGCCTGCACCGCTTCGCCCAGGTCGGTATCGGCCAGCGCCGTGCTGTTCGGCTTGCGCGCCATGTCGAGCCCGGCCAGGGCCGCGTTCACGCGGCGGCGCACCGTGTCGCCCTCGGCCTTGAGCGAGAGCAGTGCCTTGGGCGAGGGCGCGCCGGGCAGCGACTGGTTGAAGGAAGCCAGTACCAGGGCCTCGCCCGGCTGCACCACGGCGCCCGCCAGGGCGCCCACCAGCGGCTTGAACGGCGACTGCGGATCGCTGTAGAAGGGTTCCATCCAGCCCGAGTTCTGCACCAGGATCACATGCGGCGTGGCGTGCGCGCCGGCGGCCGCGCACAGCAGCGCCAGGGCGGCGAGAACGCGGACCAGGACGGGGCGCAGGATCGGCATCATGGCGCCCTTCATTGCGCTTCTTCCAGGCGCCAGCCGCGCATCAGGTTCCAGTCCGGATGGTGCAGCCACAGGCAGCCGTCATACACGACAGGCTGGCAAGCCAGGGGATGCGAGAGGCGGATCACTTCGTCGAGGATCACGTTGCGGCGGCCGATCCATTCGACCGTGCCGCGCGCGATGACGCGGCCCTGGCCGCGCGCTTCCAGCGCCTCCTCGGCGCGGCCGGTGTACTTGTGCAGCCGGAGCACCAGGCCGCTCGGCTGGCTGCGGTTGTTGTTGAAGGCGCGCAGCAGCGGCAGCACCAGGGTATCGTCCTGGTTCTGGTCTTCAACGTGCTCGCCGGACCAGGGCTCGTCGAGCACCGGATGGCCGCGCCGGAACAGGAAATTCGCGAAGCCCAGGCGCGCGCCGTCGATCGGCATGCGCTGCGGCGCCTCGCTGCCCAGTTCAAGGAAGGAATAGCCCTGGCCGTCGTGCCCGATGTGCCACAGGCGCCCGTCCCTGCTCTGGGTCGGGCCACCGAAGTCCAGGCGCGGCTGCCAGCCGGGCGGCCAGGGCGTGAACAGCGGCGCCGCACCCGGGCGCCAGGCCAGCTCGCCGCCTTCGTGCAGCCAGAACAGGCGGCCGTCGTAGCCGATCGGGCGCGACCAGCCTCCCTCCGGCACGTCGGGACAGGCGAATTCCTCGACCGCCCCGGTATCCGGACGCGCGCTCCACAGGCGCACCCTGCCCTCGAACAGCGCCAGGCAGGCGATATGGCGACGCATGGTGCCGGGTGCGGCCACCAGCGGCGCGTCCAGCACCGTTTCGGTGCGGTAGCTTTCGCTCACCGGATTGATCCAGAGGCGTTGCAGGCCGGCGCTGGTCGGCACGATCGCGACCTCGCCGCGGCGCGGCTCCGCCACCGGCAGCCAGGCATAGCAGGATGCGGTGAAGGCCAGGCTGGCCGCGCCTTCGTCGGGCGCCAGCACGTGCCACAGGGCGGCCGCCGGGTCCCAGTACTGCAGCACGCCGCGGGTATGGGCCAGTGCCAGCAGGCGCTGTTCGGGAAAGCCGTAATGGGCGGCGGCGAACACGCACAGCGCATTCGGCGGCGCCGGCATGGCCAGGTCGGGGCGGCCGGGATGCGGCGCGGCCGGGCGTTCTTCCAGGCTGTCGCCGAGCGGCAGCGACGTCACCGGCAGGCCGTGCGGGACGTGGCGCGGCAACAGCGATTCCCCGCCCGGCCCCCACCAGCCCGGCTGGCGCGCGGGCGTGCCCGGCAGGCGCCGCAGCGGCTTGCCGCAGTTCGGGCAGAACGCGAAGCCTTCCGGATAGATGGGCGCGCAGCCACAGGCGGTGGGCAGCGAGGCGCCGAGCAGGCGCGCCACGTCGGGCAGGCGGCCACGGGCCCCGGCCTGCCAGTCGACCTGGCCCAGGCCTTCGCTGGCCAGCAGCGCGAACTCCCCGCTGCGCTCGTCTTCCTGCCAGACACTGGCAGGGGTTTCCCATCGATATGTCATGCGTCGCCTTGCACCGTGCGCCGTTCGTCGGAATGTGATGTGAATGCAGCCTGCGGATGCAGCCTGGATGGCTATTGTTGTTGCTCAAATCATAGCGCCGGCCACTGCAGCGCGGCGCGCCGTACACAAGGTAGCGCGTCCTGACCCCGCCAGGCTCAATAGCAGAGCCGAAATCGGCCCTGGCCCGGGAACTTCTGGCCAACGTACGTATAATGGCGCCGATTTCCGCTCAATTCCGCCGAACATGCATATGCCTGACACGCCCGCCCCCACCGTCCTGCCGGCCCAGGCCGAGCTTCCTGCCCACGCCGTCGATGCCGCCGCCAGCCATCTGGGCGACATCCTTGCGATCGCGCTCGAGCACGGTCCGGCGCAGGAGGCACTGGTGGTCTACGACGAACGCACCGCCCTGGCGCGCGCGCTGCTGGCAGGCTACCGCCGCAAGCTGCCGCAGGCGCGCTTCCTCGACTTCGACGCCTCTACGCCCGAGGCGGTGCTGGCCGCCTTTCACGGCATGGCGCCGCGCGACCTGGTGGTGCTGGTGCAGTCCACCAACTTCCGCCTCGATGGCTTTCGCATCCGGGTCGAGCTGTTCAAGCTGGGATTGAAGGTGATCGAGCACGTGCACCTGTCACGCATGCCCGGTGCGCAGTCCGAGCACTACATCGAAGCCCTGGCCTACGATCCCGCCTACTTCCGCGGCACCGGACGCGCGCTCAAGGCCCGCATCGACGCGGCGCCGCATGCGCGCGTGGTGGGCGGCGGCGAGACCCTGTATTTCAGTTCGCCCTTCGAGCCGGCCAGGTTGAACGTGGGCGACTACAGCGACATGCACAACGTCGGTGGCCAGTTCCCGATCGGCGAAGTGTTTACCGAAGCGCTCGACCTGGAAGCGGTGCACGGACGGGTGCAGGTGCACGTGTTCGGCGATACCAGCTACCGCTCCAACCACCCCGACCTGCCGGTGACCCTGGTCGTCGAGCGCGGACGCGTGGTCGGCACCGAGAACGCGACCCCGGCCTTCCAGGAAGTGCTGGACAGGATCAGCGCCGACGAAGGCGAAGTCTGGGTGCGCGAACTGGGCTTCGGCCTGAACCGCGCCTTTACGCGCGAGCGGCGCGTGGACGACATCGGTACCTACGAGCGCATGTGCGGCATTCACCTGTCGCTCGGCGCCAAGCACGGCGTGTATCCGAAGCCCGGCTTCAAGCGCAAGGATGCGCGCTACCACATCGACGTGTTCGCGGTGACCGACGCCGTGTACCTGGGCAAGGAACGGGTTTACGCCGAGGGTGCGTGGATTTGTAATCGCTGATCACCCGGCATGTCACAAGACGCGCGCGGCGATGGCGACGCGATCGCGATCGACTCACACGCTGGCGCCACCGCCTCACCTTCACGACGCCGGCCCATGCCTGAACGCGGCGCTACAATGGCATTTTTTGCCCGGACCTGCATCCATGCTGACCACCGAACAACGCGAACAGTACCGGCGTGACGGCTTCCTTGTCCTCCCCGGCTTCAAGGGACCCGATGAGATCGCGGCATTGCGCCGGCGCGCCGAGGAAATCGTTGAGGCCTTCGACCCGGAAGAATCGCGCGCCATCTTTACTACCCGCGACCAGGAACGCGCCAGCGACGCCTGGTTCCTCGGCTCGGACAACACGGTGCGCTGCTTCTTCGAGGAAGAAGCCTTCGGCCCTGACGGCCAGCTGCGCCAGCCCAAGGCCCTGTCGATCAACAAGATCGGGCATGCGATGCACGACCTCGATCCCGTGTTCGAGGCGTTCACGCGTGATCCGACACTGGCCGCAGTGGCGCGCGATCTCGGCCTGGAGCAGCCGCAGGTCTGGCAATCGATGTACATCTTCAAGCAGCCCGGCATCGGCGGCGAAGTACGCTGGCACCAGGACGCCACCTTCTTCGACAGCGACCCGATTACCGTCACCACCTTCTGGTTCGCGCTGGAAGACGCGACCAGGGACAATGGCTGCCTGTGGGCCGAGCCGGGCGGCCACCGCGGCCCCTTGCGTGAATGCTTCCTGCGCGACGGCGACACCATCAGCATGGAAAAGCTGGACAGCACGCCCTGGCCCGACGACAGTACGGCAGTGCCGCTCGAAGCCGCGGCCGGCACCCTGGTCTGTTTTCACGGCCTGCTGCCCCACTACAGCGCGCCGAACCGGTCAACGGTCTCGCGCCATGCGTTCACGCTGCACGCCACCGATGCACGTGCAGCCTACTCGCCGCGCAACTGGATCCAGCGCGACGCCGGCTTCCCGGTGCGCGGTTTCGATCCAGATGCCTGAGCCCGGCTGCGCTGCTGGACGCGGATACATATGCATCATGTATCAGCTTTTTTACAATTCCAGCAAACAATTGCCGAATGGGTAAAGCTAGAATACTTTTTCCTATTCCAATTAAAATTCCAGGGGAAATATGATACGTCTGCCCATCGGGCTGGCCGCGCTGTGCCTCAGCGCCTCCGTTTTGGCCGCTCCGCCTTTCGATGACAAATTCCGTCAGCTCGATGAGCTGCTGCCGACGCCGGGTGCCGTGCGCACCGCCTCGGGTGCCCCGGGCCACGCCTACTGGCAGCAGCGCGCCGACTACCAGATGCGCGCCACGCTGGACGAGAACAAGCGTTCGCTCACCGGGTCGGGCAGCATCACGTACCACAACAATTCCCCCGACACGCTGAAGTACCTCTGGCTGCAACTGGACGAGAACATCTACAAGCCGGATTCGGCGGCCCGCAAGACCGCCACCCTGCCTTCGCGCGATGCCTGGCAGGCGCGCGGCGGCGATGGCGTGAAGTTCGACGCCATGCGCAACCTGTTCGAGGGGAACAACTTCGAAGGCGGCTTCAACATCCGCAACGTGCGCGACAGTGGCGGCCGTCCGCTGAAGTACACCATCAATGGCACCATGATGCGCATCGACCTGCCGCAGCCGCTGAAATCGGGCGCGAAGGTCTCGTTCAGCCTCGACTGGCACTACAACATCAACGAGCAGAAGATCCTCGGCGGCCGCTCGGGCTACGAGAAGTTCGACGACAAGAACGACCTGTTCGAGATCGCCCTGTGGTTCCCGCGCATGGCGGCCTACTACGACGTGTATGGCTGGCAGCACAAGCAGTTCCTGGGCGCTGGCGAATTCACGCTGGAATTCGGCGACTACGACGTCCAGATCACCGTGCCCTCGGACCACATCGTGGCTTCCACCGGCGAACTGCAGAATCCGGGCCAGGTGCTCACCGCCACCCAGCGCGAACGCCTGCGCCAGGCGCGCACGGCCAAGAAGCCGGTCCTGATCGTGACCCAGGCCGAGGCCGAAGCCGCCGAGAAAGGCCGCGCCACCAGCACCAAGACCTGGCACTTCAAGGCCAGGAACGTGCGTGACTTCGCTTTCGCCTCGAGCCGCAAGTTCATCTGGGACGCCCAGGGGATCAAGTCGGGCCCGAACGAAGTGATGGCCATGTCCTACTACCCGAAAGAGGGTAACCCGCTGTGGGAACGCTACTCGACCCACGCGATCATCCACACCATCGAACAGTACAGCAAGTACTCCTTCGACTATCCGTACCCCACCGCGATTTCGGTGAACGGCCCGGTGGGCGGCATGGAATACCCCATGATCTCGTTCAACGGCCCGCGTCCCGTGAAGGACAAGAAAACCGGCGAACTGACCTACTCGAAGCGTACCAAGTACGGCCTGATCGGCGTGATCATCCACGAAGTGGGCCACAACTACTTCCCGATGATCGTCAACTCCGACGAGCGCCAGTGGACCTGGATGGACGAGGGCATCAACTCCTTCGTGCAGTCGCTGGCCCAGGAAGCCTGGGAAGAAGACTGGGACGAGATGCGCGGCCACCCGCGTTCGATCGTGCCCTACATGCGCACCCAGAACCAGGTGCCGATCATGACCAACTCCGAGTCGCTGCTGCAGTTCGGTAACAACGCCTACGCCAAGCCGGCCGCCGCGCTGAACGTGCTGCGCGAAACCATCCTCGGCCGCGAACTGTTCGACTTCGCCTTCAAGGAATACGCCGAGCGCTGGAAGTTCAAGCGCCCGACCCCGGCCGACTTCTTCCGCACGATGGAAGACGCCTCCGGCACGGACCTCGACTGGTTCTGGCGCGGCTGGTTCTACACCACCGACGCGGTGGACGTGAGCGTGGACGGCATCACCGAGTACACGATGAGCAGCAAGGACCCGGAAGTCGAGAAGGCCTGGCAGCGCGCGCGCAAGCAGGAAGAGCCGATCTCGGTCACCGACCAGCGCAACAAGGGCATGGAACGCCGCGTCGACCGCTTCCCGGAACTGAAGGACTTCTACAACGAGCATGACGACTTCACGGTCACCAACAAGGACCGCAACAAGTTCAACGAAACCGTCGCCGGCCTGGAAGACTGGGAAAAGAACCTGCTCAAGGAAGGCAAGCACTTCTACCTGGTCGACTTCAGCAACAAGGGTGGCCTGGTCACGCCGCTGATCGTCGAACTCGAACTCAAGAGCGGCAAGAAGGTCATCGAGCGCATCCCGGCCGAAGTGTGGCGCTATTCGCCGAAGAAGGTCACCAAGCTCTTCATCACCGACGAGCCGGTCGTCGGCCTGACCCAGGACCCGTACTGGGAAACCGCCGACATCGACGTCAGCAACAACGCCTGGCCGGCCAAGCCGACCCCGTCGCGCCTGGAGCTGTTCAAGACCAACCGTGACGCGGGCGGCAACCTGATGCGCGACTTCAACACCAAGCTGGCGCCGCCGAAAGCGGCCGGCCAGAAGGACGAGGCGCCGAAGGCCGAGTAAGCCATCTTCGACACCCGGGCGGACCACCGCCCATCACCGGCAGGGCCACGTGCCCTGCCGTTTCTTTATCGACGACGACCGATCAGCATGACACTCAAACCACTGCAGGCCGCCCTGGCTGTCCTTTTCCTGGCCGGCAGCGCGCACGCCGCGCCCGCCTTCGACGACAAGTTCCGCCAGCTCGACGAGCTGCTGCCGACCCCGAACGAGACCCGCACCGCTTCCGGCGCGCCGGGCCACCGCTACTGGCAGCAGCGCGCCGACTACCGGCTGCGTGCCAGCCTCGATGAGGACAAGCGCGTCATCACGGGATCGGGCAGCGTCACCTACACCAACAATTCCCCGGACGCCCTGAACTACCTGTGGGTGCAGCTGGACCAGAACATGTTCCGCGCCGATTCGGACAACCGCCGCATTTCGACCTTGCCCTCGCGCGACGCCTGGCAGGCGCGCGGCGGCGACGGCGTCAAGTTCGACAGCCTGAAGGCCACCCTCAGCCAGCAGCGCTTCGAAGGCGGCATCCAGGTCAGCAGCGTGACGGGCAGCGACGGCCGCGCGCTGCGCCACACGGTCAACAAGACCATGATGCGGATCGACCTGCCGCAGCCGCTGAAGCCGGGCGCGCGCACCACCTTCAACCTGGCCTGGACCTTCAAGGTCCCCGAGGCGAACGTGGTTGGCCGCCGCACCGGATTCGAAAAATTCGACGATGGCAACGACATCTACCTGTCGGCCCAGTGGTTCCCGCGCATGGCGGCCTACTACGACGTCAAGGGCTGGCAGCACAAGCAGTACATGGGCGACGGCGAATTCACGCTGGAGTTCGGCGACTACGACGTGCAGCTGACCGTCCCGGCCGACCATATCGTCGCCTCCACCGGCGAGCTGCAGAATGCGAGTGCGGTCCTGAGCGCGGCCCAGCGCGAGCGCCTGCAGCAGGCCAGGACCGCCAGGAAGCCGGTGATCATCGTCACCCAGGCAGAGGCGGAAGCCGCCGAGAAGAATCGCTCAGCTGCCAAAAACAAGGCAACCAAGACCTGGCACTTCAAGGCCAGGGACGTGCGCGACTTCGCTTTTGCATCGAGCCGCAAGTTCATCTGGGATGCCCAGGCCATCAAGAGCGGCGACAAGGACGTGCTGGCCATGTCCTATTACCCGAAAGAGGGCAACCCGCTGTGGGAGCGCTACTCGACGGCGGCCGTGATCCACACCATCGAGCAGTACAACAAGTATTCCTTCGACTACCCCTACCCGACCGCGATCTCGGTGAACGGCTCGATCGGCGGCATGGAATACCCGATGATCTCGTTCAACGCCGGGCGCCCGGTGAAGGACAAGAAGACCGGCGAGATCACCTATTCGAAGGGCACCAAGTATGGCCTGATCAGCGTGATCATCCACGAGGTCGGCCACAACTACTTCCCGATGATCGTCAACTCGGACGAGCGCCAGTGGACCTGGATGGACGAGGGCCTGAACAGCTTCCTGCAGTTCCTGGCCGAGGAAGCCTGGGAAGACAACTACCCGTCGCGCCGCGGCGAGGCGCGCAACATCGTCGACTACATGCGCAGCACCAACCAGGTGCCGGTGATGACCAATGCCGAGTCCACCCTCCAGCGCGGCAACAACGCCTACGCCAAGCCGGCTACCGCCCTGAACATCCTGCGCGAGACCATCCTCGGCCGCGAGCTGTTCGACTTCGCCTTCAAGGAATACGCCGAGCGCTGGAAGTTCAAGCGCCCGACCCCGGCCGACTTCTTCCGCACGATGGAAGACGCTTCCGGCACGGACCTCGACTGGTTCTGGCGCGGCTGGTTCTATACCACCGACGCGGTGGACGTGAGCGTGGACGGCATCACCGAATACACGATGAGCAGCAAGGACCCGGAAGTCGAAAAGGCCTGGCAGCGTGCCCGCAAGCAGGAAGAAGCGATGTCGATCATCGACCAGCGCAACAAGGGCATGCAGCGCCGCGTCGACCGTTATCCGGAGCTGAAGGATTTCTATAACGAGCACGACGACTTCACGGTCACCAACAAGGACCGCAACAAGTTCAATGAAACCGTGGCCGGCCTGGAAGACTGGGAAAAGAACCTGCTCAAGGAAGGCAAGCACTTCTACCTGGTCGACTTCAGCAACAAGGGTGGCCTGGTCACTCCCTTGATCGTCGAACTCGAACTGAAGAGCGGCAAGAAAGTCATCGAGCGCATTCCGGCCGAAGTGTGGCGCTATTCGCCGAAGAAGATCACCAAGCTCTTCATCACCGACGAGCCGGTCGTCGGCCTGACCCAGGACCCGTACTGGGAAACCGCCGACATCGACGTCAGCAACAACTCCTGGCCGGCCAAGCCGACCCCGTCGCGCCTGGAGCTGTTCAAGACCAACCGTGACGCGGGCGAGAACCTGATGCGCGACTTCAACACCAAGCTGGCGCCGCCGAAAGCGCCGGCCACCGCCACGAAGGCCGAATGATGTTCATGCTGCGTCTGAAAACCCTGTTCGCCGCCGCGCTGCTGTGCGTGAGCGCGGCGGCGGGCGCGCACCGCTTCCACATGGGGATCACCGAGCTCGCGTTCAACGAACGCACCCGCAGCACGGAGATCGTCCACACCTACATGGCGCACGACATCGAAGCGCTCCTGATGAACACCTACGGGCGCCAGTTCGACCTGACCGATCCGGAAGACCAGGCCGTGCTGCGCAAGTACGTCGAGGGACGCTTCTGGCTCAAGGGCCCGGACGGGGCGCGCCTGCCGGTGCGCTGGGTCGGCATGACGGCCGATTCGCAAAGCGTCGTGATCTACCAGGAGCTGGAGAACACGCCGCTGTCGAAGACAGCCGCGATCCACCAGGGCGTGCTGGTCGACTTCCTGCCGGACCAGGTCAACACCGTCAACCTCAACAACGCGGGCGCGATCCGCTCGCTGACTTTCACCCAGGCCGCTGTCGAACAGCCGGCGCAACAAGACACACCCTGATGCCGCTTCGCTCCACCCGTACCCCCATCGCCTGCGCGGTTTGCGCACTGTTCGTCCACCTGCCGGCGCTGGCCGACGATTTCGTCTTGCAACGCGTGCTGGTCGAAGGCTCGCGCAGCAGCCAGATCGGCATGACCGATTCGGCCAGCTCCGGCAGCGTCGGCAGCAAGGACCTGGCCAACCGCACCGTCTACCGCCCCGGCGAACTGCTGGAAGCGACACCCGGCCTGATCGCCAGCCAGCATAGCGGCGAAGGCAAGGCCAACCAGTTCTACCTGCGCGGCTTCAACCTGGACCACGGCACCGACCTCGCCACCTGGGTCGACGGCATGCCGGTCAACCAGCGCAGCCATGCGCACGGCCAGGGCTGGACCGACCTGAACTTCCTGATCCCGGAAATCGTCACCCGCCTCGACTACCGCAAAGGACCTTACTCGGCCACGGACGGCGATTTCTCTTCGGCCGGCAAGGCCTCGCTCGCCTACGCCAACCGGCTGGTGGCGCCGCTCGCTGCCGTCACGCTGGGCCAGGACCGGTATGCGCGCAGCGTGCTGGCCGGTTCGCCGGAACTGGCCGGTGGCCACCTGCTGTACGCGCTGGAACTGATGAAGAACGACGGGCCCTGGACCCGCCCCGATGGCTACCGCAAGATCAACGCCGTGCTGCGCTACAGCCGCGGCTACGCCAACAATGGCTGGACCGTGACCGCCATGCACTACCGCGGCCACTGGAACGCCACCGACCAGATCCCGCTGCGCGCGGTGGCAAGCGGCCAGCTGGGACGCTTCGACGCCCTCGACACCAGCGACGGCGGCGAGGCCGAGCGCAGCAGCCTGTCGGGCAGCTGGCGCCGCACCACCGAGGACACGGCGAGCAGCTTGAGCGCCTACCTGATCCGCAACCAGCTCGACCTGTACTCGAACTTCACCTACTTCCTGAACGACCCGGTCAACGGCGACCAGTTCGCCCAGCCGGACCGGCGCGTGACGGCGGGACTGGACGGCAGCCATACCTGGCACGCCTACAAGAGCGCGGACGGCGCCATGGCCTCGGACATGACGGTCGGCTTCCAGCTCCAGAACGACAACATCTTCAACGCTTTGCACGACACGCGCGCGCGCCGGCGCCTGGCGACCACGCGCGAAGACCACATCGTCGAAGGCAGCGCCGCCGTTTACCTGGAAAACGCCACCATGTGGAGCCCGGCCCTGCGCACGGTGGTGGGCGTGCGCGCCAATGGCTACCGCTTCGATGTCGACAGCGACCGCGCGGAAAATACCGGCCGCGCGCGCGATTCCCTGCTGACGCCTTCGCTGAGCGTGGCCTATGGCCCATGGCAGCACACCGAGCTGTACTTCAACTATGGCCACGGCTTCCACAGCAACGATGCGCGCGGCACCGTGGCGGGCATCGATCCAAAGTCCGGCGATGCGGTCGAGCGCACCCCGGGCCTGGTGCGCTCGCGTGGCCTGGAGCTGGGCCTGCGCACGGTGGCGATCCCGAAGACGGAAACCACGGTATCGGTCTACCGCCTCGACTTCGATTCGGAGCTGACCTATATCGGCGACGCCGGCAACACGGAAGCGGGCGATCCGAGCCGGCGCTACGGCGTCGAGCTGTCGAACAGCGTGCGCGCCAACAAATGGCTGACGCTGAACTTCGACGCGGCCTACGCGCGCGCCCGTTCGCGCGGCGGCGAAGCCGGTGGCCAGCGCATCCCCGGCGCGGTCGAGGGTGTGGCCCAGGCCGGGCTGACGGTGGAGCGCATGGGCCCGTGGTCGGGCGCACTGCGCCTGCGCTATTTCGGTCCGCGACCGCTCGTCGAGGACAATAGCGTGCGCTCGCGCGCCAGCCTGACGCTCAACGGCCGCATCGGCTACCGGATCGGCAAGGACATGCGCATCGAACTGGAAGGCTTCAACCTGACCAACCGGCGCGATTCGGCGATCGACTACTATTACGAATCGCGCCTGGCGAACGAGGCGCAGGCCGTCGAAGACATCCATTTCCACCCGATCGAGCCACGCTCCTTCCGCCTCAGCTTCAGCAAGAACTGGTAGGGCCCGGGCCGGCGGCGTGGAAAAATGCTACGCTAGCCGGATGACGACACCTGAACTTCCCTACACCGATCCCTCGCAGCTGGCGCAGGCCATATGCAGCGAGGGCTATGCCCTGCTGCGTCCCGCCGACCTGGCGCGCCTGGCCGGCTGCACGCTCGACGAGCTGCAGTCGCTGGCGCCGAGCTGGGACCGGCTCGAGCTCGACAATTACCTGAAGGACGGCGGCCGCTACCGGCGGCGCCGCCATTCCTGCTTCATCCACGAAAGCGACGAGGGCGGCGATGCCCTGGTGCAGGTGCCGCACCGGCCGCACTGGCAGCCGGTCGAGTACAACGCCCTGCACGGCGGCATGCAGCGCCTGTTCGCGCCGGTCGAGCCGCAGACGGCTGCCAACCCGGCCTGGGCACGCCTGCTGCGCGCGCTGGGCGACGTCTGCTCGCACGTGCGCGGGCGCCATACCTGGTACGTGGAAGCGCACCAGTTCCGCATCGACACCGCAGACGGTATCGGCCGCCCGACGCCGGAAGGCGCGCACCGCGACGGCGTCGATTTCGTCGCCGTGATCCTGGTCGGGCGCCACGACATCAAGGGCGGCGAGACCCGCGTGTTCGAGGCCGGCGGCCCGGCCGGCAAGCGCTTCACGATGGAGGAGCCGTGGACCCTGCTGCTGCTCGACGATGCCGCCGTCATCCACGAATCGACGCCGATCCAGCCGCTCGGCGAACACGGCTACCGCGACACGCTGGTGCTGACCTGGCGCGCGGGCGCCTTCCAGGGCGCCGACGTCGCCTGGACCCTGCCTCCCTGAACGCGCAGGCGCGTTTCCCCAAAAAAGCGCCCGCGCAGCTTGCGGCTGGCGGGCGATAATCCAATTTTCGGAGAAAACTGGAGGAGACGCCTCCAATATAGCGCGATTTTTTGTGCGCTGCAACACCGCATGTAGGGTGGGCGGGTTCCCCGCCCACGCGAACAAACCACGGTACTGCAGCCCGCTCGGCCATTCATCTTCCAAAGATCGCCGCGTGGGCGGGAGACCCGCCCACCCTACGAATAGCGATCAGGCGCTGCTTCGGCAGGGATTGTTGCACCGCGCAATCACCATCGCATTATCCAAGCGAACGAGACAGCGGCCAGGCAAACACATGAATCGTGCATGCATTGCATCTTTGCTACACTTAACAGCTTGATCCGGAGCTTAACGACGACCATGCCTACCCTGCGCCGCCTCCCCCTGACGATTCCCCTTCCACTGGCCGCCGCCGCCGGCGCAACGCTCTGCTTCGCCATCGCCCTGGCCCTGCCCACGCGCGCCACCGCGAAGGACGAGAAGGCGGCCGCGCCGACCCCGGCGCTGACCGTCTCCACCGGCCAGCCTTCGACCACCACCCTGCCGCTCGGCCTGGGCGCCAACGGCAGCGTGGCCGCCTGGCAGGAAGCCGTCATCGGCAGCGAATCGAATGGCCTGCGCCTGAGCGAGGTGCGGGTGAACGTGGGCGACGTCGTCAAGAAGGGACAAACCCTGGCCGTATTCGCCAGCGAGACCGTGCGCGCCGATGTCGAACAGGCCAAGGCGGCACTGGCCGAGGCGCAGGCCAACCTGGGCGCGGCCCGTGCCGACGCCGGCCGCGCGCGTGCGCTGCGCAGTTCCGGCGCGCTGAGCGAGCAGCAGGTCACCCAGCTCCTGACCGCCGAGCGCACCGCCCAGGCACGCGTCAGCGCGGCCCAGGCCACCCTGTCCCAGCAGCAGCTGCGGCTGCGCCAGGCCACCGTGGTGGCGCCGGACAGCGGCATCATTTCGGCGCGCAGCGCCACCGTCGGCGCGGTCACCGGACCGGGCACCGAGCTGTTCCGCATGATCCGCCAGGGCCGCCTGGAGTGGCGCGCCGAAGTCACCTCGAACGACCTGGGACGCATCAAGCCGGGCATGCGCGCGACCGTGCGCGCCGCCAGCGGAGGCGAGATCGCCGGCAAGGTGCGCACGGTGGCGCCGACCGTCGACCCGCAGACCCGCCTGGCCCTGGTCTACGTCGACCTGCCGCCTTCCCTGTCGGCCAACGCGCCGCTCAAGGCCGGCATGTTCGCCAGCGGCCGCTTCGACCTGGGCGCGACCAACGCCCTCACCGTGCCGCAGGGAGCGATCGCCGTGCGCGACGGCTTCAGCTACGTATTCCGCCTCAACCGCGACAGCCGCGTGAGCCAGCTGAAGGTCACGACCGGCCGCCGCCTCGGCGACCGGGTCGAGATCACCGCCGGGCTGGCGGCCGGCACCCCGATCGTGGTCAGCGGCGCGGGCTTCCTGAACGACGGGGATCTGGTGCGCAATGTTCCGCCGCCGGCAGCGCCTGCGGCACCGGCGGCGCCGCGCCAGGCGGCGCGCTGAGCGGAGAGCCTTCATGAACTTTTCCGCCCTGTCGATCCGCAACCCGATCCCTGCGATCATGCTGTTCGTCCTGCTGACCTTTGCAGGGCTGCTGGCCTTCAATGCCAACAAGGTCCAGGATTTCCCGGACATCGAACTGCCTATTGTTACCGTCACGGCCACGCTGGAAGGCGCGGCACCCGCCCAGCTCGAAACCGAGGTGGCGCGCAAGATCGAGGATTCGGTCGCGACCCTGCAAGGGGTCAAGAACATCTACACCAATGTGCTGGACGGGGTGGCCACCATTACCGTCGAGTTCATCCTCGAGAAGGACCTGGCCGAAGCGGTGAACGACGTGCGCGACGCCGTGGCGCGGGTGCGCGCCGACCTGCCGGCCGAGCTGCGCGACCCGAGCGTGACCAAGGCCGCCACCGCCGGCCGCGTGGTGGCGACCTTCATCGCCAGCCCGGCGCCTGGCGCCGGCAGCGCCATGGACGAGCAGGCGCTGAGCTGGTTCATCGACGACGACGTTTCCAAGCGCCTGCTGAGCGTACCGGGCCTGGGCGCGGTCAAGCGGGTGGGCGGCGTGACCCGCGAAGTGCGGGTCGAACTGGACGACCAGCGCATGGCCGCGCTGCAGGTATCGGCGCTGGACGTGTCGCGCCAGCTGCGCCAGGTGCAGCGCGAAGCGGCCGGCGGCCGTGGCGACGTCGGCGGCGCGGAGCAGTCGGTGCGCACCATCGCCACCGTGCAGTCGGCCCAGGAACTGGCGCAGATGGACATCCCCTTGCCCGACGGCCGCCACGTGAAGCTGGCACAGGTGGCCACCGTCACCGATACCGTGTCCGAACCGCGCGCGCTGGCCGAGTACGATGGCCGCAAGGTGGTCGGCTTCGAGGTGTTCCGCACCCGCGGCGCAGGTGAGGTGGACGTGGCCGAGGGCGCGCGCGCGGCCGTCGCCGAACTGCAGAAGGAACACCCGAACGTGGTGCTGCGCCAGGTGGTCGACAATTCGGCGCCGGTCGAGGAAAACTTCGACGCCTCGATGGAGATGCTGTACGAAGGCGCGGTACTGGCGGTGCTGGTGGTGTGGTGGTTCCTGCGCGACTGGCGCGCCACGCTGGTCGCCGCCGCCGCGCTGCCGCTGTCGGTGATCCCCGCCTTCCTCGGCATGTACTTCTTCGGCTACACCCTGAACATGGTGACCCTGCTGTCGCTGGCGCTGGTGATCGGGGTGCTGGTGGACGATGCCATCGTCGAGATCGAGAACATCTCGCGCCACCTGCGCATGGGCAAGACCCCAATGCAGGCGGCGCTGGAGGCGGCCGACGAGATCGGGATGGCGGTGATCGCCACCACCTTCTCGCTGGTGGCCGTGTTCCTGCCGACCGCCTTCATGAGCGGCATTGCCGGCAAGTTCTTCAAGCAGTTCGGCTGGACCGCGGTGCTGGCCATCCTGGCCTCGCTGGTGGTGGCACGCCTGCTGACACCGATGATGGCGGCCTACCTGCTCAAGCCGGCCAAGCACCTCGGCGAGGAAAAGGACGGCCCGCTGATGCGCCGCTACATGCGCGCGATGCAGTGGTGCCTGCGCCACCGCATGGTCACGGCCATCGCCTCGGCGCTGTTCTTCGTGGGCTCGATCGCGCTGGTGCCCTTGCTGCCGACCGGCTTCGTGCCGCCGGGCGACCGTTCGCAGACCCAGGTCACGGTCGAGCTGCCGCCGGGCTCCACGCTGGCCGAAACGCATGCGGTGGCGGAACAGGCCAGGATCGCGGCCATGCGCGTGGCCGGCGTCGAGCACGTGTTCAGTTCGATCGGCGGCGGCTCCAGCGGCGACGCCTTCGCCCCGGGCGCCGCTGCCGAGGCGCGGCGCGCCGTCCTGACCGTGACCACGATCGAGCGTAGCGAGCGAGACTTCGGTTTGTCGAGCATCGAGCGCGAGCTGCGCGCCAAAATGGCGCAGATCCCCGGTGCGCGCTTCAACGTCGGCGCCAACGACACCGGCACCAAGATGCAGCTGGTGCTGCGCAGCGAAGACCCGCAGGCCCTGAGCGCCACCGCGCGCCAGGCCGAGCGCGAGCTGCGCACGCTGAAAAACATCGGCAACGTCAGCTCCAGCGCCTCGCTGGTGCGCCCGGAAATCATCGTGCGCCCAGACTTCGCGCGCGCGGCCGACCTGGGCGTGACCGCCGCCGCGATCGGCGAGACGGTGCGGGTGGCCACCGCCGGCGACTACGATATCTCGCTGGCCAAGATGAACCTGGCCGAACGCCAGGTGCCGATCCGCGTCAAGCTGCCGGACGCCGTGCGCTCCGACCTCGACGCCATCGGCCGGCTCACCGTGCCGGGCGCGCGCGGCCCGGTCATGCTGGCCAATGTGGCGACCATCACGATGGAAAGCGGCCCGGCCCAGATCGACCGCCTCAACCGCAGCCGCCAGGTGACGCTCGACGTCGAGCTGCAGGGCCGCTCGCTGGGCGAAGTCAACGACGAGGCGCGCGCCCTGCCGGTCTTCAAGAACCTGCCGCCGACAGTGCAGATCGCGGAACTGGGCGACGCCCAGGAGATGCAGACCCTGTTCGCCAGCTTCGGCATCGCCATGACCATCGGCGTGCTGTGCATCTATGGCGTGCTGGTGCTGCTGTTCAACGACTTCATGCAGCCGGCCACGATCCTGGCCGCGCTGCCGCTGTCGATCGGCGGCGCCTTCGTGGCCCTGCTGCTGACAAAAAGCTCGCTGTCGATGCCGACCATGATCGGCCTGATCATGCTGATGGGGATCGTGACCAAGAACTCGATCCTGCTGGTGGACTACGCGATCCTGGCACGCCAGGCCGGCATGAACCGCTTCGACGCCCTGGTCGACGCCTGCCACAAGCGTTCGCGCCCGATCGTGATGACGACCATCGCCATGGGTGCCGGCATGCTGCCGCTGGCGCTTGGCCTGTCGGGCGATCCGGCCTTCCGCTCGCCGATGGCGATCGCCGTGATCGGCGGCCTGATCACCTCGACGCTGCTGAGCCTGCTGGTAGTGCCGGCCGTGTTCACCTACGTGGACGACTTCGAGCACTTCATGAAGCGCCAGGCGGGGCGCCTGCGCCGCAAGGGCCCGCAGGCAGCGGCCAAGGCGCCAGCCTCCGACCCTGTCAAATAGGCGTGGCCCGGTGACTGGACCACGCTGCGCCGGCCGCGCGTTGCGCTGCTGCGTGGGCAGAAGGGCGGCCGATCGCGTTTGAACGACTGGCGCGCCTGCGCACACGCCGCCCTGGGCATGAAAAAACCCGGCCGGGCCGAAGCCCGCCGGGTTTTTTAATTTGCTGCCGCAGCTGGATCAGTCGCGGTAGTAGCGATACTCGCGGCGCTCCGAGCTGCTCGAACCACCCATCAGCTTGGCCAGCAGGAAGCCGACGCCCGCCGCGACCAGCAGGGCGGTGCCCGGGTTGGTCTTGACGTACTCGGTGCTCTTGGCCGAGTAGTTCTGGTAGGTTTCGCCCAGCTGGCCCTTGCGCTGGCCCAGGCTTTCCGATGCGCCGCTCAGCATGCCGCTGAGGCGGTCGACACCGGCGTGCGCGGTGCTGACGAGGCGGTCCACCAGCGGCTGCGCACCCTGCGCAAGCTGGTCGATTTTCTCGTGTGCCTTGTCCGGGGACATGTTGGCCATGGCGCCCTTCATGCCGCCGCCCGAGGACATCGAGTGGTCGCCGCTGGACGAGGAAGAGGACGAGGACGAGTCCGACTGCGCGCTGGCGCCGCCCATGCTGCCGCTGCTGCTGGCGGTGGTGCCGGAGCTGCCGCCGGTGCTGCTGCCGCTCATGCCGCTGCTGCCCATGCCGCTGCTGCCGCTGCCGCTCGAACCGAGGGCGCTGTTGCCGCTGCTGCCGGACGAGCCGCTCAGGCTGCCGCTGCTGCCGGCGCCGCTCGATGCCGACGAGCCGCTCTGCTTGTTCGTGCTGCTGCCCAGGTTGCCCGAGCTTTGTGCGCCGCTCTGCATGCTGCCGGAGTTGCTGGAGTTGCTGGTGCCGCCGGTCGCGCCGGTGCTGCTGGCGGTGGCCGGCTTGGCGCTGCTTGGCGAGGCGTTGGCGCTGCCGAGGCTGCTGCTCGACGAGCTGCTCTGGCTATTGCCCGAGACACCGCTACCCTGGCTCATGCCGGAATTCTGGCTCTTGCCGATGCTCGAACCCGCGCCCTCGCGGCTTGCGTCGCTGCCTTTTCCCTCGGTAGATTTCTGATTATCCATGATGTATCCCTCGTAAAAATGTAGACCAACGCGATTAGACCGTTACCCGACTATCACCACATTCTTCCTCGAATCCGCTGTGCACGGCGCGAGGAGACGAGAGTTGCCTGCGCTATCTCAAGATTGAATTTTGTTTCCTGCCAGGATCACCTTCTCTAGGATGTGACCTATAGCCAGCACAAAAAGTTCAACGTAGCGCGGGGCCTTGTGTCGTCGCTGCGTGAGCGGTCGCCTGTGGCGGTCCGGAAAATACGCGCAGTAGCAGACACTGCGTCGCGATACAAAAAATACAATAGCCCTGCCCGCTGGACCGTGCGCTGACTAACAGAGCCGGGGCATCCGTCTCCGGCACAGGACGAATCGAGGATGCCGCCCCTGCCGCTGTGCGTGCGGAAGGCGGCTGTGGAGGCCGACCGGATGGAGGCAGCCGCCTGGCGCGGGCCTTATTTCCTGGGCACGTAGTCCATGATGGCGCGCACCACTCGCGCGTCGCCGGCCAGGTCGAACTCCGGCATCGTCAGCGTGGTCGGCATCGCCTTGCACCATGCCACCCGCTCCGCGATCGGTGCAACGCTCAGCCTCATCACATACGGTTCGTTCTGGCGCTTGGCGTCGTCGGCGATGGCGTTGAGCTTCGCGTCCGAGAGCGCATCCTGGACCACGACGATCTTCTTCCGGGTCAGTGCGGCGTGGCGTTCTTCCCAGGTCGATGCCGCGCGCGTGGCGGCGGCCGCGGCATCCTTCGCGCCAGTGAAGTTGTCGCTTGCCAGCATGCCGCACAAGCGCTTGGCCGAGTGCACGATGATCTGCTTGTAATAGACACGCAGCGATGCGTCTACCGCCCACTGGGTGGCGGCCCTGGCGGGTCCGTCCTCCTGGGGCGCCGCGCGGCCGAGCGTCGTGACGACCGTATGGGCCGACGGCGGCGGCGGCCGGTCGGTGTAGCCGATTTTCCCGTCTGGTCCGACGACCTTGTAGACGGTCTGGGCCTGGCACAGGCCCGCCAGGAAGAGCGCTGCAAAGCCGAGAGTCCGATGGGCCATGGTTCTTCAGAAAAGGGGAATGCGTCTTCGCATTACACCACGCTTCAAGAAAAAAATTGCCAAATGAAAACTGGATGCGCCATTTTATGCACCACGGATCGCGCCCGGCCCAGCCAAAGAAAAAGGGCCACATGCAAGACATGTGACCCTTTTGTCTGGTGCCGCTGACCGGAATCGAACTGGTGACCTTCGCATTACGAATGAGAAGTTCCATGTATATCGACCTATTCAACAGTATCCATCATGGCCATGAAACTCTTTATTTTTCAGTAGCTTACAGTATTTTTCGTCCGCCCTTGTGTTGATGACGGTTGGCAAATATACTCATAGCTGGGTTACACAGCGGTTACACAGGGATTACACTCAGCTATATGGCCAAAATCAAATTCACTGCTGCGCGCGTCGACGGCTTCACTTGCCCGCCCAACAGCAAACAAGCATTCATGTGGGACGCCACCGCGCCATGCCTTGGCCTCCGCGTGGTATCCAGCGGGGCCAAGGCTTACGTCTTCCAAGCCAAGCTCAACAATCAAACCATCCGCACCACGATCGGCTCCCCGTCGACATGGGACATCGCCAGTGCGCAAGCAGAGGCGCGCCGCCTCAAGGTGCTGGTCGACAGCGGACACGACCCTAGGGTGCAGAAAGCCGAGCTTGTCGCTGAGCAGGCAGCGAAGCGCGACGCCAGCCGCCGTGCTGAGACGCCCGCGCGCGAAGCGTGGGACGCCTATATGACGGCCCGGAAGACCCGGTGGAGCGCCCGCACCCTGCTGGACCACCAGAGGCTGGTCGATCCGGGTGGCCGTCAAAAGACGCGTGGGCGCAAAAAGGGGGAGGGAGAGACCACCCTGCCCGGCGTGCTGGTCTCCGTGCTCGCCCGCCCTCTGCGTGACATCGACGCCGAATATGTGCGGAAATGGCTGAATGGTGAGACGCACAGGTCTACCGTGGCGATGAACGCTTTCGTGCGCTTGCGCGGGTTCCTGAACTGGTGCGCCATGCGGGCCGAGTACAAAACCGAAGTCAGCGCCAACGCGTGCGCTTCATGCGTGGCCAAGGACGAACTCCCCAAGCCCGCGGCGAAGTCGGATTGCCTCCAGCGCGAACAATTGGCCCCCTGGTTCAAACAAGTCCGGGAAATTCAGAACCCTGTCGCCAGCGCCTACCTGCAAGCCCTCCTGCTGACGGGCGCGCGTCGTGAGGAAATGGCTGGACTGCGCTGGACGGACGTGGACTTCAAGTGGGGCACGATGGTCTTGCAGGACAAGGTGGAGGCCAACCGGACGATTCCGTTGACGCCCTACGTGTCCGCGCTGTTGGATGCACTGCCGCGCACCAATGAGTGGGTATTCAGCAGCCGCTCCGCTGCCAGCGGACGCATCCAGGAGCCGCGCAAGGCCCATAACAATGCACTGGAAGCGGCCGAGCTGCCGCATGTGTCAATCCACGGCCTGCGCCGCTCGTTTGGCACGTTGAGCGAATGGGTGGAGTGCCCCGCGGGTGTGGTGGCACAGATCATGGGCCACAAGCCTAGCGCCATCGCGGAGAAGCATTACATCCGCCGCCCGATCGACCTGCTGCGGATGTGGCACACGAAGATTGAAGTGTGGATGCTTGCTCAGGCGGGGGTTGAAGTGCCGGTGATTAATGCTCGGCTGAGTGCCTGATTGGAAGAGATTCCCGCCGGCCCCGGCGGTACTTTCTCGTCTTATTGCAGGGCTTCGAGGGTGGGGGTGAAGCGCCAGGAATCTTTTTGTGTTTTGTCTCGCGTGATCCTGCCCTGCCCCTCCAACGCCTCGATGACGGCTTTGCGCTGGCTCTGGGTCGCATTCTTGTACGAACGGCAGCGATCACTCAAGGTCCCCTCCGCCACGCCGCATTTCTCGTCGATGTAGTATTTCTTGATGTACTCCAGCACCTTCGTCTCCAGCTCGGCGAATTTGCTGTCGAAGACATTCTTGCGCATGTCATTCAAGAACACGTCGGCAGCGTAGCTGACGATGTCCAGGGCGAGCTGCAAGTGCTCAACGCCGACTTCGGTTGCATGCGGATTGTCAGCCAAGGCCAAGGTCAACGCGACGCGCCCCGCATTCTCGACGGTGCGCGACATCATGTTGCTTGCCAGGCCATCAACGCCTGAATTCCTCCGTTCGCAGATAGCCAGCATGTGCGCATTGCGCAGCTCAAGTGCCTCAGCCGAGAACGGCACGTGCACCGGGCAATATGACTGGACACCGCGCAGATCCCCGCCGACACCCAGCTCCTTCTGGCGCAGTGCCACGCGCGATTTGATGGTCTCCAGCCATTCAATGACTACAGCCGGCACCGGCTCCTCTTTCTGCACGAAGTTCGGAGTCGGCACCCTGTCGGGCGCACGGAATGGCAACAGACGTGGCAAGAAGCCGTTGTCGACCGTGGCAGCACTCAGTGCGGCATAGAAGGTCGACGGAGTCGTCGCGCCGAAGATCGAAGGGCACGGGCTTTTGATGTCGGCTCGTTTGCGGGCGTCGGGGCCTGTCTGCTTGGCGTATTCCTGTCCCAAGAATTCAGTTCCGCCTTTGGTGTACAGATCCATGAGGATGGGTCCGATCGCCGCTTTGAAGCCCGCAGCCTTGAGGTCGAACACACCCTTGAGGTACTCGCCCAGTTCATCGATGACGAGGCAGCTTGCCGGATTACGTTCCAATGCAGCCAGCACGCCCCCTTGGCTAGTCGGGGCACCAGCACGTCGCTGATCGCCATAGACAGTGACAATGTCATTAACGCAGCGCAGCGCAGCTTCCTTACCAGTGGCGGTCGGCGCAATCAGCACCCAGTACATATTCGTGGAAGCCTGGCCCTGGCTCGTGAAATCGCGGGCCAGGACCGCGCCGCATGCCGCCAGGGCAATCGGCAGCACGAACGTCTCCTGGTAGTAGAAGGCACGATTCTGATACCAAGCTCCGATCTGCTGCATGACGGATGGGAGCCTCGCGAGGAAGTCAGTCACCCGGTTCTGTTTGGCCTGGACCTTGAGCCGGGCGTCGACTGCCGCAAGCCGCGCTTTTTCGAGAGCCTCCTGTTGTGCCAGTCGCAGGGCACCTTGGCTGGACTTCAGTGCGCTACGCACGATCGTCTCCACTTCGCTCAGCGGCAACGGGTCAACGCATTTGATTTCGTTTTCCTTGATCAGAGCCGCGCGGATGCTCTCTTCTGCCATCCCGGCGGCGACCAGATCGCCAGCGAGCTTGAACAAGGTCAGGTTGCGCCCGCCTTCGACGATCACGAGGGAGGATTCGCTCGTCGAGGAATTCAAGATGGCGACCGGCGCGGCATCGTTCACCCAGGCGTTGAGCAGCGCATCCGGCAAGACCGGCAACTTGGTGAAGTCGCCTGCGCCGCCCCACTTATATTCCGCGCCCGTCTTCGGATGGATCGTGGGCGGCAGCACATCCTGGCATCCGTCACCGTCGCTGGGGGCGCAACGGAACTCGATGATCATGGCGCCATTGCTTTTGATTTGCTTGGTGACGAGCGGCTTCACACCTTCCGGCAGGCGGTACAACAATTTGGTGCGATTCGGGCGCCCCGAAATGATCTGTACCGCGTCATCATCGGCGAGCAAGTCGCGCAACTCGATACCGCGTGCACCGAACCAAGCCTCCGCCGCCTGGAGGTCGTCGAGGTCGATTGCGCACGTACCCGAGAGGGTGTGGATCAGCCCAAGTCCGTGGTCACCGATCATGTTCTGTGTCAGGGGCTTGTTCTGCCACCCTTTTGACTTCGGGCCTTTGCTCCCCTTGGCAATGGGGCACAGACTGAAGCCGCACTCCTCCATGTACTGCTTTGCAAATTGCCGGGTGCGGTTAATTCGGGCCGTTGCCTCCGCCGCGGTGCGCGCCAAGTTGCTGACGGTCGAGGCTGCGGGGTCACCTTCCGAAGTGTTGGTCATCGTGCCGTGATCAATCATCACGCCGTTTTCTGCCACCTCGCTACCTTGCGGTTCGGCCAGCGGGCTGTAGGCGATCAGCAGGCTCATTAGGCGCACTCCATTTTCAGCAGGCGCAGGATGCCGTCGACCGGCCAGGCCAGGCGGCCCTGGACGCGGATAGGGCGAATCGGCCCGTTCTCGAAGCACGCCCACGAGCGGAGCGTTTGCGGGGCGCGGTTCAGCCAGAACGCTGCGCACGCGGTCGGGACGTGGGTGCGGGTTTCGCTGACAAGCGCGGGGTAGTGCGCTGCCGGTTTGGTCATTGCAGACATGTTTAGGTCCGTGTTGTTCAAGGAAACCAATTATTTGTCTGCCAAAAATAATTCGACTTCGTTTATTTTCGTTGTTTGCCGTCGACCACGGGGGGGTGGGGGGGGTGGGGGGGGAGGCCAAGGCCGCCCCCCCCTGTCGCACTCTCTAATAGGTCGATCCCTAAATTTTTTTGCGCCGATATTTCAAAAATTTAACAATTTGTAGTCTGCTGTTCATGTACCGACACTCATGTATAGTATTTGCAACATGAAAAACACAAGACTATCTCGGGCGCTCTGCAAGATCGTTGGCGACGTGATCCAGACCACTGGGGGTCATCCAGCTTTGGATGCTCTTTTCGCATCTTCAGGCGCACCTGGTGAACCGCCTGCATTGGCCCATCATTCAAAATGGAAGGAATGGCTTTTCAGGACCGGTCAAGACCCGGCAGTCGATAGCCTGCAAGTCCTCGGTAATGTGCTTGAAGAATATATGGACACCCGGCCTACCGATGCAGCCGACCAAGCGCAGTGGAACGAGAATAAGCTACGAATTGAAGCTGCGTTGGCGGAGGATGGGCTGCGCTACTTTCGGCTTGGCAGGGTGCTCCCGGTAGGCCAGGCCACCAGTACCCAAGACGATGGTCAGATCGCTGCTCGACTTGTTCCTGCCAAGCCTGACAGCGTAGATGAAGTTATTTTGGTGGTTATTCAGGGGCTGCGTCGCGCCATGCATCCATTGACCTACCGGCGGAAAGGCGCAGAACAACTTCGCTTTGCCAACGAATATGACGTACAAGATTTGCTGCATGCCTTGCTGCGACCTTGGGTTCAAGACGTTAGACCTGAAGAATACACTCCAAGCTACGCCGGCAAGAGCACCCGAATGGACTTCCTTTTGCCCGCCCATGAGCTGGTGATTGAGACAAAATGCGTGCGCGACAGGCAGCATGCAAAAGGTGTTGGCGATGAGCTTATACTCGACATCGCCCACTACGCGGCGCATCCCACCTGTAAAAAGCTGTGGTGTGTAGTCTATGACCCGGAACACCTTTTTATGAATCCCGAGAGTCTGAAGGACCTAGAAGGGAAACACAAAAAGGGCAATCGGGGTATCGACGTGCGCGTCTTCGTCGTTCATAAGTAAAGACGTAGTATGTTAGCTATCGCTTCCTGAGCCGTGCAACATGACTAAGCGTCCAGACAAGTCTTCCTCAGATGGTCGGGCATTTATTCTCTTCCGCCCACGTTGTACAGGAGAGCTGGCAGTTGCGAAAGAGGTTCTACGGCTGCATAGAACCTCCTCAGTGAAGCAGCTAAGTGGCCTCAACTTTCGCAGCACCACGGTGCGCCCACGAGTACATCAACGGCAACAAGAGCAGGGTCAAGACCGTCGAGGACAGCACGCCGCCAATAACTACAGTTGCCAAGGGCCGCTGTACCTCAGCGCCAGTTCCAGTCGCGATGGCCATCGGTACGAATCCAAGAGATGCAACGAGTGCCGTCATCAAGACCGGGCGCAGCCTAGTTACTGCCCCTTCAAACACCGCCTCGATCAGCGTACGTCCTTCATCCCGCAGATTGCGAATGAAGGCAATCATCACCAGGCCATTCAACACCGCAACGCCTGATAGCGCAATAAAGCCGACGGCTGCAGAAATCGACATCGGTATGTCGCGCAGCCAAAGGGCGAAGATGCCGCCAGTAAGCGCAAACGGTATGCCCGTGAAGACCAGCAGACCGTCCTTCACATTGTTAAACATGACGAACAGCAGGGCAAAGACCAGGATCAGCGACGCCGGTATAACAACCTGCAGCCGCTTGGCCGCCGCCTGCAAATTCTCGAACTGCCCGCCCCAGGTCGTCCAGTAACCGGTCGGCACTTTCACATCGGCCTGGATACGCTGCTGCGCTTCGGCTACGAACGAACCGATGTCACGGCCACGGACGTTGGCCGTGACGACAACGCGACGCTTGCCCTGCTCGCGGCTCATCTGGTTAGGACCAGGCGCCATCTCGAATGACGCGATTTCACCGAGCGTGATGAAGTGCTGCGCCCCCTCCCCCGCCGGGGCCGGCAGTGGAACGGGTAGCCGCTTCAGGGCGTCGATATCGCTGCGCACTGCCTCGGGCAGTCGGACCACAATGTCAAAACGCCGATCTCCCTCGAACAGCGTGCCTGCCTCACGGCCGGCCGTTGCCGTCGCAATCGTTTCCTGGACGTCGGCAATGTTCAGGCCCATCCGCGCTGCCCGTTCCCGGTCAACCTGGATCTGGAGCATCGGCAGACCGGTGGTCTGCTCGACCGCGACTTCGCTGGCACCCGGCACCTTTTCGAGCACCTCGCCAATGCGGGCAGCGGTTTCGTTGAGTGTAGCGAGATCATCCCCAAACACCTTCACTGCAACGTCACTGCGCACGCCGGAGATGAGTTCGTTGACCCTGAGCTGGATCGGCTGGCTGAACTCGTAGCTGTTGCCCGGCAAGGTTTCGACGGTCTCCTGAATTGCAGCAAGCAGCTCGTCGCGTGTTCTTTTCGGCTTTGGCCATTCGCTTTCGGGCTTGAGCATGATGTAGCCGTCCGCGACGTTCGGCGGCATGGGATCGGACGCGACCTCCGCCGTACCGATCCTAGCGAATACTCGCGCGATTTCCGGGAACTTCTTGATCAAGGTAGTCTCGATCTGCTGCTGCATCTTGACAGACTGCGTCAGGCTCGTCCCGGGCACCCGCACCGTCAGGACTGCGAAGTCGCCCTCGTTCATGTTGGGCACGAATTCCGTTCCCAGCCTGGTCGCAAGCAGTGCCGAAAGGGCGAGCATGATGCCTGCAAAGGCCAGGGCAACCGGCTTGTTCGCCATGACGTAGCGAAGGGCTGGCTCGTAATAGCGCCGGGCCGTGTGCATCAGGCGGCTTTCCTTCTCCTCGACGTGTTTGTTCATGAACAGGGCGACGGCTGCCGGAACGAAGGTGACTGACATGATCATTGCGCCCAGCAGGGCGATGACCACCGTGAACGCCATTGGATGGAACATCTTCCCCTCTACCCCGGTGAGAACAAAGATCGGGAGATAGACGATCATGATGATCAGCTGGCCAAACAGCAGCGGACGCTTGGCTTCCTGCGCGGCGAGGAAGACCTCCTCGAGACGTTCCTGCAGGGTCAGGGTGCGGCCGTGGTGCGCCTGCGCGTGGGCGAGGCGCCGGACGCAGTTCTCGACGATGACGACCGCGCCGTCTACGATGATGCCAAAGTCGAGCGCACCCAGGCTGAGCAGGTTTGCGCTGACGTTGTTGCTTACCATGCCGGAAAACGTGAACAGCATCGAGAGCGGAATGACCATCGCGGTCAGGAGCGCCGCACGTATATTCCCTAGGAACAGGAACAGCACCGCAATCACCAGCACGGCCCCTTCAAGCAGGTTCTTCTTGACCGTGTTGATCGCCTTTTCGACCAGCACGGTACGGTCGTACACCGTAACCGCCTTGACCCCGGGCGGCAGCGTCCGATTGATCTCGGCCATCTTCTTGTCGACCGCGGTAGAAACC
Organism: Massilia hydrophila; assembly: GCF_020208145.1. NCBI lineage: Bacteria > Pseudomonadati > Pseudomonadota > Betaproteobacteria > Burkholderiales > Oxalobacteraceae > Massilia > Massilia hydrophila. The sequence goes on along the minus strand of NZ_JAHYBX010000001.1, from coordinate 151,044 downwards.
GCCCGGCTGTTCTCGCCAATCAGCATGAAGACTGTCCCGAGTACGACTTCCTGCCCGTTCTCGGTGGCTGCACCCGTGCGCAGCTCGCGGCCAATCGACACCTCTGCCACGTCGCGCACCCGTACCGGTGTGCCTTTGATATTCGACACGACGATGTTTCCGATGTCGGCAATCGATCCCACCTGACCAGGCGCGCGGATCAGGTACTGTTCCCCTGCCCGCTCGATATAGCCGGCGCCGACGTTGCTGTTGTTGCGTTCCAGCGCAGTGACGACATTCGCAAGGCTCAAGCCGTACGACGACAGGATGTTAGGATTGGGCGCGACCAGAAACTCCTTGTTGAAGCCCCCGATGGAATTGATCTCCGTGACACCGGGCACATTGCGCAGCTGCGGTTTGATGATCCAGTCCTGGACTTCGCGCAGGTCGGTCGGCGTATAGGGCGAGCCATCCGGCTTCTTCGCTCCTGGGACCGTCTCGACAGTCCAGGAATAGATTTCGCTCAAGCCCGTGGCAATCGGCCCCATTTCCGGCACGGCGCCGCTTGGAAGGTCTTCGCGCGCGTCCTGCAGCCGCTGGCTGACCAGCTGGCGGGCGAAATGGATGTCGGTGCCGTCCTTGAAGACGACGGTCACCTGCGACAGGCCATAGCGCGACAGCGAGCGGAACGACTCGAGTTGCGGCAATCCGGACATTAGCGACTCGATCGGGAAGGTGATGCGCTGCTCCGTCTCGAGCGGAGAAAACCCCGGCGCGGCCGTATTGATCTGTACCTGGACGTTGGTCACGTCCGGCACGGCATCGATGGGTAGCCGCTGGTAGTTGTAGATACCGGCCACCGCCATGGCCAGGACGAGGAACATCACAAGCCAGCGGTGGGCGATGGAAGCACGAATAATTCGGTCAAACATGGTCGTGTCTCCCTGTTAATGCTCGTGCTCGGCGTCGCCCTTGGCTTGCTCGGCCTTGATGGCGAAGCTGCCGGCGCCGGCGTACTGCTCGCCGGGTTTCATGCCGCTGACGATCTCGACCAGGCGCCCGTCCGAGCGTCCGACCGACACGGGCTGGGCCATGAAACCCTCCCCCACGCGTTTGAACACGACCTGGCGACCCTCGACCGTCTGAAGCGCCTCTCTGGTAACGGCCACGGGTACCTCCGCTGAACCCGTGACGATATCCACGTTCACGAAGAGTCCCGGCCGCCAGGCGGTTTTCGGATTGTCCAGAATGACCCGGGCCTTGGCCGAACGCGACTCTTGGCCGATCAGGCTGCTGACGAAACTCACCTTGCCTGGCGCCGTGGTGTCCGAGGCTACCGAGCGGATGACCGCTTCGGTACCTACACGAACGATTTCCAGGTCCTTGGCCGGCACGACGACATCAGCCCATACGGTCGACAGGTCCGAAATGGTGAAGATGCGCGTGTCGGCGCCAGCAACTTCGCCTAAGGCTACGTGCTTTTCCACGATCGTCCCGCTGAACGGTGCGCGTACCTGCAGGCGGTTGCTTGTCCCCGAGCTACCGCCTTGGCTGCCGAGTGCGGCCAGCTTCTGGCGAGCGCCCTGCAGGGCGATCTCGGCTTCGCGCAGGTCGCTTTCCGCCTTAAGGTAGTCCTGGCGAGCGGAAATCTTCTCCTCCCAAAGCGACTTTTCCGATGCGTACACGCTACGCGCGTAGGCGACGCGCTTTTCGGCCGTAGCCAGGTCCGCACGCTGGTCGGCGATCTCGGCACTGGCGATGACAACAAGGACATCGCCTTTCCTGACGTTCTGGCCCAGCGTCGCGGCAACTTGCTCCACCGCGCCAGGTGCACGCGCGGTGACGTGGGCGGTGCGATCCTCGTTCAGCGCAATCTGGCCGGGCATCCGGATGAAGGTGTCGAGATGCGCCGCGGCCGCGGTCTGCATCGTGATGCCGGCGAGCTTGATCTGGTCGTCGGTGAAACGGATGACGCCTTCGGCTTCGTGCTTTTCGGCGGCATGTTCGTCGCCCTTGCCCTCTTCGGCAGCGCCTTTGGTTTCGTTGTGATCGTCCTTTTCGCCATGCTCGGCGGCTTCGCTCTGCCCGGCCTGTTCCGCGCCGCCACTGCGGCTCTTGAACAGGACGAACCCGCCGAACACAATGGCCAGGGCCACCATGATCGCGATGACCTGCAACTGATTCTTCTTCATTATTGCTCCTGTGCCTGGGTGGTTCCGGTGAGCGGGCCTGTCGCGCCGACGAGTCGATCGATCTCGGCGGATGCCCGGTAGCTCTCCGCCACCGCCAGCAGATATTGGTTTTTCGATTGGAACAGGGTGCGCTGCGCGTCAAGCACTTCAAGGAAGCTGAATTTGCCAAGCTCGAATCCGCGGCTGGCGGCCTGATAGGTACTCTCGGCCCCGGGCAGCACGTCCGTTGCGATCAAGGCCACTTCCTCGAGAGCTGCGGACATACGGGCATGGGCGTCATACAGCTCGGCGCGAAGGCGCAGTGATTCGGCGTCCAGCTCGTTGCGGGCCTTGTCGGTCCGGCGCAAGGATTCGAGCAGGCTTCCCTGGTTACGGTTGAACAATGGCAAGGGGACCGACAACCCGACCACAGTCTGCCTGCGGCCATCCTCCCGTTTGGTGCCCAGGGCGACTGTTACATCCGGCATGCGTCGGGAACGCTCGACGTCGACCGCGGCCTGGCGTTGCTCGACCAGTGCACGCGCACGCGATAGGCCTGGCGCTCGCTCCAGCTGAGCGAGCAATTCAGGCAACGCCGTCAGACGCGGCAGCGCGATGGGGTCCGGGTTGGCAATGTCGATGTTGCGCGGATCTGCACCCACCATTGCTGCGAGCTTGCCCTTGGCGCGTACCAGTTCTCGCTTGGCCTGCACTGCCTCAATGCGCACGCTTGCCTGCGCCACCCTGGCCCGCGTCTCCTCGACCGGCGACACCTTGCCTGCGAGGACACGCTTACCCGCCACGTCGGTTGCCTTCGCGGCGATGGACGCGATCTCGCCGGCCAGGCGGCTGCGCTCCATGGCTGCGACCACTTCGTAGAAGGCTGCGATAGTTTCGCCTCGCACGCGCGCGCGTATGGCGCTGACGTCCTGGGAGGCTACATGCTGCTCGCGCTCAGCCGCACGTATGCGTGCGGCACGTTTGCCGCCGAGTTCGAGTGGAATGTTCAGCTGCACCGTTGATGTACGACCCGGCTCATCAAAACCCTCGCGCAGCAGTTCAAGTTCCGGATTGGGAAACGAGCCTGCCTGCTTCACTGCTCCGGCCTGGGCGGCCACTTCGTTAAGTGCGGCACGGATCTCGGGATGCACCCGCATCGCACGCTCCACGGCTGCATCTACAGTCAGTGCTATTGTCGTGTTTTGCTGCGATTCAGCCGTAACAGCAGGTCGCAGCTGGGCTTGCGCGAGGATCGGCGTGCAGACCGCCCCCGCTATCGCAAGCGATAGAATTGCTCTCTTCATTTGGCTCTCCGAACAAGGTCTCTATTCGGCGGCCACGCCCCCGTACCGCCCTTGATGTCGGTCGTTACGGGTGTGGGCGAATCCGCCGTCTCAGGCGAGTACCTGCCAGTCGGGCCGGGGAATCAAGTCGGGGATATAAGAGGCATAGCGGGGACCGTCATACCGGGGATGGACGGTCAAGCCGGGCTGCGCTAACGTGGAATTGGCGGCGAAAATCGCGCTGGTCGGGACGTGATGGCAATAGTCGCAGTCGGTGTCGACCTGGATTTTCTTTGCCTTATGTTTGCCGTCGTCCTTGGTTTCGTCGTGCTTGTGCACGTGATGGCCGAAGTGAGGGGCAGCCGCTTCCTCATGCGCGCAGTAGGCTCCCGCAATCGCCCAGGAAAACTGGAGCGGCAGGAGCACGAGCAGGAAAATCAGGAATAAGCGTTTCATTAGTTTTTTTGACGCAGCAGCCGCAGGCCATTGAAGACGACAAGCAGGCTCGCGCCCATGTCGGCAAACACAGCCATCCACAGTGTAGCCGATCCCGCAATAGCCAGCAGGAGGAACACCACCTTGATCGCCAGCGCAGCAAAAATGTTCTGCTTGAGGATGCTGCTCACCTGCTTGCTGAGGCGGATGAATTGAGGGATCTTGCGCAAGTCGTCATCCATCAGTGCGACGTCGGCCGTCTCGATGGCGGTACCGGTACCTGCCGCGCCCATCGCGAAGCCGATATTCGCCTTGGCCAGTGCAGGGGCATCGTTGATCCCGTCCCCGACCATGCCGACGACCCCATGCCGGGCGATCTCTTCGTCGACCGCTGCGAGCTTGTCCTCCGGTAGCATGTTGCCGCGCGCGTCGTCGATGCCAACCTGGCGTGCAATGGCCGACGCGGTCACTGCGTTGTCGCCCGTGAGCATGACGGTGCGAACGCCAAGCCTGTGAAGCTGGGTGATCGCCTCGCGGCTTGTTTCACGAATGGTATCGGCCACACCAATGATCAACAGCGGCGCTGTCTCGTCACATAACACCACTGCGGTCTTGCCTTCGCCTTCGAGTTTCGCGAGCACCGCCTCGGTTGCGTCATTGCAGATGCCTAGCTCCTCCACTAGCCGATGGTTACCCAGGTAGTACCACTTCCCGTCGATTTTTCCTTTCGTGCCCCGGCCGGTCAGCGCCTCAAAGTCCGTCACCGCCGACACCGATGTGGCGCCTGCCTGGCCCGACCAATGGCGGCTCACCGCGGTCGATACTGGATGGTCCGAGCGGTCTGCAAGCGATGCGGCCAGTTGCAGCAGGCTGCCTGCATCTCCTCGCAACGGTGATACATCGGTCACAACCGGCTTGCCCTGGGTGATGGTGCCGGTCTTGTCCAGAGCCAGCGAGCGCACTTTGCCACCCTGCTCAAGATAGACGCCTCCCTTGATCAGGATTCCCATCCTGGCTGCGGCGGCGAGGCCACTGACAACCGTCACCGGCGTGGAGATCACGAGCGCGCAGGGACAGGCAATCACGAGCAGTACAAGCGCCTTGTAAATCCATGGCATCCACTGCGCTCCCAACACTAGCGGCGGAAAGATGGCGACCGCAAGTGCCAATGCGAACACGATCGGCGTATAGACCTTGGAGAACTTGTCGACGAAACGCTGGGTAGGTGCGCGGCTACCTTGGGCCTCTTCGACGGCGCGGATGATGCGCGAGAGCGTCGAATTGCTGTGGACGGCTGTGACACGGTATTCAAAGGACCCGGTTTCGTTGACCGTGCCGGCGAACACCATGTCCCCTACCGATTTCGACACCGGGATGCTTTCACCTGTGATCGAGGCCTGGTTCACGGCAGACTGCCCGGCCGTCAGCGCACCGTCCAAGGCGATCCTTTCACCAGGTCCGACGCGTGCGATAGCGCCGATCGCAACGCTTGCCGCTTCACGTTCCGCCCACGAGCCGCCTTCTAGGCGTACCTCCACGGTATCCGGTGTCAGGGCAACCAGGCCCTGGATCGCATTTCGTGCCCTGTCGAGCGAGCGCGCCTCGATCAGCTCGGCGAGCGCGAACAGGACCATGACCATCGCGGCTTCCGGCCATTGGCCGATCAGCACCGCGCCGGTCACCGCAATCGACATCAAGGCATTGATGTTGAGGTTGCGGTTCTTAATGGCTATCCAGCCCTTTTTATAGACCCCCAGGCCCGAAACGGCGATGGCGGCCACTGCCAGGAGAATGACTGGCACCGAATTCTCCACCCCGGTGCTCCATGCGATGACCTCGGCGGCGACCGCCGCGGCCAAACCGAGCAGAAGGCCGATGTACTGCTTTTTCTGGGTCGGCGCCGACACCTGCGCGGCGTGCTGGCCCGGCACGTTTGCGACTGCCGTCCCCTCCATGCCGATCGACCTTAGTGCTTCTTCGATCTGGGAGACAGGACCGCTGTGCCAGACGGCCAGGCGCCGCTGCATCAAATTGAACTCCAGCTTGTCGACCTGGGATACGCTCGCGAGCTTGCTGCGAATGAGTGCCTCTTCGGTTGGGCAGCACATGTTCTCGATGCTGAACACGATATGTGCCGCATCTTCCCCGGCGTCACTGCCCCCTTCGACGACCGGCTCCATGCCGACGGACCGAATGGCGGTAATGATCGGAGCTGGGTCGGGAAGACTGTGCGACACCCGCAATTTCCGCTGGACGAGATTGAAGTCCAGCTGGGTGACGCCCGCCACCCGGCCCAGCGCCTGGCGCAGCAGTCCTTCTTCGGTCGGACAGTCCATCTGCGCAATACTCAGTTCGAGTGCGCTTGCGTCGACACCTGGCTTCGCAGCTGCGGGCGTGCTCGCCGGCGACTTCGCGCAACAGGCCTTGCTCTGGCATTCCGACATGACGTTTCCTCTGCAAACTGTGTATAGTCTCCATTTGAAACCCTGTAGCTGGTGTAGGGTCAAGCGTTGATGAACGAAACAGGGCAATCCTTATGAAAATCGGCGAACTCGCGGAGCGATCCGGGTGCCAAGTGGAGACCATTAGGTATTACGAGCGGGTTGGTCTACTCATGCCGCCTGAGCGCGCGATGAATAACTACCGGACGTACAACGAGCGGCACAGCGAACGCCTGTTATTCATACGTCATTGCCGGGCACTGGACATGACCCTGGACGAAATTCGGACCTTGCTGGACTTCCGGGACGATCCACAGGGTGAATGTGCAGGAGTGAACGAGCTTCTCGATAAACATATCGGCCACGTCGTCGAGCGGATTCAATCGCTGACAGCTTTGGAGGTGCAGCTACGTGAGCTAAGAGGCCGCTGTGTAGTGGCTGATACAGCAAGCTCATGCGCAATCTTGCATGCGCTTGGGACTGAAGCGTGTGAGGTTGTAGTGCGTCGGGTTCACCGTTGAACTGCCAAACTTGGGCTAAGAGACTGACGCCTCAAGCTACTTCAACTTAGCCGGCACGTAGCCGGAAAAACCTTTGGCCGCTCGTGGCAGGTGATCTCCTAGAGCATCGCCTATCTGCGGACCTGACCGCCACGTTGCCGTCGACAACATCCACAAATATCCACGCAACATCCACATACGCGAAACTGCTGGAACCCGCATGCATAGTGACTCTTAGGAGTTTCGGGGATGAATATCCACATCAATCCAACAACAGGCATCTGAACGGTCATAGCTCCGGAATAGCCGAAAGAAAGGTGGGGGGTGGAGAAAGGTAGAAGATATATATATAAATCTCTTAGAACCTAGTATCCATGCGGGTTTCAGCCTTCTCCTCTTTTAAGAGAAGGCATGGAGAAAGCTGAAAAAAAAGCCGGCTTTACAAGTTAGTACTTACTTACAAAATGACCCTGTCTCAACCCTTCGTTCCTAGCCTTGATCACATGCACGCGCGCGACGGCCCGAGATGTAGCTTGGCGAAAAAATCACTGACTAGGTGTGTTAGTAGGTCTGCTGGCAGGGTGGGTAAGGTGCTGTGGTCGATCTATCAACAGGTCTTCTCGGTTACCCAACTCTTACCAAGTTGGGGGAGTCAACATTCGCACCGCAGTGTCGCCACACTTCGCGAGCTTTTCGATTTTGGCGGCTCTCACTTCGCTGTGCCCGTCTGCCGGTACAGCTCGCAGCTTTACGACAGCTTCATCGAAACGGCCCAACAACCGGAGTAGTTCTTCATACGCGCTGAATAGCACGCGTCGCGACGCCCTCACGACCTTCCTATGCATTCCATCTTCAGGGATGCATTTAGATCGCAAATTAACTTGTAGGATAATTCTTACACCAGGATGCCTGTATATAGGGTCGGGGGCATGTAGGAACCGTAGAGCCGGGTTACACAGCGGTTACACGGTGTACTATGAGCCGGAAAAATAAAAAGGGGTTACACGCTGATCGCTTGTAACCCCTTGATATTATTACTGAATTTTGGTGCCGCTGACCGGAATCGAACTGGTGACCTTCGCATTACGAATGCGCTGCTCTACCGACTGAGCTACAGCGGCGAAACCTGTACCACGCGCGGAAAGGCTGAAGGCCGACCGGCGAAGCACCGTATTCTAGCAAACAACTCGACAACTTAGCTAGTGTGTATCGTGCAACGCCGCGCGCTGCCTAGGTCTGGACCTATTGCTGGTGGTAGCCGGTCACCAGTTGCACTTCGCTCTTCGATCCCAGGAACACCGGCACGCGCTGGTGCAGCTTGGTCGGCTGGATGTCCATGATGCGGTTGCGGCCGTCGGTGGCCATGCCGCCGGCCTGCTCGACGATCATGGCCATCGGATTGGCCTCGTACATCAGGCGCAGCTTGCCCGGCGAGGACGGATCGCGCAGGTCGGCCGGATACATGAAGATGCCGCCGCGGTTCAGGATGCGGTGCACGTCGGCCACCATCGAAGCGATCCAGCGCATGTTGAAGTCCTTGCCGCGCGGGCCGGTACTGCCAGCCAGCATCTCGTCCACGTAGCGCTGCACCGGCGGGTGCCAGTGGCGTTTATTGGACATGTTGATCGCGAATTCCTTCGTGGTTTCCGGGATCTTCATGTCGCTCTGGGTCTGCACCCAGGAACCCATCTCGCGGTCGAGCGTGAAGCAGTGCACGCCGTTGCCGGTCGTGAGCACCAGCATGGTCTGCGGGCCGTACACCGCATAACCGGCAGCCACCTGCTGGGCGCCCGGCTGCAGGAAGTCCTGCTCGCTCGGTTCGACCATGCCTTCCGGCGCCTTCAGCACCGAGAAGATGGTACCGATCGACACGTTGACGTCGATGTTCGAAGAGCCGTCGAGCGGGTCGAACAGCAGCAGGAACTCGCCCTTCGGATAGCGGCTCGGGATCAGGCGGATGGTTTCCATCTCTTCCGATGCCATCGCGGCCAGGTGGCCGCCCCACTCGTTCGCTTCCAGCAGGATCTCGTTGGAGATCACGTCCAGCTTCTTCTGCACTTCGCCCTGGATGTTCTCGGTTTCGGCACTGCCCAGCACTTCGCCGAGCGCGCCCTTGCTGACCGAATAGCTGATGCGCTTGCAGGCGCGCGCCACGACCTCGATCAGGAGGCGCAGCTCGGCGTTGATGGTCTGGTGGAGGCGCTGTTCCTCGACCAGGTATTGCGTAAGACTGACGCGTTTCATGGACTTCCTTTGGTTTGGTTTCGAATCGGTTCTTGTATTTGTAGGGCGGGCTGGTTCCTGCCACGCGTTCATCAAGCGTATGCGCAGTGATACATGCTCACGGTCCGCGACGGTAATTTGAACGCGTGGGCGGGGACCCGCCCACCCTACGAAAGTCAATTGGCAAGTGCTTTCGTCACGATCTCGCGCACGTCGTTCGACAGGCGCTGCTGCCCCGCCACCTGCTGCAGCGCCGTCTTCATGTGCTGCTGCAGGGCCGGCGTGTAGCGGCGCCAGCGGTCCATGGCGCGCGCCAGGCGCGCGGCGACCTGCGGGTTGAGGGCGTCGAGCAGCACCACGTGCTCGGCCCAGAACAGGTAGCCGCTGCCATTGGGCGCGTGGAACTCGACCGGGTTGTTCATGCAGTAGGTGGCGACCAGGCTGCGCGCGCGGTTCGGGTTGCGCAGGTTGAAGGCCGGATGGCGCATCAGTTCGCGCACCCTGGCGATGTCGGTGGTCGGCGCCGAAGCCTGCATCGCGAACCACTTGTCGACCACCAGCGCCTCGTGCTGGAACTCCTCGTAGAAGCGCGCCAGCTCAGCTTCGGCTTGCGGGGCTCTAGCGTGGATCAGGGCGTTCAGGGCGGCGGCGCGGTCGGTCATGTTGTCCGCGTCCTGGCACTGGCGCAGCGCCAGCGCCACCGTTTCTTCGTCCGGCGCCGCGTTCAGGTAGGACAGCGCCAGGTTCTTCAGCGCGCGACGGCCAGCGGATGCCGCATCCGGGCTGTAGGGGCCGGGGGTCTGGTTGGCGTCGTACTGGGCCAGCAACTCGGCGCGCAAGCGCGCTCCGATGTTGGCGCGCATGAACTGGCGCGCCATGTGCACCGCCAGCGGATCGACCACCTCGAGCTGTTCGGCGACCATGGTCTCGGTCGGCAGCAGCAGCGCCTGCTCGCGGAAGGCCGGGTCGAGCGCCTCGTCGGTCAGCATCTTGCGCATCGCCTCGATGAAGGTGTCGTCCAGGCTCAGGCGCGACGACACCGGCGCCTCGCCGGTGAGCTTGAGCAGGCGGCCCATGGCCAGGCGCTGCCCCGCTTCCCAGCGGTTGACCGGGTCGGTATCGAAGCGGAACAGGTGCAGCAGCTCGCTGTCGCCATAGCCGTGCTGCAGGATCACCGGGGCCGAGAAATCGCGCAGCACCGACGGCACCGGCTGTTCCTTCACATTGCTGAACACGAAGGTCTGCTCGGCCTGGGTCAGTTCGAGCACGGTGGTGCTGCCCAGTTCCTTGCCGTCCAGGACCAGGGGCATGTCATTGCCCTCGCGGTCGAGCAGGCCGATGGCCACCGGGATGTGGAAGGGGCGCTTGTCGGGCTGGCCCGGCGTCGGCGGGCAGGACTGGTACAGGGTGATGCCATAGGTCTGCGCGCCTTCGTCGTAGCGGGTCTCGAAGCGCAGCACCGGGGTGCCAGCCTGGTCGTACCAGCGCTCGAACTGCGCGAGGTCGCGGCCATTCGCGTCGGCCATCGCCCGGCGGAAGTCGTCGCAGGTGACGGCCTGGCCGTCGTGGCGCTCGAAATACAGGTCCATGCCCTTGCGGAAGCCCTCGCGTCCCAGCAGGGTCTGGTACATGCGCACCACTTCGGCGCCCTTCTCGTACACGGTCACGGTGTAGAAGTTGTTGATCTCCACGAAGGAGTCGGGGCGCACCGGGTGCGCCATCGGGCCGGCGTCTTCCGGGAACTGGGCCTGGCGCAGGGTGCGCACCTGGTCGATGCGGGTCACGGCGCGGCCGGTCGCGGTGCCGATCATGTCGGCCGTGAATTCCTGGTCGCGGAACACCGTCAGGCCTTCCTTCAGCGACAGCTGGAACCAGTCGCGGCAGGTGACGCGGTTGCCGGTCCAGTTGTGGAAGTATTCGTGCGCCACCACCGCCTCGATGCCCTGGAAGTCGATGTCGGTCGCCACCCGCGGATTGGCCAGCACGTACTTGGTGTTGAAGATGTTCAGGCCCTTGTTCTCCATCGCGCCCATGTTGAAGTCGCCGGTGGCGACGATCATGAAGCGGTCCAGGTCGAGTTCCAGCCCGTAGCGCTCCTCGTCCCAGCGGATGCTGTGCTTGAGCGACTGCATGGCGTAGTCGGTCTTGTCGAGGTTGCCCTCTTCGACCCACACCTGCAGCAGGGCGTCGCGGCCATCCGCCAGGCGGAAGGTTTCCTCCTGGCATACCAGGCGTGCGGCGACCAGGGCGAACAGGTAGGAAGGCTTCCTGAACGGGTCTTCCCATTTGGCATAGTGGCGCCCATCGCCCAGCTCGCCCTCCTCCACCAGGTTGCCGTTCGAGAGCAGGACCGGATAGCGCTCCTTGTCGGCACGCAGCATCACCGTATACACCGCCATCACGTCCGGACGGTCCGGGAAATAGGTGATGCGGCGGAAGCCTTCGGCCTCGCACTGGGTGAAGAAATTGCCGTTCGATGTGTACAGGCCGCTCAGGGTCGTGTTCTGTTCCGGCACGCACACGGTCTCGATCTCGAGGGTGGCTTCGTCCGGCGCGTCCGGGATGCGCAGCAGGTTGTCGCGCAGCGCGTATTCGCCCGCGCCCAGCACGCGGCCATTCAGGCGCAGCGCCACCAGCTCGATGTCTTCGCCATGCAGCGTGATCTCGTTGCGCGCGCTGCCGCCATTGCGGCGCAGCGTCATGCGGTTGGCAACCACGGTGCGGGCGGGGTCGAGGTCGAAGCCGAGCTCCACGGTATCCACCAGGTAGGTCGGCGGGGTGTAGTCACTCCGGTAAATCGTCTGGGGCGTGTCGGTGCGCATAGGAAGTCCGCAAAAAGGCAGTTGGGATGCGTGATGAGGTGCTTATTTTACCAACAAGATTTCGCGCGTCCGCCACGTTTGTGCATGTATCGGAATGTGCTGGCGGTAACCGGGTGTAAATGTGTTTCAATAGTTTCTGAACAGAAGCTAATCTACAGCCTAGGAAAAATCCGTCTCGACAAGGGAGAACAGAATGAAACGCCTCATGGTCGCCGCCGGAGCGGCGCTTACCATGCTGCTGACGGGGTGCGCCACCACGATCCGCAGCGATGTCACCACCTTCCACCAGTGGCCGGCGCAGGTCGAGGACAAGAGCTATGCGTTCGAGGCGCCGCCCGCGCAGGACGATACGCTCGAGTACCGTGCCTACCAGGACCTGGTGCGCACCCAGCTGGCGCGGCTGGGCTTTCGCGATGCCGGCGCCGGCAAGCCGGCGCTGACGGTGTCGATGCGCTTCACCACCACCGACGTACCGGTGCGCGTCATCGAACCGGTCTCGCCCTTCTACCAGCCGCTATGGCATCCGGTGCCGCGCTTCGGCTACCGCGGCTTCCCGCGCCGCTACTGGGGCGGCTGGTATGCGAGCCCGTTCTACGATCCGTTCTGGAGCCCGGCCTACCAGGTCTCGGTGGAGCACCAGTACCGGCGCGAGCTGCAGGTCGGGATCAAGTCGGCCGCCGACGGCAAGCGCCTGTTCGACGTCACGGTGCACAACACCAGCCGCCAGCTGTCCACCCCGGCCGTGATGCCGGCCCTGGTGCGGAGCGCCTTCGAAGGCTTCCCCGGCCCCTCCGGCGTGGCGCGCCGGGTGGAGCTGAAGCAAACCCAGGGCTGAGCGCCCGCCAGCAAGCAGAATGGGGCCGCAAGGCTTGATACTGTTCAGTCAAGCGGGGATCTTGGCAGTTGTAGGGTGGGCAAGTTCCTTGCCCACGCGTTCACATCACGGTGATGCAGCCCGTGCCGCTGCTCAAATCCTGGCTATCACCGCGTGGGCAAGAGACTTGCCCACCCTACGATCATCTTTACTGAAAGGTATCAGGTCACGGCGTGAAATACGCCTCCGACCCCAAGGTGATCGCCACGATCAGCACCAGCGCGAAGGCCAGCACCACCAGCAGGCGCCCGAACTTCGGCGCGCCATCGTCTTTTTTCGGCGGCTCGCTCATGGCAGCAGCACCGTCGAACCGGTGGTGCGGCGGCCTTCGAGTGCGCGGTGCGCTTCGGCGGCGTCGCGCAGGGCGAAGCGTTGCTTGACCTCGATCTTCACCTTGCCGCTTTCGACCATCTCGAACAGCTCGGCCGCCATCGCTTCGAGCGCCGGGCGCGTGGCCGCGTACGAGAACAGGGTCGGCCGCGTGATGTAGAGCGAGCCGCGCGATGCCAGCTCGCTCAGCGCGAACGGCGGCACCGCGCCGGAGGCATTGCCGAAGCTGACCATCAGCCCGCGTGGCTGCAGGCAGTCGAGCGAGCGGATGAAGGTGTCCTTGCCGACCGAGTCGTAGACCACCGGCACCTTGGCGCCACCCGTGATCTCCAGCACGCGCTGGACCACGTCTTCGGTGTTGTAGTTGATGACGTGGGCCGCGCCGTGCGCCCGCGCCAGTGCCGCCTTTTCTTCCGAGCCGACCGTGCCGATCAGGTTCACACCCAGCGCCCTGGCCCATTGGCAGGCGATCAGCCCGACGCCGCCCGCGGCCGCATGGAACAGGATGGTCTGGCCGGGTTGCAGGGCATAGGTCTGGCGGAACAGATACTGCACCGTCAGGCCCTGCAGCATCATCGCGGCCCCGGTTTCGAAGGAAACCGATTCCGGCAGGCGCACCAGGAAATGGGCCGGCATCACGCGCGCCTCGCTGTAGGCGCCGGACGGGCCGCCGGCATAGGCGACGCGGTCGCCCGGTGCGACGTGGGTCACGCCCTCGCCCACCGCTTCCACCACGCCCGCGCCTTCCTGGCCCAAACCGGAGGGCAGGTCCAGCTTGTACAGGCCGCTGCGGAAATAGGTGTCGATGTAGTTGACGCCGATCGCGTGGTGGCGCACGCGCGCCTCGCCGGGCCCGGGCGTGCCGGGCTCGGTGTCCACGTAGTCGAGTACCTCGGGGCCGCCGGTGGCGGCGATGCGGATGGCTTTGACCATGCGGTCCTCCTTCAGGCTTGGGCGCCACTGCGCATCAGCTGCGACAGTACCAGGCGCGCGGTCGAGACGTTGGTGGCGCAGGCGATGTCGTGCACGTCGCAGGCGCGCACCAGCGCGTTGATGTCGGGTTCATGGGGCTGCGGGGTCATCGGGTCGCGCAGGAACACCACGCAATCGATCCCGCCACTGACCAGGCGGGCGCCGATCTGCAGGTCGCCGCCCACCGGGCCGGAATGCATGCGTTCGACCGCCAGCCCCAATTCCTTCGCCAGGCGCCCGCCGGTGGTGCCGGTGGCGCACAGGCTGCACTCCTGCAGGAAGCCGAGGTATTCGCGGGCCAGGGCGATCATCTCGTCTTTTTTCTTGTCGTGCGCGATCAGCGCGATCCTTGGTCTGGCAGTCATGGTCATTGTTTTATCGAGAGCGTATAAATACCCAGCAGGACCAGGCCGGTGCCGGCCAGCTGCACGCCGGTGACCGGTTCGCCCAGGATCAGCGCGCCGAGGAAGAGCGTGGACACCGGCCCGATCATCCCGGCCTGCGAGGCGGTGGCGGCGCCGATGCGCTGTACCGCGGCCATGGTCATGAACACGGGGAAGATCGTACAGAATACCCCATTCACCAGCGACAGCCAGTAAACGCCGGCCGGCTGCACCAGCATGCCCGCCGGACGCAGAAGGAAGAACTGGCCGATGCAGGCCACGCTCGAGACGCACATGGCATACGCCACCAGGCGCAGCGAGCCGATGCGGCGCACCATCTCGCCGGTGCCGATCAGGTAGACGGCATAGGCCAGGGCCGAGCCCAGCACCAGCAGCGCGCCCAGCGCCGTATTGCCGGCGCCACCCGCCAGGTCGTGCACGAACACCAGCACGATGCCGGCATAGGCCAGGCCCAGCGCCGCCCAGGCGGCCGCGCCAATGCGGCGCTTGAAGACCAGCATGTTGGCCAGCAGGACGAAGGTCGGGGTCAGGAACAGGATCAGGCGCTCCAGCCCGACCGAGATGTGCTGCAGGCCGAGGAAGTCCAGGTAGCTCGACAGGTAGTAGCCGAGCAGGCCCAGCCCGACGATGCGCCAGCGGTCGCGCACGGCCAGCGGCGGCTGAGTGCGCATCTTCCACAGCGCCACGGCGGCAAACACCGGCAGCGAAAACAGCATCCGGAACGCGATCAGGGTCACCGCATCGATCTGGTAGCGGTACAGCAGCTTGGCCACGATGGCCTTGGTGGAAAACAGGACGGCGCCGGCGACGGCGATCGCCAGGCCGGACACCAGGGCAGCGCGCGGCAGGGGCGCGCCGGTATTGACGGGAGTGCTTCGCTTCATCCACGGATTGTACGGGCGATCGGCCGGCTTCGCTGGCACCGGGCCGGCTTCGCATCCGGCCGCCCTGCTGTTGTTTCCGCGACTGCTGGCGCCGATTTGGCGGGTAGGGCCTATGCTAGAATGTCGCCCACTCTTGCATACCGTCTAAGGAATTCTCGACATGGCTGGACACAGCAAATGGGCCAACATCAAGCATAAGAAAGCCGCCACCGACGCCAAGCGCGGCAAGATCTGGACGCGCCTGATCAAGGAGATCACCGTGGCCGCGCGCATGGGCGGTAGCGACATCAATTCGAATCCGCGCCTGCGCCTGGCGGTCGAGAAGGCGGCCGACGCGAACATGCCGAAGGATAACGTCACGCGCGCGATCCAGCGCGGCGCCGGCGAACTCGAAGGCGTGAACTACGAAGAGATCCGCTACGAAGGCTACGGTATCGGCGGCGCGGCGATCATCGTCGACTGCCTGACCGACAACCGCGTGCGGACCGTGGCCGAAGTGCGCCACGCCTTCAACAAGTACGGCGGCAACATGGGCACCGAGGGTTCGGTGGCCTTCATGTTCAAGCACGTCGGCCAGTTCCAGTTCGCGCCGGGCGTCGATGAAGACAGGCTGATGGAAGCCGCGCTCGAAGCCGGCGCCGACGACGTGGTGCAGGACGAGGAAGGCGGCTTCGAAGTGCTGTGCGCCCCGTTCTCCTACGCCGGCGTGAAGGAAGCGCTGGAAAAGGCCGGCTTCAAGGCCGAGGTGTCGGAAGTAATCATGAAGCCGGACAACGAGACCGTGCTGACTGGCGACGACGCCGCCAGGATGCAGAAGATCCTCGACGCGCTGGAGAACCTGGACGACGTCCAGGATGTCTACACCAACGCGGTCATCGAAGAGTAACGAAAGACATCGTATGAAAATCCTCGTCGTCGGCTCCGGTGGCCGTGAACATGCCCTGTCCTGGAAACTGGCGCAGTCCGAGCGCGTCCAGGCTGTCTTCGTTGCCCCGGGCAACGGCGGCACCGCGCGCGACGCGCGCCTGGTGAACGTCGAGATCACCGATCCGGCGGCGCTGGCCGACTTCGTGGTGGCCGAAAACATCGCCCTGACCCTGGTGGGCCCGGAGGCCCCGCTGGCCGCCGGCATCGTCAACCTGTTCCGCGCGCGCGGCCTGAAGATCTTCGGCCCCACGAAGGAAGCGGCGCAGCTGGAGAGCTCGAAGGACTTCGCCAAGGCCTTCATGCAGCGCCACGGCATCCCGACCGCGAAGTACCAGAGCTTCTCGGATGCGGCCTCGGCCCACGCCTACGTGGACGCCAACGGCGCCCCGATCGTCATCAAGGCCGACGGCCTGGCGGCCGGCAAGGGCGTGGTGGTCGCCATGACACTGGACGAGGCGCACACCGCGGTCGACCACATGCTGTCCGATAACGCCTTCGGCGACGCCGGCGCCCGCATCGTGGTCGAGGAATTCCTGCTAGGGGAGGAAGCCAGCTTCATCGTCATGTGCGACGGCAGGAACGTGCTGCCGCTGGCCACCAGCCAGGACCACAAGCGCCTGAAGGACAAGGACGAAGGCCCGAACACCGGCGGCATGGGCGCCTACTCCCCGGCCCCGATCGTGACCCCGTCGATGCATGCGCGCGTGATGCGCGAGATCATCAACCCGACCATCCAGGGCATGGCCAGGGACGGCATCGTGTTCACCGGCTTCCTGTACGCCGGCCTGATGATCGATAGCGAAGGCAATCCGCGCACGCTGGAATTCAACTGCCGCATGGGCGACCCGGAAACCCAGCCGATCATGGCGCGCCTGAAGAGCGACTTCCTGAACGTGCTGGACCACGCCTGCAACGGCACGCTGGACGCGGTCGAGCTGGAATGGGACCGCCGCACCGCGGTCGGCGTCGTGATGGCGGCCGCCGGCTACCCGGACAGCCCGCGCAAGGGCGATGTCATCGACGGCATCCCCGCCGAGACGCCCGAATGCGTCACCTTCCATGCCGGCACCCAGCTGGTGGGCGGCAGCCTGCAGACCAGCGGCGGACGCGTGCTGTGCGTGGTCGGCCTGGGCGACAGCGTCAAGATGGCCCAGAAGCAGGCCTACGAGACGGTGGAGCGCATCCACTTCAACGGCGCCCAGTACCGCCGCGACATCGGCTGGCGCGGCCTGAAGTAAACCGCGCAAGCATACGAGTACCAGACCGCCACCTGGGCAGGTGTACAATCTGCCCACTTTCAGCCATCCCGCCCAGTACGTCCAGCCTACATGTCCAGCCCCGACCCATCCGCCATCAAAACCTGGCTGCTCGCCCTGCAGTCGCGCATCGTCGCGGCCCTGGAAGACATCGACGGCAAGCCCTTCCTGGCCGACAGCTGGGAGCGTCCGGAAGGCGGCGGCGGCATCTCGCGCCTGATCGAGGAAGGCAATGTGTTCGAGCGCGGCGGCGTGAACTTCTCGCACGTGACCGGTTCGAGCCTGCCGCCTTCGGCCATGGCCGCGCGTCCGGAACTGGCGGGCCGCGCGTGGGAAGCGATGGGCGTGTCGCTGGTGCTGCACCCCCGTAACCCCTACGTGCCGACGGTGCACATGAACGTGCGCTTCTTCGAAGCGACAGCCGAAGGAAAAGATCCGGTGTGGTGGTTCGGTGGCGGCATGGACCTGACGCCCTACTATGGCAATGCCGAGGATGCGCGCCACTTCCACCAGGTCTGCCACGACGCGCTGGCGCCATATGGAGACGACCTGCACCCGCGCTTCAAGAAGTGGTGCGACGACTACTTCTACCTGAAGCACCGCAAGGAAGCGCGCGGCGTGGGCGGCATCTTCTTCGACGACTTCAACGAGACCGGCTTCGACGCCGCCTTCGCCATGGTGCGCGAGGTGGGCGACGGCTTCCTCGATGCCTACCTGCCGATCGTGAAGGCGCGCATGGACACGCCCTACGGCGAGCGCGAACGCGGCTTCCAGGCCTACCGGCGCGGACGCTATGTCGAATTCAACCTGGTGTGGGACCGCGGCACCCTGTTCGGCCTGCAGTCGGGCGGACGCACCGAGGCGATCCTGATGTCGATGCCGCCGATCGTGACATGGCGCTACGACTGGCACCCGGAACCGGGTTCGCCTGAAGCGGCGCTGTACACCGATTTCCTCCCGCACCGGGACTGGCTGGCCCCGTGACAGCCTGCGTTGCCCTGCTGGGTGGCAGCTTCGACCCGGTGCACCACGGCCACGTCGCGCTGGCCGCCCTGTTTGCCGACCTGCTCCAGCCCGACCAGCTGCGTATCTTGCCGGCCCGGCCGTGGCAGAAGAGCGCCCTGCAGGCCAGCGACGCGCAGCGCATCGCGATGCTGGAACTGGCCTTCGCCGAGCAGACCTTCCCGGTGGCGATCGACCCGCGCGAAATCGAACGGGCCAGCCCGACCTATACCGTCGAGACCCTGCGCGGGCTGCGCGCCGAGCTGGGCGAGGCCGCCTCGATCGTGTTCCTGATGGGCGCCGACCAGCTCATGAAGCTCGACAGCTGGCGCGACTGGCAGGACCTGTTCGCGCTCGCCAACCTGGGCGTGGCGGCGCGCCCGGGCTACACGCTGTCCGAGGACGGACTGCCGCCGGCCGTGGCGCAGGCACTCGCGGGACGGCTGGCGACGCCCGCGCAGGTGCGTGCCACGCCGTCTGGCAAAGTATGCCTGGCGCATACACTGGCGGTGGATATTTCCGCCACTCAAATTAGAAATGCCTTGCATGCAAGTGCCGGCAGCGCTGCCGATACCGGGCTTGACCTAGGCGCGCTCGTTCCGCAGCAAGTGCTAGACTATATTCAACAACACAACTTATACAAAAACTAATGGATATCAAGAAACTGCAGACCCTCGTCGTGGACGCCCTCGAAGACGTCAAGGGCCAGGAAATCGTCCTGTTCGACACGACGCACCTGACCAGCCTGTTCGACCGCATCGCCGTCGTCTCGGGCACCTCGAACCGCCAGACCAAGGCGCTGGCCGCCTCGGTGCGCGACAAGGTCAAGGCCGCCGGCGGCGACGTGGTCGGCATGGAAGGCGAGGATACCGGCGAATGGGTGCTGGTCGACCTGGGCGACATGATCGTGCACATCATGCAGCCGGCCATCCGCCAGTACTACCGCCTGGAAGAGATCTGGGGCGAGAAGCCGGTGAAGCTGGGCGCGGCCAAGCGCAAGTCGACGCCGGAAGCGGCGGAGGCTGCCGAGTCGAAGGTCAAGTCGAAGCACCTGGCCGCCAACAAGGACGAGCCGGAAGCCCAGCCGGTCAAGGAACGCAAGCCGGCCGCGCGCAAGCCCGCCGCCAAGACCGCCACCGGCACCGCTGCCGCGAAGAAGCCGGCCGCCAAGAAGGTCCCGACCGGCAAGACCGTGAAGGTCGGCCCGAGCAAGACCGAGATCGCCGCCGTCGAAGCGACCAAGGCCAAGCCGCCGAAGCGCACGCCGAAGGCGGCAGCGGCCGATGCCGAGCCGGTGAAAAAAGTCATCCGCCGCGTGAAGAAGGCCGCCGAGTAAGCGTCGTCCTGATTGTATGCAGCTGATCATTGCCGCAGTCGGGCACAAGATGCCGGCCTGGATCGAATCCGGGTTCGGCGAATACACGAAGCGCATGCCGCCCGAGCTGCGCATCGTGCTCAAGGAAATCAAGCCGGTCGAGCGCTCCGGCAGCAAGACCGCCGCCACCGCGATGGCGCTCGAACGCGAGCGCATCGAAGCCGTGCTGCCGAAAGGCGTGCGCATCATCGCGCTCGACGAGCGCGGCAAGGACCTGACCAGCGTCGGATTGTCGCGCATGCTGGAACAATGGCAGCAGGACGGGCGCGACACCGCCTTCCTGATCGGCGGCGCCGACGGGCTCGACCCTGAACTCAAGGGGCGCGCCGAAGGTTTGATCCGCATCTCCAGCATGACCCTGCCGCACGGAATCGTGCGCGTGATGCTGGCGGAACAGCTGTACCGTGCCTGGTCGATCACCCAGAACCATCCGTACCACCGCGTCTGACGCCTGCCCCATGAAATACACTGACAAGAAGATCTACCTCGCCTCGAAGAGCCCGCGCAGGCGCGAACTGCTGCGCCAGGTGGGTGTGGAATTCGAGTTGCTGATGCTACGCAGCGACCCGGCACGCGGGATCGACGTCAGCGAAGCGGTGCTGCCGGGCGAAGACCCGCAGGCCTACGTGGCGCGGGTGGCGCGCGAAAAGGGCGCGTTCGCGTGGAAGGTGCTGCAGATGCGGCGCCAGCCGCTGCGCCCGGTGCTGACCGCCGACACCACCGTCACCATCGACGGCGAGATCCTCGGCAAGCCAGCCGACCGCGAGGAGGCGCTCGCCATGCTCGGGCGCCTGTCCGGCCGCACCCACCAGGTGCTGACCTCGGTGGCCGTGCATGCCGAACGGGTGGCCGAGCAGGTGACCCAGGTGTCGGACGTGCGCTTCGCGGCCCTGAGCCCGGCCCAGATCCAGGCCTATTGCGCCACCACCGAACCCTACGACAAGGCGGGCGGCTACGGCATCCAGGGCCTGGCCGCCCTGTTCGTCGAGCATATCGAAGGCAGCCATTCGGGCATCATGGGCCTGCCGCTGTTCGAGACGGCCCGGCTCCTGCGCAAGGCCGGTTACCCTGTGTAGGGTGGGCGGGTATCCCGCCCACGCGGTGATCGTTTGCGGCAAGATCATCCGGCAAGAACGCGGAGCGGGTAGCAATCACCGCGTGGGCGAGGAACTCGCCCACCCTACGCCAGCCTCGCCATGCGAGCACCGTGTATCATGTCGCTCTGAACAATACTGCACGGCCGGCCATGAACGAAGACATCCTCATCAACATCACCCCGCAGGAAACGCGCGTGGCGCTGATCCTGCAGGGCGCTGTGCAGGAGCTGCACATCGAGCGCACCCTCACGCGCGGGTTGGCGGGGAACATCTATCTCGGCAAGGTCGTGCGCGTGCTGCCGGGCATGCAGTCGGCCTTCATCGACATCGGCCTGGAGCGCGCCGCGTTCCTGCACGTGGCCGACATCTGGGAAGCGCGCAACCACGAGGGCGCCAACGGCGCGCTGGCGGCGCCCACGCCCATCGAAAAGCTGCTGTTCGACGGCCAGGTACTGACCGTGCAGGTCATCAAGGACCCGATCGGCACCAAGGGTGCGCGCCTGTCGACCCAGATCTCGATCGCCGGCCGCATGCTGGTCTACCTGCCGCAGGACCAGCACATCGGCATTTCGCAAAAAATCGAAAAGGAGGCCGACCGCGAGCACCTGCGCGCGCGCCTGCAAAACCTGCTGCCGAAGGAAGAAAAAGGCGGCTACATCGTGCGCACCCAGGCCGAGGAAGCCCTTGATTCCGACCTCGCCGCCGACGTCGACTACCTGCGCAAGACCTGGAACACCATCGTCCAGGGCGCGCGCACCAAGCCGCCCACCACCCTGCTCTACCAAGACCTGAACCTGGCCCAGCGCGTGCTGCGCGACTTCGTGCACGAGGAGACCGCAACCATCCAGGTCGACTCGCGCGAGAACTACAACATGCTGGTCGAGTTCGCGCAGGTCTATACCCCGAGCGTGCTGGCGCGCCTGACCCACTACACCGGCGAGCGGCCGCTGTTCGACCTGTACGGCGTCGAGGAAGAGATCCTGCGCGCGCTGGGCCGGCGCGTGGACCTGAAAAGCGGCGGCTACCTGATCGTCGACCAGACCGAGGCGATGACCACCATCGACGTCAACACCGGCGGCTATGTCGGCGGGCGCAACTTCGCCGATACCATCTTCAAGACCAACCTGGAAGCGGCGCATGCCATCGCGCGCCAGCTGCGCCTGCGCAACCTGGGCGGCATCATCATCCTCGACTTCATCGACATGGAGAACAACGAGCACCGCAACGCCGTGCTCGCGGAACTGAAAAAGACCCTGGCGCGCGACCGCACCAAGGTCTCGGTGAGCGGCTTCTCGGCGCTCGGCCTGGTCGAGATGACCCGCAAGCGCACGCGCGAATCGCTGGCCCACATCCTGTGCGAGCCCTGCCCCGCCTGCTCCGGCAAGGGGCAGGTGAAAACCTCGCGCACGATCTGCTACGAGATCCTGCGCGAACTGCTGCGCGAAGCCAAGCAGTTCAATCCGCGCGAGTTCCGCATCGTCGCCTCGCAAGAGGTGATCGACCTGTTCCTGGAGGAGGAATCGCAGCACCTGGCGATGCTGGGCGACTTCATCGGCAAGCGCATTTCGCTGCAGGTGGAAAAGGGCTACCACCAGGAACAGTACGACGTGATTTTGATGTAGGAATAGTGCTGTCACAATGGATGGCTGATGGCTGATGGCTGATGGCTGATGGCTGATGGCTGATGGCTGACAGCTTGCGCTGGCCACAGGGTGTACTACAGCGACACGAGTAACTACATAAGGTCAAGCCGCTTCCTACCCGCCAGTAGTCAAAGGTATGAAACAAAACGCTCAGCGGCTGGCCGTTCGCGTGGCGCACGGGCCGGGCTCCCGGTGCCAAAACCGATAAAGCAAACCGCCTGTTCGTATGGCGCCAGGCGCAGCAGGCGCCGCATGCCGGCCACGTTCATTGCTGCTCCGCTGGCCAGTCCGCTACCGAAACCCAGCGCTTGCGCAAGGATGAGCATATTCTGAATCGCGCAACCGAGCGATACCAGTTTCTCGGCCACTGGAATCCGGTTACCGGTCTCGTCGACGAGGACTGCAGCTATCACGCAAGGCGCATGAAAAGCCTTTTTCGCTGCCGCCTCGCAGGCTTCTTTCCCGGCAAGCGGATCGCGCTCTACCAGCGCCTCGACGAAGACATCGGCCAACTCCCGGCGCCGTTCCTCTTGGATCAGAATGAAGCGCCAAGGCAGCAAGAGTCCATGGTCCGGCGCCTGCGCAGCCGCTCGAAAGATCTGCTCGAGCGCAGCAGCATCCGGTCCCGGAGCTACCAGACGCCGCAGTGAGACGTGGCGACGCGCTGCCAGAATCGCCGAAGCTTCATTGATCATCAGTGCACTCCTCCTTCTCGTATGGCTCCGTGCCGCTCGCAATCGTACACTCCTCATTCATGCAAAGAGGTAATATTCGAACAATTCATGAGCATGAAAGGCGCTATTTGTCTTTAGTCTGCCATAAGCTAGGGTGCCGGCGAGGCAACCGTATCCTCTTCACCTGCCTTGAATTCGCGCTTGGTGCAGGAGACGTCTTGCGGATCGATGGGGAGAATGGCAGCGGCAAGACAAGCCTGCTGCGGATTCTCGCAGGCCTGCGCCAGGCAGATACCGGCCACGTATCGTGGCAAGGAACCGGCGTGCGTAATCCGGACGGGCATGTGCGCCAGGATCTTCTCTATATCGGCCATGCGGCGGCTGTAAAGGATAACTTGATGGCGTGGGAAAATCTCGTGTTCACAGAGCTCCTCATCGGGCAAGCCGGCAAGACGCTTGCGCTCGACGCACTTGCCAAGGCCGGCCTCGGTGCGCATGCCTGCACCTTTGGCAAAGCATTGTCGCAGGGCCAGCGCAGGCGTGTTGCGCTGGCCCGCCTCCACTTGCCGCGCGTTCGTACACTGTGGATTCTCGACGAGCCTTTCGTTGGCCTTGACGGCGCTGCGGTCGATGCGCTGTGCATTGCCATGCAAGCCCATCGCAGCAATGGCGGCATCATCGTCTACACCTCGCACCAGGATGCCGGCCCACCAGATGTCCGTTCGCTCCGGCTGCCCGGCGCCAACTGATGCTGCCGGCGTACCTACATGCGGTCCGTTGCGGTCTGCTTTGCTCACTGCGCCAGCCTGTCGATGTATCGTCACCGCTGGTTTTCTTCGTGATGGTGACCAGTCTCTTCCCACTGGGCATAGGACCCGAAAAGGCACTCCTGCTGCGTATTGCGCCAGGAATCATCTGGGCAGGGGCGCTGCTGGCCTCGCTGCTGGCCTTGCAACGCCTGTTCGAGCCGGACCTGGCAGACGGTACACTCGAACAGATGCTGTTGTCGCCCGAGCCCCTCGTCGTGCTGGCTGCCGGGAAGATCACTGCCCACTGGATGACATCCGGCGTTCCCCTGGCCATCGTGGCGCCCGTGGTCGCACTGCAGTATGGACTGGACGGCCCGGCACTCGGCACCCTCCTGCTCAGCGCACTGCTCGGAACGCTGGTCTTCAGCACCATCGGCTCGATCGGCGCCGCGCTCGGACTCGGAAGCCGCGGCGGCAGCCTGCTCATTGCACTGCTGGTGATGCCGCTTCAGATACCGGTCGTGATCCTTGGCTCGGGGGCGCTGACAGCAAGTTTGACGGGCATGACGCCGGCCCCCTACCTGATGTTGTTGGGTGCGCTGGCCTGCGTCGCACTCGCGCTGGCCCCCTGGGCTACGGCCGCGGCATTGCGCCTGTCACAGGAATAGTCGAACAGATTCAGGAGAGTCCATGAGCATCGCCCAGCCCCCCGTCCGTACCCGGCCGCGCACCCGGCTGTTCCGGTTTGCGGCGCCGCCGAACTTCGTCGTGCTCGCAGCGCGGCTCGCGCCATGGCTTGCCGTCCTGGCGGCGGTCACCGGCGTGGCGGGCCTGGCGGTGGGATTTCTCATCGCACCCACCGATGCGCAGCAGGGCGAGGCCTACCGCATCATCTATGTGCACGTGCCCGCTGCATGGCTCTCCATGCTGATCTACGTCGCCATGGCCTTGTGGGCGGCAATCGGCTTCATCTACAACACCCGCGTATCCTCGATCATGGCGTGCGCACTGGCCCCCACCGGCGCCCTGTTCACTTTCCTCGCGCTGTGGACGGGTGCGCTATGGGGCAAGCCGACCTGGGGTACCTGGTGGGTATGGGATGCCCGTCTTACCTCGGAGCTCATTCTGCTGTTCCTGTATGTCGGCTTCATGGCACTGCATGCGTCCTTCGATGATGTGCGCCGGGCCGACCGCGCTGCGGCTATCCTCGCCATCGTCGGCATCGTCAACGTTCCGATCATTTACTTTTCCGTGAAATGGTGGAACACGCTGCATCAGGGCGCTTCGATCCGGCTGACCGAAGCGCCTTCGATGGCCACGCCGATGCTGGCCGGCCTGTTGTTGATGACCGTGTCATTCTGGGCCTATGCGGCCGCGATCACCTTGAAACGTGCCAGATGCATCGTGCTCGAACGCGAGTACGCCGCCGACTGGACGCGCAGTTGGGAGAAACACATCTCATGAACTGGAATAGCTTGCAGGAATTCGTATCGATGGGAGGCCATGGCGCCTTCGTCTGGGGAGCATGCCTGGTGAGCTTCGCTGCGCTTGCCTGCGAGACCTGGCTGGTCCATAGGCGGATGCGCCGGGCCGCCCTGGCAATCGACCGACGCGGGGAGGACCAATGAAAGCACGCCAACAGCGGCTGGCCCTTGTATTGGGTGCCGTTCTCCTGCTCGGACTGGCAGCATGGCTCGTCCTGTCCGCCTTCAGGGAAAACCTCGTGTTTTTCTACACGCCCACCCAGATTGCCAAAGGCGAGGCGCCCTCTGCCGGACTGTTCCGCATGGGCGGGATGGTCGAGGAGGGCAGCGTGCGGCGCCATCCGGACGGCCTGACCGTGTCCTTTGCCGTCACCGACATGCACCGGACCGTCCCCGTGGTCTACCAGGGCGCCCTGCCCGACCTGTTCAAGGAGGGCAAGGGGGTGGTCGCGCAGGGGCGCCTGCAGGACGGGCGCTTCACCGCGCAAGAAGTCCTGGCCAAGCACGACGAAAACTACATGCCGCCGGAAGCCGCATACGCACTGGCGCAACAGGAAGCCAAAGCAAAGGAATCGAATGCTGCCGGAAATCGGTAATTATGCCCTGATGCTGGCCCTGGCCCTGGCCGTGGTCCAGTCCCTTGTTCCTCTTGCCGGCGCACACCGCGCCAACGGGCGCTGGATGGCGGTGGCGCGCCCCGCCACCTCGGGCCAGGTCGCCCTGACCACGGTCGCACTGGCCTGCCTGGTTGCTGCGTTCCTGCAAAACGACTTCTCGGTCCTCTACGTGGCCCAGAACTCGAATTCACTGCTGCCATGGTTCTACCGGGTGACGGCCACGTGGGGAAGCCACGAAGGCTCGCTCCTGCTCTGGACCTGGCTGCTGGGATGCTGGTCGCTCGCGGTCGCCGTCTTCAGCAAGCGCCTGCCGCAGGACATGGTTGCGCGGGTGCTGGCCGTGCTGGGCATGATCAGCACCGGCTTCCTGCTGTTCATGCTGCTGACCTCCAACCCGTTCGCCCGGCTGGTGCCGTCCGCGCTCGATGGACAGGACCTGAACCCGCTGCTCCAGGATGCGGGAATGATCATCCACCCACCGCTGCTCTACATGGGCTATGTCGGCTTTTCAGTGGCGTTCGCGTTTGCCATCGCGGCGCTGCTCGCGGGCCGGCTCGACGCGGCCTGGGCGCGCTGGTCGCGGCCCTGGACACTGCTCGCCTGGGGTTTCCTGACGCTCGGCATCTTCATGGGGAGCTTCTGGGCCTACTATGAACTCGGCTGGGGCGGCTGGTGGTTCTGGGACCCGGTGGAGAATGCTTCCTTCATGCCCTGGCTGGTCGGAACCGCCCTGATCCATTCGCTGATCGTCAGCGAAAAGCGCGGCAGCTTCCGCAGCTGGACCGTGCTACTGGCGATCCTGGCATTCTCGCTCTCCCTGCTCGGCACCTTCCTGGTGCGCTCGGGTGTGCTGACCTCGGTGCACGCCTTCGCGACCGACCCGACGCGCGGTACGTTCATCCTGGTGTTCCTGACGCTGGTCGTGGGCGGCTCGCTGCTCCTGTATGGCTGGCGCATGGGCCGGGTCGGCCATGGCGGCCGCTTCGCCCTGTTTTCGCGCGAAGCGCTCCTGCTTGCAAACAATGTAGTCCTGCTGGCAGCGGCTGCGGCGGTCCTGCTCGGCACCCTCTATCCGCTGTTCCTGGACGCACTCGGCCTGGGCAAGATCTCGGTGGGCCCGCCCTACTTCGAGACCGTCTTCGTGGCATTGATGGTGCCGGCCCTGCTGCTGGTGGCGGTCGGGCCCTTCGTGGCCTGGAAGTCGTCCCAGCCGCGGGCGGTGCTGCGCCAGCTCGGTGGCGTCGCCGCAGCGTCGCTACTGTTCGCCGGCGCCGCGGCGCTGGCAGCCAGGGCAACGCCGCTGGTCGCCCTGGGGCTGATCATGGCCCTGTGGATCGTGCTCGGCACCGTATGGCAGCTTGTCTACCGGGTGCGGCGCGCGCCACCCGCCATGCCCTTGAGCACGCGCCTGGCGCGCGAACCGCTCAGCTGGTGGGCCATGCTGGTCGCGCACGCCGGCCTCGGCATCTTCGTTGCGGGGGTCACGGTAGCCAATGGATTCGACAGCGCGCGCGATGCGAGCATGCGCGCCGGGGACACCGTCACGCTTGGCGAGCATACATTCAGGCTGACCGCCCTGCGCCGGGTCGAGGGCCCCAACTACCGTGGCGTGCAAGGCCTGTTCGCCGTGAGCAGCGGCGGTCGCCATCTTGCCACGCTCAGGCCGGAAAAAAGAATGTATACGGTGCAGGGCATGGCCATGACGGAAGCCGCCATTGATCGCAGCCCGCTGCGCGACCTCTACGTCTCGCTCGGCGAGGAGACCGAACCAGGACGCTGGCTGGTGCGCGTGCAGCACAAGCCCTTCATCGGATGGATCTGGGCGGGCGCCCTCCTGATGGCGGCGGGCGGACTCGCCGCCGCGGCCGACAAGCGCTACCGCGCCACCCTGGCGCCGACGGCTGCGGCACGCAGCAGCGCAAGCAACGCGGCGTTGCACACATGAAGAAGATCCATTTCCTGCTGCCGCTGCTGGTATTCCTGACGATTGCCGCCTTCCTGGCGATCGGATTGAAGCGCAACCCGCGTGAACTGCCCTCGCCCCTGGTCGGCAAGCCGGCGCCGGCCTTCGAAGCCCGCCGGCTCGGAACAGCCGGTGACACCTTCTCGCCGCGCCACATGGCGGGCAAGGTATGGTTGCTGAACGTCTGGGCCTCCTGGTGCGTCTCCTGCCGCCATGAGCACCCCGTGCTGACCCGTTTCGCGCAGCAGGGCCTGGCGCCGGTCGTGGGCCTGAACCACAAGGACCAGGAGGATGCCGGCTTGCGCTGGCTCCAGTTGCATGGGAATCCCTATGTCCTGTCGATCGCCGATCCGGAGGGCAGGATCGGCATCGATTACGGGGTTTATGGCGTGCCGGAAACCTTTGTCATCGACGCCCGCGGCATCGTCCGCTACCGCCACACCGGCCCGCTCACCCAGGAACTCCTGGAGTCCCGCATCATCCCGTTGATAAGGAGCCTGAATGCCACGTGAACTCCTGTTCGCCCTGTGCCTGTTGCTGGCCACGGCGGCTCACACTGCGCGCGCGTCCGCACCGACCACCGACGAGCGTGCCGAAGCTGTGTCGCATCAACTGCGCTGCCTCGTGTGCCAGAACCAGACGATCGCGGAGTCGAACGCCGAGCTGGCCGTCGACCTGCGCCGGCAGGTACGTGAACTCCTCGCCGAAGGCAAGAGCGAGGAACAGATCCTTGCCTTCATGACAGAGCGCTATGGCGACTTCGTGGTCTATCGGCCGCCGCTCAGGAGCAGCACCATGCTGCTATGGTTCGGTCCGGCACTACTGCTTGTGGGGGGCGCCCTCGGCCTGGCGTGGCGTATCCGGCGCATGCGTCCGGCCGCTCCGCTGCAGCAGGCCGAATACGAGCGCGCCGAACGGCTGCTCAGGCCTGGCAAGGAGGACACGCAGTGACAATGTTCCTGTTCGTGGCGGTCGCGATGACCGCGCTGGCGCTCGGATGCCTGCTGTATCCCCTGCTGCGCTCCTCCCTGGCGTCGGGTTCGGCCACGACCGACAGCCTGCAGGTGCTGCGCGAGCAGGCACGCGAGCTGGACCTGGCGCTCAAGGAGGGAAGCCTGACGGCGCCGGTCCATGCGGAAGCACGCGACGAATTGCGGCGCCGTGTCAGCGAAGAACTCGCGGCCCCGCCGAAGGCGCATCCGGACCGGCAGCAGCGGCTGCTGGCCGGCATCCTGGCGCTGTTCATTCCGGTCGTGGCCGCGGGCCTGTATTACCACCTCGGCAGTCCTGCCGCGCTGGCCGTAGCGAGCCAGGAGCGGGACTTCGGTGGACCCCAGCACCAGATCTCGGCAGCCGACGTCAGCACCCTGGTGCAGGGACTTTCCGATCGCATGCGGCGCGAGCCTGCCAACGCCGATGGCTGGTATATGCTGGCGCGTTCGTACACCGCGATCGGCCGCTACCAGGACGCGGTGCTCGCCTACGAGCGCCTGCTGGTACTGGTGCCAGACGACTCCGCGGTGCTGGCCGACTATGCCGACGTCCTGGCCACCCTCAAGGGCGGCAGCCTCGAAGGCAAGCCGGAACAGCTGGTGCTGCAGGCACTGGCGCTCAACCCCAAGGATGTCAAGGCGCTGGCGCTGGCCGGCAACGCGGCCTATCAAAAGGGCGACGCCGCCAACGCGCGCCGGCACTGGGAGCAGCTGCTGCACCTGACCCCGGGCGACT
The DNA here is from genome assembly GCF_020208145.1 of Massilia hydrophila. Lineage (NCBI taxonomy): Bacteria > Pseudomonadati > Pseudomonadota > Betaproteobacteria > Burkholderiales > Oxalobacteraceae > Massilia > Massilia hydrophila. The sequence continues at coordinate 121,211 of NZ_JAHYBX010000001.1, read as the reverse complement.
CGGCCATCCACCAGGGGACGCTTGCCAGCCTGGCGAGTCTGAAAGGCAGGGCGTCCCCGGCCGGCAAGGCAGCCGTGAACGACGCACCCGCCCCCCGCGATGCCACGCGCGCGCTGACGGGAACCGTGACGCTCGCTCCGGAACTGGCGTCGGAAGCCGCGCCGGGCGACACCGTTTTCATTTTCGCGCGGGCAGCCAAGGGGCCGCGCGCGCCGCTGGCGGTCAAGCGCATCACCGTGGCGCAGCTGCCATACACGTTCGCACTGGACGATTCGCAGGCCATGGCGCCCTCACTGACACTTTCTTCTGCGAGCGAGGTAGTGGTCACGGCGCGCGTCTCCCGCTCCGGCAGTGCCACGCCCGTCAAAGGCGATCTCGAAGGTCGTAGCGCTGCTGTGCGGCCCGATGCGCAGTCGCTCACGGTCCGCATCGACAGCCGTATCTGAGCATGCGGGTCAAAAGTGTGGCAAGCGTGCGCGGCCCTTTGTGAAACTTTCCGATAATGCACTCACGGTTAGCGTTATAGGAGTTGATCATGGAAGCAGAGCCATCACCTGATCGCCGCGTCCCGCCAACAAGGGCCCAGGAATTGAAAGCGTTTTTCTTCATTACGTGCGTACTCGCGCCCTTCCTGACTTTCACCGGCGTCATCGGTTACGGTTTCCTGGTCTGGATGTACCAGCTGGTCACTGGCCGCCTGCCTGGCGCCTGAGCGCCGCATATCGGAGCGTTCATGTCTGAAGAAATCCATATCGCTGGCATCATCGTTGCCGCAACACGCGTCCACGCCGCCAAGGTACGCGCGAACCTCGCGCTGTTACCCAAGACAATCATACATGTGGCAGCGGAAGACGGCCGCATGGTCGTCACGCTCGAGACAACGTCGACCCAGGCCACGCTTGACCGCATGGACGCGATACGCGCGCTTCCCGGCGTCCTGAATGTGGCGCTCGTGTATCAACATGCCGAACCGGCGACAGCAATGGAGGAGATGATCCCATGACCCATACGCGACGAGAATTCATCACGCAGACCGCGGCAATGACCGCGGCGGCCACTGCCGGCATTCCGTTCGAGGCATCCGCTACCAACGTCGTGACCGACGCGTCCAAAACCCAGCTGACCTGGAACAAGGCTCCCTGCCGGTTCTGCGGCGTGGGCTGCGGCGTCAACGTCGGCGTGAAGGATGGGCGCGTGGTCGCCACCCACGGAGACATCAATGCGGAAGTCAACCGCGGGGTCAACTGCGTCAAGGGCTACTTCCTGTCCAAGATCATGTACGGATCGGACCGCCTGACACAGCCCCTGTTGCGGATGAAGAACGGACGCTACGACAAGAATGGCGAATTCACGCCTGTGTCCTGGGATGCCGCCTTCGACCTGATGGCGGCGCAGTTCAAGAAGGCGATCCAGCAGAAAGGGCCGACGGCAGTCGGCATGTTCGGCTCGGGCCAGTGGACCATCTGGGAGGGTTACGCGGCCGCCAAACTGATGAAGGCCGGATTCCGCAGCAACAACCTGGATCCGAACGCGCGGCACTGCATGGCGTCGGCGGTGGCCGGCTTCATGCGGACCTTCGGCATGGATGAGCCGATGGGCTGCTATGACGACATCGAGAATGCCGACGCCTTCGTCCTGTGGGGCTCGAACATGGCAGAAATGCACCCGATTCTCTGGACCCGCGTGACCGACCGCCGCCTGTCGAAGCCGAGCACCAAGGTCGCGGTGCTCTCCGTGTACGAACATCGCAGCTTCGAGCTGTCGGACCTGTCCATCATCTTCCGGCCGCAGACCGACCTGGCAATCCTCAACTACATCGCGCATCACATCATCAAGACGAATCGGGTCAACCGAAATTTCATCAACCGGCACACCCGTTTCGTGCTGGGCAACGCCAATATTGGCTATGGCCTGCGCAAGGAGCACGCGCTCCAGCTGGCCGCCGCCAACGCGGCCAATGCCGGCGGCAGCAAGCCCATGAGCTTCGAGGAGTACGCGAAGTTCGTCAGTGCCTACGACGTCGAGACCGTATCCAAGTTGACCGGCGTGCCGCGCGAACGGCTCGAGCGCCTGGCGGAACTCTATGCCGATCCCAAGATCAAGGTCATGTCCTTCTTCACGATGGGCTTCAACCAGCATACGCGCGGCACCTGGTGCAGCAACCTGCTGTACAACCTGCACCTCCTGACCGGGAAGATATCTTCGCCAGGCAATGGGCCTTTTTCGCTCACCGGGCAGCCCTCGGCCTGCGGCACCGCGCGCGAAGTCGGCACCTTCTCGCACCGGCTGCCCGCGGACATGTTGGTGACCAATCCGAAGCACCGCGAAATCGCGGAAAAAATCTGGAAGCTGCCGCCTGGCACAGTACCCGACAAGCCGGGATTCCACGCTGTCGAGCAGAGCCGCGCACTGAAGGACGGCAAGCTCAACGTGTACTGGTCGATGTGTAACAACAACATGCAGGCCGGCCCGAACATCATGGGCGAAATCCTGCCAGGCTTCCGCAACCCCAATGCCTTTGTCGTTGTCTCCGATGTCTACCCTACCGCCAGCACGACAGCCGCGGATCTCATCCTGCCGACCGCGATGTGGGTCGAGAAAGAAGGCGCCTACGGAAACGCGGAACGGCGCACGCAGTTCTGGCATCAGCTGGTGAAAGCGCCAGGCCAGGCCCGCTCGGACCTGTGGCAATTGATGGAGTTTTCCAAGCGCTTCAAGATCGAAGAGGTGTGGCCGGCGCCGCTGCTGGCGGCCGCGCCCCAGTACCGCGGCAAGACGCTGTACGACGTCCTGTTCCGTAACGGGCAGGTCAACCAGTTCCCGACGACGCAAATGGAAGCGGGCTACATGAACGACGAGGCGGCGGCCTTCGGCTTCTACGCGCAGAAGGGCCTGTTCGAGGAGTACGCGCAGTTTGGCCGCGGCCATGGCCACGACCTGGCGCCTTTCGATACCTATCACAAGGTCCGTGGACTGCGTTGGCCGGTGGTGAACGGCAAGGAAACGCGCTGGCGCTATCGCGAAGGATTCGATCCCTACGTCAAGAAGGGCGAAGGCGTTCGTTTTTATGGCATGTCCGACGGCAAAGCCGTGATCTTCGCCCTGCCCTACGAGAAAGCGGCAGAGGAGCCGGACAAGCAGTATCCGTTCTGGCTGTCGACCGGTCGTGTTCTCGAACACTGGCATACCGGCACGATGACGAGAAGGGTGCCGGAACTGTATCGCGCCGTGCCGAACGCGGTCTGCTTCATGCATCCGGACGACGCCAAGGCGCTCGGCGCCCGGCGCGGCGACTTGATCGAAGTCAAGTCGCGGCGTGGCCTGATCCATTCGCGCGTCGAGACGCGTGGACGCAACCGGCCGCCACGCGGACTGGTATTCATTCCGTTCTTTGATGCCAGCCAGCTGGTCAACAAAGTCACGCTGGACGCCACCGACCCCATTTCTTTCCAGACCGACTATAAGAAGTGTGCGGTTGCCATTCGAAAAATCTAGGGAGGAGGACATGAAAAACTTGCGCTCGGGCCTGATCGCCCTGTTCTTGTTCGCCGCTTCTCCTTACGTCACGGCGCAGCAGGCCCTCGACAGGATGCGTGGCCCCACGCCCTTGGCGGAAACCGTCAAGCCGGCCCCCATGGTCAATCCGGATAACAGCGACGTGCGACGGGTTCGCAACTACGCCATGCAGCCACCGGTGATTCCCCACAAGATCGAGTCGTACCAGGTCGACAAGAACGCGAACCGTTGCATGATGTGTCATGCACGGACGCGTACCCAGGAAAGCCAGGCGCCCATGATCAGTGTGACGCACTTCCAGAATCGCGATGGAAACTTCCTGGCAGAGCTGTCGCCACGGCGCTATTTCTGTCTCCAGTGCCATGTCCCGCAGGCAGAACTTCCACCCCTGGTCCCCAATAACTTCAAGGACGTCGACACCCTGTTGAATCAGGCGCCGACAGCCGGCCAATCGAAGAAAAAATAGGGGGAGTGATGATCAAGAATATTTTCCTGCGCTATTGGCGCTTTTTGACCCGTCCAAGCGTTCACCTCAGCCTTGGGTTCCTGATCATTGCTTCCTTTATTGCCGGAATCCTGTTCTGGGGTGGATTCAATACTGCCATGGAAGCAACGAACACCGAACAGTTTTGCACCGGTTGCCATGAAATGAACGACAACGTGTACGTTGAGCTGCAGCGGACCATTCACTTTACGAATCGCAGCGGGGTGCGCGCGAAGTGCTCGGACTGTCATGTACCACATAACTGGACAGACAAGATGGCACGCAAGATGCAGGCGTCAAAAGAAGTGTGGGGCAAGATTTTCGGCACAATCAACACGCGCGAAAAGTTCGAGGCCATGCGCCTGACCCTGGCTCAGCACGAATGGGATCGTCTGAAGGCAAATAACTCCCTCGAGTGCAGGAACTGCCACCAGTTCGAGTCGATGGACTTTACCCGTCAAAGCCCCCGAGCTGTGCAAGCACATTCCACGCAGCTTGCCAGAGGCGAAAAAACCTGTATCGATTGCCATAAAGGGATTGCTCATACCCTCCCGGATATGGCAGGACACTGATCGTGTTCAGCGGACAGCCAGCTAGCCTGAAGTAGCCACCCGCGCCAGCGCCATGGCCTCGAACTCTTCCACCGGCATCGGCCAGCCGAGCAGGTAGCCCTGGAAGGCGCGGCAGCCGAGCGCCTTCAGCTGTTCCAGCTGCACGGCCGTCTCCACCCCTTCCGCGATGTGCCCGAGCCCCAGCCTGTCCGCCAGGCCGATGACGATCTCGACGATGCCAGCCGAGCGCGGGTTGTCCACGCAGGTCGCGACAAAGGACTGGTCGATCTTCAGGCTGCTCAGGGGGAAGCGCTGGATGTAGCTGAGCGAGGAAAACCCGGTGCCGAAATCGTCGACCGAGAAGCACACCCCTTCCCGCCGCAGGCTGTGCATCTTCTCGATGGTAGCCTCGATGTCGGTGGCCAGCAGGGATTCGGTCAGTTCCATCGACAGCCGGGACGGATCGGCACCTGCGGCGCGAATGATCCCCAGTGAGCGCGCGACGAAATCCTCGTCGTGCATCTGGCGCGCGCTGACGTTGACCGCGATGCCGAGCCTGGCCAGCGCCGGCATCCTGGACCAGGCCGCGAGGCGCTCGCTCGCCTGGCGCAGCACGATGTCGCCCAGCCTGACGATCAGGTCCGAGGTTTCCGCCAGCGGGATGAAACTTCCCGGCGCCAGGAGGCCGCGCAGCGGATGCTGCCAGCGCAGCAGCGCTTCGGCGCCCACGATCTTCTGTTCGACATCGAACTGGGGCTGGTAGTACAGAACGAATTCGCCGCGCTCCACCGCGTGCGACAGCTCGTCCTGGAGCCGGGCGCGCTCGTCGATCATGCGCTGCATGGCGGGATCGAAGAAGCGGATGGCGTTGCGCCCGGCCGACTTGGCCGCATACAGGGCGATGTCGGCCTGCTGCAGCAGCAGGTCGGCGCTGCCCTCGCCGCGCTCGACCAGCACGGCGCCGATGCTGGGAGTGATCGAGAAGTGACGCTCGCCGATCGGAAACGGACGGCCCAGCAGATGGCACAGGTCGCGGGCGCGCTGCTGCGCCAGCACGGCGCATGAGACCTCGGTGTGCACTCCACAGTCGAGCAGCACGACGAATTCGTCGCCACCGAGCCTGCCCACGAAATCACCCTGCTCCAGTGCTCCCAGCAGGCGCCGGCCAACTTCCTGCAGCAGGCGGTCGCCGAAGGGGTGTCCCTCGGTGTCGTTGAGCAGCTTGAAGTTGTCGAGGTCGATCAGCAGGACCGTGCTGGCCTGGCCGTCCGCCGCGGCGCACATGCGCCGGCGCTCGAGTTCGCGCAGCAGGTAGCGCCGGTTCGGCAGGCCGGTGAGGTAGTCATGGTCGGCGCTCAGCTGCAGCTGGCGTTCCAGCTGCTTGCGCTCGGTGAGGTCGGTGTTGGCGCCGGAGATGCGCACCGCGCGTCCGGTGGCCTCGCGCAGCACGAAGCCGCGGCTGAGCACCGGGACCGCATGGCCATCGCGGTGCCAGAGCCGGAATTCGATCGCATAGCTCACCTCCGGTCCGGCCAGCAGCTCGGCCAGGAAGCGGTTGACGCGCTCGCGGTCTTCCGGATGCAGCAGCCGCTGCCAGGCCTCGATGTCGGTCGGATGGGTCCCGGGCGCATAACCGAGCATGTCCCACCAGCGCTCGGAATAGAACAGCGTCTGCTGGTCCAGGTCCCAGTCCCAGTAACCCTCGTTCAGCGCGCGCAGGACAAGCTGCAGGCGCTGCTGCGAGTGCTCCAGCGCCTGCTGGGTGGCCACCAGTTCGCTGCAATCGGTGAAGCAGACCACCGCCGATGCGATCTGACCGCCGCTGTCGAAGACCGGATAGGCGTTGCAGATCAACCAGATGACGTGCGCGCCCGGACGCCGCACCCCCACCACCACGTCGGTGACCGGAAGCTTCTCGAGCAATACCCGGCTGGCCGGCAGGTCGTCGACGTCGATCGCGCCGCCATCCGGCGAGACAAAGGACCAGCCGGGATGGTCCGCCAGGCGCCCCCGGATGTCGGGCAGGTCCTCGCCGAGCAGGCGCTGGGCCATGGCATTGGCGGCGATCACCGCCGACTGGGAGTCGTGGATGACGATGCCCGCCGGTACCTTGTCGATCAGATTTTTATCGAGGTGAAATCCCATAGCAAGCTTCAGCCTATCATAGGGTCGTCAATACGTCACGGGATCACTCTAGCAAGCCAGCGGAACGCGCGGCGCAGGCATGCGCGCCGGCACAGCCTCGGCGCGCTTTCAGCGCACTTCCAGCCGGCCCTCGCGCAGCTTCAGGCGCTGGATGCCGGGCAGGCCGATCAGGTCGCGGTCGTGGCAGGCCATCACCACGCTGCCGCCGCGCTCGAGCAAGGTGGGAATCAGGGCGATCACCTGCTCGCGCGCCGGGCCGTCCAGGTTGGCCGTGGGCTCGTCCAGCAGGAGCAGGCGCGGCTGCAGTACGCGGGCGCGTGCCAGCGCCACGCGCTGCTTCTCGCCGCCGGACAGGCGCGCGGGATGGGTATCGCGCAGGTGCGCCACGCCGGCCCAGCGCATCGCTTCTTCCACGGCCGGCGCCACCGCCTGCCGCCGCTCGCCACGCGCCAGCAAGCCGTAGGCGATGTTGTGGGCCACGCTGGTGGAAAACATGATCGGGTGCTGGTGCACGAAGCCGATCGCGCGCCGCAGCGCCGCCGGATACGGATGCAACGGCATGCTGCGTCCCTCGAATACGATGCGGCAGGCATCGCAGCGTTCCAGCCCGGCCAGCATGCGCAGCAAGGTGGACTTGCCGGCCCCGTTCACGCCGGTCAGCACGTAGGCGCTGGCGGCCGCGATATCGAGCCGCTCGATCTCGAACAGCAGGCGCTCGCCGTGGCGCTTGCGCATGCCTTGCACGCTGAGCAGGGGCGCGGCCAGCGTCACCAGCGGCCTCCCGCCGTATGGGCCTCGCCCTGCAGCAGCACCAGGGCGCCGTTCATCACGAGCGCCAGCGACACCAGCACGATGCCCAGCGCGATGCCCTGCGCGAACTCGCCCTTGCTGGTCTCGAGCGCGATGGCGGTGGTGATGGTGCGGGTCTGGCCTTCGATGTTCCCGCCCACCATCAGCGCGCAGCCTACTTCCGAGATCACCCGGCCGAAGCCGCTGATGACCGCCGCCATCACGCCGTAGCGCGCCTCGTGCAGGACGGTGCGCATCACGCCCCAGCGCGAGGCGCCCAGCGAGAGCGCCGTTTCCGCGTAACGGGGGTCGGCCGCCTGCACCGCGGCCAGGGTAAAGGCCAGCAGCACCGGCAGGCCGATCACCATCTGGCCCAGGATCACGCCTTCCTGCGAGAACAGCCATTCGAGTCCGCCCATCGGCCCGCGCCGCGACAGCAGCAGGTAGAGCAGCAGGCCGATCAGGACGGTGGGCAGGGACAGCGCGGCCTGGGCCAGCCAGATCGCCAGGCGCCGTCCGGGAAAACGGTGCATGGCGATCGCATAGCCCAGCAGGATCGCGGGCGGGGCCGCCAGCAGCAGTCCCAGCACACTGGTCTTGACCGAGACCCAGACGATGCGCCACAGGGCTTCGTCTCCGGAAAACAGCAGGGCAAAGGCGTGCGCGGTGGCGTCCAGCACGGTCAAGCCGTCCGTGGGGCGTGGAAGGGCGCGTTCGGGGGCTCCAGCAGGTCCGGTTCGAACACCAGGCGCTCCTGGCCGGCCAGCAGCAGGAAGTGCTTGCCGCTGCAGCGCGCCAGCAGCGACATGCCGACCTTCTGCGCCACCATGTGGCCCATTTGCGTGGTGCCCGAGCGCGACAGCAGGAAGGGAATGCCCATCTGCGCGCCCTTGATCACCATCTCCGAGGTCAGGCGCCCGGTGGTATAGAACACCTTGTCGCCCCCGGCCAGGCCATCGAGCCACATCCGGCCGGCGATCGCGTCCACCGCATTGTGGCGGCCGACGTCTTCCACGAAATACAGCAGCTCGCCGCTGCTTGAAAACAGGGCGCAGCCATGCACCGAACCGGCCTGCTTGTACACCGACTGCTGGCTGCGGATGGTCTCGACGATGCGGTACACGACCGACTGCGGCAGGCGCGCGTCAAGCGGCAGGACGATCTGGTCCACCTCGTCCATCAGGCCGCCGAACACCGATCCCTGGCCGCAGCCGGTGGTGACGACCTTCTTCGCGGTGCGCTCCTCGATATCCAGGATGCCGTTCCTGGTGACCACCGCCACCGCATCGACCGACCAGTCGACCTGGATCGAGACGATGTCATCGAGCGTCCGTACCAGGCGCTGGTTGCGCAGGTAGCCCAGGGTCAGCGCTTCCGGCGCGCCGCCCAGCGTCATCAGGGTAACGATCTCGCGCTTGTCCACGTAGACGGTGAGCGGACGCTCGGCGGGGATCGCGATGGTGGAGGCGCGGCCACGCTCGTCCAGCGCGCCCACGTCGTGGGTCAGGGGCGCGCGCGCATCGGACAGGGCCGGACGGTAGCGTGGCAGGTCGGGACGGTTCATGTTGCCAATTGTGCCATGCCAGCCAGGATTTGGCCGCCACCGTAGCTGCCCTGGGCGGCGACGGTCCCGCCGGGGGTGAGCCTGACGGCGCAGTACTTGAACTCGGGGATCTTGCCGAACGGGTCGAGCGCCGCATTGGTGAGGCGGTTGATGGCCGCCTCGTAGTAGCAGAAGGGAACGAAGACCGCGCCCACGGGCGAACCGTCGTCGGCGCGCGCATACAGCACGACCTCGCCGCGGCGCGATGCGATCGTGACCGTGTCGCCCGGCTGCACCCCGAGGCGCTCGAGATCGAGCGGGTGCAGCAGCGCCACCGGATCGGGCTCGATCGCATCGAGCACGGCGGCGCGCCGGGTCATGCTGCCCGTGTGCCAGTGCTCGAGCTGGCGGCCGGTGATCAGGACCATCGGATAGTCGGCATCGGGCCGCTCGGCGGCCGGGATGATGTCGGCCGGGACGAAGCGCGCCCTGCCCCCTTCACGCGGGAAGCGTTCGGTGAACACCACCGGCTGGCCAGCGTCGCCCTCCTGCGTGCACGGGTAGACCACGGCACCCTCGCGTTCCAGGCGCTCCCAGGTGATGCCGCCGATGCTCGGCATGGTGCGGCGCATCTCGTCGAAGACATCTGCTACGCTCCCGTAGTGCCAGTCCAGGCCGAGCCGCTGCGCCATCTGCTGGATGATCCACAGGTCCTGGCGCGCTTGGCCCGGCGGGTCGATCGCCTGGCGGCCCAGCTGCACCAGGCGGTCGGTATTGGTAAACGTGCCGTTCTTTTCCGGGAAGCTGGATGCCGGCAGGATCACGTCGGCGAGGTAGGCGGTCTCGGTCAGGAAGATGTCCTGCACCACCAGGTGTTCCAGCCGCGCCAGCGCGGCGCGCGCGTGGTTGGCGTCCGGGTCGGACATCGCCGGGTTCTCGCCCATGATGTACATGCCGCGCACCTGGCCGGCATCGATGGCGTCCATCACCTCGACCACGGTCAGGCCGGGTTGCGGGTCGAGCGCCACGCCCCAGGCCTGCTCGAACCTGGCGCGCGCGGCCGGGTTGTCCACGCGCTGGTAGTCCGGCAGCATCATCGGGATCAGGCCGGCATCCGACGCGCCCTGCACGTTGTTCTGGCCGCGCAGCGGATGCAGGCCGGTGCCGGGACGCCCGATCTGGCCCGTCATGAGGGACAGCGCGATCAGGCAGCGCGCGTTATCCGTGCCGTGCACGTGCTGCGACACGCCCATGCCCCACAGGATCATCGAAGCTTTCGACGTGGCGTACAGGCGCGCCACGTAGCGGATGGTCTCGGCGTCGATGCCGCACAGCGGCGCCATCGCTTCGGGGCTGTAGCCGGCCACGTTGCGCGCCAGCTCCTCGTAGCCGAGGGTACGGTCGGCGATGAAGCCCTGGTCGACCAGGCCTTCGCCGACGATCACGTGCATCATGGCGTTCAGCAGCGCCACGTCGGTGTCGGGCTTGAACTGCAGGTAGCGGTGCGCGTGGCGCGCCAGCTCGGAACGGCGCGGGTCCATCACGACGAGCCTGGCGCCCGCCTTCACCGCGTTCTTGATCCAGGTGGCCGCCACCGGGTGGTTGACGGTCGGGTTGGCGCCGATCACCACGATCACTTCGGCGCGCAGCACGTCCATCACCGGGTTCGAGACGGCGCCCGAGCCGATCCCCTCCAGCAGGGCGGCGACCGAGGAGGCGTGGCACAGGCGCGTGCAGTGGTCGACGTTGTTGGTGCCGAACCCGGTACGCACCAGCTTCTGGAACAGGTAAGCTTCTTCGTTGCTGCCCTTGGCCGAGCCAAAGCCGGCCAGGGCCGCGCCGCCGTGCCCGTCGCGGATGCGCGCCAGGCCGCCGCCGGCCAGGGCCAGCGCTTCTTCCCAGCTGGCCTCGCGGAACACCTCCAGCACGCGCGCCGGGTCCATGACGAAGTCGCCCGCCTTGGACATGCCTTCGCGGCGCACCAGCGGGGTCGTCAAGCGCTGCGGATGGTGCGCATAGTCGAAGCCGTAGCGCCCTTTCACGCACAGGCGGCCGGCGTTGGCCGGGCCCTGGCGCCCTTCGACGTACAGGATGCGGTTGTCCTTCACCTGGTAGGTGAGCTGGCAGCCGACCCCGCAATAAGGGCAGACCGAATCGACCTGCCTGTCAGGCACGGCAAGGGCAGCGTCGCGCGCCGGCATCAGGGCGCCGGTCGGACAGGCCTGCACGCATTCGCCGCAGGCTACGCAGGTCGAGGCGCCCATCGGGTCGTCCTGGTCGAACACGATCTTCGCGTCCTGGCCGCGCAGGGCCAGGCCGATCACGTCGTTCACCTGCTCGTCGCGGCAGGCGCGCACGCAGCGCGTGCACTGGATGCAGGCGTCGAGGTTGACGGCGATCGCCGCGTGGCTCAGGTCTGGCGGCGGCTGGCGCCTGCTCGGCGCGAAGCGGGGCTTGCCGACGCCCAGCCTGGCGGCCCACAGGTCGACTTCGTTGCGGCGGGTGTAGCCGGTTTCCGGCATGTCGGCCTGGAGCAGTTCCAGCACCATCTTCTGGGCCGCAAGGGCGCGGGCACTGTCGGTGCGCACCTGCATGCCGGCGACCGGAGTGCGGCAACACGATGCCGCCAGCACCCGCTCGCCAGCGACCTCCACCACGCAGGAGCGGCAGTTGCCGGCCGGCGCCATGCCCTCCTTGTAGCACAGGCGCGGCACCGCGATGCCTTCGCGCGCGGCGACCTCGATCAGGGTTTCGTGCGGCAGCGCCTCGACGCTGCGGCCATTCAGTTCGAAGGCAATGGTCGGGATGGGCGCGTTCATGATGGGGCCAGCTCGTGTGGAAAGTAGCGGATGACGCAGTCGACCGGATTCGGCGCCGCCTGTCCCAGCCCACAGATCGAGGCGTCGCGCATCACCTGCGACAGTTCGCCCAGCAGCGCGGTGTCCCACTGCGGCTGGCGGATCAGCGCGAGCGCCTTGGCGGTGCCGTTGCGGCAGGGCGTGCACTGGCCGCAGGATTCATCGGTGAAGAAGGCCAGCGTGTTGCGGGCGGCGGCCACCGCGCTGTCGTGCTGCGACAGCACGACCACGGCGGCCGAGCCGATGAAGCAGCCGTAGGGCTGCAGCGTATCGAAGTCGAGCGGGATGTCGCCCATGGACGCCGGCAGGATGCCGCCCGACGCGCCGCCCGGCAAGTAGGCGTAGAAGGCATGGCCGTCCGGCATGCCGCCGCAGTATTCGGCGATCAGTTCGCGCGCCGTGATGCCTGCCGGGGCCAGCTTCACGCCCGGCTCACGCACCCGGCCCGAGACCGAGAACGAGCGCAGGCCCTGCCGGCCGTGGCGGCCGTGGCCGGCGAACCAGGCGGCGCCGCGCTCGAGGACCTCGCGCACCCAGTGCAGCGACTCGATGTTGTGTACCAGCGTGGGCCGGCCGAACAGGCCGACCTGGGCCACATAGGGCGGACGCAGGCGTGGCATGCCGCGCCTGCCTTCGATCGATTCGATCATGGCCGACTCTTCGCCGCAGATATAGGCGCCGGCGCCGCGCCGCAGGTGGATGGCCGGCAGGCCGGACACCGGCGGCTCGCGCCGCAGTTTGTCCAGCTCGGCCTCCAGCATGGCGCGGCAGCCGTGGTATTCGTCGCGCAGGTAGAGATAGATGGCCTCGATGCCCACCGCCCAGGCGGCAATCAGGGCGCCTTCCAGGAAGCGGTGCGGGTCGCGCTCCAGGTAGAAGCGGTCCTTGAAGGTGCCCGGCTCGCCCTCGTCGATGTTCACCGCCATCAGGCGCGGACCGGGTTCGGCGCGCACGATGCGCCACTTGCGCCCGAGCGGGAAGCCGGCACCGCCCAGGCCGCGCAGGCCAGAGTCTTCCAGGGTCGCGATCACCGCGTCGGCATCGTGTACGCCGGACGCGCAGGCCTGCAGCAGCGCGTAGCCGCCGGAAGCGCGGTAGGCGGCGTAGTCGATGTGGCCGGTCACCGTCTCGACGGTGTGGCCGGCGCCGACCGCGGCCAGCACGCCGTCCACATCCGCATGCGGCAGCGCGTGCTGGCCGAGCACCGCCACCGGCGCCGTCTCGCAGCGGCCGACGCAGGGCGCTTCCAGCACGCGCACGGCGCGGCCCAGCAGCGCCGGCAGGCGCTCCAGCAGGGCGCGCGCGCCGGCCATCTCGCACGACAGGCCGGCGCAGACCCGCACTGTGAGCGCGGGCGGCGGCGCCTCGCCTTCCTTCACCAGGTCGAAATGGTGATAGAAGCTGGCCACCTCGTAGACCTCGGCCTGGGCCAGGCCCAGCTCATGGGCCAGCGCGGCCAGGTGGGCGCTGGACAGGCAGCCATGGCGGTCCTGCACCAGGTGCAGGTATTCGATCAAGAGGTCGCGCCGGCGCGGCGCCGCGCCCAGCAGGGACTGGATCTCGCCGAGTGCCTGCGGGTCGACGCGGCGGCCCTTGGGAGCGGCGCGCTTGCGCTGGCGGCTGGGACCGTCGCCGAGGGAGGCGATCGGAATGATGGGGTGGTTCATGTGGACAGCCCTGTTCGTTCTCCGGTCTGCGGCCGGTTGCACGAAGGAGTATAAACCCGCGCGCGCAAGGCTGGAGGGCAGGAGCGGCGCAGGGGCTCAGCGGCGCCGCTTCTTCCAGTTGTAGTCGGGGCCGGTGACATCGACGCCAGGGTGGCCGACCAGGTCCGGATGCTCCGAGCACATGGTGATGAAGCGGACACCCTCCCCTTCGCGCTGGCGCTTGCGCAGCGTTTCCATGTACTGCATCGCCGCCACCATTTCCGTGGTCTCGAACAGCTTTTCGTGCGGCGTGCAGCGTTCGCCCTCGACCATCGTCCAGTACACCATGTACATCATGCCCTCCCGTTTCAGCGCATTGTCACCCGAACCTGCGCTGTCCGGCGCACCGGTCCGCGCCGGCTCGGCAATAAAGGTTTCTTGTTAGAAGAAGTTAAGCACAGAAACAAGGAGAATGCTTACAAAAAGTAGGATTTGTCCGAAATGATCCTTTTATGTGGGCCAGTTCACACAACCCGTCGCAGTGGGCAATTAGGCTGGAGCCTGTTTTCACAAACAGCGGGTCAGAACATGAACACAAACATGAATTCCCAGCCGGAGCAGTCCCCGGAGCTTGAACTCTGGGGCGGACTCGAATGCACCGTCAACCGCGTGCGCGACAATTACTTCAGCCAGATGGAGCGCAACGGCCACGCCGAGCGCCTGCAGGACATCGACCGTTTTGCCTCGCTCGGCATCAAGGCGATCCGCTACCCGGTGCTGTGGGAACGCACGGCGCCGGACGGCATCGAGTCGGCCGACTGGTCATGGTCGGACGAACGCCTGCCAGCCCTGCAGCAACTGGGCGTGACCCCGATTGTCGGCCTGCTGCACCATGGCAGCGGCCCGCGCGACACCAGCCTGGTCGATCCCGCCTTCCCCGACAAGCTGGCCGAGTATGCCGGCGCGGTGGCGCGGCGCTATCCCTGGGTCGAGTACTACACCCCGGTCAACGAACCGCTGACCACGGCGCGCTTCTCGGGCCTGGCGGGCGTCTGGTACCCGCATGGCAGCGACGAGGCGACCTTCGTGCGCGCCCTGCTCAACGAGTGCCGCGCCACGGTGCTGGCCATGCGCGCCATCCGCGCCGTGAACCCGGACGCCAAGCTGGTCGCGACCGACGACCTGTCGAAGACCTACGGCACGCCCGAGATGCAGGAAGTGGTCGGCTTCTTCAACGAGCGCCGCTGGCTGGGCTGGGACCTGCTGTGCGGGAAGGTGGACCAGCAGCATGCATTGTGGTCCTACCTGCTCGACGCGCAGGCCAGCGAGCAGGAGCTGCTCTGGCTGCGCGACAATCCCTGCCCGCCCGACATCATCGGCGTCAACTACTACGCCACCAGCGAGCGCTGGCTCGACCACCGGCCGGAGCGCTACCCGCCCGACCGCCGCCATGTCTACCGCGGCATCCCCCACGCCGACATCGAGACGCCGCGCGCACTGGCCACGCCGACGCCCGGCATCGGCCCGCTGCTCATGGAAACCTGGGAGCGCTACGGCCTGCCGATCGCGATCACCGAGGCCCATATCGACGCCAACCGGGAAGACCAGATGCGCTGGCTGCTGGAAATCTGGAACGCGGCGCGCAGCGCGCGCCAGCAGGGTGCCGACGTGCGCGCGGTGACGGTCTGGGCCCTGCTCGGTTCCTACGACTGGAACTGCCTGGTCACCGAATGCCGCGGCTACTACGAGCCAGGCCCGTTCGACGTGCGCGGCGGCGAACCACGCCCGACCGCGGTCGCGACCCTGATGCGCGAGCTGTCCACCGGCCGCCCGCTCTCCAACCCGGTGCTGCAGGGCGAAGGCTGGTGGCGCCGTCCCGGCCGCTTCCTGTGCAAGCCGGTGGCGACCAGCACCGCGGTGGCGGACATCGCGATCCGCAGCCAGTACAAGTCGAGCGTGGTGCAGCCGATCCTGATCACTGGCGCAACCGGCACCCTGGGTTCGGCCTTCGCCCGCATCTGCAAGGGCCGCAACCTGGCCTTCCACGTGCTGACCCGCCAGGAAATGGATATCACCGACCCGGCGTCGGTGGAAGCGGCGATCGCACGCTACAAGCCCTGGGCGGTCATCAATGCCGGCGGCTACGTGCGGGTGGACGACGCCGAGGCCGACCATGAGCGCTGCATGCGCGAGAACACCCTGGGCCCGACGGTGCTGGCGCTGGCCTGCATCCGCCACCAGCTGCGCTTCATGACCTTTTCCACCGACCTGGTGTTCGACGGCGCCAAGGGCGCCCCCTACGTCGAGTCGGACCCGGTCAACCCGCTTGGCGTGTACGGCCGCAGCAAGGCGGAGGCCGAGCGGCGCGTGCTCGAGGCCGACCCGCAGGCCCTGGTGATCCGCACCAGCGCCTTCTTCGGCCCCTGGGACCGGCACAACTTCGTGACCCAGGCCCTGAACGCGCTGGAAGCCGGGCTACCGTTCCAGGCGGCGGACGACATGGTGGTCTCGCCCACCTACGTGCCCGACCTGGTCAATGTCTCGCTCGACCTCCTGATCGACCGCGAGAAAGGCGTCTGGCACCTGACCAATGCCGAAGCCCTGAGCTGGGCCGAGCTGGCGCGGCGCGCCTGCGCGGCGGCGGGGGTGGATGCGGCGAAGCTCGAGGTGGTCGCGACCGAACGCTGCGATCTGGTGGCGCGCCGGCCGGGATACAGCGCGCTGTCGAGCGAACGGGCGCTGATGCTGCCGTCGCTGGACGATGCGCTGCGGCGGTATATGGAAGCGGTGCAGGACCGCGCGCATGGGCGCGATGCGCAGCTGCCGGGCGAAGCGGCGCATTACGCCAGCTGATCCGCGACGCTTGCGCGTTCGTAGGGTGGGCGGGTCTCCCGCCCACGCGGTCAGCTCCGGCTTGAACCGACGTTTTGGCAACTCGCAGACGGATTGAACGCGTGGGCAGGAAACCTGCCCACCCTACGCCTGCTCATCGGCCGCCACGAACTGCAGGCGGTACAGGTTCGCATACATCCCGTTCGCATCGAGCAGTTCGGCATGGGTGCCCTGCTCGACGATGCGGCCGTGTTCCATCACCACGATGCGGTCGGCCCGCTCGATGGTCGACAGCCGGTGCGCGATCACGATCGTGGTGCGGCCCGCCATCAGGGTTTCCAGCGCCGCCTGCACCGCGCGTTCGGACTCGTTGTCCAGCGCCGAGGTGGCTTCGTCCAGCAGCAGGATCGGCGCATCCTTGTAGATCGCGCGCGCGATCGCCACGCGCTGGCGCTGGCCGCCCGACAGGCGCATGCCGTTTTCGCCGATGCGTGTCTCCACGCCCTGTTCCAGCTTGGCCACCACATCCGTCAGGTGCGCCGCCTTCACCGCCGCCGCCAGGCGCTCGTAGTCGATCTTTTCCACGCCATACGCGATGTTGGAAGCCAGCGTGTCGTCGAACAGCACCACGTTCTGGCTTACCATGGCCAGCTGGGCGCGCAGGCTGGCCAGCCTCACGTCCTGATAGGGAATGCCGTCGATCAGCAGGCGTCCTTCCTGCGGGTCGTAGAAGCGCGTCACCAGGTTGACAAACGTGGACTTGCCGCCGCCCGAGACCCCCACCAGGGCCACGGTCTGCCCCGGCAGCACGTCCAGCGTCACGCCGGTCAGCGCCGGGTTGTGCGCTTCCGGATAGCGGAAGCCGACGTTCTCGAAGCGCAGGTGGCCCTGCACGCGTCCCAGCTCGCGGGTGCCGGTGTCGGCTTCTGGCGGCGAGTCGATCATGTTGAACACCGTCTCGGCGGCCGTCATCCCGCGCTGCATCGGGCCGTTGACCTCGGCCAGCGATTTCAGGGGTGTGAGCAGCATCAGCATGTAGGTCACGAACTGGACGAACTCGCCCTGCGTCAGGTCGGCCTGGATCGCCAGCACGATCACAAGCGACAGCGCCAGCGAGGTGGCGATCTGGGTCACCGGGGTGGTGGCCGCAAAGGCCACCGTCATGCGCTGCGAGAAGCCGCGCAGCGCTTCGCTGCGGGCATGGAAGCGTGCGCGCTCGTAGCGTTCGCCCGAGAACACGCGGATCACCTGGTGCCCGCGCGTGGCTTCCTCCACCACCTGGGTCATCTCGGCCGTCACGCGCTGGTTCTCGCGGTTCAGGCGGCGCAGGCGGCCGGTGGTGGTGCGCACGATCACGGCGGTGAGGGGCACGACCACGATCGCCACCAGGGTCAGCTTCCAGTTCATGTACAGCAGCGCGGCCAGCAGGCCGACCACGACCAGGGTATCGCGCACGCAGGCCACGAACACCGACTGCAGCATGTCCACCACCTGGCGCACCTCGGCCACCACGGTGTTGATGATCTTGCCGGTCGATTCGGCATGGAAGCGCGCCACCGGCAGCTGCAGCACACGTTCGAACACCATCGCGCGCAGGTCGTTCAGCACGCGGCTGGTGACCCAGTTGTTCAGGTAGGCGGTGGAAAAGGTGCCGATCCCGCGCAGCACGAAGATCGAGACCAGCACGCCCGGAATCCACCACAGGCTGAACGGCACCTTTTCCTTGAAGCCGAGGTCGATCAAGAGCTTGAGCGCCCAGCCCAGCAGTGGCTGGGTGGCGGCGGTGAGCGCCATCGACAGCAGGGCCAGCCAGGAACGCGTTTGGTAGGGTTTGACGACCGCCAGCAGGCGTTTGACGATGATTTTATTGTCCACTCTGTGTTTCCATATTGGGGTCGGCCTGCGCGCTCAGGCAGAAGCCCATCAGCAGGGCCACCATGAGCACGTAGAACATGCTTCCTTTCAGCGACCAGAAGATCACCTCGGTCAGGCCGAAGCCGAAATAGGCCAGCACCACCAGCATGCCGGCCATGGCGGGCGCGAACTGCGGCATGCTGCGCCGCGCGCTGCGTCCGACCGAGCGCGCGAAGAACAGGAAGGGAGCCAGCAGGATGCCGGCATAGGCGAGCAGGCCGAACACGCCGCCGGTGGCCTGGGCCTGCAGCACGTCGTTGTGCAGGTGCTCGAAAGGCAGCACCACGTCCTGGATCACGCCCTGCTGCGCCAGCTCCTTCAGCTCGGCGCGCACGCTCAACGGATCGAGCCCGAACAGCGGGTGCTGCGCGATGATGTAGCGCGCGCCCGTCCACAGTTCGAGCCGGATCCCGATGTTCGACAGGGCGCTGCCGCCATCGAGCCAGGTGCGCACGTCGTGCATGCCCTGCCCGACCCGTTCCTGCACCCCGAAGGCGGGAATGAAGAAGGTCGAGGCGAACAGCGCGAAGCTGCCGATCAGGAGCAGGCGCACCGGCCTGGTTTGCAGCAGGCGCGCATAGGTGAGGAACAGGATCGCGGCCAGCACCAGCGCGATCCAGCCGCCCCGGGTGCCGCTCAGGAGCGTGGCGCCGAGCCCCGCCAGCGCGCCCAGCGCCGGCCAGAGCGCCTTGCGGGCGCTATGGCGGTAGTCGATGGCGGCGGCCATCGCCACCAGCGCCAGGGCCAGCGCGATGTCCCCGAAGGTGATGGGATTCAGGAAGCCGCCCGGGCGGTAGATGTCGAGCACGATGCGCTGCCAGGCGATGAAGGGCAGCGCCGCCAGCGCGCCGCCGATCACGCCCCACCACAGCACGGCGCGCGGCGGGCGCGCCAGCACCACCAGCATGGCCGCGCTCAGCCCGAGGAACATGCGCGAAGGCTTGTCGAGATAGTCCCAGCGGGTCTCCGGACGCACCAGCACGCACAGCAGCGCGAACGCGAAATAAAAGCCGAAGGCCGCCACTACCCAGCGGATCTCGCGCCAGTGCGGCGCCATCGCCGCCCAGGCCTTGCGCGGCACGCACAGCAGGGCCAGCACGAACGCGATGCTGGAAAAGCCGATGCCGGAGGGAGTGATGAGGCTAAGGAAAGGGAACAGGAAAACCAGGAAGCCGATCCCACGCTGCATCGGCATCCCGATTTTCGTCTGATTATTGTTCATTCATGTTCTTGTGGGATATTCTTGCAGACCCTGACGCCTTTCCCATGAGCAGAGCCCATGCAGCAAACGATGCAGCCCGGTCCGACCATCTCTGTCGTGATCACCACATACAACCGTCCGGACGCGCTGGCAGCGGTCGTGGAAGCCTGTTTCATGCAGGATGACAAGAATTTTGAAATCATTATCGCTGATGACGGCTCGACTGCCAACACGCGGGAAACCATCGACCGCCTGCGCGAACGGGCCCCCATGCCGCTCAAGCACGTGTGGCAGCCAGACCAGGGCTTTCGCGCCGCGATGGCGCGCAACCGCGGCACCCTGGCCGCAGCCGGCAACTATATCATCTTCCTCGACGGCGACTGCGTGCCGCAGCGCGACTTCATCGCCCGCCACCGCGCGCTGGCGCAGCCGGGCTGCCTGGTCTCGGGCAGCCGCATCCTGCTGAGCCAGGCGTTGACCGAGCGCGTCCTGCGCGAGCATATCGACCTGGCCGGCCTGGGCCTGCCCGAACGCCTGCGCTACCGCCTGCGCGGCGACATGAACAAGGTGCTGCAGACGGTGCTGCGCTGGCCCGACATCGGCCGCGTGCGGCGCAGCTTCAGCTGGCGCCGCATCAAGAGCTGCAACCTGGCCGTATGGCGCAGCGACCTCGAACGGGTCAATGGCTTCGACGAGAGTTTCGTGGGCTGGGGCCACGAAGATTCCGACCTGGTGCTGCGCCTGTTCCATGCCGGCGTGCTGCGCAAGGACGGTGCCCTGGCCACCGAGGTGCTGCACCTGTGGCACCGCGAGGCCCAGCGCGACGAGGAATCGAGCAACCGCAAGGTGGTGCTGCAACGGGCCGTGGACAAGACCGTCCAGGCAGTGCGTGGGCTGCGCGAGCACCCGGACGAAGCGCCTTCTGCCCCGGGCTGACAGGCGGCCTCGCGGTCCACCTGTGAGCCGGACCGGCACTCAGCCAGACAAGCCTTTTTGCAGCAGCTCGGCCACCACCTGGTTCAACTCGACGCCGCGCTCCTTGCTCAGCTCCTGGATCTGCTTGACCAGATCGCTGTTGAGCTTGACGGCAAACGGTACCAGCCCTAGCGCGCGCTCCCGCTCGCGCTGCTCGCGGCGCTCGACAGAAAGTTCCCTGGCCGACGCAGTCGCGCCGAAGGCAGCCCCTTTCGCGCTCATCTGGTTTATCAGTTTCTTCGCGTCGCTCTTGGCCAAATCGGTCTTTTTCATTGCATGCCCTCTTGTCAAAGCTGGATTCTACTCGTCTTCCATCGAACTCCGGCGCGGCGGCGGCGGGACATGCACCAGATGCATGGGCTACGGAGGGTGGATACGCCGGTATCGCAGGTAGGGTGGGCGGCTAGGCCCGGCGCCAGGATTGGTTCGCGGCCCCGATGCCGCCCACGCGTTCAAATCCCCCTCGAGCAGGCAGGCAGGACGGCTGATGACGCGCGGGATTGAACGCGTGGGCGGCGCATGTGGCGCAGATCGAGCACCCGGCCGGGCGGAGCCGCCCACCCTACTGGTCGCCAGCGCCGCATCAGTACTCGACCGCCACGTCCTTCGCCCCCAGCGTCAGCTCCAGCTGGTGCTTGAGCGTATCCGACGGCGCCACGCGCCAGTCATCGCCCAGCTGCAGCGTGGCTTCCACGCCCTGTGGCCTGATGCGCAGGCTGACCGGCAGGCCATCCTGCTGGCGGTAGGGCTGCAGCACCTCGGCCAGCTTGGCCGGATTGAGGTCGCAGGACACATCCATCTCCAGCTTGAAGCCGTACTGGATGCGCGCTTGCGCGATGTCATAGGCCTTCTCGGCGGTGATGCGCAGGCCGCCGTTGAAGCGGTCTTCCGACACCTTGCCGACCACCAGCAGGAATTCGTCTTCCTTGAAGATGTTCTTGTTCTGCTCCAGCAGCTCGCTGTAGACCGTCACCTCGACCACGCCGGTCTTGTCGTCCAGCGCCACGATCAGGATCTTGCCGCGCTGGGTCATCTGGGTACGCACGCCGGTGATCACGCCGCACAGCATGCGCGGGTCGCGCGAGGGTTCCAGGTCCTTCAGCTTGGTCTTGGCGAAGCGCCGCACCTCTTGCGCGTACGAGTCGAACATGTGGCCCGACAGGTAGTAGCCGAGCGCGATCTTCTCTTCGGCCAGCTTCTGGCGGTCGGTCCACGGGGTCGCCTTGACGTATTCCGGCGGGGCCACCAGGTCGGAGTCAATACCGCCGAACAGGCTGACCTGGTTGGCGCTGGCGGCGGCCTGGCCGGCCGCTTCCATGGCGAAGCCGACCGAGGCCAGCAAGACCGCGCGGTCGACGCCGAAGCAGTCCATGGCGCCGGCGCGGATCAGGGATTCGATGGTGCGGCGGTTGATCTGCTTGCGGTCGACCCGCATGCAGAAGTCGAACAGGTCCTTGAACCTGCCGCCTTCAAGGCGGGCGGCGATGATCGCCTCGATCGCGCCCTGCCCCGCGCCCTTCACGCCGCCCAGGCCGTAGCGGATGTTCGAGACCTGCTTGCCGGTCACGGAACGCGGCTGGCCTTCCGGCGTGAAGCGGAAGTGGGATTCGTTGACGTCCGGCGGCAGGATCTGGAGCTTGCACACATCCTTCGCGTCCTCGACCAGGATCTTGATCTTCTCGGTGTCTTCCATCGCCAGCGACATGTTGGCTGCCATGAACGCGGCGGTGTGGTGCACCTTGAGGTAGGCCGTGTGGTAGGACAGCAGCGCATAGGCGGCCGCGTGCGACTTGTTGAAGCCGTAGCCCGCGAACTTCTCCATCAGGTCGAAGATCTCGTCGGCCTTTTCCTGGCTCAATCCGTCCTTGGCGGCGCCGGCGCGGAAGATGGCGCGGTGCTCGGCCATCTCCTCGGCCTTCTTCTTGCCCATCGCGCGGCGCAGCATGTCCGCGCCGCCCAGCGAGTAGCCGCCGACGATCTGCGCCATCTGCATGACCTGCTCCTGGTAGACCATGATGCCGTAGGTCTCGGACAGGATCGACTCGGTGCGCGGATCGGGATAGTCGAACTTCTCGCCGTGCTTGCGCTTGCAGAAGTCGGGGATCAGGTCCATCGGGCCCGGACGGTACAGGGCGACGAGCGCGATGATGTCCTCGAAGCGGTCGGGACGCGCATCCTTCAGCATGCCCTGCATGCCGCGCGATTCCAGCTGGAAGATCGCGACGGTCTTCGCTTCGGACAACAGCTTGTAGGACGGCCGGTCGTTCAGCGGCAGGGTTTCGAGATTGAACTCGGCGTCCTGCGGGTCGAGCGCGCGGATGTAGTTCACCGCCCGGTCGAGGATGGTGAGCGTGGTCAGGCCCAGGAAGTCGAACTTCACCAGGCCCACGGCTTCCACGTCGTCCTTGTCGTACTGCGAGACGACGCCGGCGTCGCCGCCCTGGGTGTACAGCGGGCAGAAGTCGGTGAGTTTACCCGGCGCGATCAAGACGCCGCCCGCGTGCATGCCGATGCCGCGGGTGATGCCCTCGACCTGCTGGGCCAGGTCGAGCAGCTGCTTGACCTCTTCCTCGTTTTCCAGGCGCTCCTTGAGCAGCGGCTCCTCCTCGATGGCTTCGGCGATCGAGACGGGCTTGCCCGGCTTGAACGGAATCAGCTTGGAGATGCCGTCGCAGAAGTTGTAGCCGAAGTCGAGCACGCGGCCGACGTCGCGGATCGCGCCTTTCGCTGCCATGGTGCCGAAGGTGGCGATCTGCGAGACCGCATCACGTCCGTACAAATCCTTGACGTGCTGGATCACCAGTTCGCGCTTTTCCTGGCAGAAGTCGATGTCGAAGTCGGGCATCGAGACGCGTTCCGGGTTCAGGAAGCGCTCGAACAGCAGGTTGTACTTCAGCGGATCGAGGTCCGTGATCTTCAGCGCATACGCCACCAGCGAGCCCGCACCGGAACCGCGGCCCGGGCCGATCGGCACGCCGTTGTTCTTGCCCCACTGGATGAACTCCGCCACGATCAGGAAGTAGCCCGGGAACTTCATCTTGATGATGGTCTGGTTCTCGAACTCCAGGCGCGCCTCGTAGCGCGGGCGTTCCTTTTCGCGCTGCTCCTCGTTCGGATACAGCTGCACCAGGCGCTCTTCCAGGCCCTTCTTCGTCTCGAGCACCAGGAAGTCGTCGATGCTCATGCCGTCGGGAGTCGGGAAGTCCGGCAGCTGTGGCTTACCCAGCGTCAGGGTGACGTTGCAGCGCTTGGCGATTTCCACCGAGTTGGCGAGCGCGCCCGGCAGGTCGGCGAAGAGGATCGCCATCTCTTCCTGGGTCTTGAAGCACATGCTCTCGTTGAAGCGGCGCACGCGCTTGGCGTTGGCCAGCATCTCGCCCTCGGCGATGCAGACACGCGCTTCGTGGGCGATGAACTCGTCCTTGTCCAGGAACTGGACCGGATGCGTGGCCACCACCGGCAGCTCCAGGCGCGCGGCCAGCGCCACCGCGTGGCGCACGCCCTGCTCCTGGTTGGGCTGGCCGGCGCGCTGGATCTCGATGTAGAAGTGGCCGGGGAAGATGCGCGCCCAGCGCTCGGCCGCGCGTTCGGCGCGCTCGATGTCGCCCTGGTCGATGGCCTGGCCGACGTCGCCAAACGCTGCTCCCGACAGCACGATCAGGGCATTGGATTGATCCGCCTCCGGTTCCAGCGTCGAGGTGGACGTGGCCAGCGCTTCCAGCCATTCGGCGCGGATCTCGGCGCGGCCCTTGTATTGATTGGTGAGCCAGGCTTTCGACAGCAGGTCGCACAGCTGCAGGTAGCCGGTGCGGTTCTTGGCCAGGATCAGCAGGCGCGAAGGCTTGTCCCGGTTGTCGTCGTTGGTGATCCAGGCATCGACCCCGACGATCGGCTTGATCCCCTTGCCGCGCGCCGCCTTGTAGAAGCGCACCAGGCAGAACATGTTGGCCAGGTCGGTCACGGCCAGCGCCGGCTGGCGGTCCTTGGCGGCGGCCCCCACGATGTCGTCGATGCGCACGAGGCCATCGACGATCGAGTATTCGGAGTGGACGCGAAGGTGGGTGAAAGTCGGGGAAGTCATCCCCGCATTTTACCCCGGACCGGGAAATCCGATGTTGTCAAAAGGCACGCAGCGCCGGCAGCGCCTAGCGCCTGGTCAGCACCTTGCGGAACGGGCGGAACAGGTATTCACGCACGTTCTGCGCTTCGTCGTGCTCGTCCAGTCCGGTGTCCGGCCACTCGTTTTTCTTCGGAAAATAGGCGGTGCGAAACAGCGTATCCCAGACCGAGGAGAAAGAACCGAAGTTGCGGTTCCAGTGCGGCTGCTCGACCGAATGGTGGATGCGGTGGAAGCGGTTGTCGGCCACGATGTAGCGCAGCGGCCCCAGCGACAGCTTGGTATGCGAATGGATGTACTGGCCCTGGGCGCCGATCAAGAGCCAGGCGATCAGGGGCACGAAGCCCGGGTCGACCCGGATCAGGAGACTCATCGGGATGATGATGAAGGGGATGCGGAAGATTTCTTCCGTCCAGTGGTGGTTGCTGTTCCAGGCGCTCATCTCGCGGATCGCGTGGTGTTCGGCATGGAAGGCCCACAGGAAGGCCCAGGTGTGCTGGGCGCGATGGAACCAGTAATAGAAAAAGTCGCTGGCGAGGACGGCCAGGATGGGCGTGACGATCCAGCCCAGCACGGTCACGAACTTGTTGTCGGATGCAAAGTACTCGCCCAGGCTGATCACCACCAGCGGTTGCACGCCCAGCTTGTTCCAGAGGGCGTTGAAGGCGGTGAGGAAGGCAACCGTGATCACGATGTACACGGACCACAGCAGCGCGCCGCGCAGGCGCGATTTCATCGAATACTTGTTCCAGCCGAAGGCGAGCTCGAGTACGAGCAAGAGCATGGAGGCGGTGAGAATGCGCCATCCATAGTCGAGCATGCCCTTGCCGGCCAGTGTCAGATACTCCATCGCGTGCGTCGATTGTTCAGTAAATGGCGGACATCATAGCCGAAACCGGGCTTGTAGGGTGGGCGGGTCTTCCCGCCCACCGGTCAGCCAGTACATGCCTTGTGGCGATTCATCCCTTGTTGAACGCGTGGGCAAGGAACTTGCCCACCCTACGACACCACGGCCGGTACGGCCAGGCGCCCCGCACCATAACTGCGGCGCATGCGCAGGAAGGGTTCCTCGACGATGTGGTAGCTCAGCGTGGCCAGCGCCCAGGTGGCGCCATAGGCCACCGCCAGCATGATCAGGCCGTCGACCCAGGGCGTGCCGGTCGGCGCAACCAGGCCAACCCGGGTGGCGAAGATGTGGAGCAGGCCCATGTGCAGAAGGTAGAACGAGAAACTGACCTTGCCGCCCTGGCTCAGCGCCCGCTCGAGCACCCCAGGCAGGCGCGGCGCAAAGGCGACCCAGGACAGGATCAGGGCGGCCCAGCCGGCGCTTTCCAGCAGCGACCACCAGATCCAGAACGCCGACCTGGGGGTGGCGCCGAACGGCGCGACGCGGTGCATCAGCGCCGTGTCCCACAGTACCAGGGCCACGCTGGCCAGCAGCAGCAGCGGCGCCAGGCGCGCCAGCTGGACGCGCCAGCGCTGGTGCAG
This sequence comes from Massilia hydrophila, assembly GCF_020208145.1. Lineage (NCBI taxonomy): Bacteria > Pseudomonadati > Pseudomonadota > Betaproteobacteria > Burkholderiales > Oxalobacteraceae > Massilia > Massilia hydrophila. Next base: position 95,152 of record NZ_JAHYBX010000001.1, on the reverse strand, counting down.
CACGGCCGCCGCCATGCCGATCAGGAACTGGTCGAAGCGCCCGACCCAGGTACTGAAATACATCAGGGTGCTGTTATCGTTGACGGTATAGGCGGCCAGCTTGAAAAAGGCCATCAGCACCAGCCAGCCGCCCAGGTAGGCGATGCCGCGCTCGAGCGTGAAGCGGGCCAGGAAGGGAAAGACGAGGTAGAACAGGAATTCCAGCGAAATGGTCCAGGCGGCGCCGGTCACCACCGTGCCCGAGGTCGGTGCCAGGCCGAGATTGGAGGCGAACAGGTACAGCAGGTCGGCGGGCGCGAACTTGTCGCGGCCGATCGAGGTCGCCACCAGGAACACGACCAGGTACAGTGGCACGATGCGCAGCACCCGGTTGCGCAGGAAGTCGCGGTAGACGATCTCGCGTCCGGCCGCGTGCTGGTGCAGCGCGATCTGCATGAACAGGAAGCCGGACAGGGTGAAGAACAGGCCCACCCCGGTATGGCCTTCGGTGACGAGGGCGCTCCAGGGTCCGTCCAGCCGGATGCCGCCACTGCCGGCGTATTCGAGGTGGAAGTGGAACAGGAAAACCAGGGTGGCGGCCAGCCAGCGCAGCTGGTCGAGGCGGGGATTGTATTGGATGTTCAGCGAATGCATGGCGGGTCCGGCCTGTTGTTATGTGGTATGGCCTGTTGTTCTCGTTCATCCATTCTACTGCGAAACAATGCCCTTTCCCCTCTTCCTGGGCCGAATCAGCACCTGCTGTCTTATAATAGCCGGCTGTCCCACCCGTTTTGTCTCTTCGCCGCCATGCACGTCAATATCGCCGCCTACAAATTCGTCACCCTCGACAATCTCGAAGAAATGCGCCCGCAGTACCAGGCGCTGTGCAACGAACTCGGCCTGAAGGGCACTGTCCTCTTGAGCCCGGAAGGCATCAACATGTTCGTGTCCGGCCCGCGTGAACAGATCGACCAGTACCTGGCCTGGGTGCGCAGCGACGCGCGCCTGGCCGACCTGGAATGGAAGGAAAGCCTGTCGAACGAGCAGTCGCACAAGCGCATGCTGGTGAAGATCAAGAAAGAGATCATCACCATGCGCATGCCCCTCATCAAGCCGGAACTCGGCCGTGCGCCTTCGGTCGATCCGAAGACCCTCAAGCGCTGGCTCGACCAGGGTCACGACGACGAGGGCGTGCCGGTGGTGATGATGGAAACCCGCAATGCCTTCGAAGTGGACGTCGGCACCTTCGAGAACACGCTCGACTACCGGATCGACAAGTTCACGGAATTCCCGGAAGTGGCCGCTCAGCACAAGGATGAGCTGGCGGGCAAGACCGTGGTCACTTTCTGCACCGGCGGCATCCGCTGCGAAAAAGCGGCGATCCACATGAAGAACATCGGCTACGAGCGCGTGTACCAGCTCGAGGGCGGCATCCTGAAATATTTCGAGGACGTTGGTGGCGAGCACTACCAGGGCGACTGCTTCGTGTTCGACTACCGCACCGCGCTCAATCCGAAGCTGGAACCGACCGAGACCACGCAATGCTTCGCCTGCCGCGCCGTGGTCACGCCTCGCCAGCAGCTGGCGCCCGAGTATGTGCCGGGGGTGTCCTGCCCGCACTGCGCCGGCGGCCGCCAGACGGAAACGGCCACCCAGGAAGCGCCGGCCGGCGTCTCCCAGGGCAGTTAAGCCGATACAACATCAAACCAATACGGGATCGAGTGCTTCCGCCATGGTCTGCGTACCGACGATCTTCAGGATCGTCTCGTCGATTTTCACCGGATCGATATACAGCAGCCGGGTCTCCGCATCCTTGACTGCGGCGATGTAGTCCACCGCAATCCTGACCTTCTCGCCCTGGTAGGCCAGCGCCTCGCCCACTGTATCGATGTGATCGGTGAACAGCATCGCCACGTCCACCTTGGCGTTGAACGCGACACGGTCCGCGTCCTGCGCACCGGCCGCGATCCCCAGCACCACATTGTCGATACCCAGCGCGCCGGTGTCGAGCGCCCTGGCCCAGAAGTCGATCCCCGCCCCCTCGGCGGCACGGCCGAACAGGTTGTCGTAGATTTCGGCAATCATGGCGCGGTTGTCCAGGCCGCCATACACGCTGCGGTACTCGGCCGAGCTGGCGAAGGCACGAGCAATGTCCTGGATGGCGTCCGGACGGTCCTGCAGGTAGCGGTTCCAGAAAGCGAGCCCGCCCGGGTCCGCCGGACGGCTGAAATAGGCGACGTACAGGCTCTGCACTTCATTGATGTAATCGACGTTCATCACGGCTCCTCGGATTCGATATCAAAAATATACCGTAATCAAGAGCCCGCGTGTACGTTTTCTGCACCAGCTTGTGCCAGATTTATCCAATAAATCAATTAGATAGGCAATAGTTATTGCTGCCTGGAACAACCAACGCCCATGAAGTAAAACGGGCGGCACCAGGCCGCCCGTCATGATCCAGCAGAACGCTCCTTAACGGAAGTAGGCGGCAATCTCCCGGATTTCCTGGGTACCGATATTCCCGGCCAGCGCACGCAGGCGCAGCAGCGCGATCAGGTAGGCATAGCGCGCCTGGGCCAGGTCGCGCTGGCTGGTAAACAACTGTTCCTGCGCCGTCAGCAGGTCGAGGTTGATGCGCACCCCGCCCTTGATGCTCTGCTCGGTCGCCTTCATCAGGAGCTGGGCCGCATCCACCGCCTTGACCAGCGCATCGATCTTGCGCACGCTGCTCTGGGCCAGGCTGTGCGCGCGGCGCAGTTCGATCGTCACCTTGTCGCTGCGCGCATCGAGGTCGGCGCGCGCACGTTCGTAGGTGGCGGCCGCCTGGCGCACCTGGGCATTCACCGCCCCGCCCTGGTACAGCGGGATATTCACCTGCACACCCAGCGCGCGGTTGGTGTTCTGCTCGCCGATCGTGTTGATGGTCTCGTTGTCGCCCTTGCTGTAGCTGGCGACGAAGTCGACGCGCGGGAAGTGCCCCGCCTTCATGCGGCCGATGTCCAGGCGCGCGTTCTCGACCCCAAGGCGGGCCGCGGCCAGCTCGTTGTTGTTGGCCAGGGCCAGCTTCTGCCATTCCTCGAACGAGGCCGGTGCGAGCTGGGCCGGACGGAAGCCGTCCACCAGCCGGTCGAGCTGGCCGGCCGGGCCGCCGATGATGCCTTCCAGGGTTTCGCGCATGACGCGGGCATTGTCCTGGGCCTCGATCAGCATCGCTTCCGCCACTTCCAGCCGGGCCTGGGTCTCCAGCATGTCGGTGCGGGTACCCTCGCCCTTGCTGAACAGGCGCGCGTTCATCTTCTGCTGCTCGGCATACATGTCGCGCTGCACGCGCGCCAGGGCCACCTGGTCCTCGGCGAACAGGGCGTCCATGTAGGCGCTGGTCATGCGCACCGCGACCTCGTTGGTGTCGGCCTCGAACTGCTTGGCGCCCTGGGCGGTCTGCACCTTGCCCTGTTCATAGCGCTGGATCGCTTCGATGTTGAACAGCGGCTGGCGCAACTGTACGACCGAGGAGTGGCTGCTGTATTTCGGATGCGTCACCGACCTGAAGGGCTTGCCGGCAATGGTCTGGATGCTTTCGCGGTCCATCACATTGCGGGTGTTGCTGTAGCTGGCCGACACCGTCGGCAGCAGCGTGGAACGGCCCAGGATGCGGTTTTCCTTGGTCGCCTCGTTCGCATAGTAGTTCATGCGGTAGGTCGGGTCGTTCTTCAGGGCGGCCTCATAGGCCTGCTGCAGGGTGACGGCGCCAGCCTGGCCAGCGCCGGCGGCCGTAGCGGCCAGGACCGCCGCCAGCGCGCAGGCGCGCAGGCGCAGCGATGGGAGAATGCACTGTCGGCTCACGCTCAGTCTCCGGTCACTGCCGCCGGGGCGCGGTCGAAGATCGGGCGCAGCAGGTAGTTCATCATGGTGCGTTCGCCAGTCTTGACGAACAGGTCCACTGGCATGCCCGGGATGATGTTCATCTTGTGCGCGGCAACCTGCTTGGCGCCTTCCGGCGTCACCTTCACGCGCACCACGTAATACGGTGCGCCGGTGTGCTCGTCGATCGAGCGGTCCGCCGCCACCTGCACCACTTCGCCCTGGATGTGCGGGGTCGTATTGGTGTTAAAGGCCGAGAACATCAGTTCCACCGGCAGGCCGGCATGCACCTTGTCCACCAGGTTGACCGGCAGCTGGCCTTCGACCACCAGCGGGTCGCCAGTCGGCACGATGTCCATCATCTTGTAACCCGGCGGCACCACGCCGCCATTCGTGAAGACGGTCGAGCCGACCACGATGCCGTCCGCCGGCGCCTTCACGTCGACGCTTTGCAGCTCGAACTTCTGGGCCGCCAGGCGCGCGGCCAGGGCTTCGGCTTCCTTCTGGGTCTCGGCCAGCTGGGTCCGCACTTCCTTCTGGTAGTCGGCGCTGCGCTGGGTACGGCGCAGGCCCAGTTCCATCACCTGGCGCTGGGCGCGGCCCAGGTTGCCGATGTCTTCGGAGATCTGGCCGCCCAGCTGGGCATAGGTACGCTCCAGCTCGAGCAGGCGGTTGCGCGCCACGAAGCCGTCCTTGGCCAGGTCGCGCATGCCTTCCAGCTGCTCCTTCAGGAAGTTCATCTGTTCCTTCTTGCTCTCGCGCGATTCCTGCAGGCCCTGGATCTGCATCTTGAGGCCGGCGATGCTTTCGTTCACGCTCGCCACTTCGCTCTGCAGGCCCGACTGGCGCGACTGCAGCAGCTGTTCCTGCAGGCGCAGGATCTCGGCCACGCGCGGCTCGCCGGCGCGCTGCTTGAGCTCGTCCGGGAAGGCGATGCTGCTGCGGTTCGCCATCTCGGCCATCAGGCGCGCCTCGGTGGCGCGCGCGGTCAGGTACTGGGCTTCGCTCATCTCGAAGGCGGAGCGGGCCACGATCGGGTTCATGCGCACCAGCACCTGTCCCTGCTTGACCACGTCGCCGTTCTTGACGAGGATTTCCTGCACCGTGCCGCCGGCCTGGTACTGCACGGACTGGCGGTTCGATTCCTTCGACACCGTGCCCGACAGCGGCACGCCCTTGTCCAGCGGTGCGGTCGAGGCCCACAGCACGAAGCCGCAGAAGCCGAGAATCACCACGATCCAGCCGAGGCGGGCGTAGCGGCCGGCGTCGGTATTCACTTCCAGCGGCGCCACCTCGTGCGAGACGACGTCCGCTGCATCACTCTTGAGCAGTTTCATCAGTTGGTTTCTCCGGTTGCCGCCGTGGCGCTGTCCTGCGCCTGTGGTCGCTGCTGGTTGGCCTGCTGGGCCTGGGCTTGCGCCTGGGCCTGGGCCTGGGCCTGCTGTTGCGCCAGCATCGCCTTCTTGCCCATTTCCTGCAGGGCGGCCAGTACTTCATTGGTGGCGCCGAACATCTGCACCGCGCCTTCGCGCATCAGGAGCAGCTTGTTGGTGGCGCCGAGCACGCTGGTGCGGTGGGTGACCAGGACGATGGTCTTGCCGCGCTGGCGCAGGTCGAGCACGGCCTGCACCAGGGCCTGTTCGCCGATGTCGTCCAAGTTCGAATTCGGCTCGTCGAGCACGAGCAGGGCCGGATCGTCGTACATGGCGCGCGCCAGGCCGATGCGCTGCTTCTGGCCGCCGGACAGGCCGGCGCCGCCGTCGCCCAGCAGGGTGTCGTAGCCGGCTGGCATGTGCAGGATCATCTCGTGCACGCCGGCGCGCTTGGCCGCCAGCACCACCTTGTCCGCATCGACTTCGCCGAAGCGCGCGATGTTCTCGCTGATGGTGCCGCTGAACAGTTCGATGTCCTGCGGCAGGTAGCCGATGTGCGGACCGAGCTCGCCCTTGTTCCACTGGTAGATGTCGGCGCCGTCGAGGCGCACCTTGCCCACCGCCGCCGGCCACACGCCGACCAGCAGGCGCGCCAGGGTCGACTTGCCGGAGCCGCTCGGGCCGATCACGCCCAGCACGTCGCCCGGGGCGATGCCGAAGCTGACATTCGCCACTACCGGGGTCTTGGCGCCCGGCGGACCGGCGGTCACGCTCTCCACCGTCAGGCGGCCTTGCGGTTTGGGCAGCGGCATGCCGGCTTCGCGCGCCGGATTGAGGGTCAGGAGCGCGGTCAGGCGCTCGTAGGCGCTGCGGGTCGAGCCCCAGGACTTCCACACCGAGATCACCTGCTGCACCGGCGCCAGGGCGCGGCCGACCAGGATCGAGGCGGCGATCATCATGCCCGGGGTCATCTTGTTTTCCAGGACCAGCAGCGCGCCGAAGCCCAGCACCAGCGACTGCAGCGAGACCTGCACGAACTTGGTGGCGGCGGCGACCTTGGCGGCCTTTTCGCTGGCCTCGGCCTGCAGCTGCAGGAAGCGGCCGTGGGTCGAGAACCAGCGCTGGATCAGGTTCGGCAGCATGCCCATCGATTCGATGACTTCGGCATTGCGCAGGCTGTTGGTGGTCATGGTGCTGGAGGCAACCGCCAGCTTGTTGGCTTCGCTCAGCGGCGCCTTGGTGACGCGCTCGTTGACGAAGGCCAGCACCACCAGCACCAGGGTGCCGCCGAGCGCGAACCAGCCCAGCGCCGGCTCGAAGAAGAAGATCACGATCAGGTAGATCGGGAACCAGGGAGCGTCGAAGAAGGCGAACAGGCCGTTCCCGGTGAGGAACTGGCGGATCGTGGTCAGGTCGGTCAGCGCCTGGCCGGCATTGCCGCCGGCCTGCTTCAGGTTCTGTTCGAAGGCCGCGGTGTAGACCCGCTTGTTCATCGCCATGTCGAAGCGCGCGCCGACCCGTACCAGCACGTAGGAACGCACCAGTTCCAGCCCGGACATCAGGAGGTAGGCGCCCAGCATCAGCACGGTCAGCATGACCAGCGTGAGCTCGTTGCGGCTGGCCAGCACGCGGTCGTAGACCTGCAGCATGTACAGCGACGGGACCAGCATCAGGAGGTTGATGATGGCGCTGAACGTGCCGACAGTCCAGAACGTGCTCTTGAAAGCAAGCAGGGCCTGTTCGATTTCGTTTTTCTTGTTGAGAAGTTTGGTATTCATCGGGTCGTTTGACGTGGGAAGGTGCGCATCCAGTCAAGCGAACTCGACAGGAAATACGAGCGCACATTATCGCTCAATTCCCCAAAAAAATGTGACGTACATCACATTTTTACAACCGGATGTGTCGCCGTTCCACCATACGTGGGGGGGAGCCGGCCTCGTGGAGAAGCGGGAGCCTCTCATGTAAACGAAAACACCCTGCAAGTCCGGAGACTTGCAGGGTGGTGACTGACTATCCTGCCGACCCCATCCCGTGAGGAATGGAGCCGGTGGATCTTCTGCTTACCTTGCGTCGATTAGACGGTCGGCAGCCAGAAGTTGTCGGTGCCGACTGCGCCGTTGACCACACCGAGGATCTCGATGTTGCCAGCGTCGATGACGTCATCCGCGCCGACGTCGGTGTAGTAGCCGACCACGGTTTCGGTGGTGCCGTTACCGTCGGTGTCGACCTGGATCGCGAAGATCGTGCGGCCATCGGCCAGCGCGGTCATGTCGAAGGCAGCGCCCAGGGCAGCAGCCACGTTGGCGGTGGTCACGCCGCCGACGAAGGTGGTTGCACCGGTCACCATCAGCAGCTCGGTGCTTGCGCCCGAGATGACTGCGTTGGCGTTGCCAGCTGCGGTCTGTTGCAGCAGCGAGGTCGGGATCAGGTCACGGTCAGCGAAGTCGGTGAACTGGATCTGGTCGGTGGTCGACATGTCGACAGCGGTCGACAGGAAGTTGGTCACGGTGTCGACGCCGTCGCCGCTTGCGAAGCGGACGATGTCGCGTGCCGTGTCAGCACCCAGGTCGATGATGTCGTTGCCGGTACCGCCGGTGACGATGTCAGCACCCACGCCAGCGAAGATGGTGTCCACGCCAGCGCCGCCGCTGATGGTGTCGTTGCCAGCACCACCTGCCAGCAGGTTGTCCAGGCTGTTGCCAGTCAGGACGTCGTTGTAGGCCGAACCAACGATCGACTCGAAGTTGCTGATCACGTCGCCCTGTGCGTCGCCGCCGGAAGCGGTGTTCGCAGCGATATCGACGGTCACGCCACCCAGGCTCAGGCTGTAGTCCAGGGTGTCGACGCCAGCGCCGCCGTCCAGGATGTCAGCGCCGGTCAGGCCAGCGATGGTGTCGTTGCCTGCGCCGCCGTTGATGGTGTCAGCGCCGCCCAGCACGGTGCGTGCCTGGGTTTCGGTGACGAACTGCGGGTTGACTTGGTTGATCGGTGCCGTGCTGTTAGTTTCAGTCAGCGTGTAGGTCATCGCCGGGCCGGTCAGCACTTGCACTGCGGTGATGTCAGCGATATCGCCACCGGTAGCGCGGCTGAAGGTCAGCGCGATGCCAGTTGCGGTTGCCGCCACCGTTGCCGAAGTAGCGCCCAGTGCGGTCAGCAGTGCAGCCGGGACACCTGCCGGAACCGAGCTATCCGAGTTCAGGTCGATGATGTCATAGGTCTGGCCGCCGACGGTGACACGGATGTTAGCGTGCGGGTCGGTGCTGCCGGTGAACGCCAGGACGGTGCTCGATGGAGCCGCAGCTGTGTCGTTGTCGTTGTTCACAGTTGCGCTAGCCACGTAGTCAATGCCCTCGGTGGTACCGGTCAGACGCAGCTGACGGCTTGCGGCATCAACAGCGGCGGTAGCCGAACCCCATACACGGGCAGCGAACACGGCTGCGACAGCTGCACCGGTCTCGCCACCAGCTGCCACGGTGTAGCTCTGGGTGGTGCCACCATGGGTGATGGTGATGACGTCGCCACCGTCGTAGTTGGCTGCGAAAGTCACGACTTCCAGCTCGTTCTGCAGGGTGACTTCGTCGCCGACGATGATGTCGTTACCTGCGCCGCCGTCGATGACGTCAGCACCGCGGCCACCGATGATGTTGTCGGCATTGGCCGTACCCTTGATGTTCAGGGTTGCGGTGTCGCCGTAAGCAGCACGGATGGTAGCGCCACCAGTTGCCTGGTTGGCGTCGGTGTCAGCCACACCCGACATGTCCAGCTCGAATGCCGCGCCGGTCCACGATGCGTCGATGTTCACGGTCATCGCGCCTTCAGCGGCGGTGGTCACGGTCGCGTCAGCGTGCGACACGGTCGAGACACCAGCCATGTCCGAGATGACGATCTTGTCGACGTTGCCAGCAGCAACCTGCAGGCCGACGTTGCCGTCGCCGCCAGCGACGACTGCGCTGGTCAGGCTGAAACCGTCATCTTCGTGGGCAGCGGTCAGGCGCAGTTCCACGCGTGCCGACGGGTCACCGGTGTTCACCAGGTTGACGTTGGCGCCGCCGACCGAGTTGGCGCGCAGGTCGAGGTTGACCAGTGCGACGTCGGTGTCGTCATCCTTGCTTTCGATGGCGATGCTGCTCATGCCGGTGTGCATCGAAGCGTCGACCACGAATGCGCTGGCAGCGGTGGTCAGCTGGCCGTTGGCATTGTCGCCGGTGTTGTTCGCCAGGACGAAGTTGTTGCCGATGACGATACGCTGGGTCTGGTTGCCAGCACCCACCAGGGCGATGGTGTCCACGCCGGTGGTGGTGGCTTGCTCGTCCAGGGTGATTTGCTGGACGCCAGCTGCGGCGTCGGAGTCGACCAGGATCTTCTCGATGCCGCGCAGAGTGGCGAACACGTCGTCATCAACCGTGGTGGTGATGGCCGGCAGGATGTTCTGACCCAGGTTGTCGGTACCGCTGACGATCATGGTGTCGCGGCCGGTGCCGGCGTCGATGCGGTCGGCGCGGTCCAGTGCGGTGGCGTTGTCGTCCGAACGGACGTCGTCAGCACGCATGTCGATCACGTCGGTGCCCGTACCGGTGCGGATGTCGTAGTTGTTGTTCGCGTTGACGCGGACGACCACGTTGGCGGCGGTCACGGCGGTGCCAGCAGCGTTGTTCACGCGGATGACGTCGGCGTTGACGTTGTCGATAGCGATGGTCGAGCCAGCTGCGGCAGCCGAGTTCACGGTGAACGAGGTTGCAGCGGTCGAGCTCACGTCGCCAGCGACGGCTGCCGGACGGTCGGTTGCACCGCGGAAGACCACGTCGCCGAAGCCGTTGGCGTTGATCGAGTGGCTGTTCGCGTCAGCGAAGTTGACCGTGAAGTTCTCGATGCGCATGGTGTCGTCATCGGTGGTCGAGGCTGCGTTCGCCACGGTTGCCGAGTTGCCGTCGCCATCGGTGTCCAGCACGTCGGTGACGGTTGCGCCGATACGCAGGTCGAGGTCGAATGCGCCGCTGGCTGCGTCGACGTTCAGGACTGCAGCGTCGTTCAGGCCACGTGCGTTGTCGTAGTTCAGGTTCAGGCGGACGTCTGCGGCGGCAGCGTTGGTGGTCACCAGGCCGGTGGTCGAGCTGATCACCAGTTGGCTGTCGTCACGCAGGGCGCCAGCGGCAACACCGGTTGCTTCGTTTGCACGCAGCGACAGGTTGATGCCCGAACGCATGTTGTCGAGGCTGAACTCGGTACGGGTACCGGCTTCGTACACTTCGGTGGCCGAACCGGTCTGCAGCGCGGCTTCCTGCGACACCAGGGCGATGTTCTGCAGTGCGCTGTCGAAACGCATCACGTCGGCGTAGATGTGGCCGTCGGTTGCGTTGTTGTCGTTGACGACTGCGCCATCGATGGTGGTGTGGGCCACGACAGCGTCATCGACGTTGTCTTCGATCTGGTTCAGGATCGTCAGGTTCAGGTTCTGGGTGCCGATCACGTTGGCGTTGATGTCGTTCTGCACGCCGGTGGTGACACCATCCTGGTCCACGGTGGTGGTGGTGGTGGTGACGTTCACGCGGTCGAGGGCGGTCACGTTCACGGTTTCGGCGCCACGCAGTTCAGCATCCTGGCCAACGATCAAGGTGGTCGATACGGTCGTTTCGGCCGGAGCAATGAAGTCGGTGTCGACAACAAGGTCAACTTCGGTGAAGTTGGCGACGTCGGCGGTGCCTGCGCCCAGGTCGACGATCGCGCCCAGACGGTTCACGGTGCCGTCACGGTTGACTTCGTCGGTACGGCCGGTAGCCACGCCGCTGGTGGCGGTGACCAGGGTTGCACGGTTGGCCTGGCTGTCGCCAGCCAGCACGGTGCCCACGTTACTGAGCGCGACGTTGACGATGTCGTCGCCTTCGCCGGCTTGCACCATTGCGCCTTCAGCCACGCTGCGGAAGTTGATGGTGTCGTTGCCGGCACCGGTGTCGACCATGGCGCCAACGATGAACTGCTGGTCGTTGTTGTTGCCGTCGGTGATGGTGATGTTGTCCCAGTCAGCCTGGTTCAGCAGGTCACGCACGGTCACGACGTCGTTGCCCGAGCCGGTGACGATGGTCGCAGCCTGGATGTCGTCGAAGCCGCCGTTGTTGGCCAGGTCGCGGTCGCTAGCAGCGGCGCCGAGCATGTCGGCGGCGGTCACGACGTTGTTGCCTTCGCCGGCGTTGATGCTTGCGGTGCCCAGCATGTTGCCGCTGACGACGACGGTGTCGTTGCCGTCTTGGGTAGCGACGTCGCCGCCCAGGTTGCCGAAGGCGCGGATTTCATCGTTGCCCGAACCCGAGGTCAGGGCGAACAGGTCGTCGCCGCTGGTGCCGCCGGTGACGCCGACGCGCAGGTTGCCGGTCATGGTGCCAGCAGCCACGGTCAGGCCCTTGGTGTCGCCGAAGGCGGCGACTTGGCCTTCCAGGCCGTCGATGCGCACGTTGGCGGCGCCGTCGATGTTCAGGCGCTCGAGGTCGGCGGTGTTCAGGCCGTCGCCAGCGGACAGGGCGGCAGCCTTGTCAGCAGCGATGTCCACGCGGTGGTTGGCGTGGATGGTCATGGTGTCGACGCCGGTTGCGTTCAGCACGTTCACTTCGAACGAGCCGGCAGCGCCAGCAGCCGCGCCAGCGGTGATGGTCAGGGTCTGCTTGGTGGTGTCTTCGTCGTTACCGGCAACCAGGTCTTCACGGCCGTTGGACTGGAAGGTCAGGGTGTCGATGTCGTTGGTGCCGGCGGCAACAACGTTGATGTTCTCGAAGTAGAAGCCGGTATCAGCGCCGAGGTCGCCGCCTTCCTGGAAGTTGACCGCGTGGTTACGCACGTTGGTCAGGGTGACGTCCAGGGCTTCGCTGGTGCCGGTCAGGACTTCTTCCTTGTGGGTGAAGGTGACGGTGCCGGTGTTGGTGGCGTTGGCCAGCTTGATGTTGTTGACCGATGCGTCCAGTTCGCGGAACTCGAACTCCGGAGCATTGCCGGTGATGCGCTCGACGTTGATGGTCTTCAGGCCCGAAGCGTCTGCCAGGTTCAGGGCGGTGACGGTGCCGCCGTCGGTTGCGCCAGCGGAGCCGCTGATGCGTGCATTGATGGTTTCGATGCCGATCAGGGTCGGGGCGATTTCGGTCTCGGCGCCGTCGTTGGCGGTGCCCAGGGTCAGGTTCAGGGTCGGGTTGTCGCCAGCACCGATCAGGACGTCTTCATCCTGCAGGCTGTTGATGAACTCGTCGCCGCCCGGGGTGTAGGTCGGGACCGAGTTGAACACGTTCGCGGTCAGCAGGTCGATGTCGTTGGTCAGCGAGACGGTGCGGGTAGCGTCGTCCAGGTTCGCGGCCTTGACGATCTGTGCGGTCAGCGCGTCCAGGGCAGCGGTGGTGGTCGACGAAGCCAGGGTGGCAGCGTCTTTCACGCCCGAGATGTAGTTCTTGGCGATGGCTTGGCCAGCGGCGGTTTCATAGGCCAGCACTTCCTTGATGTCGTCCAGGGCGGCGGTGAACGCCACGGCAGCCTGGGTCTTCGACTCGAAAGCGATCTTGTCCTGGTTCTGTGCACCGGCAGCAACTTGCGCCACGACCTGGTCGATGGTGACCACGCCTTCGGCCATCTTGGTGGTCCAGAATTCCAGGCCAGCCAGGTCCGGCAGGCGGCCGAACAGGTTCATGTAGACCTGCGAGATGACTTGCGCGTTGGTCTTGTTGGCGTATTCGGCCTTGTATTCGTCGGCGGTTGCAAACGCAGCGCGCACGTCGGCCAGGGTGGCGCGACCGCTTGCCAGAGCTGCTTCCCAGAACGCCATGCCCGAGGTATCGCCTGGGCGGTTGAAGTAGGCGATGTACAGGGATTGCAGATCGTTGGTGTAGATACTCATTTAAGCTCCTAGATTAGGAAGGACAAAACGTTTCAAGTTAACTTGGATTGCCAGGTACTCGGGTGCATTCCAGTGACGGCATCATGTCAGAACGGGAAGTACAACAGATGTGACGAACATCACATCGAGCCATACATTCTGAAAAAAAACCACAATGGCTGAGAACAAGGGCCGCGGTATCATATTTGATATATCCAGGGCAGGCAAGAAAACGGCGGGCGATAAAAACATTCAGCCGATTCAGAGACATTTCATTACAAATTGTGAATATTCACGTTTATTGAAACAGAGAATCTCACCAAAACTATCACATGCTTCGATATAGTGTATTTATTCATATTTATGTAAATTGCGGACGAATTTCAATCTACATTTAACGATTGAGTGTTGCCTGCCTGATCGCCGACAATGGGCGATCTTGCCCGAGACTTGCTGGATTTTTTGAGGCAAATAAAAAAGGCCGGGATCGTCTTTGACGATTCCGGCCTTGCTCGGAGAAACGGATTTTTTATTGCCCTGGCGCCTTGCCCCAGGACGTTGCGCCAAATACCCGGCGATCTTCCGACAGACGCCCCTGGAACAGATAAGCGGCGGAATCTGCATTACGTCCTCCAAGGACGCCGTCTACCACCATATTATTTCCTACGGCAAACTGGCTATCAACGGAAAAGCGTCCATCTCCCGCCACCGAACCTGATGCATACATATTGAATCGCTCGGCCGCATTTACCAGATCGAAACTGGTGGAAAATTTGCGCTTATCGAAATCAAAACGCAGCTGGCCGTTTTCCAGCGTAGCCTGGACCGGTTGCACGCCCTCCTTGCCGCTATAGATAAAAGCCTCGCTTTCCTGCAGCTGGAAACCCACGCTACCGCGCTGCGGCATCACGAATTCGCCATCGGTGCGCAGCAGCGCGTAATCGCCCTTCTGCGCGATCAGGGTATTCCCTTTTTCCAGCTGTTGTACCAGATCGACCTGGACCGGCCTGTCGGCAATCGCCGCGAAACGGCCCCAGGTCAGGGCGCGTGCGGGCTGGGCCGGCACCGAGGGGTCGGGCTTGGCCGGGCCTGCCGGATCCGGATTGACCACTACCGGCGGCTTCGGATCGACCGGCACGGTCGGCATGTCGGGCTGCGTGACCGGCGCTTCCGGTTCCGGCTGCTGGACAGGCGCTTCCGGTTCGGGCTGCTGGACAGGCCCCGTCTCGCCCGGATTCTCGCCCGGTTGCTGCGGCTGCGGATTCTGCGGCTGCGGCTGTTGCGGAACCGTCACAGGCGGCGCCTTGACCTGTTCCTGCAGCACCGCCACCTTCTGCGGCGCGATATAGGGTTCCGGCGCGCTCGAGGCGGCGGCCTTGGCCAGCGGCTCGTCCGGGCGTGGCGGCGCCACCACGTCCGGCGTGGCGCCGCCCGTCACCAGCTGGGCCGCGCCCTGGCCGCGCCGGATCTGCAGCATTTGCCCTTTCTGCGACGCCGACAGTTCGCGGCTGGCCGCGCCTTCGCAGGGGCCGCTGCCCTCGCGCGCGCAGGCGCCGGTAAAGCCGCTGATGGTAATGCCACCCGACAGCACCGCCACGCTGGAGGTCTGGTCGTCGGTGAACACGGTGAAGTCGGTACCGCGCACGCCGATGGCGGCGACCGGCGTATTGAAGCGGAAGTTCTGGCGCGCCAGCTTGACCGCATTGCCCGACTGGGTACGCGCGACGCCGCTCAACAGTTCGAGCTTGACGCGGGTATTTGCCGGGTTGACCCGGTCCACGCGGTAGGCCGCGATCCGCGCCTGGGTCTTGGGACGCAGGATGAACAGGCCGTCGTCCAGGGTCTTGATGTAGACGTAGCCATCCGTACCAGTGCTGAGCAGCTCGCCCTCGTTGACGGCCGCTCCCATGACCAGCGGACGGGCATCGGCGCGCGCGTCGCCGGCCACGAAAATCACCTTGCCAGCCTCCGCGGCAGATGCAAGCCCGGCCGCCAGCCACAGGCCCATGCATAGTATGGTTCTTTTGATCACGGTTGTTCCCATTTTTCCATCATTATTGTCCGGCACCGGCCCTATCAGTCTGTGACGGCCATCACATTCTCCGCAATAATGAACATGGTGTCTCTATCACCAAAGTAACAATTTCTCTATGGAAGAGATGTGACCGGCTATACTACGCGATTCCTCATTTCTTCCAGAATAATCTTGTTGTCAAAAGTTCAGTCCCCTCGCCGCCATCTGGTGCTGACGCTGGCACGCATTTTCATAGGTGCGGCGGCCCTGCTACTGGGGGCCTGGACCCTGTCGCCGCCCCCACCCGGAGTGTCGCGTTTTGGCGACGAATGGCTGCGTGACGCCTACCTGCGCCTGAACGAAAGCACCGCCGCGGAGCCGCGCGTGCTGGTGATCGACATCGACGAACCCAGCATGGCGCAACTGGGCCCCTGGCCCTGGCCGCGCGCGCGCATCGCCGACCTGGTCGAGAAGCTGCTGACCACCTACAAGGCGCGCGGCGTGGCGCTCGACATCATGCTGCCCGAGGCCGGCAAGGACAATGGCGACCAGCGCCTGGCCCTGCTGGCGCGCCACGCGCCGCTGGTGCTGGCCCAGGCTTTCGACTACCACTACATCGGCGCCCGCCTACGCGACGGCGCGGTCGGCGGTGGCCATCCGGACCGGGACGGACGCGGCGTGGCGGCCAGCGGCTATATCGGCAACCACCCGCTGCTGGCGGCCCAGGCCACCCATGTGGGCAACATCGGCTTCATTCCCGACGAGGATGGCGTGCTGCGCCGGGTACCTCTGCGCACCCGCTTCGAGGGCCGGGTCCACCTGCCGCTAGCGGCCGAGCTGATCAATTGTTGCGCGGGCGGGCCGCCGCTGGTGCTTCCCGATGCCGATTTCATGCGCGTTTCCTACAAGCGCGACTGGAAAGCCTTCGACGTGATCCCGGCCGCGCGCCTGCTCGACGCCAGCCTGCCCGAAGCGTCCGACATCGACGGCCGCCTGGTGCTGATCGGCTCGTCTGCGCTGGGGCAGGCCGACCGCGTGGCCACCCCGCTGGCGGCGCAGCGGCCCGGCCTGGGGGTGCAGGCGGCGATGCTGTCCACCCTGCTCGACCACCAGGCCGGGCTCGCGCCACGTCCATGGCCGGGACGCGCCATCGCCCTGCTGTACGCGGCCGCGGTGGCGCTGCTGGCCACGCTCAGCTTCGGCCGCGTGTCGGCCCTGGCCGCGACCCTGCTGCTGGCGGGCGCCGCGGCCGGCTGGGTGCTGCTGGCAATGCCGCTCAGCCAGCACGACCCCGGCCTGGTGACCACGGGCCCGCTGGCGACCTGCCTGTTCCTGCTGCTGGTGGCGGTGCCTTTCCAGTGGCAGCTGACCCAGCAGCGCTCGCACAACCTGCTGGCCGCCCTGCGCCAGTATGTGGCACGCTCGGTGGTGGACGAGATGCTCAAGCGCGGCCTGACCGACCCGCTGCGTCCGGCGCGGCGCGACGTGACCACCCTGGTGGCCGACATGGAAGGCTATACCTCCCAGGTCGAAGCCCTGCCGGTGGAAGAAGCGGCGCACCTGACGCGCGACTTCCTCGAATGCCTCACCGGTCCGGTGCTGGCGCGCGGCGGCACCCTCGACAAGTACACCGGCGACGGCCTGATGGCCTTCTGGGGCGCCCCGCTGCCGCTGGCCGACCACGCCGACCTGGCACTCGACGCCGCCCACGAGATCCTGCGCCGTGTCGCCGCGTTCAGCGCCGCGCGGGTGGCCGCCGGCGGACGGCCGCTGCGGGTGCGCATCGGGGTCGAGAGCGGCGAAGCGATGGCCGGCGACTTCGGCACCAGCGCGCGCTCGATCTACACGGCGGTCGGCGACGGCGTGAACACCGCCGCGCGCCTGGAACAGGCGGCGCGAGACTTTCCGCACGACCTGATCATCGGCGGCGGCACCGTGGCACGCGCCACCCGCCACCGCTTCCTGCCCCTGGGCGAACGCCTGCTGCGCGGCAAGGAACGCGCCACCATGCTGTACACCCTCGACCTGGGCGGCGGTACGGGCACGCGGGCAGCCGCCACTTCCCTGGAGACCACATGAAGGGCCGCATCCTGCCATCGCTGCGCGCATGGTGCGCGGCCGCGCTGCTGGCCCTGCCCTTGCCCCAGGCGGCGGCGCAGGCGAAGGCCGCTCCCGCCCCGGGACTGGACCTGTACCAGCAGGCGCTGCAGGCGATCTCCGAAGGCCGCAACCGCGACGCCAGCGCGATGCTGATGCGCGCCATCGAGAGCGAACCCCTGCATGCCGGTGCCTGGCTCGAACTGGCGCTGCTGCAATGCGCGCTTGGCCATGGCAACGAGGCCGAGCAGCTGTTCCGTACCATCGAGCAGCGCTTCGATCCGCCGCCCGGCATCGTCGAGCTGATCACCCGTTCGCGCGCCCAGGGCTGCTCGGCCTGGCAGCCACAGAGCCAGGTCACGGTCGTGGCGGGACGCGGCATTGACCAGAACGTGAACCAGGGCGCCAGCAACCCGCGCTACACGGTGATCAACGAAGACAAGCCGGCCGAGCTGCTGCTGACCGGGGAATTCCTGCCCCTGCACGACGGCTACAAGCTGCTGGCGGCCGAATACCGGCGCGACCTGACCCCGAACGGCACCGTTGGCTTCGTGCAGATGCAAAGCCGCCGCAACGACAGCATGCACAAGTATGACAACAGCGCCCTGACCATGGGTGCCGACAGCGCCTGGCGTTTCGGGCGCTGGACCGCCAGCGCCGGCGGCGCCCTCGGCGTGGTGAGCTTCGGCGGCGAACTGTTCCAGCGCCAGCTGCAGCTGCAGGGAAGGATCGCGACGCCGCTGGCCCTGCCCCTGAAGCCGCAGCTGCAGCTGAGCGCCAACCTGGTGCGGATGCGCTATCCGACCCTGGATAACTTCGACGCCACCAGCGCCGAGTTCAGGAGCCAGCTGGCAATCCGCCATGGCAACGTCAGCGTGAACGCCGGCGCCGCCGTCCAGAGCGACCATGCGAGCGGCGCCCGTCCCGGTGGCGACCGCCGCGGCTGGCAGTTGTCGCTGCAATCGCGCCTGCCGATCGGCGGCCCGCTGAGCGCTGAGCTGGGACTGTCGCAGCAAACCTGGAACAGCGATACGCCCTACGCGCCGGGCCTGATCGACACCGTGCGCCGCCAGCGCACGCGCGTCCTGCGGGCCAGCCTGAGCTATGCGCTGGACCGCAGCAACAGCCTGGTGCTGGAAACGCGCCTGATCCGCAATGCGGAAAACATCTCGATTTTTCAATACAACAACCGCGTGCTGCAGCTGGCCTGGCAATGGAACGGCTGGTAGGACCGCTACGCGACGACACGCCCATGACACCCATCCGCCCGCTCGGCACTGCGACCGCCTCCCACGACAACGGCTTCAACCTGGTGCGCCTCGTCTGCGCCCTGCTGGTCGTGGCCTACCATACCTGGATGATGAACCGGGCGGCGCCGCACGCCGATCCGCTGACCCGGCTGCTGGCGCCCAACACCGACCTGGGCGCGCTCGCGGTGGGCGTGTTCTTCGTCATCAGCGGCATGTTCATCACGCGCAGCTGGATGGGCGACCCGCACCTGGGCCGTTTCGCCCTGCGCCGCGTGGCGCGCATCGTGCCCGGGCTGTTCGCCTGCCTGCTGCTGAGCACGGTGGTGGCGGTGCTGTTCTTTTCCAGCGCCGGCTGGCGCGGCCTGTTCGACGGCGCGCCCTGGCGCTACATCTTCGGCAACACGGTGCTGCATGGGCTGGTCTACCACATTCCGGCGCAAGAGTTGCGCATTCCCGGCGTGCTCGGCGGCCAGGACCTGAACGGTCCGCTCTGGACCCTGTACTGGGAAGGCCGGATGTACGTGATGGTGGCCCTGGTGGGCCTGGCGGCCGCCGCTCCCCTGCGCAGCTGGATGCGCGGCGCCGCCCTGTTCCTGCTGCTCGCGGCCAACCTGTTCCCGGAGGTGGCGAGCGGCTATGTGTGGGAAGTGCGCATGTGGTCGCTGTTCCTGGTCGGGATGCTGCTGCACACCCTGGCCCCGGAGCTGCGCATCGGCTGGCGCCATGTGGGCTGCGCGCTGGCGCTGCTGCTGCTCAACTGGACCCGTTCGGAAGCCCTGACGCCCAGCCCCCTGACCTGGTTCGGCATCGCCCTGCTGGCGGTGAGCCTGGCCCTGTGCGTCGGCAGCCTGCGCTTGTCCTGGGCTGCGCACGTGCAGCGCCACGACTATTCGTATGGCGTGTATATCTGGCACTGGCCGGTGATCATCATGCTGCGCGAAGTGCTGCCGCCGGTGGGCCCGATCGGCCTGAGCCTGGCCACGCTGGCCGTGGTGTTGCCGCTGGCGATGCTGAGCTGGCACCTGGTCGAAGCGCCCGCGCTGCGCGCTGCGCGCCGCTGGCTGGGACGGAGTGCGTCCGCGCCGGCGCCGGCCTTCGGCGCAGCCGACCGCGCGGCCTGAGCGGCATCAAGGGAGGGGGCTTGCCGCCCCCTGGGCCGCTTCCCCTATAATCGTTGCAGGCACGCGCCACCCACCCTGCATGACCGGCTGGAACCCACCAGAAGCAGGCTCGACCGTATACAATCACGGCTGTCAGAAATTCTGGAAGGGCTGTGCGATCGTGGTGGGAGACATGGTGCTGTTGGGCATGGCCGCGGCTGCCGTATGCGTGGGATGCCTGGTTCCGAATCGCTGGCTGCCGCCATTGCCGAACGATAAGTTCCTTCACTTCGCCAGCTTCGCCGTGCTGGCCATGCTGGCGCTGCGCGTGGCGCAGGGCCCTCTGGAGGCGCTGTACTGGCTGCTGGGCCTGCTGGTGGCGGGCTGGCTGATCGAATGCCTGCAGGCACTGGTGCCCGACCGGCGCTTCTGCTGGCGCGACATCGGCGCGAACGCGGCCGGCATCGCGTTCACGGCCGCCGCCGCCCAACTCTACGTGAGCTTTTCCTGAGGACTGCTATCCTCCCCGCACCATGACCGCGACCGCCAAGACCGCCAGTGCCCGCCGGGCTCCCGCCCAGAACGATGCCGCCCTTCCCGAGGAGCGGCAGGTACAGATTCACCTGCGCAAGATTCCCTTGCTGGCCGGCCTGTCTGACGAGGAGATCACCCGCGTCAAGCAGGACGTACGGATCCGCCAGTATGGCAAGCGCGACATCGTCCTGCAAAAGGGCGGCCATGGCGACGGCCTGATGTTCCTGCTGTCCGGCCAGCTGCAGGTGATCGACGTGACCGAGGACGGGCGCGCGATCGGCCTGCGCATGCTGATGCCGGGTGACTTCTTCGGCGAAATCGCCCTGATTAATAATTCGACCCGCTCCGCCTCGGTGGTGGCGATGTCGGATGCGCTGGTGGCCTTCCTGCCGGCCGCCACCGCGATGCACCTGTTCGCGCACTCGCCCTCGGTGGCGACCCAGATGCTGAAGCACCTGGCCCAGAAGATCCAGCGCGACTCCGAATTCCGTTCGCTGCTGAGCATTAACAACACGGCCAAGCGCATCTACACCTACCTGACGCTGATGCAGAAGAACAAGCAGGCCGAACCGGGCGCCCCGGCCGTGGTCGAGAACCTGCCGACCCACCAGGACATCGCCAACATGATCAATACCAGCCGCGAAACAGTGACGCGGGCGCTCACCGCGCTGGCGCAGCAGGGAATCGTGCAGAAGGATGCACACCGGCTGATCATCATGAAGCCGGACGCGTTGCAGAAGCTGGTGCAGGGATCCTGATGTCCGGCTCGCCCTGACTTGGGCGTGCTACAGTTCACGAAGGATGGGCGGGTGTCCCGCCCACGCCACGACACCGGACGGTCGGCTGTTTTCGATGACAAGGGGGAGATGACGATGAGCACACTAACGGGCAAGAACAGCCCTCTTCAAGCGGGCATGGGCAAGAGCCTGCGCGTGGTCGCGGTGGTGACGGCCGCGATCCTGATGATTCCGCTGGTCGCCATGCAGTTCACGAACGAAGTGGTGTGGACTCCGCTCGACTTCGTTGCCGCCGGCACCCTGCTGGCGATCGCCGGCGTCGCCGTGAGCCTTGCCCTGCGCAAGCTGCGTGGTACGCAAGGCCGCCTCGTCGCCCTTGGCCTGATCGGCCTGCTGTTCCTGTATTGCTGGGCAGAGCTGGCGGTCGGGATCTTTACCAATCTCGGCAGCTGAGCGGAATCCCGGCCGGATGCAGGATAATCCATGACAAATCAGCCTTAACTAACGACAAGATGTTACACCTGTAACAACGGATTGGCTGTTGGATGAAGTATAATTTTGGGTTCATCCGGCTCAGCCATTCCACATGTTGACAACCTTGACGCACCTTGCCGGGGCGCTGCCAGCGCGGGCCGCCCCATGATCTCGCCACTGATGCTGCGTGGGCTCTGGGCCTACCGCGGTTTCGTGCTGGGCAGCGTCAAGCGCGAATTCCAGTCGAAATACGTGAACGCGATGCTGGGCGCCGTCTGGTCGGTGCTCAGCCCGCTTGCCATGATCCTCGTGTACACCGTGATCTTTTCCGAGGTCATGCGTGCCAAGCTGCCGAACAACGATTCGACGGCCGCCTACTCGATCTACCTGTGCGCCGGCATCCTCACCTGGGGCCTGTTCGCCGAGATCGTCTCGCGCGGCCAGAACATGTTTCTCGAGCAGGCCAACCTGATCAAGAAGATCAGTTTCCCGCGCATCTGCCTGCCGATCATCGTGGTGCTCAACGCCCTGGTGAACTTCGGCATCATCTTCGGCCTGTTCCTCGTGTTCCTGCTCGTGTCCGGCAACTTTCCGGGCATGGTGTTCTTCGCCATCATCCCGGTGCTGCTGCTGCAGATCCTGCTGGCCATCGGCCTGGGCATGGTGAGCGGCATCCTGAACGTGTTCTTCCGCGACGTCGGCCAGTTCGTCACCATCGCGATGCAGTTCTGGTTCTGGCTCACGCCCATCGTCTATCCGGCCAGCATCCTGCCGGAAGCGGCCCGCCCGATCCTCATCTACAACCCGATGGCGGCGGTGGTGCAGGCCCACCAGTCGATCCTGGTCGAAGGCCGCCTGCCCGACTGGAACGCCCTGATCCCGGCCGGCCTGTTGGCCCTGCTGCTGTGCATCCTGGGCCTGCGCCTGTTCCGCAAGCGCTCCGGCGAAATGGTGGACGAACTCTGATGGGCACGATCGTCGTCTCCAAGCTGGGCAAGGCCTACAAGCAGTACCCGACGCGCTGGTCGCGCCTGGCCGAGTGGCTGCTTCCGCTGCGCGGGCCGCGCCACCAGCTCAAGTGGGTACTCACCGATGTCAGCTTCCAGGTCGCGCCGGGCGAAGCCGTGGGCCTGATCGGCATCAACGGCGCCGGCAAGAGCACGCTGCTGAAACTCATCACCGGCACCACGCAACCCACCACCGGCACCGTGTGGATGCAGGGCCGCGTGGCCGCGCTGCTGGAACTGGGCATGGGCTTCCATCCGGATTTCACGGGGCGCCAGAACGTCTACATGGCCGGCCAGCTGCTGGGCATGACGGTGGACGAGATCAGCCGCCTGATGCCGCAGATCGAGGACTTCGCCGGCATCGGCGAGTACATGGACCAGCCGGTGCGGGTCTACTCGAGCGGCATGCAGATGCGGGTCGCGTTCTCGGTAGCCACCGCGCGCCGGCCGGACATCCTGATCGTCGACGAAGCCCTGTCGGTGGGCGACGCCTACTTCCAGCACAAGTCGTTTGACCGCATCCGCCAGTTCCGCAAGGAGGGCACCACCCTGCTGCTGGTCTCGCACGACAAGCAGGCGATCCAGTCGGTATGTGACCGCGCCATCCTGCTCGATGGCGGACGCCTGGCGCGCGCGGGCAAGCCGGAAGAGATCATGGACTACTACAACGCCATGATCGCCGAGCGGGAAAACGAGACCGTGCGCCAGAACGCCACGGACGATGGCAAGGTCCAGACCATCTCCGGCACCGGCGAGGCGACCGTGGGCGACATCGCCCTGCTCGACGAGAACGGCCAGCGGGTCGAGGTGGTGGACGTGGGCGCGGCCGTGACCCTGGAAGTGAAGGTGAAGGTCAAGGCCCCGATCCCGCGCATGGTGCTCGGCTACATGATCAAGGACCGCCTCGGCCAGCCGATGTACGGCACCAATACCCACCTGAAGGGGCTGCCGCTCGAGAACGTCGCGCTAGGGGAAGAGGTGGTGTACCGCTTCGCCTTCCCGATGAACCTCGGCCCCGGCACCTATTCGGTGGCTACCGCGATCGTCAGCACCGAGACCCACCTGGTGAACAACTACGAATGGCGCGACCTGGCGCTGGTGTTCACCGTGATGAACATGCGCCGCCCCCATTTCGAGGGCTCGGCCTGGCTGGACCCGGCCATCGACATCCAACGTACCTGATCGACCCATGAGCTTCATATCCTATTCCCAGAACGGCGAAGACGTGCTGCTGTGGCGTGCCCTCGGACACGTGAAGAACGGCTTCTACATCGACGTCGGCGCCAACGATCCGGAAGAGCATTCGGTCACCAAGGCCTTCTACGACGCCGGCTGGCATGGCATCAGCATCGAGCCGCTGCCCGCCTTCCACGGCGCCTTCCTGGAACAGCGCCCGCGCGACATCAACCTGGCCATCGCGGCCGGCAGCGGCAACGGCGAGCTGACCCTGTACGACACGCCGCAGGTGCGCGGCTGGGCCTCGCCCGACAAGGCGGTGGCCGAGATGCACCGCGCCGAGGGCCACGAGGTGGCCGAGATCACGGTGCCGGTACGCACCCTGGCCTCGGTGTGCGAGGAATACGTGCAGGGCGAGATCCACTTCCTGAAGATCGACGTCGAGGGCTTCGAGGGCGAAGTGTTGCGCGGGATGGACTTCGCGCGCTGGCGCCCGTGGGTGCTGGTGATCGAGGCCACGCTGCCCAACGGCCGCGACAGCATGCACGAAGCCTGGGACGGCCTGGTCACCGGCCAGCGCTACCGCTACGCCTGGTTCGACGGCCTGAACCGCTACTACGTGGCGGAGGAACACGCCGACCTGCTGGACGCCTTCAGGCTGCCGCCCAACGTGTTCGACGACTACATCTCGCACCACCTGGACAAGGCCTGGGCCGCGGGCGAACAGCTGACCCAGGCCCTGCGCGCCTCCGAGCGCCATGCGGCCGAACTGGCGGTGGCCGTGAACACCACCGCGCGCCAGGCCGAACAGCTGCGCAAGGAAGCCGACCACGCCCTGCTGCGCGCGGACGGCGCCGAGCAGGAAAGGCGCCAGGCCGACCAGGAAAGGCGCGAAGCCGAACTGGCGCGCCGCCAGGCCGAGCACGACCGCCGCCAGGCCGAACTCGGGCTGGCGGCCGCCGACCGCGGCCGGCTAGAAGCGGAAAAAGCGGCGCTCAATGCCGAGCACGCGGCGCGCCAGGCCGAGGAGCAGGCCGAGCAGCTTCGCGTGCGCACCGAGGCCGAACTGGCCGCGCTGCGCAGCCAGGCCGAGGCTGAGCAGACCTCCCTGCGCGCCCAGGCGTTGGCCGAGCAAACGTCAATCCGCAGCCAGGCCGAGGCCGAGAAGGCCGCCCTGCAGGCCGCGCTGGCCGACTCCCTGGCCAGCAGCCACCACCTGAGCGAATGGGCGCACGGCATCGAGCGCGAGCTGCTGGCCACCCGCGCCAGCACGTCCTGGCGCCTGACGGCGCCGCTGCGCGCTGCCGGTTTGCTGGTACACCACTTGCGCCGGCAGCGCCCGTCCGCACTGGTGCGGCGCGCGCTCAACCGCATTACCGGCAACGAGCGCCTGCGCCGGCTCCTGATCCCGGTCCTGCTGCGCTACCCGCGCCTGGGCCAGCGCGTCAGCGCCTCGCTGTCGGCGATCAGGCAGGCCGCGCCCGACCCGGTGGCGGCGCCGCAGATGGCCGCCGCCGTGGCCGCCGTGACGGCCGCCGTTCCCGATGAATTCAAGGGTTTGCCGGTCTCGGTGCGCACGGCCATGGCCGACCTGCGCCGCGCCCGCGCCAGCCACCCCGCCCGTCCAGCCGGTTGACCAGCATGCGTATCGTTTTCGACTTCCTCGACCTGGCGGCGCACGACGCGTCCGCCGCCCTCCAGCTGGCCCAGGCGCTGGGCAGCGAACTTGTGCCTCCGATGCGGCTGGTGATCGCCGCCCCGCTGGCCGACGCCGACTGGCTGCAGACCCTGCGCCTGGCCTGTGCCGAACTGCCGGTGCAGGTGCGTGCCTTCGACCTGCCGGCCACGGGCGCGCCGCGCGCCGCCCTGCGCGAACATGCGCTGGCCGGCATGGCGCCGGACGTCGTGCTGCTGCCTGCCGCCACCGCCCCTGCCACTGGCCTGCCGTTTCCCGTACTCGCCTGCGACCCGGCCACGGCCGACGCCGGCCGCCTGCTGGCGCAGCTGGCCGCCACCGCCGCCGAAACAGTAGCCGCGCCCGTAGGCCGCAAGTCGCGCCTGGCCTATGTGTCGCCGCTGCCGCCGGCCCGCTCCGGCATCGCCGACTACAGCGCGGAACTGATACCGGAACTGGCGAAGTACTACGAGATCGAGCTGGTGGTCGACCAGGACCAGGTCCAGTCCAGCGACCGCCGTCTCGACGGCTATCCGCTGCGCAGTCCGGACTGGCTGCGCGCGCATGCGGACAGCTGCGAGCGCGTGCTCTACCACGTCGGCAATTCTCACGCGCACCAGCACATGTTCGAACTGCTGCGCGAGGTGCCCGGCATCGTCGTGCTGCACGATTTCTACCTGTCCGGCGTGCTCGACAACCTGGAGCGCGAAGCCTACCTGCCTAACGGCTTCATGAAGGCGCTGTACGAATCGCACGGCTACACCGGCCTGCTGGCCCACCGCAAGGAGGGGCGCAACCCCGCGATCTGGGCCTTCCCGGTCAACAAGGGCGTGCTCGACAGCGCGGACGGCGTCATCGTCCACGCCGATTTTTCGAAAGCGCTGGCCACCCGCTGGTATGGCGAAGGCGCGGCCGAGGGCTGGCGCACCATTCCGCTGCTGCGCGGCCGCCAGGATGCGACGGCGCTGCCGGAGGCGCGCGCCGCCGCCCGCGCGCGCCTGGGCCTGGCCGAGGACGACTTCCTGGTGACCAGCTTCGGCATGCTGGGCCGCACCAAGCTCAACGAGGAACTGCTGGATGCCTTCCTGGCCTCGCCGCTGGCGCAAGACCCGCGCTGCCGCCTGGTGTTCGTCGGCGAGAACGACCCCGGCCTGTACGGCGCCGGCCTGGTGCGCACCATCGGCGCCAGCGCGGCCGCGCAGCGCATCAAGGTGAGCGGCTTCGTCGACGCCGCCACCTACGCCGACTACCTGGCCGCCAGCGACTGCGCGGTACAGCTGCGCACCTCGACCCGCGGCGAGACCTCGGCCTCGGTGCTCGACTGCCTGCTGTACGGCATTCCGACGATCGTCAACGCGCATGGCTCCACCGCCTCGATCGACGACACGCTGCTGCTCAAGCTGCCCGATGCATTCAGCCGCGAGGAGCTGGCCGCCGCGCTGGCGCGCCTGCGCGGCGAACCCGCGCTGCGCGCGGAACTGGCGGCGCGCGCGCTGGCGCACATGGCGCGCGAACACGCGCCGGCCCACGTCGGCCGCCTGTATGCCGAGGCCATCGAGGATTGCGCGCGCCTGGGCCGCGCCAGCAGCTACCGCAAGGTGGTGCGCGCCTGCGCGCCCCACTTCGAAGACCACCAGCTGCCGCCCCTGGCCGCCGCGATCGCCTTCAACCGCGCGCCCCAGGCGCCGCGCCAGCTGCTGGTGGACGTCTCGGCGGTGGTGCAGTCCGACCTCAAGACCGGCATCCAGCGCGTGGTGCGCAGCATCCTGCTGTCGCTCATCGCCGATCCGCCGCCGGGCTTCCGGATCGAGCCGGTGTATTCGCACGGCGGCAACCGCAGCTACCAGTACGCGCGCCAGTTCGGCCTGCAGATGGTCGGCGAGGGCAACAACGGCGCGCTGCTGATGGAAGACGCGCCGGTCGAGCTGCGCCCGGGCGACGTGTTCTTCGGACTCGACCTGTTCACCAACGGCACCTCGCAGAACGAACAGCTGCTGCTGTCGATGCGCGACCGCGGCGTCGGCATCTATTTCGTGGTGTTCGACATCCTGCCGATGCTGCGCCCGGACGTCTTCCCCTTCGGCACCGAGCAGTACTTCGGCGACTTCCTGCGCACCGTGCACAAGGTCTCGGACGGCGTGCTGTGCATCTCGCGCGCAGTGGCCGACGAACTGGCGGCCTGGATCGCCAGCCAGGGTTTACAGCGCCGCGCTCCCTTGAGGCTCGGCCACTTCCATCTCGGCGCCGACATCGACGCCAGCGCGCCCAGCTTCGGGCTGCCGCCGGACGCCGACCAGGTGCTGGCCGCCCTCAAGCAGCGCCCCAGCTTCCTGATGGTCGGCACGGTGGAGCCGCGCAAGGGCCATACCCAGTCGCTGGACGCCTTCGAGCTGCTGTGGGAGCGCGGCGTGGACGTCAACCTGGTGGTGGTCGGCAAGCAGGGCTGGATGATGGAAAAGCTGTGCGAGCGCATGGCCGCGCATCCGGAAGCGGGCCGCCGCCTGTTCTGGATGAACGGCATCTCCGACGAGATGCTGCTCAAGCTGTACGGCGGCGCTGCGGCCCTGCTGTCGCCGTCGGAAGGCGAAGGTTTCGGTTTGCCGCTGATCGAGGCGGCCCAGCACGGCATCCCGATCATCGCGCGCAGCCTGCCGGTGTTCCGCGAAGTGGCGGGCGAACATGCCTATTACTTCGACGGCCTGGCGCCGCGCGACCTGGCCGACGCCATTGCCGCCTGGCTCGACCTGCAGCGCGCCGGCCAGGCCCCGCAATCGACCGGCATGCCCTGGCTGACCTGGGACCAGAGCGCGCAGCAGGTGCTCGACGGCCTAGTGCGCCAGCAGTGGTACCGCGTGCTGCCCGGCACCGATGCGCCCGATGCGTGAGCCCGGCGGCGCGCTGGCCGCGGCCCGGGTGCCTGGAATTGCGCGCCCGCTGGTCGTCGACCTCGACGGCACCCTGATCCATTCCGACCTGCTGTGGGAATCGATCGTGCTGTTCCTCAAGCAGCACCTGCTGCGCGCGTGGCTGCTCCCATTCTGGCTGCTGGCGGGCAAGGCTGGCTTCAAGGCGAAGCTGGCGAACGCGGTCGCGCTCGACCCGGCCGCCCTCCCCTATGACGCGGCGGTGCTGGAGCTGCTGCGCGCCGAGCGCGCGCGCGGACGCACGCTGGTGCTGGCCACCGGCAGCCAGCAGCGCTTCGCGCAGCAGGTCGCGGACCACCTCGGCCTGTTCGACCTGGTGCTGGCCACTGGCGACGGCATCAATCTCACCTCCCACAACAAGGCGCGCAGGCTCACCGGCCTGTATGGCGCCCAGGGCTACGACTACCTCGGCAACGCGCGCGCCGACCTGCCGGTGTGGCTGGACTGCGCCGAGGCGCTGTCGGTGACCCGTCGACCCTTCCGCCTGGCGGACGGGCGCAGCACTCGCCATTGCGGCAGCGTGCGCGCCCATCCGCTGCCGGCCCTGTTCAAGGCCCTGCGCCCGCGCCAGTGGCTGAAGAACCTGCTGGTGTTCGTGCCGATGCTGGCCGGCCATGCGCTCGACCTGCCCGCGTTCACGGCCTCGCTGGTGGCCTTCCTCGCGTTCTCGCTGTGCGCCTCGAGCGCCTACCTGCTCAACGACGCGCTCGACGCCCAGGACGACCGCGTGCATCCAACCAAGCACACGCGCCCGATCGCCGCCGGCGCGCTGCCGCTGCCGCTGGCCCTGGGCGCCAGCCCGCTGCTGGCAATCGGCGCGCTGCTGCTGTGCGCCTCGTTCGATTTGCTGCTGCTGGCCGCGGTCAGCGTATACTTCATCAGCACCCTCGCCTATTCGCTGGTCCTGAAGCGCCTGCTGATGGTGGACATCGTGGCGCTCGCCATCCTGTACAGCCTGCGCGTGCTGGGCGGGGCCGCCGCCACCGGCATCGCGCCCTCGTTCTGGCTGCTGGCGTTTTCCTTCTTCGTGTTCCTGAGCCTGGCCCTGCTCAAGCGCCACAGCGAACTGGTCAACCTGCAGCAGCGCGGCAAGGACAAGACCCGCGGGCGCGGCTATACGGTCGAGGACTGGATGCCGGTGGCCATGATGGGTGTGAACAGCGCCTTCCTGTCAGTGCTGGTGTTCATGTTGTACTTCAATTCCGGCAGTGTGCTGGACCTGTACCGCAACCCGGCCTGGCTGGCCGGGATCCTGCCGCTGCTGGTGTTCTGGCTCGGCCGCCTGTGGGTGCTGTCCTTCCGCGGCCAGGTCAACGAAGACCCGGTGCTGTACGTCAGCAAGGACCGGACCAGCCTCGTCGTCGTGGCCTGCTGCCTCGCCCTCGCCCTCCTCGCCACTTTCTGAATCCATGCAGACTCCCGCCTCTCTCTCCCCTACCCCGGCCTGGCGCTTCCCGCTCCTGGTGGCGCTGGCGCTGGCCGCGCTGCTGGCCACGTACAAGCCCTACTACGGCGGCGACGTGGTCGAGTACACGCTGGCCACGGTGGCGATCGCCGACCACGGCTCGCCCGACATCCGCCTAGAAGACATCGCGCGCGTGCGCGCCCTGCTGCCGGGCATGTTCACCGAGCCCTTCGACCTGCTGGAACAGGGCATGCGCGCCGGCGAGCAGAAGCTCTACGCCGCCTTCGTGCGCGGGCGCGAGGGCAGCGTGTTCCCGGTCCACTACTTCGGCTACTCGCTGCTGGCGGCCGGTCCCTTCAAGCTGTTCGAGGCGCTCGGCATCCCGCCCTTCAAGGCCTTCCAGGCGGTGAACCTGCTGGCCGTGTTCGCGCTGGCGCTGGCGCTGCGCCGCTTCTTCGGGTCGGAAGCCAAGGCCTGGCTGGGCCTGGGCCTGTTCATGCTGTGCGGCGGCGTGCTCTACCTGCACTGGAGCAGCCCCGAATGCGTCAGCGCCGCCTGCCTGCTGGCCGGCCTGCTGCTGTATGCCAGCGGCGCGCCGGTCGCCGGCAGCCTGCTGGCCGGACTGGCCGGGCAGCAGAACCCGACCATCGTGTTCTTCTTCGTGTTCGCTCCGCTGTTCAAGCTGTGGCTCGACTACGACCGCGCACTGGGCTTCGGCGCCAACCTGCGCGCCCAGCTCACGCGCCGCAACCTGGCCGGCCTGGCCGCCGGCGCCGCGCTGTTCGCGCTGCCGCCGCTGTTCAACCTGTGGCAGTTCGGCGTGCCCAACATCATCGCGAAGCTGTTCTCCGACCCGGCCCTGGTCGGCGCCACCCGCCTGGCTTCGTTCTACTTCGACCTGAACCAGGGCATGATCATCGGCGTGCCGGGACTGGTGCTGGCGCTGCTGGTGCTGGTGCTGCGGCCGCGCGCGGATGGACGGGCGCGCGGCGCGCTGCTGCTGGCGGCGCTGCTGACGCTGGCGCTGGCGCTGCCGGCGCTGGCCGTGCTGAACTGGAATTCCGGCGCGGCCGGCGTGATGCGCTATGCCTTCTGGGCCGCGATGCCCCTCGTGTTCGCGCTGCTGGTGCTGCTGCGCCGCCTGCCGCGCTGGCCGGCCGGGCTGCAGGTGGTGCTGGCCGGCCTGGCCGCGATCCAGGCCGTGGCCATGCTGCACGCCCAGCGCTACGACTACGTGCATTTCAGCCCGGCCGCGGTGCGCATGCTGACCTGGGCGCCGCAGTACTACCACCCGGAACCGGAGATCTTCGCCGAGCGCGCCGGCAACCACGACAACTACATCCAGCCCGACAAGCACTACGTGCTGCAGCGCGAGGGCGTGGCCGTGAAGACCCTGGTGCACGCGTCCAACCTGCAGCTCGACGCGCAGCTGTGCGGCCAGGGCGCGCGCCTGGCGCCGGACCTGCCGGTCACGCCGAGCGCCTACGGCTGGCGCTACATCGATGGCCCGCTGCGCTGCGTGGCCGGCAGCCAGCCGCAGCGCAGCTTCCAGTACGATGCCTTCAAGACCGGCACGGCCGCCGCGCTGGTTTCGGGCTGGAGCACGCTGGAGGCGAACGGTCCGGGCTGGAACGGCGCCTGGTCGCTCGGCACCCGCTCGCGCGTGCGCCTGCGGCTCGAAGGCGGCCCGGCCGAGTCCCTCCTGATCGCCGGCCACTACCTGGCGCCGAACCGCCAGACCCGGGTCGTCGTGAACGGCCAGGACCTCGGCTGGCAGGCGCTCGACCAGGCCGGCCTGCTCCCGCTGCCGCCGGCCGCCCGCGCGGCCACCCTCGACATCGAACTCGAACACGCCACGCCGCAGGCGCCCGGTCCGGGCGACCCGCGCCCGCTCGCCTTCTTCCTGCGCGAGATCAGCGTGCGTCAACTTCCTGGCAAACCATGAACGCTCCCGACAACCTTCCCGTGAACCATCCCCTCACCCCCGCCTCGCGCGACGCGGCCGACGCGGTCGCGGTCGTGATCCCCAGCTACAAGGTGACGCGCCACATCCTGGGCGTGATCGCAGGCATCGGCCCGGAAGTCGCCCGCATCTACGTGGTCGACGACAAGTGCCCGGACGGCAGCGGCGCCTTCGTGCGCGAGCACTGCGTCGATCCGCGCGTGGTGGTGCTGGAACACGCCGAGAACCAGGGTGTGGGCGGCGCCGTGATGACCGGCTACCGCGCGGCCATCGCCGACGGCGCCAGGGTGATGGTCAAGATCGACGGCGACGGCCAGATGGACGGCAGCCTGATCCCCGCCTTCATCGGCCCGATCCTGGCCGGCGAAGCCGACTACACCAAGGGCAACCGCTTCTTCAACCTGGAGCGCCTGGGCGCGATGCCGCCGCTGCGCCTGTTCGGCAATGCCGTGCTGTCGCTGATGACCAAGCTGTCTTCCGGCTACTGGGACCTGTTCGACCCGACCAACGGCTATACCGCGATCCACGCCGACTGCGCGCGCTACCTGCCTTTCGAGAAGATCAGCAAACGCTACTTCTTCGAATCCGACATGCTGTTCCGCCTGAACATCCTGGGCGCGGTGGTGGCCGACGTGCCGATGGACGCCGTGTACGGCGACGAGGTCAGCAACCTCAAGATCTCGAAGATCGTCACCGAATTCTTCACCAAGCACGTGCGCAACTTCGGCAAGCGCATCTTCTACAATTACTACCTGCGCAACATGTCGGTGGCCTCGATCGAGCTGCCGCTGGGTGTGCTGCTCACGCTGTTCGGCGCCGGCTACGGCCTGTCGCACTGGATCGCCTCGGCCCGCTCGCACGTCGAGACCCCGGCCGGCACCGTGATGCTGGCGGCGCTGCCGGTGATCATGGGCGTGCAGCTGATCCTGGCCTTCCTGGCGCACGACGTGGCCTCGGTGCCGCGCCGTCCGCTGCACAAGAAGACCCTGTACCGCAGCACGCCATGAGCCCGGCCAGGATCGCTTCGAAATTCGCCTCGCGCCAGTTCCTGCTGTACGTCACCGGCGGCGTGCTGAGCGCCCTGGTGGACATCGGCCTGCTGCAGCTGCTGCTGCAGGCGGGCATGCACTACACGGCAGCGGCCAGCGCCGGTTTCGCCGCCGGCCTGCTGGTCAACTTCGCCTTCCATAGCGGCGTGACCTTTTCCGCTTCGGCCAATCCGGGCAGCCTGGCGCGCTACCTGTGCCTGGTGGGCCTGAATTACCTCCTGACCCTGGGCTGCGTCGCGCTGGCCCAGGCCACGCTGGGCAACCCGCTGGCCGGGAAGCTGCTGTCGCTGCCGCTGGTGACGGTCAACGGCTTCCTGCTCGGCAAATACTGGATCTTCAAATGACGCAGTCCGTCATCGACAAGCAGGCGCGCAGCCGCCTGCCCGCCCTGTTCCTGGCCGCCGGCATGGCCCTGGTGGCCTGGTACCTGATGCAGCGCACGCTCGGCCTGTATCCAGGCGTATTCGTGGACGAGTGGTACTACAGCAAGATGGCGCGCCTGGTGCCGCTGTCCGAAGCGGTGCTGCCTTCCTACCTGTACCTGCTGGTGTTCAGCGCCAGCAGCGCCTGCGACCCTGGCTTCCTCGATTGCGCGCGCATCGGCAACGTGCTGTTCCATGTCGGTGCCGCGCCCTTCCTGTACCTGGTCGCGCGGCGCGTGGTGCCCGCACCGCTGGCCTGCGCCGTGGCCCTGCTGGCCCTGCTTGCGCCGCTGAACCTGTACACCACGTTCTTCATGCCGGAATCGATGTACTTCTTCGGCTTCGCCGTGCTGGCCTGGGTGGCGCTGGCCGGCATGGCCTGGCGCCCCTTGCATCACGCGCTGGCCGCTGGCGCCGTGCTTGGCCTGATGAGCCTGGTAAAAGTGCATGCCGTGTTCCTGCTGCCTGCCCTGTGCCTGTTCCTGGTGTACGCGGCCTGGAGCCGCGCCCAGCCGACCCGCCAGCCCTGGCTGGCACACGGAGTCGGCGCGGCGCTGCTGGCGGCGCTCACCGCCGCCGCCATCAAGCTCCTGCTCGGCTGGCTGCTGGCGGGCGAAAACGGCCTGACCCTGTTCGGCGCCTTCTATGGCGCCGGCGCCAGCTCGGCTTCGCAGCACAGCCTGCTGTCACGCCTGTTCCCGGCCTCGGTCAGCGCGCGCGGGCATGCGATGGCGCTGGCGGTGCTGCTGGCCTTCCCGCTGGCGGCGCTATTGCACGCGCTGCTGCGCCCCGCCACCTACCGCGCCGCCGATCCGCTCGGGCCGCTCGCCGTGTTCACCGCCCTCAGCTTCGGTTCGGCCCTCGGCCTGGCCGTGCTGTACACCGCCTCGATCGCCAACGACGGGCCGCTGGAGGGCCTGCGGCTGCACTCGCGCTACTACAGCTTCGCGCTGCCGCTGCTGCTGGTCGTGGGCGCCGCAGCCACCCGCGCGCAGGACGACAAGCCGGTGCGCCGCCTGCTGCGGGCGGCCATCGTCGTGCTGCTGGGCGCCCTGCTGGCGGGGGCCTGGATCCGCCTGCCCGGCTTCGATCCGCGCATCACCGACAGTCCGGAATTCACGGCCCTGGTCAAGCGCGAACCGCTCGTGATCACCCTGTTCCTGCTGCAGGCCCTGCTGCTGGTGGCGTGGCTGCGCTGGCGCCGCGCCGCGGCCTGGGGCTTCGTGCTGCTGGCCCTGCCGCTGGCGCTGCACCTGACCGACGTCGAGGTGCGCACCTACCTGGGCCACCTGGCGGCCCCCGCTCCGGCCGACCGCGCCGGCCTCGCCGCGCGCGACGCGATTCCACTGGCCGAGCGCGGCGACACCATGATCGTCGCGAATGGCGCCGACCTGTTCCGCACCCAGTTCTACATCGACACCCCGGAACTGACCCTGCTCGACCTGCCCGATGGCGCCCCGGTCGAAGCCTACCGCCTGCCCAGTGGCGCGCGCTGGCTGGTGGCGGTCGGCAGCCACGGGCTGCCGCCAGGCTTGCAGCCCACGGTGGCCGGCGACGGCTTCGCCGTCGTCAAGCTGCCGCGCCCGCAGCGCAGCCGCATCGGCGAGTATGCCTTCAATGTCGCGCCCGGCCCGAATCAGCTGGTGCAGGCCGCCAGCGGGCTGGCCAATGTCGAGCCCTGGGGCCGCTGGTCGGAAGGCAAGCGGATCGAACTCCGGTTCGCCCGGCCGCTGCCGGCGCGCCTGACGGTGGTGCTGACCGCCGGCGCCTTCGGCCCCAACATCGGCGAAGCCTTCGTGCTGCGCGCGGGCGAAGCCGAGGCCAGCTTCCGCCTGCCCTGGGAAGCGCGCGAAGTCGTGCTCGACCTGGACACCGACGGCCGCCAGCAGAGTCTGGTCATCGAGGTGCCGCATCCGAAGCGCCCGAGCGAACTGGGCAACTCCACCGATACGCGCGAGCTGGGCATTTCGCTGACCCGCCTGCGCATCGAGGAAAGGACCAGCGCGCCATGACAGACCAGCCCATGACGACGTCCCGCCCGGCCGCGCGCGAGCTGGCCTGGCCGCTGCTGCTGGCCCTGGTCCTGGCCGGCGTCGCCTTTTTCCTCTACCAGCGCAATACGGGGCTGCAGCCTTCCGTCTTCGCCGACGAGTGGTACTACAGCAAGATGTCGCGCCTGACGCCACTGGCCGACTCGATGCTGCCGTCCTATCTCTACCTGTGGCTGTTCGGCGCCAGCAGCGCC
This sequence comes from Massilia hydrophila, assembly GCF_020208145.1. Classification (NCBI taxonomy): domain Bacteria; kingdom Pseudomonadati; phylum Pseudomonadota; class Betaproteobacteria; order Burkholderiales; family Oxalobacteraceae; genus Massilia; species Massilia hydrophila. The sequence continues at coordinate 60,021 of NZ_JAHYBX010000001.1, read as the reverse complement.
TGCGGCACCGGCTTCCTCGACTGCGTGCGCCTTGGCAACCTGGCCTTTTTCATCGGCGCCGCTCCCTTCGTCTACCTGATCGCCCGCCGCTACGCGGGCAAGCCGCTGGCGGCCGCGGTCGCGCTACTGAGCACGCTGGCGCCGCTCAACTCCTTCACCGCCTACTTCATGCCCGAGACCATGTATTACTTCGGTTTCTGCGTGCTGAGCTGGGTCGCGCTGACGGGCGGCGACTGGCGCCCGTCAACGCAGGCGCTGGCCAGCGGCGCCGTGCTCGGCCTGATGAGCCTGGTAAAAGTGCATGCCCTGTTCCTGTTGCCCGCCCTGTGCCCCTTCCTGCTGCTGGCCAGCCACCAGCGCGGCGGTGCCTGGCTGTTGCGCGGCCTGGCGATGGCGGCGCTGGCGGCGGTACTCACCTTCGCGCTCAAGTTCGGCCTCGGCTATGTGTTCGCCGGCAAGAACGGCCTGAGCATCTTCGGCTATTTCTACGAGTCGACCAAGTTGGGCGTCGACCGCCTGGCCCTGCTGGCGGCGGCCTCGGTGAACGCGCGCGGCCACCTGATGACGCTGGCCCTGGTGTACGGCCTGCCGCTGGCGATCCTGGGACATGCGCTGGGCGCGCGCCTGCTGTCCTGGCGCGGCGCGCAGGCGGCTGCCGCGCACGCCCCCGCCACCGCACGGCGCGAACTGCTGCACCTGTACACCCTGCTGATGCTGGGCGCGGCCGCCGGCCTGACGGTGATGTACACGGCCGGCCTGCACGTGCCCGGCAGCCGCGAGGGCTTTCGCCTGCACCTGCGCTACTACAGCTTCGTGTTCCCGCTGCTGGCCGTGGTGGCCGCGGCCGCGGTGGCGCCGGGACAGGCCACGGCCGGGCCGCGCCACCCGTGGCTGCGCTGGGTGCTGGCGGCGCTGCTGGGCGCGACCCTGCTGCTCGCGCTGAGCCGGCTGCAGGGCTATACCATGAACGTGGTGGACGGTCCCGACATCTTCGGCATCAACCTGGCCGGCAAGTCCTTCCGCATCCTGGTCGGCCTGCAGCTCCTGCTGCTGCTGGGCTGGGCGGCAAGCGTCCGGCTGCCCGGCTGGGCAGGAACGCGGCTGGCCCCGCTGCTGTTCGTATGCCTGGCCCTGCCGGCGGCCTATGCGGCCAGCTACCAGGGCGTGGGCCGCCACCTGGCGACCCTGCGCACGCCCACCCCGACCGACATGGCGGCCGTGTTCACGCGCGAGCATGTGCCGGCGGCCGAGCGCGGCGATGTCGTGATCGCCGGCCTCGACCTGAGCCTGATGATCCGCGCCCAGTTCCACATCGACCACCCCGACACGACGCTGCTGAGCTACGAGGGCTTCGGCCCGCTGGCTGAATACCAGTTGCCGCTGCACAAGAAATGGATGGTCCTGCTGGGCGACTTCACGGTGCCGGACGAGGTCCTGACCCTGCAGCGCACGCCCTGGTACTCGGTGGTGCGGCTGCCCGATCCGGGAACCACGCTGAGCCGGATCAACCTGGCGCTGCCACCCGACCCGGCGGTGCTGACCGGCATCGAGGGCCTGTCGCGCATCGAGCCATGGGGCCGCTGGTCGGACGCGAAGCAGGTCGTGTTCCATTTCGCCAGACCGCTGCCGCGCCGGGTGGGCGTGCTGTTCAATGCACGCGCCTATGACGTCAACGCCCAGCTGCCTTTCCAGGCCCGCGTCGGCGGCGTCACCAAGGAGTTTCGGGTCGGCTGGCACATGCGCGAGTTCGCCCTGCATTTCGACACCGACGGCACGGCCCGCACGCTGGCGATCGAGGTGCCGCAGCCGGTGTCCCCGGCCGAGCGCGGCCAGCCCGGCGATACGCGCCCGCTCGGCATCGGCATCGGCGAGATCGTCATCACCGACGGCAGCGCCAGGGTCGAGGCCGCGCGTTAGCCGGGATCAAGCGCTGCGGCTGGCCCGGCCGCTGTGTGCGCTCACGTACGGAATGCCTGGCCGCACGCGGCTAGAGTGAGCCCGGAACCGGCCGCGCTTGCGGCCATTGCTCGGGACACACGATGGCGACAGGATCGGACAAAGAGGAACAGCGCGGCAGGCCGCGCGACGTGCAGGGCGGCGGCCAGAGCGCCGGCGTGCAGGCGGTCGGCGAAGTCGAAGGCAATGCCATCTCGCCGACCGGCGGCGCGGGCATGCACCACTGGCAGGCCGGCTACATCGGCCACGGCGGGCTGGACGAACGCGGCAACATCTTCTTCGCCGCCGTCGAGATGACGCGCATGCCGATGGTCGTCACCGACCCCAACAAGGAAGACAATCCGATCGTCTTCGCCAACGGCGCCTTCTTCGACCTCACCGGCTACCGGGAACAGGAGGTCATCGGCCGCAACTGCCGCTTCCTGCAGGGCCCGGACACCGACCGCGCCACCGTGGCCGAAGTGCGGCGCGCGCTGCAGGAAGAGCGCGCGGTGGCGGTCGACATCCTCAACTACAAGGCCGACGGCGAGGCCTTCTGGAACGCCCTGTTCATCGGCCCCATCTTCGACCAGGAAGGCAAGCTGCTGTATTTCTTCGCCTCGCAGATGGACATCACCGAGCGCCGCAGCATGCTGGAATCGAACCTGCAGGCCCAGAAGATGGAAGCCATCGGCCAGCTCTCGGCCGGGATGGCGCACGATTTCAACAACCTGCTGCAGGTCATCAACGGCAACCTCGACCTGGCCCTGCTGGTGGCCGGCCAGACCGCGGCGGCTGAACCGATCCGGCGCGCCCAGCGTGCCACCATGCAGGCCGGCAAGCTTACCCAGCAGCTGCTGAGCTTTGCACGCAAGCAGCGCCTGGAGCACAGGCAGGTCAGCCTGAACACGCTGGTGCTGGACTTTTCCGACATGCTGGTGCGTACCCTGGGCGAGCAGGTCGAACTACGGCTCGACCTGCGTCCCGGCCTGCCCGCCTGCTCGATCGACCCGACCTACCTCGAGATGGCGCTGCTCAACGTGGTGATCAATGCGCGCGACGCCATGGCGGACGGTGGCGTGGTCACGGTGGGCACGGCGGTGGTGAACGAGACACGGCGCGCGGCCAGCCGGCTGCCGCCGGGCGAGTACGTGGCGATCTGCGTCCGCGACGAGGGCGAAGGCATGGCGCCCGACGTGCTCAAGCGCTCGACGGAACCCTTCTTCACCACCAAGGGCATGGGCACCGGCCTCGGCCTGGCGATGGTGCACGGCTTCGTGCAGCAGTCGCACGGACGGCTCGACATCGAGAGCGAGCCCGGCCGCGGCACCCTGGTGCGCATGATCTTCCCGGCGGACCGGCACGCCAGGCACGAGGGCGCCGGTGGCGGGCGCCCCGCGGCGGCGCCCTGTGCCCCGGACCGCAAGTGCCGCATCCTGGTGGTGGAAGACAACGAGGACGTACGCGAACTGGCCGAGGCCATGCTGGCGGCGGCCGACTACGAGGTGCTGTCGGCGCCTAGCGGCGAACGCGCGCTCGAGCTGCTGGAACGGGAAGCGGTGGACCTCCTGTTCACCGACGTGATCATGCCGGGCGGGATGAATGGGCTGGAACTGATCGAGCAGGTGCACGCGGCACAGCCCGGGATGCCGGTGCTGGTGACCACCGGCTACATGGACGAGCTGCCGGCGCGCGGGGCGCGCGACCGCTCGCTGGATGTGCTGGCCAAGCCCTACCAGCACCAGGATCTGCTGGAGCGGGTGCAGGCGGCCCTGCACCCGCCCAGGGCGGCTTAAGGGTCAGATAGCAGCTGCCCGAGCGGCATTGCCCACCCTGCGCCCCTGCAAGCGCCTCAGGGGTTGTTGCGCGGACCGCCGCCCAGCAGGAAAGCCAGCTTCTGCTTGCCCGGCTTGGCCGCCGGCGTCGGCGTGACGGTTTCCTTGCGCGCCGCGCTGGACGGCTCGTAGGGCTTGAGGAACCACGGATCGACCTTTTCGCGGCGTGGCGTCGGGCCATAGCCGCCGCTGCGTGGCGCACGGTCGGTGCGCGCCGGGGCATCCTCGCGGCGGCCACGGCGTTCGCCGTCGCGAGCGAAGTCGCGGCCGCTTTCGCGTCCACCTTCGCGGCCACCTTCGCGCGCCCCGTGCGGACGGCTCGACGGCGCCACGAAGCCCGGCAGTTCGCCGCGCTTGATGGTCTGCTTGATCAGTTTCTCGATGTCGGCCAGCAGGCGCTCGTCCTTGTCCGAGTACACCGACAGCGCGTCGCCCGAGGCGCCGGCGCGGCCGGTGCGGCCAATGCGGTGCACATAGTCTTCGGCGTTGTAGGGCAGGTCGTAATTGATCACGCAGGGCAGGTCCGAGATGTCGAGGCCGCGCGCGGCCACGTCGGTGGCGACCAGCACCTCGATCGCGCCTCCCTTGAAGGCGTCGAGGGCTGCCATGCGTTCCTGCTGGGTCTTGTCGCCGTGGATGGCGGAGGCCTTGATGCCCTTCTGCTCCAGGTGGCGCGACAGGCGCGAGGCGCCGATCTTGGTGTTCGAGAACACGATCACCTGCTTCAGGTTGCGCTCGCGGATGATGTGCTCGACCACGTCGCGCTTGAGCTCCTCGTCGACCTTGTACACGACCTGCGTGACCCTGTCGGCCGTGGCATTGCTGCGCGCCACTTCGATCAGCACCGGGTTGTTCAGGAAGCTGTTCGCCAGCTTCTTGATCTCGGGCGAGAAGGTGGCCGAGAACATCAGGTTCTGGCGCTGCTTCGGCAGCAGGTTGATGATGCGCTGCAGGTCGGGCAGGAAGCCCATGTCGAGCATGCGGTCGGCTTCGTCCATGACCAGCATCTGCACCTGCGACAGGTTGACGTTCTTCTGCTCGACGTGGTCGAGCAGGCGGCCCGGCGTGGCGATGACGATCTCGACGCCACCCTTGAGGATGGTGGTCTGCCCCTTCATGTCCATGCCGCCGAACACGACGGTGGAACGCAGCGGCGTGCGCTTGGCGTAGGCGGCGACGTTGTCGGCCACCTGCACCGCCAGCTCGCGGGTCGGGGTCAGCACGAGCGCGCGCACCGGGTGGCGCGCCGGCGACATGCTGCTGTTGGCATGCGCCATCAGGAGCTGGATGATCGGCAGCGAGAAACCGGCGGTCTTGCCGGTACCGGTCTGGGCCGCGCCCATGACGTCGCGGCCCTGCAGCACCAGCGGGATCGCCTTGGCCTGGATCGGGGTCGGGTGCTCGTAACCCTGGTCGGTCAGCGCGCGCAGGATTTCCGGCGCCAGGCCGAGGTCGGCGAAGCGCACGGTCGGCGCTTCGTCGGCCTTGACCTGCTCGACGGGCGCCGCCAGGGTGATGTCGGCCTCGTCGGCCGAGCCCGCGCTGGCGGGCGTATTCTGGATATCAGACATATTCTTGTTGGACAGTATTTCGTTAGCTCTACGGCACCGCCTGCGGGCACGCCTGCACGGCCCGGATCGGCTGCGCTGGAAGCTTCCAGATGGGACGGCGGACCGGCGACCGGACCGCGATGTCCGCGAAGGCGCCGCAAGCCCCGGGGGGCACGGCTGGGCGGACGTAGAGGCACTTTAGCGGGCTACACGATACCTGAAATCGCCCCCCCTGTATATAAGGTCCTGTTTCGGTACCGCGCATGCCGGGCAAAGGCCGGCCCGCTCAGGGCATCCATCCGCGCTGCTGGGCCGCGCGCTCGGCGGCCGGATCGAGGGCGGCGCCGGCGATGCGGGCATCGATCGCCGCCTGCACCGCGGGCGGCAGGCTGCTGCCGTCGAGCCAGGCGGCGCCGGCATGCGGCTGGACCAGCACCGGAATCGTCCAGCGTCCGCCCTTGCGGCAGGCCAGGCCGGCGGTGGTATGGACCACGAAGCTGCGGCAATAGCCGCCGTCCCGGGCCACAAAGCTGATGCCGATGCGCACCCCGGTCTCGGACGGACCGGGGTTGGCCAGCTGGTTGCCGAGCGCGTCGAGCAGGCGGCCGCGCGCCACCAGGGCGCCGTCGCCCGCTTCCAGCATGACCAGGCCGGGATCGGGCCGCAGCGCCTGCCAGCCGAGGATGCCGGCGCCAGCCCCCGACAGCAGCGCCGCGCCGAGTGCCAGCCAGTGGCGCAGCGTCCAGGCCGGCGGCCCGGTACGCGGCTGCGGCGGCGGCCCCATGGCGCGCCCCGGCCGTACGGCATCGAGGTGCACCACCTTGGCGCCACCGGGCGGCGGCGCGCGCTGCTGGCGTCCGTCGTGGCCGTTCGCCGACACGTTCAGGATGTGGATGCGCCGGCCGCCTTCGCGCCGCAGCTGGGCGATGCGGGCGCCGAGCACCGGGTCGGCCTGCAGGGCGCGCTCGACCGCCACGCGGGCCGGCGCGGCGAGCTCGCCGTTGATGTACGCTATCAGGAGGTCGTCCGAGAAAGTCATTCCGGCACACGCAAGGCTAGGAAGTGATCAGTCCATGTTCGTCCAGCACGTCATGCAGCAGTTCCAGGCGGATCACGGGATTGTCGAGCATGAGCATCTGGTGCTTCTGCTGGTTCGGCAGCGGCAGCAGTTCGCACCAGCGGTTCGCCACCCAGCCGCAATCGTCGAGGCGGAATGGCGGCTGCACCGGCCAGCGGTGGCGCGGCACGTCGTGCAGCGAGGACAGCACGCGGTCGAGCGCGTCGGCGGCGCCCTGCAGTTCGGACGGCACCTTGACCGCCTGGTCGCCCTCGACCAGTTCGGCCTCGGCCATCCACAGGCCGTTCAGGCGCTGATCGGCGGTCACGACCGTGAAGCGCGCACCGCCACGGCACAGCACCTGCAGCAGGCCAGGCGAGGCGGTGGTGGTTTCGGTGACGGAAGCGATGGTGCCGGCGGCGGCGAAGCGCTCCGGCTCGCCCTCCGGCTGGCGCACCTCATGCCCCTGGGTCAGCAGCACCACCCCGAAGGGCAGGTCTTCCGTCAGGCAGCGGCTGATCATGTCGAGGTAGCGGACCTCGAACACCTGCAGCGGCAGCACCCCGTCCGGAAACAACACCGTACTGAGCGGGAACAAGGGCAAGGAAATCGTCGACATGATCCCATGATGACAGAATCGCAGGCGGGATGGCAGCACGATTGGCGCCGAAGATCCCGCTATTCCGGACGCCGCACCGGCAGGGTCCGGATCGCCTCCGACAGGCTGTCCAGCCGCCAGCGCAGCCGGTCCCAGCCCGGGTCGGGCATCGGCACCACGCGCAGCAGCAGGCTGCCGCCGGGCAGCGCCGGACAGGACATGCGCTGCTCGCCCGGTGCCTCCACCGGCAGGCGCATGTCGGCGCCCGGCGCCAGCTGGACCGGCCCGCATACCAGCGGCACGCGGCCGGCATTGCGCAGCAACAGCACATCCTGCACGCCCAGGGTCAGGCGCAGCGTGTGCGGGGCGTGCGCCGTGCCCAGCTCCAGCGGCAGTTCATGGCTGCCCCCGCGCAGCGGCGCCAGCATGCCCCATAGCAGGCCCAGCGCCAGCACGCCGCCCGGCAGCGCCAGTGGCCAGTGCAGCCGCAGCAAGGATCCCATCGCAGGAGTCGGTCTCATGCGCGGTACGGCGCCCGTACGCCTGCAAGCAAGCGTGCTAACACATCATGAAATTGCATTGAAATAATTATGAGAGATAATACTATTGCCAAACGCGCAAAGTGGCGTGCGCCCTGACACAGCCAGGACACGTATCCTACCGTCTTTCCGCGCGTTTCCGATCAACCTGGCCCATCACGCCCCCGCGCGTTCCAAGCGATGCCGCAGTCCCAGCCTCCTGCCGTGCCCAGCAGCCGCATTCCCCTGCCCGGTTCCGGGCATTTGCCGCTGCTGCTGGCGATGCTGGTGTTCCTGGTAACGGCGGTGGCGACCTTCGCCGCCTGGACCAGCGCCCAGCGCACCGCCGAGCGCCAGCTGCGCGAGACCTTCGACTACCGCACCCGCGACATGGTGTTCAGCATCGGCCGCCGGATGGCGGTCTATGAACAGGTGCTGCGCGGGGCGCGCGGCTTCCTGCGCGGATCGGTCGAACTCGACCAGGCCGCGTGGGAGCGCTACTACCGGCTGCTGCGCCTGGACGAAGCATTCCCCGGCATGGAGGCGCTCGGCATCGCCACCATCGTGCCGGCCGGCGGCCTCGCCGCGCACGAGGCCGCCATGCGGCGCCAGGGCTTTCCCGAGTACCGGATCCGCCCCACGGACGCGCGCGCCACCTATACCGCGATCACCCACATCGAGCCCTTTGGCGGACGCAACCTGCGCGCTTTCGGCTACGACATGTACAGCGAGCCGGTGCGCCGCGCCGCGATGGAACGCGCGCGCGACAGCGGACAGGCCGCCCTGAGCGGCAAGGTGGTGCTGGTGCAGGAAGACGCTACGGGCGGTGCCGGCCGCCCGCAGGCCGGCGCCCTGATGTACCTGCCGGTGTACCGGGCCGGCCAGCTGGCCGGCACCGTCGAGCAGCGCCGCGCGGCGATCGTCGGCTGGGTATACGCGCCCTTCCGCATGGACGACCTGATGCGGGGGCTGGGCGGCGCCCATTCCACCGACCTCGACATCGAGATCCACGACGGCGAGCCGGCCGGCGACAGCAGCCTGCTGTACCGCTCGCCGAACGCTTCCGGCCATCGGGCCCGGCTGAGCGCCAGCGCCCAGGTGCTGCCGGGCGGGCGCGCCTGGACCATCAGCATGCGCTCCAGCGCGGCCCTCGAGGCCAGCCTGGACAGTACCCGTCCGCGCCTGGTGGCGATCACCGGCCTCGGCCTCGGCTTGATGCTGAGCGTGGTGGTGTGGCTGCTGGCCAGCGAGCGGCGCCGGGCGCTGCAGCTGGCGCAGGCCATGACGCTCGAGCTGCGCCAGTCGCACGACCAGATCGCCGCCGAGCAGAAGCGCATCCAGGTGATCCTGGAAAACGCGCCCGACGCCTTCGTCGCCGTCGATGCCGGCGGCCGGATCACCGACTGGAACGCCGGCGCCAGCCAGCTGTTCGGCTGGAGCGCGGCCCAGGCCATCGGCCGCGACGCCGCCGAACTGTTGCCGGAACCGGCCCGCGCCGCCTTCCGCGCCGCCTTCGCGGCCTACGCGCGCGGCGGCGGCTGCGCGATGCTGGGCGCGCCGACCGAACTGCGGGTGCTCGACCGCGCGGGCCGCCGCATCCCGGCCGAGGTGACGGTGGCGCGGCTGCCCGTCGGCGAGGGCTTCGGCGCCACCGCCTTCGTGCGCGACATTACCCAGCGCAAGGAAGCGGAAGCGCGCGAGCAGCAGCGCCAGCAGGGCCTGATCGAAGCGCGCCAGGCCCTGGCGCGCGCCCAGAAGCTGGAGGCGGTGGGCAAACTGACCGGCGGCGTGGCGCATGACTTCAACAACATCCTGCACATCATCAGCGCCAACGTGCAGCTGATCCTGCGCACCGACGCCAGCCAGCGCAAGCGCCTGCTCAGCATCCTCGACGCGGTCGAGCGCGGCGCCAAGCTGGCCAGCCAGCTGCTGGCCTTCGCGCGCCGCCAGCCCCTGCATCCGCTGGAAGTGCAGGTGGACGCCCTGCTGGAACGCATGGACAGCCTGGTGCAGCGCGCGGCGGGCGACCACATCACCCTGGAAAAGCGGGTGCCGCCCGACCTGTGGCCAACCCTGGTGGACCCGAACCAGCTCGAACACGTGCTGCTCAACCTGGTGATCAACGCGCGCGACGCGATGGACGGCAATGGGCGCATCGTGCTCACGCTCGGCAACGTGCACGTGGAGGGCGACGCCGACCTGGCGCCCGGCGACTACGTGACGGTGGCGGTGGCCGACCACGGCCACGGCATGCCGCAGGACGTGATGGAGCGCGCCTTCGAGCCCTTCTTCACCACCAAGCCGGAGGGCAAGGGCACGGGCCTGGGCCTGTCGATGGCGCACGGCTTCGCGCGCCAGAGCGGCGGCGACATCCGCCTGGCCAGCGCGCCCGGCCAGGGCACGACGGTGACGATCTACCTGCCGCGCCATGTGGCATCGGCGCCGGCGCCGGCGCCGGCGGCGGCCCTGCACTGAGCAGCTGGCCGGCAGGTGCGCTCGCAGCGCATCATGAAATATTCTTTCATTTTATTGTTATTTTTAAATTATTATTTCACCGTTGCGCAGGCCTCGCCCGCCCTTCCCTTGCCGTCCCCTGCCTTCTCCTGCCTGCTCCTGCATGCTAGAGTGAACCCATGAAACCGCTCTACAACCTGGCGGGCGTGCTGGCGCTGGCCCTGGGCATCCTGGGCCTGTTCCTGCCCCTGCTGCCCACCACGCCCTTCCTGCTGCTGGCATCGTGGTGCTTCGCGCGCGGCTCCGAGCGCCTGCACCGCTGGCTGCTGTCGCACCGCGTGCTCGGCCCCTACCTGCGCGATTTCGAGGCTGGGCTCGGCATTCCGCTGGGCGCCAAGATCCTCGCCACCGTCATGCTGTGGACCTCGCTGCTGCTGGCGATGGGGCGCGTGGGCGGCATGGCGCTGCCGGCCATGCTGGCCGTGCTGGGCGCCGGCGTCAGCCTCTACCTGTGGCGCTTCGTGCCGACCCGGCGCCGCGCCCCCTGACTGCTACCCCGCAATGGAAATCCAGTTCCTCGGCACTTCCTCCGGCACCCCGACCCGGAGCCGCAACATGACGGCAACCGCCCTGCGCAGCGAAGGCGCGAAGCACTGGGTGTTGGTCGATTGCGCCGAAGGTACCCAGCACCGCCTGCTGCGCACCCGGCTGTCGCCGGTGAGCCTGCGCGCGATCTTCATCACCCACCTGCACGGCGACCACTGCTACGGGCTGCCCGGCCTGCTGGCCAGCGCCGGCATGCTGGGCCGCACCGAGCCGATGACGATCGTCGGACCGCCACCGCTGCGCGGCATGATCGAGTGCATCATGCAGGCAAGCCAGCTCACGCTTCCCTATCCGATCGTGTGGGTGGCGCTGGAAGACCTGCCGCACGTGGAGGTCCTGCCCGATATGCGGGTGCGCGCCACGGCGCTCTCGCACCGGATCGCCTGCTACGGCTACAGCTTCACCGAGGCGACCGTCGAACGCAGGCTCGACATCGGCAAGCTGCGCGCCGGCGGCATCCCGTCCGGGCCGGCCTGGGGCGAGATCCAGCAAGGCCGCGACGTACTGCTGCCGGATGGCCGCGCGGTGACGGCCGGGGACTACCTGCTGGCGCCGCGCCGCCCGCGCAAGCTCATCATCGCCGGGGACAACGACCGGCCGGCACTGCTGGCGCAGGAAGCCGCCAGCGCGGACCTGCTGGTGCACGAGGCCACCTATACCGAGGAGGTGCTGCGCAAGGTCGGCCCCGGCCCGCAGCACAGCTCGGCCGCGATGGTGGCGCGCATGGCGCAGGAGGCCGGGGTGCCGAACCTGATCCTGACCCATTTCAGCCCGCGCTACCAGGACCGCGCCGAGGACAAGGACCACGGCGGCGCCCCCGGCCTGGACGACATCGAGCGCGAAGCGCGTGCACACTACACCGGCACGCTGGCGCTGGCGCGCGACCTGGCCGGTTATGCGCTCGCGCGGGACGGCAGCCTGCGCGCGCTGCCCTAGGCCCGGGCTACAATCGGGGCATGCCCAAGAAGACCCCTGTATTCCCCGGACCGAACACCGCGCGCGGCGCCGTGCTGGCCGTGCTGTTGTCGAACGAAGACCAGGCAGGCAGCGAACCGCTGCGCGGCCGCATCACCCTGGCCGCCATCGTGCGCGCGCTCAAGCGCAAGTACCACTGGCCGATCGAGACCGAGAGCTTTCCATCGAATAGCGTGGATGGACGCGCCACCTGGGCCACGGTGTACAGCCTGCCGGCGGACGTGATCACACGGGCCCTGGACGCGGGCGGGCGCGACTGGCTGAACAGCCGCAAGGCGGGCGGCGGATCCTGATCCCGTCCCACTGTCGAGCCGCGTCAACATCGGTTATTGTTGCGGCATATAAAGAACCTACCGTGCCGCCGATGATCAAGCCGTCCCTTCCCGACAATGAGCAGCAACGCCTTGCGCTGCTCCATGCCCTGCTGCTGCTCGACACCCCGCCCGAGGAGCGGCTGGACAAGATCGTCGCCTTCGCGGCCAGCGAATTCGAGGTGCCGATCTGCCTGATCAGCCTGGTGGACAGCGAACGCCAATGGTTCAAGGCGCGCGTCGGCCTGGCGGCCTGCGAGACGCCGCGCGACATTTCCTTCTGCGCCCATGCGCTGCACAGCGGGCAGATCCTGCTGGTGCCGGACGCCCTGCTCGACGCGCGCTTCCACGACAATCCGCTGGTGTCGGGCCCGCCGCACATCCGCTTCTACGCGGGCGCGCCGCTGGTCTGCCGCGACGGCCTGGCGATCGGCACCCTGTGCCTGATCGACACCCGGCCACGCACGCTCGACACGGTCGGGCAGGCCATCCTGAGCAGCCTGCGCGACCTGACCGTGCTGGCCCTGACGGCGCCGGAGGCCACCACCGATGCATAGCGTGGAAGGCTTCGACATCCTGCTGGTGGAGCCGAACAACCTGCTGCGGCGCACCGTGGCGCTGACCTTGCGCAGCCTTGGCACGGCCGAGGTGACGGAGGCGGCCACTTACCAGACGGGGCACCAGATGAGCAGCCGGCGCCGTTTCGACGCCGCGGTGATCGCGGTGGAATGGCCCTTGCCGGAGGACGGGTACCGGGGCCTGACCCTGATCCAGCAGATCCGCTCGGGCGGGTGTGCGTGCGCAGCCTCGATGCCGATCGCGGTGCTGGTGGAGTCGTGCAATACGGAGTTGTTGCAGGTGCTGGGGGCGTGCGGGATCAGCCGGATTCTCATCAAACCGTTCCGGGTCCGGGATGTGATCGACACGGTCGAGAAAATGAAGGCGCAGTGGGACAAGACTGTCCCCGCATAAGCGGCGCTGGCCTGCGCTGCCGAGTTGGGCCGGAACAACAGCGCGAACGCCCGTCAGCATCCCAACTCAATGGCCATCGTGCCGCCCATTGCGCAGTAGCGCCATGCGGGTTCGCAGGCCTCGCGCCCCGCCCTCTCCGTCCGAATAGTACAAAAGTACTAGAACAGATAGGCGGACTGTCTCATGACTCGCTGTCGGACGATACCTACACTGGCTCGCAGATCGGCCCGCTTCTCGAAGCCTGGACATCCGCTGTCTCTTCGTAGCCCGCCATCACGACAACAGACGTCCAACCGACAGGGGATTCCACCATGGCCATCACGCGCACCGTTTTCATCGACACCGCCTATTCCAACTACGCCGATCTCGCAAGCCACTATGACGCGCAAAGCGTCCATGTCATCCTGCTCGACGACACCACGCCACACGGCACGCAGATCCAGGACTGGCTCGCCGGGCACGCCGATGAAGCCGAGTCGATCAACGTCGTCACGCCGAGCAGCGGCGTGACCGGGCTGTTCACGCCGCGCGTCGCCTTCATCGACCCGGGTGTGAGCGGCATCGAGATCATCATTGCCGGCATGCCCCCGAATGTGACCGTGGTCCTGCTCGACGCCGAGCGCGATGGCGTCGCGCAGATCCATGATTTCCTGGCCGCCAATACCGGCCAGGTCGGCGCGATCGACATCATCACCGACCTGGCCGGCGTCGACGTGGTATCGCATGGCGCACCTGGCGAAGTCCAGCTCGGCTCAACGGTCCTGAACGCCGCCACCCTGGCCACCTACGGGGCGCAGCTCGCCGCCATCGGCAGCCATCTGGGCGCCGGTGCCGACCTGCTGCTGTACGGCTGCGACGTCGCCAGCGGCAGCGTCGGCCAGCAATTCATCGCGGCCCTGGCTTCGGCCACCGGCGTGGACGTGGCCGCATCGACCAACCTGACCGGCGGCAGCGCGGCAGGTGGCGACTGGACACTGGAGGCAAGTACGGGCGAGATCGAAACGGAGGCGCTGAATATCGCCGCGTACGACAGGGTACTCGATACCGCAAGCGGCATCACCGACTTCACCCTGTCGGCGGATACGGGCCGCTCCTCCACCGATGCCGTGACCAATACCGCCAGCCAGACGATCACGGGCCATTTCACCGCCTCGACCCAGAACGCCGCAACGCCCACGATCTATGTTTCTACCGACGGGACCGGCAACACCAGGACCCTGGCGAACGTCGACTATACGGCGGACTCGGGCAGCGGCAGCTTCTCGGTCAACGTGACGCTGGCTGCCGGGACCGGCAAGACGATCCAGTTCTGGAGCGGCGTGAACGGCAATAACAAGATCGCTGAACGGGCCTATACGCTGGACACTTCGGCGCCCGCCACGACGGTTGCCACGGTGAGATTCAGCAGCGACGCCGGCGTGCCCGGCGACTTCATCACGAACACGCCGGCACAGACGATTACCGGTACGCTGAGTGCTCCGACGGCCGCAGGCGACGTCGTCAGGATCTCGCTCGACAATGGCGCCACCTGGCAGACGGCTACCAATGTCATCGGCCAGAACGCGTTCTCGCTGTCGGGCATTGTCCTTGCAGGCAGCAATACGATGCAACTGAAGGTCGAGGACCTGGCAGGCAATGCCGGTCCGGTCCGGTCCCAGGCCTATGTACTCGATACCGCGGCAGTGGCCGGCACCCTCGCCTTTGGCAACCTGAACGATTCTGGCATCACTGGCGACGGCATCACGAACGATACGGCTTTCAACCTGACGCTGGCGGGCAATGAAGCCGGCTCGAACGTCGTGTACGAAGTCTCGCGCAATGGCGGCGCGTTCAGTGTCACCTCGGCCGCGCAGTCCGGCCTGGCCGACGGCAGCTACCTGTTCCGCGCCCGCGTTGCCGATATTGCGGGCAATACCGCGCCGACCAATACGCTCAGCGTCACGATCGATGCGACGCCGCCGGCAGCGCCGGGCATCACCGGCTTCTCCGACAGCAGCGGCTCGGGTGCCGATACCCTGACCAGTGACAGGAGGCCGACGCTCACCATCAACGCCGAAGCGGATACCAGGGTCGAGGTCTACCTGGGCAATGTCATGGTCGGCACCGCGGCCCAGACCGCGGCAGGAAGCGGCGTCTATACCTTCACGTCGGCGGAACTGGCCGATGGCAGCTACAGCTTCACCGCAAGAAGCATCGACCGCGCCGGCAACAGCAGCGCGGCGTCGGCGCCGCAGGCACTCACCGTCGATACGAGCCTGAGCGCACCCACCCTGATGTTGGCGACCAACAGCGGGGCGGGGGATGATTTGCTGACCAACGATGCCAGCCTGGTCTTCAACGCTCCAGACAACGATGCCGTTCGCGTCATCACGGTCAACGGCAACACGGTGGACGCATACAATCCTGCCATCCTGGAGGATGGCGCGCATACCGTCACCGTGACCGATACGGACGCCGCCGGCAACACCAAGACCGCCTCGCTCAGCTTCACGCTCGACAGGAGCCTGACCGCGCCGACCGTGGCACTCGCGGCTGACAGTGGTGCCCCGGGTGACGGCCTCACCAACGATGCCAGCCTGGTCTTTAACGAGCCGGACAACGATGCCGTTCGCGTCATCAAGGTCAATGGCGACACGGTGAACGCATACAATCCTGCCACCCTGCAGGAGGGTGCGAATATCGTTACCGTGACCGATACGGACGCTGCCGGCAACACCAAAACCGCCTCGCTCAGCTTCACGCTCGACAGGAGCCTGACCGCGCCGACCGTGGCGCTCGCGGCCGACAGTGGCGCCTCCGATGACGGCCTCACCAACGACGCAAGTCTGGTCTTCAACGAGCCGGACAACGATGCCGTTCGCGTCATCAAAGTCAATGGCAATACGGTGAACGGCTACAATCCTGCCACCCTGGACGATGGCGCGCATACGGTCACCGTGACCGATACGGACGCTGCCGGCAATACCAAGACCACCTCGCTCAGCTTCACACTCGACAGGAGCCTGTCCGCACCGACCGTGGCGCTCGCGGCAGACAGCGGCGCCCCCGGTGACGGCCTCACCAACGACGCCAACTTGGTCTTCAACACTCCAGACAACGATGCCGTTCGCGTCATCAAGGTCAACGGCAACGCGGTGAACGCATACAATCCGAGCATGCTGGAAGATGGCTCACATACGGTCACCGTGACCGATACGGACGCCGCCGGCAACACCAAGACCGCCTCGCTCAGCTTCACGCTCGACAGGAGCCTGACCGCACCGACGTTGTCGCTCGCAGCCGACAGTGGCGCCTCAGGTGACGGCCTCACCAATGACGCACGCTTGGTCTTCAACGAGCCGGACAACGATGCCGTTCGCGTCATCAAGGTCAACGGCAACACGGTGGACCACTACGATGCTAGCGCCCTGCAAGACGGCGCGCATACCGTTACCGTGACCGACACCGACACTGCCGGCAACACCAGGACGACTTTGCTCAGCTTCACGCTCGATACGACACTGAACGCACCAACCTTGGCGCTGACAACCAACAGCGGCGCGCCAAATGACATGCTGACCAATGACGCGCGCCTGACGTTCAACGGCCCCGACATGGATGCCACGCGCGTCATCACGGTCAATGGCACGCAAGTGGGCAACTACGACGCTGCCGCTCTGGCCGACGGCGACTACACCGTCATGGTGACCGATACCGACGGCGCACACAACAGCAAGTCGGAATCGATCAGCTTCACGCTCGACCGCTCTGGTCCGCTATTCAGTTCCGGCGCGAGCGCGAGCGTGGCCGAAAACACCGGCGCTAACCAACTGGTGTATCAAGCGCAGGCAACGGATGCCCACGCGTTCACCTTCAGCCTGGAAGGAGCCGATGCAGGCAGGTTCGACATCAGCGCGACCGGCGCCGTGACCCTGAAGGACAATCCCGATTTCGAGGCCAAGAATACCTACCAGTTCGGCGTGCGGGCGACCGATGCCGCGGGCAACAGGACCATACAGACGGTCAGCCTCGGTGTCACCAACGTCAACGAAGGCCCCACCGCGAATGTCGTTCCCCTGTGCACCGTCGAGAACGCGCCGATCAGCTTCCAGGCAAGTAATGTCGTCACCGACCCGGACGCCGGCGATACACACACCCTGACCCTGAACACGAGCTCGGCGGTATTGTCCTGGGACGAAGGCAGCACATCCACGCAGCTGATCAACCCGGTCACGCGCGCGGTCGTCAACCTGAGCAGCCTCACCGTCAAGGCCACTGTTTCGGCCGACGGCAGCACTGTCACGCTGACGCCACCTGCGGAACTGGACTGGATGGTGACCGGTCAAAAAATGAAGGCCACCTTTGTCTATACGGCCACGGACGCAGGCGGCATGAGTAGCACCAATTCGGTCACGCTTACCGTCACCGGCTCGACCAACGACAAGGGGAAAAACCTGAATGGAGGCAATGGCAACGATACGCTGTCGGGCGACACCAATACCAATGCGGAAGACGTGCTCCAGGGCGGTAACGGCAACGATACGCTGTCCGGCCACGGCGGCAGCGACGCGCTGTACGGTGGGAATGGCGACGACATGCTGTCCGGCGGCGCCGGCATCGACTACCTGTATGGTGACAGTGGCGACGACAGGCTCGACGGAGGTACCGATGGCGACTTCCTGTTTGGCGGCAAGGGCAACGACATCGTGACAGGCGGCGCCGGAGCCGACAAGTTCGTGTTCGAAGCACAGTCCGGCAATGACCGGATCACCGACTTCAAGCTCGCGGAGGGCGACAAGCTGTTCTTCACGAATATGCTCGCCACCATGAACGCGAACGACTTCATTGCCAAGTATGTAACGGACACCGGTAACGATCTGCTCATCAGCATGCCGGGTGGATCGGTCGTGCTGGTCGGTGTGCAGAGCGTTGACGGATTAGCCGCGGCCTTGGTGTTTGGTCCGATGTGACAACAAACAGGACTTGCGCCATGTGGGGCAAGTCCTTGTTGGAACAGTCAGCGTACATGTTTGTACTGGTAGGCCTCCCCGGAGTCGAACCGGGCACCAACGGATTATGAGTCCGCTGCTCTAACCAGGCATGAGCTAGAGGCCCAGAAATCGGGACAATGGCTAGAAAGAATCTCGCCATCTGCTCCAGCAGCGCGGTACCGCTGAAGCAGAGTGGCGAGAGGATATTGCGTTTAGTGCAGCGCCGTCAAGGCTTAGCTGACAAGCATGGGCAAATCAGCTGCTGCCCTCGAGGAAGCTCTTCAGCTTGTCCGAGCGCGACGGATGCCGCAGCTTGCGCAGCGCCTTCGCCTCGATCTGGCGAATCCGCTCGCGGGTCACGTCGAACTGCTTGCCCACCTCTTCCAGCGTGTGGTCGGTCGACATCTCGATCCCGAAGCGCATCCGCAACACCTTGGCTTCGCGTGGCGTCAAGGAATCCAACACGTCCTTCACCACCCCGCGCATCGAGGCATGCAGGGCCGCATCCGACGGCGCCAGCGTGTTGTTGTCCTCGATGAAATCGCCCAGGTGCGAATCGTCGTCGTCACCGATCGGCGTCTCCATCGAAATCGGTTCCTTCGCGATCTTCATGATCTTGCGAATCTTATCTTCCGGCATCTCCATCTTGATGGCGAGGGTGGCCGGATCCGGTTCCGCCCCGGTCTCCTGCAGGATCTGGCGCGAGATCCGGTTCATCTTGTTGATCGTTTCGATCATGTGCACCGGAATACGGATGGTGCGCGCCTGGTCCGCGATCGAGCGGGTGATGGCCTGGCGAATCCACCAGGTCGCATAGGTCGAGAATTTATAGCCGCGGCGGTATTCGAACTTGTCCACCGCCTTCATCAGGCCGATATTGCCTTCCTGGATCAGGTCGAGGAACTGCAGGCCGCGGTTCGTATACTTCTTGGCGATCGAGATCACCAGGCGCAGGTTAGCCTCGGTCATCTCGCGCTTGGCCTTGCGCGCCTTCATCTCGCCGGCGGCCATCTGCCGGTTGATGTTGCGCAGGTCCGGCAGCGGCAGGACGACCCTCGCTTGCAGGTCGATCAGGCGTTGCTGCAGTTCCTTGATGGTCGGGATGTTGCGGCCCAGGATGGCGCTATAGGCGTGGCCCGCATCGACTTCGCCATCGACCCAGTCGAGGTTCGTTTCGTTGCCCGGGAAGACCTTGATGAAGTGGGCGCGCGGCATGCCGCAGCGGTTCACGGCCACGTCCAGGATCTGCTTCTCGATGTGGCGCACTTCGTCGACCTGGCCGCGCAGGGTGTCGCACAGCTTCTCGACCACCTTGGCCGTGAAGCGGATGCCCAGCAGCTCGTTCGAGATCGCGTCCTGCGCCTTGACGTAGGCCTTGCTGTTGTAGCCGTCCTTCTCGAAGGCCTTGCGCATCTTTTCGAACTGGTCGGCGATGTTGCCGAACTTTCCGAGGGCGGCCTGCTTCAGGGCTTCGAGCTGCTCGGCCGAGTAGCCGGCGGCGCCGGAAGCGCTCGAGGTATCCTCTTCCTCTTCCTCGGCTTCTTCCTCTTCGTCTTCGTCCTCGTCCTCGTCCTCGGTCGAGGTTGGAGCGACTGCGCTTGGCGAAGTCTGCTCCTCTTCTTCCGGATCGACCATGCCATCGACGATCTCGTCGATCTTGATCTCGTCCTTCTCGATCTTGTTGGCCGCGTCGATGATCTCGGCGATCGTCACCGGGCAGGCGGAAATCGCCTGGATCATGTCCTTCAGACCGTCTTCGATACGCTTGGCGATCTCGATCTCGCCTTCGCGGGTGAGCAGCTCGACCGAACCCATCTCGCGCATGTACATGCGCACCGGGTCGGTGGTGCGGCCGAAGTCGGAGTCGACGGTCGACAGCGCCGCCTCGGCGGCCGCCTCGGCTTCGTCGTCGCTGGTGACGTTCGGAACCGCGTCGGACAGCAGCAGGGTTTCCGCGTCAGGGGCATGCTCGTAGACGGCGATGCCCATGTCGTTGAAGGTGCCGATGATGCCTTCGATCGCTTCCGGATCGACGATATTCTCCGGCAGGTGGTCGTTGATCTCGGAATAGGTCAGGAAGCCGCGCTCCTTGCCCGACTTGATCAGGGCCTTGAGCTTGTTGCGGCGGATCTCGAGCTCTTCCTCGCTCGCTTCGGTGTCCGAAGAGAACGCGTCTTTCAGCAGCGCTTTTTCCTTGGCCTTGCGGTCCTTGGCCTTGGCCTTGTCCGCAGCCTTCAGTTCGGCGCGCTCGACCGCGTTCAGGGCGGCGATTTCATCGTTCTCGGGCGTGAATTCCTTGGGCTTGCGGCCACGGCGTCCAGGGACCTTGACGGTAGGCAGGACATAACCGGACGTGTCGATCGCGGCCAGTGCGGCCGCATCGGTCGTCGCATTGACCGGTGCCGGGCTCGCCGTACGAACCTCGGCCTGGTCTTGGCCTTTGTCCACCTTGGCGGACGCTCTGGTGGTCTTTGCAGCCACTTTGGTTTCGGGTTTCTTGGTTGGCACAGGCGCTTTCGAAGTCACAACGACTAACTTTACGATGGTTAAAGATAAAGTTTTTTGTTACTTTACATCACCCTGCAGGCAAAGCAATGTTGCCTCGCTAACTGAAACTCCACGCGCCGATTGAAACGAAAAATGGTTTCAACAGTTGCAATAGTTAGCGTTTTATTATAGCACGCACCCCTATTTTTCCAAGTTGCACAAATGGCCACATTTGTGGCCGTCGGCATCAGATTGTGATTGTTTAGCGGGATGTCATTTCCGCAGCTGCTTCCCGGGCCAGGAGGTCCTGCTGGGCAACGATTTCGCGATAGCGAGTACTTACCTGATCTGGGGTCAGCCCGGAAGAAAACAACTGGTTAAGTTCTTGTTTTAACGCGTCCATCTTGATTTGGCGCACAGCGCTTAACAGCCAGATACGATCTGCCTCAAGGTCCGTCTCCGGTTCCGAAGCAATTTCTGCAATTAAACTGTCGTATTCTCCCGTCACTTCCTTGAGCTGCTGGGACAGGGCGGCGAAGCTGCCAAATTCTCCCAGGGCCTGGGCCATCTGCACCAGGTGGCGCAGGGCATCGGCTGCTTCCTGGCCGAAGTGGTCGAACGAGGCCTGGGCCGCGTCGTCGAGCAGCAGCGCCAGCGGCGGGTGCGAGACCAGGATGCGCAGCATCTGCAGCTCCAGCCCTACCGGTTTCGGACGTCCCTGGCGCGGCGGAGCCCGGCGCACCACGGACACCGGCTTGGACAGTTCGAACAGCGATTCGATCTCGGCCGGCGTCGATTCGGTCAGGCTGGCCAGGCCGCGCACGATCTGCAGGCGCAGCGCGGATGGCGCCATCGCCTGCAGCAGCGGCTTGGCCTCGAACTGGGCGTGCGCCCTGCCCTCCGGCGTGCCGAGATCGTGTTCAAGCGTGACCTCGCGCAGCAGGAATTGCGACAGCGGCATCGCATCCTGGATTTCCTGCTCGAAGGCTTCAAAGCCGCGTTCGCGCACGAAGCTGTCCGGATCGTGCTCCTGGGGCAGGAACAGGAACTTGATGGTCTTGTTGTCGCTTACTTGCGGCAGGCAGGCTTCCAGCGCGCGGCGCGCGGCGCGGCGCCCGGCCTTGTCGCCGTCGAAGCTGAAGATCACGTTGTCGGTCTGGCGCAGCAGCTTTTGCACGTGGGTGCTGGTGCAGGCGGTGCCGAGCGTTGCCACGGCCTGCGGGAAACCGAGCTGGGCCAGGGCAACGACGTCCATATACCCTTCCGTCACCAGCACGTAGCCGGCATCGCGGATGCTTTGCCTTGCCTCGAACAGGCCGTACAGTTCCAGGCCTTTCTGGAACAGCGGGGTTTCCGGCGAGTTCAGGTATTTCGGTTCGCCGCTGTCGAGCACGCGGCCGCCGAAGCCGATCACCTGGCCCTTGGTATTACGGATCGGGAACATGATGCGCTCGCGGAAACGGTCGTAGCGCTTCTTGTTGTTGCCGTCCTCGTCGACCTTGTCGATCACGAGGCCGGATTCGACCAGGGCCAGCGCGTCGTAGTCGGGGAAGACCGAACGCAGGTTGTCCCAGCCGGACGGGGCGTAGCCCATGCCGAAACGGGCCGCCACTTCGCCGGTCAGGCCGCGCTTCTTCAGGTAGGCGATGGCGTTCGGCGCTTCGCGCAGCTGGGCGCGGTAGTAGGCGCAGGCCTGGGTCAACGCATCCGTCATGGCCAGCGACTGGGCCTGCTGGGCGGCGCGCTGCTGGGGCGGGATCTTGTCGTCGTTGTCCGGCACCACCATGCCGACGTTCTGCGCCAGGTCCTTGACGGCATCGACGAAGCCCATGCCGGAGTATTCGATCAGGAAGCCGATCGCCGTGCCGTGGGCGCCGCAGCCGAAGCAGTGGTAGAACTGCTTGGTCGGGCTGACCGTGAAGCTGGGGGATTTTTCGTTGTGGAACGGGCACAGGCCCATGTAGTTGGCGCCGCCCTTTTTCAGCTGGACGTAGCGGCCGACAATGTCGACGATGTCGACACGGTTGAGCAAATCGGTAATGAAGGATTGCGGAATCACTAGGAGGTACTCAGTGTTTGTCTCAACTCAGACTATACCGCAGCGGTGCCTGCAAATTGATTTATGACAAGGCATCCGTTTGGATGAGGTCGCTTGTAGGGACGCACGGCGCGGCCGCTTGCAAGCTGCCTGACCGCGTGGCCGTTCGTCATTCCGGGCATTGCCCGGAGTTACCCCGCCCACCCTACGTAACCGCCTTTGTAGGGTCGGCAAGTTCTTGCCCACGCGGTCAGGCGGCCCGGGCGAATCCGATCAGCTGCCGCTGAGCGCCTTCTTGACCAGCCCCGACACCACGGTCATGTCCGCACGCCCCGCCAGCTTCGGCTTGAGCACGCCCATCACCTTGCCCATATCCTGCGGACCGGCAGCGCCAGTGGCGGCCACGGCCGCAGTCACTTCGGCCGCGATTTCCTCGTCCGACAGCCCGGCCGGCATATAGGCCGACAGGATCGCCAGCTCGCCCTTCTCGATCTCGGCCAGGTCGACGCGGCCGCCGGCTTCGAACTGGGTGATCGAATCCTTGCGCTGCTTGATCATCTTCTCGACGATGGCCAGGGTCTGGGTATCGTCCAGCTCGATCTGCTCGTCGACTTCCTTGCGCTTGATGTCGGCCAGGATCAGGCGGATCGTGGCCAGGCGGGCGCTTTCCTTGGCGCGCATCGCGGCCTTCATGTCCTCGGTAAGTTGTGCTTTCAGGCTCATGGATTCTCCGTCCGGTAGAGGTAAATGATAAAGGTATGAACGACAAAACCCGCCGCGGTAAAACCGGAGCGGGCTTGCGGACGCTCAGCGGCTCGCCGGGACAATCCTGTCACCGGACCAAGCCGAGATGCAGTCGGATTAGTACAGCTTCTTCGGCAGCTGCTGGCTGCGGATGCGCTTGTAGTGACGCTTCACTGCGGCGGCCAGCTTGCGCTTGCGCTCTGCAGTCGGCTTCTCGTAGAACTCGCGAGCGCGCAGTTCGGTCAGCAGACCGGTTTTTTCGATAGTGCGCTTGAAGCGACGCATAGCGACTTCGAACGGCTCGTTTTCTTTAAGGCGGATAGTGGTCATGTAAAAATGAAACCGTTGGATTTAGGAAGAACGAAAGTGTAGCATCATTTCCGGATCAGTGGAAGCTTTTAGCAAGGTGTTCCGCAATTGCCACAGCCTACACACTTTGCCCGGCCGCATAGCCCGACGCCCAGGCCCACTGGAAGTTGTAGCCGCCCAGCCAGCCGGTCACGTCCACCGTCTCGCCGATGAAGTACAGGCCCGGCACCTTGTTCGCCATCATGCTCTGCTGCGACAGCTCGCGCGTGTCCACGCCGCCCAGCGTCACCTCGGCCTTCTTATAGCCTTCCGAACCGGTCGGGGTAATGCCCCAGCGGTTGATGGCGTCGCCCAGCTTGCGCAGTTTCGCATCGGCCATGTCGGCCAGGCGCGCATCCGGCGCGAAGCCATTGGCGCGCAGCAGGCCCTCGGCCAGGCGCGCCGGCAGCCACTGGGCCAGCACATTGCCCAGCTGTTTCTTGACCGTGTTCTTGGAGGCGATCAATTCCTCGGCCATGTCCATGTCCGGCAACAGGTCCAGCACGATCGGCGTGCCCGGCTGCCAGTAGCTCGAGATCTGCAGGATCGCCGGTCCGGACAGCCCGCGGTGGGTGAACAGCAGGTCTTCACGGAAATGGCCGCGCTGGGCCCTGGCCTTGCCCTTCGCCTTGGGGTCGCCCGTGCTCACCTCGACTTCGAGCGCGATGCCGGCCAGCGGCGCAAAGGCTTCCCAGCTGGGCCCGTCGAAGGTCAATGGCACCAGGCCCGGGCGCGGCTCGACCACCTGCAAGTCGAACTGCCGGGCGATGCGGTAGCCGAGGTCGGTAGCGCCGATCTTCGGGATCGACAGGCCGCCGGTGGCCACGACCACGCTCGCGCAGTCGATGTCCCCACCTTCGGCCACGATGCGAAAACCCGTTGCGGTTTTCTCGATGTCGCCGACCTTGCACGGCATGCGCCAGGCGACGTCGCCGGCGGCGCATTCGGCGCGCAGCATGCCGATGATCTGCTCGGATGAATCGTCGCAGAACAGCTGGCCCTTGTGCTTCTCGTGGTACGCGATACGGTGCTTCTTGACGAGGCCAAGGAAATCCTGGGGCGTGTAGCGCGACAGCGCGCTGCGGCAGAAGTGCGGATTCTGCGACAGGAAGTTGGCCGGGCCGGCGTTGAGGTTGGTGAAATTGCAGCGCCCGCCGCCGGAGATGCGGATCTTCTCGGCCAGCCGGGTGGCGTGGTCGAGCAGCACCACGCGCTTGCCGCGCTGGGCCGCGACCGCTGCGCACATCATGCCGGCGGCGCCTGCGCCGATCACTGCTACGTCGTATTGTTTTGCCATGCCCTGCCGTGTCCGCGAATCGCCAAACCGGCCATTGTATACGCTTGGCGCCCGGGAATGAAGTTGCCGGCTAGCGCGGCGGGCTCATGGCAAGCTTCACCCGCGCAATGCGCGCGCCACCTGCACGCAATGCGCCACCTGGGCCACGATCGGGGCCGGCACCGGCACCTCGCCGCGCAGGGCGGCGGCGATCCAGGCGGCGGTGGTGGCGGCATCGCGCGCGTCCGGCACCTCGGCCAGCAGGTCGGTCGGCGCCTCGCGCTCGGCCAGCACGCTGCGCTGGCCTGCATGAAACCAGTCGATGCGCGGCGCGCGGTGCGGATGGGCGACGGTCTCGCCCTCGGTGCCGCGCATCAGGAAGGCGTCGCCGCGCGCGGGCGGGGCCGCCGTCGTGAAATACGCGCCCAGGGTTTCCAGGTACTCGGGATGGGTATAGGACACCAGGCGCAGCGCCGGCCCCTCGAACGGTTGCAGGATCTTGACCAGGGTATGGGTGGAATTGCGCACGCCCAGGATGCGGCGCAGCGACAGCATGCGCGCCAGTTGCGGCGCCAGGCGCTCGATCGGCATGAAGGCGGGGCGCCCCCTGGCCGCGGCGTCCAGCACCTCGGCGCTGGAACCGGCTTCGGCCAGGCCCAGCTCGGCCAGGATCTCGGCCGTGGTGATGCGGCCCGGGTCGCTGCGCACGCCATGCACCAGCACCGGCACCCCTTCGCGCGCCAGCAGCAGGGCCAGCAGCGGCGTCAGGTTGGCCAGCTTGCGGGCGCCGTTGTAGCTCGGGATCAGGACCGGCGCGAACGGGCCGGGCGGCGCCGGCAGCGGCGCGAACGAGTGCTCCGCCGCATCCATGAAGCCGGCCAGCTCCTCCACCGACTCGCCCTTGATGCGCATCGCCAGCAGGATGGCGCCCAGCTCCAGGTCGGAGACCCGCCCTTCAAGCATGGCCGCATACAGGGCGCGGGCATCGTCGCGCGCCATGCTGCGCGCGCCTTTCACGCCGCGTCCGATTTCCTTGATGAAGGGGGCTGCGGCAAATGCTTCGGTGTGCTTGTCCATGACGCAAGCATACAACGTCGCCGTGCCGGGCGTGCGCGATCGGCGGACTTTGTGCAGATGCAGCATTTTCGGACTACACTGCTTGTTCCCTCCAGAAATCACAGCATCATGATCAACACGCCTGCCATTGAAAATACCAACGTCAGTTCGTTCGCGCAGATGCCGACGCCGACCGAACTCCACGCCACCCTGCCGCTGAGCGAGCGCGCCTTTGCCACCGTGATGGCCGGGCGCGAAACGCTGCGCAACATCCTCGACCGCAAGGACAAGCGCCTGTTCGTCGTGGTCGGACCCTGCTCGATCCACGATCCCGAAGCCGGGCTGGACTATGCACGCCGGCTCAAGGCGCTGCAGGCGGAAGTGGCCGACACGATGGTGCTGGTAATGCGCGTGTATTTCGAGAAGCCGCGCACGACCACCGGCTGGAAGGGCTATATCAACGACCCGTTCATGGACGACTCGTTCCGGGTCGACGTCGGCATGGAGCGCGCGCGCCGCTTCCTGCTCGACGTATGCGAGCTGGGCCTGCCCACCGCCACCGAGGCGCTGGACCCGATCTCGCCACAGTACCTGGGCGACCTGATCGCCTGGACCGCGATCGGCGCGCGCACCACCGAGTCGCAGACCCACCGCGAGATGTCGTCCGGCCTGTCGACCCCCGTCGGCTTCAAGAACGGCACCGACGGGGACGTGAGCATCGCGGTCAATGCGGTGCTGTCCTCGTCCAAGCCGCATGCCTTCCTCGGCATCAACGGCCAGGGCAATGTCGCGATCGTGCGCACCAGCGGCAACGCCTACGGTCACGTGGTGCTGCGCGGCGGCGGCGGGCGGCCGAACTACGATTCGGTCTCGGTGGCGATCGCCGAAGGAGCGCTGAAGAAGGCGGGCCTGCCGGCCAATCTGGTGGTGGACTGTTCGCATGCGAACAGCTACAAGAAGCCTGACCTGCAACCCCTGGTGATGTCGGACGTGATCCAGCAGATCCGGCATGGCAACCGCTCGCTGGTGGGGGTGATGATCGAATCGAACATCGTCAGCGGCGCGCAGGAGATCCCGGCGGATCTGTCGCAGCTGAAGTATGGCTGCTCGGTGACCGATGGCTGCATCGGGTGGGAAGAAACGGCGCAGATGTTGCGGGCGGCGCACCGGGAGCTGTTGCAGCGGCCGTAAGCTTCGCCGCATCGGCCATGCGTGACGTGGCGTAGGGTGGGCGGGTCTTCCCGCCCACGCGGTCATCGTTATCAGCAAGATCATCCGGCACGAAACCGGATCCGTTAGCGATCACCGCGTGGGCGGAGAATCCGCCCACCCTACGGTACAATGGCGGATTCCGCTCTACCTCTCTCTTCCCCCCATGATTGTCCTCGGCGTCGAATCCTCCTGCGATGAAACCGGCCTGGCTCTGTACGACACCGAGCGCGGCCTGCTGTCCCATGCCCTGCACTCGCAGGTGGCCATGCACGAAGAGTACGGCGGCGTGGTGCCGGAACTCGCCTCGCGCGACCACATCCGCCGCGCCCTGCCACTGCTGGACGAGGTGCTGAAGCGCGCCGCCATCCCGATGGATGCGATCGACGCCGTCGCCTACACCCAGGGCCCGGGCCTGGCCGGCGCGCTGCTGGTCGGCTCCTCGGTCGCCTGCTCGCTCGCGCTGGCGCTCGACAAGCCGGTGCTGGGCGTACACCACCTCGAGGGTCACCTGCTTTCCCCGCTGCTGGCCAGCGAGCGTCCGGACTTTCCCTTCCTCGCCCTGCTGGTCTCGGGCGGCCACACCCAGCTGATGCGGGTGGATGGCGTCGGCCGCTATACCCTGCTCGGCGAGACGCTCGACGACGCCGCCGGCGAAGCCTTCGACAAGTCGGCCAAGCTGCTGGGCCTGGGCTACCCGGGCGGTCCCGCCATCTCGCGCCTGGCCGAGTTCGGCGACCCCGCCGCGTATACCCTGCCGCGCCCGATGCTGCACTCGAAGGATTTCAATTTCAGCTTCTCGGGCCTGAAGACGGCCGTGCTCACCGTGGTCAGGAACCACGAAGAGCAGGTGGTAGCCAACATCTGCGAGCAGGACAAGGCCAACATCGCGCGCGGCTTCGTCGACGCCATCGTCGAGGTGCTCACCGCCAAGTGCGTGAACGCGCTGAAGCACACCGGCCTCACGCGCCTGGTGATCGCCGGCGGCGTCGGCGCAAACCGCCAGTTGCGTGCATCCCTGAACGCGGCCGCCGCCCGGCGCCGCTTCAAGGTGTACTATCCGGAACTGGAATTCTGCACCGACAACGGTGCCATGATCGCCTTCGCCGGCGCCATGCGCCTCGAGCGCAACCCGGAGTTGGCGCAGCGCGACTATGCGTTCAACGTGCGTCCGCGCTGGCCGCTGGACGAGCTGGAAGCCGCTTGAAACCACGCATGCATCCATGCCTGGCGCATTGAACTTGCAAGCCTGACATCGATCCTACCGTGTGACCGCCGCTTGCCAAACGGTGGCAAACTCCGGCGGTTGAGTACGAAGGAGCGGATGCAATGCGTGTTGTAAGTTGGAATATTCACTGGGGTTGCGGCAAGGATGGACGGATCCGCATCCACGCGATCATCGACGTCCTGCGCCGCCTGAACCCGGACGTCGTGTGCTTGCAGGAAGTGGCGGCGAACCATCCGGAACTCGATGGCAGCGCCAGCGCCAACCAGTTCAAGCAGCTGGGCGGCGCGTTCGGCGGCTACCACATGATGGAGCATGCTCCGAGTGAACTCTACAAGAACAACTCGCCGCGCCTGTTCGGCAACCTGATCCTCTCGAAATACCGCATCTCCCAGGTGCACCGCCACCTGCTGCCCTGGCCGGCCGATCCCGGCCATCCGGCCGGCATGCCGCGCGGGATGCTGGAAACCGTGATCGACGCACCCAGCGGCAAGCTGCGCCTGATGACCACCCAGCTCGAATACTACTCGCCGCTGCAGCGCATGGCCCAGGTGCGCCGCATCCGCGAGCTGCATGCGGAAGCCTGCGCGCGGGCACGCATCTTCCAGCCCGACCCGAACCTGGATGCACCCTACCAGCTGGGCTTCCGCCCGGCCTCCGCCATCCTGTGCGGCGACTTCAAGCTGGTGCCGGACGACGAGCACTACCGTGCACTGCTGGCGCCTTTCGAGGAAAACGCACCGGCCTTCCTCGACGCCTGGCGGGTCGCGCACGGGAGCGTGGCGCGCGCGCCGACCACCGGCCTGCACGGCTATCCCTGGCCCGAGCGGCCGGAATGCTACGACCATTTCTTCGTCACCGAAGACCTGGCGCCGCGCGTGGCGACGGTCGAGGTGCAGTCCGAGACGGCCGCCTCGGACCACCAGCCGGTGCTGCTGGAACTGCGCTGAGCCCCTCGCCGGGAACTACTGCTGCGCGGGCGCCTCGGGCTGCGCCGCGATGTCGCGCAGCGCCCGCTCGAACACTTCCGGCGGCTGGCCGCCCGAGATCAGGTGGCGCTGGTTGATGATGACGGCCGGTACCGAATGGATGCCGGCGCGCTGGAAGAACTGCTCGCGCTCACGCACCTCGTCGGCATACGCGTCGCTGCCCAGGATGGCGGCGGCGCGCTCCCGGTCCAGGCCCGCGCGCTCGGCGGCGCGCAGCAGCACCTCGTGCTTGCTGGGATCTTCGCAGTTGGTGAAATACGCTTCGAACAAGGCCATCTTGAGGTCGCGCTGGCGCCCTTCTTCCTCGGCCCAGGACAGCAGGCGGTGGGCGTCGAAGGTGTTGTAGATGCGCCCGCGTCTTTCCATGTCGAAGGTGAAGCCGACATCGCGCCCGCGCTGGCGGATCATTTCGCGGCTGTTGGCCTGCTGCTCGATGGTCGCCCCATATTTCTCGGTGATGTGCTCGACGATGTCCTGGCCGTCCGGCCCCATGTCCGGGTTCAGCTCGAAGGGCTGGAAGTGCAGGTCGGCCTCGAGCTCGCCCTTGACGCGCGCCAGCGCCAGCTCGAGCGAGCTGAGGCCGATCGCGCACCAGGGGCACGAGACGTCCGATACGAAATCGATTCTGAAATGCTTGCTCATGAGCTGCCACCTTTCCTGTTCGCGCTGTTCACGCTCTCGTGATTGCGGCACCACGGTGCCCGGTGGCGATATGGTAACGCGATGCGCCGCCTGCCGTGGCGCGCATCGTTGTTGGCCTGCTGCGCCTACTTCTTCTTGGCCGCGGCCGCCTTGCTGCCGATCTTCGATTCCTTGCCGGCCATCAGGTTGGCGATGTTGTTGCCATGGCGGTAGAGCAGCAGGATGCTCATCGCCGCCACCGCGAACAGGATCTCGTCGGCGCCGAACAGCAGTCCATAATAGAAGGGAGCGAACACGGCAGCCACCAGCGCCGCCAGCGAGGAATAGCGGAAGGCATAGGCCACGATCAGCCAGGTGGCCAGCGTCGCCAGCCCCAGCCAGACGTTAATCCCGAGCAGCACGCCGAGCGCGGTCGCCACGCCCTTGCCACCCACGAACCTGAAGAACACCGGCCACAGGTGGCCCAGGAAGACGGCGATGGCGACCAGCGCAATGCCGCCCTCTTCCAGGCCGAACTGCGGCCCGAAGTGGACCGCCAGCCAGACCGCCAGCCAGCCCTTGGCGGCGTCGCCGACCAGGGTCGCGATCGCGGCCTTCTTGCTGCCGCTGCGCAGCACATTGGTCGCGCCCGGGTTCTTCGACCCATAGGTGCGCGGGTCGGACAGGCCGAAGGCGCGGCTCATCACGACGGCGAAGGAAATCGAGCCGACCAGGTAGGCGGCGATGGTGGCGATCAGGGTGTTCATGTCTCTCTCAGGCGTTGTTCTGGTCGGTATGGAGGCCGGGCGCTCGGACTATACACAGCGCCGATGCATTTTGGCAATTCGCATGTGGCGGACATTACTCGGCAAGGGCGCACTGCACCGGCCGCGCACCGAGCACCTCGGTCAGCACGGCGGGCGCGATCCCCACCAGGTAGCCGCGACGGCCGCCATTGATATAGATCTTGTCCAGGGCCAGCACCGAGGCTTCCACATAGACCGGCATCGCCTTGCGAATGCCGAAGGGCGAGGTGCCGCCAACCAAATAGCCCGAATGGCGCTGCGCCACGTCCGGCTTGCACGGTTCCACCGACTTGCAGGGAATCGCGCGCGCCAGGTTCTTGGTCGAGACCTTGCAGTCGCCGTGCATCAGCACGATCAGGGGCCTGGCCGCCTCGTCCTGCATCACCAGGGTCTTGACGACATCGTGCTCGGGCACCCCGAGTGCGAGCGAGGACACGGCGGTGCCGCCATGCTCTTCATACTCGTAGGGATGCTCGCTGAAGACCACGCCATGCTTGCGCAGGAACTGGGTCGCGGGGGTCTCAGAAACGTGCTCTTTCTTGGCCATGCGTGGTACGCTAAAGACGAACATAAGGGGTTTCTATTATGCAGCAAGAAATTCGCTTTGCCACCTTCAATACCTTCAACCTGGCCCCACCCGGCATGCGCTGCTACGAGAACCTCGCGCCCTGCACGCCCGAGGAATACGACGCCAAGCTGGAATGGACGGCGCGCCAGGTCGACCTGCTCAATGCCGACGTCATCGGTTTTCAGGAGATCTTTTCCCAAGCCACCTTGCGCGACGTGCTGGCCCGCACCCGCCGCTACCGCGACGCCGTGCACCTGGGCTTCGACCCCGACCCGGAAGCGCCGCGCCTGACCCCGAGCGTGGCCCTGGTCTCGCGCCTGCCGGTGCTGAGCCATGGCCGTGCGCTGTCGATGTTTCCCGAGAACGTGGCGATGCCGCCCGGCAGCCGCGATCCGGACCGCTTCACGCGCGCGCCGCTGCATGCGGAAGTCGAACTGGCGCCGGGCATCGTGGTGGATGTCATCGTCGTGCACCTGAAATCGCGCCGCCCCGACTACCGCAGCAGCGACACCGGCGAAGACCCGAACCTGTACGCGCTGGCCTGCCTGCGCTCGCTGATCCGGCGCGGCACCGAGGCGACCGCGCTGCGCGTGCTGCTCACCGACATGGCGCGCGACAAACAGCGTCCGCGCATCGTGCTGGGAGACTTCAACGATGTCGCCGATTCGGTCACCACCGAGATCGTGCTGGGCGAAGGCGCGCCGCTGGGCGAACGCATGTTCGATGCGGCGCGCCTGCACATGCACCAGGATAAGCTGCGCAATGTCGGCTTCTCGATCGTCCACGAGAGCCGGCACTCGACCATCGACCACATCCTGGTGTCGCAGGAATTCAACCCGGTGCTGCCCGATGCGATCGGCGAGGTGGCGGACGTGGTCTACCTCAACGACCACCTCGACCTGGGCCTGCCGGAGGCCTCGGACCACGGCCAGGTGCTGGCGCGCCTGCGCCTGTATCCGCAGGCGGTGGCTTCCAGCGGAAGGCTGGACTGAAAAGGCGGGATTTCCCACCGATCGTGACATTTCGCGCATTACTGCGCAGTCTGCTTCGCTACACTGCTGTTCCAGTCCGTGACGGAGAAGCAGATGTTATCGAAGGCCGCCATCAGCCGTATTGCCGAGGAACTGCTCGACCAGGCCCGCGCCAGCAGGTTCGGGGTCACCGATCCGTCCGGCGTGCCGGTGCCGCCCATCTACCGCAACCGCGACATGGCGGCCCTGCCCCCCGGACTGCAACTGGAAATCGTCAACAAGGCCAACTGGGCAGTCGGCACCAGCGCCGCCTTCATCCTGCTCGTGCTCGTCCTGCTGGGCATGCTGGTCCTGGCCTACGCGCTGGCCCCGCTCGTGCTCGGCATGTCGCTGCCCTTCCCCGCCATGCTCCTGTTCGTCCCGCTGGTGCCGCTGGTGCAGGTGGGACTGGCGCGCTGGATGGCCAGGCGCATCGCGCGGCTGGTGGCAGCGGACTGGCCGGTGCCGGTACGGCTCTAGGCCCGGCCACCGCCATCATGGCGGCAGCGGCGCTTGCGCAGTGCCGGCAGTTCGCCCTGCCAGCGATCATGGCCGTCGCGCCGGAACCAGATGCCGTCGTAGCCCCCGCCCTCTCCTTCGCCCCAGGGCAGCCTGGCCAGCGTGGCGCCGACGATCGCACCCCGCATTTCGTCGCGCTCCAGCGCATTCCAGGCCTGCCGCCATGCCGCCCGTCGCATCCGGCTGGCGCGGCCGGCGCGCGATCCTTATGTTAACAACATGCGCAAGGAGCTCCACCCTGCTTCCAGGACGGAGCCCGCGCGCGAAGCATTCCGGCCGGCCCGCCGGCGCCTGCCTCAGGCGGCGTCCTGCGGGACCGGCTCGTCCTGGCCGGTGCCGGCCTCTTCGTCCAGCCCGCCCTCGGGCGTCTCGCGCTTGGCTTCCTGCTTGCGCCGGGCTTTTTCTTCCGCCTTGCGCTTCTTCTCGAGCTCGCGTTGCCGCTTTTCGTATTGGAAATTGGTTCGTGCCATGTTCACCTCGTTGCTGTGGATGGGATGGTGCTACCCTGTGCTGCGCCATTATGGCCGACTGCCGGCGCCGCGGCTTGCCTTAACCACGCGGGTGATGCTGGGCGTGCAGGTGCTTCAGGCGTTCGCGCGCAACATGCGTGTAGATCTGGGTCGTGGAAATGTCCGCGTGTCCCAGCAACAGTTGTACCACGCGCAGGTCGGCGCCGTGATTCAGTAGATGGGTCGCGAACGCGTGGCGCAGCGTGTGTGGCGACAGCGGCCCCTGGATGCCGGCCTTTTGCGCGTGTTTCTTGATCAGGATCCAGAACATCTGGCGCGTCATCGCACCGCCCCGTCCGGTGACGAACAGGGCGTCGTCGACCTGGCCGTTGAGGATGATGCCGCGCGCATCCTTCAGGTAGCGCTCCAGCCACAGGCGCGCTTCCTGTCCGAAAGGGACCAGGCGGGTCTTGCTGCCCTTGCCGGTAATGCGCAGCACGCCGTCGTTGAGGCTGACTTCGACCAGCTTGAGCGCCACCAGTTCCGACACCCGCAAGCCGCTCGCATACATCAGCTCGAGCATGGTGCGTTCGCGCAGGCCGAGCGGGGTGGAGACGTCCGGCGCGGCCAGCAGCGCCTCCACCTGGGCCTCGCTCAGCGTATGCACGAAGCGCAGCGGCTGGCGCGCGGAGGCCATCTTGAGACAGGGGTCCTGGTCGATCTGGCTGCGGCGCAGGGCCAGGCCGTAGAAGCGCTTGAGCACCGACAGCCGCCGGTTGGCCGAGCTCGGCCGTGTATCGGCGTGGCGCTCGGCGAAATAGGCGGCAATGTCTTCCGGCTGCACCGCCAGCAGGCCGCTGCGCCCCGGCCGCCTGGCGGCCAGCCAGCCGGCGAACAGTTTCAGGTCGCGGCGGTAGGCATCGAGCGAATTCCTGGCCAGCCCCTGCTCCAGCCAGAGGGTGTCGCAGAACTCGTCGATCAGTCCCAGATCGCTTGCTGCTGCCATGGCGATGCGGTGGCGCCTTCGTGGCGCAGCAGCCAGCGCTTGACGGACAGGTGGAAGCCGTTCTCGTCGTCCTGGTTGGAGAAGCCGCCCAGGCCGCCCGCAGCGGTCACGCGGTGGCAGGGATTGATCAGGGGGAAAGGATTGGCGCCGCAGGCCTGGCCCACCGCGCGCGGGGCCGAGCCGATCAGCTTGGCCAGTTGGCCGTAGGTCTTGACGCTGCCGCGCGGGATGGCGCCGATCGCTTCCCATACCCGGCGCTGGAAGGCGGTGCCGGCCTCGTACAGCGGCAGGTCGAAGCGGAAGTCCGGATCCGCCAGGTAGTGGGCGACCTGGCGCGCAGCCAGCTCGGCCGCCGCGCAGTCGGCGGCTTTTTCCGCGAACGCGGGCGGCAGGTAGACCAGTTCGCGCAGGCGGCCGTCGGCGCTGCGGATGCCGATCGCGCCGAATGCCGCGGGAACGATCGCGTTGAACAGAGTGCTTGCCTGGTCGGTCTTCATCCCCGCATCTTAACCGCTCGCATGGCGCGTCGCCAGTCCCGGCGACGGCGGCGGACGAAAAAAAAGCGCACCGCGGTGCGCTTCAATATGGGTCACGTTCCCGGCCATTTAGCGGTGCCAACGGCTTCTGTAAAACGTGCGTCTCCTCGATTTGTCTCCGGTATGGACTACCGTGATGTTATCTACACTCCCCAAAAACGGCATGTTCTGTACGCGCACGCACCATCCGGGTGCGGCAGGGTCCCCATCATAACGCAAGCGCCGGGGTCTCGCGTATCTTTTTGACCACAGCACCGATATTTTATGCCGGTGGAAAGTGCAGGAAGACAAGCGCCTAGTCGGCCTCCGCTTCGCGCCGGATCGCACGTACCACGTCGCGCCCGATGCGCGCGTCCATCTGTGTATACACGGGCTGCATGGCGCGCCGCCACGCCGCCTGCTGCTGCGCACTGAGCCGGTGGATGGTGGTGCTGCCCGCCTGGCGGATCTTTTCCAGCGCCTCGTCGTTGGTGCGCTGGGCAATGGCTTTCTCGTAGGCGGTGGCCTCCTGCATGGCCCGTTCCAGGGTCCGGCGCAGCCCGCGCGGCAGGCCATCCCAGAATTTCTTGTTGACAATCACCGCATACCCGAGGTAGCCATGGTTCGACACCGTCAGGTGGCGCTGGTAGGCGTGCATGCCCTGGGTGTACATGTTCGAGGGTGTGTTCTCGGTGCCTTGCACCACGCCGTCGCGCAGGGCGGGGGCCGTGTCCGAGAATGCCAGCGCGAGCGGCTGGGCGCCGAGCGCGCGCATCTGCGCATCGAGCACCCGGGAGGCCTGGATGCGCATGCGCAGGCCGCGGAAGTCGGCCGGCGCCAGCAGCGGCTGGTTGGCAGACATGATCTTGAAGCCATTGTCCCAGTATGCCAGGCCGGTGATGCCCTTCGGCTCCAGCCGGCGCAGCAGCTCGCGCCCGATGCGCCCTTCAGTCACCCGGTACAGGGCGGCCTTGGAAGGAAAGATATAGGGCAGATCAAACGCTTCGAATTCCCGCACGCCCAGCGGCGCGAACTTGGCCAGCGAAGGCGCCAGCATCTGCACCGCGCCCAACTGCAGGGCCTCGAGTTCCTCGCGGTCCTTGTAGAGCTGGCTGTTGGGGTAGACTTCCACCCGCACCCGGCCGCCCGTCATCTCCTCGGCCAGCTGGCGGAAGCGCTCGGCCGCGCGGCCCTTCGGCGTGTCCGGCGCCACCACGTGGCTGAACTTGATCACGATCGGCGCCCGGGATTGCGCGCTGGCGCCATGGGCGGCGCCGGCCAGCAGCAGGACGGCAAGGAGGCGGATCGGGAAGGTGCAGCGCTTCATCTGGGTGGGAACGGAATATGATGGGTGGGAACAATCCTGTCTCCCTTGGCCCGACAGTGTAACGAAAACCGGAGTCTTATGAAATTTCCGTTCACCCAGCCGCCGGCGCAGCGCGCGCGCTCCTCGCGCTGGCTGGTGCCGGTACTGCTGGTGCTGCTGTTCCTGGCGGTGCTGATCTGGCTGCCCTGGCAGGCGCGCCAGATGGAAGCCACCGAGCGTCAGGAGCAATTGATTGCAGATACGCTGTGGGTCGAGCAGACCCTGCGCTTCGAGCTGGCGCGTAGCGAGGAAGCGCTGGGCGCGCTGGCGGCCGACCTGGTGGCGCGCCCGCCCGCGCCGGAAGCCCTGCAGGCGCGCCTGCGGCAGATGTTCAGCAACGGCCACGAACTGGTGCGCGTCAGCTGGTACGGACCGGACGGCGCGCTGCGCGAGACCCACGGGGCCGCGCCCCCCGCCGCCCTGCCCGCCGCGACCCTGCTCGCGGCCCAGGTCGCGGGCGCCACCCGCAGCGGCCGCTACAGCGAGCCGTATGGCGCCTCGGCCGCCACGCCCGGCCTGCTCGACTACTATTTGCCCCTGTATGCGAACGGCAAGCCGGCCGGCAGCCTGGTCGCCACCTACAGCCTGCAGGTGCTGCTCGACGAAACCGTGCCCTGGTGGTTTGCCCAGGACAATGCCCTGACCCTGCTCGACCGCGACGACCATGCGGTGGCAAGGCGCGCGGCCGGCGGACCGGGGCGCGGCGTGTACACCCACCGCCGCGAGCTGGACCTGCCGGGCGCGCTGGTGGTGCTGTCCACCGACAGCGTCAAGCGCGCCCCCCAGCTGCTGCCGAACCTGCTGGTGGGCTCGGTGATCGTGCTGGCCCTCGGCCTGGTGCTGAGCCTGGCCACCCTGTGGCGCCACATCTCGCGCACGCTGGCGGCAGAGAGCGCGTTGCGCCAGCAGATGGCCTTCCGCACGGCGATGGAAAACTCCTTGATCACCGGCCTGCGCGCGCGCGACCTGGAGGGCCGCGTCACCTATGTGAACCGGGCCTTCTGCGAGATCGTCGGGGTACCGGCCGAGCAGCTGGTGGGACGCAAGCCGCCGATGCCCTACTGGGCGCCGGAAGTGCTTTCTGAATACGAGGAGCGCTTCCAGAGCGTGCTGTCGGGCACGGTCGTGCCCCAGTTCGAGACCGTGTTCCAGCGCCCCGACGGCCAGCGGGTGCCGGTGCTGGTGTACGAGGCGCCGCTGGTCGATGCCGACGGGCGCCAGACCGGCTGGATGAGCTCGATCCAGGACATCACCGACCGCAAGCGCGCCGAGGAACTCAACCGCCAGCAGCAGGAAAAACTGGAAACCAGCGCGCGCCTGGCCACCATGGGCGAGATGTCCTCGATGCTGGCGCACGAGCTGAACCAGCCGCTGGCGGCGATCTCGAGCTATACGGCCGGTGCCCTCAACGTGCTCGAACGCAGCACCCAGGCCGGCGAACCGGTGAACACCGGCAGGCTGCGCCATGCGCTGGAACAGGCGCGCCAGCAGGCCCAGCGCGCCGGCCAGATCATCCGCAGCGTGCACGAGTTCGTCAAGAAGCGCGAGCCGCGCCGCGAACCGGTGACGATCCAGGACGTGGTCGAGGGGGTGCGCGCGCTGGTCGAACTGCAGGCGCGCCAGGCCGGGGTGGCGCTGCGCGTGGAACTGCCGCCCGGCCTGCCCAGGGTGGAGGCGGACCGCCTGATGCTGGAGCAGGTGCTGCTCAACCTGACCCGCAACGCGGTCGAGGCCATGCATGACACCCCGCTGGCGCAGCGCGTGCTGCGCATCGCCGCCGCCCACGCCGACGGCATGGTGACGGTGTCGGTGATCGACCGCGGCCACGGCATCGCGCCGGAAGTGGCGGCCGGCCTGTTCTCGCCCTTCTATTCGACCAAGCTCGACGGCATGGGCATGGGGCTGTCGATCTGCCGCACGGCGATCGAATTCCATGGCGGCACCCTGAGCCACGCGCCTAATCCGGGCGGCGGCACCGTGTTCAGCTTCGCGCTGCCGGTGCAAGCGGCGGGCGGGGCGCTGGGCTAAAATCCCCCTGCGGCGCTTGCCGCGACCACGACACGGAGACCCGCCCCATGCTGCACATCGTCGACGACGAAGATGTCATTCGCGACGCCCTCGCCTGGCTGGCGCAATCGCGCGGCCTGGAGGCGCGCGGCCATGCCGGCGGCCAGGCCTTCCTGGATGCCATCGCCGCCGCCGGCGAACCGGATCCGCAGGGCGACTGCGTGCTGCTGGACGTGCGCATGCCCGACATGAATGGCATCGCGGTATTTGACCAGCTGGTAAAAAACGGCCTGAGCGCGCGCCTTCCCGTGATTTTCCTCACCGGTCACGGCGACGTGCCGATGGCCGTCGACTCGCTCAAGCGCGGCGCCTTCGATTTCTTCGAGAAGCCCTTCAACGACAACGTCCTGATGGACCGGGTCGAAGAGGCGCTGGCCGCCTCGCGCAGGGCGCGCGAAGCGGCGCTGGTGCAGGCGCGCCTGGCCACCCTGTCGGCGCGCGAGCGCGAAGTGCTGGACCTGATCCTGGCCGGGATGATGAACAAGGTGGTGGCGGACAAGCTCGGCATCAGCATGCGCACGGTCGAGGTGCACCGCGCGCACATCTTCGACAAGATGCGGGTCAAGACCGCCGTGGAACTGGCCGGCCTGCTCAAGTAGGGTGCGCGGCCAGGCACTCCATTGTGTCAGGCAAGCGTCCCTGCCATTTGCCGGAAGCCTTGTAGAATGGACCGGAACCCGCCGCGCCTGTCTCCGTTGCGGCGACGGTGCAATTGCATTTTGGGAATTCTCATGAGCGAAAAGACAGTTGCAGACAAGATGTTCCTGCGGACGGCGAAATCGATGCTGATCCTCAACGGCCAGGCCAATCCCGGCGCCACGGCGCAGATGCCGCAGCAGATCGTGCAGGAAGGCGACGGGCCCTTCGACGTGATTCTGATGTTCGTGCTCAACCGCAAGGAACTCGAGCACTACCTGCCGATCGCCAAGGAGCGGCTGGGAGACAAGGGTTCGCTGTGGATCGCCTACCTGAAGCAGACCGCATCGAAGGCCACCGACATCAACCGCGATTCGATCAACGCCTATGCCAAGGAAAACGGCATCACGGCGGTGGCGATGATCTCGATCGACGGCGACTGGTCAGGCCTGCGCCTCAAGCGCATCGAGTGACCCAGCGGGCGCCAGCCCATGGCGCGCCAGTGCCCAGGCCACGTGCTCGCGCACCAGGGGCGAAGAATGACCGGCGCGCGCGCGCAGCGCCGCCACGATCGCGGCATCGCCCTTCCCCGCCGGGCTGGCGGCGGCATTGCCCAGCCCGACCGCCAGGTTGCGCAGCCAGCGCTCGTGGCCGATGCGACGGATCGGACTGCCTTCCATGCGGCGGTTGAATTCCTCTTCTTCCCACCCGAACAGCGTGGCCAGGCTGGCGCCGCCCAGGCCGTTGCGCTCGTCGAAATCGGGCAGTTGCGCGCGCTGCGCGAACTTGTTCCACGGGCAGGCCAGCTGGCAGTCGTCGCAGCCGTAGATGCGGTTGCCGATCAGCGGTCGCAACTCCTCGGGAATGCTGCCCTTGAGTTCGATGGTGAGATAGGAAATGCAGCGCCGCGCATCGAGCCGCCCCGGTCCCAGGATGGCCTGGGTTGGGCAGACCGTGATGCAGGCCTGGCACCCGCCGCAATGGGCGCCGGTGGGCGGATCGCTAGGTAACGGCAGGTCGACCAGGATCTCGCCGATGAAGAAGGTGGAGCCGGCCGTGCGCGAGAGCAGCAGCGTGTGCTTGCCGCGCCAGCCGAGGCCGGCTTTTTCCGCCAGCGGCAATTCCATCACCGGCGCCGAATCCGTGAACACGCGGTAGCCCAGTTCGCCCACCAGCGCCTTCACGCGCTCGGCCAGCGCCTGCAGGCGGTTGCGCAGCACCTTGTGGTAGTCGCGGCCGCGCGCATACACCGAAACCACGGCGGCACCCGGCTCCAGCTGGCGCGCGCTTTCCTCGTCGCGCCAGTGTTCACCCCGGTCCCGGGGCAGGTAGTCCATGCGCGCGACGATGGCGCGCACCGTGCCCGGCACCAGTTCGCCGGGGCGGGCACGCTTCATGCCGTGGCTTGCCATATAATCCATCTCGCCATGGCAACCGGCGTCCAGCCAGGCCTGCAGTCCGGCTTCCGCATGCGCCAGGTCGACGTCGGCGATGCGCAGCTCGGCGAAACCGAGTTCCGCGCCCCAGGTCTTGATGGTGCGGGCAAGTGCGTGCAGGTCGGGAGAAGGTGTTGGCATGGCAAATGGAACGATGCGGCCCAAGGTGCCGCCTAACCCGTTATTTTATTCGATGCAGCCTTTCAAAGCCTACCTGGCAGACGAATCCGCCACCGCCGCCCTCGGCGCGGCGCTTGCCCGCGCGCTGCGGCCCGGCCTGGTAATCTACCTGCACGGCGACCTCGGTGCCGGCAAGACGGCGCTCACGCGCGCCCTGATCCAGGCCGCCGGCCACCGCGGCACCGTCAAGAGCCCGACCTATACCCTGTCCGAACCCTACCGGGTGCAGATCGACGGCCAGCCGGGGCAGGTCATCCACTACGACCTGTACCGCATGTCCAGCCCCGAGGAATTTCTCGACGCCGGCTTTCGCGAGGATTTCGACGGGCAGAATGTCTGCATCGTCGAATGGCCGGAAAAGGGCGCGCCGGTGTTGCCCCCGCCCGACGTACGGGTCTTGCTCAATGTCAGCGGTCTCGGGCGTGAGGTAGAATTGCAGGCGTTGTCTCAACCAGGCCTGCTATGCCTCGACCGTCTCGCCTATCCTCCGCCTCCCTGAGCGCCCGTTCGCCTCGCCGCCGCACCCTCCTCAAGGCCGGCGGCACGCTGCTGCTGTCCGTGGTTGCGCCGCTGCCCGCCAGCGCCGCCCAGATCCTGGCCGTGCGGGTCTGGCCCGCGCCCGACTACACCCGCGTCACGCTGGAAAACGACAGTATTCTGGCGACCGAGCATTTCCTCGTGCCCGATCCGCCGCGCCTGGTGGTGGACATCAACGGCCTGGCCCTGAACGACACCTTGAAAAGCCTGGTCGCGAAGGTCGAGCCGAACGACCCCTACATCAAGCAGGTGCGGGTCGGCCAGAACCGGCCGAACGTGGTGCGCCTCGTGTTCGACCTGAAGGAAGCGGTCAAGCCCCAGGTGTTTACGCTGGCGCCGGTGGCTGGCTACCGGCACCGCCTGATCTTCGACCTCTACCCGACCCAGCCGGTGGACCCGATCGCGGCCCTGATCGAAAAGGGAGAATGGAGCACCGGCGACACGGCCGCCGCCGCCGGCGGCGCCAACCCGGCCTCGCCCCTGCCGGCCACGCCGCCGGCCCAGACCGGCGTCGGCCCCGATGCGATCGCCAAGCTCGAATCCGAGATGTCGGCCCTGGACGGCACGCCGCCGCCCCAGGCCGTGCAGCCGACGCCCGCGCGCGGGGCCAAGGCGCCGGCGCCGAAGGTGGTGCGCATGGTGACCATCGCGCTCGACCCCGGCCACGGCGGCGAAGACCCGGGCGCGATCGGCGCCAACGGCAGCCGCGAGAAGGACATCGTGCTGGCGGTGGCCAAGCGCCTCAAGGCCAAGCTGGAACAGCTGCCCAACACGCGCGTGATGCTGACCCGCGACGGCGACTATTTCGTGCCGCTCGGCCAGCGCGTGCAGAA
Source organism: Massilia hydrophila (assembly GCF_020208145.1). NCBI lineage: Bacteria > Pseudomonadati > Pseudomonadota > Betaproteobacteria > Burkholderiales > Oxalobacteraceae > Massilia > Massilia hydrophila. Next base: position 18,319 of record NZ_JAHYBX010000001.1, on the reverse strand, counting down.
GGCGCGCAAGGTGCAGGCCGACCTGTTCGTGTCGATCCATGCCGACGCCTGGATCTCGCCGACGGCGCGCGGCTCCTCGGTGTTCGTGCTGTCGGAAAAAGGCGCCAGCTCGAGCGCGGCGCGCTGGCTGGCGAACGACCAGAACAAGGCCGACCTGATCGGCGGCGCCAACTTCGCGGTGCAGGACAAGCAAATCGCCAGCGTGCTGTTCGACCTGTCCACCACGGCCCAGATCAACGACAGCCTGAAGGTCGGCAAGGCGGTACTCACCGAGATCGGCGGCATCAACCGCCTGCACAAGGCCGCCGTCGAGCAGGCCGGCTTCGCCGTGCTGAAAGCGCCTGACATTCCCTCGATTCTGGTGGAAACTGCCTTCATCTCGAACCCGGAGGAAGAAGCCAGGCTGCGCGACGACGGCTACCAGAACCAGCTGGCCGAGGCCATCACCAAGGGCATCAAGCGCTACTTCGCCGACAACCCGCCGATGGCCAAGAGCCGCCAGACCTGACTGCGACGACACCATGACCCTCGCCACCCATACCACCTGCGGCCAACTGCCCGCGATCCGCATCCAGGCGCCGGACGGCGCCGAGGCCACCGTGACCCTGTATGGCGCCCACCTGGTCTCGTGGAAGGGCGCCGACGGCGCCGAGCGCCTGTTCCTCAGCAGCCGTTCGGCGCTCGATGGCAGCCGCGCCATCCGCGGCGGCGTGCCGGTGATCTTCCCCCAGTTCGCCGAACGCGGCCGCGGCATACGCCACGGTTTTGCGCGCGTGAGCACCTGGCGCCTGGAAGACAGCGGGCTGGATGGCGACACCGCCTGGGCCGTGTTCGACCTGGCCGCGGGCGACCTGCCGAGCACCGTGGCCGACGCCTGGCCGCATACCTTCGCACTGTCGCTGCGGGTGGCGCTGCGCGCCAACACACTGCAGATGGCGCTCACCGTGCGCAATCTCGGCGCCGCGCACTTCCCGTTCTCGGCCGCGCTGCATACTTACCACCTGGTACCGGACGTGTGCGCGGTGCGCATCGAGGGCATCTCCTCGGACGAGATCTCGATTCTCGACAAGCTCGACGCCGTCTATCCGCACGTGGGCGGACGCGCCCAGCTGGCCACCGGCGCGCACAGCCTGTTGCTGGAGCAGGCCGGCTTCACCGACGCCGTGGTGTGGAACCCGGGCGCGGTCGATGCGGCTGCCCTGCCCGACCTGGAAAACGACGAGTACCAGCGCTTCGTCTGCGTCGAGCCGGCGCTGCTCGATCCGCTGACCCTGGATGCCGGGCAGACCTGGACCGGTACTTACCGGATCAGCTGACAGCGCAGCCGGTCCGCTCCCTCAGTTCGATTCCTTGATGATCCTGCCGTTGCCCGCCTGGACCGGCCGCGCATTGTAGGGATACAGGCGCGAGAACAGCGCCATCTGGGCGGGCGACGCCTGCATCGGCTGCTTCATGACGATCCACAGCACGTCTTCGGTACAGGGCGGCGTGGTCAGCGAACCCATGTAGGTGAAATAGTCGCGCTTCTCCGGCAGCGCCTCGTTCGGATCGATCACGATCGAGGGCGACACGGCCTGCTGCTTTTCCAGCGGCAGGTTGTTCCATACGGTCTGGATCATCGGATTGGCCTTGCCGCGCTCGAGCAGCACGGCCAGCACCAGGAGCTTGCCTTCGTAGCTGCGGTGCACGAAGTGGATCACCATCTCGCTGCCCTTGCCGTTGATGCGCTCTTCCGACGGGCGGTGGAAGTGGAACTGCTGCAGCTCGTAGGTCATGTTGCCGACCGTGAGGAAGTTGCCGCCGCCGACCGTCACCTGGATGGTGTGTCCGTTGTCGATCTCGCTGAACGAACTCGGGTGGTAGTCGAAGGCGATCTGCTCGAGTTCGACCTTGATGCCGTCGCGCAGGTCGATCGGCGACTGCCGCTTGCCGGTGCTGCACTTGGCCCAGTTCGCATTAATGTTGGCCCAGTTGGCCGGACCGTACTCGCCCTCGTAGGACCAGTGGGTGCCGTTCTTCGGCTGGCTGGCGACGGCGATGGCGGCCTCGGCTTCCTTGCGGCGCTTGGCTTCCGCGGCCTTGCGCGCGCGCGCGGCCGCGGCAGTACGCGCGGCCTGCTGTTCGCGCAGCTGGGCCAGGCGCTCGGCGATGCGCACCGACAGGTCGACTTCCGCCTGCTCCTCGCTGGCGGCCGGCGCAGTGCGGGCCGGGGCCGGCGCAGGTGTGGCGGCAGCAACGGTACGGGCGTCGGCCGCCGCCACCAGGGCCTTCACGTCGGGCTTGGCCGCGCCGATCTTGACCTTGCCTTCGAGGATGGCTTTGACGTCGGCCGACTTGCCGTCGGGCCTGGCTTGTGGAGCAGCTTCGCTCGCGCTTGCCGAAGCCATGACGAGGCTGCAAGCGAACAGGGCGATGAGGTGGCGCATGAGAATCCGGGGAGTGTCTGTCCTAATGCTTATCGGCAATTTACCGTCAAAACTTGAGTGCGCTAAAGCAAAAACGCCCTGAAAAATCAGGGCGCTGCAAGGATGGCAAGGTCTTTCCCTGCCGGGCCTGGGCCGCGGACGGACCGGCGGACCGGTGGCTCAGCGGCTCAGCATCCTGCGGCCGAACTTGACCAGCCCCGCGATCGCCAGCGGCACCATGGCCGCGGAAATGCCGACCAGGACGATTTCGGTCAGGTGTTCCTTCACCACGGGGACATTGCCGAACAGGTAACCGGCCGTGACCAGGCTGGCCACCCACAGCAGCGCGCCGGTGACGTTGAACAGCTGGAAGCGGGTAAAACTCATGTCGGACACGCCCGCCACCAGCGGCGCGAAGCTGCGCACCACCGGCACGAAACGCGCCACGATGATCGTCTTGCCGCCGTGCTTTTCAAAGAAGTCGTGGGTGCGGCGCAAGGCGTCCTTGTTGAGCCACCGGTAATTATGCGTGAAGACCCGGTGGCCGATGGCGCGCCCGACGTAATAGTTGACGGTATTGCCCGTCACCGCCGCCGTGACCAGCAGCGTCATCAAGAGCGCATAGTTCATCTCGCCGGTGGCGCAGAAGGCGCCGGCAATGAACAGCAGGGTGTCGCCAGGAAGGAAGAAGAACAGGACCAGTCCGGTCTCGCAGAACACGATCGCGAACAGCACGATGTATACATAGGTTCCGTACTGGGCCAGGAGCGTGCCCAGCGTCTTATCGACATGCAGGAGCATGTCGAACAACTGCATCAGATCCATAATCTTCCTAGAGGTAGCCGCGCATCATACCATTTCCAGCCGCCCCGCCCGGCCGCCAGGACAGCACGGCATGCCGCGCCACCGATGTCTTTACCTTCCGACCACATTCCCGCACAATCGACCCACCGCTACCTCATCCTGGAGACCGCATGACCGTTTCGCCGATCGTCCACCGCCTTGCCAGCGCCATGCTGGTCCTTGCCACCGGCGCCGCCGGCGCCGCCGCCCCGGCGCTCAAGGAACTGCCGCCCAAGCCCTCGGTGGCCGACGTGGTCAAGGCTTCCAAGCCGGGCGACTGGCGCCCGCTCGATCCGGACAACACGCTGTACATGGACTTGCCGACCGGCCGCGTGGTCATCGAGCTGGCGCCGGCCTTCGCCCCGGCCACGGCCGCCAACATCCGCGCCCTGGTGCGGGAACAGTACTTCGATGGCCTGGCGATCATCCGCTCGCAGGACGGCTTCGTGGTGCAGTGGGGCGACGCCAACGAGGAGCAGCCCAGGGCCTACAAGGCCGCCAAAACCGTGAAGGCGGAGTTCACCGCGCCGATGAAGTCGGCCGGGGCCTTCACGCCGCTCAAGGACGGCGACGTCTACGCGCCCGAGGTCGGCCATGCGGGCGGCTTCCCGGCCGCGCGCGATCCGAAGAGCGGCCAGGCCTGGCTGGTGCACTGCTATGCGATGATCGGCGTGGCGCGCGGCAACGAGGCCGACTCCGGCAACGGTTCGCAGCTGTACGTGGTCACCGGCCACTCGCCGCGCCAGCTCGACCGCAACATCACCGTGGTCGGCCGCGTCGTGTCCGGCATGCCGCTGCTGTCGGCCCAGCCGCGTGGCCTTGGCGCCGCCGGCTTCTACGAGAAACCCGAGCAGCGCATGCCGATCAAACAGGTGCGCCTGGCGGCCGACCTACCCGAAGCCGAGCGCAGCCGCTTCGAAGTGATGCGCACCGACAGCGCCACCTACCAGGCCGTGGTGGAAGCCCAGCGCAACCGCGGCGGGCCATGGAACAAGGTCGCCACGGGCAAGATCGACCTGTGCAATGCCCCGATCCCGGTGCGCGAACGGTAGGGTGGGCGGCTTGTCCGCCCACGTGTTCAAACCGTGCCTGCAGCGCTACCCAACACCTTGAACAGGCGCGCCGGGATATAATCTGGCGATGAACGCGCCCGTCCCACCCCCAGCTACCGTGCAGCGCCCGATCCAGCAACTGCCCGACCAGCTCATCTCCCAGATCGCCGCCGGCGAAGTGGTCGAGCGGCCCTCGGCCGTGGTGAAGGAACTGCTGGAAAACGCGCTCGACGCGGGCGCGACCCAGATCACCGTGCGCCTGGAAGAAGGCGGCGTCAAGCGCATCGCCATCACCGACAACGGCCGCGGCATCGCGCCCGAGCAGCTGCCGCTGGCGCTGGCGCGCCATGCCACCTCAAAAATAGCCTCGCTGCACGACCTGGAGCACGTCGGCACCCTGGGCTTTCGCGGCGAGGCGCTGGCCTCGATCGCGTCGGTGGCCGCGGTGCGCATTACCTCGCGCACGCCGGACGCGCCCCACGCCTGGGAGATCGTCGGCTCGCACGAGGGTCTTGTCGCGCCCTCTTCCGGCACCTTCGGCACCACCATCGACGTGCAGGACCTGTACTTCAACACCCCGGCGCGGCGCAAGTTCCTGAAGTCCGAGCAGACCGAATACGGCCACTGCGCGGAAGTCGTGCGCCGCATCGCGCTGTCGCGCCCGGACGTCGCGTTCAGCCTGACGCACAATGGCCGCACCATCGACCACTGGAACGTGAGCGAAGCGGCCAGGCGCAGCGGCCAGATCCTGGGCAGCGAGTTCGCCGAGGCGCGCCTGGCGCTGGACGAGGCGGCCGGCCCCTTGCGCCTGCACGGCTACGTCGGCCTGCCGACGGCCTCCAAGGCGCGCGCCGACGGCCAGTTCTTCTACGTGAACGGGCGTTTCGTGCGCGACAAGCTGCTGGTGCACGCGGTGCGCGCGGCCTACCAGGACGTGCTGCACGGCGACCGCTTCCCCTGCTACGTGCTGTCGCTCGAACTCGACCCGGCGCTGGTCGACGTCAACGTCCACCCGTCGAAGATCGAAGTGCGCTTCCGCGACAGCCGCGCCGTGCACCAGTTCGTGTTCCACGCGGTGCAGCGCACCCTGGCGCAGACCTCGGCCACGGCGCACGGCAGCGCGCCGGCGCCGGTCTCGGCCGCCGACATCAAGCCGACCGGCACGCCGGTGTGGGCGCCGCGCCCGCACGAGCAGACTTCCTTCGGCGCGCAGCTGGCGCCGAGCTTCTCGCCTTCTCCGTTCGCACCGGGCAGCCGCTGGGACGACCCGCGTCCCCAGCAGTCCCCTGCGAGCCAAGGCGGGGGCGTGGCCCAGCGCCTGGAGTCCTACGGTGCCCTGTTCGCCGGCGGCGCAGCGGCGAAGGCCGAGGCGCCGGCCGGCCTGCCGCTTGCCAGCGGCGAGCGCCCGCTGTCGAACGAGGACTTCCCGCTCGGCTTCGCCCTGGCCCAGCTGCACGGCATCTACATCCTGGCCCAGAACACCCGCGGCCTGGTGCTGGTGGACATGCACGCGGCCCACGAACGCATCCTGTACGAGCAGATCAAGAACGCGCTCGACGCGCGCGCCGAAGGCGAGGAACTGCAGGTGCAGCAGCTCCTGATTCCCGTGACCTTCTACGCCGACGCGGTCGAGGTGGCGACCGCCCAGGACCACGCCGAGACCCTGAAGGCGCTCGGCTTCGACATTGCCGCCCTGTCGCCGACGACGCTGGCGGTGCGCACCGTGCCGGTGCTGCTGAAGAACGCCGATGCCCAGACGCTGGCGCGCGACGTGCTGCGCGACGTGCGCGAATACGGCGGCTCGCGCGTGCTGATCGAGCGCCGCAACGAGCTGCTCGGCACCCTCGCCTGCCACACGGCGGTGCGCGCCAACCGCATCCTCTCGACCCAGGAGATGAACGCGCTGCTGCGGCAAATGGAAATCACGGAGCGCTCCGACCAGTGCAACCACGGCCGTCCGACCTGGGTGCAGCTCGAGATCGCCGCGCTCGACAAACTCTTCCTGCGCGGCCAGTAATGACGATGAACAGCAAGAAACCGGTGGCCGTGGCCATCATGGGCCCGACCGCGTCCGGCAAGACCGCGGCCGCGCTGGCGATCGCGCAGACCCGCCCGGTCGAGATCATCTCGGTCGACTCGGCCCTGGTCTACCGCGGCATGGACATCGGCACGGCCAAGCCGAGCGCGCAGGAACTGGCGAGCGTGCCGCACCACCTGATCGACATCATCGATCCGCTGGAGAGCTATTCGGTGATGCAGTTCCGCGAGGATGCGATCCGCCTAGTGGGCGAGATCGGCGCGCGCGGCGCGCTGCCGCTGCTGGTGGGCGGCACCATGATGTATTTCAAGGGCCTCACCGACAGCCTGGACGACCTGCCGACCGCCGACCCGGCCGTGCGCGCCCAGCTCGATGCGGAAGCGGCCAGCATCGGGTGGCCTGGCATGCATGCGCGACTAGCGACGTTCGACCCGGTGACCGCCGAGCGCCTGAAGCCCAACGACGCCCAGCGCATCAACCGCGCGCTGGAGATCATCGCGCTGACCGGCAAGCCGATGTCCGAACTGCTGGGCAAGCGCGAGAAGCCCGAGCTGCCCTTCGATCTGGTGTCGTTCGCGCTGGAGCCCTCGGACCGCGCCGTGCTGCACGCGCGCATCGCGCAGCGCTTCGACGTCATGCTGGGCGAGCGCGACGACGCAGGCCTGGTGGCGGAAGTGGCGCGCCTGCGCGCGCGCGGCGACCTGTCGCCCAGCCTGCCCTCGATCCGCTGCGTCGGCTACCGCCAGACCTGGGACTACCTGGACGGCAAGATCGACCGCGCCGAACTGCGCGAGCTGGGCATCATCGCCACCCGCCAGCTGGCCAAGCGCCAGCTCACCTGGCTGCGCGCGATGCCGGAGCGGATCGTGGTAGACTGCCTTGGTACGGACCCGACCGGCGAGCTGATGAACAGGCTGGGCAGGTTGGAAAAATGACATTGGCACGAAATTTTTGCGCCCCGGAAGCGCGTCCAGCCTTGACAGGCAGGGCGGCGCCCCCGATAATGCCTGCCGTTGCGGTGATATAGCTCAGCTGGTTAGAGCACAGCACTCATAATGCTGGGGTCGGTGGTTCAAGTCCACCTATCACCACCACAGAATTCCAAGCGGATGGCTTGACTCGCCAGGGTCAAGCCATTTTGCTTTACCGCCTGGCGGTGATTTTTTCGGTGATATAGCTCAGCTGGTTAGAGCACAGCACTCATAATGCTGGGGTCGGTGGTTCAAGTCCACCTATCACCACCAGATTCGGCAACGGCCCGGTTCTCGCGAACCGGGCCGTTGTGCGTTTGCGGGGCTGGCTGGCTCAATGCTTCTTGCCGCCACCCGAGATCTTGTTCTCGGTCGCCCAGGCGCGCCGTTCGGCTTCCTTCTTCGGCACACCTTTCTTTTCATAGCCCTGCTCGATGTGCTGGACCTGGCGCTTCTGCTTGTCCGTATAGGACGATTTATCCCCTTGCGGCATGATGCGTCTCCTTGCAATGGTCAGTGACAGCATCAGGCTACGCCGCGCCGGCTCCCCGTAACGTTCGCCAGTTCACGCAAGCCGCCGTTCTACTCATCCGTAAACGACTCGTCCAGCGCGAAGTCGCCGCGCGCCAGGCTGGCCAGCACGCTGGCGGCCTGCTGCAGGTATTCCTGCGGCACCAGGATGCGCACCCCGCCGAGTGCGGGCGCCAGCAGCAGGTCGGCCTGCATCAGGTGGGCGTCGGCCAGCACCGCGGGGATGCCGGCCGCGACCAGGCAGCCCTGGGCCAGGTTCGCCTCCATCGGCACCAGGTAGCGGGCGATGATGAACAGGTCGCGGCCCGGGATCTGCTCGACCTCCGGGTTCGCCGCCAGCCAGGCGTTCAGTGCGAGTTGTTCCATGCCGCCCTCTTCCAGAAAGTTTTACCATTCGGTCAAAACAGCGCCGGCGCCTGCGACAGCAGATACAGCGTGACCCCGATCAGGCCACCGACCAGCGTGCCGTTGATGCGAATGTACTGCAAGTCCTTGCCGATGTTGAGTTCGATTTGTTCCGACATCTCGCGGTCGTCCCACTGCTTCACCGTATCGGCGATGTGGCGCGTGAGGAAGCCCGCGAATTCGGGCGCGGCGCCGCGCGCGGCCGCTTCCAGGCTCTCGTTGAGCGAGGCGCGCAGCTGCGGGTCCTCGGCCAGCACCTGGCCGATCCAGGCGCCGGTGGCCACCAGGCGCCGGCGCAGGGCCGAGTCCTCGCTGTGCAGGTCGCGCCTGACCCAGTCCTTCAGCTCGTCCCACAGCGTGGCCAGGTAGCCGTTCAGGGTCTCGTCGCCCAGTAGGTAGGCCTTGATCTCGTCCGCCTTCGCGGCAAAGGCCGGGTCGCCCTTCAGGCGTTCGATGAACTCGGCGGTGAACACGTCGAAGCGCTGGCGCAGCGGGTGGCGCGGGTCGGCCGCCACCTTGTTCAGGATGCCGGAGGCGAGCCGCACCGCCAGGTCGGCACCCTTGCGGCCGATGAGTTCCGACGGCAGCATGCGCTCGATGAAGGCATAGTCTTCGCGCAGCCAGTCAACGATGCCCTGCGAGATCGTGGCCTGGGTATCCTGGTTGTCGAGCAGGCGCGCCAGCTGGGTGATGCCTTCGTCGAGCAGCTCCTGGTGGCGCCCGTCGCGGGTCAGGCTTTCCAGGATGGTGCCGGCCGATGTCGACAGGTCCACGCTGTTGACCATGGCGTGCACGGCGCGCCGGATCAGGCCCTGCACCGCGCTATCCTCGATGAAGTCGAGCATCCAGCCGCCCACCCGCACCAGCTGCTGGCCCAGCAGCGCGGTATTGGCCGGCTGCACCAGCCAGTCGGCCACCTTCTGCGCGGGGTCGTGGCGCTGGATCAGCCGCACGATCGATTCGGTGTCGAGGAATTTTTCGTGCACGAAGCGCGCCAGGTTGTCGGCGATGCGCTCCTTGTTCTTCGGGATGATCTCGGTATGGCGCGAGACGATCGGGATCGGCACGCGCCTGAACAGCGCCACCACCGCGAACCAGTCGGCCAGGGCGCCCACCATGGCGGCTTCGGAAAACGCGCGCAGCAGGCCGGTCCACCAGTTCTGCGGCAGGAACAGGGTCAGCACGAACAGCAGTGCCGCGCCCGCGAAGAACGCGAGGGCAAGCAGTTTCGACTGGCGCAGTTCGGTGGCTTTCGTCATGGGCTCCGGGAACAGGATGGCGGCCATGCCGCCTGCCACCGAATGCTATATGACTTCGCGCGCCCTCAGCGCTTCGATTGACTCGGCCGTGAAGCCCCATTCAAGCAGGATCGCCACGCTGTCCGCCCCCGGGCTGCTGGGCGCGCGCGGGGTGGCCGGCGCCGTACGGCTGAAGCGCGGCGCCGGCGCCGGCTGGGTCACGCCGTCGATCTCTACAAACGTGCGCCGGGCCGCGTTGTGCGGGTGGCGCGGCGCTTCTTCCAGGTCGAGGACGGGCGCGAAACAGACGTCGCTGCCCTCGAGCAGGCGGCACCACTGCTCGCGGCTGCGCGTCGCGAACAGCGCCGCCAGGCGCCGCTTCAGTTCGGGCCAGTTGGCCCGGTTCCAGCGCCGGGTGAAGAGCGGATCGTCCTGGCCGGTGAGCCGCAGGAGGGTGGCGAAGAACTGCGGCTCGATCGCCCCGATCGAGATGAACTTGCCGTCGCTGCAGGCGTAGGTGTCGTAGAAGGGCGCGCCGCCATCGAGCAGGTTGGCTTCGCGCGCGTCGCTCCAGGCCCCGAAACCGCGCAGGCCGTACATCATGGCCCCTAGCAGCGCCGCGCCGTCGGTCATGGCGGCGTCCACCACCTGGCCCCGGCCGGACGCGCGCGCCTCCAGCACCGCGCAGACGACGCCGAAGGCCAGCATCATGCCGCCGCCGCCGAAGTCGCCCACCAGGTTCAGCGGCGGCGGCGGTGGACTGCCGGCGCGTCCGGTCGCGTGCAGCATGCCGGACAAGGCCACATAGTTGATGTCGTGGCCGGCCGCCTGCGCCAGCGGCCCGTCCTGGCCCCAGCCGGTGATGCGGCCATAGACCAGTTTTGGATTGCGTTCCAGGCAGGCATCCGGCCCCAGGCCCAGGCGCTCCATCACGCCCGGACGAAAGCCCTCGAGCAGCACGTCGGCGCCTTCCAGCAGCTGCAGCGCGGCCTGGCGTCCGGATTCCTTCTTCAGGTCCAGGCACAGCGAACGGCGTCCGCGTGCCATCACGTCGTGGCGGGTACCCAGTACCGGATAGGGATTGTCTTCGCCGGGCTTGCCCTTGCGGTCGATGCGGATCACGTCCGCGCCCATGTCGGCCAGCATCATCGCCGCGAACGGACACGGCCCAATGCCCACCATCTCGACCACCCGCACGCCCGCCAGCGGTCCCGTCTTCGCCTGTGCCATGCCTGCCTTTCCTGCGCTAGAGCGAACGCGCAATGATCTCTTTCATGATCTCGTTGGCGCCGCCATAGATGCGCTGCACGCGCGCGTCCACGTACATCTGGGCGATCGGATATTCCAGCATGTAGCCGTAGCCGCCGAACAGCTGCACGCACTGGTCCACCACCTTGCACTGCAGGTCCGAGATCCAGTACTTGGCCATCGAGGCGCGCACGGTGTCCATGCGCCCGGCCATCATGTCTTCGACGCAGCGGTCCATGAAGATGCGCGCCACCGTCGCCTCGGTCTTGATCTCGGCCAGCACGAAGCGGGTGTTCTGCATCTCGATGAGCGCCTGGCCGAAGGCCTTGCGCTCGCGCGTGTGCGCGACGGTGAGCGCCAGCGCACGCTCGATGGCGGCCACGCCGCATACGCCGAGGATCGTGCGCTCATACGGCAGCTCGGTCATCAGGTGGGCGAAGCCGCGGCCCTCCTCCCCGCCCAGCACATTGTCGAGCGGTACATGGGCCTCGTCGAAGAACAGCTCGCAGGTGTCCTGGCCCTTCTGGCCCACCTTCTCCAGGATGCGCCCGACGCGAAAGCCGGGGTTGTCCCTGGTTTCCAGCAGCAGCAGGGACACGCCCCTGGCGCCGGCGGCCGGGTCGGTCTTGGCCACCACCAGGACCAGGTCGGCCAGGTAGCCGTTCGAGATGAAGGTCTTGGAGCCGCTCACGCGGTAGCCATCGGGCGTGCGCACGGCCGTGGTACGGATGCCCTTCAGGTCGGAACCGGCGCCCGGTTCGCTCATGGCGATCGCCGCGATCATCTCGCCGCTGGCCAGGCGCGGCAGGTATTTCCGCTTCTGCTCCTCGGTACCCTGGTTCAGCAGGTAGTGGGCGACGATGGCGTGCACGTGGATGCCGAAGGCGGTGTCGCCGCCGTAGGACAGCTCCCCGAACACCACCGCCATGTGGGCGAAGCTGCCGCCCGCACCGCCGTATTCTTCGGGGATGTCGGCCAGCAGCAAGCCCATCGCGCCGGCCTTGCGCCACAGGTCGCGGTCGACGTGCTGCTGCGCGCGCCACCGGTCCTGGTGCGGCGTGATCTCGCCCGCCACGAAGCGGCGCACCGCGTCGCGGAAGGACCGCAGTTCTTCATTCATCCAGGGGGATGGGGAATCGACGAAGGTATCCATCTGCAGCCCTTATCCGTTGCGGTACATGGTGACCACGCAGGCGCCGCCCAGGCCCAGGTTGTGCTGCAGCGCGACCCGCGCGCCCGCCACCTGGCGCGCATCGGCCGTGCCGCGCAGCTGGTGGGTCAGCTCGTAGCACTGGGCCAGGCCGGTGGCGCCCAGCGGATGGCCCTTCGACAGCAGGCCGCCGGACGGATTCGTGACCACCTTGCCGCCATAGGTGTTATCGCCGTCGAGGATGAACTTGTCGGCGCCGCCTTCCGGGCACAGGCCCAGGGCCTCATAGGTAATCAGCTCGTTGTGCGCGAAGCAGTCGTGCAGTTCGACCACGTCCAGGTCTTGCGGGCCGAGGCCGGACTGCTCATAGACCTTCTGCGCGGCGGCGCGGCTCATGTCGTAGCCGACCAGGCGCATCATGTCGCCGGAGGCGAAGGTGGCCGAGGTGTCGGTGGTCATGGCCTGGGCGGCGATGTGCACGTCGCGGCGCAGTCCGTGGCGCTTTGCGAAATCTTCCGATACCAGCAGGCTTGCTGCCGCGCCGCAGGTGGGCGGGCAGGCCATCAGGCGCGTCATCACGCCCGGCCAGATCGCCGGCGCATCCAGCACGTCCTGGGCCGTGACTTCCTTGCGAAACAGCGCCAGCGGATTGTTGACGGCGTGGCGGCTGGCCTTGGCGCGGATGCGGGCGAACGCTTCCAACGGGGTGCCGTATTTCTCCATGTGGGCCAGGCCGGCCCCGCCGAAGTAGCGCAGCGCCAGCGGAATCTCGGGCTTGCCGACCAGGCGGTCGGTGACTTCGTCGAAGGCGTCGAACGGGGTCGGGCGGTCGGTGAACACCGAGCCGAGCGCGCCGGGACTCATCTGCTCGAAGCCCAGCACCAGCACGCAGTCGGCGGCCCCGCTGGCGATCGCCTGGCGGCCCAGGAACAGCGCGGTCGAGCCGGTCGAGCAGTTGTTGTTGACGTTGACGATCGGGATGCCGCTCATGCCCACCGCGTACAGCGCCTTCTGGCCGCTGGTCGAATCGCCATACACATAGCCGGCGTAGGCCTGCTCGACCAGGTCATACGCCAGGCCCGCGTCTTCCAGCGCGGCGCGGGCGGCCTGGGCGCCCATCTCGTGATAAGGGCTGCTGGCCCCCGGCTTGGCGAACGGGATCATCCCGACGCCGCTGACATATACTCGTTTCACCACTGTCTCCTGTCTTCGTCCTGCCCTGGCCGCGCACGATTAGGTCGCACGACCTAATCAGCCGATTATAGGTCAACTGTACTAATTTTTGCATGTGTCTGCGATAATCGCCCCATGATGCCCACTCTCGACAGCACGCTGCGCTACAAGCCTTCGACCACCACCGAAAAGGGCCTGGGACGGGCGCGCGATATCCTCCTCGCCGCGCGCCGCCTGCTGGCCAGCGAAGGCTATGCCGGGCTGTCGATGCGGCGCGTGGCCCAGGACGCCGGCATGAGCCTGTCGAACGTGCAGCACTACTATGGCAGCAAGGAGCAGCTGCTCGAAGCGCTGCTGCTGTACACGATGGACGAGTTCCAGGCCAAGATGGACCAGATCGCGGTGGCGATGGCGGGCCGGCCCCAGGTCGAGCGCTTCCTGAGCACGGTGGACATGTTCCTCGACGAGATCACCGAGCCGGTGACCCATGCGATCTTCTTCGAGATCTGGGCGCTGGCCTCGCGCCATCCCTTCGCCTCCAGCCTGATGGGCAAGATGGTGGGGCGCGAACGCAAGGCCATCTACGGCCTGGTGCGCGGCCTGAACCCGGCCATCGACGACGAGGAGTACATGCGGCGCTCGGTGCTGATCGTGGCCCAGGTCGAAGGCCTGATGCTGTTCCGGCTGGACCGCCGCGCGCGTCCCGAGCAGTTCGCGTCCGTGCGTGCATCGGTGCACAAAGTGCTGCTAACGCTCGCGACCGTGCCTTGATCCGCCGGTAAATAATTCCGGGCAGGGGCGGCCTGTCGCGTATACTCGTGGGGTTAACAACCTGCCACGGAGGCCGCACGGATGCACCATGAACTCAGCCTGATCACCACCATTGCCGCCGCACTGGGCTTCGGCCTCCTGTTCGGCATGCTCGCCATACGCTTGAAACTGCCCGCGCTGGTCGGCTACCTCGCCGCCGGCGTCCTGATCGGCCCGGCCACACCGGGTTTCGTCGCCGACGTGCAGCTGGCTTCCCAATTGGCGGAAATCGGTGTGATGCTGCTGATGTTCGGCGTCGGCCTGCACTTTTCACTGGGCGACCTGCTCGACGTGAAGAAGATCGCCCTGCCCGGCGCGCTGCTGCAGATCGCGGTGGCGACGCTGATGGGCATGGGGCTGGCGCATTGGTGGGGCTGGGGACTGGGCGCCGGCCTGGTGTTCGGCCTGGCGTTGTCGGTGGCCAGTACCGTGGTGCTGCTGCGGGCGCTGGAAGCGCGCGGCGTGCTCGATTCCCTGAACGGCCGCATCGCGGTCGGCTGGCTGGTGGTCGAAGACCTGGTGATGGTGCTGGTGCTGGTGATGCTGCCGGCACTCAGCGGGCCGCTCGGCGGCCGGGGCGACGCCGGCGCCGAATTGTGGCCGGCGCTGGGCAAGACCCTGCTGCAGGTGGGCGCCTTCGTCGCCTTCATGCTGGTGGTCGGCCGCAAGATCTTCCCGTGGTTCCTGTGGCGGGTCGCGAAGACCAACTCGCGCGAGCTGTTCACGCTATCCGTGATCGCGGCGGCGGTCGGCATCGCCTATGCGTCCTCGCACTTCTTCGGCGTGTCCTTCGCGCTGGGCGCCTTCTTCGCCGGCATGGTGCTGCGCGAATCGGAACTGAGCCACCGCGCGGCCGAGGAATCGCTGCCGCTGCGCGACGCATTCTCGGTGCTGTTCTTCGTCTCGGTCGGCATGCTGTTCGACCCGATGGTGCTGCTCGAGTATCCGCTGCAGGTGCTGGGCGTGGTCGCGATCATCCTGTTCGGCAAGTCGATCGCCGCCTTCGTGCTGGTGCTGGCGCTGCGCTACCCGCTCAATACCGCGATCACGGTGTCGGCATCGCTGGCGCAGATCGGCGAGTTCTCCTTCATCCTGGCGGCGCTGGGCATGCAGCTGGAACTGCTCCCGGTGCTGGGACAGAACCTGATCCTGGCCGGCGCCATCATCTCGATCGCGGTCAACCCGCTGATGTTCACCCTCGCCACGCCGCTGGAAAAATGGCTGCGTTCCAAGCCGGACCTGGCGCGCAGGCTGGAACACCCGGTCGACCCACTGGCCGAGCTGCCGATGGAAACGGCGCACGAAAAGCTCAGCGGCCAGGTGGTGCTGGTCGGCTTCGGCCGCGTGGGCCGCCGCATCGCCGACGACCTGGTCGCGCGCGGCGTGCACTTCGTCGTGGCGGAGCAGAACCGCGAGATCGTCGAAGGCCTGCGCACACGCGGCATCCCGGCGGTGGCCGGCAACGCGGCCGAGCCGGCGGTGCTGATCCAGGCCCACATCACGCACGCCGCCCTGCTCGTGATCGCCACCCCCGACACCTTCCACGTGCGCCGGATGGTGGAAATCGCACGCATGCTCAACCCATCGGTGCAGGTGGTGGTGCGCAGCCATAACGAGAGCGAGGCCAGCCTGCTGCGCCAGGAGACGGGCGGCAAGGTCTTCGTCGGCGAACAGGAACTGGCGGCCAGCATGACGCGGCACGTGATGGACACGCTCCAGCAACGCGTCGCCGCGCATTGAGCGGCGCCTGAAAAAAAACCCGCCGGGCTTGCGCACGGCGGGTCGGAGAACAAGCAGGAAGCATCCGGCCTAGGCGGCCGCCCCTTCCACGCACAGCTTCAGGTTGGCGTGGCGGCCATGCAGTTGCGAGTAGATCAGTTCACTACGCTCTTCGAGCAGCGCGAACACGGCATCCTTCGACAGCACGTATTCTTCCATCAGGGTGTCCTTCAGCGATTCGATCACCAGCTTGTAGTCGTGGATCGCGTTCAGGGTGTAGCTGTACAGCTCGTCCGCTTTTTCTTCTACCAGGCGCAAGGTGTGCTCGCCACCGGTTTCCTTCGACAGCTGCGAGTAGTCGAGCTTCGAGCGCGAATACATCGACAGGCGGCCCACCATCAGGTTCAGCATCTTGGTGATCTTCTCGATGTCGTTTTGGCTACCCACCGAGATGCCGCGCGCGCCGTAGAACAGCTCTTCCGCCGCCACGCCGCCGTACAGGCCGATCACGTCGCGCTCCAGTTCTTCCAGCGTGCGCAGCGACATGTCTTCGCCCGACTGCAGCACGTAACCGAGGGCGCCGATCTTCGACACGGCCTCGGTCGAGATCTTCAGCAGGTGCGACTTTTCCTTGACCTCGGCCAGGCTCAGGCCGGCGCGCAGGTGCGGGTCGATCTGCATGAAGAAGTGGCCCAGTTCGTGCAGGGCGATGCGCTCGCGCTGCTTGGTCTTTTCAGCCGTGGTGGCGCGGTCGGTCAGGCCGATGGTGGCGCGCTCGTAGGCACGGAACAGCAGATTGGTGTTGATGATCGCCTTTTCCTGGATCGACAGCATCGACGCGCGCTCGACCACGGTCTCCAGCAGCGCCGGACTCAGGTTCTGGGTGATTTCCGCGACCTGGTCCAGGTTGGTATCGCTCCAGTCGACCAGGCCTTCTTTTTTGCGTGCCAGGAAGCTGCGCAGGAGTTCCTTGCGCTCGGCCTTGTTCGGCAGGCGGAAGTTGATCTTCACCGAGAAGCGGCGCAACATCGCCTCGTCCATCTCGGTGTTCGAGTCATCGAAGTTCGACGCCACCACCCAGATCACGCCCTGGCCCTTGTCGCTCTTGACGCCGTCGAGCAGGCCCAGCAGGGTGTTGGCGGTATCGTCTTCCCATTTCTTCTCGCTGCGGCCGCGCGGCATGAACAGGCTCTGCGCTTCATCGAGGAAGATGATGCACTTGCCCTTGGCGCAGGCCTTCTTGTACAGCGCATTGAGCGCCTTCGAGCCGCCGCCCACGTAGCCCGATTCCAGCGCCGAACCCGAGGCCGAGATCAGCGGCATGTCGAGGCGCTTGGCCAGGTAGCCGACCAGCTTGGTCTTGCCGGTGCCGGCCGGGCCGGTCAGCATCACGTTGAAGGGCTTGTCGATGTTGTGCGAGTGGTATTCGTCGCGGTTGCGGATCATGTCTTCCAGGTGCAGCACTTCCTGCTTGATGTCTTCCATGCCGATCAGGTCGTCCATGCTGCCCTTGAGCTTGTCCGGGGTGATGATCGAGGCGCTGGCATTCATGCCTGGCAGGCCGAATTTCAGCAGGTAGAGTACCAGCAGCACGAGACCGATCTGCAGACCATAGTTCTTGAGGAAAGTGCCGGTCTTCTCGAGGAAAGTCTCGCCTTCGTCCATCACGGCCTTGTGGCTGGCCAGGTAGTCGTCCTTGGCGATCGAATAGGGGATCGCATTCTTCAACAGCACCTCGCGTTCGAGCGACAGGTGCGAGGTGCTCGGCACTTTCACCACGTGGATCGCGTCCGCGTCCTTGAACTTGTAGACGTAGCGCGGTGACTCCGACAGCGGCTTGGCGATCAGGAGGTACTCGAGGCGGGCCTTCTTGTCCGCCAGTTCGGTGATCTCGGCAATATTTTGCGACTGCACGACCGGATTCGGGTCCTGGGGCACGGTCGACTTCCAGATTGCCACCGTCGCCAGCACACCCAGCAGCGCCGCCAGGGCGATCCGCACGGACAGGCTCTTGAAAGCATTCTTGAAGGCAACTTGAAGTTGGGCGAAATTGGGCATCGTTTGATCTCTAGCTAAGTTTGAGACGGACAGCAGTGCTTCGTGGTTGCCGTGCCGGCGGTGTCTCTCGCGGGATCGGCGGCGGCGCAGGCGGCCGCTCAGGGGTTCAAACGTGTGCGTTTGATATTGTTTTGATGCCCGAAGGCAATGGGATAAGGAGACTATACCCTTAAAAAAAACCGCGGTGTATACCGGACGGAGAAAAAAATGCCGATTATGGCGATAGTAGAAAAACAGATAATGAAATGGATTGGCAGATTATCAGCAAAAGTGATCAGATAGATAAAAATCCGCGAATCTCTTATTAATCCTGCATTTCAAAATGACTATGGAATTACATTAAGGGAAGCTTGATTTGAGGCAAAATTGCGACACCTTCGCGTTCGCCGCCTGCCCGCAACGTGCATCCATCTGATCCCATTGTGATGACTTCATTACGCAACTCAACAATTCAAAGAAACATACACACGACCATGTTTTTTATCAAACTGAATACATGAGAGGAATGCGAAGCGACATGTTCCGAGCTGGACATTCGGCCCATATGGTGTTGATCTTGCCCCGCTTTTCCCGGACACAGCCTGATGCCTATTTAGCGTCAGTTTCCAGAGCCTGACGGCGTCGCTCTTTCCTAAACATCCGTGGCGATTTGTAGCCGAGCGCCGAATGCGGATGCAC